>CACYIK010000007.1 GCA_902774395.1 uncultured Bacteroidota bacterium
CACCCCTCCGTCTCCGTTAAAAACGGAGCCACCTCCCCTCTGTCTGGCTCCAACGGAGACATGGCCTGCGACCGCAGTGGAGCAAACTTAGGGGAGGAGTTGAATGGAAGGGGCGGAGCCATATCTCCTAATTCAGGGGAGGGGTTGAAAGGGAATGCAGCTGAGAATAAGGTGGATATACAAAACGAAAGAGCACCTGGGGTGGGGATTAAATTTTCCCCGTCGCTAACATAATCCATCCGAATATCGAGGTCAAAAAAAATTGCCAATTGAAATATTTTTCGTATTTTTGCAATTTGAAATAGTACAGAAATATGGATTCGGTAGCATATACAAATGACGCTGAAACAATGAAGATGCCTCGCACAAGGAGCATCGACAAAGTGTCTGCTTCCAAAGCCGCCAAAGTTGCCAAAACTCCTGAGAGCGAGCTGATGACGGTGGAAGAATATTTCGGCATTCTCAGAAAAAGAGTGAACGACTACTATGACAATCTATAATGTCCGATTGCATAGTTCCGCCATGCGTGATATGGACGAGTTGGAGGAATACCTAAAGTCCGTGATGTCGCAGATTGGAGCGAACAAGTACATCGACACGATGATTGCCGAAGTAATGTCGTTATCGGTGTTTGCCGACCTTTACCGTCCAAGTACAAAAGAAGATATTCTACAGTACCATCCACAAGCCCGACGCATGGTGAGCCACAATAAGCGTTGGGTTTATATTTTCCATGTCGAGGATGAGACAGTCATTGTCGATCGCATCCGTCCATCGAAACTCATCACAAAATAAGTTTTTTCGCAGATA
Source organism: uncultured Bacteroidota bacterium (assembly GCA_902774395.1). Classification (GTDB taxonomy): domain Bacteria; phylum Bacteroidota; class Bacteroidia; order Bacteroidales; family P3; genus Colimorpha. Next base: position 811 of record CACYIK010000007.1, read on the forward strand.
CATTACGAACTCTTCTCATCAGAAAGGTGTGGAATGAGATTTTTTTTGTATCTTTGCACCTTGAAACATAAAAATACATAAAATTATGAAGAAGATTACTCGTCTCTTTGGTTTTGTGCTCTTCGGAGCATTACTGTCAACTTCGTGTGGCAAAGAGTATGCCTCTAACGAATATCTGGGCAGGCTGCCCATGATGGCCCTCGATTACCGTCATGTTGATACAGACGATAATGAAAAAGCCGATATTTTGAGGGAATTTACTGAAGAGGCTGCGACTATTATCGGGAAGAAATTGCCCTGTAAGATTGACGAGGGTGTTCCGTTGGAAGTCGCAGAGGAGTTGACAGTGACAGGCATCAATCTCGATGGCATCACGTATGCGGGCAAACTCCGTGTTACAGAAGATATTCCTGTCACCCCTGCAACGGTCAAACAGGATGTCTTCGGTGATATCAGGGCCAAGCAGTACGTTATCGGCCTGGTCCTGTACAGCGGCGATAGCATCATCAGTAACGCCGGTGATAGACTTGGTACGCTCCTTCATCACGAAGATGTGAGTGAGGATAAACAAGACTTTATCGACTACTATTTCTCCATACTGGAGAGAAGGAAATATGAGTACGACGAGCTCTACAAATGGACGGAGCGGAAGTCGTTGAAATATGTTTCCGCACTCGCTTACCACGATGCCGAAAAAATCCCCGTCAAGAATGTCCAACAGCCATTTGAAGGAGTCAACTACTGGAACAAGGGGGATATCATAGAAGTCACGGCAGTCATCGAACTCGACCACTGGTATGAGGAGTTAAGCCGGTTCTCCGGAATCCGCTACACCTTGGCCTACTAGCCATACATATTTTGCGGCTAAAAACAGAAAGGGTAGGTTGTGGCAACAAAAAAGCCCCTTCGTAGGGGCTTCTTGGTGGTCTGTGGGAGATTCGAACTCTCGACCTCTTCCGTGTGAAGGAAGCGCTCTGAACCAACTGAGCTAACAGACCATTTAAATTGAAAATTGAGAATTGAAAATTGAAAATTCTGTCTCGTTTTTCAATGATTTCGTCTGTTGAAATCGGGTGCAAAAGTACGAACATTTTTGAAACTGGCAAAATTTTTCTTTATGATGAAGCGGGGAAATAGCATGCTGAGTCATTCGCAGGTTGTCGGAATCGTCTGGTTGATAGTTGTTTCTGTTGTTATCGTGGCGGTGGTAATTTTTTCGCCGGAAGGGGCGGAGGAGGCTGCCGCAAGCGACACATCGAGTGTCTCGAATAGGGTGAAATTGGAGAAAATGGAGGACTCTGTGTATCGCTCGCGAGGGGTGGGAAAGAGGCAGTGGAGGGGAACTGACGGCACCGCCAGATACCCCTCGAAGAGGGGAGAGGTAAGACGGGACACGGGCAGCTACTATGCTGTCACGACGCCGTCGCCGACGCGGCAGCCGCTGACGGTGGAGCTCAACGACGCCGACACCACGACGTTGCAGCTGCTGCACGGCATCGGCCCCGTCTTCGCCCGCCGCATCGTGCGCTACCGCGAGCGCCTGGGAGGCTTTACCTCGACGGAACAGCTGCTGGAGGTCTATGGCTTCACACCGCAGCTGCTGGACCACATACGGCCCTATCTGCGTCTCGACGCCGACAGCCTGCGGAAACTCAACGTCAATACGATGTCCCTCAAGCAGCTGATAAAACACCCGTATATGGATTACTACTTCGCCCGCGACCTGGTGAGGCTCCGCTCCCGCGGCGTCACCTTCGCCTCGCCCGACGACCTCCGCATCATTCCCTCCTGCAACGACACCCTCCTCACGCGACTGCTGCCCTACCTGGACTTCGGACAATAAAAAAAGCAGTCCGTTTGGGACTGCTTTGGTGATCTGCACAAGATTTGAACTTGTGACCTCTTGCCTGTCAAGCAAGCGCTCTAAACCAACTGAGCTAGCAGATCAAGTGGTGGATTTCACTGTCGAAATCGGGTGCAAAAGTACGAACATTTTTGATACTGGCAAAATATTTTTGAAAAAAATTGTATCTTTGCATAAAATATTAAAAGCATAATGATATGAAAAGATTCTTTACTGCACTGATTGTCACGATGCTTGCGTTTGTTGGAACGCAGGCTCAGAATGTCCTCAATAATTCTGCCGACAATATCGTCGGGACCTATTCCGGGGTACAAAAAGGGGCAAAATTCAAGGCAAAAATCACAAAATTGCCCGACGGAACGTATCGTGGACAGGTCATCTGGATGGAGCATGACAAGGATGCCAACGGCAACAAGCTTCTCGACACCAAGAATCCGACCAAGGGGCTCCGCAATATCCCCTGCGACCGCATAGTCCTCTTCAATGGGCTGAAGTATGACGCCGAGGAGAAGGAGTGGAACGGTACAAAGATCTATGATCCGCAGCGTGGCAAGCGTGCCAAGATGACGGCGCGTTTTGAGAAGGACGGCCGCCTGCGCCTGAAAGGTTCCATCATGGGTATCAGCGAGTCGGTGTACTGGACGAAGATAGCAGAATAAAGCAAGACTATGGCAGACAATTATCTGGAGAAACGTTACGAGGAGACCCTCGGTGCCAACAAGCCGAAGGTGAAACGCATAGGACATACCGTCGACGAGTTGCTGCTGAAGAACCGCAGCGTGAGGGGCTACAAGAAGGTGTATGCCGTGAGTAGAGAAGAACTGGAGCGCATCGTCGGCGTGTGCTGCAAGATACCGTCGGCGCGCAACCAGCAGGTGCTGCGTTTCAAGCTGGTGACCAAGGAGAGCGGTGCCGACCGTGTGCTGCCGCTCATCAAACTTGGCGGTGCCCTGCCCGAGCTGCACCTCCCGTTCCCCGGCACCGAGCCCGAGGCCTTCATCGTCTGTTGCTCGACGGTGCCCGAGAGTCCGCTGGTGGACGTAGACCTGGGCATCGCCCTGCAGAGCATGCTGCTCAAAGCTGTAGAGATGGGCCTCAACGGATTGATTATAGGCGCTTTCAATCGCGAGAAGCTGCGCGAAGCTTTCGACCTTCCCTATACGCCGTTGATGGTGCTGGCCATCGGCAAGGGCGACGAGCGCATCGAGCTGACGCCCATCGCCGAAGGCGAGAGCCACGCCTACTACCGTCGTGACGGTGTGCACTACGTGCCCAAGGTGCGGACGGCAGACCTGATTATCTAATTTCTTTTTGTCGGTATGAGAAAGGCCCCGTTGGTACCCGTGGCTATCGCGCTGATGGTGGGCATCGCGGTGGGACATGCGCTGCCCGGTATGGGACGTGGCGTATGGCTGGTGCTGCTGGCGTCGTCGTCGCTGGCGGGAGGGCTGACGATGGTTGTGCGGAAGCGCCTGTCGCTGTGGCTCCTCTTGCTGTTCGTGCTGCTGACGTCGGTGGCTGTGGGCGGCCTCCGTGGCCGTGCTGTCGACAGTCCGCGTCATTGGACGCACCTATGCCACCAGCCTTCTTTCTTGGACCTCAGACTGACGGAGACCCCTGTGCCGCGTGAGCGCAGCTGGAAGGTGGAGGCCGAGGTGGAGCGTGTCGACGGTAGGACGGCTTACGGTAGCTTGCGGCTCTTCCTGCGGCGCGATAGCGCCGCCGCCACGCTGCGTTATGGCGACCGCCTAACGGTCCACGGCTATGCCGACACCCTTCGCGGCATGCTGTATGTCACCTCAGACCACTATCTTGTCACCGGCCGCGACAGCACGTCGTTGCGAGCACGCAGTGAGCGACTGCGCATGACCCTTGTGCGGCGTATGCAGGGAGGACCGCTCGACCGGCGCCAGGCGGGCATGGCCGAGGCGCTGACCCTCGGCTGGCGCGGCGACCTCGACAAAGGACTCCAGCGGCAGTTCCGTGATGCTGGCATCATGCATCTGCTCTGTGTCAGCGGCCTCCATGTGGGTCTGCTGGCGGCCATGGTGGGGTGGCTCCTCTTCTGGCTTGGCGAGGAGCGTCGCGGACGTATCGTCAGGGGCAGCCTGCAGCTGCTGGCGGTGTGGGGCTTCGCGCTGCTGACGGGCCTGGCTCCCGCCACCGTGAGGGCGGCGCTGATGTTCAGCCTCTTCATTGTCAGCCGTATGATGGGCCGTCGCACCGACACGATGAACCTGTTGGCCTTTGCCGCCCTTGTGATGCTTATGGCCGCCCCGCTGCTGCTCTTCGACGTGGGGTGGCAGCTGTCGTTCAGCGCCGTCGCCGGCATCCTGCTGGCCCGACCCCTCCTGCGGCTGTACCACGTATGGGTATGGAAAGCCTCTGTCGTCAGCTTCGCTGCCACGCTGGCTACGTTGCCCGTCACCCTCGCCGTCTTCCACCAGTTCCAGCCGTGGTTCCTTGTCGCCAATGTCGTCATTGTGCCTGCCGCCGCCCTCCTCCTGGGCCTCTCGCTGCTCTATCTGGCGTTGCCCTGTGGTGTGACGGCCTGGCCCCTCGACCAGTTGTTGGGTTTCTGCGACCACTTCACCGCCGCCGTCTCGCGCCTGCCCGGCGCCGTCGTCGACAGCATCGACCCCGGACCCGTAGGGACGGCACTCATCGCCGTGGCGGTATTTTTCGTTTTTGTGACAATAAACGTGACGCTTCGCCGTTACCAAGACAGAAAGAACAGACACCTATGCTGAACGAGAAACACCAATGGGTGGCCATATATACTAGTCCCCGGGCCGAGAAGCGCACCGCCAGTCGGTTGCAGCAGCTCGGCATAGAGACCTACTTCCCCATACAGATCAAGCTGCACCGCTGGAGTGACCGCTGGAAGAATGTCGAGGTGCCGCTGCTGCCCTCCTATATCTTCGCCAAGATAAGTTCCAAGGAGGTGATTCCCGTGCGTGGCACCGAGGGAGTGAGCCATATCGTGTCGTGGCATGGGAAACCGGCTATCATCCCTGAGAAGGAGGTGATGTCTATCCGCCGACTTGTCGATGCGGACATCGAGTTGCATGTGAGGAACAGCAGTCTGATGAAGCCCGGCACCGAGGTGCGCATCATCGAGGGCCCGTTCTCCGGCATGGAAGGTACGCTTTTGGAAGACTGTGAGGACGGCAACTTCAGCATCTGCATCAGCGGTCTCAATGTGGCGCTGGTGACCACCATCGAGCAGAGCCTGCTGCAACCTGTCGTCGACAAAGAAAAAGGCCTCTGGGGAGAGTAACCCGAGAGGCCTTCTGTCTCAAATAATTCTCTTAGAACATTTTTCCCATTGGGACCATCTGCGAGCCCATCTCGGATATAATCCAGATAACTAGGCCCAGCGAGCCTGCGACAATTGCCGGGGCGCTCCACCAGGAGAAGCTGTTGCAGCCTTCATTGTCGGCGTAATGGAGGTACTGGCGCATCAGGTTGATACCCATCGAAATGGGATAGACCAGCAGGGCGACGGCAAGAACAATGGCGATAAAGGTTCCCGGGTTGGTGAAAATGAGACCACACAGCTGATAGATGAACCATACCAAGGTGAAGTTCAGTGCGTGGATGCCCGAGTGCCACAGGGCGCCTTCGGCGTCGGTCTTGCCCTTGATGGCCGTGAAGAGTATGGTCAGGATGGTGAGGAAGGCCGGGAAGAGAAGCGCGATGAGCGATATCTTGAGGAATAGGCCAAAGCCCATTACTGACAGCATAGACTCGTGACCCCATACCGTTTTTGTGCCGAGGAACAGGACGTTTATCAGCAGCAGAAGCAGGTAGGAAAGCACCCATGCGCAGATGGGGAACACCACTGACTGCACGGCGCGTTCATTGTTGATTTTCTCCACGGCGGTGGTAGGGAACTTGAAGATGTTCTTGAAGACCGTTTTTAGGTCGGAGTTGAAGAATTTATTGATGTCTTCGCCCCAGTTGATTTGTGCCATAGTGTTGAATTTTAATGGTTAATACTTTCTTTTTAGAGTTGTTTGTTTCTGCAAATATAGATAATAGTTTATATTTTTACAAGTTTTTTCATAATTTTTATTAAAAAAAGCATGCGGTCGAATGGCTGCATGCTAAAATGATTTTGTTTTTCTAAAGGGTTTGTGGGTGGCGATCAGTCGTCGCCGGCGGTGAGGGAGGCGTTAGGGGTGGTGCAGTAGGCGCACTTGTCCCATTTGATTTCGCCGTCGTCGTATTTGACTTTGGCCCAGCCGTAGCAGGTGCCGTTGAAGCCGAGGCGGAAGGCTACGTAGAATTTCTCAGGAAGGGAAGCTGTCGAGGGGAGGTTGGAGAGGGTAGAGGTGGAGTAGCTGAGGGCGGGGCCTATGGTGGCATGTTTCTGGAGCGGGGCGATGTTGCTGCCCGACAGGGCGACGCCACGGATGAGGGTGCCGCTGGCGTTGGCAGGTTCGCACTGGAGGGCAGTGCCGTTGTTGACGATGCGGAACTCAAGGATGCCGTCTTTGTTGAAGTCGATGCCGTAGACGTCGGTATAGGTCATTCCGTCGAGGGCGAAGGTGCCGGTGCCGATGCGGCCTTTGGCGACAGACCCTTCGGCGGGCGTCGTGGCACCGGAGGTGGTGTCGGGCGTCTCGGTATGGGGAGTGGTGGCACCCGAGGTGGTATCGGGACGATGGTCGTCATCGTCGTCGCTGCAGGCGGAGAGGCTGAGGAGCAGCGCCGCAGCCATGAGGGTTCTGAACAGGTGTTTCATGATACGTGCTTTATTTAAGTAAATAACGAATAGTAATACAATATATTATGTATGAGGCAATTTTTTATCAAAGACTACGTTACATGAAAAAAGACTTTATTACAATGAAACAAACCCTACTGACTCTGTTGATGCTGTGCTCCGCCGTGGGCGTGTCGGCCCAGTACAGGCCGCGTCCCGACGCTTTCCCTCCTGTCGAGGAGGATTTCTCTACCAAGTCTGTCTCGATGGCTACCACGGTGGAGGAGATGGCGGACTGGGACCGCTACCCGACGTATGAAACCTACCTCGCCATGATGAGCCGCTGGGCGGAGACCTATCCCACGCTGTGTCATGTGGACACGATAGGCACCAGCGTGCAGGACCGTTTGATACTGAGTATGTATATCGAGGTGCAGACCGACGATGACCTGTACCGTCCCGAGTTCTTCTATTCGTCGACCATCCATGGTGACGAGGTGACGGGTTATGTGATGATGCTGAGGTTGATAGACACGCTGCTGTCGAGTTATGGCAGCAGTCCCGAACTCACCGCCCTGGTGAACAGCACGCGTATCAGCATCAATCCCCTGGCCAACCCCGACGGCACCTACTACCGTGGCAACAACACGGTGCAGAGGGCTCGGCGCGCCAATGCCAACGGTGTGGACCTCAACCGCAACTACCCCAACCCGTTTGCTCCCGCCAAAGCGGCGCTGGCGCAGGAGAACCGTGCGATGATGGACTATTTCGAGTCTCACAACTTCCGTCTGAGCGCCAACCTGCATGGCGGTGCCGAGGTGATGAACTTTCCGTGGGACAGCTATACCAGTGCCCAGAACCCGCACCCCGAGGCCACGTGGTGGAGGGAGGTGGGCCGCCGCTTCGTGGACACGGTGCAAAGCTATGCCCCCACCCATTTCACTGATGTGCAGGAGGCCGACAACGGCGTCGTCGCCGGTGGCGACTGGTATGTCATCACCGGTGGTCGTCAGGATTATGTGAATGCTACCTACAACTGTCTCGAGATGACGATGGAGATCTCCGTCGACAAGACCCTCAGCAGCAACCGCCTGCCGGAGTACTGGCATTTCCTGGCGCCGTCGTTCATCAACTATATCAAAGAGATACACAACCTGCCTGCCAGCGTAGGCATCGACCCCACCCAGGCACCTGGTTACGCAGCTGCCGGCACGCTCCATATTTACCCTAACCCCGCCACCGACCGTGTGGTTGTTGATGGCCTTGTGCCGGGCGAGCGGCTATGGATGTACGATATGCAGGGACGTCTGACGGGTTGCTACCCCTCCGGAGCGGAGAGCACGGAGATAGACATAAAAAAATGTCCGCAGGGCGTTTATCTGCTGCGGACTGAAGGTAGGCAAGTGAAACTTGTCGTGGAGCGATAGACGGGGTTCGAACCCGCGACCTGCGGCTTGGGAAGCCGCCGCTCTGCCAACTGAGCTACTATCGCATGGCGCGTCGTGCTGTCACGAACGCCCCCTATTAACGGCACATATATTTTATTATTGTGCCAAGAGGATTTTTTTTAATTGCGCTTGCTGAGGATGGCCAGCAGGCGGATGAAGAGGTTGATGACATCGAGGTAGATGTCGAGTGCCGAGTCGACGGCGTTGTCGAGGGTCTTGGGGTAGGCCTGAGACTTGGCGATATCGTAGCCGATATATCCAGAGAAGAGGATGACGAAGAACCAGTCGAACAACTCGCCGCGGTAGCCCAGCAGGAAGGTTGCCACGAGTTCGGCGATGATGCCGATGAGGAGGGCGATGCCGAGGGTGCGGCCGAGGCCGAGGAAGAAAGCGGGCTTGATGGCCGCCAGCAGCATCATGGTGGCGGTGACCATGGCGGTGAGTAGCATGGCTTTGGTGACGATCGTGGCGGGCAGGCCGGGGATGAGGATGGCCAGCATCACGCCGATGGGAAGCACCACGAGGTTATAGCCCAGGAAGCTGATGAGGGGGTTGTCCGACTTGGCGGCCATGAAAACGCCGATGAGCATGGGGGCGACAAATATCAGCAGCATGCCCCAGAAGCCCATGCCGGCCATCAGGTTCATCAGCGGATAGGAGAAATAGTAGACCATCACGGTATTGACCAGCAGGCCATAGACCAGCAGGCCCGTGAGGACGAGGTTGAAGGTGCGCGACGAGAGGCGGTCGGCTTCGCCAGACTGGAGCCGTAACTTTTTACGGTCGTTGAAGGTGTCGAGAAATGTTGCTTCTGCCATGGTAGTTGATACGTTTTACGTTGATATGTTGATAGGTTTTTGTTTTATGCAAAATAATCGTAGGTGCCGTTTTCGCTCTTGACGGTGACCTGGGCTTTGTCGGCGTTCTCGACGCGGCCGATGATGCGTGCGTCGACGTTGAAGGAGCGGCTGATGTCGATGATGCCGCGGGCGGTCTCCTCGTCGGTGTAGAGCTCCATGCGGTGACCCATATTGAAGACCTTGTACATCTCCTGCCAGTCGGTGTGGCTCTCCTCATGGATCATCTTGAAGAGGGGAGGCACGGGGAAGAGGTTGTCCTTCACCACGTGCAGCGGACGGCCGCCGATGAAGTGGAGCACCTTGGTCTGTGCGCCACCGGAGCAGTGGATCATGCCGTCAATCTTGGGACGGTATTCGTCGAGCACACGGCGGATGATGGGGGCGTAGGTGCGGGTGGGGGAGAGCACCATGTGGCCGGCGTCGACACCCGGCACCTCGGTGGGGTCGGTGAGCAGCTTGGTGCCGCAGAAGACCACGCTGTCGGGGAGGTTGCGGTCGTAGCACATGGGGTATTTCTCGGCATAGACATGCGAGAAGACGTCGTGGCGTGCCGAGGTGAGGCCGTTGCTGCCCATGCCGCCGTTGTAGGCGGTCTCGTAGGAGGCCTGGCCGTAGCTGGCGAGGGCCACAATCACGTTGCCAGCTTTGATATTGGCGTTGTCGATGACATCGGCGCGGCGCATGCGGGCGGTGACGGTGGAGTCGACGATGATGGTGCGCACGAGGTCGCCCACGTCGGCTGTCTCGCCGCCGGTGAGGACGATGTCGATGCCCATGTCGCGCATGGTCTGGCAGAACTCCTCGGTGCCGTTGATGACTGCCGAGATGACCTCGCCGGGTACCAGCTGTTTGTTGCGTCCGATGGTGGAACTCAGCAGGATATGGTCGAGGGCGCCGACGCACAGCAGGTCGTCGGTGTTCATCACGATGGCGTCGATAGCGATGCCTTTCCACACGGAGAGGTCGCCGGTCTCGCGCCAGTACATGTAGGCCAGGCTCGACTTGGTGCCTGCGCCGTCGGCGTGCATGATGTTGCAGTAGGCCGGGTCGCCGCCCAGGAGGTCGGGAATGATCTTACAGAAAGCCTTGGGATAAAGGCCTTTGTCGATATTCTTAATGGCGTTGTGTACATCCTCTTTCGAGGCGGAAACGCCGCGTTGGTTGTATTTGTCCATGCATTTGAATTTGGCTGCAAAAGTACGAACTTTATTTCAATTGACAAAATATTTGTATATTTGCACATTGAAAAAAGTACACTGATAACCTTTTGTTAGTATATTAAAGTATTAAGAATCATGCTACAGAAAGGAACAAAAGCGCCCTACTTCGAGGGTGTTGACGAGAATGGAAATACCGTGAAGCTGACCGATTTCGCGGGCAAGAAACTGGTGCTCTATTTCTATCCCAAGGACAGCACTCCGGGCTGCACTGCCGAGGCCTGCGACTTGCGAGACAACTACGAACGGTTCCTCGCTCTGGGATACCAGGTGCTGGGCGTGAGCAAAGACAGCGCCGCCAGTCACCAGCGTTTCATCGAGAAATACCAGTTGCCGTTCCACCTCATCGCCGATACCGACATGACTATCCTCAAGGCCTACGAGGCTTGGGGTGAGAAGAAAAATTATGGCAAAGTCAGCATGGGCACCCTCCGCACCACCTACGTCATCGACGAGCAGGGGGTTATCGTCGACGCCATCGGCAAGGTCAACACCAAAGCCCATACGGAGCAGATACTGTAGTTTATGCAACGAGGAAAGTATAAGTGTAAGCAGTTGAAGGCGATACGTAAGCGTATCGCCGACGAGAACGGCATCCCACTGGAGCAGAGAGAATGTACCTACGAAGGTCCCTGTCGCGGCACCTGCCCGCATTGCGAGGCCGAGGTGAGATACATCGAGAAAGCTTTGACAGAGCGTATCCGTCTTGGCCGTGTCGCCACTGTGGCTGGCCTCAGCCTGGGGTTGGCGGCTTGTGGTGGGGAGACACCGAGAGAGGTTTCCAACATACTGACCACCGACAGCAGCCTGAAGATCGACACCCTTCCAGTCGTCGACACCACCCTTCCAGTAGCCGACAGCACCGTTCCTGACGAGAACACGGTGTGTCCAGAGGTCACCACTATGGGACTTATCATCGCCACTGACGACGAAACGCCACCACCGGAAATTCTTGACGAGGAAGGAAAAATCAACATTGTCGACGTCATTATTAAGGAGGACGATATCGAGGACGATACCGAGGGCGAGGTACGGCCTTTCGTAGTGGTGGAGCAAGATCCTGAGTTTCCCGGCGGCATGGACTCGCTCTACGCGTGGATTGTCCGCAACTTAAGTTATCCTGAGCAGGCCCGCAAAGAGAACATCACAGGCAAGGTATTCGTTACCTTCGTCGTGGAGAAAGACGGCAGCATCACTAACCCCAAAATCCTGCGCGACATCGGCGGCGGCTGCGGTGCCGAAGCCATCCGTGTGGTCAAGAATATGCCCCGCTGGAACCCCGGCAAGCAGCGTGGCAAACCCGTCCGCGTACAGTTCAACCTGCCCATTAATTTCAGCCTCAAATGAAAAAAACACTCCTGCTACTCCTTTTGCTGTCCTTCGGCCTTGTCGTTGCGGCGCAGACCTACGTCGGCACCATGAACGTCGACGGCTACAAGCGCGAGGAGGTCAAGGTGACGCTCCGCAAGACTGATGCCGGCGACTATGTGCTTACCATGTACCGTGTGAAATTCGCACGCCTGATGCCAGTGAAAATCGACTTTGACATCCCGCAGATGAAACTCGACAATGGCCGCCTCACGGCCGACGGTGTTGTCCCCGTTTCCAAAGGCAAGCGCTACGAGAAATACACCATCCACAACCTCACTGGCGCCGCCTCCAGCAACGCCCTCGTCTTCACCTGCAAGATGGGCGACAAACCCTTCTCCTTCACGGGCAAACGCCAGGATGACAAAATGGACTGATTCTATACCGTATTAGATAATAAAAAAGGTGCCGATACGTTAATGCCGATATGAATCGCGAAAGGGAGATATACAAGGTGACGTTGGTGGGCAGCGCGGCCAATGTGCTGCTCACAGTCTTCAAGTTTGTGGCGGGCATCGTCGGCCATAGTGCGGCGATGACGGCCGACGCCATACATTCGCTCTCCGACCTGTTGACGGATGCTGTGGTGCTGCTTTCCGTGCATATCAGCAGCAAGCCTGAGGACCGTGACCACGACTACGGCCACGGGAAATACGAGACCCTTGCCACCACATTCATCGGCTTTGCGCTGGCTGCGGTGGCTGTAGGCATCGGATGGAAGGCCGTCGAGGCTCTGCTCTTGTGGTACGGTGGGGGAACGCTGGAGGCTCCCGGCATGCTGGCGCTCTGGGCGGCGTTGGTATCAATCATATTGAAAGAGCTTGTCTACCAATACACCGTGCGGCGCGGACGCGACTTAGATTCGCCCGCCGTAGAGGCCAATGCATGGCATCATCGCAGTGACGCTTTCTCCTCGCTGGGTACCCTCGCAGGTATCGGCGGCGCCATATTGCTCGGCGACCGCTGGGCGGTGCTCGACCCGATAGCCGGACTTGTGGTGACAACCTTCATCCTCCGTGTGGCATACCGGTTGCTCAAGCAGGGACTTAACGAGCTGCTGGAGGCTTCGCTGCCCGACGAGGTGGAGAAAGAGATACTGGATGTCGTATCCGCCTTCCCCGATGTGAGCGACCCGCATCATCTGCGTACCCGCCGCATCGGCAGCCGTTATGCCATCGAACTCCATATCCGCATGGATGGCACCCTTTCCCTCGCCGTCACCCATGCCCGTGCCTGCGAAATAGAGCAGGCGCTCAAAAACCGCTTCGGCAACCATACCCACATCACCCTTCATGTGGAGCCTAAAAAATAGTGGTTTGTGCAAATAAATTTTGCCAGATTAAAATTTTTGTGTATATTTGCACTCTGAATTATTTAACTTTTTTTAATAAAATCGCTATATGACTTTAAAGGAAATAGTAGATAAACTGGGCGCAACGGTTGCCTTGGGAGAAGACCGTCTCGACATGGAAGTGGAGCATGCTTTCGCCTCCGATCTGATGAGCGATGTGTTGACGCTCAAGGACACTCCTGTGCTTGTTACCGGCCTCTGCAACGTGCAGACCATCCGCACCTGCGACATGGCCAACCTGGAAGTGGTCATCTTCGTGCGCAACAAAAAGCCGACGGAGGATATGGTAGAGCTGGCAGAGGATAACGACATGGTACTCATCTGCAGCACCTATTCCATGTTCAAGACCTGCGGTCTCCTTTGGGACCTCGGAATGAAACCCTTGTATTAATGCTTGAATGCTTGAATGTGTTAATGCTTGAGTGCTTGCGCAATCAAATACTCAAACAATCGAGCAATCAAACAATCAAACAATTAGAAAAATGCATCAGGAATATACAGTAGTTGAAGGCGATTTTGTGAATGCCGGCAAGGCCTCGAGTTCGGTCAAGAAGACGCTGAAACAGTTGAACGTGAACCCGCAGGTGGTGAAGCGTGTGGTGGTGGCCCTGTATGAAGCCGAGGTCAACGCCATAGCCCACGCCTATGGCGGAAAAGTGCTTGTCGATATCGACGCCGACAAGATAAAGATGGTCGTCGCCGACAAGGGTCCGGGTATCCCCGACATCGCTTTGGCCATGCAGGAAGGCTACTCCACCGCCCGCCCAGAAGTGCGCGACATGGGCTTCGGCGCCGGCATGGGTCTGCCGAATATGCAGAAGAATGTCGACAAACTCAACGTCACTTCCGAAGTCGGCGTCGGCACCACCGTCGAAATGGAAGTGAACTTCAATTAAGAATTATGAATTATGAGTGATGAATTATGAGTGAATTGACGCAGCCTGCGTAGCCACTCTAAAATCATAAATCATAGATCATAAATATAAATCATTATGGCTTTCTACCACGCATTACAAATAGAGGAAACACGCTGTATCGGCTGTTCGCGCTGTATGAAGATATGTCCCACCGAGGCTATACGCATCGGCGGCGGCAAAGCCGCCATCCAGGAACACCGCTGCATCGACTGCGGCCGCTGCTATGAAGTCTGCCCCGCTCAGGCCATCAGCATCAAGGACGATGACTTCAGCATTTTCCGCAAGTACCCCCATTCTGTGGCGTTGCTGCCGTCGGTATTCTTAGGGCAGTTTCCCGACGACATCAGTGTGTCGAAGGTCTACGCCTCCCTCTATGAGCTGGGCTTCGCCCATGTCATGGAGGTCGAGAGTGCCGCCATTATCTACAAGGAAGCCAAGGAAAAGTACGCCCGCGAGCACCCCGACATACGCCCCCTCATCTCTTCTTTCTGTCCCGCCATCGTGCGTCTCATACAGATCAAATATCCCTCGCTGGCCGAGAATATCATGCCCATCAAGGTGCCCCTCGACCTCAGCGCCATGTATGCCCTCGAGGAACTCACTCGCCGCGGTGTGCCGCGCGAACAGATAGGCCTCTTCTATATAACCCCCTGTGCCGCCAAGGTTGCCGCCGTCAAAGCCCCTGTCGGCGAGGAAAAGAGCATCATCGACGGCGTCATCAACATGAATATGCTCTACAACGGCGTCTACAAGCACATCAAGGACGTCGGAAAAAGTCACCAGTTCCCTCCCGTTACGCGCCACCGCCTCAGTGCCGACGCCATACTCTCCACCCTTACCAATGGCGAGCGCCGTCTTTGCTCCGCCAAGCGCTCCTATGCCATCGACGGCATACAGAATGTGATGGACTTCCTCGACAAACTCGAGAACGACGAGGTCGAGGGTGTCGAGTTCCTCGAACTCCGCGCCTGTGACCAGGGTTGCGCCGGTGCACTGCTCTCCTGCGACAACCGTTTCCTCTGTGGCGAACGCATGTATGCCCGTGCCCGCCGTGCCGCCGAGCGCGAACGCAACGGCGAGATGCCCCGCGACCGCGAGATGGACCAGTACAAGGATTACCTCATAGACAACTCGCAGCTCGACGAGGTGCAGCCGCGCTCCATGATGGTCCTTGACGAGAATATCTCCAAGGCCCTCGAGAAGATGGAGCGTATCGAGCGACTCAAAACCCATCTGCCGCAGATTGACTGCGGTGTCTGCGGCGCTCCTACTTGCGAAGCCTTCGCCACCGACGTCGTCTGCGACAAAGCACACCTCCAGCAGTGTGTCTTCTATCGCCTACACCTCGAGGCACAAGGCAAGATGACCCTCAACGAAGGCCGCTCCAACATGTACTCCGTCTGGGGCGACGACCGCATCAGCGGCGAAATAGATGTTTAGTAGCCGGTAGCTAATAGCTTTTGTTAATGTTGAATGAGGAATGAGGAGTGAGGAATTAAATGGCGTGTCAACCAATTCCTCATTCCTCATTCAACATTCCTCATTCTCTGCTGCCCGCTACCTGCTCAATGAAGTCTCCTTTTTCTTTGATATGTTCGATGAGTGCGCGGTAGAAGCGGTGGTGGCTTAGCGTCTGTGCGTTGCCCACAATGATGAGCTTCATGCGCGCCCGTGTCATTGCGACGTTCATCCTCCGCAGGTCGCGCAGAAACCCTATCTGTCCATCGGCATTGTCGCGCACCAGCGAGATGACGATGACGTCGCGTTCCTGTCCTTGGAAGCCGTCGACGGTGCCCACTGTGATGTGACGCTTGAGTTTTCTGAAATAATGCTGCATCTTCAGCAGGCGGCGGATCAGGCGTGCCTGTCCGCGGTAGGGGGTGATGACGCCGAAGTCTACCCGTTCGCTCTCGATCTTCTGCGGCGACACCATCTCGATGTAGTCGCGCAGCGCGTGGATGACGAGGCGGGCTTCCTGAGCGTTGGTGAGGGAGCCGGTGTGGGTTCTTTTTTCGGAATAATCAGAATGATCGGAGTTTTCAGAGTTCTCGGAGGTGTCCAGCCATGTGAGCGGTGTATCCAGCGGGCTCACCAGCCTGTGGGCTGCCTCGGGGGCCGCTTGCAGTTGGCTGTGGTAGAACCAGCGCGACGAGAAACTCATGATGTCCTCGTTCATGCGGTATTGTGTGGTGAGGAGTGTGACGCAGCGGGGATGGAGGCCGACGAGTTTCTGCATCAGCGTGGTAGATAAACCGCCAGCAACAGCCTCTTTGCTTTTCACTGTTGGCGGCAGCTGCTGGTGGTCGCCGCTCATGATGACTCGGTCGGCCTTCAGTATCGCTGCCCAGCAGGCGGGCTCCAGCGCCTGTGCCGCCTCGTCGATGAAGAGGGTGCTGAAATGGCGTCGCTCCAGGATGCGGTAGGCGCTGCCAATCAGCGTACAACTCACCACCCGCGCCTGGTCGAAGAGATCGGCGTTGATCTTGATTTCCAACTCTGTGGCTCGCTGCTGCAACTTCTGCCTCCGCTCTCCACTCGTCACTCTGCGTTCTCCACTCAGCACCTTGCGTATGTTCCACAGTTCGTGGTAATCGGGATGTGCCGCATAGCGGCGTTCATAGCTGCAGTCGAGCATCTCGTCGCTCATCCTCAGTGGGTTGCCAATACGCAGCACGTTGACGCTGCGCCGCATCAGTTGCTCGCAGATCCAATCCACCGCCGCATTGCTCGGCGCGCAGACGAGCACCTGTGTCTCACGCTCCAGTGTCTCGATGATGGCCTCTACCAATGTCGTCGTCTTCC
Organism: uncultured Bacteroidota bacterium; assembly: GCA_902774395.1. Classification (GTDB taxonomy): domain Bacteria; phylum Bacteroidota; class Bacteroidia; order Bacteroidales; family P3; genus Colimorpha. The sequence goes on from CACYIK010000007.1 coordinate 17,349, forward strand.
CTGTCCCTGGAGGTCCGTGGACGATGCTTACCTCCTGCGCCTCCACGACCTTCTGTATGGCGTCGTTCTGGCTGCCGTTCAGCCAGGGGAAGGAGAGGGGTGGCAGTGTCCGGAAGCCAGGCTGTGCATTGCCCAGCAGCACGTCACGGAGACGGATGAAGCGTTCGTCGTTGCCCCCTTGTGTTCCTTTCTTCTCGGCTTCCGAGAGGGATTCCAGCATCACGCGGTAGCTGGTGTTGTCTACCCCCAGCTGCACTCCCAGTAGATGTCGTTCGCCGATATCTTTGATGCTCTGAAATGCTGCTTTCGACGGCAGGCTAATGCTCATCACGCCGTTGCCTACCAGCTCGACATAGCACTGGTGGGGCAACTCTTTGGCGGCACCCCCTTTGCCCCCCTCGTGGAGAGGGGACGAGGGATAGGAGTCGTTGAGGTAGAACAGTGTGACGGGTTTGCCGGGCTCGAAGTCCAGCTCCAGCTCGTCTTCGTCGACCTCATAGTGTAGCTCCAGGGTCAGCTGTCCGAGCGCGTTGTAGGTGTTGTTCCCCAGCCGCACAGGGTAGCGACAGGCGGGCTCATGGATGCTACCCGTCAGTGACAGCCCTTTAGCTTCGAGGCTTTTCTGGTAGGCTTGCTGTTCCTCGCGGAGCTCCAGCGTCACCAATTCGCGCAAGCGACTGAAATAGGCGCTGGGATTGATCATACACTCTTGTCGCTCACCACCTTGGTGTCGTAGCCTATCTTCTTCATGCCCTTCTGCAGACCTTCGACGTTGTTCTTTGCAGGGTCGTAGGTGATGGTGACATGCTGCTTCTCGCGGTCTGTCTCCACTTTCTTGACTCCCTTCTCAAAGCGCATGTTTTTCTTGATTTTCTTCTCGCAATTCTCGCATTGCATCTGAGGTGTCGGCGTGAGCACCAGCTGGCGCAGCTCCTTGCCGCCCAAAGCCAGAATCATGCTGGCCATAATCATTAAAAAAGTCCGTTTCATATGTTGATACGTTGATATGTTTTTCGTTCATCATTCATCACTCCTCACTCTCAAAGGTTCGCTCGGATTCCCGCGTAGACCATCATGCCGTGGACGGGGCCCCAGACCAGTGTCGGTTCGAAGTCGGCACTCCAGGGGGTTGCGGCGTTGATGATGGGGTTCGGCTGGCGGTAGCCCGTCAGGTTCTCGCCTCCGATGTATACCGAGAAGTGGCGGAATTCGCGCGTCAGCTGGGCGCTGAGCTGCGGGTATGCAGGGAACTCCTTGTCCCACGACGCGCTGCCGTCTCCCAGCGTGTAGGGTGTCGGCATGCGGCCGCCGCCGTTCAGCGACAGCGTGACGTCCAGCTGCCAGATGCCCATCATGGGTTTCCAGCCGACGGTGACGAGCCCCTTGTAGCGGCTCTGCAGCGGCTTCTCCATGAGCACTCCACCGTAGGTGCAGCGCACATGGTTGTAGCGGAAGGCGGCGAGGATGTTCAACTCGTCGGTGATGTCGCAGCTTGCGTCGAGCTGAAGGGTGTGTGAGTATGATTTGCCGTTCAGGTCCGCGATGGTGATTTTCGTGGGGTCGCTGTCATAGTCTACCACCGCCTGGTGCAGGAAGTCGGTGTAGTAGTATTCCGCGTTCACCTGCACGCTCTTCTCCCAGAGGTGAAGGTAGAGCGTGGCGGAGAGGCCGCTGTTCCAGGCCTCTTCCTGCGGCAGTACGGCGGGAGCCGTCAGCGTACGCCCCGAGGCCAGCAGGTAGTGCTGCTCCGCCATTGCATGGGGGGTGCGGTAGCCTTTGCCCACCGAGGCACGGAGCGTCAGATGGTCGCCGGTTACCCACTTCACATGCATGCGTGGTGTCACGTAGCTGCGGTCGTAGAGTGTGCTGTGGTCCACCCGCAGGCCTCCCATGAGGGTGAACTTATAAGAGGGTGTGTAGGTGTATTGCACATACGCGCCGGGCGTATATTCGGTCAATAGGCTGTAGTCGTTGGACAACAGCGTCTCGTCGTAGCGGTCGCCGTTGAGGCTCAGGCCTGTCGACAGCAGGTGGTCCTCTGTGAAGTCGTGCTCCAGCATCAGCTGGCTGTTGAACGACCGCTGGTCGACAGCGTAGTCCTTCGGGCCGAAGGTGCCGTCAAGCTGGTAGACGAAGGCGTTCGCCGCCAGTGCGATATTAGTGTTGTGGTCGCGGTCAAGGATGAAGGCGTGCTTCATGTATCCCTCGGCGCGTCGGCTGTCGATAAGCACACGGTAAGGGTTCGTCACCGTAAGCATCTGTCCTCCTTCGCGCTCCTCTTGCAGGTATCCGGCACCGGCATGCATGATGTAGCGGTCGCCCACATATTTCCAGCGGCTCATCAGGTGCAACTGTCGCACCGTCGGCGAGTCGTGCCAGAGGTCCCCGTCGTCGTCGTGGTGGCCGAAGTCGTGCTCGTAGTGCACCATCAGGTTCCCACTGAACCGCTCGGTGAAGTGCTTGTTCGCCGTAGCGTTCACCTCGCCCTTCAGACGGCTGTCGCCATAGAGGTTCACGCTCACCCCCTCCTCGTCGTCGGGTTTGAGGTATTCCACGTTGATTTGCCCCGTGATGCTCTGAGGACCGTTCTTCACACTCGCCGCGCCCTTGCTCACCGAGATGCTCTTCATCCAGCTTCCCGGCACGTAGCCTAGCGAATAGGGTAGGGAGGCGCCTACCGATGTCGGCAGCATCTCGCACAGCATCTGCACATATTGTCCGCTGAGACCCAGCAGTTTGATTTGACGGGCTCCCACGGCGGCATCGTTGTAGTTTACGTCCACCGACGGGTTGGTTACAAAGCTCTCGCCCAGGTTGCAGCAGGCGGCGCGGCAGAGCTCTGCGAGTCCCAGGTTCTGTCCGTTCTCGGCACCGCCCAGGCGGCTCACACCTTCGGCGCGCCGCGTGCTGATGCTCACCTCGTCGAGTGTCGAATTCTTGATACTATCTTCTTTCTGTGCCGCGGCGGTGAAAAAGCACGCCACCGACAGACACAATATTATATAATGTTTCATTATGATTTTTGAGTTATGAGTTATGAATTATGAGTAATGGATTTATGAATTATGAGTGAATTGACGCAACCTGCGTAGCCACTCTAAAATCATAAATTATAGATCAAAAATCCAAATAATCTCAAACTCTCAAAACCGTTGTCGTCTCTGCCCCTCGCAGAAAGAATGATGAATGAGGAGTGAGGAATGATGAATGAGAAATATAAGTGGGTAGTGGGTGGTTGATAGTGGGTAGCGCTTGACCGCTAAACACTAAACACTGACCACTAAACACTGTCTGCTGCTCGCTGCCCGCTAGATAATCTGACAGGCTCACAATCACTACTGTGTCGCAGCCGTCGTTGCAGTCCTCGTCGTCACCACAGCAGTCTTCTTCGTCGGTGCAAAAATCCTGTCCTCCAGGCAGCACCAGCGTCGTCTTGCCCGTACAAAAACACCGCTCCATGCCGATGCCGCTGGCTCCGAAGAGCAACAGTATCAGTGTGGTAAATGTGACGGATATGTTGGCAAGCACTTTCATTTTCGGCTGCAAAGATACGCTTTTTTTTAGAATTATGATTTATGTTTTAAATGTTTAAGTGGTTTGAAAGGTTAGAAGGGTTTAAGAGGTGACAGGTTCAAACCTTTCAAGCGAAGCGTGGTTAGCCCCACGAACTTGTTGAGTGAACCTTTCTAACCTTTTCAACCATAACTCATAAATCATAATTCATAAATCTACAACGTGTAGCTGATATTGAAGTTGATGGAGAGGGTGTTCAGGTAGCGCGGGTCGGAGAGCTGATTGTTGCCACGGTGGTGCGAGACGAGGTCGTAGTAGTAGATGGCGTCGAGCCCTAGCTCCAGCTTGTCGCCCAGGGGATAGGACAATGCAGCGCCGAAGGCCAGGCCGGCATTCAGACGGACATCCTCGTCGGTGAATGTGCGCTCCTCGTCGAAAGGCTCGAAGTAGACGTAGTAGTCTGTCATCCAGTAGGTCACGCCCTTGCGGCGGTCGGAAAGCCAGTAGCCGGCATAGGTGCCGGCGAGCAGGTGGCCGCGCAGCCGCTGCCCACCGAAGGAGAAGTCGGCCAGTACGGGCAGCATCAGATAGGCGTTGGTGTGCTCGGTATAGACGGGGTCGAGGTAGTTGAGGTTGCGGTCCATGCGGTGTGAGCGCTGCATAAAGCTGAGGTTGGCTCGCAGGGAGAACCATTCGTTGAAAGCGTAAGCCCCCTGAAGTCCCACCTCGAAGCCGCCGAGCGCCGAGTAGGCCTCGTCGATGCGGCTGGCGTTGTAGCGGCTGAGGGTCGTGGAGGACCATCCGCCGCGCAGCCCCACGGTCCACGGCGAAGGGGAGGGGATGTCGTTTTGTGCCTGTGCGCCGAGGGTGCACAGCAGCAGGAGAATATAGGTGGCGATTCGTTTCATGGGTGTTTTCTTAGTCATTTTCGGAGTGCAAAAATACTATTTTTTTTTGAATTATGATTTATGAGTTAAATGTTTAAGGGGTTTGAAAGGTTAGAAGGGTTTAAGAGGTGACAGGTTCAAACCTTTCAAGCGAAGCGTGGTTAGCCCCACGAACTTTTTTTGAATTATGATTTATGAGTTATGAATTATGAGTAAACTGATGCAGCCTGCGTAGCCACTCTAAAATCATAAGTCATAAGTCATAAATCATTAATGCAATATTATTTGTCCATTGGCGTTATCCTATTGTTATATTGGAGATATGGGGAAGCAACTGATCATATATGGTAGCCGGTACGGTTCGGCGAAGCGCTATGCTGAGCGGCTGGCGCAGATGACGGGTCTCGAGGCCGTCGAATACAAGGAGGTGAAAGCCCTGGGCGATTACGACAGGATTGTCTACCTCGGCAGCCTTTATGCCGGAGGTGTCACGGGACTGAAGCAGACCGTCGGGAAGATGACCCCGCAGCAGGAGCTTATAGTGGCCACCGTCGGTCTGGCCGACCCTACGGACGCCGCCAATGTCGCCCATATCAGACAGTCCGTCAAGGGCCAGGTACCGGTGTATCTCTATGACGAAAGCAGGATCTTCCATCTCCGTGGCGCCATCGACTACACAAAGCTTAACCTCAAGTACCGCCTGATGATGTCGCTGCTCGCCAAGAAAGTCGCCAAACTGCCCGACGAGCAGCAGAACGCCGAAACCAGGGCGATGCTCGAGACCTACGGCAAGCAGGTGGACTTCGTGGACTTCAGTACGTTGCAACCGATTGTGGAGAGGATTAGATGAATGAGGAATGGTGAATGAGGAATGGTGAATGAGGAATGATTATAAACGTATCAACGTAAAACATATAAAAGTTATCCAATATGAAGAAAATATCATTAATCATCGCCGCTTGCTGCCTGATATTGGGTGCTTGTGCACAAAATAATTCAAGCGATCAAACAAATAAACAATCAAGTAATATGAAAAAGACCTTAGTAGTTTACTTCTCGGCCACGGGCACCACCAAGGCCGCAGCGCGGGACCTTGCCAAAGAGCTGGGTGCCGACCTCTATGAAATCGTCCCCGAGCAGCCCTACACCGCCGCCGACCTCGACTGGCGCGACAAGAGCTCGCGCTCGACGCTGGAGATGAAGGACAAGTCGTCGCGTCCCGCCATCAAGGGCCGCTGCGAGAACATCGCCGACTATGACACCGTCTGGATCGGCTTCCCCGTGTGGTGGTACACCGCCCCCACCATCGTCAACACCTTCATCGAGGCCCACAACCTCAGCGGCAAGGTGCTCAATGTCTTCGCTACCAGTGGCGGCAGCACCGTCGAAGGCTCCGCCAACGACCTCAAGAAAGCCTATCCGCAGTACACCTGGTTCGACAGCCGTCTGATGAACTGACGGGGAAGGCAGTAGTAGTTGTTTTTGTCTTTTGCTGCATAAAATCACCAATAGTGGTGATTGCCCATTCGTGGGAGTCCCTGTATTTTTGCAGCAGACAAAAACGACTACGTTATGCGATTAACTCAAAGTGTACTAATTCTTTGTGCGGTTTCTGCACTAGCTTTCCAATCCCCGGTTTCGGGACAAAATGATACAATACCCGCTAAGCAGGGGACAAATCAAACTACCAAGAGCCGCCTGACCTTGGGCGGATACGGTGAGGCGGTCTACAGCCGCCATTTCTACAGCGACGACGTCCATCGTTACATGTACCCCGCCAAGTATAAAGACGCCGCGGGTCACGGACGTGTGGACCTGCCGCATGCCGTCATTATGCTGGGCTATGATTTCGGCCACGGCTGGAGCATCGGCACGGAGATAGAGTTCGAACACGGCGGCACCGAGGTGGCCACGGAGATGGAAGCCGAGGAGGCTGGCGAGTTCGAGCAGGAGGTGGAACGTGGCGGTGAGGTGGCGCTGGAGCAGTTCTGGGTCCAGAAAAGTTTTAATAAGTCTTTCAATATCCGCGCCGGACACATCGTGGTACCCGTGGGAATGACCAACAACGGCCACACCCCCAACCAATTCTTCAGCGTCTACCGCCCCGAGGGCGAGAACACCATCATGCCCTGCACCTGGCATGAAACGGGCATCTCCTTCTGGGGCAAGGCTGGCAGCTGGCGCTACGAGGCACAGCTGCTGCCCGCCCTGAACGCCTATTTCTTCAATAACGCGGGTTGGATACATAACGGCAGCGCGTCGCCTTACGAGTTCCGTCCCGCCAGTAGCCTGGCCTGCGCCGCAAGGGTCGACTGGTCGGGCGTGCCGGGTCTGCGTCTCAGCCTCAGCGGCTATATCGGCAACAGCTTCAACAACGACATCAAGACCGATAACTATGGCGAGGCCTCGAAGTATCACGACGTGAAGGGTACGGTGCTGATAGGTGCCTTTGATTTCGCCTACAAGGATCGCTATGTGATTGTAAGAGGCAACGTCGACTACGGCCACCTGAGCGATGCCGTGCTCATCTCACAGCACAACATGAACCAGACCACGATGACGGGCAACCCCTATCCCCATACCGCCGTGGGCGAGAGTGCCTGGGATGCCTCCATCGAGGCGGGCGTCAACGCTCTGGCCTGGAGCAATACCAAACAAAAACTCTTCGTTTTCGGCCGCTACGACCACTACGATAGTTTTGTGCCTGGCGGCGTGATGACCGACATCGGCTGGTGCCGGCGGCAGGTCATCTCCGGCGGCCTCAACTACAGCCCCATCCCCGAAGTGACCCTCAAGGCCGAAGGTGGCGTCCGCCTCTTCGACAGCCAGTACAACAACGAACCCTTCTTCGCCCTGGGCATCACCTGGACGGGCTTCTTTAAGAATTGAAAATTGATAAATAAAAAAAAATAATATAATGAAAAGTATCTTCAAAACTTTAGCGGTGGTCTTAGCGGCCACCTTGACGCTTGCCTCGTGCAGCAAAGACGATGACAGCGATGTGATGACAACCGACCAGAAGGCTGCCGCCATCGCCGAACAGTTTGTGGACCACACCGTGGTGCCTACCTACAAGGCGCTGGCCGCCAATACCGAGCAGTTGGTTGAGCAGTTGGCGGCGCTGAAAGCCAACCCCACCCAGAGCGGCCTCAACGCCGTCTGCGAGAAGTTCCTTGCTGCCCGCGAGCAGTGGGAGAAGAGCGAGGCCTTCCTCTTCGGCCCGGCCTCCAATTTCGGCATCGACCCCCACATCGACAGCTGGCCCCTTGATGCCGACCGTTTCGACGCCCTCATGAGCAATGCCAACCAGCTGGCTCAGCTCGACGGTCAGGACGGCGACATCGTCGCCAACGGCCTCGAGACCACCCTGCTGGGATTCCACGGCCTCGAGTACGTGCTCTTTGCTAACGGCGCTCCCAAGAACATCTCCGACATCACCGCTAGCCAGCTCACCTATGCCGTCGCTGTGGCTGGCGACCTGCGCAACTGCTGCTACCGCCTGGCCATCAGTTGGGCTGGCGACGACAATGTGCCCGCCCACTATGCCGAGAAGATGGAAGAGTGCGAGTGGGAGTACACCGTGGGGGGTGGCAACTACAGCTACGGCGAGAACATGAAGAACGCTGGCAAAGCCGGCAGCATCTACCCCTCCAGCAAGGCCGCCCTGTTGGAAATCATCCAGGGCTGCATGGACATCGCCGACGAGGTGGGCACCCAGAAGATTGGCCGCCCCTATGAGGGCACCTCCGACGAGGACATCCACTACATCGAGAGTCCCTACAGCCAGAAGTCGGTCGAGGATTTCTACGACAACATCCTCAGCATCCAGAACGCCTATATGGGAGGCAATGAGGGTCAGCGCGACGAGAGCCGCTCGCTCCACAGCTATGTGAAGGAACTTAACGCCTCCGTCGACACCGAGGTCCGCGAGGCTATCGCCGCAGCCCTTGCCGCCATCGACGCTATGCCGCGCCCCTTCGTCAACAACCGCACCGACGAGCGCAACGGCGTCGCCGCACAGGCCTGCGCCACCCTGAGCGAGAAACTCGAGAAGGCAGGCGAGGTTATCAGGGAAAACTAACCCGTTGTAACGAGAATTTGTTATAACGTTATAACGAAATAACGTAATACCGAAAAAGATGAAAAAGTCAGCAATAATCCTTTCCGCAGCGGCGCTGGCGTTAACCTTCGCCGCCTGCAACCGCGACGAGGAACCGCGGCCCGAGCCCGAGGGTGTCAGCGAGGAGACCTATGCCGGCGGCAAGCTAGGCACCACCTTCAACCAGTCGGCTTCGGCCTACGAGGACCCCACGCCCGCCGTCATCAACGCCGGCATGGTCAACGCCTTCAAGTACGGCGAGATGTTCTTCGAACACACCGTGACGCAGAACACCCCGCCCTTCAACGGCCTCGGACCGCTCTATGTGCGCTCCAGCTGCGAGAGCTGCCACCCAGGCTACGGCCACGGCCGCCGCATGGAGCGCTACCGCGCCGACGACTGGGGCAACGGCTACCTGCTGGTGGTCTACAACAGCGCTACCAATGCCTATGAGTCCTCTGTGGCAGGCATGCCGCAGACCAAGGCTGTGGCACCCTTCAAGCCCTCTATCGACGAGGAGAAAATCACCATCGCCTGGCTGCCCTACACCGACGACTGGTGCAACCGCTTCCCCGACGGCGAAAGCTACGACCTCATCTACCCCGAGGTCAACATCCCCGAGGACGCCTTCTACGCCCCGCTCTCCACGCCGTATGCCCAGCTGGCTTTCCGCCTCGAGAGCACCATTGGCATCTACGGCACGGGCCTCCTCGACGCTATCCCCGACGACTCCCTGAAGGCACAGTACCTGCGTGAGCAGCAGGCCGGCGCAAACCTCAACCCCGCCATCTGGGCCGGTGGCGACTGGGCCTCGCTCTACGGCAACACCACGCATCCCAAACGTTTCACCTACGCCCTCAGCCGCGGCCCCCTGCAGGATGCCGCCGGCGCCAACGCCATCTGGAACATCACCAATGTCACCCGCAGCGACCGCCGCAAGCACTACCTCAGCCTCGACCCCACCATCTACGCCACCGCCGCCTCGCAGGATCCCGACGTGCAGGCCCAGTTCTACCAGTACTTCCCCGAGTGGAACCGCACTGGTAACGTGCAGCAGGACATCTACAACTACCTCACCTCCACCGAGCTGCCCGTCGAGATGAGCGACCAGGACTACGTGAACTTTATGGTCTGGCACCGCGGTCTGGCCGTTCCTGCTGCCCGCAACATCACTGACGCCGAAGTGCAGCGCGGCAAGAAACTCTTCATCGAGTCGGGCTGCGCCACCTGCCACCGTCCCAGTTGGGAGACGGGTCCCGACAACTTCACCGACCCCAACGGCTTCTTCAGCGACGGCGACGCCCGCCTGCCGCGCTACCCCTACCAGAAGATCTGGCCCTACACCGACATGGTGCAGCACCGCCTCTTCATGAAGAACGACATCCGCACCGGATGGTGCCGCACCACTCCCCTGTGGGGCCGCGGACTGGCACCCATCTGCTCCGGCCACGCCGACCGTCTGCACGACTGCCGCGCACGCAACGTCATCGAGGCCATCATGTGGCACGGCTCCGCTCAGAGCGACGCCCGCTGGAGCGTGGAAAAATTCCGCCAGCTCAGCAAGAAGGACCGCGACGCTGTGGTGAAGTTCATTAATGCGATTTGATGAGTAGTTAAGTAGATAGTAGTTAAGTAGTTAAGTCAAATGAAAAAGGCAAGGATTATTGTTATGGTGCTTGTCGCCGTGGTACTGGCTGCAGGCACCGTTTTTGAGCGCTACCGCGGGGCGGAATGGGTCGCCGACCACTTCTACGGCTCGTGGTGGTTCGCAGTGCTGCTGGGACTGGTGGCCGTAGGAAGCCTATCGAGGGTTTATACGTTGATACGTTCAAAGTTGATACGTTCCCATATCCCCTCCCTGCTCATCCATATTGCCATTCCCGTCATTCTGTTGGGCGGTGCCCTCACCTCCTGGACGGGCGAGCACTACAGCATCACCCTTGCCCCCGGCGAGACCAAGGAGGGTATCACCCTCGAGCGCTTCGAGGTGCTCTATTATCCCGGCACACGCACCCCCATGGACTTCGTCAGCCACGTCACCGTGGCGGACGGTTCGGCCGTCCGCAAAGCCGACATCTCCATGAACCACATCCTTCGCTACGACGGCCGCCGCTACTACCAAGAGGACTACGACGACCAGGGCCGCACCACCCTCAGCGTCAGCCACGACCCCTGGGGTATTCCCGTCTCCTACACCGGCTACGCCCTGCTCCTCCTCGGACTGGGTTGGCTTGTTATCAAGAGGAGTGAAAGGGGAGTGAATAAGGGGAGTGAAAGGGGAGTGAAAGGGACAATAGCATCGGCAGACAATAATGCTGACAAAAACATTTGTCCCCCTCACTCCACCTTCACTTCTCCCTCACTCCCCTCTCACTCCCTATCCCTTTCACTCCTTTTCCTATTACTCTTCCCCCTTGCTGCCAACGCTGCACCACGTACTTTGCCTCGCGAAACCGCCTCGAAGATGGGCGAGATGTACACCCTCTACAAAGGTCGCATCTGCCCCCTGCAAACCTTCGCCAAGGACTTTACAACCAAGCTCACCGGCAAAGCCACCTACGAAGGTCTCTCCTCCGAGCAGGTGCTCAGCGGTTTCATCTTCTATTACAGCGACTGGGCACCTATCCTCGACGAGGTGAGCCCCAAGCGGCAGAAAGAAAGCAGGGCGCTGGTAGAGATGCTCCTCTCCGGCCGCAGCTTAAAACTCTTCCCCGTGGCCGACAGCACCGGCACCCTCGGCTGGTACGCCCAAAACGACGACCTGCCGATGACCGTCTCCGACGACGAGTACATCTTCATCCGCAAGCACCTCAGCTACTGCCAGGAACTGGTCGTGAAGGGCGACTTTGCGACCTTGGAAAAAGTCTTCGAAAAGATAAAACTCTTCCAGGAAAAACGTGCCGCCGACGTGCTCCCTTCTCCCACGAGGGTCAAAGCCGAGCGCCTCTACAACGCCCTCACCACCGGCCGCTGGCTGGCGATGCTCACCCTCACCCTAGGCATCCTCCTCTTCGCCTATAGCCTTTGGAAAAAGGGGAGTCTCCTCTCTCACTCCCTTGCACTTCTATACCTCATCCTTCTTACCTCTTACCTCTTACTTATCTTCATACTCCGTTGGATAGCCGGCGGCCACATCCCCATGGCGGGTGGCTTCGACAGCATGAACCTCATGGCTATTGCCATCGGCATCTTGGGCTTGGTCTTTTCGTTCCGCTCCAAGAAATTTTCAATTTTCAATTTTCAATTTTCAATTTCTGCAGCTATGCTCTCCATGGGCTTCTGCCTTCTGGTCGCTATGATGAGCGGTAGCAACCCGCCCGTCACCAACCTCATGCCCGTCCTCAGCTCACCCCTGCTCTGCCTCCACGTCGCCGTCATCATGATGTCCTACGCCCTCTTCTTCTTCCTGATGATCATAGGCATCGCCGGATTGATAAGCGGCAAGAAAACTTTCAATTTCCAATTTTCAATCTTCAATTTGGCAAAGCGCCTCCTCTATCCCGCCGTCTTCCTCCTCACCCTCGGCATCATTATTGGCGCCCTCTGGGCCAACATCTCGTGGGGAAACTACTGGACCTGGGACCCCAAGGAGGTCTGGGCCCTCATCACCCTCATCGTCTACGCCTTCCCCCTGCACCCCTCCCTCTCCGTCAGCCGCGAGCCCAAGAAATTCTTCCTCTACTGCACCCTCGCCTTCCTCAGCGTCATCATCACCTACTTCGGCGTCAATATCCTCCTCGGCGGCATGCACTCCTATGGCGGCTAGCCGGTAGCACAATAAATTCTCAAAGACTCCGTTATCTCAAAAAACAATAATAAAAAAAGATATGGAAACTATTTATGATTTCAAAGCCCTCGCCAGCAACGGCAAGGAGATCGACTTTGCCGACTTCCGCGGCAAGGTGCTGCTCATCATCAACACCGCCTCCAAGTGCGGCTTCACACCCCAGTTCGACGGCCTCGAAGCCCTCAATGAAAAATACCGCGACCGCGGACTCGTATGCATCGGCTTCCCCTGCAACCAGTTCAAGGAGCAGGACCCCGGCAGCGACGGCGAAATCGAGGAGTTCTGCCGCCTCAACTATGGCGTCTCCTTCCAAATCATGAAGAAAATCGACGTCAACGGCCCCCAGGCACACCCCATCTTCGAGTACCTCAAGCAGCAGGCTCCCTCCGAAGAGTACCACGGCATCAAGGCCAAAGCCGCCGCCACCCTCTTCAAGACCATCAGCACCTCCGTCGAAAAGCCCAGCGACATCAAGTGGAATTTCACCAAATTCCTCATCTCCCGCGACGGCACCGTGGTCAAGCGCTACGCCCCCACCACCGAACCCAAAGACTTCGAGAAAGACATTGAAATAATGTTATAACTACCCCAGCACCACGTCCATCACCATCATCAGCACGAAGCCCACGGCGAAGCCGATGGTCGAGAGGTTCGTGTGGCGCCCCTGCGCGGTCTCGGGGATGAGCTCCTCCACCACCACGTACATCATTGCCCCTGCGGCGAAAGCCAGCAGGTAGGGTAGCGCTACCCCCAGCACTCCTGCCAGCAGCAGTATCGCCACCGACCCCACGGGCTCCACCACGCCGCTCAGCGTGCCGATAAGGAACGACTTCTTCCGCGAATTACCCTCGGCATACATAGGCATCGAGATGATAGCCCCTTCGGGAATGTTCTGTATGGCGATGCCGATACTCACCGCCAATGCCGCGCTCAGCGTCAGCCCGTGCGTCTCGCCGGCGAACACCACGCCCACAGCCATACCCTCCGGCAGGTTGTGTATCGTCACCGCCAGCGCCAGCATCATCGTCCGCGACAGGCGGCTGCGCGGCCCTTCGGCCTTCTGCGACCCCACATGCAGGTGCGGCGTCAACTCGTCAATCAGCAGCAGGAACACGATACCCGCCAGAAAACCCACAGCGGCAGGCACCACCCTCCATCCATCCCCTCCCTGCGGGGTGGGGGTAGCCATCTCTATCGCCGGTATCAGCAGCGACCACACGCTCGCAGCCACCATCACCCCGCTCGCAAAGCCCAGCAGCGTCTTCTGCAGCCGGTCGGGGATCTCCTTCTTCATGAAGAACACGAACGCCGACCCCAGCATCGTCCCCGCCAGCGGCAGCAACAGTCCTATGATTGTTGAAACATTCATAAATCCTCCCTCTTCGGGTTCTTCGGAAACCATCCTTTCGCCACACGCTCTTTCTGCTTGAAAAGCTCCAGGATAGACCAGAAAGCCGAGAATGCCACCACCCCCAGGATGGTCGAAAGGATCACCTCCGCCACCAGCAGCGACGCCGCGATGCACGCCACCCCCAGCAGCAGGAACATCCACCAGCAGCGCACGCCCAGATAATACTCCGCCTTGATCACGACGGGATGGAAAAGCCCAATGCAAAGGAAGGAAGCCACTCCGATGATGATTCCGGTAAAGTTCATTCAGTCAGTTGTTTCGTGGTTTATGAAGAAAAAAAATACACTGCAAAGATACAACTTTTTTTTCAGTGTGTAGTTGAGATAATGTTGGAAAAGGGGAGTGAAAGAGGAGTGAAAGTGAAGTGAAGGGGGAGTGAAAGAGACAATAGCATCGGTAGACAATAATGTAGGCACAAGCATTTGTCCCCCTCACTTCCCCCTCACTCCTCCTTCACTCCCCCCCTCACTCCTCATTTATATCGTCAGTCTGGCTCCAAACATCAGGCTGCGGGGTAGGGCGGGGCCGTAGATATAGGCTGCATCGCGTTCGGGGCCGCTGTCGAGGTCGCGTTGATAGCTGTTGAACAGGTTCTGGATCCCGAGGCTGAGCTCCAGCTCCGTGCTCTCGCCGAAGGGGATGCTGTAGGCCGCCTTGAGCGAGAGGTCGACGAAAGCGTCGGTGATCACCTTCTCTACCTCGCTGCTGCCGCCGTGCTTGGTCTCGTCTGCCACATGGTGGTACACCAGCATGGGACCCGTGAAGATGCCCGTGGCGGTAAGGTGCAGGTGCTTCACAGGGGTGTATACGCCCATGAGGTAGGCGTAGACGTCCGGCGTGCGCTCCATGCGGCGTTCGTGCCGTCCTTCGTCCCACTCCTTGCCCTCGCCGGTGTAGAGGCTGCGCTGCCAGGTGCCGCCCAGCTGGAGGCGCATAGCCTCGATGGGCGAGAGGGTCACCTCGACATTGACACCCATCACCTCGGCTCCGTCGGCATTGCGCCGCTCATAGTGCAGGTATCCGCTCGTGGTGTCGTCGAATAACAATTCATTAACGAAGGCGTCGTTGATGCGGGTGTAGAAACCCTCGATCAGCACGTCGGCCTCGAGGCTTCCCATGTGCAGGCAGATGTCGGCGGAGCCGCTGAGGGAGTGCGACCGCTCCATGCGCAGGCCCGGGGCGTTGGTGATCTTGTACAGCTCGCCCCCCACGGCACCCACGTGGAGGTCTTCGTCGTACACCTGCGGGGCGCGGAAGCCCGAGGCGTAGCTGGCGCGCAGGGCGACGTGGTCGTCGGGAGCATAGCGCAGGTTGAGGCGCGGGCTTACCACGGGGGCGTCAATCATCGTATGTTTGTCTATGCGACCGCCCACGAGGAGGCTCCACCGCTGGCTCTTCCACTCGTTCTGCAGGTAGGCGCTCAGCATCCCTACCTCCTGACGCAGGGTGTCGGGACTGCCGTAGGTATGGTCCTGCAGGCCGTCGAGAGTGTGCTCCACTCCCGCGGTCAGCTCGGCGGGCATGAGCCACAGGGTGTCGAAGTGGCGGCTGTATTGGGCGCCGTAGTTCAGCGTGAGGCCCTGCGTGTAGCCGTAGGCGGTGCCGTAAGGCTCGCTGTCCTCGCGCTCGCCGTAGTAGCTCTGGCGGTCGACATGCTGCAGCGAGGCGAAGAGCGAGGCGTGGCGCAGGCCGCTGGCCGGCAGCCAGTCCCATTTCAGGTTCGCACTGTGGATGTCGTGTTCGCCGCCCTCGCTGATGTGTGCCATTGGCGACGGCAGGTCGAAGCGGTCGCCGCCGCGGCGGAAATCGTGGATGTTGTGGTACTCGAGGTTCAGCTTCGTGAAGTCGGAGGTGCGTAGGTAACCGCGGAAGCCCACCATGCGGCCCTTGAGGAGCCCCACCTCTGAGTATCCGTCGCCGTTGTGGTCGTAGGCCTCGCGGTGCCGGTTGTGGCCGAAGACGGCGACGCCCGCACGGTGGTCGTCGCTCACCACCGAGGCGTTGAACGACTGGCCCATGTCCCAGCTGCGGCCGCCGATGAGGCTCGTGGTGTTGCCGACACTGGCGCTATTGCTGTGGGGCTCGCGGGTGATCACGTTCACCACGCCGGCAATGGCGTTGCTGCCATACAGCGCCGAGCCGCCGCCGCGCAGCACCTCGACGCGGTCGATCAGGACCGTCGGCAACTGGTCGAGCAGGTACACTCCCGCCAGCGCGCTGTTCACCGGTCGGCTGTCGATCAGAATCTGCGAGTAGGCCTGCCCCAGGCCGTTGATGCGCACCTCGTTGGTACCGCAGTTCTGGCAGGTGTTCTCCACCCGCAGGCCCGTGCCGAAATTCAGCGCCTGCCCCAGGTTCACGGCACTCACGGCCTCCATCTGGCCGCCATCGATGACACCCACCGCCGTGGGGGCTTCGCTGCGCGTGGTGGCGTGCTGGGTGGCTGTCACCACCACCTGGCGCAGACGTATCGTGTCGCCGTGTCCCTGCGCCACAGACACCAACGGCAATAATGATATGATTGTGATGATTATCTTCTTCATTCTCTGTATTGCTAAATGATTAAAAATCTAGAAAAACTAGAAAATCTAGAGATACTAGATAATCTAGAAAATCTAAAAAAGAAACAAAAAATTGGGAAAATTACGCCACCGGCGGAGCCCGCAGTTGGGCAACCCCGTGGCGGAACTGCTTCGCCAGTGCCTGTGTCGGCAGGGTGATGCATTCCGTCACGTGGAGGATGGCCGCTGGCTGTCCCTCGCTCGTCACATAATAGCTCTCGCCGAGGAATTCGCAAAACAGACAGTCGTGGTCGTGATGATGAGCCTTCTCGAAGTGCCCCGTGCAATGCAGACACTCGTCCTGGACATCAATTGTATCGTGATGCACATGCAGCGACGACATCACCACCATCGGCAAGTAGCTCGCCAACAGCACAAACGGTACGATGTGTCGCAACAATCGGTTCATCTTTCGGCCTGCAAAGATACGATTTTTTATGATTTATGACTTATGATTTATGAATTATGAGTGTAGGGACTGCGTAACCACTCTTTTTGAATTATGACTTATGATTTATGAATTATGAGTGTAGGGACTGCGACTTATGATTTATGAATTATGAGTGTAGGGACTGCGTAGCCACTCTAAAATCATAAGTCATAAATCATAAGTCCTCACTCCTCACTCCCCACTCCCCACTCCTCACTCCTCACTCATCACTCCCCACTTCCTCCGCCACCAGCAGCGACGCCGCGATGCACGCCACCCCCAGCAGCAGGAACATCCGCCAGCATGTGCATGGCAAATCCAACCATGATAATTACCCAGATAAGGGATACTTTAGATACTTTTGTTTCCATAGTTTTATTTTTTATTGTTATTTCGTTGCGATAACTGTCAGCCAGTGGTGCTGGTCGTCGGTGTGGACGGTGATGTCCTTGAAGCCTGCGGCGGCGAGGTGGGTGCGCAGCTCGTCGGGGGTGTAGGTGTGCATGCCGTCGATCATCTTCTCCCACTTCTCGTTGTTGCCCGTCAGGCCGTCGTCTTCGTTGACGATGAGGAAGCGGCCGCCCTCCTTGAGCACGCGGCGCACGCCGCGGAAACAATCCTCTATGCCCGGCCAAAAGTAGACCGTCTCGAAGGCGGTGACGACGTCGAACTCGCCCTCGCCATACGGCAGCGCTGCGGCGCTGCCCTCGAGGATGCGGCAGCGTCCCGCGGTAATGGCCGCGGCATTCACCTCCTGCGATTTCTTTACCGACACCGGCGAGTAGTCGATGCCCTGCACGTTGCCCTTGGAGGCCAGCGCCAGCAGCCGTGCGACATTGGCACCGCCGCCGCAGCCGATATCGAGGACATGGGCCTCGTCGGCGACATCAATAAAAGAAAGTCCCCACTGCGCCATCCGTGCGTGGGAACCTCCGTTCATACCATTTACCATCATGCGACCGAAGAAGCCCTCGGGCTTTCGGGCATTGCTGAAAATCTTAGAAAACAGTTTGTTACTCATATAGTGTATGTTTTTTTTCTGCTGCAAAATTACATCCCTTCCCACGACCCCACAATACCCAAAAATAGGGATTTGTCAAATAATTTTACTATTTTTGTACTTTTGGAATTATAGCACACATCATAATAATGATATGAAAATGAGAAAGATTGCCATTTTCGCAACCCTGTTGATTTTCAGTTTTGAGTTTTCAATCCTCCATTCCCAGAAAACCCTCATGTCGCCCTCGGCGGCATTGAAGACGCTGGAAATCCGCGACGGTAGATGCCAGGAAGAGAGTCTCCACGCCTTCGTTACTCTCGCCGAGGGCACCGACCTCAAGGCCTTCGACGCCTACGGAGTGAAGGTGAACTCAATCGTCCCACTCAGTCATCACTCATCACTCATCACTCATCATTCAATGATGACAGTACAGATCCCCACCAAGCACTACCTCGACTTCGTGGCTTCGGGACTTTGCGACTACATAGAGCTTGGCAATGAACTTCACCCCTATCTGGACAAGGCCTGTGCCGACATGGGTGTCGACTATATCCACCAGGGCGTCAACCTGCCGCAAGGCTATGACGGCACCGGCGTGGTGGTGGGCATCATCGACGGCGGCTTCGACTACGGTCACCCCACCTTCTTCGACACCACAGGCACCACGTTGCGTATTAAGCGAGTGTGGCAGCAGTTCGACGACAGCGGTAACCCGCCCGCAGGCTTCAGCTATGGCACCGAATATGCTACCCCCGACGCCATCCTCGGCGCTGTTACCGACCTCGCCAACCAAACGCATGGAAGCCATGTGGCTGGCATCGCCGCCGGCAGCGGCCCCAGTCGCAGTCACCGCGGTATGGCTCCGGGAGCCGATATCGTGATTGTCGCCTCTGCCTGGATGGAAGCCACCACTTTCGACGCCATCCAATACATCCATGAATATGCCCGCTCGGTACACAAACCCTGCGTTATCAATATGAGCTTCGGTACTTTGGCTGGCCCACACGACGGAACCGACGCTTTCAGCACTATCCTCCAAAACTATCTGCGCGACTCGAGCGGCGT
This sequence comes from uncultured Bacteroidota bacterium, assembly GCA_902774395.1. GTDB lineage: Bacteria > Bacteroidota > Bacteroidia > Bacteroidales > P3 > Colimorpha. The sequence goes on from CACYIK010000007.1 coordinate 36,105, forward strand.
GGCGCTCGATAGCCTTATCATTGTTGCTTCGGCGGCCAACAGCGGCAGCACGATGAACCATTTCCGCCACCAGTTCTCGGCAACCGATACTATGTCATTCACCTATACCTGCAACACGAGGACTGGCAACGTTAACTTAGCGATAGACAGCTGGGGCGCCGTGGGCGACACCTTCAGTGTCTCGTTGGCCCTGTATGACTATGGCATTAATACCGACCACACATTCGTGATGGATATGCCTTTCGTCTCGAGTGCTGTCGATACGGTCTTCACAGTCGACTTCACCTCGCCGCGCGACAGCGTCTATCACTGCAACATCGTCGTAACCCATGACAATCCCCGCAACCATCGCCCCTCCATTATTCTCAATCTCTATAAGAATGGCTTTTACAATACGCGAGATATCTTCCGTATCACCCTCAAGTCCACTTCGGCCGATGTCCACCTTTGGAGCGACGATGTCTATTTTTACAAGGCAAACACCCCGCAGGCTCAGGACGGAGACTACGATTATCTGATTGGCGGCGAGGGCGCCAACGGCGACGATGTCATCTGTGTGGGTAGCTATGCCACCCGTACCAAGTTCTATGGCGACGACGGCACTTACCGCAGTCTTTCGAGTGACGTGGAGGGCGACCTCTCCTACTTCTCGTCGCACGGCCCCACCTGGGATGGTCGTGTGAAACCCGACATCTGCGCACCCGGCCAGAAGTTAGCTTCTGCAGTCAATGCCAGCGCTTTGGGGCCTCTCGACGATGTGGTCGACTCCACCTTCTTTGGCGGCTCGATGCGCTATTACGCTTTGATGCAGGGCACCTCGATGTCGTCGCCGGCAGCGGCTGGCATCATTGCCCTCTGGCTCCAGCATAACCCCGCTCTCAACGTCGACTCTGTGCGTACGCTGCTCCACGACAACGGCATCCGCGACCGTTTTGCCCGCGATATCCCTGCCGAAGGCAGCAACGAATGGGGCTGGGGCAAGATTGACGCTTTCGCCGGACTGCCCACTCCTTCGGCGCCGTTGCACTACGTCTACACCTATCCCTACGACCCCACGACGGGACATGTTGTCGGACGAGGCCGTCACCCCGAAGGTCAGCTCACCATCGAAGCAGCCCCCACCTCAGGCTATGGCTTCGACCACTGGAATAATACCCATGAGGATATCACCGGCAACCCCTTTACTTTCAATCTCGTCAGCGACACCGTTTTGCTGGCCCGTTTCGTGGAACTTCCTTGCGACACCATCAGCCAGTTTCCCTGGGAAGCTGTTTTTGACCAGGGCTCCCTCATCTGCTGGGAGAGATATTCGCAGAATGTTTCTCTGTCGGGTTGGAGGGAATATTCACAGGGCTCGATGGTTTCGGTCGGATTGGTATCGTCGGGTGGTCCTGACGCCATGTTGATTACTCCTCCTGTGCGTGTAGAGTCTCAGACTGCCCTCTTCTACAATGCCACTTCCTCCAGCCGGGAACCCAACTTCGACAGTCTGGCCGTCGTGGTCTTCAACGCCGACGGTGAGACCATCGGTCTTTACCCCCAGCACCTCAGCACGAGCAACAGTGGCGACTTCATCGTCAGCCTCGACCCCTATGCCGGACAGGTGGTGAAGCTTGGATTCCATCACTTTGCCTGTAGTGCAACGAGCATGGTCGTTCTTTCCAATGTGAAGATTGACCATCATGTCGGTATCATGGAAGTTGAGAATTCAAACCTGAAGATTATAACCTCCGGACTCGACCTCCGCATTGATAATCCTGACGGCGAGACCGTGAGCCTCTACGACATCACCGGCCGCCACCTCGCCACTCAACACTCAACTCACATCACTCATCACTTCTCAACTCCCGGAGTCTACATTGTCAAGGCCGGTAACCGTCCGGCAAGGAAACTTGTGGTGCTTCGATAAGCACTAAAAATCAACCAGATAACAAGTCCCTGCGGAAAATGTGTCAACGCAGGGGATTCTTTTTCAGTATTTTATATTTTCCCCACTTTTGTAACACACTCATAACTCTTTCAAAACCAAGAGCAAAGTAAGAGCAGAGTAAGAGGGGAGTAAGAGAGGAGTAAGACCTAGAGGCTTAAAGGGTTGATAATCAAGACTACTTTTTAGGGTTATGTTAAGTAGCCTCCCGGGGGTCACCAATTATGGTGATAAAATTTTGTTAAAATGGGCTGAATGTCATTTTTATTTTGTATATTTGTCCCGTCATACACAACCCCCTGTTCGTGTATGCTATTGATAATTAGTTAAATAAATATAATATTAATCCTAAAAAGTCACATCTATGACAAAAGTTAAATCTTTGGCTGACCTCAAAGCCATGCGCGAGAAGCTCCAGTCCTCCCTCGACATCCGCGAGAAGGCTGAGAACCCCGAGAGCCTGGTCCAGATCAAGGTCGCTATGGCTACCTGCGGTATCGCCGCCGGCGCCAAGCAGGTTATGGAACACATGATGCAGAAAGCCGACGAACTCGGCATCCAGGCCGTCTTCACCCAGACCGGCTGCATGGGCTACTGCCACGCCGAACCCACCCTCGAGGTGCGCGTCCCCGGCAAAGACCCTATCGTCTTCGGCCACGTCGACAACAACCGCGCCGATGAAATCCTCACCAAGTACGTCCAGCAGGGCGAACTCGTCGAGGGCATCATCCCCGTCAACTACGAAACCATTGACAAGTAAATTGAATTATGAATTGTGATTTATGAATTATGAGTGCTTGATGCGACTTCAAAAGAAAAAGACTGCGTAGCCACTCTAAAATCATAAATCATAAATCAAAAATCTTAAGTATGGCAAAATACAAAATGCATATTCTGATCTGCGGCGGTACCGGATGCAAATCCAGCAACAGCCTCCAGATCATCGACAATTTCCACAAGATCCTCGCCGAGAAGGGTCTCACGGACGACGTCCAGGTCATCAAGACCGGCTGCTTCGGCTTCTGCGAGAAGGGCCCCATCGTCAAGATCATGCCCGACAACACCTTCTACACCCAGGTGAAACCCGAGGATGTGGAGCGCATCGTCAACGAGCACATCATCAAAGGCCGTAAGGTCCCCGAGCTGCTCTATACCAACCCTGAGAACAAAGAGCACGTCAGCGACTCGAAGCACATGGACTTCTATCGCAAACAAATCCGTATCGCCCTCCGCAACTGCGGCTTTGTCGATCCCGAGAACATCGAGGAAAGCATCTCCCGCGGCGGCTACGAAGCCCTCGCCAAATGCTTGACCGAGATGACCCCCCAGCAGGTTATCGACGAAATCACCAAGTCCGGCCTCCGCGGCCGTGGCGGCGCTGGCTTCCCCACCGGCGTCAAATGGGGCCTCTGCGCCAAAAACCAGGCCGACCAGAAATACATCATCTGCAACGCCGACGAGGGTGACCCCGGCGCCTTCATGGACCGCTCCATCCTCGAGGGTGACCCCAACAGCATCGTCGAAGCTATGGCCATCGGCGGCTACGCCATCGGCGCCACCAAGGGTCTCGTCTACATCCGTGCCGAATATCCCCTCGCCATCGACCGCCTCAAGATCGCCATCGAGCAGGCCCGCGAATACGGCCTCCTCGGCGAGGACATCCTCGGCAGCGGCTTCAACTTCGATATCGAACTCCGCTACGGCGCCGGCGCCTTCGTCTGCGGCGAGGAAACCGCTCTGATCCACTCCATGGAAGGCCAGCGCGGCGAACCCACCCTCAAGCCCCCGTTCCCCGCTGTCCGCGGCTATATGGACAAACCCTCCAACGTCAACAACGTCGAGACCTTCGCCAACATCCCCGTCATCATCACCAAGGGCGCCGACTGGTTCCGCACCATCGGTACCGAGAAATCCCCCGGAACCAAGGTCTTCGCCCTCGCCGGCCAGATCAACAACGTCGGCCTCATCGAGGTCCCCATGGGCATCACCCTGCGTGAGATCATCTACGAGATCGGTGGCGGCATCAAGGACGGCCGCGAATTCAAAGCCGTTCAGACCGGTGGCCCCTCCGGCGGCTGCCTCACTGCCAAACACCTCGACACCGAGATCGACTACGACAGCCTCGTCGCTGCCGGCTCCATGATGGGCTCCGGCGGTATGGTCGTCATGGACGAAACCTCTTGCATGCCCGCTATCGCCAAGTTCTATCTCGAGTTCACCTGCGAAGAAAGCTGCGGTAAGTGCAGCCCCTGCCGCATCGGTAACAAACGCCTCTGCGAACTCCTCGAGAAAATCACCAACGGCACCGGCACCATGGACGACCTCAACGCCCTCCGCAACCTCGCCGCCGTCATCAAAGACAGCGCCCTCTGCGGCCTCGGCCAGACCTCGCCCAACCCCGTCCTCAGCACCCTCGACAACTTCTGGGACGAATACGTCGAGCACGTCGTCGACAAGAAGTGCCGCGCCGGCGTCTGCAAGAAACTCATGCAGTACGTCATCGACCCCGAGAAGTGCATCGGCTGCGGCAAGTGCGCCAAGAACTGCCCCGCCGAAACCATCACCCGCACCGACTACATCGCCCCGGGCCACAAGCTCGCTTCCATGGTGATCGAGCAGTCCAAGTGCGTCAAGTGCGGTGCCTGCTACCAGAACTGTAAGTTTGGTGCCATCTCGATTAAATAAAATAATGATAAATGGAAGATAACGGTAGATAAAAGAAGATAAAAGGAGATAACGGACAAATGCACACATCAGCAAAAGGTATTGTCCTCTATCTTCCCCTATCTCCCTCTATCTCCCTCTAACTCCAAAAAGAATAAAAAGATGATTAATGTCACTATAGATAACAAAGCGATCCAGGTCCCCGAAGGCACCACTATCCTGAAAGCTGCCCGCATGGCCGGTATCGATATCCCGACGCTCTGCTACTTCGAGCTCGACGGAATGAAATTTGAAAACAAACCCGGCGGATGCCGCGTCTGCATGGTTGAGGTCACCAAGGACTTCAACGGCAAACCCCGCCGCAATCTGGCCCCCGCCTGCGCCACCGATTGTGTCGAAGGCATGGAGGTCCTCACCGCTTCGCCCCGCGCCCTCAACGCCCGCAAGACCGTCCTCGAGCTGATCCTTAGCGACCACCCGAACGACTGCCTCCAGTGCGAGAAGAGCGGCGACTGCGAACTCCAGGCCCTCGCCGCCAAGATGGGCATCCGCGAGATCCCCTTCAAAGGCGAACAGAGCCACTATGAGAAAGACACCACCCTCAGCGTCTACCGCGACATGGACAAATGCGTCTACTGCCGCCGCTGCGAGACCATGTGCACCAAGTTCCAGAGCGTCGGCGCCCTCAGCGGCGTCAACCGCGGCTTCCCCTCGGTCGTCGCTCCCGCCTTCGAGCAGAAACTCGGCGACAGTTCCTGCGTCAACTGCGGCCAGTGCGTCCAGGTTTGCCCCGTGGGTGCCCTCACCCTCGTCGACAACATCAACGACGTGCGTAAGGCCCTCGCCGACCCGACCAAGAAAGTCGTCGTCCAGACCGCTCCCGCCGTCCGCGTCGCCCTCGGCGAAGAGTTCGGCATGGAACCCGGCACCATCGTCACTGGCAAGATGGCCGCTGCCCTCCGCCGCCTCGGCTTCGACTATGTCTTCGACACCGACTGGAGCGCCGACCTCACCATCATGGAGGAAGGCACCGAGCTCCTCGGCCGCGTGAAACAGCTCCTCGCTGGCGACAAGAACGTCAAGATGCCTATGTTCACCAGCTGCTGCCCCGCTTGGGTCACCTTCTACGAGAAGAACTTCCCCGACCTGCTCGGTCACCCCTCGACCGCCAAGTCGCCCCAGGGTATGTTCGGCGCCGTCACCAAGAACTACTTCGCCCCGAAGATTGGCGTGAAGCGCGAGGATGTCGTCTGCGTCTCCATCATGCCCTGCCTGGCCAAGAAGAGCGAGTGCGCCCGTCCCGAACTCGGCAACGGCACCGACCAGGATGTCAACTTCAGCCTCACCACCCGTGAGCTCGCCCACATGCTCAAACAGAGCAACATTGACCTCAACAGCATGCCTGAGGAGGACTTCGACAGCCCGCTCGGCCAGTCCACTGGTGCTGCCGTCATCTTCGGTGCTACCGGTGGTGTTATGGAGGCTGCCCTCCGTACCGCCTACGAGGTGCACACCGGCAAGACCCTCCCGAAGATCGACTTCGAGGAGTGCCGCGGCATCTTCGGCGAGAGCATCCGCGAGGCCACTGTCGACTTCGCCGGTCTGCCCGTGAAGATCGCTATCTGCTACGGCCTCAGCAATGCCCGCAAACTCATGGAAGAAGTCCGCGCCGGCAACCCCAACGGCTACCACTTCATCGAGGTGATGGCCTGCCCGGGTGGCTGCATCGGCGGTGCTGGTCAGCCCTACCACCACGGCAAGAGCGACATCATCAAGCGCCGTATGGACGCCATCTACCGCGAGGATGCTGGCAAGCCCATCCGCAAGAGCCACGAGAACCCCGACATCATCGCCATCTACAAGGAGTACTACGGTGAACCCTGCGGCCACCTCAGCCACGAGCAGCTCCACACCCACTACTTCGACAAGAGCGACAAAGTCGAGATCACGAAATAAGTTAAACACTAAGGACCTTAAGGTCCCTAAAGTCCTTAAGGTCCTTAACAATAAAGAACAAAATGGCAAACATCAAAATATCCGAAGAAAAGATCAACGTTATCAAAGACATCTGCAAGAGCTTTGGTAACCGTGCCGGTGAGGTCATCAACGTCCTCCACCAGGTGCAGGGCCGTTTCGGCTACCTCCCCGCCGAGGTCCAGGAAGTCGTCGCCCACGAGTTGAACATCCCCGTGGCTAAGGTCTATGGTATCGTCTCCTTCTACAGCTTCTTCACCATGGAGCCCAAGGGCGAGCACCCCATTGACATCTGCCTCGGTACCGCCTGCTACGTGCGTGGCGCCGAGAAGGTCCTCGATGCCTTCCAGCGTAACCTGGGCATCCAGGTCGGCAAGTGCACCCCCGACGGCAAGTTCTCCCTGAATACCCTCCGTTGCGTCGGTGCCTGCGGTCTCGCCCCCGTCGCCATGATTGGTGACAAGGTCTACGGCCGTCTCACCCCCGACCTCGTCCCCGGCATCCTCGCCGAGTACAAATAAGTCAACAGTGACTTAACAACAAAGAGGGCACCCACATGGGTGCCCTCTTTTAGTTTTCTATCGGCAAGTTTTTCATATTAACACCTCATTCTGAGGAACATTTTTTTTGCAATGTTTCACGGAAGTCGGCACCAAGTCAGCACCAAGTAGGCAAGAGGTCGGTACCCCGACATGTGATGTAAGCACGGCATCGGGGCAGAGAACGGGAACAAACGCATTCATACATACACTAACGCTTTAACACATTCCAGCAATTCCGCATTCATTCTCCTTTCTTCGTGGCTTCTTCGATCCTTCTTTGAGGGTTCTTTGTGCCTTCTTTAGAATTAACAAATGTGTTGATAAATATGATGTATTTATTCCACCACTTTTTTGTATCTTTGCAAAAATAAATTTAAACAAGTATCAGAATGAAAACAAATCAAATAACAAAAATATTTATATACATTTTTTTATTGCTGTTATTATATTTTACATCCGATATGCAAAACGAATGGGTGTTTGTGCATTGGGGGGAAACGATATCTAACATCAGCAACTATCTAAATGAAAATGGTGATGTGAACACATTACTATCATTAGCAACCATATTTATAATGTTTTATTTCTCCTATATAAACCTTACTGATTATTCTAAAAAGTATTTTGGCCTATATATTGTAATAGTTTTAGATTGCATATTATTGTTTTCAACTAAATATTGGGTATGGAACAGGTCCTTATTTGGAATAAAATGGTGGCTTTTATTGTTGTTGTCAATTACAGTTCCTGTCGTTGTCTCATTGATTTTCTCAAAGAAAAGCAAAAGAAGTTTTATAAAATGGTCTGAGCAAGGCATTCGGAATATTCAATCAAAAGCAAAAGGCATAATAAATAAAAACTTTGAGAAATCTAATATAGACTCAATTGAGGAAGATGATATTTCAGGATTCTGCATAGATAATGTCGAAGAAAATACAACAGACCCGCATATTCGACAACCTTATGCAGATTTAATTATTAAGAAAGTCCTTGCGACCAAACAAAAAGACTCCTTGGCAATTGGTATTTCCGGAGATTGGGGGTCTGGAAAAACGCTTTTCCTTAAGCATATAGAAAACTCCATAGTACAACAACAGAAGAACAATAGTAATATTTTGATAGTCAATTTCTGTCCATGGGAGAGTTCAGATAGCAGGCAAATAATTGTGGATTTTTTTAACACATTATGCGAAAAGGTTGCTCCGCATTATTCGGCAGTAAAAAAGCCAATACTGAAATATGCCGAATTACTCACAATGGTGGATGCACCTAATTGGCTGGTTTCAGTATCAGAAATACTGGAAAAGAAAAAACATCCAACCATTAGCAAGCTGAAAGAAAGAATTTCTGTTCTTCTTTCCGAATTGGGTGGAAGGATTTTTGTCCTCATTGATGATGTCGACCGATTAAATGAACAAGAAATATATGAAACATTTAAACTAATCCGAAATACAGCAGACTTTGCTAATGTTGTTTATATTGTTTCATATGATAAAGGATATGTCTGTGAGCAATTGACAGCTTTGGGTATCAAATCATCAAATTTGTATATTGAGAAAATATTCCCTATAGAGCTTAAACTTCAGTGCCCTGAGCCGCACTTCCAGTCAAGATGTTTGGTTGAATCTTTTCAATTGATGACAAAGGATGAAATAATAAAGGAATCCGCAGTAAGTGTGATAAAGTATTACAATGATATAATTAGTAATATTCTTAACACATATCGCCAAGTAAAAAGATTTGCAAGGCAACTCGCATTAAACGTTGAGGCACTAAAAGAAAATAGACTATATAATGAAATTAGTTTTGAAGATTTTTTCTTGCTTGAGCTACTTTACTATCACAATGCGGATCTGTATAATACGTTAAGGAGCAATCCAACGAAGATCTTGGTTGCAAAAAAAGATTCAAAATACAATATAAACATATTTACCCTTCGCGCAGGATTTGATGGAGCTCCTGTTAATCCTGCTGAATTATTTCCCTACAAGGGAGTTCCTGTGGATGAACAAAGTGCTGTAATACTTAAACAAATATTTAATAAACATACCAAATATAGAAAAGTCATACAATTGGCATATACAGAATCATACCATAAATACTTTTCATTTGGAATAAGCTTTGATCAAATATCACAAACGGAGCTTTATGGCTTCGTAAATGGGACAAAAGACATTGACCCACAGGTTGAAGAATGGTGTTTGAATCACAAGCACAATTCCCTTTATAGGTTATTAATATCTTATGTTCTAAATGATGATGTTTTTGTATGCAAAAGATATATAACTGTAGTTTTGTCATTTGTCGCACATTATCCTTCAAGTAAAATGGAGGTTGAAAGATTTCTTTCTGTGACGTTAAGGGCAAAAAAATATGATGAAAAAAAAATACAGGAATTACAACAATTCACAATTTCGGAACTAAAAAGATTCATTTATGGATTTGCTCATATTCAAGAATATGTACTTTTTTCTAAAGGACTCGCACGAATATTTCGTGATGAATATGAAGAATCTCAACGTACCGGAAATGAAGGATATTCACTTGTGGGCAGCTGCGACAATGCCAAATCTTTGATAATAGAGAATGTTGAGACTTTCCTGTCAAAAAATCCAAATTCAGCAGATAATCTGTTTGATGACACTTGTGCAATTAACGCATTGGTGAAGGCTTCTGCTATTTCTTTGGACACAGACGGTGCGGAAGACTACCATATGTCTGTGCTTTTTGACACTTTGCTCAGATACTTCTCTGTCCATAAAGGGCATAATAAACATAGAGCCGAAATGTATTTTGAAGTTAACATTTCGGATTCTCCGTCGGAAGAAGAATTGGAAGATAGACAATTGGAAATCAATAGACTGCTGGATCAAATGTTCACGAAACGGGAGAATTATATAAAGATATTAAAAGAATGTTTTGATGCCGGAACTGACAAAGTCATGTCATAAGCTCTTCTTTTAGTAAAACCATGAGCATGATTCCGGAAATCATGCTCATGATTGGTGTATAATTATGCTCATGTTTTTCTGAAATCATGAGCATGTTTAAAAAAAATCAAAAAGGTAGGTCATCGTAGTCTTGCTTGTCTTTAATCTCGTCCGTATTCACTCCCTTTTGCATCTCCAATATTCTTTTATAAATGTGTGCCTTCAGATTCCGTACTATATCATTTTGTGTCGGACACTCGTTTAGATATGCATAGGCCTTAAGCAGGTCTGCAAATTCATCCTTCAAGCCATAGAATAAACCCAAATCGTGCCTTTTGTATTCTCCATAGTCTCGAAAGTATAACAACCCTAAATTATATAGCGCATATTGCAGAACCATATTGCAATAGCTATCCTTTTCATTCTGGTTCTCGTTTTCATCTTCTATCTGCTTGTAACATTCATCAATTGTTTTTTGGTATAGTTCCTCTGCTTTGTCAATCAATGGTGCTCCACTAAAAACGACGGAATGATATGTCACAGCATCATTGTATAATCCAACGAGATGTCCAGACATTGCTGCCTGATGAGTGTAGTTAAGAAAGCGAGAGCTTTCACCTTCTGCGTAGTACCATAGTGACAGGTTCAGCATGGCATTTGCAACACCATGGTTTGCAGCTTTTGAGAAGTAATCGATGGCTTTTTCGATATCTTTGCTAAGCAGTTTCACTGCAAGATTGTTATATGCTTCATATACTCCATTGTTTGCGGCATTCAACAGTTTTTCTTCTATCGTTCCTTCTATAGGATTATCGCATTGTTTCAATACATCCCATATTGTCTCCAAATAGACCTGACCATGAATACCTATCGGTTCTGGGTCTTTCAACTCCACAAGGCCATCTTCTGAACTCAATGCATTTTCGATGTACTCATTATTACCTATTTTGGGGGAGCGATACCCCGGTGCAACAGAATAGTGAATGTCACGATAGTGCTCCACAATATCTTCGCAATGGGGACAGAATGATACTTTGCCGCAGAGCGGTAAACTGTCATAGCCGAACCATAAGAGTTTCGAAGACTCTAATCCGCATTTTGGACAAGGGAGATGCTTTCCAATGTCAAAACCAGTCATCACCGAGTCAGGTACCAATGATTCCAATGTGGATAACAAATCTTGTTTTCCCTCAAGGAAATGAGTGTACCCGATATTTGTACCTGTGAAAATAATCTGATGAATCTTTTCTTGAGCATCAAAAGAAAACAGCACAAGCAATGCACCGCAATAACGCTTGTCCTTATCGTATAATCCAATCTGTAAGGCGGCAGTCTGGAAGTATTTAGCCCTTATGATTTTGTATTTATGTGTCATTCCATTCTCGGATTGTTGGATCAACCATCCGTTCCAATATCCTTCAATATCTGACTTGCCTTTGATTTTTTCAAACGTTTTTTTATTATTTCTTTCGTCGTATACTGTTTGGAGTACATTGTCATCCACTAAGGACAAGAATATAGAGAGGTTTTTGTCAAGAAGACCTCTTGCTAACAACCAAGATGCATTTTTATGTAATGATTCCTCTAAGCCATCTTCGAAATCCACCTTGTCGACATTCAGTTCCTTATATTCTTTTCCAAGATCATACTCCGTCTTTAGATACTTCTTTACATTTCTTCTGCGACGCTCTTTGGGGTCAAAAGCCTGTATCAACACATAAAATATGCCGACGATAGGATATATGGGTAATGGCAAGATTATTTTCCAAAGAGGTTTCTTCTCTATTAAATCACTCCAAGGCCTAGGGTCATGTTGTCTACGGTATATGACAATAGACATTATGGCAATCGCCACAACGAAATAGACGATTAAGATAATACCAAGAGTACTCATTGTTTCTATGTATTATAATGTTTATAATTAAGGTCTGCGTATTGGCTCCGGCGCGTACTCTTCCATTTCTTCTTTGCAGCAGTCGCAGAATTCCAGGCCTTTGTCTCTAAGCTCATAACCTTTGGCAACATAGGTAGAAGAACTCATCCTCTCGCATTTATTGTTCCAATGATAAATGCCATTTGGCTCGTCCACATACCATTCGGCACATTCAAACCTGTATTGTTTTTTGTGATTATTGGTTAAAATGCACGCTCCAATTCCTGCCAATATCAAAGCAATACCCCATATTGTCGTTACCGAATATTTTGGAGATTTTGACTTGAAGACACGATATAGTAGCAATCTGTCAATGACAAATATTGCCGAAATGATGTATGCAATGAACAGGATAGAAAAACCACTGGCAATAGAGTACAGATCACATATAATGCTCCAATGACATATATAGGATAGACCCAACAGTATAAAGAATACTGGAGTACCAATGCAAACTATTGGTATTGCAAAATCTGAGACGAAGTCATAGAAATTGCCCATTATACGCATGAAGAATGATTCTCGTTGTTCCATTGTTTATGTAGTTTTACCAAATATATATTATCCAAAGCATTCCTTTTAGTGCAGATAGTATCGGCCCAAGAAAGATAATTTTAATAATAGAATCCCATTCCTTACAATATTCAATAAAGAAGACGATTGTGGAAATTGAAGCAACTATGCCATATATCCAATAAAGGATAGCAAGTAGACCTCCCCAAAAAGATGAATTGTTTTCGCCCATAAGATACTGCCGTTTCTCCAGTTGGCTCTTCTGTATTTTGCCATCCAACCCATGATGGCGGGTATACAAAAGAAGCGTGGGCCTGTATGTCTCACATTGTACTTGAAGGTCGTAGGAAAACCCGAATGGATAATGTAATAACAGTCCACGCTAAAAGCGTTGAACCGTTATACATCCTCATCCATGGCTTGAAAATTTCCTACGTTCTCAAGTACAAGGAAGCATAACGCTTCTAATCATTAACTTTCGGCCTTGAGATTTCACCCTCAAAACCGACTGCAAAAATACAAACTTTTCCCGATACGGCAAAATATCTTTTTTCAATCCGATAAAAAATTGTATCTTTGCAAATAAAAAAACAAATATCCTGTATATATGAAAAAATGTAAACTATTGTTTGCTATTGTTTTTTTCATTCTTTGCGCGATATCACCTATAGCTGCAAGCCCTGTTGATTCTATCGTCAATATGGGAAATGATACATCCGCTCGTGCACAAATAGACAGTCTTTTGTCTGCAGAATTGAATCTTGCAGTAAAAAAAGAAGTGTCCAGACAGATTGACGGTGAAATACTGGAATTAAAAATAGATAGAATTTCCAATGACAAATTGAGTAAAATACAGGCGACACATGATGGATGGGTAATTGGAATTGTTACAATTCTGGTTGCATTAACAGGTATTGTTATTCCCTTAATATTAAATCAAAATCGAGAAAAAAAGATAAATGAGCTGGAAAAAAAACTTAAAGACATTGTCACGATAGTTCAAAAGTCCGCTGATACTGCGGAATATTCAGCTAAATATGCGGAGTTTTCCGTAAAGCTTTCCCGTGCATTAAGTAACACTAACGTTGGAGTAAAAATTGGATATTATACAAGTATTATCAAAGAATATCAGCAGTTCGACTATGTCTCAGTAGCATATAATTGTCGTGGAACATGTTATCATGGAATGGGTAAATTCGATAAGGCTATAGAGAATTATACAATGGCAATTGAAAGAAGTCCAAACTTTGACATGGCATATTATAACCGGGGAAATGCTCAAGCAAAAAAAGGCCTGTTTAATAATGCCATTGAGGATTATACAAAATCACTAAAGGTAAACCCTGAATTTGCAATAGCTTATTGGAGTCGAGGAAAAATGTATGAAAAAATTGGTGAGCACCAAAAAGCTATAGACGATATTGAAAAAGCCAAATTGCTTGACCCAAACTTGAAATAGGCTAATTTTTCTATATGCCTAAAAAATGCATATCGACCTTGCGCCGTTGCAAGGGTACTTGGATTGTGTTTACTGGCAGGTGAGCTACAGACCTTTGTGCAGCTGGCGTTGCTGCAACTCCTTGGATGGCAGTTCGGTCATTTCTGACGATAGGTACGGTTGCGGTTACCGCCATGAGTTTCCTGATGGCTGGACTCAGATTACATTAGACTCTGTACAAATTGTGCAAACGATTCGATGTTCTCTCCCACACTCGCTTGTTCCAGTGTTTCCATATATTCTTGACGACGATTCATGGGAACCACAACCCAAGGATAGCCAGCCGTAACTAACTGGCTGTTCATCACAAATCGAGCGGTGCGACCGTTGCCATCCATGTATGGATGGATATACACAAAGAAGAAATGCCCTAAAATAGCACGCACCAACGCATTGTCCTCCTTTGTCATCAAATCAGACAAGGTGCTCATTGCATCCAGAACGGCATCTGGATTCAAAGGTGTATGCATCGAGTTTCGGATATACACCTGACTTCTACGGTATCCTAACAGGTCCGATGCTTTCACAATGCCAGCTCTAATGCATGGTTCAAACAACTGAAAGTGCCAGTCCTGATGCGTTTTCACATACAACAGCGCTGGTGGCTGACCCGAAAAGCATTCTGCTACCCCTTGCTTCAGTAGTTCATACGCTTGGTAGTATCCTCTTGCTGCCAACGCATTCCGACGTTCTTTGTCCTCCTCGTCTTTCTCCGGGTTCCAGTTGCCACTTCGGACACGCTCCAGCAACTCTTCTGTAATCTTATACCCCTCTATCGACAAGGAGTTGTAGCTATCTTTCACATACGTGGCATCCATCATGGCTAACACGGATGCAGCATCTTTCTTCGTCGGTTTGACTTTCACGATTTCCAGTACCACTTTCCGCATCTGCATCCACATCAGACGGATACGCGATGCATATGGAGATTCTGCAAATATCTCCATCTTTATATTCTCCTCAAACGGATTCTCCTCCGATACCGTATAACCCACCTGACGCATCATACGCAGTATCTCATCGGCCATCTCCTCACGACCAATGGAGCGCAACGCGCCAGCAACACGCCCCGCGCGGGTAGTGTGCCCCCCATCAATTGCTGCCGACACCAATGGCGACACATCCTTCAAGCTGGCCAGACAAGTCCTTGCCTCCAATGCATTGCATCGATAATAATCTGGCCCCACCATCAACAGAGCATATTCCTTTGGATATATCCGAAATCCATAGCGAGATTCCTGAACTACATTTGGAGGCAATGTAGCTTTGATGTCCACAATGGATGTCCCAAAAGGTAGTTGAAGAACATTGTTCGTTCCGGATTCGCTTCGCACAATCAGCTGCTTGGAAATCACCGTCTTGCCACTGTAGAAATAGAGCGAAAGTTCTGGCGACAGGCACCATGCCCCATTGAATTTCTTGTTTAGATAAGCCGTCACAAAACTCCAGTACGACACATACCATACTGTGGAGTCTCCTTCTCTTCCCGGCATTGACGGAATATACCAGCCTTTGATGACCATTTGCAAATAGCCACTATTCACCAATCGTTCGGTATGAATCCTGCCCAATGTATCAGCTCCGTGAATCACCAAATTGTCTCCATGGGCATCCTGAAATGTCTTCAGTATCTCCATAGATTCAGCCAGTTTTTCCTGTATCGTTGCCATAATATTTAGAGGTGTTTATACTATTAATATTAATATTAATTATATGTTTATAATATTAAATTATTGATCATTATTACTATTAGTATATTTTGTATTATGATTATTAGTATATTTTGTATTATGATTATTAGTATATTTTGTAGTATGATTATTAGTATTTTCTGTATTAATATTAGTGGTTTTTGACCCTGCAAAGATACAAACTTTTTCTTAATCAGCAAAATATTTTTTTATTATAGATTTATATGTTTTTACTACTTTTACTATTATAGTAAAAGAATGTGTTTCTATTATTAGTATTTGGTGTTATTTTATTATGTATAATCCATATCATTGCAAAATAATTCATCTTATCCCAAAGAAAATCCGTATCTTTGCAAAATGAAAATTAATATGGAAATGGAATCTATCAACACCGCCAATATGTGCTCACACCTGCAGCGGAAGCTGTTTGACGCTGACGGCGAATACCACCAGATATGGCTGGATTTGCAGGAGGACCCCGAGCTGACCGCCGTGGTGCGCGCGCGGCAGCTGCATATTTATCGTGATGGAAGAAAAGTGCTGGTGCTGGCAGGCAAGTCGGCTCCCAAGATTCTCCGTGAGGACCCCATCTGCGAGATGCTGAAGCAGGTAGAGACCACAGAGCTTTTCCGTACGTCGCGGAGTTGGGACGGGGCCGCGCTACCCGACTATCCAAAGGGGCGCCCCGAGCTGGTGGCGGTGAAATATGTCATTCCGCAAGGCAGGAAGCTCGGCTGGCACCACCACGACGCCATGAACCATGGCGTGCTGGTGCAGGGCGAGCTGACCATCGTTGCTGTGGATGGCACCGAGAAGGTCGTCCACGAGGACGAGGCCATCGTCGAGATGGTCGGCACCGTCCACCATGGCGAAAATCGAGGCTCCAAGCCCGTCGTCCTCTACATGTTCTACCTCTCGCAGAAAGGCATGCCACTGTCTGTGCCGCATCCCGAAATACCAATCGAATAAACAAGATAACAAAGATATATGAAACAAATACTTATGATGACTATGTTTGCGGCCTTGTTTTGTGGCTGCGGAAATTCAAAAAACAATGAGTCGGTGAAGACCGTCAATGTAGAGGAGTTCGCTGAAAAGATGGCACAGCAGGATGTGCGGCTCATCGACGTGCGGACCCCCAAGGAGTATGCCGAAGGACACCTCGCGGGGGCGGAGAATATTGACGTGAAGGCCGATGACTTCGCGGAGCGCATAAAAGACATCAAGGGTACGGTGGCCGTCTACTGCCGTGGCGGCAGGAGGAGCCTCAAGGCAGCCGAGCAACTCGCCAAGCAGGGCTGCACGGTGTACAACCTCGACGGCGGCATCCTCGCCTGGCAGAAGGCCGGAAAGGCGACAACGACGGTGGAGACGGACGTCTTTATTACCCAGAGTGGGAAGCTGGTGAAGATCCACGCGCTGATGCACTCGAGCATACGTATCGAGTACGACGGGCGCGAGATAGAGATTGACCCTTGCAGTAACCTGCGCGGCCGCACGGTGGATTACGCCACGATGCCCAAGGCCGACATTATCCTTGTCACCCATGAGCATTTCGACCACTTTGATACCGTCGCACTTCGACAGCTTGACGCAGAAGAGACAATGTTGTTAATGAACCAACGATGCGTAGACCTGTATGGTGGAGACCGTCACTCTTTGAAAAATGGCGACCGATTGGAATTCGCCATGTGTCCCGCACTTTACCTCGAAGTGGTTCCTGCCTACAACACCACCGCTGAGCATCTGCAGTTCCACCCCAAGGGGCGCGACAACGGCTATATCCTCACCCTCGACGGCCTGCGCATCTACATCGCTGGCGACACCGAGGACATCCCCGAGATGGCCGACATCAAAGACATCGACATTGCCTTCCTGCCCTGCAACCAGCCCTTCACGATGACGCCGGAGCAGCTGGTGAAGGCCGCCCAGATGGTGAACCCCAAGGTGCTGTTCCCCTACCATTACGGCGAGACCGACGTGAGAGGCATCCCTGCCCAGCTGCCGGGCATTGACGTGCGTATCCGCCACTACGAATAGGTATCTCCTGCTCGCTTCACTCACGAAATTTTGTAAATCTCGTAAATTTATTGCTGACGCAAGATTAACGATGGGAGAATATTACATCGCTTTTGCGCCGCTGCAAGGGTATACCGATGCGGTGTACCGGCGGGCACACTGGGAGTGTGTCGGCGGGGTGGACGAGTATTATACGCCGTTCGTAAGGATCGAAAAGGGGGAAATCAGAAAGAAAGATTTGCGGGATACCGACCCTGCTGCCAACGCCGGTGTGCCTACGGTGCCGCAGGTGATAGCCAAGGACGGCGACGAGTTCGTCCGATTGTGCGATGCGTTGCAAGGGCAGGGGTGGGGTAGGATAGACCTCAATATGGGCTGTCCCTTCCCCATGCAGGTGAAGGCTGGACGAGGAAGCGGACTGCTACAACATCCTGAACGCGTGGAGGAGATACTTAAAGAGATGCAAAGACGGCCCGAGGTGACCTTTTCTGTCAAGATGCGCTTGGGGCAGGAGAGCGAGGAAGAAGGATTAATGGTGATGCCGATTATCAACGAGATGCCGCTGCTGCATGTCACGCTGCATCCACGCTCGGGAAAGCAACAATACAAAGGCATGGCCGACCGCGAGGCATTCGCAAGATTTATGGAAAATATTACTCACCCGCTAATATTCAATGGAGACATTCTTCAATTGTCCTCTCACTCCCTCTCACTCCCTTTCACTCCCTCTCACTCCAAAGAAAAAGTCAAAGGTATGATGATTGGCCGCGGGCTGTTGGCTCGGCCGTGGATGCTCAGCGACAAAGAGCCGCACGAGGTTGTCAGGGATATGCACACCGTTGTCTACCGTCACGCAGTAGAAAGCCTTTGCGGCGACAGCCAAATTCTCTCGCGACTCCATGCCTTTTGGGAGTATCTCGACATCCCGCACAAGCAGAAAAAGGCCATAATGAAAGCCGCCACGCTACCTCGTTATCGTGAGGCGGTGGCGGCTGCAATCTCATCGGTTCTACATGGTGAGTGATGTAGTAGCCTGAGTTTTATGCCATTATTTATCTCCGTTCATTAATGCTATCATTGTAGCCAAGGCCTTAAATCCAAAAGTGGTGGCAGCTTTCTTGTGGGCGGGGGTGTCGCCGGAGGGACCGATTTCCTCGATGTCCAGGTCGATATTATCGGAGGGTAAGCCATTTTCGATGAGGAAACTATACATATTCTCGGTGTTGACCACCGGCACATAGTCGTCCAGGCTGCTGTGGAAGAGCATAATCTTCTCGTTGCCACGGGGCGTCCAGCCTTTGCAGAGATTGTCGAGGTCGAGGGCCGCCATCATGGTATTGGAGAGGCTGCTGGTGCTATCGCGCATGGCTTCGGTGGTGTACTGGTCGATGGTGAGTGGGCCAATCATTGCGTCAATTTCCTCGAGAGTATAACGCTTGCTGAGAATCCATTCGTCGATGTGGCTGAGTACGGGTTCGGTGAGCATTTCCTCGCGCGCGATGCCGAGTTTTTTGTACTGGTTGTAGGCGAGCATCACGCTGACCACCGTGCTGGGCGCGCCTGCGAAGGTGGCGGAGATGAACTGGCGGTAGGTCTCGGGGAGGTCGTAGACACCGGCACCGGCAAAGGAGTAGGTGATGTCGATGTCGGGATACTTTTCCGCCACCAAGCGTACCACACCCAAGGTGGTCTGCCCACCCTGCGAGTAGCCGAGATTGAACAACCGGTCACCCCAGGAGTAGCCCTTGGCGGCCATGATTTGCTTGGCGGCGAGCAGGGCATCGACAGCAGCTTGAGCGTTGGCCTGCGAGATGCAATAGCCTTGGTTTTTCGACTCTGTGGCGCCGAAGCCATAGTAATCGGGCGAAATGGTGATGAGGCTCAACAGCGAGAAGGATTTCTGTTCCGACAGATTCCCCTTCGACGGACATTGGTCGGCACGGTAGACGGTGTAGTGGTTGTAGAGCAGCAGTCCCTTGGCGTAGGCACTGTCTTTCACTTCGTCGCCGATGGTGATGGTGCCCGAGAGCATCACATCGTTGCCGTAGGGGTCCTTCGAGGGGTAGACGAAGTTGTAGGCGGTGAAGGATTTGTCCGAGTAGTAGGTCGAGTCGGTGATGTGAGCTTCAGTAATCAAATAGGGGTCGAAGCCACGTCCGTGGGGGTCGTCGTCTTTGGTGCATCCGACAACGGTCAGGATGGCGGAAATCAGCATATAGGTGCTGATCTTCTTAAATTTGGACATGGTATGCTGTTTTGTTAAATGGTGCTTTCCTTGGCTGCAAAGATACAAATATTGGGTGATGTGGCATTATTTTGAGAACATCACCTTCTCGCTGTTGAACATGCGAGTGAGGCCCCAGACGGCAATACTGGTATAGACGATGTTGGCGGCCAGGGTGATGAGGACGGGCGTCCACTGCAGTTCGTGGGCGAAGACGGCGGTCATCACCTCGATGCTGTTGTAGAAGGGGATGAGGTAGACGGCGAGGTTCTCGCTGGCGCCGTTCTGGAACATAGGCATGAGGCCGCAGAGCATCACCACAAGCATGAAGGGGGTGATCATGGTGCCGGCATTCTTGACGTCTTTGGCCAGTGCCGAGAGGAGGCTGACGGCGGAAGCCATGATGAGTACCGAGGCCAGGATGATGAGCAGCAGTACAATGTAGTCGGAACCGGTGTAGTTGAGGCCCAGTTCCACGCCTTCCGCGTCGGCTTGTATCATCTTGGGCAGCGAGAGGACGATGCCGATGAAGCTGGAGAGTCCGCTGAGGAGTGCTATGGCACTGAGTGACACAATCTTTCCGAGGGCTAGTTCGTTGCGCTTCATCGGGGTGACGAGGAGTGTTGCGATGGTGCCGCGCTCTTTCTCGCCAGCAATGGCGCTGGGGGCTATGGCCATGACGCCGCTGAAGAGCATCATGAGGATAAGCATGGGGATGAGTTTGGAGAGGATGTTGCCCAGCACGTCGTCGCTGCTGGCTTGGTCGAAGGTCTGCTCTTCGCAGTCGGCGCGGTTGATGTCGAAGCGGTTGCTCATCTGGTCCTCGAAGGAGGTGAACATGGTCTCGAGCATGGTATAGACGCGTTGAGAGGCGTTATTGGCCGAGTTGTAGTAAATCTCGATATTGGGGGCCAACTCACCGCTCTGAGGGTCGTAGGTGACGAGCAATGTGTCGAAGTCGGTCGGGAAGCGCAGGAGCACGGTGTTAATCTCTTTGTCTTCCAGGAGGTCGATGTCCTTCTGTGTGAAGGGGGAGGGGAGGACCTTGATGTTGAGGCTGTCGGTGTCGGCGAACATTGGTGCTAAGGTCTCGGGCATATTCTCCACGCGGACGGTGACGTTCTCGTCCATGCCTTCGGTCATCATCTGGCTCATGCCGTTGCCCATGAGGGTGTAGATGAGGTAGATGAGCAGGCCGGGCATGATGATGGCGGTGAATATCAGTTGGCGGTCGCCGAAGAAGCGGGCGAACTCTTTCTTGATTATCGTTAAGGTATTTGATTTCATGATGATATTATTTTTGTTAGTAGTTAAAGAAGTTAAATGTAGTTAGCTCACTGCGTTCGCCTGGGTAGTTAAAGGACAATAGCACCAGCAATAAGCAATGACCGCGCCAGCCTTCATTTGTTCTTTAACTACTTTTGACTACCTTTAACTACCACAGTTTATTGTTTATTCTTCGTTGCCCTTCACTTCTTTATAAATTTCGAAGAAGCGGTCTTCGAGCGAGAGACCGTTGCATACTTCGTCGAGGGAGCCGCAGGCTATCATGCGGCCGTCGATGATGACGCCTACGCGGTCGCAGAGGCGCTCCACGAGGCTGAAGATATGGGTGCTGAGGATGATGCTCTTGCCCTCGGAGCGGAGCTCCTGGAGGTAGTCGGTGACGGTGCGGGCCGTCAGCACGTCGAGACCGTTGGTGGGCTCGTCGAAGATGATAATCTCGGGGTCGTGGACCAGCGAGATGACGAGGGAGAGCTTCTGCTTCATGCCGGTGCTGAGGTTCGCGACCTTCACCTCGGCGAATTTGTCTATGCCGAAGCGCTTGAACATGCGCTCTTTTCGTTCTGCCATCGTGCTTTCGTCGACGCCGTGGAGGCGGCTGAAGAAGTCGAAGAGGTAGTTAGGGGTGAAGAAGTCTTCGAGCTTGAGCTCGGAGGTGAGGAAACCTATCTTGGCGCGCACCTTCTCGGGCTCTTGCACGACGCTGCAGCCGTCGAGGATGGCGTCGCCCTCGTCGGGACGGATGAGGGAGGAGAGCATGCGGAGCGTGGTGGTCTTGCCGGCACCGTTGGGGCCGAGAAGGCCGAAAATTTCTCCGCGGTAAGCGGTGAAACTCAGATGGTCCACCGCGGTCTTTCTCTTGTTGTCGGTGTGCTCGATTTTCTGTTGTTTTCGCGAGAGTGTGAAGGTTTTGCACAGACTCTCGGCATGAAGGATTTCTTCCATGGTTGAATGTTTTTTTGACGTGCAAAAGTACACTTTTTTTTTAATAATGGTGGCAAGTTTTTTATTTTTCCCGTCACAAAATACTAAAAGCGTCTGAAAGACGTTAAGATAGTGAAGAGAGAGGAATTATGATTTATGATTTATGAGTGAGGAGTGATGAATGTAAAACATTAAACGTAAAACGTGAAAGGTTATAGCTTTGCTCCACTACGGCCGCAGGCCTGCGAGGCAGGTAGATCGGTTAAAGGTTATAGAGGACTGCCGCAGGGTCGGTGGTTAGTCTACCTTTTACTTTTTACTTTTTCCCTTTTTCCTTTTGCCTCGAGGGGGCAGGATGCGGCCGTTCGGGGACATCACACCTTTGGCACGATACTGGACGGCGATACGATTCCGCTGTATTTCCTGCGCGAGGTGACAATCTACTCTTCGGGGATGTTGCTGACACCCAAGGAAATCAAGAGCAATGCCAAACTGATACGCAATGTGAAGCTGATGCTACCCTATGCTCGTGAGGCGAAGCGGCGTCTCGACGCTTTAGAGATAGAGATTGCGAATATGCCCAAGAAGCAGCGGAAGGCGGCACTGAAGCAGGCGGAGAAGGATATTGAGGCGGAATATAAGCAGGACCTGAAGAAGCGCACCTACTCGCAGGGACTGGTGTTGATCAAGTTGATAGACCGTGAGACGAACCGCTCTGCCTACGCCCTTGTCGGCGATTTGCGGGGCTCGTTCCGAGCGGGTCTCTATCAGGCCTTCGCACGCCTTTTCGGCTTCAATTTGAAGACGAAGTTCGACCCGGCGCACGACAAGAAGGACAATATGATAGACCGTATCGTGCGCTCGATTGAACGAGGGCAACTGTAGGAGTTAAAAGTTAATAGTTAATGAAAGGATATTGTTTTTTGTCGGCGGTGCCGATGCGAGGAGAGGCCAGCGACAGGGCCGAGATGGTAAACCAGCTGGTGCTGGGCGACACGGTGGAAGTCATTGACCGCCAAGAAAAATGGTCGAAGGTGCGTTGCGTCTACGACGGCTATGAGGGCTGGTTGGACAACAAGCAGTACATCCCCTTCGAGGACGCCGCCTCGCTGGCGGAGCGCCACTTCCTCGGCACGCCCTATCTCTGGGGTGGTCGCTCGAAGGCGGGCATCGACTGTAGTGGCCTCACACAGATATGCTTCAAAGCCAAGGGTGTGTGGCTGCCGCGCGATGCCTCGCAGCAGGCCACCTGCGGCGACGAGGTCTGCCTCTGCGACATCCAGCGCGACGACCTGGCCTTCTTCCAGAACGACCAAGGCCGCGTTATCCATGTGGGCATCTGCATGGGTGACGGCCGTATCGTCCACTCGTCTGGTTTCGTGCGCATTGACAAGCTCGACTCCACGGGAATCTTCAACGGCGAGACCTACACTCACCGGCTCCATTCTATTCGCAGGGTCCGTTGAACTGAACGGCGAATAATTTTTAACGGCGAATTAAACGAATTAAGCTTGCGCAGGTCAATTTAAGGCTAATTACTCAAATAAGGGCATGCGCCAGCCCAATTAGGGTAATTAGCTTGCAATTGGACCGCGCCAGCAATTAGTCAAATAAGTTAAATTAGCCGTTAAAAAAAGAGAAAATGACCGCCGTTTTCTTTTTTTTTATTATTTTTGCATTTTATTTATAGAATACAAAAATACAATAAGATATTATGGCAGAACTTACTGAGCAAGAACAGATACGCCGCAATTCGCTGGCAGAGTTGAAGAATCTGGGTATCAACCCTTATCCCGCCGCCCTCTATGAGGTGAACGCCAAGAGCAGCGAGATTCTTGAGAAATTCCCGCAGGACAATAGCCTTTTCCAGAACGTGAGCATCGCTGGCCGCATTATGAGCCGCCGCATCATGGGCGCCGCCTCCTTCGTGGAGCTGCAGGACAGCTACGGCCGTATACAGCTCTATATCAAGCGTGACGAGATATGCCCCGGTGAGGACAAGACCCTCTACAACACCGTCTTCAAGCGCCTGCTGGACATCGGCGACATCATCGGTGTGACGGGATATGTCTTCGTGACCCAGATGGGTGAGACTTCCATCCATGTGAAGAGCCTCACGGTGCTCAGCAAGAGCCTGCGTCCCCTGCCCATCGTCAAGGAGAAGGACGGCGTGGTGTACGACGCCTTCAGCGACCCCGAGCTTCGCTACCGCCAGCGTTATGTTGACCTCATCGTCAACCCGCAGGTGCGCGAGACTTTTGTGCAGCGCACCAAGATAATCAACACGATGCGCTCCTTCTTCAACGAGCAGGGCTACCTCGAGGTGGAGACACCGGTGCTGCAGGTAATCCCCGGCGGCGCTGCGGCGCGCCCCTTCATCACGCACCACAACGCGCTGGACATGGAGCTCTACCTGCGCATCGCCGACGAGCTGTACCTCAAGCGCCTTATCGTCGGCGGCTATGCCGGAGTGTACGAGTTCAGCCGCAACTTCCGCAACGAGGGCATCGACCGCACACACAACCCTGAGTTCACCTGCATGGAAATATACGTGGCCTACAAGGACTACAACTGGATGATGACCTTCGTCGAGACCATGCTGGGACGCATCGCCCAAGAGTTACACGGCACCACCAAAGTGAACGTGTGGGGTCACGAGATTGACTTCGGCGGTCCCTTCCGCCGCGCTCCGATGTGCGAACTCATCAAGGAACAGACTGGCTACGACGTGGAGAACATGGACGAGCAGCAGCTGCGCGACACCTGCAAAGCCCTCAACATTGAAGTCGACGAGACGATGGGCAAAGGCAAGCTGATCGACGCCATCTTCGGTGAGAAGTGCGAGCCCACGTTGATACAGCCCACCTTCGTCACAGACTACCCCATCGACATGTCGCCCCTCTGCAAGCGCCACCGCGACAATTCCAACCTCACCGAACGCTTCGAGCTCTTCGTCTGCGGCAAGGAACTGGCTAACGCCTATAGCGAGCTCAACGACCCCATCGACCAGCTGGAGCGCTTCCAGGAGCAGCTGCGTCTGAGCGAGAAAGGCGACGACGAGGCCATGTTTATCGACATGGACTTCGTGCGCGCCCTCGAGTACGGCATGCCACCCACTAGCGGCATGGGCATTGGCATCGACCGCTTGGTGATGATGATGACAGACGAACAGAACATTCAGGACGTGCTCCTCTTCCCCCTGATGAAGCCCGAGAAGAAAGCCGCCGTCACCACCGACGAGGATTTCGTCAAGCACGGCGTCCCCGCCGAATGGGTGCCGGTAATCCGCAAGGCAGGTATCAATACCATATCCCAGCTCAAAGCCGCCAACCCCAACAAGCTCCTCAACGACCTGGGCGGCCTCCGCAAGAAAATGAAACTCGACATCCCCGCTGTTCAGAAAGAACAGATTGAAAGTTGGATTAACAATTGAATACAATGAAGAAGATTTTTTTGATGCTGGCTCTCGTGGCCATGGCTTTTGTCTCCTGCTCTGAAGACGACGAGTTGAATATCGAGAACCTCCAAGAGCGGATGGTGGGCAAGTGGATGCTGTCTCAGTTGGATGGAGTCGACTTGCCGACCAACGGGAAAATAGTATACACCATAGAATCGCCGACCAGTGGCTATGTGAGTGCCTCTATGGTGGGCTACTCCGAGACCAATCCGAGGTGGACCTACAAGGCGCCGTGCAACGTCTCTGTGGAAAATAACAAGATTATCGTGAGCGGTAATATCAACAAGACCACCACCTTCGTGGCCGAATTCGACATCAAGTCCTTTTCCGATACGGAGATGCTTGCCTATGTCGAAAACACTACCTATCGCAACGGCGAACCTGTGAATGTCAACACTGGCACCACCATGTGGAAAAGGGTTGAAGAGGACTTCAGCACCGACATTCTCGGCCTGTGGGAAGGTCGTGTCACCAGCGATGATGGCTCGGAGTTTGACGACGGCGGGCTGCACCGCTGGGAGTATCTTGCCGACGGCACCTATCTCTACTACAGCCTGGATGCCGACAGCAATTGGAACTCGGAAGTCAACTCCTTCGCAGCCTATTTTGTTGACGGCACCTTGCTCTGCACCCGTTGGAAAAACGGTGGCGAGGAGGTGGAAAACCGCGAGTGGTGGGAGATTGCCTCCATCGCCGATGGCGTCATGAACTGGACCGCCCTCCGTCAGCAAGACGACGGCACCACCTATACCGCCACCTTCCAAATGACCAAGGTGCAGTGATATGATTAAGCAGTTTACTTTCAATCATTTTGAGGTAAATACATATTTGATTGTCGACGAGGCGACACGGCAGTGCGCTATCGTCGACCCTGCTGCCGAGGCTTCCTACGAGGATAGTCAGCTGGCTGACTATGTGACGTCGTCGTCGCTACAGGTGGTGGGCATATTGCTCACCCACGCTCATGTCGACCACATCGCTGGGCTGCGCCAGTGCTGCGAGCATTACGGGCTGCCGGTCACCATGCATCCGGAAGGGCGGAAGTTGCTCAACCAGGCAGAGGCCTACGGCAGCGTCATGGGCTTTGCTGTCGACAATATGGGCGACCTCGAGGTGCTGGAAATCAACGACAACGACATCATTAAGGTGGGGGAAACCGAGGTGGAATGCCGCTATGTGCCCGGTCATTGTCCGGGAAGCATCTGCTATGTCGTTGCCTCCGACAAGGCCGTCATCAGCGGCGACGCCCTCTTCCATTTCAGCATCGGCCGCACCGACCTGCCTGGTGGCGACTACCCCACGCTCATCTCCAAACTCAAGGAACGCATCCTTGTCCTCCCTGACGACTACCGTGTCTTGCCCGGTCACGGCATCGCTAGCCAGATTGGCAAAGAAAAGAAGTATAACAGTTTCCTAGTGTAACGACCTTAAAGTCCTTAAGGTCCTTAAAGACTTTAATGCCCATGGTAAAGATTGACCCCTCCTGGTACGCCGTGCTGCGGCCGCAGTTCGAGGCGCCGTATTTTGCGCAGCTCAAGGAGTTCCTCGTCGCCGAGCGTCAGCAGCATACCTGCTATCCTCCCGGGAGCAAGATTTTCAATGCTTTCGACAGCACCCCCTTCGACAAGGTGAAGGTGGTTATTCTTGGCCAGGACCCCTACCACGAGCCCGGTCAGGCCATGGGGCTCTGTTTCTCTGTGCCGCAGGGCATACAGGTGCCGCCCTCGTTGGTCAATATCATCAAGGAAATCAACGACGACCTAGGGACGCAGATCCCCGTCGCCTGTGGCGACCTCAGCGGCTGGGCCGCACAGGGGGTGTTGCTGCTCAACGCCACCCTCACCGTCCGAGCCCATCAGGCGGGAAGCCATCAGAAGCATGGGTGGGAGACCTTCACCGATGCCGCCATCCAGGCCCTCAGTCAGCAGCGTACGGGCCTCGTCTTCCTCCTCTGGGGAAGTTATGCCATTGCCAAGAAATCATTGATTGACACCACGAGACACTGTGTCCTCACGGCCCCGCATCCCTCGCCCCTGTCGGCGTATAGGGGCTTCTTCGGCTGCCACCACTTCAGCCAGGCCAACAGCTACCTCTTCGCCCAAGGGCAGCAGCCCATCGACTGGACGAAGATAGGCTAGAAGGTCAGCGTACCGCCGAAGCAGACGAGGATGGGCAGCTGATTGACGCGCTCGAAGGTGGCGCGGTTGAAGTAGAAGATGTTCTCGCGGCTGTAGACGTTGGTGGCCGAGAGGCTGAGTTCGAGGATGGAGCGTGTTCCAAGTGAGAATTTACGTTTGACGCCGAGGTCGAGGCGATGGTAGGAGGGCAGACGGCCCTTGTAGATCTCGGCGTAATGAAAACTGTACTGTCCGTTTTCGTCGGTGTAGTCGCTGACGATGCCGCCGTCGAAGAGGAGGCGTTCGAAGATGCCCTGGGTCTGGGTGAAGGGGAATCCCGAGCCGAAGGTCCAGCGGGCGCTGAGCTCCCACTCGCGTTCGTCGCCGAGGGAGTAGGTGGTCAGCAGGTTGACGGTGTGGCGGCGGTCGTAGTGGGGGGTGTAAGTCTGTATCTCGTCGGTGCGCTCGACATAGCCCAGCGAGTAGGTAGCCCATACATATAGGCGCTCGAGGTCGGCGCGGCAGCTCAGGTCGAAGCCCGTGGCCATACCTTTCTCTATGACATAGTCTTTGCGCAGATATTCAGGCTGGTAGTAGGGGTTGGGAGAGCCATCGATGAGGGTGGGGTTCCCATAGTCGTTGTCGTCCTCGTAGATTCTGTTGCGGTTGGCGTTGAGCAGCTGGTCGAAGTGCTTGTAGTAGAACTCGGCGTTGAGGGTGATGTGCTCGGTGAGGTCGTATTCGGCGCCGATGACAAGGTGCTTGGCGGTCTGCACGCAGGACGACACAGCTTCGCCGAGGAAGGTCTCGGGGTAGTGGAGGTCGGGCGAGCCGGTGAGGAAGCCGTTGAAGAGGTTGACGATGTCGTTGTCGGAGCGGGCGTCGAGGAACACCTGGCTGTAGAAGCCGCCGGCGAACTTGAATCGCAGGTTGTCGGTGGCGTTGAACTTGGCGGCG
The DNA here is from genome assembly GCA_902774395.1 of uncultured Bacteroidota bacterium. Classification (GTDB taxonomy): domain Bacteria; phylum Bacteroidota; class Bacteroidia; order Bacteroidales; family P3; genus Colimorpha. The sequence goes on from CACYIK010000007.1 coordinate 64,762, forward strand.
AGGCGGGGCTCGAGACTCACGTCGCCGAGGGTAGCGTAGTAGGAGAGACGCAGGCCGGGGTCGATGAGCCAGCGGCCGGCATTGATGTTGTATGTGGCGTAGGCCGCGAGGTTGGTGGAGGGGTCCTGCTGTTTGGTCTGTATGTTGTAGGAGTTCCAGTATTCGTAGTCGGTAGTGTAGCCTTCGAAGCAAAGTCCGTATTTCAGCTTGTTGTTGCCCAGAAAGTTGGTGACTTGCAGTGTGGCATTGAATCCGCTGATGTCGCTGTACTTGTCTTCTGCTGTGCCGTCGTTGAGGGTGATGGAGTATTTGGAGTAGGCGAGGGAGCCCTCGAGGATGGCCGACGAGCCGGTGACGAGCATGAAATTGGTGCCGGCGCCGAAATTCTGCCAGTGGTAGTCGGCGATGGCGCGGTAGCCCTTGACCTGGTCGTCGAAGCGGAAGCCGAAGAAGTTGGCCTTGCTGCCGGTGCCCGAGTTGATGGAGAGCTTGCCATAGAGGTCGAGGAAGTCGAAGGGCAGGCCGCCGTCGATATAGGAGTAGAAGAGGTCGGAGGTCTTGGAGAGGTATGAGTTTTTGGCGGTGACGAGGTAGGAGATGGTGGCCTTGGAGTTCTCGCTCTCGCGCTTCAGGGGGCCTTCGAGGATGAGGCTGGCGCCAAAGGTATTGAGGCCTATCTTGCCGGTGTGGTGGCGCTTGTTGCCGTCGCGAGTGGTGATGTCCATCACCGACGACATGCGGCCGCCGTATTCAGCGCCGAAGCCGCCGGTGTAGATGTCGGCGTTGAGGATGACGTCGGTCTCGAAGATGGAGTAGAGGCCTATGGAGTGGAAGGGGTTGTAGACAATCATGCCGTCGAGGAGGCAGAGATTCTGGATCATGGAGCCGCCGCGGATGTAGAGCTGGCCGCCCTGGTCGCCGGTGGAGCTGACGCCGGGCAGCACCTGCATGTACTGTGCGATGTCGGCGGTGCCGCCGATGGAGGGCATCTGCTGGATCTGCGACGAGGAGAGCTTCTCCACCGACACCTGTGTCTGCATACGGCGTTCCTCGATGCGGCTGTCGGTGATTTCCACGGCTTTGAGCATCTGCGCCGCGGGCTTGAGGTGGATGGTGAGGGTGATGGTCTTGCCTTTCTTCAGGTCGACGGGGGTGGAGTATTCTTCGTAGCCTACATATTTGACTTTCAGTGTGTATTTCCCTTCGGGGACTTTGTTGATGAGGAAGAATCCGTTGATGTCGGTGGCGCAGCCGTGGGTTGTCGGTTTCTCAACGTTCGCTCCTGAAAGGTCGCGTTCGTAGAGAACTACGTTGGCGAACGGCACAGCCTCACCGTTCTTCTCGTCAAACAGCACACCCTTCACAGTGCACTGAGCCGAAATAAATTGAAAACTGCAGAGGAAAAGGATAAGGAGTGAAAGGAAGTGAGAGGGAGTGAAATAAGAGGAAGTCCTGTGGTCTTCCGGGCTGAGCTGGTGTGGGGCTGAAAAGACAAATGATTTTTGTCTCTTATGTTGTTTATTGCTGTTTTGTTTTATCATGGTTATTTTTATTATGCTTTTTTTGCATGCAAATGCTATTGTTCTCTCACTCCCTCTCACTCCCCTTCACTCCTTTTCACTCCCTACGGTTAGTGGATTACTTTAAAAATCAGTTCTTTCAGCAGTTCGCCGTCGGTGACGTTGCCGCTGTTGCGGACGCCCTTGCTGCGCAGGTCGGTCTCGTAGAGGTAGCCGATGCAGGTGGCCAGCTTGCCGAGTTTGTAGTTCGAGGCCGCCACGGCATAGTCCTGCACAAAACTGGGGGCGCAGCCCAGCACCTTCGCCGCATCGCTCTTGTTCTCAAGCTGATGGTAGAACATCACTTTTAAAAAATAGCCGTAGAGGATGGGCAGCACTAGCTGGATGGGGTTCTTCTTGGGGTTGGCGGCGAAGTAGTTGACGATGCGGTTGCACATCTCCGGGTCGCGCCGTCCGATGGCTTTCTGCAGCTCGAAGACGTTGTAGTCCTTGCTGATACCTATCTGCTCCTCAATGAGTTGCTCGGTGATGGCACCCCCGGCAGGGAGCAGGGGATAGATCTTTGACAATTCGTTGGCGATCTTGCCGAGGTCGGCACCTAGCGACTCGGTGATGAGGTAGGTGGCTTTCTCGCTGATGCTGAATCCCTTGGATTTTACCTGGTCGGCAATCCAGCGTGGCACCTGGTTGTCCCACACCTTGGGGGTCTCGTAGACGCAGCCTTTCTTGTCGATGGCTTTGTAGGCAGCGGTGCGCTTGTCGAGTTTCTTGTGGCGGTAGCAGAAGACGATGACGCCCTTCTCGGAGGGATGCTCCAGGTAGGCCGCCAGCTGCTCCCACTGCTTGGTGTCGATGTCCTGTGCCTCCTTGACGATGACCAGGTGGACGGGCGACATCATGGGGTAGCGTTTGGCATCGCTGATGACGGCGGCCATCGTCGTGTCGCGACCATAGACCACCGTCTGGTCGAAGTCGCGCATCGACTCGTCGACGATACGGGTCTCGAAATAGTCGGAAACCACGTCGATATAGTAGTTCTCCTCGCCGGTGAGGAGGTAAACGGGCTTGAAGAGACCCGCCTCTAAATCCGCAATCAGTTGTTTCTCAGTTATTGCCATCGCGTCAGGGATTCTGTTTTAAAACTACAAAGATACGAAAAAAGTGAAATGTGTAAGACGAAAAATGAAAAAAACAGATGAAACCTCCAGCGAGGGGGTAGGAGGGGGGTATGAAGAACGTATCAAAACCGTACCAACACCGTACCAAGTCCGACTGTGGTAGGAGTTGGTACGGTGTTGGTACGGTGTTGGTAGGTCGTTAATAGGTTGAAAGTGTGAGGAAAAGCACGGTTGGGTGAATTTTTTTTTGTTTAGTTCAAAAAATATACGTAATTTTGCAAAATTAACATAAAATAATACATTGATTATGCAAGAGCCTACACGTCTGTTCGACCTGCTTCAGTGGAGGAAGGAACTGCATCCGGAGCGTCCGGTGTTCAAATTCAAGGAAAACGGCGAATGGAAATCCCACTATATTGACGAATATATAGAGAAGGTTGACCTTATCAGCTATGCCCTGCTGCATCTCGGCGTGAAGAAGGGCGAGAATATCGGCCTGATCAGTGCCGGCCGTCCGGAGTGGAACTATGTGGACTTCGGCGTGCAACAGACGGGTGCCGTGCTGCTGCCCATCTATCCGACCATCAGCGAGGAGGACTACCAGTACATCCTCAACGACGCCCAGGTGCGTCTGCTGGTGGTGGAGAACGCTACGCTGTATAAGAAAATCAGCAATATACGCGAGAAGCTGCCGCATCTGGAAAACCTCTGCACCATCGTCCCCATGGAGGGCGTGAAGTCGATTGAGGATATCTATGAGATTGGTCGCCAGTATATTAAAGAACATCCCGACGCCCCGCAGCGTCTGCAGGAGATTAAGGATGCGCTGACCATTGACGACATCTGCACGATGATCTACACCAGTGGCACCACGGGGACGCCCAAGGGCGCCATGCTGACGCACAGAGGCTTGATTATGAACGTGCAGGAGATCAAGGAGAGCCCCGGAAAGACCTGGACGAAGGCATTGAGCTGGCTGCCCATGTGCCATATCTACGAGCGTATGATGGGCTACCTCTACCAGTGGCTCTGCTTCGAGATAGCTTACGCCGAGAGCATAGCCAAGGTGGGCGATAACTGCAAGGAGATTAGCCCGAACATGATGGCCTGTGTGCCGAGGTTCATCGAGAAGGTCTACGACAAGATTTTCCGCAAAGGAGAGAAGTTGACGGGCATGAAGAAGAAGATCTTCGACTGGGCCCTCGATCTGGCCTTCGAATACGACCTCGACGAGAGCAAACTCTCGGTATGGTACAAGCTGCAGAAGCGGCTGGCCGACAAGCTGGTTTATAAAGAGATACGTGAGAGCATGGGTGGCGAGTTGTACATGCTCGTCAGTGGCGGTGCCACCATCCAGCCGCGTCTCACGCGCTTCTTCTCCTGTGTGGGCCTCGACCTCTACGAGGGCTACGGCCTCACCGAGTGCTCGCCGCTCATCGCCGTGACGAACTCGAACAAGAAGGGTCGCAAGATTGGCTCCGTGGGCTTCGCCATGCGTGCTATCGAGGTGCGTATCGACGAGAAGACCAACGAGATACAGTGCCGTGGTGGCAATGTGATGAAGGGCTACTACAACCAGCCCGAACTCACCGCCGAGGCCATCGACAGCGAGGGGTGGTTCCACACCGGCGACACCGGCTACTTCGACCCCGACGGATACCTCTTCATCACCGGCCGCACGAAGAGCATGTTCAAGACCTCCATGGGCAAATATATCAATCCAGAGGTCATTGAGGAGAAGATGAAGCAGGCGCCGTTCATCCTCGACATGATGGTGGTGGGTGCCGACCAGAAGTTTGCCGCCGCCCTTATCGCGCCCGATTTCGACATGCTGAAAGACTGGTGCAAGCGCCACGGCGTCACTGCCGAGACCAAGGAGGAGATGATTGCCGACAAGAAAGTCGTGGCCCGTTTCCAGAAGGTCGTAGACAAGTACAATGCCGAGCTGGGCGAGACCGAGCGAGTGAAGAAATTCGCGCTGGTGGCCGAGGCGTGGACCGAGGCCAACAAGATGCTCACGCCGACGCAGAAGCTCATCCGCCGCAACGTCGCCGCCGCCTACCAGGAACAGATCGACGCGCTGTTCAAGTAACGGCAATTCTTTTTTAACGGCGAATTATCCGAATTGAACGAATTAGCTACCGCAGGACAATTCCGAGCGAATTACTCGAATTAGCCTGCGGCAGTTTTTTTTCATCTGGTAATTCTGTTGTCGCCGACAGTGTGCCTGATAGTCGTTTGGCTGTCGGGGACAAATTATTTTGTCAGTTTGTAAAAAATGTTCGTACTTTTGTACCCGCTTTCAAGACGGAAAGTCCTCGCCTTCCAGTTTTTGTCTCTTTAGTTTGTTGCCCATGACTTCTTTGTGACTTCTATGGTGGTTCGGCGATCCTTCGGCGGTGTACCCTGTGGGATATGACGAAAAAAGTTCATATTCCCATCAGAAACACATGATTACAAGAATGCTTTACCTATGGTTATTCCTTTGCAATGAGCTGATTTGTTTGTTTTTATAAAGAATTTTATCCCACAAAGGCTCAGTATCAAATAAAATATGTATATTTGCACCTGATTTAGACGCGAGTTGTCTAATCGATGCAAAAAGCATTCGTAAAAGGTCACTCTTGAAATTTGCCCAATTTCAATCATATCAGCTGACTCCGATACTGATGCCTTTGCTTATTTGGTATGTTTTCGCCACAAAGCGTTAGCATATTTCAAAGCATGGGATAAAGTTCGTAGGTTTCAAGCTGATAGGTCGGGCAAAACCTCAAGAGTTGAAACAAGCAACATTGTCTCCATGCTTTTTCATTGAAGTATAACCGCCAATCCGGGAGACAGTGCGGCACAAAGAAAGAGCAGACATGGACTATATCTCGGAGGGTGAAAGACAGAAGCTCTACTACCAAGGGCTGAAGAAGGCAAGTGAATATCACCTGCCCGACGAGGTGTTGTCCGTGATACAGGATAACCTCGCTGATCCGAGGTTTGGTGTGGTCTATCGGGAGACAGTCTCGCTCTCTTGCAACGTTCTTGCTCCACTACACCGCGTCATCTCGTTCATCATCAACAATCGTTTGATACATGAGTATATGGGCGAGCTTGCCGAGCAGGCCAAGGAGAATTCCATTCAGTGTACTGCCGATGACATTTTCCTTTCGTTATGCAGTGTGGAGCCATACACGGCAGAAGAGATAATCCGTACAATCGACGGCGACTCAGCCACAATAGAACGTCTGCGGCAATGCTATCAGGAACGTGACCGTCAGGCATTCACTGCGACAATAAATGAGAATCATTGTGGATTGCAGACAGTAAGCTGGCTTTGCCGCATTATTTGGCCGGATACCTCTGCGGTCTTCAGCCAGCCGTTTGAAGATATATTCACAACGATGGATGCCTTGCCGGTGACTAACACCCTGGAGCAGGATAACAGCGCACAGACGCTGATGCGCTCATCGGAGCGTTTATCGGACGAGGCATTGAAGATAATGAACGGCGACGACTGTGACGCACAACATTACTTCACTGCACAATATGAGAACGCGAAGAACAGCCTCGTATGGCTTCGCGGTCTATATACCGACAATATCAAGTCCTTCAAGCTGCGTGAGCGGAGAATCATCGAGGCTCTGCTTGCACGTCCAGAAGCCGCAGCCATACCTGCAACGCAGAAGGTCGACGGTGACGGGTTCTGTCTGCCCGCCGACTATTTCTCGCAGACGAGCGGTTTGGCCAATGCCGACGAGCACTTCAACCTGCGTCACGAGGTAATTACGGCTGGTCCGGAACGATTCACAGAACTAATCAATTACCTCTCCGAAAGCGGTTATATTGATAACAGCCTTGCCGTGAAGCAGCTCTTCGCATACCGTTTTTCCGGCCGTATGCGCCCCGAAAGAGTTGTCCCCCTAGAATGGCACGGCCGTAACGGCAAGAGTTACGAGCTCATCTACCTCGTCAAGATGCTAACCGAGCGTGGCGACTACCGCAAAATGCGACTGTTCTTCTACGGTCCCGCATGGCCCAAAGACCGCTTCAGCAGCTATGCCCGTAGTGCAGACTACAACCTGAAAGTATACTTGCATAACCTATACCCGACACTGCCCGACCAACTGTAATTTTATCTATAATTGTCTATAACAGAATAACAAATAATAATAACAAGTATTTTTGCAAAAATATAAACCTTTAAATCTTATCGATATGGTATACAGAATAACAGTCAAGAGCAGCAAGCTAACCAGTGGCATCCGCGTCGAGCGTGGCATGAGCGTGGATGTGGTAACAAACAACATCACCAACCCCGTCACCACAAACGGTGGTCAAGCCGTAGCCGATGCCTTTATGCGTATCTACGGCATTGACATCCGCAAGGCTGGAGCATTGAGTATGGCATATTTAGACGTTCAAAGAATAGGATAAGTTATGAGCGAATTTTCAAATGTATTCTATAATCATACAACACCTTCAAATTCTTGTTGGCGAAGGCATTGCGACCAGAATACGGATGATTGTGCCATTAATCCATCTAGTCAGATGAAGAGTGAAGTAAGGCAATTCTTTAATATCGAAAACGATGAGGAAATACTCTTCATACGAGACACTTCCTTTTGGAATGAACGTAACCAAGGAACAGTAATAACAGACAAATACTATTACTTGGTCCCTGATAACGACAAGCCTAGTGAAGGAGTCTTTTTTGCATGGCGGGATATTCAGCAAGTCACATATAACGATGCTACTATATACTTTTGGCAGAATGATAATATAAATGAAGCCTACTCCATACACGTTAGTTGGTTTCTCAAAGATTCTGATGAAAGTCTATATGGATATTATGGAAGAGATATTGCCAATATTTTGAACGAATGCGTAAAGAGTGCTGTGGACCCAGTTAAAGATGCTTGGCATAGAATGTCTGCGATGTATGATAAAGAAGAAGATCCCAGAAAGAGAATATCTATTGTTGAGCAAATGCAAGCTCAAATTCCACCTGATTCATGGGCAATGGCAACGGGGTATGTATTAATTGGGCAGAGTTATCGCGACTTAAAGAATTGGAAAAATGCCCTAGACTCCTTATACAAAGCATTAAATCCAGAAACGACAGAGTATGGGAGTATATTGTATGGAGAAGTCTGCTATCTTATAGAAAGTATCATTGATTTAAACGTTGAGCCAAAAGGCAATGCAGAATATTGTGCAGCAAGGCAATATGCATTAATGGCTGCTCGATTTGCTGACAATGAAGAGAAACACACTGTTTCTAATGGAGGTGAATCTACATCTCGCGAAGATGCTTTAGTTGACTTTCACAGGTGTGATAAAGTATACACTGAACACTTTCTAGATATTCCCTATAAAGACCGTAAAACCCTCTTGGTTGTCAACAAATTTGATAATCTGTTTCAAGACCATTTTGTGACGTTAGATATAGATTCCGACCTCTCAAAGTTATCATTTCCAACAGGTCATCCGAAAGTGAACGAGGTGTATGTTGCCCATCCTCTTACGACAAACCGATATATGCCCATTGAGGACTATCAGTTGGAGTTGATAGAAGACCGTGTAAGAGAGTTCTGCGAGTTGGCACAAGTTCTGGGAGCGACAGAAATAAACATTGAGTGTCTAAACAGCACGTCTGACGATTCCACCAATTCTGGAAATCGGAATATGTCCGGAGGTGCATCAAGAAACGGCAATAGCATTCATGGTTCCGGCCATAATGAATACAGTCGTCGCCTGATTGAGGAAATAAGCCGTTCCATTAGCTTACATCAGACCTTCCAACCGCATAAGGCTCCGGCTTTGCCTGACAATCTTGTATGGTATAACGGCGAACCATCATGGCAACGTCTGTATCGTCAGCGGATGGAGGGCGATTTATTGACACATGAGGAGCGTATTGAGACGAAGAAAAGCCAGGTGGTTGACAACCGTGAAATGAAAGAGATTAAGGGAGAGCTGGAAACCCTCTTTGCAAACATGAACGTGGCATTTGACAAAACAGAAGAAGCCAAGTTTGAGCAACAGGAGAATGCCGTACTTGCCATAAGTGTCAAGTTCGCCCCATTGTCGCAACTGACAGGAGAAGCCTCAAGCCAACAAACCGCAATGTATACTGCAAACGAGCAGAAGTACATCGACGAGGTGAAAGAATGTCTGGCAGATGGCGAGATGACCAAGACTGGCAGACGCTTGCTGAATATGCAGCGCGAACGTCTCGGATTAAGCGAGTCACGAGCCGCAGAACTAGAGGCATCCGTTTCAACCCCACAGCTGACCGATGAAGAGAAAGAATACCTCGAAGCCTACCGTGAAGCCTGTGAAGACGGCCAAATCTCCGACAAGGAACACCGTATGCTCAACCGCCTCCGCGATATGCTGGGAATATCAGAAGAACGAGCAAAAGAAATAGAATTGTAGTTATGGATTTAGAAACTTTAATGGCTTTTTTAAGCTTTGAAAATATTGATCTTACATTTGATGATGATTATCTTGACAACGGGAATGTAAGTGACAAAAGAATTGGGCCTGGAGAAAAAAATGTTAGAGAACGTTACTCTCTTCATAAAAATGAAAATGTTGGTTTGGTTATTGTCGGTAATGATTCTAATAATAATTATGTCACATTAATAACCGACCAACGTTTTATTGTTGTTGAGAGTAAGAATAAAAAACCTATAAAAAATATCCGATGGAACAACATTAAGTATGTCGAATATTTAGATGGTGATATCATTTTTAAAAGTATTGGGGGACACAGAATTCTTGTCCCGATGAGGTTCCTTACAGAATCAAATGACAACATGGATGAAAATGGCAAGATGCTGGTTTCTTTGTTGAAGAAAAGATTTAATATCTGAAATTATGGCAAAAACAATCTTAAACAAGTGCCCTAATTGTGGTGAATGGTGTAAGGCGGAAAAGAAAGGGTTTTTCGGGAGATGGAGCCGAGGGTGGGAGAATTCGATTGAAACAGGCATGGAAACGGGAGAAAAGATTGGCAAAGATTTTGGTGCAATTATTGGCGCAGGGTTATGTAGTCCTATCGGTATGACAGTTGGTGGGGGCTGGGAAGCTGTGGCTGGCGACAAATTTCAATTTGAATGTCCGAAGTGTGGAGCCAAATGGAGTACTGATGACGAAAACAATGATGAAAGCGAATTGAAGGCTTTTGAGGAAGAGGTCGTAGAATTGATTGAAAAGTATCACACTGTCTGCAACCAGGGAAAGAATGCTTTAGAGTCGTTTGTGCCAAGAATCCAAGCAAAGTTGGCTGACCGTCGTAATTCTGACCTGACAAAAGTTCTCCTGCTTGACTTGATGGCAGTCGCATTCAATGATATGGGAGACAATGACAAGGCCACCACATACGTCGGAGAGTCAAAAAAGATTAGCAGCCAGATGCTTATTACCAACGTCGTTTCAGCTTATATCTCTGGTGCTGGTCATAATGCCACAACTGCCTACTCATCAATGAAATCACTGATGGCATATAAGAGTATTGCAGATAATAATGTTGTATTCTTTACCCCTGCCCAGTGCCACGACCGTTTTGTTGAAATACAGAACATTTACGCAGAGCAGTTCCTTTTGATACCTGTCGAGAAAAGGCGTTTTCTGTATCTGGTGGACGGCAACCTCGACGACAAGCTCACTACTCTACCCGATAACGTTTCGCTTCTGCCAATACTGCAACTTCCCAATGATATTAATTTTATAGGCCCACACCAAGAGAATACGCTGTATATATGCCATCCCTACAAGCATAATCTTTATATTCCATCAACATCTTATCAGGTGGAACTGCTGAGGGATGAGGTGAACGAGTTTTGCTTTGTGATGGATCAATTGGGGGCAAAGCATATTGAGTTGAGTGATTCCCATTCCAAACAACAAGGCGAGAATCCCAGCAACGTTCAAAATATTTCGGCAGGAGGTGCATATCAAGGCTACTCTGGGAAGGCTGATATTTCTACTTCGAAAAAAAAAGCCTACGATATGATTGTACAGGATGCCATCAGCAAGAAGCAAGACTACCTTTGCTCGAAAGATTACCCTCCACAAGTTCCCAAAGAAGGGTTGGTGTGGTATCCACACCGACAGCAATGGCAGCTTCAAGTTAAAAGTCGATTGGAAGGTCGGTGGATTAGAGGGCAGTTCACCATAGCAACCACTCGTACCGAAACAATTTCCAATGCAAAAAAGCTGGCAGTGGAAGCCGATGTCAAAGCATTAGGAGCAGAACTGAACGTCAGATATCAAAACGAGTCGGACTATCAAATCAACCAGTCGGAATCCTATTCTCAACAGATACAGGTCGAGTTCTACCCTATGGATGAATACCGTACACCAGTTTCAAACGTTTCAGAACGGGTGATTTCGGAAAGCAAACCTGGTGATTCTCCCAAGAAGAGAAATATTCCTGTAATAATCCTGGCATCTATTGTTGTCATCCTCTCTATAATCCTCGCCGTTGTATTGTTGTAATATTCAAGATGGGTTTTCTATAATTGTCTATAATCGGCAATGGTAACGATATTAGGTGTACCTTTGCAAAAAAAATATCATGATATACCTAAAATCGTTCAATCTGCCAAAGGACTCGTGGGTAGACTACTATTTTACCCCACCCAAACACCCAGAGGATATCCCCAAAGATATTCCTGAGATATACGATGAGTTGTTTGTTGATAGCAGAACAATCCACAGAAGTTGGTATCCCTGGTATACTTTTTATAATCGAGGCTTTTCCCATATTGACTTTGGCGATATTACCATATTCTATGGTGGCAATGCTTCGGGCAAGACTACGATACTGAATGTTATTGCTCAAAAACTGAAACTGCAAAGACTATCATTGTTCAATACCAGCCCTTTCTTTGAGAGTTACTGCCAGGGTAACGGTGGCTATGAGTTGACCGACCAGTATATTTCACTATCAGCCATACGCAGGGGAAAGATAATTGTCAGCGACGATGTTTTCAATAATATTCTTGCCACCAGACAGCGGAATCTTGAAAAGGACGTACAGATAGAAGACGTGTCGCAACAGTATTTTGCAATGGAGCACGTTCCCAAGTCTCTCACTATGTCAAAATTCATCAAACGCACTATGGATTATCGCAAACATGCGGAAATGAGCAATGGCGAGTCTGGCTTCAAGTACTTTGTTGAACAGATAGAAGAGGAGTCTCTAGTCTTGTTGGACGAGCCGGAGAACAGTCTATCGGCAGAAACCCAACAAGTGCTGGCTCACGAGCTATACAGCCTTGCTCATAGAGGACGTTGCCAGCTTGTCATTGCCACCCACTCACCTTTCTTGCTCTCATTGCCTGACGCATTGATATACAACCTCGATTCTACTCCAGTTCAGACCGCCAAGTGGTATGAGCTGGACAATATGCGAGCCTACTACAACCTATTCAATATGCACCGTGCGTCGTTTGAAACAACCAAATAATCATTGTTATGGGGGAAATGATAGATTGGAACAAATACATGCAATCGTCTGATGGTGAGAAGATGCAAATACTGAAATCCTTGGGAAAAAGTGACAACACAGAGGGGAAGCTCTCCCCAAAAAAGAATTGAACTATGAAAACGCCTATCGTTATCTGGCACAAACCTGAGCACAAGAAATTTGGCAAGGTGAAAGTTGCCGTACTGGTGTCGCCGACTCTAATTCTAGACCATGAGGAGACGCCGGAGATAGAGAAGTTCAACCATCACCAATGGGTGCTTCCCGATGGGGTAAACCCTTTCGGATATAAAGCCATACGAATCAAAGAGCTTCCATCGAGAGCCAGCATCGACAGCGGTGGGCAGATTGAAAAGGATATGATTGTCCGCTACCAAGAGTGGATTGACGGGTTTGTGAGAAAGGCACCGAGCGGGAGGGATTGTATGCTTATTTCAAACACACAGCATGAATATGCTGCTTTGATCCCAAGGACGATGGATGTGAACGTAATGGCCACATTCATGGTTTATCCGTTCAACTGTATTATGCAACCACTGGTTGACAAATACAAGGAATGGAAAGATTGCGAATATGTAGCTTTGGTGGGGACAGACCCTAAACAATGGAACATACCGGTAGGGACAGACACAAACGATTACTGGACTCCCATTCTCTGCAGCAATCGCGGTCTCGGATTTGCGCCCTCCAAAAGAATAAAGAATGTTATCACACCCCATGTAGGGATGGACTATCATCCGATGACCGAACAGGAAGCCTGGCGGTTTGTGAATAATGAATTGTTAAAAGCATAAAACATGGCAATAGAAAGAACCGTCCTTTCGGAAAAAACCTAGATTGTCTTGTCTACGTTGTTATTAATCCGGTTATATGCACAACGGATTCGCGTTATGGTTAAGGTGTATGTAACAAGGAGGCACGAAAAAGGGGAGCAGTAGGGAGGCAAAAGGGGAGCAGTAGGGAGGCAAAAGGGGAGCAAAACCAATAAAGGCCAATGTGCTATAGTACAATACAAAACATGCTATGATGTTTGTGTGCTTCAATTGCAGATATACTAATAAATGGCAATTCGGTAGGTTGTAATGTAAAAAACTAACTCATTCGGTAGGATACTTTCCGTAAAATGAATCTATTCGGTAGGATGCCTTTTGAAAAACCCAATACGTTTTTTCCGAAGGGCCACCGAACCCACGCCGATTGGAGGAATAAGAAGGAATAGCCGAGCCCCGTAGGGGCGACACATTTGTTGCTTTTCAATGTGTCGCCCCTACGGGGCTCAAAATAATTGGACTATTCAATACCGTGGGTTTGTACCCACGGCTATTCTATGTCGCCCCTACGGGGCTATTATCTACGGCGGCGGGAGTGTTTTTTCTTTTTGTCTTCTTTAGGCTGAGGGGCGCCTTTCCTGCTGCGTTGGTTTTTGCTTTTTGCCGACGGGGACACCTGCGCAGCCTGTTTCCCCGCCGCGGGGACGCGGTCGTCCTCTTCGACGAGGTCGAAGTCGATTTGCTTCTTCAATAGGTCGACGCGGCGGACGCGGATGTGGACGGGATAGCCGAGCTTGTAGCAGCGGCCGTGGCGGCGGCCGATGACCTGGTAGTTGTCCTCGTCGAGCATGTAGTAGTCGTCCTTCAACGAGCCGATGGGTATCATGCCCTCGCACTTGTTGCCCTCGATCTCGGCATATATGCCCCACTTGCTGACGCCGCTGATGAGGGCAGGGAAGACCTGCCCCAGCTTGTCGCTGAGGTACTCGGCCTGCTTGTACTTCACGCTGGTGCGCTCGGCGTCGGCTGCTTTCTTCTCCATCACTGAACAATGTTTACAATATTCTTCATAAACATCTTTGTTTGGGGGAGTGATGGAGGAGTGAGCGGGGAGTGAAGGGGAAGTGATGGGGACAATAGTACTGTCTTTTGTATTTGTCTTTGCACTCCTTTGCACTCCTTTGCACTCCTTTTGCATCCCTAAATTAAGATAATACTCCAGCAGGCGGTGGACCATCAGGTCGGGGTAGCGGCGGATGGGGGAGGTGAAGTGGGTGTAGTAGGGGAAGGCGAGGCCGTAGTGGCCGATGTTCTCGGTGCTGTAGTAGGCCTTGGACATGGTGCGGATGGCGATGGTGTCGACCATGTGCTCTTCGCCGCGGCCGGCGATATTCTCAAACAAGCGGTTGTAGCTCTCGGCCAGCGCCTTGCGGCTGGAGGTCTTCATGCTGAAGCCCAGCTTGGCGACGAACTCGACGAAGGTGTTGAGCTTCTCGGGGTTGGGTTCGTCGTGGACGCGGTAGACGAACACCTTCGGTGAGTGTTTAGTGTTTAGTGTTGAGTGTTTAGTGTTAGGCTTGCCGATGTATTCCGCCACGCTCTTGTTGGCCAGGAGCATGAACTCCTCGATGAGCCAGTTGGCTTCTTTGCTCTCCTTGATGTATACGCCGATGGGCTTGGCGTTCTCGTCGAGCTGGAATTTCACCTCCTGGGTCTCGAAGTTGATGGCACCACTCTTATAGCGCGCCGCGCGGAGTTTTTCTGCGATGGCGTGGAGGGTGAGGATGGCGGTGGCGACGGCGGTGCCGTCGCTTACACCGGCCTCGATGATTTCTTGGGCTTCTTCGTAGGCCATGCGACGGTCGCTCTTGATCACGCTCTTGCCCATCCAGGTGTCGTAGACCTTGCCTTTGTTGTCCATCTCCATGACGACGCTGAAGCAGAGTTTCTCCTCGTCCTGGCGGAGGGAGCAGACCTCGTTGCAGAGCTTTTCGGGGAGCATGGGGATGGTGCGGTCGACGAGGTAGACGGAGGTGCCGCGCTCGTAGGCCTCGCGGTCGATGGCACTGCCGGGCTTGACATAATAGGAGACGTCGGCGATATGCACGCCCACCTCGACATGCCCGTTTGGCAGCTCCTGGAAGCTGAGGGCGTCGTCGAAGTCCTTGGCGTCGGCGGGGTCGATGGTGAAGGTGGTGACGTCGCGGAAATCGCGTCGTGAGGCTATCTCTTTCTTGGTGGGTTTCTTTATCTTTTTGGCCTCCTCCTCGACCTCCTTGGGGAAGTCAAGAGGGAAGTCGTACTCGGCGAGGATGGACTGCATCTCGACGTTGTTGTCGCCGGGGCGGCCGAGGCGTTTGATGACGCGGCCCACAGGGTTGTTCATGCGCTCGGGCCAGTCGGTCATCTCCACCAGCACCTTCTCGCCGTTCTCGGCGCCGCCGAGGTCGTCGATATGGATGAAGATGTCGACGGGCATGGTGCGGCTGTCGCTGACCATGAAGGCGAAGCGCTCCTGTTTCTGGATGACGCCCACGAAGCGCGTCTTGGCGCGGCGGATGATCTCCACCACCTGTCCTTCGGGCTTGTGCATCTTGCGCTGGGGGAACATCAGCACCTTGACGGTGTCGCCGTGGAGGGCGTGGTGGGTGTTGTTGGGGGCAATCTGGATGTCCTCGCGGCCCTCCTCTTCGGGTATCACGTAGGCTTTGCCGCCTTGCTTCATGTCGATGGTGCCGATGACGTAGTTCTGCGGCATCAGCTCGTCGTCGATGGACTTGGGGTTGATCTTGTACTTGCCCTTGTGGGAGTCTTCGACGAGGTGTTTCTGCTCGGCGAGTTCCTGGATGGTGCGTATCACCTCCTGGCGTTCGGCCTTGCTGCCCGCGCCGATGCGCGAGGCAATCTGCTTGTGGTTGTAGGCGTCGAAGGGGTTGTTGGCGAAGATTTTGAGTATCTGTTTGGCTAAGTTTTCATTCATAGTATTAATGGAATTAATTGAATTGATGGAGTTAATTGATTAGGTTCATTCTTTTGAGTAGGGCTTTGTTGTCGGGGTCGCGGCCCATGAAGTTCTTAAATAATATGGCGGGGTGTTCGGTGCCGCCTTTGGATAATACCTCGCGGCGAAAGGCCGAGGCCGTCTCTTGGTTGAAGATGCCGTCCTGCTTGAAGCGGCTGAAGATGTCGGCATCGAGCACCTCGGCCCATTTGTAGCCGTAGTAGCCACTGGCGTAGCCGCCTCCGAAGATATGGCTGAAGTTGGTGGCCGTGCAGCAGCCGGGGACGCGCGGCAGGAGGTTCGTCATAGCAGAAGCCTCAACGGCTTCGGCTTTCCCGACGGTGGAACCGTCGGGCACAGTATGAAATGCGATGTCGGTGAAGCCGAGGTTGAGCTGGCGCAGGCAGAGCCAGCCTGCCATGTGGTTCTGCGCGGCGCGGATTTTCTCCACATACTCCGTCGGCAGCGGCTCGCCGGTCTGGTAGTGGCGCGCGAAGGTGTTGAGGAACTCAGGCTCGTAGCACCAGTTCTCCATCACCTGCGACGGCATCTCCACGAAGTCGCGCTTGACATTGGTGCCGCTCAGGCTCTCGTACTGCACGTCGCTCAGCATGCCGTGCATGGCGTGACCCATCTCGTGCATGAAGGTCTCCACCTCGCTGAAGCGCAGTAGGGCAGGGGTGTCGGACGTGGGCTTGCTGAAGTTGCACACCACCTGTATCTGGGGCCGCACGGCGCCGTACTGTCCGCGGAACTCCGTCATCCAGGCGCCGCTGCGCTTGGAGGCCCGCGGGTGCATGTCCAGGTAGAGGAGGCCTAGTTCAGTGTTAAGTGTTAAGTGTTTAGTGGGTAGTTGGCTGACGCGGTACACCTTGACGTCTTCGTGGTAGACGGGCACTTCGGGGGCGGGGTCGAAGCGCAGCCCATAGAGGCGGCCGTAGAGGGCGAAGATTCCTTCGCGGACAGCTTCCAGCGGGAAATAAGGGCGCAGGGCCTCGCTGTCGAAGGCGTAGCGCTGCTGTTTGAGTTTCTCGGAGAGGTAGGAGAAGTCCCACGGCATGAGTGGTGAAAGGTGAGAGGTGAAAGGTGAAAGTTTTTGTATCTCGGCCAGGTCGTTCTTGGCAGCAGGCAGCACGGCCTCTTTGAGTTCCTGCATGAAGCGGCGCAGGTTGGGCAGCGACTGCACCATGCGGTCTTCCAGCACATAGTCGCAGTAGGTGTCGTAGCCCAGCAGCCGCGCCTGCTCTGCGCGGAGCTCCACGATGCGGCGGATGACCTCGTTGTTGTCGTGCTCATTGCCGCGTCCGCCGATAGAGCCGTAGGCGCGGTACATCTTCTCCCGCAGGTCGCGGCGGTCGCTGTAGGTCATGAAGGGGATATAGGAGGGTGCCGCCAGCGTGAAGAGCCACCCTTCCATGCCGCGGCTTGCGGCCTCTTCGCGTGCGGTGGTGCGCACGGACTCGGGCAACCCCGCGAGGTCGTCTTCGTCGGTCAGGTGCAGTGTCCAGTCATTGAGGTCGGCGAGGGCGTTCTGGCTGAAACGCAGTTTCAGCTCGCTGAGCGCTTCCTCGTTCTTCTTGTACTGCTCACGCTGCTCCGGCGGCAGCGCCACGCCGTGGCGACGGAAACTCTTGAGAGTGTTCTCGAGCAGGGTTTTCTTTTCGGAGTGTTCTGCGTATTCTGAGTTTTCAGAAACATATTTCACTCGCTCATAGAGGCGGTGGTCGGTCATCACCTTCATGCTGAAGCGTGTCATCTCGGGCTCCAGGCGCATCACCACCGCTTGCAGCTCGTCGTCGGTGCAGCACTCGTTGAGGTTCATCATCACGGCGCTGATGCGGTCGAGTCGCCGTGAGGCGCACTCCAGCGCTTCCACGGTGTTCTCAAAGGTAGGCTCCTCCGGCGAGGTGGCGATGGCTTCAACATGGGCCTCGGCCTCCGCGATGGCGGCGCGGACGGCAGGCTCGTAGTCTTCGGTCTTTATCTGGTCAAACGGGGGAAACTCCCAATCTTGTAGTAATATATTCATATATTATATAACGATGTGCGATAATATTTATTTTGCCACATCATTTTTATTTTGTACTTTTGCCGCCGTTTTGGTCACCCGGAAGGGTGTGAAAAGGGAAGCCGGTGAGAGTCCGGCGCAGTCCCGCTGCTGTATGCTCGAGAGTTGAGGCCCAATCTGTTACGTCACTGTGCGACGCCATAGTTGCATGGGAAGACAGGGCTGAGCGAGTAAGCCAGAAGACCTGCCAAATCGATAAAAAAGCATCGGTCTTGCTTTCGAGGAGAAGCATCCGACCATAAGATTTTCGCACCGCCCAACGGGTAGGTTTTGCAATCTTGTGTGTTTTTACATTGTTCCCCTCGTCAGATTTACCGATACAGGAATTGGGAATTATATGTATTAACAATTAAAGTATCAACAAATGGTAAAAAAACTACTAACACTTGCCCTTGGGCTGACGCTGGCTTTCGGTGCTTCGGCTCAGGTGAGTAACAATGATGGGCATAAACTTCCGGCAGGACGGAAGTCTATACCATTTTCTGCCGACAATGTGGAGTTTTGGGTTGGCACCGGCAGCAACTCAGCTGTGGTTGTCATCGCTTGGGATGACAATCCCAATGGCAACTTCGCCCTCGCCTGGGGTGTGCATTGGAATGGCACAGCCACAGCGCAGAATATGCTCGATTCCATTCAGGCTTATGATGCTCGATTCACCTATTCCATCTCTTCCAGCGGATGGTTGGAAAGTATGAATTATAGTGACGATGACCTGGTTTCGGGATCTAACCTCTCATATTGGTGCTATACGCGCAGTGGAGGTAGTGCGGGTGGATATGCATCGCAGCAAATGGCTAACGGCGATTTGATGGAGGTGAGTAGCAGTTGTTACTATTCAATGTCCACTGCTGTTGCCGCCACCGACCCCAACGCAGTCCTCTCGTGTCCTAAGGCACAGGCGGTCGGCGTGACGGGCATTACTACTACTGCTGCCACGGTGAACATCACCGACACCAACAACGTGAACAACTACACCGTGATGCTCTATGCCGGCGACTCGCTGGTGGACAGCACCGATATCTACACTCAGACCATCTACTACACCACCCTTACGGCCAACACCGGCTACACGGTGAAGGTCTACACCAACTGTTCCGACGGTACGCAGACGGCTTCGCGCAACGCCTCGTTCCGCACTCCCTGCGTTGCCATCACCCACAGCGACCTGCCGTGGGTCGAAGACTTCCAGTCCTACAACGGCCTGTCGTACGCTTCTGCTTCGGTCTCTTTTGTCAGCCAGATATTCTGCTGGGACCTTATCAACCGCTACAGCGAGAGTGACCCCTATATCAACAACTCCTCGTCGGTCAACCCCACTGGCGGCAAGTGCCTCTATGTGAGCAGCCGCACTTCCTCTCCGACCATCCTGGTGCTCCCCCCCTTCGAGGACACTCCCGACCAACTGCAGCTCAGCTTCGATGTGCTGTCGACTTACGGACATGGTTTCGAGGCTGGTGTCATCACCGATGTCAACAACGACTCCACCTTCACCCCCATTGCCCTCTGTCTGCCTACTGGTAGCGGCTGGAACCACTTTGATGTGACCTTTGCCGGCATCACCGAAGGCCGTCTCGCCCTGCGCAGAAATGACAATAGCTATTCCTATATTGACAATATCACTGTCGAGGAACTTCCCTCGTGTGTGAAGCCCTCGCAGGTGATTGTTGACAATATCACCGCCTTGTCGGCCGACATCACCATCACCGACCCCAACAATACGGGTCATTACATGGTTTATGCTGCTGGCGATAGCACGGAAATCTATGGTAATACCTATACGCTCACAGACTTGCAGCCCAACACGCGTTATATCGTGGCTGTGAAGACCCTCTGCTCCGACAGCATCACCGGCGTCACCGAGACGCCCTTCCGCACCGCCTGCGGTCCCCAAGCCATCCCTTATCATGAGGACTTCAGCCAGTTTGTCGATGTTTCTAACGGTAGTGGCTATGCTGTGAAAGACAGCACCCTGCCTTGCTGGAAGTTCTACAACGCACGTGCCTTGGACCGTCTGGAGCTCATTCCCTATACCGGCTCTTATGCCTATGGTGACGACGGCCTTACGCTGGCTATCTATGGCAATTACAGCAACTCGATAGACCTGTTGGTGCTCCCCGAATTCGAACAGGAAATCAGCAATCTCGAGATTAGCTTCATGGCCCGTCCCTCCGAGACCGGCAGCTTTGGCGGTACCCTCCAGGTGGGCTATGTGACCGATGTCGACGACAGCAGCACCTTCGTCTCTGTTGTCAACTACCCCTGCGCCCAGTTTACCAGCGGCTATGGCCTGTGCGCCTCTGTCTTCCCGAATGCGCCTGTTGCCTCCCACATTGCCGTGCGCTATCTCCCCAGCGGTGGCTCTGCCAAGTCGTGGTATATCGACGACCTCGACGTGCATGACATGCCCGCCTGCGTCCGCGCCCAGAGTATCAGCGTCGACAGCATCACCACCGAGAGCTTCCGCCTTCATATCATCGACCCCATGAACGAGGGCTCCTACCGTTGCTACTATACCTCCAACGCGGCTACCGACAGTGTCGACTTCTATGATACCGTCTATGTGATAGATGGTCTTGCTGCCTCTACCGACTATACCGTCAGCGTCGTGACCATCTGTGGCGACGGCACCCTCACACTGCCCCACACTACCACGGTGAGCACGCTCTGCGCTCCTGTAGCTACGCTTCCCTTCGTGGAGAACTTCGAGGATTGGACTGCCACCCAGAGTGCCGGCATGAACCGCTGCTGGAACCGTCTATACAAAAATACCAGCTCCTTTGTTACCAACAACTACCCCTATTGCGCCAGCGGCGCTGGCAACGCCTACAACGGCATCAAGTCGCTCAAGATGTACTCCAAGGGTGCCTCCAGCTCCATCAAGCAGTTCTCGGTGGCCTACCTGCCCGAGTTCACAGCCAATGTGAATACTTTGAAGGTGAACTTCTTCTATAAATATGGTGGAAGCACAACCAATATGAACAAGGTGAAGATTGCCGTCGGTGTCAGCGAGAGCGTTTCCGACACCAGCACCTTCACCCGCCTGGCTACCTTTACGCCGTCTGTCGTGGGCTGGAACGAGTTTGAAGTGGAGCTGAACGGCTACACCGGCACCGGCAACCGCATCACCATCATGCAGACCAGCACCGGCACCACCGAAATCACCAGCTATATCGACAGCCTGGTGGTCGACACCGCGAGCAGTTGCAGCCGTCCCGCCACCCTCGTGGCCTCCGACGTCACGGCCTATGGCGCCACCCTCACCTGGACCGACCCCAGCACGGCCGATAGCTATATCGTGCGCTGGAGCGACGGCACCAACACCGACAGCGCCACTGTCACGGGTGCCACCACATACACCCTCAGTGGCCTGACCCCCAGCACCAACTACTCCGTCGATGTCCGCAGCATCTGCTGGGGCACGCCCACTGCCGCCCGCACCGCGAGCTTCGCCACCTCTTGCGCTCCCATGCCCCTGCCGTGGAGCATGAACTTCGACAACATCACCGGTATCTCCCAGCTCTCTTCCTGCTGGAACCGCTACACCGGACGCTATGTTGATTCCACCAACACTGCCACGCTGAGCACTACCTCCAGCGGCTGGACACAATCCACTAAAGCTCTTGACAGTACTTCTCATGTGAAGCTTAATATCTACGGTAACTCTTGCAAGTATTGGCTTGTTACTCCCGAAATTGACCTTACGGAGGATGCCTCTCTCAGCTTTGACTATGCGCTCACTAAATACAACACTGCCAACCAGGCCGACACAGTCACTGGTATCAGCGACGACCGTTTCGTCGTTTTGGCAACCACCAACGGTGGCACCACTTGGACACCGCTTGCCAAGTGGGGTAGTGATACGGCCGACCGTGACGATTATAGTTTCGCTGGTATCTCTAACGAGGTTAACAATATTACTCTCTCGCTTGCTGCGTTCACTGGTAGTTCGGTCCGCATTGCTTTCTATGGAGAAAGTTCAGTTAACATCACTGGCGGTGCCGACAACGATCTCCATATAGACAATATCGTCGTTGCCGCCCAGGGTGGCACTCCCGAGCCTCCCACTCCTGTCGAGGCCACCATCGCCGCCAGCGACATCCTCTATTGGATTGGTGAAGGTGCCGACTCTGCCATCTTCGTTGTCTCCAACGGCGAGAGCACCCGTGCCTGGGGCTATCTCTTCGATGAGAACGACGAGCCCACGGCTCTCAACATGGCTTCGGCCATCGCCGCTGCCGACCCGCGTCTGGTCTATGACGTGGATTGGACTACCTTTGAGATGGGTCTCTCTTATAAGGAAGGCGCCACCGTCATCAAAATCCCCGACACCCGCTTCAAGGTCAACGGCGTGCTTGCCGACGACGGCGACATGCTCTCCGACTATGACGTCGAAGACGGCATGATGGTCGTCGTCAGCAGCGATACCAACGCCGTCTGGACCACCCCCATCGTCCCTGCCACGGTCAAGCACATGCCCGTCAACAGCACCATTGCCGCCTCCGATATCCTCTACTGGGTGGGCGAAGGCACCAATGAAGCCGTTGTCGTCGTCAACTGGGGCGAGCCCGACACGGCACTCGCCTGGGGCCTGCGCTTCAGCTCCACCACCACTATCGCCAATGCCATCGACGCCATTGCCGCCGCCGACCCGCGTGTGAGCACCGACGGCGCCCATTCCACCATCAACTTCACCGAGGGCAATGTGAACCTCAGCTTCCAGCCTGCCCCGGCCAGCTACATGCAGTTCATCATTGGCGACAACAGCAATGTCAACTCCAACACCGCCCTCGCCAACGGCGACCTGCTGAAGATTGGCGAGTCGGCTTACGGTACGGGCTACGACTCCACCGAGTATTCCGGCATGTGGTTCCCCATGGGTGTGGTATGGAACACCGAGATCCATCCTGTAACCGTCCCCGGCACCACCCCCGAGCCTCAGCCCGTTGACACGCTGTGCTCCACGGTCTATAACCTGCCTTATGAGATGGACTTCTCGGGCTACACCGATGACCAGGACATGAGAGTCTCCTATGCCAGTGCTCCGGTGCCCGAATGCTGGAGCCTCTTTGGCAACGGCCGCTTCCACGAGAATTACGATACCACGGCTACCGCTTCCATCTATTTCGGCGGCATCGGCTATGCCACTAGCACCAACAACTTCGGTTGCATGGAAGTGGGCAACCCCTATCTTGCCCTTATCGTCTGCCAGAACTATGACGGCACGTATGTAAATGCCATCAACAATGCGCGTATGTATGGCAACAAGCGTTACGCTGTCCTGCCTGGCTTTGACCAGCCCCTGAGTCAGACGATGCTCACCTTCAACCATCGTACCACGCTCCGCAGCGGTGCCGAACTCCGCGTCGGCTACATCGTGAACGACACTTCCGACTTCGTGGCTCTCGACACCATTCTTGCCGACTACCGTGTCACCCACAATGACACCATCCGATTCAACCGACACGCTGGAATCCCTGCCGAGGCCCGTCTCACCTTCCTTTGGATGAGCACCGACACGGCTCATACGGGTGACTACCCCGCCAACTATTATTGCGGCATCGATAACATCGTGGTGGCCCTTGACACCGCTACCGCCCCCATCGACACCGTGACTCCTGAGCCTCCCGCTGTTGTTGACGCTACCATCGCCGCCAGCGACATCCTCTACTGGGTGGGCCACGGCAGCAACGAGGTGGTCATGGCTGTCAACTGGGCCGACACCGCCCTGGCATGGGGCTACCGCTTCGACTCCGCCAGCGTCACCGCACAGCAGATGTTGGACGACATCGCCGCTGCCGACCCGCGCTTCAGCTATACCGGCACGGGCTACATCTCTGATATCAACTACATTGACACCGCCGCCGGCATGACCGACACCCTCGGCATCACCCCCGGCAACTGGTGGTGGAGCCTCCTCAACCATGTGGGTAGCATGGGTCTCGGCGACGTGCTGCACAACGGCGACTTCTACAAGTGGGCCGACCTCAGCATCGCCGTCGTCACCGACAGCACCGATATGGGTACTTATATGGACTACACCTATGTCTGGCCCTACACCATCTATCCTGTCAGCGTGCCCGACACCACCGGCGGCAGCACCCCCGAGCCTCAGCCTCAGCACGGTCCCTTCTGTGGTCCTGTGGGTACCGAAGGATGTGACGCCATCAAGGCCGACAGCAGCGCCTTCGTGGCCTGGGCTACCGGCATCACCGTCGTCCGCGGCCCTCAGAACATCGCCAACCCCAGCGGCCCTGTGGCCACCACGGGTGCCGACAGCAACGCTCTCGGCATGCCCACCCTCAACAACACCAGCGACGTGGTATGCCTCGGTGACGGCGGTATGGCCACCCTCACCTTCGCCCGTCCCATCACCAATGGCGACGGTCCCGACTTCGCGGTCTTCGAGAACAGCTTCGGCGACACCTTCCTCGAGCTGGCCTTCGTCGAGGTGAGCTCCGACGGCAGCCGCTTCGTGCGCTTCCCCGCCACCAGCCTGACCCCGACCGAGACCCAGACGGGCCCCTATGCCTCCACCGATGCCACGATGATCAACAACCTGGCCGGTAAATACCGTATCGGCTACGGCACTCCCTTCGACCTCGAAGAGCTCCGCGACAGCACCGGCATCGACATCGACAGCATCGTCTATGTCCGTGTCATCGACGTCGTCGGCAGCGTCAACCCGCAGTATGCCACCTACGATGCCTTCGGCCACATGGTCAACGACCCCTGGCCCACGCCCTTCGCCGCTGGCGGCTTCGACCTCACCGGTGTCGGCGTCATCCATGAGCTCCGCGACAGCACCCAGCCGCTGGCTCAGGACGCCACCATCGACCAGAGCCGTATCCTCTTCTGGACCGGTAACGGCAGCAACAAGGCCGTCATCGCCGTCAACTGGGCTGCTCCCGACACCTGCCTCGCCTGGGGCGTGCAGTGGAACGGCAACGCCACCGTCAAGGCCCTGATGGACACCATCGCCGCCTACGACAGCCGCTTCACCTACACCGAGGCTAACAACATGATTGGCGACATCGTCTACAGCGTCGACGGTCTCACCCTCCAGCTCACCACCGAGAGCGCCTCGCCGTGGGGCAACTACTGGCTCTACAACATCAACGGCGCTGCCGCACAGCTCATGTACAACGTCCAGCCCGTCGTCAATGGCGACTTCGTGAAGTGGGGCGACCCGAACAGCGGCACCTCCATCGGTACCGACGAGTACGGCTATGACATCCTGGTGTGGACCACCGAGGTGACCCCCGTCACACGTCCCAACACCGGCATCGCCCCTGTCGCCGTCTCGGTCATGGGTGTATGGCCCAACCCCGCCACCGACCTCCTCAATATCGAGTGCCAGGCCGCCGGCATCGAGGCTGTGCTCTATGACATCAACGGTCGCAGCGTGCGCAGCATCACCCTCGCCGAGGGACGCAATATGCTTGACGTCAGCTCCCTCTCTGCTGGAGTCTATGTCCTCCGCGCCCAGGGTTGCGTCTTCCGCATCGTCAAGCGCTGATAGTGCCAAACAAAACCATGAAAGAAAGCGGCATCCTCACGGGTGCCGCTTTCCTTTTTTAATTTTTTTTAACAAGTGATGGTACAATATTGGAGGCCGAGGGGCGTTATTGCAACAGCCATTGTAAAGTGGTAAAAGGCTTTGAATTAGTAACAAAAAACAATAAAAAACAACAACAATGAAGAAAATCTTTCTGGCTTTAGGTCTTGTGGCCACCACGCTCTCTTTCGTGGCCTGCAATTCTGCTTCCAAAGATGCCACCATCGACTCGCTGCGTGCCGCCAACGAGGTGCTGACATCTGAAAACCAGTCGAAGGATGCCGATATCGACAGCCTCTTCGCTATGTTGAATGAGATTGAAGACAACCTCTCCATGATTAATTCGAAATATTCGAACGTCCAGGAGATGCGTCGCAACAACACCGAGGGTTCCTACGACCGCAAGAAGGAAATCCGCGAGCAGATGAGTTCCATCGAGAACATGATGGCCGACAACAAGGCCAAGATCGCCCGCCTCAACAACCGCGCCAATGAGCTGGGTCGCAAGAACACCGACCTCCAGGCTTATATCACCCGCCTCGAGGAGCGCAGCGCCGCCCAGGAGGCTCAGATTGCCGAACTCCTCACCGAACTCGAGAACAACAAGGTCGTCATCAAGGGCCTCAACAAGAACGTCTCCGAGCTCACCGCTTCCAACCAGCAGAAAGACGAGTATATCGCCCAGCAGATTGCTGACGCCAACCGCGCCTACTTCGTTGTCGGTACCTACGACGAGCTTAAGGCTGCCGGTATCGTCAAGAAGAGCGGTGGCTTCATCGGCATCGGCCGTAAGCAGGGCACCGTGGCCGACATGAACACCGAGAAGTTCACCGAGATCGACCGCACCAAGGTCTCCACAATCTCCATCAACAAGAAGAAGGCTGTGGTTATCTCGCAGCATCCCGAGAATAGCTACGAGCTGGTATACGACGAGGACAACAGCAAAGTCGTCGCTTACCTCCGTATCCTCAACCCCACCCAGTTCTGGCAGTACACCAAATACTTGGTAATCTCCACCAAGTAATGCTCCCGCAGAGCTGAACCCCCTCCGGAAAGGCCGGCATCCCATGCCGACCTTTCCGTTTATCGGTTCCATCACACATCAGTCATCATTTATTATTTATCAATACATGAAAAAGATAACTATTATTCTCTCGGGAGTGCTGGCCTTCACCCTGATGTCTGCTTGCTGCTCTTCCAAGAATGTCGTCACCACCTCCATGGTGACCGTCGAAGACGACACCGACGACGCTGCCGCCGAGGCCGCTGCCCGTGAGGCCCGCTGCAATGCCCGCAGGATGAATAACCCCGACCTCAAGCAGGCTTTCGCCGATATCGATGCCGACCTCGTCGAGGCCGAGCAGGCCGCCGCCGCCTCTAACGACGCTCAGGCCCTCTCTGCCGTCGCCGACGCCAAGGCCAAGGTCATCGACGCCAGGAACGCCAACAAGTCTGGCAAGTACTGCAAGGCCTACGACCTCATCAACGAGGCCTACGGCTTCCTCGCCGAGAGCTATGCCGCCAACGCCCGCTACTATGCTGCCAAGGTGGACAACGAGCTGAGCCGTCAGGCTGCCGACGATGCCAACCTCTATGCCGATGCCTCCCACAAGGACGGCCTCGACTGCGCCATGGCCGCCTGCCGCAACGCCAAGATCAACTCCGAGATAGCCCGCGACGCCGACCTCGCCAACCGTGGCGTGGCGTACGACGACCCCAAGGTCGCCAGCCGCATGGCCGACGATGCCATAGCCCTCGCCAAGCGCTCCGCCAGCAAGGGCGCCATGACCGACGCCAAGGATGCCTCCGGCAAGGCCTACCGTGGCACGCTGCCCGAGAGCTATGCCGCCGCCGCCAAGTCCTTCGCCGCTTCGGCACAGGCCGCCGTAGCCAAGAAGGGTAAGGGTGGTGCCGACGCCAAAGCCGCCGCCAAGGAGGCCCAGGCCCTCGCCGACGAGGCCGCCATCGCCGCCCGCAATGGCGATGTCGCTGCCGCCTATAGCGCCGCCGTCAAAGCCCGCGAGGCTGCTCGCCTCGCCTGCGGCATACAGCCCGACAAACAGGAGCTTACGCCCGCCACGAAGGAAGGCAAGAGCGGCAGAAAGAGCGCCAAGGCCGCTGCCGTCGAGACCTCGACCGACCGTGCCGACCTGCAGAAGATGCTCGACAAAATCAATGCCACCGTCTACTTCGACTTCGCCAAGGCCGAGCCTCAGCTCGACAGCAAGAGCGACCTCGCCATCGAGGCCCTCTGCAAGGCTATGGCTGCCGACAAGGCCATCAAGGTCCTCATCACCGGCCATACCGACAACGTGGGCTCCGCCGCCAGCAATATGGCTTGCGGTAAGAAACGTGCCGAGGCCCTCAAATCCCTCATGGTCAAACGTGGCGCCCCCGCCGCCAGCATCTCCACCACCAGCCGTGGCGACAAGGAGCCCGCCGTGGAGAACGACAGCGACGAACATCGCCGCCAGAACCGCCGCGCCGTCATCACCCTCCGCTAGGATGGACTTCCGCCTTACATCCGATTTCGCCCCTATGGGCGACCAGCCCGACGCCATCCGCCAACTCGTGGATGGCGTTAGGCGTGGTCAGCGTGCCCAGGTGCTGCAGGGCGTCACGGGTAGCGGCAAGACCTTCACCGTAGCCAACGTCATACAGGAGCTCCAGCGTCCCACGCTGGTGCTCAGCCACAACAAAACCCTGGCGGCACAGCTCTACGGCGAGTTTCGCCAGTTCTTCCCCGACAACGCCGTCGAGTACTTCGTCTCCTACTACGACTACTACCAGCCCGAGGCTTATATCGCCGCCACCAACACCTATATCGAGAAGGACCTGCAGATCAACGACGAGCTTGACAAGCTGCGCCTCCGCGCTAGCAGCGCCCTCCTCAGTGGCCGCCGCGACGTCATAGTGGTCTCCTCCGTGAGCTGCATCTATGGCATCGGAAACCCCGAGGAATTCAAGAAAGGCACTGTCGAGATACATGTCGGCGACCGCCTCCAGCGCGACCAGCTGCTCATGCGCCTCCTCGACGCACAGTATGTACGCAACGAGATAGAGTTCACCAACGGCCGCTTCCGCGTCAAGGGCGACACCGTCGATATCTTCCCCTCCTTCGCCGACTTCTGCTACCGCGTCTCCTTCTGGGACGACGAGGTGGAAGCCCTCGAGAGCTTCGACCCCATCAGCGGCCAGCGTCTCGAACGTTTCGACGCCGTGACCATCTACCCCGCCTCCAACTTCCTCACCTCCAAGGACCACCTCCCCGAGATACTCCTCCAGATACAGCGCGACATGTACGACCGCCGCGACTACCTGGAGTCTATCGACAAACACCTCGAGGCCAAGCGCCTCGAAGAACGCGTCAACTACGACCTCGAGATGATACAGGAGCTGGGCTACTGCTCCGGCATCGAGAACTACAGCCGCTATTTCGACGGCCGTCAGCCCGGCACACGCCCCTTCTGCCTCATCGACTATTTCCCCGACGACTTCCTCCTCGTCGTCGACGAGAGCCACGTCACCGTGCCCCAAATCGGCGCCATGTACGGCGGCGACCGCAGCAGAAAAACCTCACTCGTGGAGTACGGCTTCCGCCTGCCGTCGGCACTCGACAACAGGCCTCTGACCTACGACGAGTTCTACAACCTCACGGGCCAGACCATCTACATCTCCGCCACTCCCGCCGACTACGAGCTCTCCGAGGCCGAAGGCATTGTGGTGGAGCAAGTGATACGCCCCACGGGACTCCTCGACCCCGTCGTCGAGGTGCGCCCCGCCGTTAGCCAGGTCGACGACCTGCTGGACGAGATAGAGAACACCGTCGACAAGGGCGAGCGCGTCCTCGTCACCACCCTCACCAAACGTATGGCCGAGGAACTCACCACCTACCTCATCAACCTGGGCATACGAAGCAAATACATACACTCCGATGTCGACACCCTCGAGCGTGTGGAGATCATGCGCGACCTCCGCATGGGTGTCTTTGACGTGCTGGTGGGTGTCAACCTCCTGCGCGAGGGTCTCGACCTCCCCGAGGTCAGCCTCGTGGCCATCCTCGACGCCGACAAGGAGGGCTTCCTCCGCAGCGACCGCGCACTCATCCAGACCATCGGCCGCGCCGCCCGTAACGTCCACAGCAAGGCCATCCTCTACGGCGACACCATCACGGGATCCATGCAGCGCGCCATCGACCTCACCAACCGCCACCGCGAGAAGCAGATAAGATATAATATGGAGCACGGCATCGTGCCCAAACAGATCGTCAAGTCCACCGACGCCATCCTCGGCGCTACAGGCATCATAGAGCATGCCGCAGAGATGCGCAACGCTACAGACAAGGACCCCGTCGCCATCTACAAGGAAGACACGATGCCGCAGGCCGCCGAACCCCGCGCCCCCTACGGCGATTCCGACACTCAAACAAACAATCAATCAAGCAATCAAGCATTCCTTGCGATGACCAAGGAACAGCTCCGCAAAGAAATCCGTGAGCGCCAGCGCAAGATGCAGCTCGCCGCCAAGGAACTCGACTTCATGGCCGCCGCCAAATACCGCGACGAGATAAAAGAACTACAAAACCTCCTCGACACCGCCCGTTAATCGCACACTATGAAACAAGATTCATCACTCTTCACTCATCATTCATCACTCCAGATAGACCTCACGCCCGAGGAGTACGCCTCCGAGGCCGCTGTCCGCCGTGCGGTGGCGAAAGCTATGGGCGTGCGTGAAGAGAAACTGGAGCCCTTCCGCATCACCCGCCGCAGCATCGACTGCCGCCGTAGGCAGATACAATATCATTGTACCGTCGAGGTTGGCGAAGATGCTATTGTCCCCCTCACTCCCCCCTCACTCCCCCTTCACTCCCCCCTCACTTCCTCAAAATCACTCCCCTCTCACTCCCCCCTCACTCCCCCTAAAAAAATTCTCATCATCGGTGCCGGCCCCGCCGGCCTCTTCGCGGCGCTCCGCGCCCTCAAGCTGGGTATGAAGCCCATCATCATCGAGCGCGGCAAACCCGTGGAGGAGCGCAAGAAAGACATCGTCTCGCTGGTGCGCACCAAGGAGGTGAACCCCGACAGCAACTGGTGCTTCGGCGAGGGTGGGGCAGGGACCTACAGCGACGGCAAGCTCTACACGCGCTCCACCAAGCGCGGCGACGTCAGCCAGGTGCTGCGCCTCTTCGTGGAACACGGCGCCGACCCCGACATCATGGTCGACGTCCACGCCCATATCGGCACCGACCGCCTGCCCGACATCATCGCCAGCATGCGCAAGACCATCACGGATGCCGGCGGCGAATACCACTTCAACACCCGCCTCACCGACCTCCTCGTCAAGGACGGAAAAGTCATTGGAGTAAAGGTGGAAGATGTTGCTAGTGCCACAAATGAAATCACTGCTGACGCAGTGATTCTCGCCACCGGCCACTCGGCCCGCGACATCTACGAGCTCTTTGCCCGCCGCGGCTGGCTCCTCGAAGCCAAACCCTTCGCCCTCGGCGTCCGCGTCGAGCATCCGCAGGAGCTCATCAACGAGATACAATACCACGGGAAGAACTACTCCAAACTCCTCCCCCCCGCCACCTACAGCCTGACGACGCAAGTCTACTCAAGCAATCAAGCAATCAAGCAATCAAGCACTCAACACGGAGTCTTCAGCTTCTGCATGTGTCCCGGCGGCGTCATCGTCCCTGCCGCCACGGCAGGAGGCCAGCAGGTGGTCAACGGCATGAGTAACGCCGCCCGCAACAGCGGCTTCGCCAACAGCGGCATCGCCGTCACGGTAGGCCTGGAGGATATCGCACCGACAGCGTCAGCCATCCCCTCCCAGCAGGGAGGGGTGCCCGAAGGGCGGGGTGGGGGTGCCTTAGCCCTCCTCGACTTCCAAAAAGCTGTCGAGGCCCGCGCCTTCGAGGCCGCAGGCAACACCATCGACGCCCCGTCGCAGCGCCTCGTGGACTTCCTGCAGCGCCGCACCTCGTCGCGACTCAACAAAAGCAACTACATGGGCCACTGCGTCAGTGCCCCGTTGCACGAGATACTGCCCCCCTTCGTGGTGGACAGCCTGATACAAGGATTCAAGGATTTCGACCGCAAGATGCGGGGATTCATCACCGAGGAGGCCAGCCTCTTAGCCG
This sequence comes from uncultured Bacteroidota bacterium, assembly GCA_902774395.1. GTDB lineage: Bacteria > Bacteroidota > Bacteroidia > Bacteroidales > P3 > Colimorpha. The sequence continues at coordinate 96,426 of CACYIK010000007.1, forward strand.
TCGAGAGCCGCACGTCGTCGCCGGTGCGCATCCCCCGCGACCGCGACACCCTGCAGCATCCCCAGCTCGCCGGCCTCTACCCCTGCGGTGAGGGCGCCGGCTACGCCGGCGGCATCGTCAGCTCCGCCCTCGACGGCATCCGCTGCGTCGAGGCCATCGCCGCACGCTGACCGTAGACCCTGGTCGGCAGACCATTCCCCGATATACACGCTCTCCGAGCACCTTCCGGCATTGTCCTGCACGAAGCCATAGAGCTGCACCTCTTCGCCGCTCCAGGCCTCCGGAATTTCTACCGTGATGCTCTTCGTCCGCCGGTACACCGGCAGCGACAGCAGCGCCTCGCCCCGCGCGGGACACAGCGCCGCCACATACACCTTGTCGCTGCTGTTGCAGTTGCGGTGCTCCGGATTTTTTTCAAAGGCAATGGTGATAGTGTTTAGCGTTAAGTGTTTAGTGTTCAGTTGGCTGACGCGTCCGTCCTGCGTAGCTTCACTAAACACTGAACACTGATCACTGACCACTGAAAAGGCCACCGGCGCTACAGGCCCTTCGCTGACTCTCAGGTGCTCATAGTCCACCATCAGTTCCTCGTCGCTCATGGCGAAGCAGCCCTTGTTGATCATCAGGAAATAGTTGCACTCCGTCTTGTGCATCTTCAGTGCCGGCAGATGCAGGCCTTCGCGCAGGATCTCCTTCAGGCTCCCGGCGAAGGTCACCGAGGCCTTGAAGAGTGCCCGCTGCTCCAGCTGCTTCTCCGTCTTCGCGTCGTGGAAGTCGCGCGGCTTCGTCCGCACGCACCACTGTCCGCGCCACATATATCCCACCACGTTGCCCACACGCCCGCGGTAGCCCCCATGAATACCATCTGTCTGCTTTGCCATAGTTCTGTCTTTTAACGGCTAATTAATCGAATTAAACGAATTAAGCTTATTCACTGTATTTTATTTATTTCAGCGGTGTTCATCGCCCCTTGCGGGGGGGCGCAGGTTAATTTCCGGCTAATTACTCGAATGCCGCGGCGCTTCGCTGCGGCTGGCTGGCGCATCCCGATGGTAGACCAAGATTTGCCGTAGGCCTTTTAGTATCATTCGCCTGTAATTGTACTGCGTAGCCATTAGTTTAATCAGTAAAACTCACTTTTAAAATTATATTATTTATTTTCTCTAACGTTATTTTCTTTTAATTATTATTTACTATCGTAAATTTTCTTTAAAAGTAGATAAGAACATTAGTAGAATATGATAAAAAGATGATACTATAGATTAGGCAGTTATATTTATAGTTTTCTATGCATGAAATGGTATTAATATGGATGTTTGCACGAAAAATAATTTTGTGGTTCCGAATTTTATTCGTATCTTTGCAGTCGATTTCAAATGAAATCAAGAAGCGTTATACCGCACTTGGAATGAAAACCTGAGAAATTTTCAAAAGTAGTGCAAGTAAGTATAATGGTTCACGTGTATTAGCGTGGGCCGTGTGCTGCATCTTCACTACAAGGTATTTCTCAGGACCCTCATTCAAAGACGTGGTATACGTGCACCACGCTTCTTGTTATTTATCTCTGTTTGAGGTGCGAAACAAAATAAAACTGATGAGCCGACAGGATAAAACTGGCAAAAAACTAATGAAAAAATTTTATCTTTTTCTTGTAGGCGCATTGATGATGTCGTCATGTTTTTCGTTTAAGACGACATTATATGATCTTGGCTTGAAAAATGTTGAGGTTCCAAAGAATTCGAAGCAACAATTTAGTGAAAGTATGTTGAAGACGACGAGTGAAGATGGCGTTACGATGTATTCCTTTGAAGATGATATGATTGCAATTGCATGGTACGCAACATCTACTCAATTCCATTTTATTCTACGGAACAAAACCAATCATTCTATAAAGATTCCTTGGGATGAAGTGGCCTATATTAATCCTTCTGGCCAATCAATGAGGTGTATCCACAGTGGAGTAAAGCTTATTGATCGTAATAATGCGCAAGCTCCGACTGTCATTGCAAAGAATTCTACTTTAAGTGACCTGCTGATGCCGGCAGAACATATTTATTATATATCAGGTAAATATGGTGGATGGAGAGAAAGAAGCCTGTTCGGTGAATATAAATCACAGGAGGAAGCAAAGCAAAGCGGTTTAATTGGAACAAAAGTATCTGTTCTTTTGCCGATAATGATTGAGAATGTTACAAATGAGTATTTGTTTCAATTTGAGCTAAAGGATATTATTGTAAAATAAGGAATCAAAAAAAAAGAGAGTGGCTATAGGACAATAGCCACTCTCTTTTTTTTAGAAACCTCGTTTTTCTTTGCGGACGCGCATCATTCTTTCGCTGAAGCCGCCTTGGTCGACGAAGTCTTTCTCTAGGCGTTCTAACTGTTTGAAGAGCAGGTAGTCGGCCTGCTTGATTAACACAATGGCCATATTGGCGATGGTCTCCGGGGGACGTGAAGAACACAGATTCATGAAATATTCTGCATCGCTGTGATCCCGTCCCAGCTGACGCATGGTTTCCAGTTCCACGGAGCCTTCTTCCCATTGGCGATGTCCGCGTGTGCGGAGGTAGTCGATGTAATCTTCCAATAATTCCTGCAGGCTGGCCTTTGCCACATTCACCAGCTTTATCTCCGTCTTCGCGGAAGTGGCGGAGGCCGCCGACCCCTCGATGATATTCTGCTTGCCGCTACGCGCAGCCTGCACCATCTGGTCGACGGTGCGATCCCCTTTCTGCAGGTATGTGCTGCAGAAATAGAACGTTATCTCGTAAATAACCTCGGTCTTCTGGTAGGAAAGGAGCTTGCGGTAGTTTCCGGTGGGACGGATTAGTTTTTCCATAATTTTGGTTTTTTTAGGGGGTTGATTTTTTTTAGGGACTTTAAGGTCTTTAGGGACTTTAGGGTCTTTAGGGTCCTTAGGGTCTTTAAGGTCTTTAGGGTCTTTAGGGACTTTAGGGACTTTAGGGTCTTTAAGGTCTTTAGGGTCTCTAAGGTCCTTAGGGTCCTTGGGGTTTTTAGCCTTCGAAGGTGAAGCTTAGCATGAAGGTGCGGGAGGAGAGGTTGTCGAAGGCGCGGATGTAGACGTCTGGGTCTTCGACTTTCAGGTCGACGAGGCCGAAGGTCATCTTGAGATCGATGGCGAATTTGACATACCGGAGAAAGACGTCGAAGCCCAAGCCGAGGCTGTAGCGGAAGTCGTGGGGCTCGAGGCGTATGATGCTTTGGTCGGTGCGGTTGCGGTTCTTGCGGAGGGAGGCGAAGTCGAAGCCGTAGCTGATGCCGGCGGTGATGTAGGGACGGAAGTTGTTGTAGCGCACGGCGCGGAATTTCAGCTCGAGGGGCAGGTCGCCGTAGACGGATTCTACGTTGCGCTTGAGTTCGGCAAGACGGTGGGTCTCGAGGTAGGAGGGTTCCCAGGAGTAGGACACCTCGCGGGTGACGAGGGTGACGCCGGGCAGGAGGCGCAGGTTGAACCAATCGTTGAGGCGCAGGTCGCCGATGACGGCGATATGGAAGCCTGGGGCGAAGTAGGAGGTGGTGCCCTGCAGGGTCTGGCGGAGCTGTTCGTCGTCGGAGAATTCGAGGTCGAACTTGGAGTTGGTATAGCCCACCTGGATGCCGTAGTGCAGCAAGCGGGAGTCGAACTGGCCCAGATTCCCTATTTGGGCAGTGGAATTAAAAGACAAGAAAGACAAAAAAGACAAAAAAAGAATGTGTTTTTTCATTTTGTTTTTTCTTGTTTTTTCTTGTCTTTGAAAAATAATAGAACTTTGTCTTCTATTCGGTTATCTCTCCGCGGAGGGATTGGGAGAGGCGGGCTTTGACGTGTTCTTTGTCGTTGGGGTATTCGCCGAGGAGGCACATCATCTTGGCGATGGCGGCCTCGATGGTGATGTCGCCGGCGCCGATGACGCCGATGCGGTCCATGTCGCAGCTGGCGGCGTACTGGCGCATCTTGACGGCGCCGGCCTTGCACTGCGTGACGTTGAGGATGATGATGCCGCGCTGGATGGCGTCGTCGAGGGCGTTGATGAACCACTCGTCGGTGGGGGCGTTGCCGGAGCCGTAGGTCTCGATGACGACACCTTGCAGCTCGGGGGTGTGGAGCACGGCGTTGACGACCTCGGGGCCGATGCCGGGGAAGAGTTTCAGTATCGCCACGCGGGTGTCGAAGTGCTTGCGCACCTGCAGCGGCTCGGTGGGCATGGGCTGGAAGAGGTGTTCTTTGAAGGAGATATTGATGCCTGCCTTGGCCAGCGAGGGGTAGTTGTAGCTCTCGAAGGCGTCGAAGTTCTCGGCGTTGATCTTGGTGCTGCGGTTGCCGCGGTAGAGGTGGCTCTCGAAGAAGATGCAGACCTCGGGGATGGTGACGAGGCGTGTGGAGGCGACCTCGAGGGCACAGATGATATTCTCGCGGCCGTCGGAGCGCAGCATGCCCAGGGGCAGCTGGCTGCCGGTGAAGACGATGGGCTTGGCCAGGTTCTTGAACATGAAGCTTAGGGCCGAGGCGGTATAGGCCATGGTGTCGGTGCCGTGGAGCACCACGAAGCCGTCATAGCTGTCGTAGTGGCGCTCGATGATTTCTGCTATCTCCACCCACAGGGCGGGAGTCATGCAGGAGGAGTCGATGATGCTGGGGAGCGTCACGGAGTCGATGCCGTACTGGCAGTGCTTGAGCTGTGGCACGGCGTCGTAGATGCGGTCGAGGGCGAAGGGGTGCAACGAGCCGTTCTCGTCCTGCACCATACCGATGGTGCCACCCGTATAGACGATAAGAACTTTGTTCTGTTTCATATCGTCTATAACGAGGGTAAGGCTTTTTTATTGTGCCCGGTGGCTTGTGCGGCTCTTATTTTTCAGTTTTCATTCTTCCCCCTCGGGCACGTATTCGTCGTAGAGGGAGTGGTAGACTTCGTAGCGGCGCATGGAGAGTTTGCCGTTGCGGATGGTGAAGAGTCCCACGGTGAGGCTCTCGGGGGCGCCGTGCATGTGGCAGAATTCTGGACCGTCGGGACCTTCGAAGGCGATGACGGTGCCGGGGAAGTATTCGCCGCCGTCGTCGGCATTCCAGGTGGGGCCGAAGACGTTGTCGTAGTAGCCCTCTACGGGGTAGGAGTAGACCTTGCCGTCGACGGTGAAGACCTCGAGGGCCAGGGCCAACTGCGTGGTGTCTCCGTACTCTCCGATGACGGTCTTCCACGGGCCTTTGAACTGGAGGATGCCGTAGCCGTAGCGGTCGTTGTACTGCATGAGACGGCTGCGCTCCGCTTTCATGTTGTATTGCTTCTCGAGCTGTTTGATGACCTTGTCGGAGAGAGGTTTGACTTCGTCGTAGGTGGCGTTGAGGAAGATGAACTCGTGGTTGCGGAGGTAGTTGTTGGTGACGACGACCCACATGCCCCACATGCCATCTTCAGGCAGCATGTTGCCGGGGTAGGCGAAGGCGTACTTCAGACCCGGCGAGGGGATGGAGGGACGGCTGTGGAGTTCGCCGGGGTACATGTCGTTGCCTTTGGCGTCCTTGAGGATCTCGCCGAGGTATTTGAGGGTGCAGGTCTTGCCCGACTCGGTGATGAGGTTGGTGTATTTCGCGGCGTTCTGGCGGAAGGTTTCCTGCAGCTCCCAGCGTTGGTGCTCGGCTTCGAAGTAGTCGGCGCTCTCCTCGGTCAGCACGGGTTCTTTGATGTCGCTCCAGTAGACCATCTGCATGTAGTTCGGGTTCATGATGTAGAGGAACATGGGTGGGAGGTCGGGCTCCTTCTGGTCGGAGCCGATGGGACGCGACGGGATGTCTTTGTCGTAGGGGTTGGGGGAGAAGAAGTTCTTGCCCTGCTGGACGGCTAGGCCCATGGTACCGAGGTTCTCGGTGGGGTGGTAGACGGAGCAGTCCTTGAGCATGAACCTGGTGTCGAAGTTGAAGAGTTTGGAGTCGCCGTTGTTGGCGTAGAAACGGCAGTCGTCGAAGACGACGCCTTCGCTGTTGCGGCTCTCGATGAGGTCGTATTCCTTGTTGCTGAGGAAGTCGCAGGAGGTGAAGTGTATGCCGTTAGAGCGTCGGAGCTGCATGATGCCGTAGGTGCAGTCGTGGACACGGCATTTGCGGACGTCGAGATGGCGTGTGCCCATGACGTCGAAGCCGTAGGTGCCGCAGCCGTAGAGGTCGCAGTCGAGGACTTCGATGTTCTCGCCATTGGTGACGCCGATGACGCCGCCGGAGCAGAAGCCGTACTCGGTGTGGCCGATGGTGAGGTTCTCCACGCGGCAGTTGCGGCAGTTGATGAAGTAGAGGCAGTAGGAGTAGCGCGGGGCTACCTCGATGCTGGCGTTGCCGGCGCCGCGGATGGTGAGGTTGTCGATGTTGACGAGGTCGAGCTGCTGGCCGTCGGTCTCGCCCTCGCTGATGACGAGGGGTATCGTGCCGATGAAGTCCTCGCCCGACTGGACCCAGCGGCGGCCGGGGTTGTCGACGAAGAGGTTCTCGTTTTCGAGGATGCGTGAGAGGTTGAGGTGCACGTCCTTGGCGATGACGATGGTGCGGTTGGGACCGAGGGCGTTGAGGAACTCGAGCTCGTTGGTGACGGTGTAGGTCTGCACGCCGTTGATCTCCTCGGGGCCGCGGCCGTCTTCGGCCAGGCCGCCGGGGAACATCTCGGGCGAGAGCAAGATGTAGCGGTGCTCGTCGGGTGTGGCCTCCTCGCTCTTGATCATCTCGAGGTTGGTCTGCTCGAGGTCGTTAAGGACGACGCTGCTGTTGTCGCTGACGGGCTTGTACCAGGGCTGCTTGGAGAAGTGCTCCTGGAGGTCTTTGGACTGGAAGCGCCAGCCGTGGCGGGCGAGAATCTCGTTGCGCATGAGGCGCAGCTCTTCCTTGGGGAAGCGTGCCAGCCAGGTGGTGTTGAGGACGTAGGTGGTGATGACCTCGGACGAGGGCATCTGCTCGAGCCGGCGCTCCATGAGGGTGCAGCGCTGCAGGTCGGCGTCGAGGAAGAAGTCCATGGTCCAGACGGCGTCGCCCTTGGCGTTGAGGAAGACGAGGTAGTGGGCTACGCGGTCTTTATAGCGTACCTTGACCTTGGAGAACTCGTTGGTGCGCAGAGCGATGGCGCCTTTGCGGGAGAAGACGGAGTAGTCGTTCGATTCTTCGTTCCAGGTGAGGCTGATGCTGTATTCGTTGCCCTTGATGTCTTTGCCGACGAGGTCGGCGGCACCGCTGCTGAAGGTGGTGGCGGTATAGAAGACGGCGCCGTCCCAGAACTTGTCGCCGTTCTGGATGGGCTGGGCGGTGCTAATTGAAAATTGAAAAATGAAAAATGAAAATAAGAGGGTGAGGAGGATTAGGGAGTGAAAGGGAGTGAAGGGGAGTGAAAAGGAGTGAAAGGACAAATGTTTCATGATTCAAATTATTTTAATGAATACCTTCTTTTCTATAACCATTAATCATTAACCATTAATCATTAATCATTAACCGTTAATCATTACTCATTACTCGGCGTAATCGGAGAGGGATTTGTTCTTGGAGAGGTCGATGGAATGCCAGATGCGTTCGAAGGAGACGTAGGAGCCGATGCCACTCATCGCTTTCAGATAGGCCTCTTCGTCGCAGGCCTTGTCGTTGACGGAGTAGCCGCTCTCGCTGTCGATGAGTTCTCCTTTCATGTTGTACTGGTTCATCCAGGTGGTGCGGCAGACGGGACGGCTGTCCTTGATGAGGCAGAACTCGCCGCGTGCGCATCCTGTGCCGCAGCCGCCTTGCGAGGCCACGCCATGTTCGAAGATGTCGAGGGTGGTGAAGGGGTCGGTGCGTACCAGCAGCACGGGTTTGCCGTCGGCGAGGGAGAAGACGACATCGTAGAAGTCGTCGAGGGTGTGTAGCTGGACCTCGAATTTGCCGTCGAGGTCGACATCGATGAGGGCATACCTGTCGAACAAGACTTCGTCACCGATTTCAGAGGCGGCAATCATGTCGTTCAGGTACTTGTAGATGTTGAAGGTCTCGCCGTATTTCTTGTCGATCTTCTCGTGGGTACGGGTGTAGATGAAGGTGAGGAGGTCGTCTTTCTCGCTCACATTGCTGAGGTCTTTGCCGGAGAAGGAGATGCGGAAGTCGTCGACATACCAGTCGCCGCGCTCGAAGACGAGGTTGAGGATGACGCGGTGGTTGCGGAAGTTGTGGACGGTGAGCTCGACATCGGCCGTGGCTTCTTTGATGTCCTTGATGTCTTTGATTTTGTAGCTCCATTTGGGGTCGATGTCCTGTCCGACGGCCCAGTGGTCGTAGTCGCGGTAGACGTAGCCCATCTCGTCGCTGAGTTTGCCGGCCTGGGCGTCGAGCATCAGGTAGTGGGCCGAGCAGAAACGCATGTCGTCTTTGTATTTGAGTATGGTGTCGATGCGCTGTGCGATGTACTCGGGCGTGTGACGGATGGAGTCCTGCTGTGCGTCGAGGACGATGTCGGCCGCGATGGAGTCGGCAGTTCCGTTATTCTCTGTGTTGCCGCCACAGGAGGTGAGGAACAAGGCGGCGGCTAGAAGTAGGGAGTGAAAGGGAGTGAAAGGGAGTGAGAAGGAGTGAAAGGACAAATGATTTTTCATGACTGTTATTTTTTACTTTTTACTTTTTACTTTAAAATATACGCCGGTGACGTTGTCCCAGCGGCCGTTGCACATGGCGGTCTCGGGGTCTTCTGTCAGGTTCTTGATGACCACGAAGTCAGTGAAGAAATGGACGCTGATGGAGTAGCCGCATTCGTTGGCATTGTCATAGTTGAAGTTGTTGTAGGTGTATGCTATCAGTTCGGCGGGCCGGTCGGCGGCGCTCTTGAGGTAGGAGCCTTGCAGCTTGTTGATGACCTCGAAGCGCACCTTGTGGTCGCCTGCCAGGCGGAAGGTGGCGTGGCCCTCCTTTAGGGTGTTCGACGTGCGGTCCCACTGGTGGAAGGCATACTCGCCGTCGATGGCTTCCTCTTTGGCATAGTCCCAATGGCTGTTGGAGGATGTCCCGATGTACTCCATGTTCTTCATCTCGTAGACCTGTCCGCTCTTGGGGTTGGTCCAGGAGCCTGAGGTGATGATGGGCTCGTTGTAGGTGGTGTCGTCGATGGCCAGGCGGAGGCAGCCGGTGACGGTGCCGTCGGCCGAATACTCGTCGAGGAAGTACTCGTCGCCGCTCCATGTCCCCACCAGCAGGATGGGTTTGGGGTTCTTCCTGCCGAGGTAGATGATCTCGCCTACGGCGACACCGTCGTCGTTGACGGCGAAGTCGATGGAGACGTTAATCTTGTTGCCCAGGGTGCCCTCGAAGCGGAAGTCGGCGATGACATCGGCCCGGCAAAATGAAAAATGAAAAATGAAAAATGAGAATAGGAGGATGGAGAGGGGGGAGTGAGAGGGAGTGAAGGGGAGTGAGAGGGAGTGAAAGGACAAATGATTTTTCATGGTGTATAATCTTTAATAGCCCTTTATTTTACAAACTTGCTGCCGTCCCAGGTGAGCTTCTTCGTCACCTTGCCTTTGTCGGTCTGGAAGACGAACTCGATGGTCTTGCCCTGGCGGGGCAGGTTGCGGTAGGAGCCGGTGGTGCCGTCGGGGGCTTCCACCTGGTCGCCCAGTTCGAAGGCATACTTGAAGCTGAGCTTGTGGCTGTCGTTGTCGTACCAGTAGAAGGTGAGGCCTGTGAGCTCGGTGTCGACGGGACGCCCGTTCACGAGTACCGACACGTTCTCGCCCACCAGCTTGTGCTTGCCGTCGGCGCAGTTCCAGTAGCAGTACTCGATATATACCTCCTCGCCCTCGTCGAATGTGGCGTCGTAGCGTACATATCCGTTCTTGGTGTCGACGGTGATGCGTCTGTCCTTAGGCAGGGCTTTCCCGCTGAGGTGCTTTTCCCATACAGAGGCCATGGCGCCGAGGGCTTCGCCGAGACCCTCGCGCGAGAGGATGGCGGAGACGAAGTCGCTGATTTCAGGCTTCTTGCCTTTGAAGGGTACGACGAAGGAGTCGTCTTGCGACTCGCCGAGCTTTTCCATCAGATGGTGGGCGAGGTCGACCTTGTCGAAGACAGGCTGCATACCGTTCCAAGGGAAGTGGTGGGCGTAGATGAGGGGCAGGTCGTACTCGATGATTCGCAGCTCCTTGCCTTCTTGAGGGAGCCAGTGAGAGATCTGGCTGCCGGCGCTCTTGCGGTGGAAGTTGGAGAGGATATTGGGCTCGGGGGTCAGACGTTTGGCCTGTGCGTCGTAGTCGTAGAAGCACACCACCTCGAGCTCGGGGTCGGTGGGCTTGCCTATCATGACGGCGAAGAGCTTGTGGCCGTTGCTGCGGTTCCAGATGCAGGCCTGCATGTAGAGGCCGTCGGTGCCGCCGTTGTCGACTTCGGCGTAGCCGTTGGTGGCGTCGATGGTCACATAGTAGCCCGCCTCGGGGTCGAGGACCTTGTGGTCGAGTCCCTGCTCCATCACGCTGCAGGCGTCGCGGGTGACGTAGGTGGGCCAGGTCTGGTGGAAGGCCTCCAGCAGGATGCCTATGCTGCCGTTGACGACATTCTCGATGGGCTTGGTCTTCCATCCCTTCTCGATGTCGTCGATAAAGACATCTTTTTGCTGCGCTTGCAGGCTGGTGCCTGCTGCCAGCATCAACAAGGTGATAAGGATTTTTTTCATGGCTGTTTTGATTTTGGTTGAACCCTTGTCCTACAAAAAAAGCTCAAGTACTCACGCATTCAAGCAATCAAGCACTCAAGCATCTTTTTTTTGTTGTCCCACCAGGACTCGAACCTGGGCAAGCAGAACCAAAATCTGATGTGCTACCATTACACCATGGGACAATCACTTTCTTTCTCTCGAAAAAGCGTGCAAAAGTACGCGTTTTTTCCGATATGGCCAAATTTATTTTTTATCCGACTGAGAATCAATTTTTATTTGAAAGGTATAAGATTCTGTATACGACTGCGTATGCTGTACGCAGGGCCGATATAGAGATACTTAGGTAGCTTGGCCAGTCCTCGTTGCGCCAGGCTTCGCGCTTGCGCTTTTCCGTGGGCTCGACATAGATGATGTCGTTCTGCTGGAGGTAGTAGTAGGGCGAGTCGAATATCTCCTTGCGGGTGAGGTCTACGGTGTCGACAGTCTCGGAGTCGACGCCGGTGCGTATCACCAGGACTTTGGTGCGGAGGCCGTTGATGGTCACGTCGCCCGCCTGCGCCAGCGCCTCGAAGATGGTCAGGCGGCTGCCGTCGGCCTCGATAAGTTTGGGCTCTGCCACCTCGCCGATGACCGTGACATGGAAGTTCAGCAGGTTCACCGTCACCACGGGGTCGGTGACATAGCCCTCCTCGATCAGGCGCGACTCAATCTCGCGGGCCAGCTGTGCGCGGGTCTTGCCCCCCGCCTGCAGGCGCCCCAGCATGGGGAACATGATCTGTCCCGTTTGCGACACGAGGTAGCCTTTGACATCCCCTGAAGAGTAGTACAGCTTGTTGCTCTCCTCGTTGAAATGCTTCACCGAGGCGGGGTTCTGGCTGCTCACGGAGATGTACAGCTGGTCGTTGGGGAAGATGGTGGCGTCGAAGTTGTTCGTGATGGGCATCGGCGTGTTGTGAGGCGCATCGGCGACATAGAGATAACGCTCATTGCTCCCACAGCTGATGAGGAGCAGGGAGGTGAGGAGTACGGATGTTAGGAGGCGTCTCATGGTGATTCTATTATTATTTACCCAATTCTCAGTTTTTCTTCTGCCACGGCATGGTGGGGAGGTCGATGGACTTGAAGGCCGAGAAGAAGGCGTTGGAGGAGGTCTTCTCCTTGCCATAGATGTCGGCGATGAGGTCCTTGTATTTCTCCATCAGCGGTGCACGGCGCAGCTTCAGGGTGGGGGAGAGGAATCCGTTGTTGGGGTTCCAGTCGTCCACCACGAGGCGGAACAGCTTGATCTGCTCATGCGGCGCCAGCGTCTTGTTATAGCCGTCGAGCACTTTGCGGAACTTGTCGTGCACTTGGGGCAGTGAGATGAGCTCCGCATTGTCGCGGTAGTGCAGCTTGTACTTCAGCGCCCAGAAGTGGAGGGTGTTGAAGTTGGGGCTGATGATGGCGGCGGCGCATTTCTCGTTCTCGCCGATGACCATCACCTGCTCGATGTATTCGCTTCCGCGCAGCATGTTCTCTATCAACTGCGGTGCCACATACTTACCTGCCGAGAGTTTGAAGATGTCTTTCTTACGGTCGGTGATCTTCAGGTATTTGCCGTCGACCATCGTACCGATGTCGCCTGTATGGAACCAGCCGTCGGGCTCGATGACCTGGGCGGTGTATTCGGGGTCTTTGTAGTAGCCCATCATCACATGCGGTCCGCGGGTGAGGATTTCGCCGTCGTCGGCGAACTTCACCTCCACGCCACTCAGGATAGGTCCTACGGTGCCGATGCGCACCATCTTGTGCGCGGGGTCGTTGACGGCGATGACCGGCGAAGTCTCGCTCAGACCGTAGCCCTCGTAGATATTGATGCCTGCGGCGGCGAAGACGCGTATCATGTCGGGCTGTATCGACGACGAACCCGTGATAATCACCAGGTGGTTGCCGCCGAATTTCTCGCGCCAATGGCAGTAGACCAGCTTCTCCAGGATGTGCTGGCCCAGCATGTAGAAGGGTGAGAACTTGCGGAGGCCGGTGTAGTCGTAGTGGCGGCCGTGGCGGAAGGCCCAGTCGTAGATTTTTTTCTTGATGCCCGTGAAGTCCTTGCCTGCGGCATACATCTTGTCGTAGATCATCTCCAGCACGCGCGGCACGGCGCAGAAACCATGGCCTTTGATTTCCAGCATGTTCTGCTGGATAGTGCCCAGGTTTTCCGCATAGTAGATGCTTACGCCGAGGTATTGGAAGTGGTAGTTCAGCGAACGCTCGTAGATGTGGTTCAGCGGAAGGAAGCTCAGCACGCGGCAGTTGCTGCCCAGGATTTGCACCTGCGAGTGCGCCAGAAAGTTGCTGCAGAGGTTCTTATGGCTCAGCATCACACCTTTGGGCATGCCGGTGGTGCCGCTGGTGTAGATCATGGTCATCCACTGCTCTGGCTTGATTTCGCGTTTGCGGCGCTCAATCTCCGACATCCATTTGTCGCGGTTGGCGATACCCAGCTTCAGGATTTCCAGCGTGCGGTGTTCGCCGTCGATGCTCGCCAAGGTGTAAACCTGCGGCATCGGGTCCAACTGTTCCAGTGCCGGACGCAGACGTCCCAGCAGCACTTTCGTGCTGACAAATACTGCCGCCGCTTCGCTGTGCTTCAGGATGTGCACATAGGCATCGGTGTTCAGCGTGGGATAGATGGGTACGTGAATCATGCCGCACATGGCCAGGGCCATGTCGATGAAGTTCCACTCGGGGCAGTTGCCGCTCATCGTCACCACTTTGTCGCCCTCTTTCAGTCCCATCTCGCAGAGACCATAGGCCAGATAATGAGCGTATTTATAATAATCGTGCGAGCTATATTTTACCCACTCGCCGTTCACTTTACCCGCCAGGATGTCGTCCTTGGGATACTGCTCCACGAGGTGGTCCAGCAGGTCGAAAGTGCGTGTGATTTCTACCATGTTTAGAATAGTTGTTTAGTATCGTTTTAAAAATGCAAAAGTACACACTTTTTCCGACATGGCAAAAAAAATGTTAAAAAATTCTTAAAAAAGTACTGTTCAATCCATCATTCCGCTCTTGCGGAGGAAGGCGAGGAGGTCGGCGCTGATGGCCTCGTTCTGGGCGCGAGGGTAGCGCTTGGTGGTGAAAATCTCGCAGTAGTTGCGGGTGCCGTTCTCGCGGACCATCTGCTGGTTGAAGGGGTCGTTGTCGCGCACTTGGTGGCTTGCAATCAGTTCCTCGTCGGAGGGCACATGGTAGGTCTCATGATGCAGTACGGCATCTGTCCCGAGGCGCTCGCTCATGCGGCCCCCCTCGGCGGGATGGCCCATGGCGATGGCGATGACGGGCACCACTCCTTTGGGACAGTTCAGCAGCTCGGCAATCTTCTCGGTGTTGTAGTTGACGGTGCCGAGGTAGCAGAAACCCAGACCCTTGGCCTCGGCGGCCACGCAAAGGTTCTGCGCGAAAAGCGAGGCGTCGACGAGGGCCGAAATGAACCACAAGAGGTTGCCGTAGGGATCGTCGCACTGGTTGACACGGCAGTACTGGTGGTAGCGGGCCACGTCGGTGCAGACGGTCAGCCACAACGGTGCCGTAGCGCACTGGCCGAAGTGCAGTCCGCAGAGTTCGGTGCGCAGCGGCTCCTCTTGTGTTGCAATGACGCTGTAAAGCTGCATGTTGCCAGTGTTCGAGGCCCGAAGACCGCAGTTTACTATTTCCTCCAGGAGGGCAGGGCTGACCTTCTCGTTGGTGAATTTACGTATCGAACGGTGATTCTTCATCACCTGAATGGCATCCATTTCCATGTCTTTTATGTGCTTTTTGTATTGCTTGAATCAAGAAATCGGGTTGCAAAAATACGAAAAAAAGGAGAATCTGAGGTAAAAAATAGAGAAAAGCAGCTCTCTGTGCAGCATTTTGGCTTTTTTTGTGTCTATATAGATGAAACCATGTAAAACAAAATCTACATGCAATGACAAAAAATCTTTTGCTGTGCGGCTTTTTTATGGCTGCTGTCGCGCTGACTTCCTGTAGCAAGGAGTATCAGTGCAAGACTCGTGTTGACAATCCCTGTCCTTGGTGCGGGTTGGATAATCCCGTGAAGGAGAACCCCTGGTTGAAGCGTACTATCGAGAAAACCTGTGAGATGCGCATGTTTTTGCGGGTGTATGTGTGCACCATGAACGACGGCAGGCAGGCTTTCTTCCTCATCGATCCCGGCATCGATGACGGCTACGAGTGCCTGCATAACTGCCAAGGTGAACTGATTGGCTATAGAGGCGGCATTGCCGGTAGAGTGGAAGGCGACTGGAGTGTCAACTGGGGTACCTTAAGGCTGATTTATGAAATATAAATTAAAAAAGGAATCCCCGTGCAAAAGCGCGGGGATTCCTTTTTGTTGTATCTTACGGTAGGTTAGAGTGAAACACCTCCGTCGACGCAGATGACCTGGCCGGTGATGTACTCGGAGAGGTCGCTGCCGAGGAAGAGCGAGGTGCGGGCGATGTCGAGGTCGGTGCCGCCGCGGCGCAGCGGAATCTCGGCGAGCCACTTGTCGTGGGCTTCCTTGGGCATGGCCTGAGTCATGGCCGACTCGATGAGGCCAGGAGCGATGGCGTTGACGCGGATACCGCGCGAGCCGACTTCCTTGGCGAGGCTCTTGGTGAAGCCCAGGATACCGGCCTTCGAGGCCGAGTAGTTGCACTGGCCGGCGTTGCCGTTGACGCCCACCACCGAGGCGGTGTTGATGATGGAACCCGAGCGCTGCTTGAGCATCATCGGCGTGAAGGCCTTGCAGAAGTTGAAGACCGAGCGCAGGTTGACTTCGATGACGAGGTCCCAGTCCTTGGGCTGCATGCGCAGCAGCAGGTTGTCGCGCGTGATGCCGGCATTGTTGACAAGGATGTCGAGGCGTCCATAGGTGTTCTGCACCGTCTCGGCGACTTTGAGGGTCTCTTCGTAGTCGGCGGCGTTGCTGGCGATGAACATCGACTTGGGGCTGAATTTCTGCAGCTCGGCGAGGGTCTCGCGGCTGCTGTCGTTCTCCTGGATGTCGGTGAAGATGACGGTGGCTCCCTCTTCGGCGAAGAGGAGGGCGGTGCGGCGACCGATGCCGCGGGAACCGCCGGTAACAAGGGCTATTTTGTCTTTTAAGATATTCATATCGTATTATTTTGTTGGGTTATCAATCAGGGCAAATGTCAGTTCTCCGGAGCAGCATACTTTGCCGTTCACCGAGGCTTTGGCGTCGACAAAGAAAATCATACCGCGGCGGTTGGTGATGTGGGCGCGGAGCTCCATGACGTCGCCGGGACGTACGGGCTGGCGGAAACGCACGTTGTTGATGCCGCTGTAGAGCGGGGTGCGGCCCACAAGTTCGTCGCGCACGAGGATGCACGAGGCCTGTGCCATAATTTCGCATTGGATGACGCCGGGCACCACGGGATTGCCGGGGAAGTGGCCCTGCAGGAAGAATTCGTCGCCACGCACATGGTAGTGTGCGATGGCTTCCTCGCCTTCCATGACCACGTCGTCGATGAGCAGCATCGGTTCGCGGTGAGGCAGGAAGGTCTTGATGTCGTCTCTGTTAAGTACTTTCATGATTTTTCAATTTTAAATTTTACGCAGTGCCACGGTGGAGTTCTGACCACCGAAGCCGAAGGTATTGCTGATGGCGATGTCGGCCTGGTACTGGCGGGCGGTGTGAGGCGTGTAGTCGAGGTCGCACTCGGGATCGGGCTCGTCGAGGTGGATGGTCGGCGGGATGATGCCTTCTTTCAGTGCCAGGGCGCTGATGATCAGTTCGACGGCACCCGTGGCGCCGAGCATGTGACCATGCATCGACTTAGTGCTGCTGATGACGGCCTTGCGTGCCTCTTCCTCGCCGAGGGCTTTCTTGATGGCGGCAGTCTCGCCCTTGTCGTTGAGGGGCGTACCGGTGCCGTGGGCGTTGATATAGAGTTTCTCGCCAGCCTTGAAACCGGCCTCTTCGAGGGCCAGACGCATCGACTCGGCGGCGCCGCGTCCCTCGGGGTGGGGGGCAGTGTAATGGTGTGCGTCGCAGGTGTTGCCGTAGCCGCAGACTTCGGCATAGAGCTTGGCGCCGCGACGTTTGGCAAGTTCCTCGCTCTCGAGGACGAGGATGCCGGAGCCTTCGCCGAGGACGAAGCCATGACGGCGGCTGTCGAAGGGCAGTGAGGCGGCCATGGGATCCTCGGAAGTGGTGAGGGCTTTCATGTTGTTGAAGCCGCCGATGGCCATCTCGCAGACGGCAGCCTCGGCACCGCCGGTGATGACGGCGTCGGCACGGCCCTCGTGGATGAGACGGTAGGCTTCACCGATGGAGTGGGTGCCTGTGGCGCAGGCCGTCACAACGGGCAGGTTGGGGCCTTGGGCGTTGTAGGTGATGGCGATGTTGCCGCCGGCGATATTCGAAATCATTTCGGGGATGAAGAGAGGCGAGATGCGGCGGAGGCCGTACTGCATCATATTCGAGTGTTCGCGCTGGAAGGTCTGGATGCCGCCGATGCCGCTACCCACGGCTACGCCGAGGCGGCGCGGGTCGACGTCCTCGCCCACCTTCAGTCCGCTGTCCTGCATGGCCTGGGCGGCAGCAGAAAGGGCGTAGAGGGCGTAGAGGTCGTTGTGGCGGATCATGGTTTTATCAATGCCGTAGTCTTCGGGGTGGAAGTCCTTCACCTCGGCAGCGATTTTCACGGGGAGGTCGGTGGCGTCAATCTTCTTGATGAAGTCGATGCCGCAGGCGCCGTTCTTGATGTTGTTCCACAGCGTCTCAACATTATTTCCAAGGGGGGTTATGCAACCCACGCCAGTAATGAATACTCTGTTCATTTTTGTCATATTTATTTTATATTGTTTTCTTTATTATATATATTTGGGCTGATTCAATTAGTATCTCACCACGGCGGCGCTGGTGACGAAGCCGGCACCGAAGCCGTTGAAGACCATGAGATCGCCGCGTTTCACTTTGCCCTCGCGCACAATCTCGTCGAGGAGTATGGGGATGCTGGCCGAAGAGGTGTTGCCGCGGTATTCGATATTGTGGTGGAAACGTTCGTCGGGCAGGTCGAAGTTCTGTTTGATGGCGTCGACGATACGCATGTTGGCCTGATGGAGGAGGTAGTGATCGATGTCCTTGAGCTCGAGGCCGGCCTTGGCCACCACGTCGCGGATGTCGCGCTGAGCCGAGGTGACGGCGTTGCGGAAAACTTCGCGGCCTTTGAGTTGCATGGCCTTGTGGGTGTCGATGCCTTCTCTTGTCTCGTAGGGGGTGGGTTCGCAGGGGAGGCGGTAGTAAATGACGTCGGGCATGGGCGTCGAGGTGAGTGTGCTGGCCAGGTAGTTGTCGCCTTTGCCGAGCACCATGGCACCGGCACCGTCGCCAAAGAGCACACAGGTCTCGCGCTGGTTCCAGTCGACCATGCGTGTTACCTCCTCGGCACAGATGTAGAGGATGCGGTTGGCGCGACCGGTCTCGAGGAAAGCGTCGCAGATGTCGAGGCCATAAACGAAGCCGGCACAGGCCGAGTTGAGGTCCATTGTGGGGCAGTTGGGTCCTTTGATTCCGAGGAATCCCTGGACGAGGCTGGCCAGCGAGGGAGTGACGTAAACATTGCAGACGTTGTGGCAGATGATAAAGTCGATGTCCTCGGGTACCAGGCCTGCTGCTTCGATGGCACGCTGGCCGGCGAGGGCGGCGATCTCTTCAAATCTTTCGTCGGAGATTATTTGTCGTGATTTGATTCCGGTGCGGGTAGTAATCCATTCGTCGCTCGTATCGAGAAACTCGGACAACATGTCGTTGGTGACCGTTTTTCTCGGCAGAGCACTTCCTGTTCCAAGTATTTTCATGTTAAATTTTATTAATTTTCGGGATGCAAAGAAACGTCAAAAAGCACAAATGCAAATGTTAATTTAAGTAAATTGCACAATAAGTTGGGTAAAGTGGCGTTATTTTGGGTGAAATTTGATTATTTTGGGTAAAAAAATGTTAAATGAATAATGACGCTACGTTAAATATTATGATGATTTGCCGCTATTTGGCGCGCGGCAGTTCTATTTTCCTTTTTTTGGCCATCAGCCTTCTCATGGCTGTGGTTCTTGTGGTGTTTCTTCAGCCAGTAGGTATTCTCTCTCATACCACCCAGACTTCGTCGCTCTCGCCACTGGCGCAGGTGGCGCTCATTACCATTGCGGGCTACCTTACAGTGTTTCTCAGCCGTCTCATCCTTTTCCTTGTGGCCCGACATAATGCACTCGCACCCATGGCTTTCGGTCTCTGGCTTTCCATAGAGCTGATGGTTTGTGTGGCTTT
This sequence comes from uncultured Bacteroidota bacterium, assembly GCA_902774395.1. Classification (GTDB taxonomy): domain Bacteria; phylum Bacteroidota; class Bacteroidia; order Bacteroidales; family P3; genus Colimorpha. The sequence goes on from CACYIK010000007.1 coordinate 115,380, forward strand.
GGCGGTCTTTTTCGCTTGGATTGTGAGTGGCTGTGGCCCGGTGAAGATAGGTCCGCTGGCAGGTGACATGTTACTTGGAAATATCGGTATCTTCTTGTTCCCTAATATTATAGCTTTTCAGGATTTCCGTATCCACGAGCTAAAGTCGCAACTGCGTCAGACGGCTGTAATTCAGCAGACGTCACAGCCGTCGCCCCGTCTTCCAGACCAGCATATTAATTTCTATGAGCGCGGCGGCAGGTTGGCACTTTCCACTCGCTGTTCCAATGTCCTTTATATTGAGGCGGCCGACAACTATGCCAATATACATTATATCAATGAGGGTAAAGAGGACACCTTTATCCTGCATAACTCATTGAAGGATATTGAGAAGGACTGTCTTGCGCTGGGTATGCTCCGTTGCCATCGCGGCTATATGGTCAATGTGGAGAATGTCAAGTTGATGCGTAAGGAGCGCGGCAACCTCCTGCTCGAGATTAACCAGACGTCGCGTACCATACCTGTCTCGAAAAGCTATGCCTCCGATGTCATCCGTTTCTTCTCCGCCAGCAATGCATCGGCTCCGCTGTCAGGCCCCATTCCTGTTATATAGGAGTGATGGGGAGTGTTGGGGGAGTGAGAGTGAAGTGATGGTGGAGTGAGAGGGGAGTGAAGGGGACAATACATTTTTGATTATAAAAAACTATAATAATGCAGTTTAGACTAACCTATCAGGAAATTAGTGACTTGATAGCCCGCAAGGCGGGCCGTTCTATCCCTGTGATTTACGGAGGACCGCATACGGTCCGTATCTCCTATGACGTGAATGTGTTCTTTAAGAGTGCCAATATAGGCCTCGACTTGACGGTCGACGAGGTCGACGAGGAGGGTAATATCTATCTCTCCTACAATGGCGGCATGGGTATTGATTTTATGATTCGCACGGCTTTGAACCATGCCAAGAACCAGCCTGGCGGCGACATGCTCGACATCCTGCCCGACAACCGCATCATGTTTAATCTCTCCAAGGCCACGCAGAGTGCTGCCGCCTCGCAGGGCGAGGGTATGCCGATGGGCAGCCTGTTCGATCATATACGCCTGCGCGACATCAGCTTCGACGAGCAGTTCGCCATCATCGATTTTGAGCCTAAGGGAATCTAGGCGTTGTGGTATTTCTCGTGGTGGAGGATGGTGAAGGCGCGGTAGAGTTGTTCTATGAAGAAGAGCCTCACCATCTGGTGGTTGAAAGTCATCTGGGATAGCGACACCTTGTGCTGCGCCGCGGCATAGACTGCCGGTGAGAAGCCGAAGGCTCCTCCGATGACGAAGGCCAGTGTGCGTGTGCCACCGTTCATTTGTTTCTGTAGATACTCGGAGAATCCCACCGATGTGTACTCCTTGCCGTGTTCGTCTAGGAGAACCACGGTGTCCACTTTCTCCAGCTGCTTCAGTATCAGTGTTCCTTCTCTCTCTTTGATCTCCGCGGGCTGTGCCTTTCCCATGTTCTTCAGCGCCGGGATGACCATCAATTCGAAGTCGCAGTAGTGTTTCAGCCGTCCGACATACTCGTCAATGCCTGTCTGGAGGTAGGGGGTGTCTGTCTTGGAGACGACGATGAGTTTGATGTTCATGGCTATTCGAATTTGAGGATGATGAAGGGGGCAAGCCGGCGTGTCTTGGAGAGGCGCAGCAGGCGGTTGAGCAGTCTGGCAGCGAGGCTTTTGAGCCCTTTCTGGTGGCAGTTGTAGAACCCATTGAGGAGGGTGACATGACGTGGCGCGGCGATTTCCTGGTATTTTTCTAGGGTCAGGATACGTTCTGTCCAACTGCCTGTAGCGGGGTCGCAGGTGTTGGGATAAGGGTACGGAGGTTGGATGTCGTCGAGCGAGGAGAGGAGGGCGCTGTCGATGTCGGCATAGGTGTAGCCGCGGGTGGCGATAGCCCACAGGAGGGGTTCGCCGAAAGAGAAGTCCGTCCGTTTCCCCTTTATGTAGTTCATACGTTGGTCAAAGAATCCAGGGTTGTCGCCATGGCCGAGTTCGTCGTTCTTCATGATGCCTTCCAGACGGCGTTTTACCCAAGGGTTGTAGGGTGTGGAAGCGGTGGTGAAAACCATGTCCAGCTGTGGGTTGAGGGAGTAGAGGGTGCTGAAGAAGGGCTTGAGGCGGTAGATGTGCTCGATGACGTCGATGCCGACGAGGGCGTCGGGGACAATATTGTGTTGGTCACTCCACTCTTTCAGGGTCTCCTGGTCGCCGGTGAGGATGGTGTCGGGTCCGAAGCCTATCAGTCTGGAGAGTGCGCTGACGGTCTTCGCGGCTTCGGGGTTGTGGTCGATATAGATGACATTCGGGATGCCACGCTCCTTGGCCAGGAGGCTCATGAATCCATGGCCCCCGCCATAGTCTACGAGAATGCTTGGGGCCAGGAGGTCGAGGGCGCGGTTGCAGATGTCGAGGTAGTAGTCCAGGATGGGTAGCAGCAATTTGATGTAGTTACGACTGTAGTCGCTGATATCAAGGGCGCTGTAATCGATGCGGCGTAGGGTTACTGCTAGGTTCATCGGTCGAGAATCAATTGTACCATCCGCGGACGGAAGCGGGAGACTTCAAAGAAGGGGGTCTGGGTGGTGCCGAAGGTGCGATAGAAAAGTTCCAATCCAGGCTCTATGCTACCCTCGAAATCAAATGCTTGCGTGAGAGTGGATAAGTGTTTCAGCACTTGCCACATGAGGTAGGTCATGGCGTTGGTGGGCGCTTTCTCGCCGATGGCGAGCAGCAGGCTGTATCCGCAGCGGTCGTCGAAAGCCACAAACCAGGTAGCCTGTAGGGCGCCATCGTCCGAGCGTAACCCCCAAAGGAGTCCTTGCCCACGGCCGATGGCGGTAGTGCATACGTTTTCGATGAGTCTTTCGGGGATGAGGTCTCTTTTGCCGCGTCGTTCATAGTAGGCTTTGTGGAATGCAATAAATTCCTTTAGGTCAATGTTTTTTTCTATTCTGCATAGGCTCTCAACCTCTTCCATGTGGCGACGGCGTACCCGTGAGGCATGCTGAAACAGGCTATCGGGGTCGGCGATGGAAGGGAAGCGGTAGGTGTAGCGTGTGGACTGTCTGTAGCCAGCCCAATGGAAGGGCAGCCAGTCTGTGACTGTGGGGGAGAAGTGCATGATGCAGATATGAGCCTTCAGTGCGTTGAGCTGTGCCGCTAAGTCGCCGCCCACGCGATGCTCGAACTCGATACGGTCTACATTTTCGGGACAATTGTACCAGGGTCCGCAGAACTGTGTCAGCTGGGGCTGCAGGATATATTTCAGGCTGAATTTACGGCCGATGAGGTAGGGGAGAGCCCCTTCGATGCGACCGTCGCGTTCGCTGAGCAGCACGTCCCATTCCTTGCCCTTGCAGACGGTCTCCATCCACCAATATTGCTGAAACAGAGGGATTCGTGACCCCTCTGTCTCACATAGCTGACGATAGCGTTCCTTGTTCACTATTGTATCTTGATGCTCACGCGGTTGTTCTCGATGCGTCCCTCATAGGTGTCGTTGTCGCCAATGGGGTCGTCCTCACCTTTCACGTCAATCTCGATGCGCACGCCGTTGATGCCGCGCTGCATGAGGGCTTTCTTGACCTCGGTGGCACGCTGGCGCGAGATGCCGCTGATGTAGGCCTCGGTGCCTTGGTTGTCAGAGTAGCCGGTGAGTAGCACACCCTTGCTGTCGTTCTCCTTGAGGTAGTTGGCCACTTCGTCGATGGTGACGAACCATGACTCGAGGATGGTGGCGTCATTGGGGAAGAACTTGATATCGGGGAAGCTGCGCGAGGAGGTGTCGGTGGTGATGATGGCCTTTTTCTTGCTGCCGAAGTAGAGCAGTACGCCGGCATGGATAACGTCTTCGTCGCGCTGCTCGCTATAGTAGTTGGAGCCTTTGAAGTAGCGGTAGTCAATCTCGGCAATCTTGTACTGGAACTTGTTGCGCATCTTTTTCTTGTTGCGCCAAGCCTCGAAGTTGTCGATGGCTTCTTTGGCCTCGGCACGTCCCTGCATCACCAGCTGTTCACGTCTGGCAGGGTCGGTAATCTCGGGGTTCACGGCATAGAGGCAGCACAAGGTCATCGTGGCACGCGACACTTTCTCAAGGTAGTTGATTACGGGCTTGATGTCCTCGCTCCACGTATGGTCGTTGCCGGCGGTGAGGGTGAGGAAGTCTGTGTAGTCATAGGGAGAATAGTAGATGGAGTCGATTTTGCTGCTGAACGAGGTGAACTTGTTGAAGGTCGGGTAGCGCGACTCGCGGATGCGCTGGCGTCCTTCGATTTCTATCTGGTCTTTCTTTTTGCTGCTTTTCTTCTTCTTGCTCTGAGCCATGGCGTCGGTCCCCGCCAGGCAGATGAGGGCGATGAGTAGCAGACTGAATATCTTCTTCATTGTATTGGGTGTTATGTTGTTTCTTTTTTTTTGTATTGTCAGAGAGAGAAAACTTGCATCACTATTGCTTTTCGGTGTCTACCACGGTGCCGTTCTCGCACACCACCACGCGGGCGGGGAACTTGTCAATCATCATGAAGTCGTGCGACGAGATGAACATCGTGGTGTGGGTCTCGCGGTTGATGTCGACGAGCAACTGCATGATCTCCGCCGAGGTCACGGGGTCGAGGTTCCCGGTGGGTTCATCGGCCAGAATCAGGGTGGGGTTGTTGATGAGGGCGCGGGCAATACCTACGCGCTGCTGCTCGCCTTCGGAGAGCTGCAGGGGGTTGCAGTAGGCCTTGTCGGCGATGCCGACAGCCTGGAGGGTCTTCTCCACCTGTTGGCGGCGCTCCTCTTTCTTTTTCCAGCCTGTGGCACGGAGCACAAACTCAAGGTTGGCGTAGACGTTGCGGTCGTCAAGGAGTCGGAAGTTCTGGAAGACGATGCCGATGCGGCGGCGCAGCTGCGGGATATGGCGGCGTTTGATATGCGCCACGTTGTAGCCGCAGACTTCGGCACTGCCGCCGTCAATCTGTCGGTCGGCATAGAGGCTGCGGAGCAGCGACGTCTTGCCGGCGCCGCTCTTGCCTATGAGATATACAAACTCACCTTCGCGAATGTCCAGGTTGACATCCGACAACAGGATGCCGCTCTCATGGCTGATAGTGAGGTTCTCCAGATGTACAATAGTGTTTTTCTCGGTATTGATGGTTTCATTCTCCATGCCAAAACAACGCACTAGGACCTTTTTTATTGTGTATAATTGTAAAAAGTATTTGTTTTTTATCGGCGCCAGAAGCGGGGGAGGAGCAGTACGATGAGTGTCATGCATTCCAGACGGCCCATGAGCATCAGGAAGGAGGAAAACCATAAGGCGGCTGGCGGGAAGTGGGCATAGGAGCCGAAGCCGCCCGAGGCGCCGAGGCCGGGGCCATAGCCCGTCAGGCAGCCTACCGAAGCACCGATGGACTCCGAGGGGTTCACGCCGCAGAGCATCAGCCCCATGACGCCCAGCATCAGCGAGGCACCGAAGACGATGAAGATAACCATGACGTTGTTGGCCAGGTGGCCCGAGATGGGTTTCCCGTTGAGACGCACAGGGTTGACGACATTGGGATGCAGACGGTTGCGGAGGATGGCGCGGGCGTTGCGCAACAGGATGAGCACACGCATAATTTTCAGGCCTCCCGAGGTGGAGCCAGCCATACCTCCCGAGATGGCAAGCATGAGCAGCAGGAAGGTGAGGGGTGTCCACCAGAGTGTGTAGTCTGCCACCACAGAGCCTGTGGTCGTCAGCGCGCTGACGGTCTGCACGACGCCCAGACGGATGGAATCGCCCCAGGCAATGCCCGAGTGCCAGTGGAGTCCTATGGTGACGAAAGCGGCGGCCAACAGGTAGACGGCGATATAGGCGCGCAGTTGGTCGAACTTGTGCCCTAGCTGCTTCCATCGGAAGGTGAAGAGCAGGAAGAGCATGGTGAAGTTCATGCCGCTGAAAAACATGGCGGCGGCGAGGATATACTGCTGGAGCGGCGTTACCGAGGCGATGCTGTCGGTGTTTACCGAGAAGCCGCCGGAGGAGATGTTGGTGAAGGTGAGGTTGACGGCATCCCATAGTTGCATCCCCGAGAGGTATAGGGCCACGATGAAGGCCAGGGTGAGCATGAGATATACCGCCAGGGTGCGGCGTACGGTGACGACAGTGCGTACCGTATTGCGCCCTGCGTTGTCGGCTCCCGAGGCCTCGGCAGAGTAGAGGGCGAATTTGTTGATACCCAGCCGTGGCGTGAGGGCTAACACGATGAGGACGATGCCGTAGCCGCCGAACCACTGTGTCATCGAGCGCCATAGCAGCACGGAGGCCGGCAGTGAGCCCACCTCCGGGAATACCGTGGCACCGCAAGAGGTGACGCCCGACATGGATTCAAACCACGCCGCCGTAAAGCTCGTCGTCGACCCTGTCGTCAGGAATGGCAGTGTGGCGAAGAGCGACATCACCACCCATATCATCACCACCAACAAGTAGGCGATGCGGCGGTCTTCGATGGTGTGGAATGCCTTGTATCGTTGGCGCAGCAGCACGCCGATGGCGAGGGTGAACATCGCCGACAGCGTTATCGGCAGCTCGGTGCCGTCGCCGAAATGCAACGCAGGGATGAGACATAATGCCATCAACGCTCCCTCGGCGATGAGGTATGTCCCGAGGAAACGGTGCACTGCTTTTATGTCCGACGATTTCATCTGTGTTTCCAATATGAGGGTGATACGATGGCCAGCAGGGCGAAGATTTCGAGGCGGCCGACAAGCATGAGGATGACCAGTACCCATTTGGAGAGTACAGGCAGCATGGCATAGTCGAGGCTGGCACCCAGGCTGTTGATGAGCGGCGACGGTCCCAGATTCGAGATATTTGAGGCGGCAAGACAAAAGGCCTCATGGATGGAGGAACCGCAGCAGGTGAGCAGGAAGGCGCCGCCGATGATGAAGCAGATATAGAGGAAGATGAATCCGAAGATCTTGTTCACATATTCGCCTGGTACTTTCTTGTGGTCTATTTTGACGGTGAAGACCACGTTGGGATGCACCATGCGTGTGAGGTAGTTGCGCAGGTAGAGGAAGAGCGTCATCAGGCGTCTCAACTTGATGCCGCCACCTGTCGAGCCGGCACAGGCGCCGCTGAGGATGAGCACGAAGGTGAGTACCGCCGGCCACAGCGGCCACACCGCAGGTGAATCGGTGTAGAAACCGCAGGTCGAGATCGTCGAGGCGATATGGAAAAACGAGAACTGCAAGTTGGCGACAGAGAAGCCTCCGTTGGCGACGCTGAAGGCGACGAAGCAGCTCAGCGAGGCAAAAAGGAAGAGGACGACATAGAAGAGGAACTCCTGGTTTACCTTGAAGCGGCGCCACTTGAGGGTGAAGAAGTTGTAGAGCAGCGCCACATTGACGCCACTGAGGAACATGAATACCGTGAGGATGGTGAGGGTCAGGTCCGAGAATCCCGACATGCCGAACTGGGTGGTCGTGAAACCGCCTGTCGATACGGTGCTTAGGGCCAGACAGAACGAGTCTAAGGTGGTGTTTCCCGCCAGCAGCAGGAGCGCTATAAGCACCAGCGTGATGAGGGTGTAGATGTTCCACATGCGGCTGACGCTGCGAGCGATATGGGGATGCAGCTTGCGCTGCTGTGTCCCCGAGAATTCGGCCGAGTAGAGCTTCTGTGCTCCACGGCTCAGCCGTCGCTGTAAGGCGATGACGAAGAGTATCAGCCCCAGACCGCCGATCCACTGTGTGATGGCGCGCCACACCAGGATGCCTTGGGGAACGCCTTCTGGACGTATGATGACCGACGAGCCGGTGGTGGTGAAGCCTGACACCGACTCGAAGACGGCGTCGGTGAAGTCCTCGAGCACACCGGTGAAGAGGTAGGGGATGGCGCCACATAGCGGCACCACGAGCCATACCACCGACGTGATCCAGAAGCTCTCACGCTCCTGCATCTCATAGGTGGCATTGTGCCCCAGTAGGTTACGCATGAAGAGTCCCGCACCGGCGATGATGACACCTGACACCAATAACCCATATTGTGCTCCGTCGCCATAGTGTAGCGACACCGCCACGGGCAGCACCATCGATGTCGCCATCAGCAGCATCAACGTGCCCGCCAAACGGGCGACCAGTCTATAGTTCAGCTTTTTCGTCTGGGCTGTCGGTTATAGCGTTCTACTCTCTAATCAAACAACTTGGCCATCTCGGTCATCGCCTTGGGGAGGGCGAAGATCACCACTTTGTCGTCTTGCTGCAGCTGCAGCTCTCTGTTAGGCAGGAGTGTCTCGCGGCCGCGGATGACGCCGCCAATGGTGGCGCCGTCGGGGATGGCCAGGGCTCCAATGGGCTTGCGTGTGGCCGGCGACCACTTGCCCACGATGAGCTCTATCACCTCGGCGTTGGTGCCGCTCAGCCATTTGCTGCTCACGGCGTCGCCTTTGACGATGAAGCGCGCGATGTAGCTGGCGGTGATGAGTTTCTTGTTGATGATGGTGTCGATGCCGATGTCCTGCGAGATGTCGATGAAACCGGTATTCTCTACCAGCGCAATGGTGCGTTTCACGCCTAGGCGCTTGGCATGCAGGCAGGTGAGGACGTTGGTCTCGCTCGAGTCGGTGACTCCGATGAAGGCGTCGGCGCTCTCGAGGCCTTCCTCCTTGAGGAGCTCGATGTCGGTGGCGTCGCCATGGATGATGAGGGTGTCGTCGAGCAGGGTGCTGAGCTCCTCGGCACGACGGCGGTCCTCCTCGATGAGGGTGATGCGCATCTTGTCCTGTAGCGTCATGGCGGCATAACGGCCGATGCGGCCGCCGCCGGCAATCATGGTGTTGCGGATGCTCACGTTCTGCTTGCCCACCACCTGGTTGATATTCTCCAGTTGGTTGGCGCGGCCGATGAGGTAGGCCAGGTCACCGGCATGAAACACGGTGTTGCCATGCGGTATGATGGTCGTGCCTCCGCGTAGCAAGGCCACCACACGCACCTGTAGCTCGGGATACGCCTGGGTGAGCTCTTTGACGTTGTGCTCTAGCACTGGCGACCCTTCGTCGAGACGTATCACATACATGGTCAGCAGGCCTCCACTGAAGTCGAAGAACTCCGTGGCCTCGCTGTTGTTCAGTAGGTTGGTGATTTCTTTGGCGGCGATACGCTCGGGACATACCAGCTCGTCGACGCCCAGTTCGCGGAACATCTCGCGGTGCTTCGGCGACAGCAACTCGGCATTGGTGATACGCGCCACCGTCTTCTTAGCTTTCAACTTCTTGGCCAGGATACAGGTGACTAAGTTGATGCTTTCTTCATGCAGCACCGAGAGGAAGAGGTCGCAGTCACCTACATTGGCGTCGAGGAGCACCTGGGGCGACGTGCTGTCACCCGTAATGGTCATCAGGTCCGACTCGCTCTCAAGGCGTTTGAGTAGCTCCGAGTGGGGGTCGACGATGGTGATGTTGTGGTCCAGTTCTGTCAGCGACTTCGCTAGGTGGACACCCACTTCGCCGTCGCCCGCAATGATAATGTTCATCTCTATAAGATTCAAAAACGAGGTGCAAAAATACACTTTTTTCTCCATATGTGAAAAAAAACGTATCTTTGCAGTCGAAAAATCATGAAATACTTTGCTATGTCACGAGGGAAGAATATCTGCAAACAACTGAAAGAGGTGCGCAAGCGCATCGCCGAGGAAAATGACATCCCGCTGGAAATCAAGGAATGCACCTACCAGGGCGAATGCCGCGGCACCTGTCCGCGCTGCGAGGCCGAGGTGCGCTACCTTGAGAACGCCCTCGCCGACCGCATCCGTCTAGGCAAGGTGGCTACCATTGCGGGCCTGACGCTGGGCCTCTCGGCCTGCGGCAATGGCGGCGGCAGCGGAACCCCTTTTGGTGCTCTCGAAGGCGAGGTGCCGAACTCCGACACCCTCGAGGAGGTGGACACCCTGCGGCAGACGGCAGAGAAAAGGGACTCCGTATGGCGTGAACCGTCAGCACCTCCCGATATTGTCGCCGGTGGGGATTTTGTTCTAAAGGAGCCTGCCGACACGATTTCCGACGAACCCTTCATGGGCGTTTTGGTAGAACATGAGCCGGAGTTCCCCGGCGGCATGGAGGCTCTGTACAAGTTCATCGAGGGCAACATGAAGTACCCGCAACTGGCCGCCGAGAACGGCATCGGCGGGAGGGTGTACGTCCAGTTCGAGGTGGACACCGACGGTACGGTGCTGAATCCTCGCATCCTGCGCGACATCGGCGCAGGCTGCGGCAAGGAAGCCCTGCGCATCGTGAGACTGATGCCCAAATGGATTCCGGGAAAGCAAAGGAACCCGGAGACAAAGAAGTACGAGCCGGCACGAATAACATTCAGTCTGCCAATAAAATTCGACATCGAGAAGTTCCGCAACTCTCCTGAATATGTCCCCCTCATTGAGGGAAAAGCCCCAATCATCGAGGAAAAAATCCCAATCATTGAGCTTGATAAGGCGACGCTAGGAGCGGTGCAGCCGACCGTCGACCTCCAGCGTGGCAAAGTGGAATACCAACAGGAGACAGATCGCACCACAATCATTGTTAAATAAAGGTGTTCCCTCTACGGAGGATTGGAGAGAAGGAAAAGATATCCCTTACTCCCATACTCCGTAGAGATAAAAAAAATAACAGGGGAGAATCAACGTTCTCCCCTGTTTTGTTTATCGGTCGACACACGACTTACTCAGCGCGGAAGCTGGGCAGGTCGGCCTCGGTGAAGTGCATCACGTAGTAGCTCTTGGCGCAGACATCTTCCTCGGTCATGCGGACGTAGACGTTGGCGCTCTTCTCGAAGAGTTCGGGGGCGCGGCTGGCGTCATCGATGATCAAGAGGCTCATGATGATCTCGCAGGTCATGTCGTACAGGCGGCGGGCCAGGAAGTCGTGCACCTCCTGGTTGTTCTGCTCATTGACATAGGCCACGGCTTTCTCATAGAGGTCGATGAGCGGAGCCACGCGGTCGAGCAGCGCGGCCATCTCACCTTTCACCTTTGACCTTTCACCTTCCAGCATGTCTTTCATCACCTGCAAGTAGGTGCCATTGGTGATGTAGCGCACGGCGGCGACGACCTGCAGCTGGGTGGTGCCCTCGTAGATGCTGAAGATACGGGCGTCGCGGTAGAGGCGCTGGCTCTTGTATTCCATGATGAAGCCGCTACCACCGTGGATCGAGATGGCGTCGTAGGCGTTCTGGCTGGCGTACTCGCTGTTCATGCCCTTGGTGATGGGGGTGAAGGCGTCGGCCAGACGGCTGTAGGTCTTCATCTCGGTGCGCTCCTCGGGGGTGAGCTTACGGTCGCGGGCGATGTCCTCGAGGCACTTGTAGAGGTCGACATAGCGGGCGGTCTGGTAGAGCAGGCTGCGGCCGGCGTCGAGCTTGGCTTTCATGCGGCTGAGCATGTCGTAGACGGCGGGGAAGTTGATGATCTTCTGACCGAACTGGGCACGTTCGCGGGCGTAGGCCAAGCCTTCGTTGTAGGCTTCCTGCTCCACGCCGACGCTCTGGGCGGCGATGCCGAGACGGGCGCCGTTCATCAGGGCCATGACATATTTGATGAGGCCCATCTTGCGGTCGCCGCAGAGTTCGGCCTTGGCGTTCTTGTAGGTGAGCTCGCAGGTGGGGCTGCCGTGGATGCCGAGCTTATGCTCGATGTGGCGCACGTCGACGCCGCCGTTGCGCTTGTCGTAGATGAACATCGACAGGCCGCGGCCGTCCTTGGTGCCTTCCTCGCTGCGGGCGAGGACCAGGTGGATGTCCGAGTCGCCGTTGGTGATGAAGCGCTTCACGCCGTTGAGGCGCCAGCAGTTCTCCTTCTCGTCGAAGGTGGCCTTGAGCATCACGCGCTGCAGGTCGCTGCCAGCGTCGGGCTCGGTGAGGTCCATACTCATGGTCTCGCCGGCGCAGATGCGGGGGATGTATTTCTGGCGCTGCTCCTCGCTGCCGAACTCGTAGAGGGTGTCGATGCAGCTCTGCAGGCTCCAGATGTTCTGGAAGCCGGCGTCGGAGGCGCTGATGATTTCGCTCATCATGCTGAAGATGACGTTCGGCAGGTTCAGCCCGCCGTAGCGGCGCGGCATGCTCACGCCGTAGAGGCCGGCCTTGCGGGTCACCTCGAGGTTCTCTTTGGTCTTCGAGGCATACACCATGCGGTTGTTCTCCAGGTGCGGCCCTTCGAGGTCGACGCTCTCGGAGTTGGGCTCGATGACGTTGGCGGCCACATCGCCGGTGATCTCGAGGATGCGGCGGTAGTTCTCGATGGTGTCCTCGAAGTCCACGGGGGCATAGTCGATGCCCTTCTGGGCGTCCTCGTAATTCTTTTCGCGAAGCTCGACCAGGCGCTTCATTTGCGGATGCTCCAGGTGGAACGCAATCTCAGGATGGTCGGTATAGTAGTTTGCCATAATCGAAATATTTTTAGGGAGATAGAGGGAGATAAAGGGAGATAGGGGGAGATAGAGGACAAATGCTTAGTCTTTGATGCCGCTATTGCTTACAACGCCTTTGATATAAGAGTTGAGTAGATAACTTGCATCTTGGATGGAATTTACAATGTTATTGAACTTATTATCATCAATATAGCCTAAGTCTTTTGCAAGTAAACAATAATAGCGACATTCTTCTAAACTGCCTTGTGCAATGTTAAAGAACCGCAGTTTATCGGCTTTTCCTAACTTTTTATAACCTTCGGCGATATTAGCAGGAATGGATACTGCTGCACGTCTAAATTGTGAGCACAACCCATATTGTTCATATGATGGGAAAGTCGCGATAGTACTATATGCCAGCACAACAAACTGGTGCGCTTTTTTCCAGGCTACTAATTCTTCGTATGTTCGCGACCCTTGCATCGACTTTTACTATTGTCCTTTATCTTCTTCTATCTTCTTCTATCTTCTTTTATCTCCAATTAATGTTTTTATTTACTGTTTTGACGGTAATACTTGATGAGTTTCGGAACCACTTCTTCCACCGTGCCGGTAATCACATAGTCGGCAATCTTGTTGATGGGAGCTTCGGGGTCGCTGTTGATGCTGATGATGATGCCCGAGTCCTGCATGCCGGCGATGTGCTGGATCTGTCCACTGATGCCGCAGGCGATGTACACCTTGGGGTGCACCGTGACGCCCGTCTGGCCAATCTGGCGGTCGTTGTCAATCCATCCGGCGTCGACGGCGGCGCGGCTTCCGCCCACCTCGCCGTGCAGCACCTTGGCAAGCTCGAACAGGCTGTCGAAGCCCTCCTTCGAGCCTACGCCGTAGCCGCCGGCCACGACGATGGGGGCTCCCTTCAGGTTGTGCTTGGCGGCCTCCACATGGTGGTCGAGCACTTTCACCACGAAGGCTTCGGGCGAGACATACTTGCTCACCTCGGGGTAGACGACCTCTTTCTTGCAAGTGCCATCATACACAGCTTTTTGCATGACGCCGCTGCGCACGGTGGCCATCTGCGGACGGTGGTCGGGGTTGACGATGGTGGCCACGATGTTGCCGCCGAAGGCGGGACGGATCTGGTACAGCAGGTTCTCATACACCTTGCCGCTCTTCTTGTCCTCGTAGGGTCCAATCTCGAGCTGCGTGCAGTCGGCGGTGAGGCCGCTGGTGAGGCTCGACGAGACGCGCGGGCCGAGGTCGCGGCCGATGACGGTGGCGCCCATCAAGCAGATCTGCGGCTGCTCCTCCTTGAAGAGGTTCACCACGATGTCGGTATGGGGAGCCGAGGTGTAGGGGAACAGCTCGGGGGCGTCGAAGACGAAGAGCTTGTCGACGCCGTAGGGGAGGATCTGCTCCTCGACTTTGCCCTTGATGCCGGTGCCGATGACGATGGCATGGAGCTCCACGCCCAACTCATTGGCCAGCTTGCGGCCCTTGGTCAGAAGTTCCTGCGACACCTCGCGCACTTCCGTTCCTTCAATCTCTATATATACGAATACGTTGTTCATAATCTCCTTTTTAGGGAGATAGAGGGAGATAAAGGGAGATAGCTTGCTTTGCTCGCAGAAGATAGAGGACAAATGTTAAGTTATCTGTAAATACGTGTTGCTACAAATGCAATTGTCCTCTATCTCCTTCTATCTCCTTCTATCTTCTTCTATCTCCATTTTATCCAATAATTTTCTCGTTGAGCAGTTCCTTGATGAGGCCGTCGATGTCGGCATCGGCACCCGTGAGGGTCTTGCTCTCCTTGGCCTGGAAGGCGATGCTCTGCACCTCCTTGACCTTCGTGGGCGAGCCACTCATGCCGCACTGGCTGGGGTCGCCGTCGACATCAGCCACGCTCCTCTGGATGAGGTTCAGGTAGGGACGCTCGGCACGCAGGGCCTTACGGTTGTCGTCCTCGGCCACCTCCAACGGGCAAGCGGCGTACTTATATTTCATTACCAGCTTGGCGTTCTGCGGGCGGCACTCGGCGGCACTGCCGTTGACGGTCACCACGAGGGGCAGCGGAGCCTCCACGACCTCCACGCCGCCGTCAATCATGCGGCGGATGGTGGCCTTGCCATCCTTGATGCCGAGAATTTCTTCGGCATAGGTAACCTGGTTGAGACCAAGCTTCTGAGCCACCTGCGGACCCACCTGGGCGGTGTCACCGTCGATGGCCTGACGGCCGCCGATGACGAGGTCCACGTCGCCAATCTTCTTGATGGCGGTGGCCAGAGCATACGAAGTGGCTAGTGTGTCGGCACCGGCGAAGAGACGGTCTGTCAGCAGCCAGCCTGTATCGGCGCCGCGGTAGAGGCCTTCGCGGATGATCTCGCCGGCACGCGGGGGACCCATGGTTAGCAGTCCCACGGTGGTGTCGGGGTTCTGTTCCTTTATGCGGAGCGCCTGCTCCAGGGCATTCAAATCTTCGGGATTAAAAATAGCGGGCAGCGCGGCACGGTTCACGGTGCCCTCAGCTGTCATGGCATCCTTGCCAACGTTCCTAGTATCAGGAACTTGCTTGGCAAGTACAACAATCTTCAAACTCATATTCTTTATTATTAATAAAGTGCAAAAGTACGTACTTTTTTTGAAACTTTAACAAAAAAAGTGCCTTTGGGGGCACTTTTTAACATTTAAACTGTCACGCCAATGGCTAGTGGTTGGGGAGGGAGCGGCAGTTCTGGAGGAACCACTGCTCGATGTCCCACAAGATGCCGTTGCCGTCGTCATAGCCTTCGAGCATCTGCTCTTTGACGGTGAGGAAGACGGAGCCCGAGAGGTGTTTTCTCCCCGCGCCGTCGGCGATATAGAAGAGACCCATGTCGGGGTCGTAGCTGACGGTGATGGCGCAGGGGTGGTTGTGCTGGCAGGAACGCTTGCGCGTGGTGGCGAGGTCGATATGGATGGACGAGACCTGGAAGTCGCCGTTGTCGAGCCTCACGAGGTTGGTATATTGCGAGACGGGCATGTCGAGGATCTGTTTGTGGATCCAGTGGGTGGCTGCCTGATTGCTAGCAGTTTTGACGGCTTTGTCGTCAGCCTCTTTCACCGTTTTGGCGGCGACGGGGGCGATGTTGGCGACGGGCGTGTTGGGCGAGATGTTGGCCAGCACTTTGCGCAGGTGTTGGCCGTGAGCCGAGCGTATGGAGTATTGCGAAGAGTAGAGGGTGGCGTTGCGCCGCTGCACGGCAGAGCCGTAGGCGTGCATCTCGTTGACTTCCTTGAGGTGACGCCCTTTGGGGAAGTGCTGCAGGTAGGTCGAGATGGTGTTGCGGAGGGTGAGCTCGATGTCGTAGGCGTCGTTGAGGTCGTAGATGCGCAGGCCCTCGTTGTAGAGACGCTCTTCCTCGGCTCTCATGTATTCGTCGAAGCGGTCGGCATAGCGTCCGTAGGGGTATTTCGAGGCGTAGAGTTTGACATCGTAGAGTCGGCAGGCTTTCTGGAAGGTGATGATTTCGTCGGCTTCGTCGAGGTGGCGTCCCAGGGGGAAGAGGTCGCGGTAGGTTTGGGCCTGAGAGAAGTCCTTACGGACGAGGTCGAAGGCTAGGTCGTCGATCTCGTCATAGTGGCGGCCTTGACGTCGCGTGTAAGTCTGCAGATAGTACTGTCCCCAGGGCATGGACTTGCGCGCCATGGTGTAGAGGGTATTCTCGATGTCGCCGGTGTGGGCGGTGCCCGTTTTGCCGTAGATGGTGAAGTACTGGTCGAGGAGGTCGCGGTTGGGCTCGCCTGTGGAGTCGAAGATGATGCGGTGACGGGTGTAGAGCGAGTCCTCATGGCGGGCCAGCAGGTCGCCGTGCTTCCTCTCGTTGAAGGGCAGCTGGCGGATGCTTTTCACGCTGTAGTGCGAGGAGACCGAGGGTGGGAGCGAGGTGAAGTCCTTCCACTGCGCCGTGAGGCCCGGCAACTGGCTGAGGGAGTAGACGCCGCGGAGGAAGCCGTTCTCCCAGGCATAGAGCAGGTCGTAGTCTTTGACGATGGTGGTGTTGACGCCGGTGGCGTTGTAGGTGGTGAAGAGCGAGTCGTTGAAGACGATGCCGTTGGCCTCGATGAGGAAGTTGGTCTTGCCGTACCAGTTGAAGTCTATAAGGTAGGAGGCCAGGGGGCGCTGGGCGTTGGCCACGAAGTTCTCGTAGCGGTCGAAGAGGTCTTTGCGGCGGAAGGCACGCTCCTGCTCGAGGGTCACAAAGGCGAGGGTGATGCTGTCGCCTTTCTCGCGCCGCACCCACGGGACGGGGATGAGGCGCTGGCTCTCCATCCAGCGGTCGAAGCGCTCGGGCTTGTAGGCTATGTGCTGGGCCAGGAAGTAGACGACGGTATCGCCGTTGAGGCCCACGGCGGCCTGCTGCGGGTCGAGGAGGGCGCGCCGCATGGCGGCGGCAAGGCCTTTGTCGAGACGCGACACGGGGCCGAGGTCGGAGCCCTTCCGGAGGTCGAAGTAGAAACCATGGACCTTCTTGCTGCTGCTCAGGAACTCATACCACCGCGGGCTGTCGTCGATGACGACGAGCGAGACGGTAGGGTGTCCGTCGAGGTAGGCGCTGATCCAGCGCCGCTCGATATTGCATTTGGCATAGAAGTGGCCGTTCTTGATGCGGGGCTTCTCCACGGCGGAGGCAATGGCTTTGTCGAGCTCCGCTCTGACGGGGCCGGGTTGCGCTGCGGTGACGAGGGCGAGCACCAGCGTGAGGAGGGTGATGACGAGTGTCCTTTTCATAGCAGTTTGAGAGTGCAAAAGTACGAATAATTTCATAACAAAAGAAAAAAAAATTGCTCACATCACGAAAAAAGTGTAATTTTGCACCCGGAAACAACCCTCAAACGACAACACTCTATAACCATTAACCATTAATCATTAACCATTACATAAAGTAAAACATCAAAAAAATATATCATGAAAGTAAGAGAACTTGTAGAAAAACTCAATCTTAAGGTGTTGAGCGGCGAGAACGGTCTGGACCGCGACATCGACGGATGCTATGTCAGCGACCTGCTGAGCGATGTGATGGGCAATGCCGAGATGGGCAACGTCTGGGTGACGCTGCAGACCCACAAGAATGTGATGGCCATCGCCTCCCTGAAGGAGCTGGCATGCGTCATCCTCGTCAAGGGCCTCACTGCCAGCGACGACACCGTGGAGCAGAGCAACGAGGAAGGCATCCCGTTCCTCTCCACCGACATGCAGACCTACGAGACCGTCGGCAAAATCTACCAACTGCTGAACTGCTAAGACTTTAGGAAAACGGCTAATTATACGAATTTAGCGAATTAATCTTTGCATTTCCTATTATAAACTAATTACTCTAAACTTGCGCAAGCACTAATTCGGGTAATTCGCATGCAATTGACCTGCGTAGCAATTAGTTTAATAAGTATAATTCGCCGTTAAAAAAAGAAAGTTATGCCGTTGACGGGGTTCAAAGCCGACCTTCACATCCACACGGTGCTTTCGCCGTGCGGTGACCTCGAGATGTCGCCCACGGCCATCGTCGACCGTGCCCTCTCGCGAGGGCTCGACATGATAGCCATCAGCGACCACAACACCACTCGTCAGGTCAAGGTGGCTCAGAAAGTCGGCAAAGAGAAGGGACTCTTCGTGCTGGGAGGCGTGGAGGTGACCTCGCAGGAGGAGACCCACTGCCTCTGCTATTTCCCCGACGACGCGGCACTCGACATCTTCCAGGAATTCCTCGACGCCCACCTGCCGCCGATCCCCAATGACGAGGACCGCTTCGGCTATCAGCTCATCGTCGACGAGAACGAGGAGATCGTGGGCGAGGAACCCTACCACCTGCTCAACGCCATCGACGTGGATATCGACGGCATCTACGAGGAGGTGCACCGCATCGGCGGCCTCTTCGTCCCGGCACATATCAACAAAGGCACCACCTCGCTGATGAGCCAGCTGGGTTTCGTGCCGCCCGACCTCAAGGCCGACGGCCTCGAAATCAACGCACGCACCACGCGCGACGAAATGGTAAAAAAATTCGCCTACCTCAAACGTTTCAACTTCATCACCGACAGCGACGCCCACTTCATCGACAATGTGGGCGATGTCTACAACAACGTATACATGGAACACCGCTCTTTCGAGGAGTTCGCCATGGCCTTGCACGGCGAGGAGGGACGCTATGTCGACAGCATGTACTTCCGTGACCACAGGCTGAGGTGAAAGGTGAGAGGTGAAAGGTGAAATTAGAAAGAAATTTTTTATTAAAAATATCATATCATGAAAAACAAAGCAAGTATGCAAAAAGAAAAAAATAGCCTAAAGGGCTGCGTTAGACAACATTTCACCTTTCACCTTTCCCCTTTCCCCTTCCTGCTGGTGTTGGCTTTCGCCTTCCAGCTGACCTCTTTCACCGTGTCGGCGCAGCGTCATGCGCCCAAACCTATGCGCTATACGCTGAATTTCGAGGCTCGCCACGGTGAGTCCTACACGGTGTTCATCGACGGCGACATGATGAACCGCATGCCGCAGAGCCGTGTCATAGTGAACGACGTGAGCGACCAGACCCACGAGGTCGTGGTGGTGCTCAAACGTCCGGCGCAGAAGGCTGCGGTGCTGCAGCTGCGTCCCTCCGAGCCCAATGTGATTATCAATGTCGACTATGACGCCCGTTTGGAGCAGCTGTCGCTCTACACGCCGTCGCACAACCTCGCCGCCGGCCGTGCCGCCGAGTACCACTATCAGGGTGCCCGCCAGCCCGAGGTCAAGCCCGTGCCGCCGGTCGTCGTGGTGCAACAGCCTGTGCCCGAGGTGCAGCATGTCACCGAGATGGACCTCGCGGCGATGCTGAAGCGCATGAAAGACCAGACCTTCGACAGCGACCGCCTGGCGCTGGGCAAGGTCATCGTGGCCTCGTCGAACCTTACGGCAAGCCAAATCTCGCGCCTGGCGGCGACACTCGACTTCTCGTCATCACAGGTCGAACTGCTGAAATATGCCTATCCCTATTGTATCGACCCACAGAACTACTATAAGGCCGTCGACGTCCTCACCTTCAGCACCGACAAAAAGAAAGTGATGGATTATATCGCTACGCTGAAATAAGGAGACAGATGGTAAGGAGATAAGGAGACAGAAGATAAGAAGAGGGCTGGCACGGCATACCGCGCCAGCCCTCTTTAATCTTTAATCTTTAATCATTAATCATTAATCATTAAACATTAATCATTAATCATTAAACATTAATCATTAACCGTTAATCATTAATCATTAACCGTTAATCAAGGAACACCGCTTTCTTAGGCATTATGCCGGCATCGAGCATGAAGCGCAGGTCGCCGCTCTGCGTGTAGCAGTAGATGGTGCCGTTGGAGGTGTAGTTGCCGTCACCGAAGATGTAGATGGTGCCGTTGTAGTGGTTGACAGAGATGCCGTAGGGGTTCTCGCCAATGCTGAAGGTGAAGGGGAAGTCGGCCACGGTGCCGTCGGCACTGACGGTCTTGTAGCTGACGGTTTGGTTGTATTGCTCGTCATACACGGTGGCATAGCCGTAGGCTTTGCCGTTGTAGACGTCCATGCGCGTCAGCGCCTGGCCCGTCTGGCTGACGGCGAGGGTGTTGGCGTCGACGATGGCGGTGCCGGCAGGATTTACGCCATAGTCACCCCAGTAGTTGACGATAATTTTGCCGTCGGCGATGGGCATCACATCCTGCGGGTTGCTGCCCACGGTGATGGCGGTGGGGTTGGCAAAGGTGGCCAGGTCGATGACATAGAGCTTGTCGTCGTAGGTGTAGTTGCCGCTGGCGTCGCTGATGTTCGAGCTGGCAACGAAGGCCTTGCCGTTCATCACGGCGATGCCCTCGGGCTGGAAAGTGCCGAGGAGGCAGGTGGCCTCAATCTCGAGGCTTGCGGTGTCGACACGCACCACGCTGATGGGGTTGTAGCAGGTGATGTACAGCTTGCCACCGTCGGCAGCGATGCTGCGGGGCTTGCGGTTGCCCATGTCCACACGCTGCGAGACACCGGTCTTGGCGTCGATGACCTCGAGACTGTTCGAGAAGGTCACCGTGGCGTAGACTTTGGTGCCATATTTCACCATGTCCTGTGCCACGTCGCCCAGGCCGCGGCGATTTTTGGCACTGAACCAGTCGGCTTCCACTACTTCGCCATTGGCGACATTGAGGGCGGTGATGGTGGCGTTGTTGAGGCCAAAGTTGCCTTCGTTGACCACCAGGGCCTCCACGGTGGCACCGCTGGTGGTGTCGGGTTCGTCGTTGTTGTTGCTCTCTTTGTCGCAGGAGGCGAAGGCCAAGGCCACCAGTGCGACAGCAAGGATACGGTTGATGTGTTTCATCTCGGTTGTTTATTTGTGTTTGTTAGAATTCGTATGTGAGGGCGATGCGCCAGTTGCGTCCCATCATGGGATAGGAACGCACCACCTCGTATTGCGTGTCAAGGAGGTTGAGCACCGCGACGCGGAGCGTGAGGGTGCCGGGACGGATGTCGAAGCTGCGGTCGGCCGACAGGCCGAGGTCCCAGTAGGCGGGCAGCCGGTTGGCGTCGGTGTTCTGCGGACTGCTGTAGCGCTCGCCCACCACCATGGCCGTGGCGCCGAGGTTCACCCACTCGTTCTCCCACCGCAGGCTGCCACCGCCGCTGTGACGCGGCGTGTAGATGATCTGGTGCCCATAGACCTTGCTGCCGGGCTTGCTGTGGTCCACAGCGTGCTGGTAGCTGTAGTTGAGGTGGATGTTGAATGTCGATTGTTGAATGCTGAAAGAGTATTCGGCGGTGGCGTCGAGGCCCAGGATGTCCACGATGCCCAGGTTCTCCATGCTCCAGTAGTACATGTTGTGCCCCGGCCGCGCCACAATCTTGTCGTTGACGCGGTTGTAGTAGCAGTCCGTGGTAATTGAGAATTGAGAATTTGCTCCACTGAGGTCGCAGGCCGTGTCTCCTTTGGAGCCAGGCAGGAGAAATGAGAATTGGGAGGCATGGGTGATGCCGAAGTTCAGCTGGTGGGCCTGCTCGGGACGCAGGTTGCGCGGTAGCGACTGGAAGAAGTACAGCTCGCCGAAGTTGGGCACACGGAAGGTGTTCTTGTAGAACAGCCTCAGCGTGGTGCCCTCGCCGAGGGTGTACATGGCCGAGACAAAGGGCGTCAGGCGCCGGAAGGTGGGCATGGTGTCCAGGTCGGCGACATGGTCGCGCACGTTGTTGAGGACCACGTTGCCGCGGAGCTCGAAATGCGAGATGCGTAATTGCGCCGCCGCCACCGCCAACAACTTGGCACGCGTGACGTCGTTGCGCTGCGCCAGGTTGCTCTCCAGCTGGCTCAGCCCCCCGTCGGCGGCGACGTCGAACGAGAGCTGGTAGCCGGTGGTGGGCAGCTGGTAGTGGGCGCTGGCGCTGAGGTAGCCCTCGCGCTGGCGGTATTCGTTGAAGAGGTAGCCGGTGATGGAACTCGACGAGGAGTCCTCGTAGAAGTCATAGGTGCTTTGGAATTTGCTCATCACCTGCACCTTCCACTGTTCGCGCTCCAGACGCCAGCGGTTCTGCACGAAGAAAGCCTCCTCGCGCGTGTTCTCGTTCGAGTTGGCCTGGCTGTAGTAGTGCACGGGCCCCGGCAGCTGGTGCTCGCCGCGCAGGTAGTGCACCTTGGTGAGCATGGTATGGCCTTCGCTGAAGTTCCAGAACAGGTTGCCGTCGGCGGTGAACATCCACACCGCCGAGTGCTTCCGCCGCTCCACCGACGAGCTGTCGGTGTGCGAGGCGGTATAGTAGAGCGTGAAGGGGTAATCGCCGTCGCTGCGCAGGTAGTTGACCCACAGGCTGCTCTTGAGCAGCTTGCTCCAGCGCTGCTCCCACTGCAGGGTGGGGGAGAGGAAGCCGAAGCTGCCGCCTTCCAGGCCGGCCTTGAGCTTGACGCGCTCGCCGGGCCAGAACTGCGGCTCGGCGGTCTCGAGGTTCAGCGTGTTGCCGGCGGCATAGGCGCGGGCCGAGAGCAGGGGACTCTCCTCCTGCCCCTGGCTGAAGCTCACATAGGCGGCGTTGCCGAGGGCGTAGCGCCCCAGGTCCACCTGACCGTTCTGGCTGTCGTCGATGGGGATGCCGTCGATGGTCACGGCCGAGAACTGGCTCCCCAGGCCACGGGCCGAGACGGTCTTGATGCCGCCCACGCCGCCGTAGTCCTTCAGCGTCACTCCTGCCATCTGCTTCACGGCGTCGCTCAGCTGCAGGGCTCCCAGGTGCTCAAGTTTTTCGATATCGACGACCTGCGTGGGTGCCGCGGTGCGCATCTCCGTGGGGGCGCGCTGGGCGCTGACCTCCACCTCGTCGAGCAGGCGCTTCTCCACCTTCCTCGTCGTGTCGGTATTCTGTGCCGACAATGAAAGAAAACAAAAAAAGACCCCCGAGGCAAGGAGTGTTTTGAGCAGGCTTCCTGGACGGATAAACCGCCGTAGGAGAACAATAAACGATACTATGTGTTCAACAACAATGCTCATTCCAAAAACGTCCTGTCCTCGAGGGCTGTTAATGATTGATTGTAGCTTTGGCAGGTCTTCTGACTTGTTCCACACCAGGGACCCATTGACCCCTAGGGAATCTTTCGATTCCCAGCTTTTGGTCTTCCCACAGCGCCTGCTGGCGCCACAGTGACCTTCGATTAAAAGCTGTGTTGCTCTCTGGAACTCACAGCAGCGGGACTGTTCAGGACTCGCACCTGATTCCCTCTTAGCCCCCTCGCGGGGGAACCAAAACCGGGTGCAAAAATACAACTTTTTTCCGACATGGAAATATTTTTTTTCTCTTCCGCCAGCAGAGACAGCGGAAGATTGAAGAAGATAGAGGGAGATCAAGGAAGGTAGAGGAAGATAATAGGAGATAGAGGAAGATAAAGGGAGATAGAGGAAGATAGAGGAATGTAGAGGGAGATAAAGGGAGATAGAGGGAGATAACGGGAGATAGAAGAAGATAAAGGGAGATAGAAGAAGATAAAGGGAGATAGAGGGAGATAACGGGAGATAGAGGGAGATAACAGGAGATAGAAGAAGATAAAGGGAGATAGAGGAAGATAGAGGAATGTAGAGGAATGTAGAGGAAAATAAAGGGAGATAGAGGGAGATAACGGGAGATAGAGGGAGATAACAGGAGATAGAAGAAGATAAAGGGAGATAGAGGAAGATAGAGGACAATAGATTTATAGAGGGGGCGTCTCCCCCTTCCGAGGGGGAGTACCCCGTAGGGGGGAGGGGGTGGTAGACTCGACCTTTCCATTCAGCTCCTCCCCTGAGTTTGCTCCACTGCGGTCGCAGGCCATGTCTCCGTTGGAGCCAGACAGAGGGGAGGTGGCTCCGTTTTTAACGGAGACGGAGGGGCATGCCTCATCCTCAGTATTTTCTATCGGCCCATGGCCGATATAAAGTGTTTTCGACCAGCGACCGGCGGCGTCCTGCACCATGCCCCACACCTGCACTTCGCGGCCGGCGAAGCTCTCGGGCAGCACCACGGCGAGACGCTGCTCGCGGCGGTAGACCGGCGCCGAGAAGAAACCACGCTCAATCTCAGGACAGTAGACATATATGTACACGCGGTCGTAGTTGTCGGCCCTCACGTGCAGCGGGTTGCGCTCGAAGGGCACGACGAGTGTCGTCCCGTCCGCCACCTCCGGTGCCCCGAAAGCCACCGGCGCCACCGGCCCCTCACTCAGCACCAACCGTTCCCAATCCACGGCCAGCGTAGTCTGCTGCTCCCCTAAGCTAGGGGAGCTGTCACGAAGTGACTGAGGGGTCTGCTCGGTCTTTCCCGTCTCCCCCTCCTGAGGGGGAGTACCCCGTAGGGGGGAGGGGGTGGTAATAGTGCCGAACGCCTCCTGATTCCTCATAACAAAATAGTTACA
>CACYIK010000008.1 GCA_902774395.1 uncultured Bacteroidota bacterium
AGAGTATTGCTACCCCGCGTTACCCCTCGACTTGCATGTGTTAAGCCTGCCGCTAGCGTTCATCCTGAGCCAGGATCAAACTCTTCATTGTAAGAATTGCTTTTTACCTTTATTGACTCGTCTTCGTGTCCTCATCCTATCTATATAAGATGACTGACACACGCTATCTCTATCTTCTCATCATTTCAAATTTCTCTTGTTTTCTCTCAGCATCTCGTCCGGCGGAAAACGGGTGCAAAAGTACAACCTTTTTTCATTCCGACAAAATATTTTTTCAAAAAAATTTTACAACCGACACTAACAACCTATCATCCAACACCATAAAATCAAAAAAAAATTATCGCCTTCGGCAAATACGCCCAAAAACACACGGCTTTTCGGCCCTTTCCTTTGTTAATTTCGGCCCGTTTCACGCAAAAAACGCCAAAACCAAGCATAAAATAAAATATCTCACTGAAACACAGTAATATAAGCAAAAACCAGCCATCACAGCATACACTAGCCCCTAACTACCTATGAACCAGTTACCAACTCCCTACCAACTCCTACCCAACACCGTACCAAGTCCGACTACAGTCGGAGATGATACGGTGTTGGTAGGGTGGGACGACTACCTTTAAAAAAAATGAGAATAAATATAATAAATATACATTTTGATAGTTATTGTGGTAGTGAAGAAAGCATGGAAGATAGCAAGACGTGTGCTTGTCTCGCTAGGGCTAACGATATATATCATTGTGGCTCTGGTGAATTACTCTGTTGTGCAGTCGGTGGCTGGCATTGTGGCAGGTGAGTATTTCTCGAGCGAGTGGGGAGGCAAGGTGCACATCGGAGCGTTGCACGCCATGCCTTTCGACCACTTGATAGTGGACGACATCCTGTGGGTGTCGCCAACGAACGACACGCTGCTGGTTGCCGACCGGCTGACGGCGAGTTTCGACCGCTTCCCCTATCGCGGCGACGGCCTTGAGCTCAACCGCGTGAGTCTGCACAACGCCTACTATCATTTCGCCACGGAGAACCACAAAACGAACCTCCAGTTCCTTATTGACTACTACAAGAAGCCGCGCAAGAAAAAGCCGCACAAAGTCTTCACGGTGACGGCCAACGAGTTGGTGCTCGACAACGTGCACTACAAGATGGACCTGCCCGACCACCGCCGTCGGGTCTACCCTTATGGGGTGCAGATTCCGCACATGGAGTTCTACAACATCAACGCCAGAATCAAGAATATCAAGGTGGTGAACGACGACGTGACCTGCCGCATCGTGAGGATGAGCACGCGCGAACGCAGCGGCTTCGAGGTGAAGCGTCTGTCGGGCAACATCCATGTGAGCCGTAACGAGATCGTGGCGCGCAACCTGAAGGTGGAGACCGGCGGCAGCCGCATCAATGCCGACGCACGGCTGAGCTACAACGGCTGGAAGGGCATGAAGGGCTATGTGTCGACGGTGCAGCACGAAGCCGAGCTGAAGCCCGGCACGAGGGTCAAGATGAGCGATGTGGCCTATTGGGCGCCGGTGCTGTGGGGCATCGATGCCGAGGCAGAAGCCGTAGGCGTGGCCACGGGCACCATCGACTCGATGGTGACGGACATGGAGGTGCGCTGGGGCTTTGCTTCGTCGGCCACGGTGGCGGGCACCATCACGGGCCTGCCGAAGATAGACACCACCGTGTTCGACGTGAGTGTCGACCGCCTGCTGACCAACCGCATAGACATGGAACCCCTGCTGGCTTTGGGCAAGCTCAACAAGAACGTGCTGAAGTTATTTGACGATGCCGGCATGGTGGAAGTCAACGCCCAAGTAAAGGGCGGCCTGAACGAGCGTGCGCTAGTGAAGATGACGGTGGACAGCCGTCTGGGCTCACTACGTGCCGACGCCGCGGTGGAGCACGACGCCGCGGGCTACCGCATGGTCCTCGACGCCGGCAGCCACGGCATGAACCTGTCGATGCTGAGGAGCGACTGGCTGACGGCCACAGCCTTCGACCTGAAGGTCAACGGCCGCTGGCGCGGGAATCTCAAAGACACACGCCGCTGGGACGAGCGACTGAACGCCGAGATCGAGGGACGCTTCGTCAACAGCGTCGTCAAAGGGCAGCGGCTGTCACCGATGACGGTGAATGGCGAGCTGCGCGACGGACACCTCACGGCACAGGCGGTGTCGACCGACAGCGCCGCCAACCTGACGCTGACGGTGGATGCCAACCTGCGCGACAGCGTGAAGAGCTACTATGCCGACGCACAAGTCGAGCACCTGGGTCTCGGCCTCCTCCCCCACCCCCTCACGACCCACCTGACGGCCTTGCTGCAAGGCAACAGCCTCGACGAGATGAGTGGCGAGATGCGTGCACGCAGCACCCACTACGGCCCCATCGCCATGGAGGAGCTGGTGCTGAATGTCGAGTCCGACGCCCAAGGCAAGATGATAGAGCTGACGAGCGATGTGGCCGATGCCACGGTGAGCGGCCATTTCACCTACAGCGAGTTGCCCGAAATGGTGCGCCACTTCTGCGGGCGCTACCTGCCGGAACTGTTCAACCGCAAAGGCATGGCCGACCTAGCGCAGGTGCCGATGGAGACCGTGCCGCTGTCGATCAAAGACAACACGATGCGCTTCAGAGTCAAGTGGAAAGACGACGGCGAACTGCTGCGCGAATGGACCGAGAGCGTGGCCATTGCCCGAGGCACAGTGGTCGACGGGTCGTACAACTACGGCGAGCAGCTGAAGATGGTGGTGCGCAGCGACTCGGTGAAGCTCGGCGCCGTGAGGCTGGACAATGTCGGCGTGGTGGGACATCCGCTAGGGAAGAAATATGTGCTGCAGCTCGAAGCGCAGTCGCTGAACATAGGAAAGATAGAACTCATGGAGCGCGTGAGCGCCACGATAGGGAGCACACGCGAGCTGGGCACCCTGGAATTGAAATGGGGTAGCGCCAGCGGTCCTACGCGCGGCGACCTTATGCTGGGCCTCGAGGGCGACCGACTGACGGTCATCCGTCCCTGGTTCTATGTCGGCGACAGCCGCTGGGAGCTCAGCGCTGGACGAACCCAGATAGGCAATGACGGACGCCTGAGCCTGGAGGCTGAAGGGCTGTCGCTGGCCAGCGAGCAGCAGCGCATCAACGGCCATCTGAGCCTGCGAGGGATGACTAACGACTGCGTCGAGTTGAACTTCGACCACTTCAACCTCGACCTGCTGAGCGAGGTGCTGCTGCAGGAAAGCCCGATAACGGTGTCGGGCGCCATCAATGGCCGCTTCTCTCTCTACGGACTCACCGGGACACCTTATTTCAACACCAACCTGACGGTAGACAGCTGCGTGGTGAACAACCATTCGCTGGGTCGGGTGAGACTCAACAGCCAGTGGAACGCCGAGATGAACACGCTTAACCTGCAACTCATCAACCGCAAAATACGTGCCCGCGGATGGATGGGTCTGGGCAAGAAAGAGACGGACCTCGACTTCAGCGTCGACTTCAACGGCTTGGAACTGGCACTGGCGGAACCGCTGCTGGCCTCCTTCTCGAGCCGTTTCGACGGCCTGCTGCACGGAAACTTCGACATCGGCGGCACACTGAAGAAACCCCTTATCGTGGGCGAGGCCGAGGTGGAGGACGGAGCACTGAAGATCGACATCACCGACGTGACCTACCATTTTGCCGACACCATCAGCTTCAAGAATAATGTCATCACCCTCGACAACTTCGAGATACGCGACCCGCTGGGCAACATCGCCCTCGCCGACGGCACCATCACGCTGACCGACGAGAAAAAGGTGGAGGTAGACCTCGGTCTGACGACCGACAAGCTGCTGGTGCTCAACCGCAAGGACGGAGAGCAGTTCTACGGTCGCCTGCTGGCGTCAGCACAAGGACGCGTCACAGGTCCCACGGACCACCTCGACATTGCCGTGAGTGCCCGCACCCTGCCGGGCTGCGAGCTGACCATCCCCGTGAACCAGCAACAGCGGGTAAAGACCCAGAACTACATCACCTTCGTCAGCGAGAAGAACATCGAGGACGAACATACCGAAGAGCGCCGTAAGAAGACCAACTACGATCTGGCGCTGGACCTGAACATCACGCCCGACGCAAAGATTAACCTGCCGATGGACTTCCAGGAGGTGGATGTGAATGTGAGTGCCACGGGTGCCGGCAACCTGCACATGAACCTCAGCGGCACCAACACCGCACAGATGATAGGTAACTACGAGATTACGTCGGGAACCATGAAGGTGGGCCTGCTGTCGGTGTACGAGAAGAAATTCACCATCGAAAACGGCAGCAGCTTGAACTTCCAAGGCAATGTGCCCGACGCGCGGTTCGACATGAGGGCCGTCTATTCGCAACGCGTGAACATGTCGACGCTGACGGGAAGCCTGTCGACCGTCGACAACACGCAGAAATATCTGCAGGTGGAGAACGTGATAGCCATCGCCGGCACGCTGCGCGACCCCAAGATCAGCTTCGACATCCGTCTGCCCAATGCCGACCAAAGCGTGGAGGACGAGGTGTTCGCCTACATCGACCGCAACAGCGAGCGCGACATGATGAACCAGACGATATCGCTGCTCATCTCCGGCAGCTTCTACAATGTCAACAGCAACAGCCAGGCGGGCAGCAACCCGCTGGATATCGTCACCTCGTTTGTGGGCAACAGTCTGACCGACATGGTGCAGTTCGTGGATGTCGACATCGACTTCCGGTCGGCCACGGAGCTCACCAATGAGCAGCTCGACGTGAATATCAGCAAGGACTGGGGCCGTTGGTATCTGGAGAGCACGCTGGGCTATGGCGGCGAAAGCCGCGACCTGGATGCCAGCACGGTGAACGGCGCCATCATCGACGCACTGATAGGCTACCGCCTGACGCCCATGTTCCACCTCTATGCCTACAACCGCACCAATACCAACGACTATACACGTATCGACATGCCCTACAAACAGGGGGCGGGACTGAAGGTCACGAAGGACTTCGACAGCTGGGGCGAGTTGTTCGGCATCAAGAAGAAGAGTGTGAAGAAAAAGGAGAAAGGAGAAGCGAAGAAATGAGAAAGTTTTTTGTACTTATATTCACTGTGCTGGGTGGGCTGACGGCCTGCTCGCAAGTGGACTATTCCATTGACTCGATGTGGATGGCCACCGCCGAGTGGAAGGTGGACTCGCTCGACGGCTTCACGCTGAAGCG
The DNA here is from genome assembly GCA_902774395.1 of uncultured Bacteroidota bacterium. Taxonomy (GTDB): domain Bacteria; phylum Bacteroidota; class Bacteroidia; order Bacteroidales; family P3; genus Colimorpha. The sequence goes on from CACYIK010000008.1 coordinate 5,191, forward strand.
CTGCCATTTCAGCGAGGGGACGCTTTTCTGCTCGGCGCAGCACCTTTTCGTCATCGAGATACCCAAGAACTCGCCGCGGCGGCTGTCGTTCGTCTACGACACAGCCCTGACCGAGGTGTCGGCTTTCGCCGAGAACCACCATGCCCTTGCCGCCATCAACGGGAGCTATTTCGACATGACGCTGGGCAACCCCGTGTGCTACCTGCGCATCAACGGCAAGCAGGTGGGCGAGAACACGCCGTCGAAGACCGACTCTGTGAACCGTAAATACTACCAGTATGCCACCCTCGCGCTGCGTGGCGGACGGCCACGGCTGACGGTGCCCGACAGCAACCGTCTCAGCGAGGAGCTGATGAAAGAGAAAAATATCATGACCGCCGGTCCCATGCTGCTACGTGACGGCAAGATGGTGCCGCAACGCGACGACCGCACCTTCGTCACCTACCGCCACAACCGCACAGCCCTGGGCATCCGCGAGGACGGCACCACACTGCTGTTGGTGGCCGACGGACGTTTCAAGGAGGAGGCCGAAGGCCTGTCGCTCCCCGAACTGGAACGCGTGATGCTGTGGCTGGGCTGCACCGACGCCATCAACCTCGACGGCGGCGGCTCAAGCACCATGTATGTTAAAGACAGCGGCGTGGTGAACTACCCCTCCGACAACAACATCCACGACCACGAGGGTGAACGCCCCGTGTCGAATGCCATCATCATTCTGTAGCTTTTCTTTTCGCTACTTTACAATATCTTCGGGGTCGATGCTACCAAGCTCTTCCCTCTCGATGCAGCCGCGGTAGTCGGTGCTTCGGGTGCTGCAGGGGGTGTCTTGGTCGACATATATCTCCGAGCGATAGACATCCTCGTCGTTGACACGCTCGAAACAGTAGCACAGCTTGGTGCCACAGGAAGAGAGGCCTGCGAGGATAACCAGAGCACCAAAAGCCAAAAGAATCTTTTTCATATCATTATTATTTTATTATTATTTCATCTGCGAACAGCCAAGCCTGCTCACCGGCGCTGACATGCCATGACGGCAGCGGGCCAAAGTTCTTGGCCGTCACCCTGACATATTTGGCGCGGGCGCTGCCTTTGACGGTGAAGGTATGGGTATTACTCTCCTCCTGACGGGCATGGGTGGCGGCGAACTGGGTGTTGCGCACCTCGCCATAGGGTTTCCATGCCTTTCCGTCGAGGCTATACTCCACGCTGACGCTCTTCGGGAAGAATATCCACGAACGCATATTCTCCAGACAGTCGACGCCGACGCTGCGGATGGACTGCACCTTGTCGAGCTCAACCACCGCCTTCATGTCGCCCTGCCAGCCCTGCCAGCCGCCTATGCGGTAGTTGGCGGTGCCGAAGATACGGTCGACCATACCCTCGGGACCGTTCTCAGTGTACTGCGGAGCGGGCTGCGTGAGGTAGGTGACATGCTTGTCGGTGGAGGAGCACACCAAATGATGTGGAACTGCTTGCGACATCATCCTTCCCTCCTGCTGCGCACAAAGATAATGTGTAAAATCTGTCAGTTTCGGCGTGGGCATACCTGGTATCTCGTACTCAAAAACCCTCGGCTCACTGGGCTCTGCCAGACAGTTCAACAGCTGAGAAAATTCACCGTCCCTCTCATCCGAAAGGAAAAATTTGACATGGGTAGCTCGCGGAACCCAAAATGTGTCAACCCTTCCAGGGGTAATCTGCATTCGCCAATCGCTATAAACTGGGCAAGGGGTGATGCGAAGGCTGTCGGGACAGACGAGCGTTTCAAGCCGCTCAAAGTAGCGTGTTTGGCAAGGGGGAGTAACGCCCTTTCCCAGCATCCACTGTTCTCCCTTCACTTTGAACATTGGCTTGATATGTTCCCACACTCCACTGCCCGGACACACCTCATAGCATCCCAGCGAGGCCAGCACATACCATGCACTCATCTGGCCGCAGTCCTCGTTGCCGCAGAGACCGTCGGGCTTGGAGGTATAGAGTTCGTTGAGAATCTTATGGACATACTTCTCTGTCTTTTCCGGCTGTCCAAGGGCGTTGTAGAGCCAAGCAGCATGGTGCGACGGCTCGTTGCCGTGGGCGTACATACCGATAAGGCCTGTGACATCGGCCTGATCACGCCCGCTCATGGCGTTGTGCCCCTCGAAGAGGCTGTCGAGGAAGGCGATGGCCTTGTCCTTGCCACCCAACCATTCCACCCAAGCATCGATGTCGTGCGGCACATAGGTGCTGTACTGCCAGCTGTTGGCCTCGGTGAAGTGGTTGTTGACCTCCGTGGGGTCGAAGGGAGTAAGCCAGCCGCCGTTGCGCTTAGGATGGGCGAAACCGTTGGTGTCGATGATATTCTGCCAACTCTGGCTGCGAATCCAGTAGGTGCGGGCAGTAGCTGTGTCGCCGGCAATCTCTGCCATCTGGGCGATACACCAGTCGTCATAGGCGTATTCGAGGGTCTTGCTCACGCTCTCGTTGTCTAGTTCGGAGGTAAGATAACCTTGAGCACCGTATGCGCGATGGGCCTCGGTGCGGTTGCTGGTAGCCACCATGGCGTCAAGCAACTGCTTCGGCGTGTAGCCTGCCAGCGTTCCGTCCTCCTTGTGCAGGTAGTTGTAAGCCTCGAGCATCATCGGCACAGCGTGATAGCCTATCATGCAGTGCGTCTCGTGCGAGGCAAGTTCCCACATGGGCAGCTCGCCGCCCTGCTCGAAGTTCTTCATGGCGGTATAGACGAAGTCGACGGTGCGCTCGGGCTCTATCTGCGTCAGCAGCGGATGCAAGGCGCGGTAGGTGTCCCACAGCGAGAAGACGGTGTAGACCTCGCGGCCGGGGTCAACGGTATGTATCTCGTTGTCGGTACCGCGGTAGCGGCCGTCGGCGTCACTCCAGAGATAGGGCGATGTCATGCAGTGGTAGAGGGCTGTGTAGAAGCAGCGCTTCTGCTCGTCGGTGCCGCCTTCCACTTTCAGCTTACCGAGGGCAGCTTCCCAGGTGCTGTCGGCACCCTGGCGGGCAGCGTCGAAGTCCTTATACTCGGCAGCATTGAGGTTATTGATGGCGCCTTGGATATCCACACCACTGATGGCCACCTGGAGCTCAAGAGTCTTTAGCCCGTCTGGCAAAAAGACGATACCATATGTGGAATCCTCATCTTTATAAAGAATTTTTGTCAAGTCGACATCACTGCAAATGGCGAAAAACAAGCGTTGGTCAGGATTCCATGCCGAACTGCGACGATAACCTACAATAAGGCCATCATCAGTGATGCTGATATTGCCATCAAGCAGAACATCCCTGTGTTTCAGGTCTATGATGAAAGCATTGCTAGTATCGGCAGCAAAAGTGTAACGGTGATAAGCCACCCGGCGGTCAGCAGTGAGTTCGACGGTGGTGTTTGTACGGTCAAGCAGCACCTTATAGTAGCCAGCCTGGGCGACTTCGTTCTCATGGCTGAAATGGCTCTTATAGAACTCACGGTCTGGTCTTTCCACATACGCCCCACCCACACAAGTAACAACATCACTCCCGTAAGGAAGTGTAATCGGCATCAGCAGCACGTCGCCGTAGTCCTCGCAGCCCGTGCCGCTGAGGTGGGTGTGGCTGAAGCCGTAGATGGTGTCGTCGCTGTAGTGGTAGCCGCTGCAGCCGTCCCAGCCTTCAAGCCTCGTGTCGGGCGAGGGCTGTATCTGCCCGAAAGGCACGATGGCACCCGGGAAGGTGTGGCCATGGCCGTCGGTACCGACGAAGGGGTTGACATAGGAAGTCAGGCTCTTTTCGCCACAGGCAACAAAAAGGAAAAATAAACCGACGCAAATGAATTTGCGTAAGCCACCGACCGCTAACCACTGTTTACAGAACACTTTCATTTTTCCTTTTTAATTTTTCATTTTTATAAGTGCGGCGGCACCGAGGATGGCCACCTCGTTGGCCTTCAGCTCGCTCATGCGTATCTGGCAGCTGCCGGCATAGATATTCAGCAGATATTTCTCGAAAGCCTTGCGCAGGGGCTTCAGTAGCGGCTCGCCCACCTGGGTGGGACCGCCCATGAGGAAGATGGCCTCGGGGGCCGAGAAGGTGACGCTGTTGGCCATAGCCATACCCAGCTGGTCGGCCACGGTCTCCCAAGTCTTCAAGGCAATGGGGTCGCCCTGGTGGGCCAACTCGCCAATCATCTTGCTAGTCACGCTCTTTAATTCATCACTCAACACTCCACATTCATCACTAGCTTTCAGCTCGCAGTAGGTCTGCACGATGCCGCGGGCCGAGGTGTAGGTTTCGAGGCAGCCTTCGCGACCGCAGGAGCATTTGCGGCCGTGGGGGACAAGGATATTGTGACCCAGCTCGCCGGCACCGCCGGTGCTGCCGTGCACCAGCTTGCCGTCGACCACGATGCCGCTGCCCACGCCGGTGCCGAGGGTGAACATGATGAAATGCTTCATCCCCTTGGCGCCACCATAGACATACTCGCCATAGGCCGCGGCGTTGGCGTCGTTGCTGAGCACCACCGGCACGGGGAGGTACTTGTGGATTTCCTTGCCGAAATCCAGCACACCCTTGATGGTCAGGTTCGGAGCATTGTCCACACAACCCGTGTAGAAATTGCCGTTGGGGGCGCCGATGCCGATACCTTCGAGGTCGACGGCCTCGCCGTCGCGAGCAGCCTGCTCTTCCACCATGCCCTTGATCTCGCGCATCATGTCACGCACATAGGGTTCCAGCTCCGTGTAGGCGTTGGTCGGGATGTTACGACGCAGTACAATATTTCCGTTCTCGGACACCAAACCCATATCGGTATTCGTGCCACCCATATCTACTCCGATAGAATATTTCATATTATTTGACTTTTTGAATTTTAGACCTTTAGACTTTTAGACTTTGTGCTGCAAAGATACGCACTTTTTCCGACATAGCAAAAAAAAGGTTGCCACCCTTGCGGATGGCAACCTTTATCTGTTTATATCCAATGCTTAGAAGCGGTAGCGGATACCCAGGGCGATGTCACCCCAGTGGAAGTCCGTGCTGGGAGTGAGCCAGAAGCAAGGACGGATGTCGAGGGTGAGCTGGATGGGGATAGCGTCGAAGTTGTACTCGATACCAGCCTGACCGGCAAGGGCGAGGGCGAAGTCGCTGTCAACGCCAGCGGCATCGTAGCTCCAGATGGCGAGACGGGCGCCGACACCGGCGAACCAGTTGAAGCCACTTCCGATATCACCTTTCCACTGGTAGATACCTGCCAGCTCAATACCGGTGAAGCCGTCGTCGCTGTGCCAACCGAGGTCGGTCTCAAGACGGTTACCACCCATGCCCCACATGGCAGAAAGCTCAGTGCCGAAGCCCTGACCACCACCAATACGGACACCGAGGTCCTGAATCTGTGCATTAGCCGTACCAAGGGCAAAAACGGCCACCAAAGCAATAAATAATTTCTTCATTTTGTGTTGATTTTTAATGTGTTATTAGGTTAAACGAATATAATTCATTTACTTTTATAAATGCAAAGATACTAATTATTATTGAGTTAACCAAAAAAAAGTTAAATTTTAACATTTCCACGGCAGTGTTGAGAAGTTTTTTTGGCTATGTCGGACAAACTTTGTACTTTTGCATTTTAATAATTATGAGTACAATTTTAGCAATAGAATCCAGTTGCGACGACACGTCGGCAGCGGTGTTGCGGGACGACACCCTGTTAAGCAACGTGATAGCCAGCCAGAAAGTCCACGAGCAATACGGCGGCGTGGTGCCCGAGTTGGCCAGTCGCGCACACGAAAAGAATATCATCCCCGTGGTCGACGGTGCCATCCGCGAAGCGGGAATACGTAAAGAAGAGATCGATGCCGTGGCATTCACCCGCGGTCCGGGACTCATGGGCTCGCTGATGGTGGGCGTAAGTTTCGCCAAGAGTTTTGGACAGGCCCTCGGCAAGCCCCTCATCGAGGTGAACCATTTGCAGGCGCACGTGCTGAGCCATTTCATCCGGAGACCGGATGATCCGGATAATCCGGAAATTCCGGAATTTCCGTTTATCTGCCTGCTCGTCTCCGGCGGCCACACGCAGATCCTCCTCCTCCACAGCCATTTCGACATGGAAGTGCTGGGACAGACCATCGACGATGCCGCCGGCGAGGCCATCGACAAGGCGGCGAAGATCATGGACCTGGGCTATCCCGGCGGCCCCATCATCGACCGGCTGGCCAAAGAGGGCAACCCCGACGCCTTCCGCTTCGCCACGCCGCAAATCCCCGGCTACGACTACTCCTTCAGCGGCATCAAGACCTCGTTTCTCTACTTCCTGCGCGACAAGCTGAAGGAAGACCCCGACTTCATCGAGAAGAACAAAGCCGACCTCTGCGCCTCCATCCAGAAGACCATCGTGGGCTTCCTCATCAAGAAGGTGGAGCGCGCCGCCATCGACCATAAGGTGCGGCAGGTGGCCATCGCCGGCGGCGTGAGCGCCAACAGCCTGCTGCGCAGCGAGCTGCAGCGCATCTGCCAGAAGCACCACTGGCAGGCTTTCATCCCACCCTTCAAGTTCTGCACCGACAATGCCGCCATGGTAGGCATCGCCGGCTATTTCAAATACCTCAAAGGCGAATTCGCAGATATATCCTTGCCACCTTACACCCGTTAAAAGTAAAAACTAAAAAGTAAAAACTAAAATGAAGCTATTATTCATAGCATGGCTGCTGAAACGACCGTTTTTTCGTCGAGCGACAGCCTTTTTAGTTTTTAGTTTTTACCTTTTAGTTTCCTCTGCGCAGGACATCCACTTCTCGATGCTCGACCTCGACCCGCTGCTTTTCAATCCTGCCTATAGCGGCTTCTTCGACGGCAAGGGGCGCTTCGGCGTGATCTACCGCAACCAGTGGGCCACCGTGACGACACCCTTCCAGACCATCAGCGCCACTGCCGAGCTGAGCGTCATGCGCAGCAAACGCAACCAGAACGGACTGAGTGCAGGCCTCTGGGTCAGCGCCGACCGCGCAGGGTCGCTCGACTACGGCTCGACGTCGGCCAGCGCCATCGTCTCCTACTACCAAGCCGTGGGCAACGGCGACAACCTAGTATCGGTGGCCATAGAAGGCGGTATCGGCCAGGTGGGCTTCAACCCCGAGAATATCGACCTCACCGACGGCACGGAGACCTTCATACGCGAGAAAGCCCTCTACCCCACCCTGGGCGCCGGCATCGCCTGGTTCTGCCAGCATTCGGAGAGTTTCTATACCAAGGTAGGCTTCTCCATGCGCAACATCAACGAACCCGACATATCGTATCTAGGCTTGAGCGACACCCGCCTGAGCCGCCGCTGGAACGTCTACGCCCGGGGCGAATGGCGCTGGACAACGCAATGGGGCCTGCTGCCCGTGGTGGGCTACCAGCGGCAGGAAGGCTTCAACGAGCTGGTATATGGATGCGACGTGAAGTGGTACCTCAACGAGCGCCAAAGAGACTACCTGGCCTTGAGTGCCGGACTGATGGGCCGCCACGGCGACGCCTTGGCGGTGAATCTGGCGGTGGAATGGACCTCGTGGGTCTTCGCCTTCAGCTACGACGCCAACCTCTCGACCCTCGCCGAAGCCAGCCACACGCTGGGAGCCTTCGAAGTAGGCGTCATCTACCGCATCGGCAAGAAAGACGACAGCCACCGCCGCGCCGCACTGCCGTGCCCAATTATTTAAAGTAAAAAGTAAAAACTAAAAAGTAAAATGAAGCTATTTCACATAGCACGGCAGCTGAAACGCCCATTTCTTTGTAGGGCGACAGCCTTTTTAGTTTTTAGTTTTTACCTTTTAGTTTCCCATTCGCAGTACCGTGTGGTACATCTGGGCAAGCCCGTCAACACCCCCGGCAGCGAGACCGGGGCGTTGCGGATGGACGACACCGTGCTGGTCTTCTCGTCGATGGAACACTCCTCGGGCAAGAACAGCCAGTTCGACGTGGGCGGTCCCATGATGCAGGTCTACCAGGCCCGCATCACCAGGAACGGGAACCTCGCACGGCCGCACCTCGACCGCTGGGGCCTCAACAGCAAACGCGACCACACGGGCAACATCGCCTTCGACCCCTACACCCAGGACATCTACTTCACCCGCGGCGACGTGGAGACCCTCAACTGCGAGATCTACTACGCCAAGAAGAAACGCCGTCGTGGATGGGAGAAACCTGTGAAGCTGAAAGGAGCGGTGAACATGGAAGGCTACACCTCGACGCATCCCTCCGTGGGACGCCTGGCCGACAGCACCGTGATACTCTACTTCGTCAGCAACCGGCCGGGAGGCCTGGGAGGTGCCGACATCTGGTACACCCTCGTCAAAAACGGCCAAAGCGGCGAATGCGTCAACCTCGGCCCCATGGTCAACTCGCCAGCCGACGAATACACCCCCTTCTACGACCAGCGCAACGGCGTGCTCTACTTCAGCAGCGACCGCGCCGGCGGCAAGGGAGGACACGACATCTATGGCGCCGTGGGGCAGCGCAACAGCTGGCAGCAGGCCGAAGCCGTCTGCCACTGCCTCAACAGCGAGCAGAACGACCTCTACTTCACCATCACCAGCTACGACAGCATCACCGGGCGTCCCCTGGCGGGCTACCTGGCCTCCAACCGCAGCGACAGCTTCTTCCTCACCGACACCAGCTGCTGCAACGACCTATACGAGTGGAGAGCTGAGAGTGGAGAGCAGAGAGCAGAAGACACCGTCGCCATCGCCGTGGACACCACCACCGTTCTCCACTCTCCACACTCCACTCTCCGCTCCTTCACCTTCCCCCTCTACCTCTATTTCCACAATGACGAGCCCGACCCCATGAGCCGGAAGGGGACGACGGAGACCTCCTATACCGACTGCCAGCGGCGCTATGCGCAGCTGCGCGGCGAATACGTGGGACGGCAGACTTCGGCGGCTGACTCCGCCCTGATGGAGGAGTTCTTCGACAGCTGCGTGGTGGGCAACTACGAGCGTGTGGAAGCCCTGTTCGACTATATCGAGGAGCAGCTCGACGAAGGCCACAGCATCGTGCTCACCATTGCCGGCTATGCCTCGCCGGTGTTCCACAACGACTACAACCAGTTGCTCTCCGAGCGCCGCATAGCCTCCTTCATCAACATGCTGCGCCATTGGCGCGGCGGCATGTTCGCCGACGCCATGGACGACCGCCGCCTCACCGTAGAGCAGAAACCCATGGGTGTCGATAACAATTCATCACTCATCACTCATCATTCATCATTTGACGACCCCGTCTACGGCCTTCCCGCCGCGATGGCTCGCCGCATCGAGATAAGCAGTTGCGAGGCGAGATAATTTTTTTTCATTTTTTTTGTAAGATTTTGACAAGTTTTGCGTCATTAAGATGAAACAGCACAAGAACTCGATGACACAAAACGAACTCCTCAACACTCTCATCGGACTGCAACCCGTCATGCAGCTCACAGCAGAGAAGCTGTTGCCGACGGCCGCCGATGCCGAGGACACGGTGCAGGAAGTCGTCATCGAAATCTGGCAGAAACGCGACCAGCTGCAACATGTGCTCAACCTCGAAGGCTACGCCATACAGACCGTCAAGAACCGCTGCATCTCCTTCCTGCGCAAGCACCACGACATCGCCACCGGCAACCTCGAGCAAGCACTCGCCAACCTGAGCGACGACGCCCTCGCCGACGAATGCGCCCGCATCGAAGAACAAGCCTCGCAGCTGGACCGTATGATGGAACGCCTGCCCGAAGTGCAACGCCAGGCCGTCGAGATGAAATATATAAAGAATATGAGCCATAGCGAGATGCAACGCCAGTTGAGTATGTCCAGCGCCAATGTCTACACCACCCTCTCGCGTGCCATCACCAACCTAAAAACGATGATAAGTCATGGAAGATAAAGAATTGCAAGAGTTGTTCGCCGCCAAGCGCACCGTCGAGGCCAACCGCCGCCGCCAGGAAGAGCTGCGCCGCCTCCTCGAGGCCTCCGCCACCCCGGCAGCCGCCCCCAAGAGCCGCCGCCTCTGGCCGCTATGGCTTGGTGCGGCAGCAGCAGCCGTCCTGCTGCTCCTCCTGGCCACACCCATCCTCTTCCGCCAGTCCGAGACAGCCCCCCTCCTGGTGGCCCACAACGAGACACCCTCCCCCACTCCGCAAGAGGAGACCATCGTCCCGAAGGAGGAAATTCCAGCAGAAGTCCCGCAGAGAAAAGCAACAAAGAAGACAGCAAAAACTATAGAAACTATAAAAACTATAGAAACTATAGAAACTATAAAAACTATAGAAACTATAGAACCCGAATACTACGCAGAAGAACAATCACCCGCCATCGAGCCCACACTAAACACTGAACACTTAACACTAAACACTGAACACTTAACACTAAACACTGAACACTTAACACTGAACACTGAACACTTAACACTAAACACTGAACACTTACTAAACACTGAACGCCCCACCGTTCACCGCCGCACCAGCACCAACATGGTCTGCAGCAACTGCGACATCAGCAATGTCCCGTCCCCGTACACAGCCTTCCAGAACTTCCTCGCCGCCACCTTCGGCACCGAGCCCCGCACCCCTCTCACCCTGACAAACATCGAATTCTAACCATAAAAACAATATCAACATGAAACGATTAGTCCTCATCCTCCTGTTTTTCATTTATCATTTTTCAACTTTCAATTCCGCAAAGGCCCAGGACCTCTACCAAATCGAGCAGAACTTCGAGCACGAGTTCCGCGTCGGCAACCTCGTTATCCAGAGCGGCTGGGATGCCCGCCTCATCCAGGTGCCCGAAGGGACGCCCACCCGTGTGGTTATCACCACTCCCTGCGCCAACTACTTCGAAGAGGGCGAGGAGCCCAACCTACTGAGTGTAAGTAGATACAAAAAATACGACGGCACCTACACGCTGATGCAGAACCAGTGGATGCCCCGCACCACGGTAGTGGAGATCTTCACCGCGCAGCCCCTCGATGACATCACCCTTGAGAAAAACGCCCGCCTCACCATCGCCTACTTCGACTTCGATACTATCGACCTCGAGATCACCGCCGACTCCGGCGCCGTCCTCATCGTCGACACCCTCATCAACCACGGCAAAACAGAAATCTCTGGAGAGGACGCCACCCTCGACCTGCGTCACCTCCGCGGCAATATACTTAAAATCTGGACCCGTGGCGTCTGCCATGTCACTGAAGGCGACATTCAGACCTCCATTCCCCGTACAAAGGAACAAGGCAAAAACTTCAAAATACATATGCTTAATTTAAATGTAGGTGTCGGATTATCCACTCCTCTTTGGGTTGAGAACAGCCGCTACGGCTCGCCCTACAACACCAACAGAACCTTCGAACTTCACATTATGTTCCGCAGCAATGACGTTCCCATCAACCGCCACATATCTTGGGATTGCGGACTCGACGCGAAGGCCGCTTGGTCACAACTCGACAACGCGGTGATGGTGCAGGGCGACCAGTTTGTGCTCGACCCCAGCTTGGGAGCCACCCCACCGCGCCAATACCTCTACTGGTGGTCCATCGGCGTGCCCGTCACCTTAAAATTCGAATTTGCAGGGAAAAGCCACCCCACTGCCGGATTCTTTACCACCCTTACCCCCACCTTCAACTTCAAGCCACGCCTCCTGTCCAAGAGTCTCGATGCCAATGACCATTGGAACAGTACCACCGAGAAAGCCGATATCCTCAATCGCTTCAACGTCCGCGCTGCCTTTGGACTCTACGCTCCCAGCTTAGGCAAAGGAAAATTGGAATTCTTCGTCGACCTCCTGCCCACCTACAAGTCCTCCGCCAACGCCCCGCAGACACGCATGTTCGGCCTCAACTTCTACTTCTAACCAACCTCCTGATTCCCACATTACATACACGTTCGTTCAACGTTCGTTTAACGATTGGAAAACGTTATTCGAACGTTAAACGAACGTTAAACTAACATTTAAAATACTAACAAATAAGGGATTAGATATCATCTAATCCCTATTCTTTTGTAATTCAAAGGTTTTTACTTGTTGCCGAAGTGGGCTTTCAGCTGGTCGAGCTTGAGTTGCTTCTTGCGGTCCCAAATCTCGGTGATGAGCTTCTTGGTGCTGAGCGGGAAGTCGGACTTCATCATCCAGTCGTAGTAGGAAGGTTCCTTCTCGAAGACATCCTCCACAGGCTCGCCCTTGTGCTTGCCAAAGTTGAAGACCTCGCGGTGCTTGGCGTCGTAGCCTATATGACCCACGAGGTCGGCCCACTGGCTGTTGGCGGTGAAGCGGCTGAGGGCCTCGATGTCGTTGACCACAGGCTGGCTGACGCGGCCGGAGCGGTCCTTGTAGTCGACGCCCTGGTAGCGGTCGAGCTGCGCCTTGAGCACCTCGTAGGTGGCGATGGTGTCGGCGGCGGCGCTGTGGGCGTTCTCCAAATCCTTCTGGCAGTAGAACTTATAGGCTGCCACAAGGGTGCGCTGTTCCATCTGGTGGAAGATGTTCTGCACGTCGACGAGGCGGCGCTTGGAGAGGTCGAAGTCGATGCCCACGCGGAGGAACTCCTCGACGAGCAGCGGCACGTCGAACTTGTTGCTGTTGTAGCCCGCGAGGTCGGCGTCGCCGATATACTCCATCAGGCTAGGCGCCAGCTCCTTGAAGCTGGGCTTGTCCTTGACGTCGGCGTCGGAGATGCCGTGGATGGCGGTGGTGACTTCGGGGATATGGACGGTGTTGCCGTTCTGGTCGACGGGACGCACGCGCTCGACGCGCGTGTCGGTGGTGCCGTCGGGGTTGACCTTGTGGAGGCAGATTTCGACGATGTGGTCGTGGCCGACCTGGACGCCGGTGGTCTCGAGGTCGAAGAAGACGATGGGTTTAGTGAGTTTTAGTTCCATTTTCCTAGGATAGCCTAGGAAAGCCTAGGAAAGCCTAGGATTTCCTAAGTTCATTTATTGTTTTTCTAATAGCTGTCAAATGTTCGAGGAGGGTTTCTGCCAGGTCGAGGCGGAGCATGTTGGCGCCGTCGCTCTTGGCGCGGGCGGGGTCGGGGTGCGTCTCCATGAAGATGCCGTCGGCGCCCACGGCGATGGCGGCGCGGCCGATGGTCTCGATCATGTCGGGACGGCCGCCGGTGACGCCGGCGCTCTGGTTGGGCTGCTGCAGCGAGTGGGTGATGTCGACCACCACGGGCACCTGGTTCTGCTGCATGGTGGGCACACCGCGGAAGTCGACCACCAGGTCCTGGTAGCCGAAGGTGGTGCCGCGCTCGGTGAGCATGAAGTTCTGGCTGCCGAAGGCACGCATCTTGTCGGAGACCTGCTTCATGGCCTCGGGCGAGAGAAACTGGCCTTTCTTGACATTGATGCACTTGCCCGTCTGGGCGGCGGCATGCAGGAGGTCGGTCTGACGGCAGAGGAAGGCGGGAATCTGCAGGATGTCGACATATTCGGCGGCCATCGCGGCCTCGGCTTCGCTGTGGATGTCGGTGACGACAGGCACGCCGAAGCGTTTCTTTATGTCGCCCAGCAGTTCCAGACCCTCGCGGTCGCCGATGCCGGTGAAGGAGGAGACGCTGGAGCGGTTGGCCTTGCGGTAGGAGGCCTTGAAGGCGAAGGGAATCTGCAGACGGTTGGTAATCTCCACCAGGCGTTCGCAGACCTGGTAGGGATTCTCATGGTCCTCTATGACACAAGGACCGGCAATCAGGAAGAAATTGCCGGTCTCTGTGTATTTTAAATTAAGTAAATCAGGATACATATCTCACCTATCACTTTTCACTTTTTTTGTTCTTCATTTAGTAAGACATGTCGTCATTGCTGGTGTAGTCGTCGTTGTCGTCCGTGCTCTCGTGGCGGCGTTCGGCCGAGCGCTGCAGCGAGATGATGAGGGCGCCGAGCATGCGGGTGAGCTCCATGAGGTATTCGCGCGACTGGTTGTGCTGTTCGTCGTTCATCATACCCAGGTTGTGAGCCACTTCGGTGTAGACCACGCACTCGCGGATAGCGGTTTTGGCAATCTTCAGGTAGTGGTCGAACTGGCTCTTGCTACGGCTCGAACCCTCGGCGATGTTGAGGGCGATGTCGTAGGACGAGTGGCAGAACGAGTTCACGAGAGTCTTCTCGCTGTCGGTGCGAGGGGCACCCATCTGGGCGGTCACCCATGTAGCATAGTCCGTAGCCTTGGCGTAAACGCGCAAATCCTCGAAACGGAAAAAGCTGACAGTTCTTTCTTCTTGCTGGTCCATAATAATAGGGTTTTAAGAGGTTTAAAAGGTTTTAAAAGGGTTCTTCTTTAGACGATCTCGGCGAAGTATTTCATGAACTGGGTGCGCAGGGCCACCGACGCCTTGTCGTTGGGCTGCACAGCCAACTTGCCGCGGAACTGGTTGATGTTCTCAAATCCTTTGCGCTCCATCCATCCCTTCAGGCCCTCGTTGAGCTCACGCAGCGTGCCGATGCCGTTCTTGTAGAGGCAGCTCACCACCTGCACGGTGTTGGCGCCGGCCAGCAGCAGCTTCACCACGTCGTCGGACTTATAGACGCCCGTCGAAGCGCTGAGGTCGCAGCGCATCTTCTTGCTCAGGATAGCCACCCAGCGCAGCGTGTTGTGGAGCTCGTCGGGGTTGGAGAGGAAGGAGGCGTTCGTGAGGGTCATGTTCTCGATATCGACATCCACCTGGACGCTCTTGTTGAACATGGTGATGCCCTGGATACCCATCCAGCTCAGCTGCTGCATCTGCTTGGCCATATCGGTGAAGTAGGTGCCCACCTTGATGCTGATGGGGATAGAGATAGACTTACGGAGGGTATTGATAATCTGGGTGAAGGTGCGCTCGACATCGTCGGCCGACAAAGAGATCTCGTAGGGCAGGATGGCCATATTCAGCTCGAGGGCGTCGCATCCGGCCTCCTGGAACTTGATGGCATAGGTCAGCCAGTTCTCGTAGGAGAAGCAGTTGATGCTGCCGATGACGGGAATAGTCAGGCGTTTCTTGGCCTCTCGGATCATCTGGAAATGTTTGTTCAGCGAGTCGTCGGCCACATGGGCGGCGATATACTCGTAGCTGTCGCCGTAGTTGTCCGTCGGAGCCACCACATGGGTGTTCTTCTTGATATCGTAGATAATCTGCTCTTCGAAGACAGACTTCACGATGATGGCGCCGGCACCGGCCTGCTCCATCTCCACCATCTTGTCGACATCGGCAGTCAGTCCGCAGCTGCCGGCAATAATCGGACTCTTCAGGTCCAATCCAAGATATTTAGTACTTGTATCCATACAAATCTTTATATTCTAAAAAATAGTAAACTCACACCCCACAAATCACTTCTTTTTCAATTTGCAAAGATATGAAAAATATATTTATAAAAAAAATATTTCTTTCCATAAATCCGCCGAGCAACACACAACGCACTAGTTCACAGACAAAAAGAAATATACATTTTTTTTACAAACCACCCTTGGGGAAAATTATTTCCATTTTTCAATCTCCGTTTTTCAATTTTTTCGTAATTTTGCACCTCGAATTTTCACATAGAAATCAAAAACTATTACAATAATGAAAGAACAGAAAGAACAGCTCGAAGAAAAAAACACCGAGATGAGCAGCATCATCACCCGTTACGAGGAATTCGTTCAGAAGAACAAGAAGTACCTCATCGCCGGTGGCTCCATCATTGCCGTCGCAGTCATCATCTTCTGCGTCTTCAAATTCTACATCAACCCCAAGCAGGACAAAGCGGCTGCCGCCGACATCTTCTATGCCGAGAACTATTTCGACCAGGCTATCGACTCCATCTACTACGGCAACGTTGAAGCCGGCAACGCCTACCTCCAGAAGTCTCTCTCCGGCGAAGGCAAAGCCCATGGCTTCCTGGCCGTCATCGACGAGTACGGCAGCACCAAGGCCGGCAACCTCGCCAAATACTATGCCGGTATCGCCTATCTGCGCCTCGGCAAATACGACGAAGCCGTCAAGTACCTCAAAGACTACGACGCCGACGACTTCTTCACCAAACCCCTCGCCCTCATGGCTCAGGCCGACGCCCTCGTCGAGAAGAACGACCTGAAAGAGGCCATCAACCTCTACCTCAAGGCCGCCGAGACCAACCCCAACGAGATCACCGCTCCTTCGGCCCTCGTCAAGGCCGGCTGGTGCTACGACATTCAGGGCGACAAAGCCAAAGCCCTCGAGTGCTTCCAGCGCGTCAAGAAGGAATACCCCACCAGCACCGAGTGGCCCGAGATCGACCGCTACATCGGTATCGAAGAAGCCAACAACTAATCCTTCATATCAGACAAAAAAAAGAAGAGACCCGAGTGGGTCTCTTCTTTTTTTGCTTTTGTCGGCAGCCGTTACAGCTCTCTGGGGTCGATGACGAATTCGGTGCTCTTGCCCGACTTGGACTCCACATAGCGGTAGCAGATGTTGCGGCCGGTCTCGATACAAGACCTGACAAACATCTTGGCGGCGGGGTCGTTGGCGATTTCGGTCAGCGTCTGGCGCAGCGACTCTTCCGCGGCCGAACGGCTCTCCTCGATGTCGGCCACCGTGATGACGTTCTCGTCAAGCTCGCATATATAGACGAGGTTGTTACCCTCCTCGACGAGTGCCGTGAGCGTCATGCCGTCGCCGAGGTCCTCGGGATAGGACTGGGCGGTCATCTCAATCTGGTTCTTCAGATACTCCTCGGGGTCTACCTGGGCCTCGGGGTTACTCAACGCATTCGTAATCTCCTCTAAGGAGAGCTTGAGGGTAAACGTCTTGTTCTTGGCGACACTCTTGTAGACAATCTTCATGCCGGCCTGGGCGCTCTTCAGTTCGTCCACCATGGCCTTGATATCCTTGCTGGGGTTGGCGAAAATCTCCAGCGCACCCTGTTTGGCCATTTCCTTGTTGGCTTCCATCAGATCGATGTCGATAATTTCGTCGTTCAGCACGGCGTTGTAGACGATGTCCTCGCCGTCGAACTCCACCGACACGATGTTACCCGACATGCCCATCGAGATGGGGCATTGCTTGTTGGCCTGCTCGGCAATCTCGGCCAGACGGCCTTTGGTCTGACACGCAGTCATAGCCACTGACAGCACCGCCGCAGCGGCCATCAGCGTGAAAAGTTTTTTCATCATTTTCATCATTTTGATATTTTAAGTTTAAAAGATTATACTTTCAACCATATTCTCGGCACCGGCGAAGATCTCGCTGATGCGGGTGGCGGCCATATAGGCCGGCGTGGTGTACACCTTGTGCTCGGTGTCGGCGCAGACCTCCGTGGGGCCGCAGGCCGTGACCTTGCAGCCGAAGCTGCGGGCCACCTGCGAGGCCTGGTTGTCGTCGGGACCCAGCGTCAGCTCCACACCATAGCGTCCCAGCACCTTGGCCAACACCATGGGGGCGATGCACATGGCCAGCACGGGCTTCTCGGCGCGGTAGGTCTCGAGGATGGCGTCGGCCACGCTGTCGACGACCTCCATGCGGGGACCGTCGAAGGCGAAGGTGGAGAGGTTGCGTGCCGCACCCATGCCGCCCGGCAAGGCCAGGGCGTCGTAGTCGGCAGGACGGTACTGCTCCAGCGGCAGCAGGTTGCCACGGGCGATGCGGGCGCTCTCGACGAAGATGTCACGCTGCTCCATGTCGAGCACCGTGCCCTCTTCCTCGTTGTCTTGCACGTCGATATGGGGCACCACCTCGAACAGGCCTTCGGGGGCGAAGCACTGGTATTGCCAGCCGCGGCGGTCGATGGCCAGCAGCAGCGAGAGGCTCTCCTGAAGCTCCGAGCCGTCACGGTTGCCACAGCCGGAAAGAATAATTGCTATTTTTTTCATAATGTCTGGGTATAAAAAAGTCCTTAAGGACCTTAAAGACCTTAAGGACCTTAAGGACTTTTATGCTAATTTACTTGTTGAAAGCGTCGACGCTCTCTTTGATCAGCTGGAAGGTGGCTTCGATGTCGTTGTCGAGACCCATGGAGAAGCGGATGAGGCCTTCGCTCATGCCCATCTCTTTCTGGATATCCTCGGGAACCTCGGAGCTGGTGCTCTTGCCGCTGTTGCTGAAGAGGGTCTTGAAGTAACCCAGCGAGACGGCGAGGTAGCCGACACCCTTCTGCTGCATGAGCTCCATGATCTTGCTGGCGCGGTCGGCAGTGCCCATGTCGATGCTGATCATGCCGCCGAAGCCGTAGCCCTCGTTCATCATGCTGCAGAACAGCTCGTAGTCGGGATGCTCGGGCAGACCGGGGTAGTTGTACTTGAAGCCCACCTCTTTGAAGCGCTTGGCGAGGTACATGGCATTCTCGCCGTGCTTCTTCATGCGGATGTGGAGGGTGTGGAGGTTCTTGTTGATGGAGGCGCTGCGCATGGGATCCAGCACGGGACCGAGGAGCATGCAGGTGCCGTTGTTCACATCAATAAGGCTGTTGATATACTCGGCGCTGCCGCAGATGGCACCGGCGACGCAGTCGTTGGTACCGTTGATGTACTTGGTCATCGAGTAGACGGTGACGTCGGCACCCAGACGGCAGGGGCTGAAGATCATGGGGGTGAAGGTGTTGTCGACGATGAGCTTGGCACCGGCGGCATGGGCCATCTTGCTCAGCTCGGGGATGTTGGCGATGCGGAGCAGGGGGTTGTTCATGGTCTCGGTGTAGACGACCTTGGTGTTGGGGTGCTCGGCGAGGGCTTTCTTCACGGCGTCGAGGTTCTGCATGTTCACGAAGGTGGTGTTCACGTTGAACTTCTTCAGGTAGTTGGCCATGAAGGCGAAGGTGCCGCCGTAGGTGGTCATGGAGGCCACGATGTGGTCGCCGGCGTTGACTTCGTGCAGCAGGGCGCTGGTGATGGCGGCCAGACCGCTACCGGTCACCCAAGCCATCTCGGTGCCTTCCATGGCGGCGAGGCGCTGGCAGAGGGCGAGGTTGGAGGGATTCCAGTGACGGCTGTAGAGGAAGTAACCCTCGGTCTCGCCGTGGAAGGTCTCGGTCATGAGGTGTGCCTCGGGGAAGGTGAAGGTGGCGCTGTCGCAGATTGCGGGGTTCACACCACGGTTGGCGTCGCGGCCATCGATGCGCTGGATGGCGGTTGCGGGATCAAATTTTGTCATGTTACGTTAATGTTTAATAATTATTGTTTTTGTCTTACTATCGTCATTACAAACGAGACTGCAAAAATACAAAAAAATTTCGATACCGCAAGAAAAAAGTTTCGCCCCTGCGTCAGCGCACCACCAGCTTGCGCACAGCGGCTCCCGACGGGGAGACCATCTTGAGGAGGTAGACTCCAGAGGCATAACGGCTGACGTCGAGCGTCGCTTCTGTGGCGCCTCGCCCAACCTCCTGAACCATAGCCTGCCGCCCTGCGGCGTCGTAGAGTTCCATCCGGCAGCCTTCCGAAGGCTCCGCAAAAGTCACCCCCACCACCTCGCTGGCGGGGTTGGGGCTCAAGGTGAAGCGCGGAGCACCAACATCATCGATACTCACGAAGAACAACTGTTGTGGCGGATACCACTTGCTGTACACCACCGTGTCGTAGCAACTGGTGGCATAATGGCACACCTTGCGGACGCTGTAGAGGTAGCTTTCCCCCGAAGTGAGCCCCGTGAAAGTGTGGGCGGGACCTGTCACGTCGACAGGTGTAACGCTGTCGATAGAAGTCCCCGGCTGGAAGAGGGCCACCTGGAAGTCCGACGTCTCGTCGTCGCCCTGCCATGCAATGGAGACGTCATCCCCCCCGCGGCCCGTCTCTCGCACCCTCCGCGGCATCGTGCACCGCAGGTTTACTATCGGGAATATGCCGCCCCAGTTGTAACGAAAGATGTTAAAGGTAGTCAGCAAAAATGATCCTGGTCCATTATGAGCAATATAATAAGAATTTGAAGTCGAATCCTTAATGTAATTTGTGGTCAATACCCATAAACAAGAACCATCCTCAATAAAAGCATCATAATGCATTCCCACACAAATATTGTCCGAATAAGACTCATAGGGCTTGTCAAAGTACAATTCGAAACAGGGCGAAACAAGAGAGCCCGGATTATAAACACTAAAAGGAATAGGAAGAGGTTCCTGCTCATAATTATAATGATACTCGAAGTAACACAAACGTGTATAAGAATCGAAGAACGCAGTATCAAGCGCCTCAACTCTGATATATGGATATACTCTTCCGGAAAGGGTGTCGTTCCATTCACTGACAGAATCATAAAGTATAGCTTGGAACCGAGTGCTGTCTGGACGTCTCGTCCCCTTGTTAATATCAGTATCAGCAACAATAGCTATTCCGTAAACAGGAACTTTTTCATAAATATTAGAATAAATTTGCAAGGAACCAGTGGTCATCGTCCTACCCAAATCCGATGTTGGTGGAAAAGCACTTGTTCTGGAGGAAAGAGGATTGAACCGATACCAAGGATCCATATACTTCACGGTATCCTTTTGCGCAAACGCTGCCCATGCCTGAAACATTAGCAAAAAAAACAAGAAATAATTTTTCATGATTTTCCGCATTTGGTGGTTTCTATTTCATATTATCCGGAATGTTGCAAATCAATGGAATCTCAGTTGAAGTAACAAGAGAATTTCTGAAGAAAGGTGTACAAGAAACAACATTTGGTATTATATTCTGAGGATTATAACTAACAGAGGGCGATGCAAGCATCGTAGCTTTCTCGTTGAAAAGATACGGGCAACTCATGGTCGTCGAAAGGGAGGCGGTTAAATCTTGTACATACCAAAATTTACTTGTCAACGAATGGTTTGTGCCTGTGGCCACATAGCTATTGATACATTAACGTCTATCATCCGTGTTCGGGTAGTAAAGATCGATCGTCCTTCAACATGGACGTAAACAATACAAAAGTACAAATTTAGCAATAGTTTTCATAATTATTTGAAATTCTGTTCAACATAATTTATCATTTGCAAAATTACAAATTTATTTTTATTCATACAAATTATTTTCAAAACACGCTCATTTTCAACACCAAAACAGTACCAATAACTACCATGATAGGTCTTGAACACAAAATGGTAGGGTATTAGTGGACTTTTCGTGGGTCGTAAACCATCCCAGTGAGGGTGTTTTCATTGCCCCCAAAAAACTTTTTTCCGACGGATGAAAAAATGTTCGTATCTTTGCATTTTGAATTAAAGACATTATTATAGATGAAACGCACCTGCATTCTGCTTATTGCCACCCTGATGGCCTGTTTCGGAGGCCATGCGCAAAAGCTTGCCTACGAGAGTTCCCTGCAGAGCTTCGGATATAAAAACGACAACGGCACCTGGAAGATAGCACCCATCTACCAGCGCGCCGGCGAGTTCGAGGGTGGCGCCCGCAAATGGGCCCCCGTGAAGCTCGACGGACACTGGGGTGTCATCGATGTCGACGGCAACCTCGTCTGCCGCAACCTGCTGCCCACCAAGGAGGTGGCCCGCGAAGCCGGCCAGCAGTGGGAGGTGCAGAGCGAGCCGGGCAAATGGGTCTATCCTGCCCGCAACCAGGCCGACGGCCGCTGGGGCTTCGTCGACTACTACGGCCGCTGGAAGTACCAGCCCGTCTACGAGGCCGCCAACCCCCACCAGGGCAAGGAGCCCAAGAGCTACGCCACCGTGAAGAAGGAAGGCCGCTGGGGCTGCATCGACGGCCGCGGCATACTGGTCATCAACAATATCTTCCAGACCGCCGAGCAGGCCGAGGAGGCCGGCGCACAGTGGGCGCTGGGACGCAACTACTACAGATGGCGCCAGGCCGTCACCAACCCCCAGACGGGTCTGTGGGGCTTCGTGGACTACCTGGGCCGCTGGGCCGTCAAGCCGGTCTACACCGACCAGGTGGCCTTCGGCGAGGACAACCTCTACGAGTACACACAGGTGAAGCAGGAAGGCCGCTGGGGCAACATCAGCCGCAACGGCGAGGTCATCTCCACCTTCATCTTCTTCACCCAAGAGGATGCCGCCTACGCCCTGCAGCAGTATGAGCACGGCCGCACCCTCGAAGACTGGCGCTTCCCCGTCTCCAACCCTTCCGACGGCAAATGGGGCTGGGTGGACTGGAGCGGCGAATGGCAGATCCAGCCCATCTACGAGGATGCCACCCACTTCGCCAACGACACAGGACTCTTCGCCACAGCGAAATATGACGGCTACTGGATGGTGGTGAGCGACACCGGCGAGGACCTCTCGCGCAATGTCTTCAACCTCTCGTCGGAAGCCTGGCAGGCTGGCAACCAGTGGGACACCCACCAGGAACTGGGTCACTGGCTCTACCCCATCATGGACCCCGGCACCCAGGCCTGGGGCTATGTCGACTACAAGGGCGAGTGGGTCATCAAGCCCACCCTCGAGGATGCCAAGCTCTTCACCTTCGTGTGGAACGACCGCGTGGCCCCCGCCAAGATGGACGGCAAATGGGGCTGCATAGACCACACCGGACAGTTCGTGGTGAAGAACCAGTACAAGACCTCGGCCGAAGCCGCCATGGCCGGCAGACGATGGGCCGAAGGGAAGAAGTTTTGACGGAATTAAGAATTAAGAATTAAGAATTTTGAAAACGCTGATTCATAATGCGACCATCGTCAACGAGGGTCGCATTTTTGTTGGTTCGGTCGTCATCGAAGACGACAAGATAGTTGAAGTTTCGGAAAACTCGGAATACTCTGATTCTTCTGAGTTTTCCGAAGTCATCGATGCCACCGGCATGATTCTCATGCCGGGTGTCATCGACACCCACGTGCATTTCCGCGATGGCGGAAACTCGGAGAACCCTGCGGGCACCTTCTATTCTGAGTCTCGGGCGGCTCGCGCCGGCGGCGTGACGTCGGTGGTGGACATGCCCAACACCAAGCCACTGACGACCACCCTGGAGGCCTTGGAAGCCAAGGAGACGCTGGCGGCACGCGACTCCGCCGTGAACTACGGCTTCATGCTCGGCGCCACCAACGACAATATCGACGACCTGCTGGCCATCGAGCCCACGCGCTATGCCGCCATCAAGCTCTTCCTCGGCTCGTCGACGGGCAACATGCTGATGAACAACCCCGAGCAGCTCGACCACCTGTTCCGCGACGCCCGCAAACTCATCGTGGCGCACTGCGAGCAGGAGGAGGTCATCCAGGCCAACCTGCTCAACGCCAAGCGCGAATACCAGGGCACCGCCGACGAGACGGCAGCCCTGCACCCCAAGATACGCAACAGCGAGGCCTGCTTCCTCTCGACCTACCACGCCATCGAGCGTGCCCGCCGCTACGGCACACGCTTCCACGTGGCCCATATCTCGACGGCCACGGAGCTCTCGCTGCTGAGCAACTTCGACCTCGAGAAGAAGCATATCACCGCCGAGGTGACGCCCAACCACCTGTGGTTCGACGACCGCGACTATGCCGAGCTGGGCAACAAGATCAAGTGCAACCCCGCCATCAAGAGCAACGACGACCGCCTGGCGCTGTGGGCCGCCCTAGAGGACGACCTCATCGACACCATCGCCACCGACCATGCCCCCCACCCCCTCGAAGCCAAGCAGAAGCCCTACTTCGACGCCCCCAGCGGCATCCCCAGCATCCAGCATTCGCTGCAGATGATGCTAGAACCAGTGGTTAGTGATGAGTGTGGAGTGATGAGTGATGAATTGGTTGACGCATCCACTCACTCATCACTCATCACTCATCACTCATCATTGCTCACCCTGCTGGTGAGCAAGATGTGCCACAACCCTGCCCTGCTCTTCGGCATCGAAGGGCGCGGATTCATCCGCAAGGACTACAAGGCCGACCTCGTGCTGGTGCGTCCCGGCGTAGAGGAGAAGGTCACGCGCGAATCATTATTATATAAGTGCGGCTGGAGTCCCCTCGAAGGACAGACATTCCACACCCACATCGAGCGCGTATGGGTCAACGGCAACGACACCGTCGACCACGGCGAGCCACTGAAATTCAGCAAATAGCAATGAAACACCCCATTGTACCACTACTCTTTGCCGCCCTGCTGGCTACGGCCTGCACCGACACAGAACTGCACTATGTGCGCGGCACCCTCTATACCGACAGCACCCTCACCACCCCCATGTCCGGCCAGACGCTGGACTTCGTGATGGAACAGGACGACACCCTGGGCACCATCCGCACCGACAACCAAGGACACTTCGGATTTGCCTTCAACGTCGGCATCGACCCCATCGCCCGACGCGACGCCAAGTTCAAAATAGAATACAGCTGGCTTTACATCATCCACCAAGGCGACACCCTCTACGGCAACGAATACCCTCAAACCGACGGCGACACGCTGCTACTCTATCCGGGATGCAATAAAGTAAGGAGGCACAGGAAATGAGACGACTGGTATTGATAGCCCTTTTGCTGGCCTTTATCCCCACTGCTCAATCCCAGTCGGAGGATTCCGTCTTCGTACCCTTGAGTACCATCAAAATCAACCCCTATGCATGGACTCATCCCTCCGTGTTCTACGAGTATGGCTTTGCCCAGCGGCACGCCTTCGAGGCCTCCATCGGTGGAGCACCCCAAGGAGGGTTCTTGTCCGGAGCCCATCCGGCCAACATGCTCTTCGGCACCCTCAGCTACCGCTGGTACGTCGCCCAGTGGCGCCACCTCCACCTGTTCCTCTCGGGAGGCGGATGTTTCCTCTACACCTGGGGCACATACAATCTATACAACGGTAGCGACGGCTGGGACATCCGTACCCGCACCTATCACTACAGCGATCACCGCATCGCCCCCACCTTCGGTTACGGATTCCGCATCCCGGCAGGACGGTTGTTCATAGAATTTATTGCGTTGATACCCCTTACCGAACAATGGCATCAGACGGATAACGACAACGGCATCATCTCCGACACAAAAACCGCGTTCGGCATCTCCCAGCAGAT
The DNA here is from genome assembly GCA_902774395.1 of uncultured Bacteroidota bacterium. GTDB lineage: Bacteria > Bacteroidota > Bacteroidia > Bacteroidales > P3 > Colimorpha. The sequence continues at coordinate 30,015 of CACYIK010000008.1, forward strand.
ATGCATCAAGCTCGGACTGACCTTCTGAGCCACCCACATCAACCCAAACGACACCGTCAGCCACGGCGAGCCACTAGCATTCAGCAAATAGCCACCACAAGGCCTTCTCACTAGAAGCCCAAACCTATGCCAAAAATCCAAGTGCCGGTATGGCGCTCATAATGGTCGTTCTTGCTGAAATTGAAAAGACCAATATTGCGTCCACCAAAGAAATGGAGATGCTTGTAATCAAAGCTGGCGCCCACCATAAATCCGAAGGCTAACGGATTATCGTAAATATCTTGACTGGGATCGACGACATCGTCAGCATAGTCATCCTTGAGCCAATCATCCTTGATGGACATCCCCGCAATCTTGATTTGAGTTTGGGCGCTGAGGGTGTAGCTAACCACAAAACCCGAGAAAAGGGTCAGATGCCAGTCTTCATTGAAAGGCAGGCTACCATTGGCAAGAATGGGGATATCTGCCGTCAAGACGGTGGATTCCTGCTTAGCGCCCATATTTTCCTCGCTCTTCATGGAGTAGCGTGCGCCAGCACCAAACGCAATATAAAATTCGTCATATATACGAAAATTGTAGTAGATATTACCACCAAAGCCCATCATACCCAGCTCCTGCGGACCCGAAGAAGGTCCTCCCGTGTACTCGGTAGTGATGGTAGTAGGCATATAGCCGATATTGAGTCCGAACTGGGCGTGAGAGATGCCTCCGAAAAGAATAACAAAAACAGTAAAGGCAAGTGTTTTTTTCATGATTTTTTTTTAGGGTTGTGTCTGTTTGTATTGCGATGGTCACCTATCCAGGCTTCCCAGCGTCACGCCGAGGCCGACGAAGAGGGTGCTGCCCTCCCAGGCTTTCTTCACCGACTCCTTGTTGGCCAGGCTGAAGTCATCGCGGTCAATCATATCAATATTGTAGCCCGCATAGATACGGAAGCGTCCGAACTGGACACCGGCGCCGAGGGTGGCGCCCATGTCGCAGTGGAGGTCCACCTGGTCGGCCACATTGCGGAAATTGGTAAGTCTCGAGATGCCCACGTTGAACACCGGACCGCCATAGATGAGTAGGTCGGTCTTCTCGCCCAGCGCCACCTTGAAGTTCAGGTAGAAGGGAATCTTCAAGGTCATCGTGGAGGTGGAAAAGTCGTGGTCGTTGCTGTCGGCGGCCAGCGTCTTGGCCTGTGCGATGCTGATGTAGGCGCCGGGGGCGATGCCCACCTCGCCAATCAGCGGCACGTTGAGCGACACGCCCACCATTCCGCCATTCATGTAGTCGACATGATTTATCAGACTGTCGAGGGTGCCGTTCTGGTAGTTGAACGTGTGCTCCTGATGGACATAGGCCGCGTTGATGCTCACCTGCGAGCGGGCGGTGACGGGAAGGAGTAGGACGGTGAGAACAGCGCCCACTGCGAGCAAAGAAAATAACTTTTTCATATCAAGACAAATGATTTTTTTTAAAGACAAGAAAAGACAAGAAAGGACAACAGACACTCTCACCTTGTCTTTCTTGTCCTTTCTTGTCTTCTTAATAAATTATTTCTCGAGGCGGATACGTGCGTCGACGGCGGTGACGTAGCGCGGGTTGCCGAGGAGCGGGTTGAGGTCCATCTCGGCAATCTCGGGAGCGGCCTGCACCAGGGCGCTGACGCGGGCCACCTGCTCGGCATAGAGGTCGATGTTCACGCCCTCCTGGCCACGCACGCCTTCGAGTATCTTGTAGCCCTTGAGCTTCTTGAGCATCTCCTTGGCCTCGGCGGCGGTGATGGGAGCCAGAGCGCTCTGCACGTCCTTGAGCACCTCGATGAAGATACCGCCCAGACCGAAGAATATCTGATGGCCGAATTTCTCGTCGCGGATGGCGCCGATGTAGACGTCGGTACCGTCAAGCATGGGGTACATCTCCACAGCGTAGGTCTCGGGGATGACGATGAGGCGGTCGAACTCCTTGGCCACGGTGTCGAGGTCCTTGACGCCGAGGGTCACGCCACCCACGTCGCTCTTGTGCAGCGGGCCGACGACCTTCATGACGAGGGGCACATCCTTCGAGCAGCCCACCTCCTTGGCGAAGGCCAGGGCGTCCTCTTTCTTGCTCACCTCGACGCTCTTCTTGCGGCTGATGCCGGCGGCATCGAGCAGCTCGTTGTAGTCGGCGATCTCCATGTAGCCGTCCTTGCAGCGCTCCACGGTCTTGCGGATGCGGGCCACGTCGATCTTGGGCAGCTCGACATTCTCGGGCTGGGGCTTGGGGGTATGGTAGACCTTCACGAGGGCGTTACCGAGGACGCACTCCTCGGGGAAGTTGATATTGCCCTTGGCGATGAAGTCCTCGATCTCGCTCTTGACGTTGATGATGGAAGGCAGCACGGGGAAGATAGGTTTCTTGCAGGTGCGCATCTTCTGGTCGAGCAGGTCGTAGACCTCCTTGTTGCTGAACAATCCGGGGCTACCGAAGATGACGACGGAGAAGTCGATATCGGTGTATTCGTTCTCGACGGTGTCGATGATATAGCCCAGCTGCTCGGCGGTGCCGGTGGCGAGGAAGTCGATGGGGTTACCCACGGAGGAGCCGCCGAAGAGCTTCTCCAGCAGGGGTGCGCTGGCGGGATGGTCCTTCAGGCTGGGGACCTCCATGCCGCCGTTCGACAGCACGTCGGTGAGCATCACGGCGGGACCGCCGGCGTGGGTGATGACGGCGCAGCGTTTGCCCTTCAGCTCGGGATACATGAAGACGGCGCAGACGGTGGTGAGCTCCTGACGGTTCTGGCAGCGCACGATACCGGCCTTGCGGAACAGGGCGTCGACGGCGGCGTCGTTGGTGGCCAGGGCTCCGGTGTGGCTCGAAGCGGCACGGCTACCGGCGGCACTGCCACCGCTCTTGATGGCGGCGATATGGCAGCCCTTGTTGATGAGGCTGCGGCTGTGCTTGAGGAGACGCTGCGGGTCGCCGATCTTCTCCATGTAGAGCATGATGACATGCGAAGACTTCACGGGATCGAAGGTCTCGTCGAGGTGCTCGAGGACGTCTTCGATACCCAGCTGGGCGCTGTTACCCACAGCCCACACGCTGTTGAACTTAAGACCGTTGCTCATGCCGTACTCCTTGATGAACACGGCGGTGGCACCGGAACCGGTGATAAAGTCCACACCCTTGGGATCTAGCGGAGGAATGGGGGTGTCGAAGCAGCCGGCATAGTTCACGTTGAGGAAGCCGGTGCAGTTGGGGCCGATGAGCGAGCCGCCGACGCTGTTGATGGTGTCGACGATGTGTTTCTCGATTTCGGCGCCCTCGTGGCTCTCCTCCGAGAAGCCGGCGCTGACGATGATGAAGCCCTTGCAGCCCTTCTCCTTGGCCAGCACGTCGACCGTCTGGGCGCAGAACTTAGCGGCAATGCAGAGGATGGCGCAGTCGACCTGCGGCAGGTCCTCGACCTTGGCGTAGCACTTCACGCCCTGCACCTCGGTCTCTTTGGGGTTCACGGCGTAGACCTGACCCTTGAAGGGGCTCTCGAGGAGGTTCTTCAGCGACTTTCCGCCGGGCTTATGGACATCGGACGAAGCACCGCAAATGACGATGCTACGAGGATTCAGTAATTCTTTTGCTATCATATCTTTGTTATTATTATTTGTTTTCTAATAAAATGCAAAGATACAAATAAAATTTCAATCTACAAAAAAAACTTTGCCACCGCAAGGAAAAAATCCCGCGGTGGCAAGGCGTATCGAAAAACAATGCAAGGTTTGATTTCGGTCTCAGTGAAGGTGGCGGTAATTTTATTATCTCTTCAGAAGTTTGTTCACTACTCGGCGGACCAAAGTACGCTCGCTCCAGAGGAGGGCGGCGAGGAAGAGCAGCAGCAACAGGGTGTTGTAGGCCATTCTCAGCCAGAAACTCTCAATCACGACCAGGGTACTGGCGGCGAACAAGGCCAAGGCCAGGGCGAACCAACCGAGGATGCTCCACACTGGGTAGGGCACGTGGTAGTGGCGCTGGCCGATGAAGTAACTGAGCAACACACAGGTGCCATAGCCCGCCAGGCCACCCCAGGCGCAGGCCATGAAGCCAATTCTGGGTACCAGCAGCACGTTGACGAGCACCAGCACGGCACAGCCGATGGCACTCATGATGGCGCCCCAGTAGGTCTTGGCCGTCAGCTTGTACCAGAACGAGAGGTTGAAATAGACACCCATCAGTATCTCGGCCATCATCACGATAGGTACGGCACGCAGGCCGTCCCAATAGTCCTGCTTGATGATGTACTTGAAGATATCCATATAGCACACCACCACCATGAAGGCCAGCAGGGTGAACATGACGAAATACTTCATCACAAGGGCCTGACTCTCTTTACTCTTCTCCCCCTTGCCACCGGCAAAGACAAAGGGCTCGTAGGCATAGCGGAAGGCCTGGGTGATCATGGCCATAATCATGGCTATCTTGACGCAGGCGCCATAGATACCCAGCTGCTTCTGCATGTCGTCGCCGTCGTAGATGAACGGGAAGAGTATCTTGTCGGCCACCTGGTTGAGGATGCCCACGATGCCAAAGACCAGCAGCGGCCAGGCATACTTGAGCATGCGCTTCATTAATTGAAAATTGAAAATTGAGAATTGAAAATCTTTCAATTCACGCCAGAAGCCGAAGGTCACCAAGGCGGTGCAGATGAGGTTGATATAGAAGATATAGCCGACATTGTTCTGCTCGTCGTACCACTGCATGAACGGCAGGTGTTGCAGCCTAGGTGCCACTAGGAAGACGAAGAGGTTCATGCCGATGTTGAGTACGATGAAGGCCAGTTTGAGGGCGGCAAACTTCCACGCCTTGTTCTCATAACGCAGGCGGGCGAAGAGGATAGCCTGGAAAGCGTCGAAGGCCACGACGATGGCCATCGCCGCAATATATTCCGGGTGTGCTCCATAGCCCATGGCATTGGAGATGGGTCCCAGCAGAGCGAGGACTCCGAGGACGAAGAGGAGGCTCACCGAGCCCACCGAACCCAAAGCGGTGGAGAAGACGCTCTTACCATTTTCGCCTTCCTTATTCGCGAAATAGAAGAAGGTCGTCTCCATGCCGAAGGTGAGCACCACCAGCAGCAGCGCCGTATAGGCGTAGACATTGGTCACCACGCCATAGCCACCCGAGGCGGCAGAGATATGATAGGTATACAAAGGGACGAGCAGGTAGTTCAAGAACCTGCCCACGATGCTACTCAGTCCATAGATGACTGAATCCGACAGAAGTTTCTTCAATGATGCCATGCTCCCATAACGCTCTCGCGAAAGAAATATTGTATAAATACAATAAAAGTAGCGAGACTGCGTTTTACGTTTATCTAAACGTAAACCTCATAATGAATATTCACGCATTCGTACATTCACGCATTCGCACCTCCATGCAAGCGGGCCTTGTCGTCGTTCTTTGCTGCTTTCTTGCCGTCGTCGCCTCTTGCGGACGCAATGTCACCGTCAAGAACATCAACATCATCCCCGAGCCCGTCTCCATCGAGCAGCGTGCCGGCGTCTACACCCTCGGCAGCGACGCCAATATCTCGTTCCGCGGCGTCGGACAGAACTCCTTCCCGGTCAAGTACCTCATGAATTCGCTCCGCCAGGGACATATCCAGCCGTCGCTGGCCACGTCGTCGGAGAAGAGCGACATCGAGCTGATCCTCAACGACACCGTTGACAGCCGTCTGGGCGACGAGGGCTACGTCCTCGACATCTCTGCCGCCGGCATACGCCTCTCCGCCAATACCGAGCAGGGCCTCTTCTACGCCTACCAGACCCTCGTCCAGATACTCCCCTCCGACATCATCGAAGACTCCTACTCCTCCATCTCGCTGCCCATGTGCACCATCGTAGACTATCCGCGCTATGCCTGGCGCGGCGCCCACCTCGACGTCTGCCGCCACTTCTTCTCTGTCAAGTTCATCAAGAAGTACCTCGACCTCATGGCCAACTACAAGCTCAACCGCTTCCATTGGCACCTCACCGATGACCACGGCTGGCGTCTCCCCTCAGAGAAATACCCGCTGCTCAACGAGATAGGCTCCTGGCGTGTCGACCGCGACGACCAGCCCTGGGGCAAAGCCAACCCGCCCAAGCCCGGCGAGGAGGCCACCTATGGCGGCTTCTACACCAAGCAGGAGATTGCCGACATCATCAAGTATGCCGCCGCCCGCGGCATCGAAGTCATCCCCGAGGTCGAACTCCCGGGTCACTGCTCCGCCATCCTCGCCGCCTACCCCCACCTCTCGTGCGACGGCGGTCCCTACGACATACCCCTCGGCCCCTACTGGCCCCCACGTGCCATCCTGTGCGCCGGCAACGACTCCACGTTGCTATTCATCAACGACATCCTCGACGAGGTGATGGAGCTCTTCCCCTCCCAGTATATCCATATCGGAGGCGACGAAGCCTTCAAAGACAACTGGAAAGCCTGTCCCAAATGCCGCCACCGCATGAAGGAGAAGCACATCCACGACGTGGAACACCTGCAGGGGTGGCTGATGCGGCAGGCCGCCGACCATCTGCGCGACAAAGGCCGCATACCCATCGGATGGGACGAGTCGGTCGACTGCGGAGGCCTGGGCTTCCCCGCCGTCATCATGGCCTGGCGTGGCCTGCAGCAGGGCTACAACGCCGCCCGTGCCGGCTACCAGGTCATCTTCTGCCCGACGGAGTACTGCTACCTTGACTACTACCAGGCCAATCCCCGCTTCGAACCTGCCGCCATCGGCGGCCTCATCACGCTGGCCAAAGCCTACGCTTTCGACCCCGCACCCCTTGGCACCAACCACCGTGTAGCGGAGTGCATCATCGGCGGCCAGTGCAACCTCTGGACCGAGTACATCAACACCCCGGAACATGCCGAATATATGCTCCTGCCCCGCATGCTGGCCACCAGCGAATGCATGTGGTCTGCCACACAGAACAAGAGTTGGAACCACTTCCGCAAGAAGATAGAGTACCAGAAGACACGCCTCGCCAGCAAGGGATACAACTTCTGCGAAGGATCCTTCACTCCCCTCTTCCGCACCGCCGTCGTCGACGACAACACCGTCAACCTCACCATCGAGACAGAGGTTCCCAACACATACATCTTCTACACCCTCGACAGCACCACCCCGACGCAGAACTCCTCCGTCTACATCGGCCCCTTCAACATCAAACGTGGCAGCCGCATCAAGATACTCCCCGTCTTCAAAGACGTCCCTCGCGACACCGTTTACGAATATATCATCAAGTAGCCCACCCCAACACATATTCACTACATGGACATCGACTACTTGCTAACCACCAGCGACCCTGTCGCCGTACAGGACCTCTTCGACGAGGCGGCGCGTCTGCGCGACGAGGTCTATGGCCGTCGCATCTTCATCCGCGGCCTCATCGAGATCACCAATCACTGCCGTAACAACTGCCTGTACTGCGGCATCCGCCGTGACGTGAAGACCCAGCGCTACAGACTCAGCAAAGAGCAAATCCTCGACTGCTGCCGCACAGGTCACGCCCTTGGCTTCCGCACCTTCGTGCTGCAAGGCGGCGAGGATGCTTGGTTTACCGACGACGTGGTCTGCGACATCGTCAGCGCCATCAAAGGGGAGTTCCCCGACTGCGCCGTCACCCTCTCCCTCGGGGAGCGTGGCCGCGAAAGCTTCACCCGTCTGCGTGAGGCGGGTGCCGACCGCTACCTGCTGCGCCACGAGACCGCCGACGCCAACCACTACGCACACCTGCACCCCGCCGAGATGTCCTTCGAGCACCGCATGCAGTGTCTCCACGACCTGCGCGACCTCGGATTCCAGGTCGGCGCTGGATTCATGGTGGGTTCCCCTGGGCAGACCCTCGAGACCCTCAAGAAAGACCTCGACTTCATCGCCGACTTCCGACCCGAGATGGTGGGCATCGGTCCCTTCATCCCGGCGGCAGGCACCCCCTTCGAGAAACATCCCGCCGGCAGCGTCGAACTCACTTTGCGTCTGCTGGCCATCATCCGCATACTCCATCCCCACGTGCTGCTCCCTGCCACCACAGCCCTCGGCACCCTCCATCCCCAGGGACGCGAGCGCGCCATCAACGCCGGCGCCAATGTCGTGATGCCGAACCTCAGTCCTCAGGACACCCGCGCACTCTACTCCATCTACAACAACAAGCTCTCCACCCACAGCGAGGCCGCCGAGACTGTCGCCGACACCCGCGCCCGCCTCAAGGCCATCGGGTTCGACATACCCGTCGACCGGGGAGACTTTAGTAAATTGAAAATTGAGAATTGAAAATTGAGAATTGAGAATTGAAAATTGAAAATTGAGAATTCATATTGTTCATGAAAGCTGCTAAGAAAATATTTGTCATTCTTGTCTTTTCTTGTCTTCTGACAGCACTCACCTCCTGCCATAAGACCTGTGTATGCTATGGCTACAACGGAGGCGAGTACTCCTACACCCAGGAAGACCTCGATGCCCGCGGCAAGACCTGCAGCGGCATGGCCTACCTCGGCAGCAGACAACATTACTCTGTATGCAACTGGGAGTAAAGAGAATTAAGAATTAAAAATTAAAAAATAAAAATTAAAAATTAAGATTTGGAAATGGCCAGTGGATGTAGATTGTGTCCTAGGAGTTGTGGGGTCGACCGTACTACCGGCGGAGGATTCTGCGGTGCTGCCGACACCCTCGAGGTAGCATCCGTCTGTGTCCATCGGGGAGAGGAACCGCCCCTCAACCCCATCGTCAACGTCTTCTTCGCCCACTGTAACCTCCAGTGCATCTACTGCCAGAACTGGCAGATCAGCGGTAAAGGTGAAAGGTTAAAGGTGAAAGGTGAAAGATATACTATCGAAACCCTCGCCGACCTCATTGTCTCTCACCTTTCACCTCTCACCTCTCACCTTTCACCTCTTCTCGGTCTCGTCACCGCCAGCCACTACGCCCACCACATCCCGGCACTCATCGATGCCGTCCACCAACGCGGCTTCACCCCTACGGTAGTCTACAACAGCAGCGGCTACGAGAGCGTCGAAACGCTAAGGTCTCTCGAGGGACTCGTCGACATCTACCTCCCCGACTTCAAATACATGGACGCCGGCATTGCAAAGACCTACAGCCATGCCCCCGACTATCCCGAGGTGGCCTCTGCCGCCCTCAAGGAGATGATACGCCAGGTGGGCAAAGGTCTTAAAGTCGATGGCAACGGCACCGCCTACCGCGGTCTCATCGTCCGCCACCTGGTCCTTCCCGGCCACGTCGACAACTCCCTTGCCGTCCTCGACCACCTCGCCGACTTGGTTCCCTTCGGTCTCCACCTGTCGCTTATGGCGCAGTATTTCCCACCCAAACCCGACCTGCCCGCTCCGCTCGACCGCTCCGTCACCGCCGACGAATACGCCGTCGTAGTGGCACGCGCCGAGGAGCTGGGGCTCACCGATGGCTGGATACAGGAACTCGCGGCACGCGACAACTACCGTCCCGACTTCTCCATTACTGGAAACCCCTTCGAGAGAAATGATGAATGATAAGTGATGAATGATGAGTGATGAGTGATGAGTGATGAATGATGAATGATAAAAAAACTAAAAAGTAAAAAGTATAATGGCCAAACATGTTTTCACTCTCGACGACGTAGAGTCTGAATTCAGCGACCTTGCAATGCTGCTTTTCCGCACGGGTGTGGCGGGATACATCTTCACCGACTCCCTCAACCGGCTCTATTCCCTCTCACTGGCACGCGTCGACGACCTTCCTATTGCGGGTATGTCGTGGCCCACCTATACCTTCGACGACCGTCAGGAACACCTCAAATACTTCCTTGTCGAGCATCCACTCTCATCATCCCTCAAGGAGACGTGGCAACCTGGGGACAAGATGCTTATTGTCAGGGGTGAGACTGCGTGGAATAAAATACGGCAGATCCACGCCGAATTCACTGAGCCACAGCCCGACGACAACGAGCGCCATGAATTACTCATGGAGCTCATCCAGCAGTTCACCGTGGCCACCCCCATCGACCTCGAAGCCCCTTGCGACAACCTTCCGACCAAAGCGGCAAAAGAGCGTCGACAACTGGAGCAACGCTGCATGGAAGTGCTCCGCGCCATCGAAGACTACAACCTCGACCTCGACGAGAGTGAGCTACAGCATCTGAACAGCATGAAAGAACGCTGGCCACAGGGCATAAATAAGTGAGGAGTGATGAGTGATGAGTGAGGAGTGATGAGTGAGGAGTGATGAGTGAGGAGTGATGAGTGAGGAGTGGTGAGTGAAGAATGAGGAAAAAATATTTTGCTGATTGAAAAATATATTGTATATTTGCAGTCACCTTTTCGGAACGGAAATATCAACCTAAAATAAAAACAACTATGGCAACAAAAACAATCAAAGACCTTGAACCCAAAGAGTTGTGGAACAATTTCGACGCTCTGACCAAATGTCCCCGTCCCTCGAAACACGAAGAAGTTGTACGCGAATTCCTTGTAAAGTGGGCTAAAAAGAACAAAATAGCCTGCCGTGTGGACGCTATCGGCAACGTGATCATGAGCAAACCCGCCACCAAAGGCATGGAGAAAGTGCACCCCGTGGTGCTGCAGGCCCACATGGACATGGTGCCGCAGGCCCGTGCCGGCAAGAAACACGACTTCCTGAAAGACCCCATCAAGACGAAGATTGTCGGTGAGTGGGTCTATGCCGACGACACCACCCTCGGTGCCGACGACGGTATGGGCGTTGCCGCCATCATGGCTGTCTTCGAGAGCAAGACCGTGAAGCACGGTCCGCTGGAGGCCCTCATCACCACCGACGAGGAGACCGGCATGACCGGTGCCTTCGGCCTGAAGAAAGGCGAGCTCCACGGCGACTACCTGCTGAACCTCGACAGCGAGACTGAGGGCGAGCTCTACGTGGGCTGCGCCGGCGGTATCGACGCTGCTCTCTCCATCCCCTACAAGACCGAGAAAGCTCCCAAGGGCATGGAGGCCTACAAGCTCACCATCGGTGGCCTCAAGGGCGGCCATTCCGGCATGGAGATCAACACCGGCCGTGCCAACGCAAATAAACTGCTGTTCCGTCACCTCCGCTGGGTGGCCGAGTGTGGCATCCGCCTCATCAGCCTCGAAGGTGGCAATATGCGCAACGCCATCCCCCGCGACGCCGAAGCCGTCATCGCCATGCCCAAAGAGCATGTCGACTGCATCCTCAAGGAGTTCGACAAAGTGGCCGGCTGGGTGAAGAAAGAACTCGCCAATGTCGAGCCCGACTTCTTCATGAAGTATGAGAAGGTTCGCATGAACCCCACCGTCATCGACAACGAGGGCACCCAGAAGATCATCAACCTCATGATGGTGGCCCCCAACGGCGTCATCCGCATGAGCAAAGATATGGAAGGCCTCGTCGAGACCTCACTGAACCTGGCCATCGCCAAGACCACGGCCGCCAAGAAGTTCGTGGTGTACGCACTGCTGCGTTCCTCTGTCGATACCGCCAAGGAGGCCCTCGCCGAGCGCCTCGTCTGCCTGGCCGAACTGGCCGGTGGCAAGTGCCAGCTCAGCGGCGCCTATCCCGGATGGAAGCCCAACATGGAGAGCCAGCTACTGAAGACCATGAAGCAGGTCTACAAGAAGAAATACAAGAAAGAGCCTCTGGTGGTGGCCATCCACGCCGGCTTGGAGTGCGGTCTGCTGGGCGGCAAATACCCCGACATGGAGATGATCTCCTTCGGCCCGACACTGCAGAGCCCCCACAGCCCCGACGAGCGCTGCAATATCCCCAGCACCAAGAAGTTCTACGACTACCTGGTGGCTGTGCTCGAGGCCATCCCCGAGAAGAAGAAATAAGTAATGTGAGATACAAAAAAAGAGGGCTCCTCAATGAGGAGCCCTCTTTTTTTTATTTCAATCCTACGACCAACTTTATCTTGTCGACTTCCGACTCATGCTTTAGCTTGTTGTCAGCCTCGAGTACAAGGTCACCCCTGATGGTGTTGAGGAAAGCTTCCTGCATAACAGCGGTGTTGTCGAGCTGACGCGTATAGCGACGGAGGTCCTCGAGGTTGGTTATCTCATTAAAGTCGAGATATATATCCTCCATACGCGAATAGGCCTTGCGTATGTTGCGGTACGAAGCCGTCATCTCCTCGATACGGCCGGCGGTGGCATCGATAGCCTGCCGCTTGCGGAGCGCCTGGAGGCACATGCGCTGCATCTCCAGATGTCCGTTGAGGGCGATGAGGGCACTGCGTCCACGCTCATAGGTGGAGAAACGCGGAGTGAGGTCGCCCTGCTTGTTGAGCAGCTTGTAGCCCTTATAGACGACACGGTCCTGCTTGCGCAGCGCATAGACGGAGTCGTCGAGACGGCCGATGTCGTGGCGCAAACGGATAAAGTCCAGATAGCACTGCTGGATTTTCCCCACAGCGAGGAGCTGGTCGTGATAGAGATCGGCACCTTCGACATCCTTGAATTTGGGCATAGGCACCAAGGCGGGAAGGATATCATTGTAGGCGCGGGTGACATCGCGGATAGAGGTGGGCGACGAGGTGATGGAGTCTGTGCGGTGGGTGATATCATCGAACATCGGATACATGTCCACGTATCGCTGCTGAGCATCGATGAAGTTCTGCAGGGACTCGATGAAGTTGACCGACTCTGCGTTGGTGGTGAAAGCGGGCACCGTCTCGACCAGACGAAGAACATCCTTGTAGGCGTTGGCAATCTCACGGTATTTGCGACCATAGAGGTTGACGATGGTCTGAGTGTTCGTCTCTATTGTCGAGCGCAAATCAATGGCCAGCAGGTAACGCTGCTGGATATTGATGATGGTATGAAGCCTGTTGAGGTATGACTCATACTCGCGCACGTCGGCGAAGGTAACAGGGGGCACAGGACTCTGGCGGAAGAGGCGCGAGTAGGAACGGTAGACGTCGGAGTTATCGTTCTCGCAGCGTGTCTTGAGCTGAGCCTTGAAGTTGTCAATCTGCGAAGGCAGCGAGTTGTTGCCCAGCAGATTCTCGAGGAGGTCCTGCTGGAAGGCGTTGAGTTCGTCGAGTTGCGCAAGCGACTCGTGCGAGGCATGACCATGGGAGAGGTCATACTTGTTGTACACCATCAAGTAGGAGTAGTACAGGTCCTTGAGATTCTTGAGTTTGGTGCGGTCGGTGATACCGGCGCCGTCGCAGGCGGAGATGATGGAGCGGTGGTGCAGCTCGATGCTTCCGCGCAGGTTCTCGGCCTCCTTGTCGCGCGCCAGCTGCTGCTGGCGTGCCTCCTCGATGGCACGCAGACGTGCTGCCTCCTTCTCGGCCTCGACGCGCTGCTGCTCTAGACGCGAGTAGCGTATCGACATGCGACCCATCAGGTCGGCAAAAGAGCGAAGGCGGTATTCATAGATGTCGAAGTCGGCGACAACGATGTTGGAATCAATCCAGATGAGCGAGTCACGCATGACATAGTCCGACGAGAGTGACGACACCGCTGCCTGCGCTTTGGTGCGGAGAGAGACGCAAAGATTTGTGAGGGCGACATAGTCCTGCGGCTGATTGTTCAGGTAGTCTACAGCCACGGCAGTGTCGTTGACCAACGCACTGTCGAGGCCGTAGTTTACCAGAAAATCGCCCACCGACATCACCGTCGGCGTTTTAGGCCGCTGAGCCCAGATGGAATTGAAAATTGAAAATTGAAAATTGAAAATTATGCTTGCGCAAATCATCATTTTCAAAATCCTACAAGTATGTCTGTTATTATTCATTCCTATTTCAATTTTCAATTTCATCTATATTTTTCATTCATCATTCATCACTCCTCACTCATCATTCTCCTTCTTAGTCCCCATACGAGGAGGCGTCGAAGCAATGGGTACAGATAGATTCCTTGGGCAGACCGATGGCTTGGCACACGTCGTCGATGGTGTTGAACTTGAGGGTGTCGACACCCACATGCTGACGGATGACCTCAACCATATCGGCATACTCCTTGCTTTCAGCGTTCTGATAGAGGGCGAGACGCTCCTTCGGCAGCTGAATGGCGGGAATTCCCTCGAGCTCTTCGATGACGCGGCGGGTGATGAGCTCGCGGTCGGTCTTCGAGGCGCTGAAGTTGAGGAAGGTGCAGCCGTGCACCAGCGGAGGACACGAAATACGGACATGGACCTTCTTGGCACCATAGTCGTAGAGCATCTTGACATTGTCGCGCAGCTGGGTGCCGCGGACGATGGAGTCGTCGCAGAAGACCACTTCCCTACCCTGCAGCATGGCACGGCTGGGGATAAGCTTCATCTTGGCCACCAGGAAACGGTCGTCCTGAGAGACAGGCATAAAACTGCGGCTCCAAGTGGGGGTGTATTTCAGCAGACCACGTTTGTAGGGTATCTGACGGCCATTGCTGTAGCCAAGGGCCATGCCGATACCACTGTCGGGGATAGGACTGACGAAATCGGGCGTGATATCATCGCGCTCGCCCATCAGGCGACCGAGATTGTAGCGCACCTCTTCGGCATTGATACCTTCATATTCAGTGCAGGGATAGCCATAGTAAATCCAGAGGAAGGAGCAAATCTGGTTCTTCTTCTCGGCAGGACGCAGCACCTTGATGCCACCGTCGACAGTGACTTTCACAATCTCACCGGGACCGACGAAGCGGCAGGTCTCGTAGCCGAGGTTCACATAGGAATGGCTCTCGGAAGCGACGGCATAGTCGTTGCCGCGGCGGCCGATGACGATAGGCGTGCGGCCATAGCGGTCACGGGCGGCGATAATGCCGTCGGGGGTGAGGATAAGCATGGTGCAGGAGCCCTTCACCTGGTTGTAGACGTTCTCGATACCCTCGACGAAGTCCTTGCCCTGCGAAATGAGCAGTGCGACGAGCTCAGTAGGGTTGGTGCCACCCATGGAGAGGTCGGTAAACTGCTGGTGTTTGGCGAGACAGTCATGCTCCAGCTGGTCGATGTTGTTGATCTTCGACACGGTGGCGATGGCGAAGCGGCCGAGGTGCGAGTTGACCATCACGGGCTGAGCCTCGGTATCACTGATAACGCCAATACCCACATTACCTTTCATCTCGTCCAAGTCCTTGGAGAACTTCGGACGGAAATGCGAGTTCTGGATGTTGTGGATGTTCTGGTGCGGCTGCATCCCGTCGAAGGTAGCCATACCGGCACGCTTGGTGCCCAAATGCGAATGATAATCCGTTCCGTAGAACAGATCGGAAATACAAGGGTGTTCGGAAACTACTCCAAAGAATCCACTCATAAAGTTTTGTTGTTTAAATAATGATTATTAATATATTAAAAATTCTGTTATTTCTTTTTCGTCGATATTGCGCGAGTGATAGGTAGCCTTCACCGTCTGTCCATCGAGGAGCATAACCAGAGGGCGCGAGCCGTGACTGATAGCCAGGAAAAGTTCCGTTGAAATCGTCTGAGGCTCTATATATATGATATTCTTCTTGCCGATATGGTTGCGGTCGGCAATGGCATCGATACGCTGGCGGGCCAGCTTGCAGTAGGGGCACTTGGGAGTCACAAAGGCCACCAGCTTGCGTCCCTCGCCAACACCCAAGGATCTGAGGACACCATCAGGAGCGGTGGCGTCGGCAAACACGGCCTCGTCATATCGTATTTGTTGCGGCCCAAAGCCCCAGTTGTCCGGCACTGAGACGACAAAAGGAGCCGCCATCAGCAGTGCTGCAGCCACCGACGACACCACCACTTTCCAGGCCCGTCTGCTTCCTGCCTTGGTCGCCCCCTTGAAGTAAACCAGCAGGAGTGCCACAAGCACAGCATTCTTGAGGAGCGACTGCGCGGGGTTGATATCCATCAGCTGTCCGAAGCATTGGCAGCTGTCGTCACGGCCGATGAGGACGGCATAGCAAAGGAATAGCGAGAAAAGGATAAGCAGTCCCAACGAGGCCAGACGTGTGATACGTGGGAACCACCCGACAAACAGGAGCAACGCCAACACCAGTTCGGCGCCGATGCATAGGCGTGCCAGGATATAACTGCAATCGAGCGAGAAGAAGCCGAAGGAAAAGACGTAGAGTTCAAACTGGTCGATGCTTGCCGGCATAAGCTTGCTCAACGCCGACAGCACGAAGACCGCTGCAAGAATGACCCGCAGCACCCAACGCAACCATTTATTCTCTATTATTCCCTTCAAACTAATCACTGACCACTAAACACTTAACACTAAACACTAAACACTAAACACTAAACACTAAACACTTAGTCTCCATATTCTCTGCACTTCAGCGGATGTGTATCCACTCTATGCAGCGTCTGTCCTCCTTCGGTAGCGACATGCTCCTCATAGCCCATGAGGATAAGGTCGTCACACGAGGTAGAACCGTCGATGGTGAAAATCATCTCTGTCTCGATGACATCGTCGGGGATGTCGGCCTTGAAACACTTACACTGATGTTCCTTGTCGCATGCGGCGAAAAGAGTTCCCGCCACCAACAGCCCCACAAACACATATCTCTTTTTCATAGCTCTTTTTAATTATAAATCGAATCAATGCGGAACTCATAATCGGTGCATACCAGCGAGTCGACCTTCAGCGAGTCGAGCGAGGTGTGGTAGGAATAGGTGCGCAAATCATGGCAGTCGCCACCATCGAGTTTGATGATGCGGACCACGGAGGTGCCTATCACCGAGCAGCGGCAGGTCTTCTCCTTGCCGCAACTCACGGCAAACAGCGCCAACGCCACAACACCTAAGATAACTTTCTTTTTCATATGATTATTTCTTAACTCTTAATTCATAACTGTTTCAGCAGTTCTTCAAGACTGACTTCGTCGTGGATGAGGACATCACGGGGCTTGCTTCCGTTGCTTGGGCCCACGATACCGGCAGCCTCCAACTGGTCGATAATACGTCCGGCACGGTTGTAGCCCAACTGCAGCTTGCGCTGGAGCAGCGAAGTGCTGCCGAACTGGCTCGCCACCACCAAGCGGGCAGCGTCGTTGAAGAATTCATCCTTGTGCTTGGCATCGAACTCCTTGTTGGGTTCCTCGTTCTCGTCGAGGTATTCGGGCAATTCAAAGCCTTCGGGATAACCACGCTGGTCGCCTATGAACTTCACTAACTTCTCGATCTCGGGAGTATCGATAAGGGCGCACTGCAGTCGTATCATATCCTTGCCAGCCAGCGAGATGAGCATGTCGCCTCGGCCGATAAGCTGCTGGGCACCGCCAGTGTCGAGGATAGTCTTCGAGTCGATGCCACTCGTCACACGGAAGGCCACACGCGCAGGGAAGTTGGCCTTGATGGTACCGGTGATGATGTTCGTCGTCGGACGCTGGGTAGCGATAATCAGGTGTATACCCACGGCACGTGCCAACTGGGCCAGACGGGCGATGGGCAACTCGACCTCCTTGCCGGCGGTCATAATCAGGTCGCCAAACTCGTCAATGACGACGACAATATAGGGCAGGTAGCGGTGGCCGTGCTCGGGATTGAGCATGCGCTTACAGAACTTCTCGTTGTATTCGGTAATCTTCCTCACCTTGGCCTGCTTCAACAGATCATAGCGCGAGTCCATCTCGATACACAGCGAGTTCAGCGTCCTCACCACCTTCTTGACATCGGTGATGACGGCGTCGTCCTCGTCGGGCATCTTGGCCAGGTAGTGGCGCTCGAGGGCCGAATAAAGACTGAACTCAACCTTCTTGGGGTCGACCAGGACGAGCTTGAGCTCGGAGGGATGTTTCGTATAGAGCAGGCTCGCCAGCACGGCATTCAAACCGACCGATTTACCTGTACCCGTGGCACCGGCCATCAGCAGGTGAGGCATCTTGGCCAGGTCCGTGACGAAGCACTCGTTCGAGATGGTCTTGCCAAAGGCAATGGGCAACTCCATCTTCTCTTTGGCTTTCTCGAAAGCCTCGCTGTCGAGCATGGTCTTCATGGCCACAATCTGCGGCTTGGCGTTGGGCACCTCTATACCGACGTTGCTCTCGCCAGGGATGGGGGCGATGATGCGGATGCCGAGAGCCGCCAGCGAAAGGGCGATGTCGTCCTCCAGGTTCTTGATTTTGCTGATGCGTACTCCCGGGGCGGGCTTAATCTTGTAGAGCGTGACGGTGGGGCCAGGCTGAGCCGATATCTCGGTAATCTCGATGCCGTAGTCGCGCAGGGTCTGCACGATACGGTCTTTGTTGGCCACCAGTTCCTCTTTGGTGACACGGGCGTTGGCTGTCTCCCAGTCTTCGAGGATAGAGGTGTCTGGCATCATGTAATCACCTAGGTCCAGATGCGGGTCATAGGGCTCGTCGATGCCATAGTGACGGCGGTAGTCATCCTCCTCCAGTTCCTCTTCCCGGGGCTCAACGTCTTCCTTTGCTCCTTCTGCCTGCTGACTCTCAACCTCTTCAAGGTCACCTTCGATGGTAAAGCTGACGTCGTCGGCATTCTCCTGAGGCTTCTCGCTTTCGCTCTTGTCCTCTCCAGAAGTCCACTTCTGGGTCAACTTCATAAACACATCGTCGATATCACCTTCTTCCTCTTCTGCCTCAGGAGTTTCTTGGATTTCCGGTTCCTCTTGGGCAGGAGCGGGGGTAGTGGCGACAGGTGCATGACTCTGGAAGAGGGCCATGGCCTCTTCATCGAACTCAGCACCTTCGTCTTCCTCGCGCTGTTTCTCGTTGAGGTCCACCACGCGGTCGGGCGTAAGCGAACGACTGAGGGCTTGGTCATCCTGCTTGCTGAGAGTCTCGGTCACCTTGTCACTCAGCGACTCTGACACTTTCTTCAGGTCGACCTTGGGCATCTTGACTTCGGGGAGTTCCATCTTATGGACCAACACGAGGACGAGGATGCCGACGAAAACCAAGAGCACGAGAGTCCACCAGCTGAGCATCTCGTCGAGGAGGGAGGCCAACATGTAGCCACCCACACCGGCATAGTATTCAAAATCAGTGGAAGGAGCATTGATGAAGCCCACACCTATGTAACCCAGGGTGACAGAGATCCAGGCCATCCAGAACAGGGTGCTGCCGAAAGTCTTCCACCACGGCATCACGACAACATTCCAAAGGCGCATGCCATAGACGAAGAAAAGCAGCGTGAAGCCTATGCTGCCGATACCGAAGAGCTTGGTACTGAAAAACTGTGCAACGGCGGCACCCACCTTGCCGAGCCAGGCATCCTCGCGGCCGCAGCCGGTGGCATACCAGCCGATGAGGGATATCAGCAGGAAAGCGGCAAAGAGCACATAGGCGGCACCGCGGATATGAGCGAAACGTTCACTCCTCAAAAAAACGGCAAAAGCCCCCTTCTTGCTGGGGGCAGTCTTGCCTTTTCCTTTCGAGCCCTTTGCTGAGCCCGACTTAGATTTTGTCGATATTTTCTTCTTCGTTCCTGCCACTGTTTCTCGTTAAAATTAATGGTTAACGGTTAATGATTAACGGTTAACGTTACTCACTCCTCTCTCATCACTCCTCACTCATCATTCATCACTCCTCACCGCCGTCGCCGAGGTAACCCATCTCCTTGGCATCCTGCATGTCAGTGGCGAAAGCCTCAAGCTCTTCCTTCGTGGGCTTCTTGTAGCCGTCGGGGAAGAGGAAGTCGACATCCTTAACCTTGCCGGAGACCACCTCGATGGCGGTGCAAGTAATGGCGCGGCCTTCGCCGAGGTTCATCGTGTATTCCAGGGGCATACCCTTGACACCCTCGAAGATCACGTTGTAGGCGGGTCCGATGTTCTTGGCATACCACATGACGAACTGGGTTTCATTGCCCTCTTCGCTATAGTAATGCTGGATAAGTTTATAGCAAGTCTGGCCGGCAATCTCCTTGGTCTCGCCGTCAACATACTCGAAATAGAAATGACCCGGCTCGGTATCCTTGATTTCAAGGCTATCGAGGGTAGAAGCATTGTATGTCTGTTCAAGCAAGAACTTGCCGTCACCTTTGTAGTTTTCAAACTCGAAACCTCTGGCGGTGAGGCCAATAATAGCATTACTGTAGTCGACACACTGGGTCTGTTTCAGCCCATTAACAAAGATTTCCGAGCCCTGGCCGAACAATAAGCTCTTGGTGTACATCCGTTCGCCCATGACCTTGATTTCGGCGGTGGCGATTTGTTCAGGAATCTGCATGGCGGTGGTGCCGGTAGACTCCATCTTGTATTTCACGATGCCCTTAAAGGTGTTCTGGGCGCTCATCGCGCCGACGGTGAGCAGCAGCGCCGCTGCCAGTGCGAAAACTTTTTTCATTTTTATTGAATTATTTTTAAATTTAACTTCAAAATTTAGTACCGAGTACTTGACATTAACTGCAAAAAAAGAAAAAAATTGTGTGATTTTACAAAAAAAATAGGCAAATTCAAAACACACTGATACTCAACACCAACGCCGTACCAACACCGTACCAACTCCGACTCAACTCCGACCCATCTCCTACCATGGTGGGAGATGATAGGGTGTTGGTAGGTGTTTCATACCGAGAAAATATTAATTTTTCACGTATCTTATAGTCTATATCAAGTTTTTTTTGTATTTTTGCAGTTTAATTTGATTACACGATGAGCAAGATATTACCTGGGACGGTACGTCATTTAGGACTGATATACAAGATTATAGCAATGCTGATTACATCAGTGGCGATTGTTGTGTTGTTCCCGCACGCGCGCCACGGAGAACATTATGACTATAAAGTGGGGGGTGTTTGGAGAGGAGCCGACCTCGTGGCGCCGTATGATTTTGCAGTGATGAAGAGTGCCGAGGATGTGGCGGCAGAGGAGGCAAAGGAGCGGGCATCTGCGACGCTATACTACGTAAAGAACGAGAAGGCAGAGAGTGGAGAGTGGAGAGCGGAGAATGGAAAGCGAAGATTGGAAGCCCCAGAGGGTGAGGAGTGGGGAGTGATAGGTCCGGAGCGCAAGGTGGTAATCATGGAAGGAAACGAGGGCCGGGAATATCGGATGGAAGACTTTGAAGTGACTGAGTTACCGAGTGACAATGCGACAGAGTCATCCGACCACTCAGCCACTCAGCCACTCAGCGACTCAGTCACTCCTGACTATGTGTTAGATCGAGAACGGACTCTGTTGGAACTGGAGAGCCGTCTGAGTCAGCTGAGCTATACGAGCGAGCTGGTGATGGCGGGAGAGATGATCATCGCGAAGGGACAGGAGGTGACCGAGGAGCGCGGTGCGCGGATAGCGGCTTTGGAGGAGGAAAACGACAGACGGTTCCGTGGCGGATACAGCGTGTGGGGAGAGATGGGTGGACAGGTGCTGCTGGCCGTGATTGCTTTCGCTGCATTGTATATGTTCTTGAAAAACACACGTCACCGCATCCTGGAGGACAACCGGAAGGTAACGTTCGTGCTGGTGCTGGTGCTGCTGATGTCGGTGTTCGAGGCACTGATGGTGTGGAATGCGCCGGAGTGGGTGCTGCTGGTGCCGCTATGCGTGGTGCCGATTCTGATGAGGGTCTTCTTCGACATGCGAGCGGCGCTGTATATACACCTCACGACCGTGATCGTGCTGGCAAACCTGGTGCCGAACTCATTCGAGTTTATCTTCTACCAGCTGGTGACGGGCATGATGAGCATCGTGGCGATGAGGAGTCTGGAGCGCAGAAGCCAGTTCTTTGTGCTTTCGCTGGTGATTTTCGGTAGTTATTCGGCAATCTATACCTGCGGCGTGCTGAGCCAGGAGACCAGTCTGGCAAGCCTGGAGATTCAGCGCTACGTGATGTTTTTCCTGAATGCGGTGCTGACGCTGTTGGCATACCCGCTGATATATTTGTTTGAGAAGTTGTTCGGCATGACGACAGCGCTGACGCTGCTAGAACTGAGCAGCACGAACACCAAGGCGTTGAGAGAGTTAAGCCGACGGGCTCCGGGAACGTTCCAGCATTCGATGCAGGTAGCCAACCTGACGGAGGATCTGGTGAGCGAGATTGGCGGCGACGTGCTGCTGGCCAAGGTCGGCGCATTGTATCACGATATCGGAAAGATAAAAAATCCTTTGTATTTCACCGAGAACCAGAACGGTACGTTCAATCCACACGACGAGCTGGACTATAGGGAGAGCGCGCGAATGATTACGAGTCACGTGACTGAGGGTCTGGAGCTGGCGGCGAAGTACCACCTGCCCCCCGAGGTGCAGGATTTCGTGCGTACGCACCACGGAACGACATACACGGGCTATTTCTATGCGAAGGAAAAGGAGCGTAACCCGGAAGGAAACTTCGACGTATTCCGCTACCCCGGCCCGAGGCCGTATTCCCGCGAGACGGCGGTGGTGATGATTGTCGACACCGTCGAAGCCGCCTGTCGAAGCCTTAAGAGCCACACCAAAGAGGCTACCGATGAGATGATCGACCGTCTCATCGACGGAAAAATCGCTGCCGGACAGCTGGACAACTGCCAGCTGAGCTACGGCGACGTAGCGAGGATCAGGAAGTTCCTGAAGACTAAGATGATGAGCATCTACCACGTCCGCGTGGAATACCCAACAGTGAAATGAATTGAAAAATAAAAAAAGCAGGCGAGACGCCTGCATACACTTTGAGAATTGATAATTGACAACTAAATAATATGACAAAGAAGATTCTGATTTGTTTGGGAATTATCGCTGCGATGGCAGCGGTGTCTTGTATCTATTTTTCGCCGACACTGGAAGGCAAAGTCATCCGCCAGGGCGATATCCAGAAGTATGAAGCCATGGCCCACGAACAAAAGACGATTGAGGCCGAGACGGGTGTGAAGCCCATGTGGACGTCGTCAATGTTCAGCGGCATGCCGGGCTATCAGGTGACAGGGCGTGCGCAGGAAAGCGTGTTCACACCGGTAGGCAACGCTGTAACGCTGTCGGTGTTGGACCGAGGACTTGACATGGGCATCATGTTCCTGTATCTGCTGGGATTCTTCTTGGCGCTGCTGGCATTTGGCGTGTCGCCGTGGATTGCATTGGTGGGAGCACTGAGCTTCGGCTTGGGCAGCTACAACCTGATTATTATCGAGGCTGGACACGTAACGAAGGCTCAAGCCATGGGTTTGATGGCCCCGATTATGGCGGGTATGGTAATGACACTGCGAGCCGCTATCGAAGAGGTGGAGGACAAGGTGAAGCGCAACCGTCGTGTGCTGTGGGGTCTGATACTGTTCACGGTGTCGCTGATTATCCAGATTGGACGCAACCATATCCAAATTACGTTCTATACGCTTGTAGGATGCGTGGCCATCGGAATATGCTATTTCGTGTATGCCATCATAAAGAAGAGACTGCCTTCGATGCTGGCGAAGACGGGCTTGCTGCTGTTGTGCGCCGCTCTGGCGTTCGGCTGCAATATGCGTGCGTTGCTGGTGAACGAAGAATATGCCAAATACACCATGCGTGGCGGCAACGAGCTCACGGTGACTCCCACCGACCTCTATGGCGAAAGTGCCCAAAAGGCCGCAGAGAATACCGCCGACGGTCTGGACATCAACTACGCCTTCAGCTGGAGCTACGGCGTGGGTGAGACCTATACCATCCTGGTGCCTGGTGCGATGGGTGGCGGAAGCATGGAGGAAATCAACCCGCAGAGTTCGGAGTTCTACAAGACCTTCCAGGCGAATATGCCGCAATACCAGTATCCGTGGGGCGAGAAAGCGCCGCTGTACTGGGGAAGCCAGCCATTCACAAGCGGTCCGGTGTATTTCGGAGCGGTGGTGATGCTGCTGTTCCTGCTGGGCATGATTGTAGTGAAAGGCCCCGAGCGCTGGTGGATACTGGCGGCGACAATAATCTCGATACTGCTGTCGTGGGGCGGCAATTTCATGGCATTGAACGGATGGCTGTTCGACCATGTGCCGCTGTACAACAAGTTCCGCACGCCGAGTATGGCGTTGGTGCTGGCAAACGCATGCATGGTGATTATGGCAGCACTGACACTAAAAGAGCTGTTCAGAAGCCAGGGACCTGAAAAAGACAAGATCAACCGGGGATTGTATATTGCCACGGGCTGCCTTGCGGCGGTGATCGTAGGCGTGATAGCGATAAGCGGAAGCTTCGACTATTCGGCGGCGAGCGACAGTCAGCTGCCTGACTTCCTGCGGAGCGCTTTGGCGGAAGACCGCCACAGCCTGCTGGTGAGCGACTCGTGGCGCAGCCTGCTGTTCATCGTCCTGACGGCAGCGGCACTGTGGCTATACAACAACGGCAAGATAAAGAAATGGGGTATCGCACTGGCGATAGTGGGCGTGCTGACAGTGGCCGACCTGTGGAGTGTGGGTCGCCGCTACCTGAACGACGAGAACTTTGTGTCGAAGAGCGAACTGGAGCTGATGCCGCAGGGCTACGACTACGACATCGACCAGAAGGCGGCACAGTATGGTGACGTAGACTACCGCGTCTACAACCTGGCGGTGAACACTTTCAACGATTCTGAGCCCAGCGCCTTCCACCATCAGATTGGAGGCTACAGCGCTGCAAAACTGAGCCGCTACCAGAACCTGATTGATTTCTATCTGAGCCGCTACAATCCTGGCAACGACCTTGTGAGCATGGAAGAGGCTCGGGTGAGCATGCCGGTGCTGAACATGCTGAATGCGCGCTATCTGGTGCTGCCGTTCCAGCAAGGCGTAGGCGTAGTGAGGAACACGAACGCGCTGGGCAACTGCTGGTTTGTGGAGGAAGTGAAGAGCGTGGCCAATGCCGACGCAGAGATTATAGCGCTGAAAGACTTCGACCCGTCGAAGACGGCGGTGGTTGACGGAAGCCAGTGGGTTGTGGCCAGCAACCATTGGACGGCAGACAGCACAGATAAGATTGAGATGGAGCACCAGGAACCGTACAACCCCGACCACCTGCGCTACCGCAGCCACACGGCGGGCAAGCGTCTGGCGGTGTTCAGTGAGATATTCTATGCTCCCGACTGGAGAGCCTATATCGACGGCGAGCCAACGGAGTACATCCGCGTGGACTTCATCCTCCGCGCCATAGAAGTGCCGGCGGGCGACCACGTGATTGAGTTCAAGAACGAGACACCTCGCATGAACCAACTCGACAAAATCACGCTGATTATCTCCATCGTCACACTGCTGGCAATGATAGGCGCCGTGGTACTGGTATATAGGAAGAAAGAGTGATGAGTGATGAGTGATGAATGATGAACGTAAAACGTCAAACATCAAACGCCAAATGATTTCGGTAATCCTTTGCACTTACAACCGCGACCGATACATCTACAATGTATTGGAAAGTATCGCCGTGGGCGACCTGCCGCACGCAGAATATGAGATTGTGCTGGTGGATAACAATAGCAGCGACCGTACCAAGGAGGAGTGCGTCCGTTTCATGTCCGCATATCCCGACATTCGGTTCAACTATTGCTTCGAAGCCAACCAAGGACTTTCCTATGCCCGCAACTGCGGCATACGCAACGCCAAGGGCGACATCCTCGTTTATGTCGACGACGACGCTCTGGTGAACAAGGAATACCTCAGCACCTATGCCGACTTCTTCCGTCGCAACGCCGATGCCGTCGCCGCAGGAGGTCCCATCCTGCCACAGTACGACGGCTGCGAGGAGCCCGACTGGATGAGTCACTACACTCGTCAACTGGTGACAGGCAAGCTATACCTCGGCGAGAAAGAGCGTGAGTTCCCCGGCGACGCCTTCCCCGGCGGCGGCAATGCCGCCTACCGCAAGAGCGTCTTCGATGCCGTGGGTCTTTTCAATGTCGAGCTGGGCCGCAAGGGCAACAGCCTCATCGGTGCTGAGGAGAAAGACCTCTTCGACAAGATGACCTCGCGCGGCATGAAGTTCTACTACCTCCCCACCGCCATCCTCTACCACCTCATCCCACCCAAGAAACTCACGCAGGACTACTTCGACCGCCTCACCTTCAGCATCGGCGTCAGCGAGCGCTACCGCACCCTGCAGATTGGCAAGAAGAAATATTTTGTCCGCCTAGTCAAGGAGGCAGTCAAATGGGCCGCCACCCTCGTCTTATGGTCAGGTTTTGCCTTACGCGGTCAATTCAACAAAGGCAACAAACTGATATCCTTCCGACGGAACGTCACACAGGGACTACTAAGAAAACAAACAACAGAATGACCATCAAACGCATTTTTTTCCGCATCGTCATTCGGACACTTGAGGCGATGAATCACCATCACCGTCCGAAACATTGTCGTAATCACAACCTTGAACTCTCCCCTCTTCCCTCAGGGAACGAGCACCTTGACCTCATTACCGTAGCTTTCAACAATGACACCATTCTGAAGCTACATGTAGCACAGGTGGCACAGCATATCACCTGCCCCCACACACACTTCATTGCCGACAACTCTACCGACATGGAGTGTTCCCACCGCATCGAAGAATACTGCCGTGAAGCCGGCGTGCCATACATCAGATTACCAAAAAACCGACTGGGTAAAATAGGCCCCAGTTACTCTCATGCCACCGCCTTAGGATGGGTGTACAAATATATCATTGGCAGTCGAAAACCCCACTACTTTGGTTTCCTCGACCACGATCTCTTCCCTCTCAGAGACACCGACCCTACATCCATACTGCACAGCCAGCCCGTCTATGGTCCAAAACGTGAACGAGATAAATACTGGTATCTCTCGGCCATCATGTCGTTCTATGACTACTCCTATACATCCAGCCGTAAAGTGGACTTTATGCCTGTCACCTATACTGGCACTTATCTTGACACCGGCGGCGGCAACTGGCCTAGTCTTTTATCCACACTCGATGTCTCACAGTTGCAATTCTGCAAAGAACGTCTTGAGAAGATTGGCACCGAAGGAGGAGATAACCGTCACCAAGACCTCGTGGAGATATTCGACGAAAGATGGTTGCACACCATCAACGGCTCCTACTGGAAGAAGGTCGCCATCAAGAAAGAGAACCTCCTCGACGACCTTATCGACCGTTATAGCCAGGAACTAAAAGGCTGATTAAGTTACAGGGAGTGCACCTTTTGTGCAATCCTAACACACGAATTACTACCATTAGCGGTATCACCCCAGAACTTTTCAATAATGCGGTTCCGCTCCTCCGAATTGATGGCGTACTCGTCATTCTCCAAACAACGATACAACTCCTCGAAGTCGTACACCCTACGGCCTACCACATTCTCATCAAAAGGATAATACAAGTCGCGATTTTTCACATAATCAGCATAGTCGTAAAGATAGAGTATCACATCCTTCCCGGGCATGAGGATATAATCGTACAGGACTGACGAGTAGTCGGTAATCAAAACATCGGTATATGGAAGCACGGGATATATGTCAACCTTCCCGTCCACCAACTTGATATTTTTGAGTTCGGCGAATTCTGCCGGATTTATCAATACATTGGCATGCGGTTTCAGCAGCAATAACGAGTTGACGCTCTTCAACATTGCATCAAGCCTGGGCAGGTCAAAACTTTGGGTAAAGACTTCACGTTGGGAATCTCGCCACGTGGGCATATAGACAAACACCTTCGAATAGTGCCCACCAGAAATACGCTCTATTAGACTCATAGTGGATGCCGGTTCATATTTTCTCACGAAATCCATTCGTTCCTCTTCTGGACATGTCAATATTACATTACGAGGATAACCATATTCAAGACACCGACTTTCTGGAATACGGAATGCAGAAGCAAACATTTTGCTTTGAAACGGCGTTGATGAAAGCAACCAGTTTGGACGGCGAAACGATTCGGGATGAAAATACACTTCATTGAATCGATGCTCTTGAAAACGTTCGGCCAGCTTTCCTGAAATGATGTTAAACTCCGTTCGTTTCAATCCAACACCATGCCATAAATTAATACAAACAGCACCTCCAGAGAACGCAAACATGATATCAGAGGTATACGAGTTGAAAAACCAATATTTCGAAGTAAGCGCATACCACATTCCCTTGGGACTACCTATGAAATAAGACTTCAAACCCTTGCTGCGCACCAACTGCACAGTGGCTCGACTTTTACTAAGCCATACACAATCTACCTCATGACAATTGTTGCTACAATGTATAAACAAATACTTTGCATTGTCATTAAATGCCCCTCGAAAACTACCAAAAGCCCATTTCTTTTTATTTCTCGGGAAAAGAAAAGAGAATGGATACACCAAATATAAAGCCAAAAATAGAAAGAACTTCATACTATCAATCTTTCCTTATCTTTACATCCACCACTTGACCAGTAAAATCAGAAAGCAGCGTATTCAACGAAGCAACTGCAACCTCATCGGCTTTCAACAAAGTGTTATCGGGTTCGACTCCGAAGTTCTTAACCCTCATGGGTGTCTTTGTACGCTCTGGATTGATGACATTGATTCGGATTCCGTCAGAATCCCACTCTTGTGCCAATGCTTGAGCAAAGTTAACTGCAGCTGCCTTTGTCGACGAATAGAGACTATAGAAGGCTCGTCCACGTGTGTAGGAACTTGATGTAAAAAGCAACAACTGTCCGTTCGTTTTTTTCAACCATTCATACGACGCCATCGCCACATTCACCATTCCCCAATAGTTGGTATTGATAATTGCCTTGATAGCATCAGGAGTCATTGTCATCAATGGTTCCTTCATCAGTATGGCTGCACTATTCACTACAAAGTCTATCCGACCTTCTTTCTCAGCAATGCTTTGAATAGCTCTTTTCACACTTTCGGCATCAGAGATGTCTGTACCCGTGGTAGAACGAGAAAACGAGTAAACCTTGCCACAGTTAGCTGAGGCCATCTTCACTATCTCCTCGCCGATACCTGAATTACCACCAAACACCACAATCACCTTCCCTCTCAACTGAGAAAAGTCTGTATTATCATGTACCGTTGTACCCTTGAGTTGGAAAAGTTTATCCAACAAATAGGAATCCTCCTTGTAAGTGAGTTTCATATTGGATTCCTCACCGGGAACGACATATACCGGTACTTCTGGCATATACTTTATCACCGTACCGCAGTCGTCGGTAGAGACAAACGCAGAATCCTGCAAGGCTCGGCGGTAAGCCTCCTTGATTATCGACAGACGGAAAGCCTGTGGAGTCTGTCCCCTACGCAATGAGGCACGGGGAGGTATAGAGGAGATCGTATCACCTATAGAATTAACTTCGATGATAGTATCAGTAGCAGGAACAGCCACGTCAATAGCTTCATGGTCGACAAGAGCGGAGATTACATCATCAATAATTCGGCGACTTACCAACGGCCTTACTGCATCATGGAATATCAGATTTACTTCCTCGCCATCGTAAGACTCAATAGCCGATAGCGTTGACATGTAACGTTCCGCACCACCCTTTAGCAGCTTCTTCAACTTACACCACTTGTTATGAAGGATAATATCCTCCATGCGGTCGATACAACTCTCATTCATCACAACAGCAATCTCATCAATACCGTTATGGCTTTCAAAAGCATCTATAGTGTGCTCTATGACCGTCTTACCTGCCACCTTATAAAACTGCTTTGGGGTAGAATAACCCATTCGGCTTCCCACGCCTCCGGCCAGTATCACTGCAATATTTTTCATTTATTTCGTTTACTTTTTAGTAATCCATTTATCCATATCGTGACTTACATCAAATCCTCCGCGAAGGTTATCTTTTTGTTTTCTTCTTCGCCTTCGACGACACATATCTTGGTGCCGGGCATGTATTTGCGCACGACGCCGCAGTCGTCGGTGGCTTGGAACTGGGGGTCCTGCAAGGCACGTTGGTAGGCGTCGCGAATCAAAAGCAGACGGAATGCTTGCGGGGTCTGCGCCCGCCACATCAGCTTGCGCTCCGGTATCCTTGCCACAAATCGCGGCATTATGAATTCTTCATTCTCCATTCCCCATTCTCCATTCAAATCTGGATGCACCTCCCACACAGTATCGGTGCTGGGCACCGCCACTCCCACAGCCTCATGGTGCGCCAACGCCGCCACTACCCTATCCACTATCTCTGTCGACACCCACGGCCGTGCGGCATCATGCAACAGCAGATTCGTATCGTCCGGCTCGTCGATATAGGCCATGATGGCGTTGAGGCTCGACATATACCGCTCCGATCCACCGTCGATTATCTTCCCCAACTTTTCCCATTGCGCCGCAGCAGCAATCTCCTCCATGCGGCTACGCCAGTCGGGATGTACCACCACTGCCACCTCGTCGATGGCAGGATGATTATTGAAAATCTCGATAGAGTGCTCTATCACAGTACGGCCTGCCAAGGGCAAAAATTGTTTAGGTACCGACGAACCCATTCGGCTGCCGGTCCCTCCTGCCAAAACCACTGCGATATTTCTCATCGTATTGTTATATATTATTTCGACGGCAAAAATACACTTTTTTTTTCACCTGTCAAAATAAATTATATAAAAGTACGTTACTCAACTATATAAAAAGGGATATAACTACATGAAAAGAACAATCCTACTCCTCGCCGCCTCACTTATGCTGACCGCCACGTCGGCTGTGGCGCAGAACAAAATCGACAACCAGGGACGCCGCCAAGGCCACTGGATCCGTACCGACAAGGACGGCTCCAAAATCTACGAAGGAGACTTCAAAGATGGCCTCGAGACCGGCACCTTCACCTACTACTACCACGACGGCACCGTCCGTATCCGCAACACCTATAGCGAGCCCGGTCGCCGCTGCCTCCACGAGGTCTACGACGAGAAAGGCCACCTGCTGGCCACTGGCCACCTCGACCAGCGCAACCGCGACGGTCTCTGGAAGTTCTACAACGAGGAAGGCCGCCTGGTGAAAGAAGCCAACTACCGCATGGGCATCAACGAGGGTCGCCATATCATCTATGAGCGCAACGGCGACACCGCCGAGGTGACCACCTGGCAGGACAACCGCCGCCACGGCCGCTGGTGGAAACGCATCGGGAAACAAGGCTACATCGAGGCCACCTACGTCCGCGGAGGCCTCGACGGACGCCTAGTCGAATACGACGACAACCACCGCCTCGTGCGCGAAGGCCACTACCAAGACGGCCTCAAGCACGGCAGCTACAACTACTACGAAGACGGCGTCATGACCGTCCGCGAGCAGTGGATCTCTGGCATGATGAGCGACCGCCAGATACTCCTGCACACCCCCGCCGACCAGTGGGTGTCCATCCACGGCATCGCCTGCATGGCAGCACAAGGCAAGAATAAGACCATCGTAGTCCTCAAGGAGGACGGACAGGAGCTCACCGCCAAGGATGAGAGCGACCGCGTCTTCAACCGCGCCGGCGACGAACTCTTCTCGCTGGCCAACCGCAAGAGCCGCATCGTGGTGGCACGCCGCTGCGTACAAGGTCTGGGCAAAGACAGCGAAGGTCGCCAGATACTCCTTCTCGAACCCCAGCCCTCCTTCGCCATCTTCCCCGACGAAGACGCCGTCAAGATGGTCCACTCCCTCCAGCACGACCAAGAATAATTTTCAATTCTCAATTCTCAATTTTCAATTCGATTGATCATCGCCGCCCATACCCTCGGATGCAAGCTCAACTACGCCGAGACCTCCGACCTGCTGCGACGCCTCTCCGACGAGGGTAACACCATAGTCGACTTCCACCAGAAAGCCGACCTTTACCTCATCAACACTTGCACCGTCACCGCGGTGGCCGAGAAAAAATGCCGCAACGCCATCCGCCAGGCCCACCGCCAGAACCCTGACGCTCAAATTGTCGTCATGGGATGCTTCGCACAGGTTGCTGCCGATGAGATAGAACGTATCCCCGGCGTCACCCTTGTTCTCGGCAACGACCGAAAGCATCTGTTACCACAGATACTCAAGGATTTGCCCCCCTCTTTCCTTCCTCACTCCTCCTTCACTTCCCCCTCACTCCCCTTCACCCTGCAATATTCAAGTGGCGACCGCACCCGCACCTTTTTCAAGATTCAGGACGGCTGCGACTACTTCTGCACCTACTGCGCCATTCCCTACGCCCGCGGCCGCTCACGCTCCGCCACCATCGAGGAGACCCTCTGCGCCGCCCGCCGCATCGCCGACAGCGGCGCCAAGGAGGTGATTCTCACCGGCGTCAACACCGGCACCTTCGGCCAGCACCAGGGAGAGAGCTTTCTCGACTTGCTCAAAGGCCTCGACCAGATAGAGGGTATCCTGCGCTACCGCATCTCCTCCATCGAGCCCAACCTGCTTACCGACGAGATTATCGACTTCGTGGCCCACAGCCGCACCTTCCTCCCCCACTTCCACATTCCTCTGCAGGCCGGCAGCGACCACGTGCTGCAACTCATGCACCGCCGCTACGACACCGCCCTCTACGCCGCCAAACTGGAAAAAATCAAATCCGTCATGCCCGACGCCTGCATCGCCGCCGACGTCATGGCAGGCTTCAACGGCGAGACAGAAGAGGAATTCCAGAAGGTCCTCACCTTCATCGACTCGCTGCCCATCTCCTACCTTCACGTCTTCACCTACAGCGACCGTCCCGGCACCGCAGCCTTAAAACTCGGCGAGAAGATTCCCATCCCCGTACGCCACGAGCATACGGCCCGCCTCCTCGAACTCAGCGAGAAGAAGCACAAGGAGTTCATCGCCAGCCAACTTGGCAAGACCCGTCCTGTTCTCTGGGAATCAACTCCCCACTCAAACGATCAAGCAATCAAGCAATCAAGCAATCAAACCATGTTCGGTTGGACCGACAACTATATAAGAATCTGCCGCCCCTACGATACGACTCTCGTCAATACCATAGAGGCGGTAGAAATTTCGCCTAAAAATATTGTGCGCGAAGATTAGCTTTAGTAGCTTCTCGCAAAGACTACGCGGCGGTGGCTGGGCTTACCGCTGTAGATGCACTTGCCTTCCTCTTCGGGGGCGTCGTAGGGGATGCAGCGGATGGTAGCCTTGGTCTCTTCCTTGATCTTCTCCTCGGTCTCGGGGGTGCCGTCCCAATGGCAGAGCAGGAAGCCGTTCTTCTCGATCTCCACCTTGAAGTCGTCCCAAGTGTCGACCTTGCGGGTCATCGAAGCACGGAAGTCGGCAGCCTTCTTGAAGAGATTCTTCTGAATATCCTCCATAAGGTCGTAGACATGGTCAGCGATGCCTTCGAGCGGCAGGGTGGCCTTCTCCAGGGTGTCGCGGCGACGCACCTCGCAGGTACCGTTCTCCATGTCGCGGGCACCGATGGCCAACTGCACGGGAACACCCTTGAACTCGTACTCGGTGAACTTCCAGCCCGGCTTATACTCCGGACGGTTGTCGTACTTCACCACGAGACCTTTGGCCTCAAGGGCTTTCACTATCGGGGCGATATGCTCGTCGAGTTGTTTCTGCTGCTCGTCGCTCTTGCAGATGGGGACGATGGCCACATGGATGGGAGCCAGGCGCGGCGGCAGCACGAGGCCGTTGTCGTCAGAGTGGGTCATGATGAGGGCACCCATCAGGCGGGTGCTGACGCCCCACGAGGTAGCCCAGACATACTCCAACTTATTCTCTTTGTTGAGGAACTGCACCTCGAAGGCCTTGGCGAAGTTCTGTCCAAGGAAGTGGCTGGTGCCGGCCTGCAGGGCCTTGCCGTCCTGCATCATAGCCTCGATGCAGAGGGTGTCGAGGGCACCGGCGAAGCGCTCGTTGGGACTCTTGTGACCCTTAATGACGGGCACAGCCATATAGTTCTCCACGAAGTCGCCATAGACGTCGAGCATCTTGCGGGCCTCAGCCTCAGCCTCCTCGCGGGTGGCATGGGCGGTATGGCCTTCCTGCCACAGGAACTCGGCGGTGCGAAGGAACATGCGGGTACGCATCTCCCAGCGCACGACATTGGCCCACTGGTTGCAAAGGATGGGCAAGTCGCGGTAGCTCTTGATCCAGTTCTTATAGGTGCTCCAGATGATAGTCTCGGAGGTGGGGCGCACGATGAGCTCTTCCTCGAGCTTGGCGGCGGGGTCGACGACGACACCATTGCCGTTGGGGTCGTTCATCAGGCGGTGGTGGGTCACCACGGCGCACTCCTTAGCAAAACCTTCCACATGCTCGGCCTCACGGCTGAGGAAGCTCTTGGGGATGAACAGGGGGAAG
The DNA here is from genome assembly GCA_902774395.1 of uncultured Bacteroidota bacterium. Taxonomy (GTDB): domain Bacteria; phylum Bacteroidota; class Bacteroidia; order Bacteroidales; family P3; genus Colimorpha. The sequence goes on from CACYIK010000008.1 coordinate 63,976, forward strand.
TAGGCGTTGACGTGGCCGGTAGCCTTGAACATACTGTCAAGCTGGTGCTGCATTTTCTCCCAGATGGCATAGCCATAGGGTTTTATCACCATGCAGCCGCGCACGGCACTCTGCTCAGCGAGGTCGGCACGCACAACAAGTTCGTTATACCATTCGGAATAATTCTCACTGCGTTTCGAAAAGTCTTTTGCCATTTTTTTACAGGTTACAGGTTATAGGTTATTGGTTATTGAGGGCTGCCGCCTCACAATGTCGACATTTCGACTGCGTAGCGTCTATAACCCATAACCTATAACCCATAACCATTATTTTTTTATTTATTATACAATATTTTGTGTCGTTTGTCGTTTCTCTAAACGATTTGCAAAAATACGAAAAAAGTGAAAAGTGAGAAGTGAAAAGTAAAAAAAATTGAAAAATAATTGAAAATTAAGATGAAAGTACTCTGTGGTCGGTGGTCAGCAGCCCGTTGCATGCGCAAGTTTATTTGTGTCAGCCTTATTTTCATTTTTCAATTTCCTTCTTTCAATTCACTCCAAGCCCAGGAGAAGCACGGCGTGGACACGCTGGAGTGCCACATCATCGGCTTCTCCGCCGGAGCGCTGATGCCCATGGGCGGCAGCAACAGCTTGGGACTGACGGGAGGCAACATGAAGGACCTCTACGACGGCCCCTACCTGAACTTCGGTCTTGAGTGCGACTACAAATACCAGAACGGCTGGATGATGACGCTGGACGGCGACCTCTGGTTCGGCTACAACAGCGACAACCTGACACAGCGCGTGGAACGCATGGGCGACATCTTCAGCCCCGACGGCCACCTGATGAGCTGGGGCGGCTACGACGGCGTGGTGACGCTCTACAACCGCGGCCTCGCGGCACGAATTGGCGTGGCGAAGATATTCACCATACTCAAACGCAACCCCAACTCGGGTCCCTACCTGAAAGTCAGCGGCGGCTGGATGATGCAGAAGACCGTCAACTCGCAAGACATGAACGAGAGCCTTGTGCCACAGCTGGACGGCGCCTATGCACGCCTCTACGACCACCTACGCAACGGCGTCATACTCACCGAGGCCATAGGCTTCGCCTACATGAGCAACGCCTCCACCTATGTCAACTTCAAGGTGGAACTCAACGTAAGCCAGTGCTGGAGCTGGTCGTCACGTCCTTACATCATCGACAACGTCATGGGTCTCAACGGAAAGGACAACAGCCGCTACTTCGACCTCATGGTCGGCCTGAAGCTGACCTGGATGTTCCCCTTGATGGGCCGCACCTCCTACGATTACTACTACTATTAATCCTGAAACACTAGACAATGAGAGTATTATATACCCTAGGCATCTATCTATACACGCTGGGCATCCGCCTGGCGGCATTGTTCGGCCACCGCAATGCCAGACTGATGGCGCGTGGCTGGAAAGGTTTTAAAAATCTTAAAGACCTTAAAGGCTCCGGGGAGCACTTGGCTTGGTTCCACGCCGCCAGCCTCGGCGAGTTCGAGCAGGCACGTCCCGTCCTCGAGGCCTTCCGCCAGCGACACCCCGACTACCGCGTGGTGGTGACATTCTTCTCCCCCTCGGGCTACGAGGTGCGCAAGAACTACGCACAGGCCGACGCCGTGCTCTACCTGCCCATGGACACCCCGCGCAACGCCCGCCGACTCATCGACACCCTCAAGCCCGACATCGTCTTCTTCGTGAAGTACGAATTCTGGTACAACTACCTCGACGAGCTGCGTCGACGCGGCATCCCCACCTATATCTTCTCCGCCATCTTCCGCGAGAACCAATACTTCTTCAAATGGTACGGCCGCTGGTTTCTCAAACAGCTGAACCGCTGCTTCACCCACCTCTTCGTGCAGAACGCCCTGAGCATGCAACTGCTGCAATACCTCGGTGATATCGACCACTGCTCGATAGCGGGCGACACCCGCTTCGACCGGGTGCACCAGATAGCAGAAAAGGCCGAAAGCAACGAAGTCGCCGAAGCCTTCCTCAACGGCCACGACGGCAAGGTGCTTGTCGCCGGCAGCACCTGGCCTCCCGACGAGCAACTCATCTCCAAACTCATCACTCATCACTCATCACCCACCACACATCACTCATCACTCATCACTCATCACTCATCACTCAAACTAATCCTGGCTCCACACGTCATCAGCGAGGAGCACCTCCAGCAGATAGAAAAACTCTTCCCCAACAGCATCCGCTACTCAGTGTTTAGTGAACAGTGTTCAGTGTTTAGTGATGCTTCGCAATGCCACGGCAGCCAACTAAACACTAAACACTTAACACTTAACACTCCTCAAGTACTTCTCATCGACAACATCGGCCTCCTCTCCAAGCTCTACCGCTACGCCGACGTAGCCTATATCGGCGGCGGCTTCGGCGTGGGCATCCACAACATCCTCGAGGCCGTCACCTTCGGCAAGCCCGTCCTCTTCGGCCCCAACTACCACAAATTCCAGGAAGCCAAGGACATCATCGAGCGCGGCGGCGGCTGGAGCGTGGAGAACGGAGAACACAGCGAGGAGAGCGGCGCACTTCTGAAACGACTGCTGGAAGACGAGGAGTTCTACAGCAAAGCCTCGCAGGCCTGCACCGACTATATGAACAAAAACCTCGGTAGCACAAACCTCATCCTGAGAATCGTCGAAGACGAAGAGTGAAAGAGAAAAATGAAAATTGCACCCTGAAAGAGAACTGTGGTATGCCTGCCGAACTTGATGAGGCAACACCTTGAAGGATAAAGATAATCCAGTGAAGAAGATTGAAAAAAAAGAGCGAGAGAAGGAAATAAAAAATAAAAAATGAAGAGTGAAAGAATAAGAATGAAGAGCTTTAAGCTGAAGCGCCCCACCCGCGTCAGCCGATTCCTCATTCCTCATTCCTCATTCCTCATGCCTCACTCATCATTCCTCACTCATCACTCATCACTCATCACTCTCATCCTTCTCCTCACCTTAGCAAGCTGCGGCCCGAGCCGCTACATCCCCGAGGGGGGCCACCTGCTACACCGCACAGAGCAGACCGTCGTCATGGCCGACAGCAGCGACGTGACACCCGAGGTCAAAGACGCCCTCAAAAAAGCCCAGAACTACTACCTCCAGCGCCCTAACTCCAAAGTGTTCGGCATCCAGGCACTGCCCGTAGGCATGTGGATATACTGCGTCGCCAGCCCCACCGACAGCACCTTCTGGGGACGCTACTGGCGCAACCTGGGACAGGCGCCCGTCATCTACGAGGAGGGGAAAGCCCAACGCACCGCCCAACAGCTGCAACGACTGCTCGAGACCAAGGGCTGCTTCAACTCCACCGTCACCTTCGACACCACCGATATTACCGACCAGAAAATCTCCATCGGCTACCGCATCTGCGCCACCCACCGCTACATCATCGACGACATCACCTACCACTGCGGCAACCTCGCCATCATGCGCCTGCTGGAGAACTGGCAGGCCGAATCACCACTGCAGGCCGGCAACCCCTACGACCAAGACAAGCTGGCGGCAGAGCGCACACGCCTCGTCAACAACCTCCGCGAAGAAGGCTACTACCAAGCATCGCTGGAGAACATCTCCTTCGTGGTCGACACCACCTACCACAACCGACGCCTCTCCATCGACGTCTATGTCGACGGCGACAACCTGCAAATCTACCACATCAACAATATCTACATCTACCCCAACAGCACCGCGGGACTCCGCTCGGGCGAATCACAATACGACACCCTCATCTACAACTACTCCGGCGTCAGACAGGCCTTCGACTACCAGTTCATCTACGACAAGCCCATGACCATCCACCCGCTGACCATCAGCCGCTCCATGATGCTCTTCCCCGGCATGACCTACCGTCCCCGCTATATCAACAGCACCTACAACTCACTGCTCAACCTGCGCAACTTTAAGTATATCAACGTGGAGTTCAGCGAGTCACCCTTCTCCACCGACAGCCTGCCGCTGGTCGACGCCCATGTGCGCCTCATCAACACCACACAGCAGAAACTCTCCCTCTCCCTCGAGATCACCAACGCCTCGTCCTTCAGCGCCAGCGACACCAACGGCAACTTCTTCACCAACGGCAACTTCGGACTCGAGACCTCCCTCGAATACCAGCACAAGAACCTCTTCGGCGGCGCCGAGCTGCTGAAAGTCAAGGGAACATTGCTGCTCGAGCTCCCCAAACTGATCTTCTCCAGTAGCAGCAGCGGCAACGGCTTCTACGACAACGTCAGCGCCTTCGAGACAGGTCTCGACATCTCGCTCGACATGCCCGAATTCCTCATGCCCTTCTCCTCCCTCGTCTCGTGGCAGCGCACTCGTCCCCACACCCTCATCACCCTCGGCGGCAGCTACCAGTACCGCTACTGGTTCGAACGCATCGTTGCCAACACCTCCTTCGGCTACGCCTGGACACAGCGCATCGGCACCGGACTCAACAGCATGACGGCACAGCACCAGCTGACGCCCATCGACCTCACCTTCGTACGCATCCTCAGCCTCGATGGCGACTTCATCGCTCGCATCATCAACCAGAGCGACCTCCTGCGCCTGGCCTACCAATACTCCGACCACTTCATCATGGCCGCACGCTACGACTTCTCCTACTCCAACCAGCAGTTCGGCATCCGCAAGAATTTCTCCACCTACCGTTTCTCCGTCGAAAGTGCCGGCAACCTGCTCAGCCTCCTCAGCAACCTCTTCGACGGCAACGTCGACAGCAACGGCGTGCGCCAGTTCTTCGACGTACCCTTCTCGCAGTACGTACGCTTCTCGGGCGAATACACGCGCTACTTCTACCACGGCAAGAAGAACACCTTCGTCGCCCACTGCCTGCTGGGCATAGGTCTCCCCTACGGCAACTCCACAGAGATGCCCTACGAGAAGAGCTTCTTCGGCGGCGGCCCCACCACCATGCGCGCATGGCCCCTCCGACGCCTCGGCCCCGGAGGCTTCGATGCCAGCACAGTATCAGGCTTCGAACGCGTCGGCGACCTCCAGCTCGTCGTCAACCTCGAGGAGCGCTTCCCCATCGCAGGCATCTTCGAGGGCGCCCTCTTCGCCGACATAGGCAACATCTGGGTCGTCAACCCCACCACCCTCTACCCCGACGGCGAGTTCAGATGGGACAGATTCTATAAGGAAATCGCCGTGGGCGTAGGCCTCGGCCTACGCGTCAACGTCTCCGTGGCCACGCTGCGCCTCGACTTCGCCATTCCACTCTATGACCCGGGATTCAGCGAGAGCCTCCGCTGGCGCCCACGCCACTGGGCATTCAACCAGATAGTCACCAACTTCGGTATCAACTACCCCTTCTAAAAATTAAGAATTAAGAATTAAAAATTAAGAATTAAGATTCATCACTCATCATTCATCACTCATCACTCTTCTATCTCAATCAGAACTATCAGAACTCTCAGAACTTATTTCTCCGACAGGTTGTAAAATATTTTAAAAGAATTCCTCATTCCTCACTAAACACTAAACACTAAACACTAAACACTAAACACTAAACACTCCACATTCATCACTCATCACTCACCATTCATCACTCACCACTCCCCACTTTTCTATCTCAATCAATGGTATGCCTGCGAATACCTATTAAATCAATCAAATGTAATGAGCAACTATCAGAACTATCAGAACTTATTTCTCCGGCAGATTTTAAAAGATTTAAAAAGAATTCCTCATTCCTCACTCCTCACTAAACACTAAACACTAAACACTCCACATTCATCACTCATCATTCATCACTCATCACTCACCATTCATCACTCATCATTCATCACTCATCATTCATCACTCATCAATCCCCACTTTTCTATCTCAATCAGAACTATCAGAACTTATTTCTCCGGCAGATTTTAAAAGATTTAAAAAAAATTCCTCATTCCTCACTCCTCACTAAACACTAAACACTAAACACTCCACATTCATCATTCATCATTCATCACTAAATTAACCCGTGAACAGCAAATCCCTTACCTATATCCTCATCACCGCCTCGGTAGTCTTCTGGGGCGTGAGCTTCATCCTCACCAAGGAACTCTTCCTCACCGAGGAGCACATGACCGTCACCGCCCTCATCACCCTGCGCCTGGCACTGGCCACCGTCGTGATGGTTCCCTTCCTGCTGCTCACACGCAAAATGCAACGCATTCAGCGCAAGGACATCAAGTGGTTCCTGCTCCTGGCGCTCTGCGAGCCTTTCATCTATCACCTCTGCGAGACCAACGGAGTGCGCCTCGTCAGCGGCTCGCTGGCGTCGGTGGTCATCGCCACCATCCCTCTCTTCGTACCCTTCGGCATGTGGATAGCCTACCGCCAACGCATCAAGCCCGTGATGATCATCGGCGTAATGCTCTCTTTGGCAGGTGTCGTCCTCATGACAACAAGCTCGACAGAGAATTTTCAATTTTCAATTTTCAATTTTCAATTCCAGGGCCTCCTCTTCCTCGCCGGCGCCGTAGTCATTGCAATAGTTTACACCCTGTTGCTTGTCAAAATAGTAGACCGCTACCACCCCCTCGTCGTCACCACCTGGCAGAACATCATCGGCCTCGCCTACTTCCTCATCCTCACACTTTCATCCTTCACCTTTCACCTTTCACCTCTCACCTTTCACCTCCTCTCCTGGAGCCCCAAGATGTTGCTGATCCTGCTAGTCCTCGGCATCTTCTGCTCCACCCTAGCCTATGCCGGCTACAACTACGGTGTGCGCAACCTCGGAGCCTCCGAGGCCTGCATCTTCAACAATGCCATACCCGTCTTCTCCCTCGTCGCCGCCGTCCTTATAGGGCAAGAGGACTTCAGCTGGCTGAAAGTACTGGGCATGATTGTCGTCATTTCAGGCGTCATCATCGCCCAGAAAAAGTGACTAAGTAAACAAGACTCGATGTCTTGACCCCCCGAAGTCTCGATGTCTTGACCCCCCGAAGGGGTGGCGTGGCAAAGCCTGCGTGGCAAAGCCCATGAGCACCGCTGAAATAGATACAATATAGCGAATAACACATTAGAATTAATCAAATGAAGTGAGTCAACACCGCTGAAATTGAGCGAAGCGAAGAATAAATAAAAGTGAGCAAGTCTCTTCGACTCAAAATTTAGGGAAATCCATAACTTCCATCTCCTTCGGTGTCCCGTCAATGACGAAACGCACCAGTGTGCCCACCTTGTGGAAGCCCTGTCGGCCGGCGGCACCAGGATTGATGTGTAGGAAGTTGTAGTCTTTGTCGTACATCACCCGCAGGATATGACTGTGCCCGCAGACGAAGATATCGGGCTTCGCTAGTTCGAGGGTGCGACGCAGCTCGTAGGGGTAGTGCCCCGGCCAGCCGCCGATATGCGTCATCAGCACCCGTAGTCCCTCCACCTCGAAGAAGGCACGTTCCTCCAACTCGTAGTGCAGCGCGAAGCTGTCGCAGTTGCCCCACACGGCACGAACCTCCTTCCACGACCGCAACTCCTCCAGCACTCCGGGACCGATGTCCCCCGCATGCCACAGCTCGTCGCAGTCCGCAAAGAAAGAATACACCTGCTTCGGCACCACCCCGTGAGTATCTGAAAGAACCCCTATACGTTTCATTTTTCACCCCCTCCCTAGGATATCCTAGGAATGCCTAAGACACACTACTCGTTAGCCTTTATCTCCTTCAGGTTCTCGCTTATCATCTCCTTCAGGTAGTTGATGATATGTATGTCGTTCATCGACATGCCGTCCAGCGCCTCCTTCAGCTCGTCGGTGTCCAGCACGAACTCGCCCACGTCGGTGCGGTAGGTGATGACGAAATGGATGTCCTCGTGAGCCGACAGCAGCATCACCAGCGTCCCCGCCAGATCGCCCATCGGCGGACGGTCCCAGTTGTTGTGCTCGAACCAGAACTCCAGCCGCGTACCCACGCCCACCTCGGAGGTCAGCTTCATGCCGCCGCCGCACTTCTCCGTGTTCATCTTGATAAGCGGCAGCCCCAGCCCCACCTTGCGCGTGGTGCGCGACGTGGTGTAGGGGTCCGTCACCTTCGCCAGGAACTCGGGGCTCATGCCCTTGCCGTTATCCTCGATGGTGAAGTGGAAATCATTATTCTTCAAGCTGTCCACGATAGTCAGCTTGACATCTTTTGAGTTGGCGGCCGTGGAATTCTCCATCAGGTCGTAGACATGCATTGCCAGTTCTTTCATACCCCTAACAACGACAAGCCGCCCAATTTATTGTGTCGCCTCTGTCTATCCTAGAATACCCTTTTCTGTTCTCTTCCTCCCCTTAGCATAGCAAATCATTTGGTAGCAGTTTTTTGTTCTGTTCGTTCTAGTACAGGAAGCCGAAAGCCCAAAGCGGTATTTTTCTCAAAGTGGCGCTGTCGATGTCATCGGCTGCCACGTAACCCCGGCTTTCGTCTTTCAGCTGACTGAAGCCTTTCTCGCGACCGCCGACTTCCACCACAATATCGCTATCGATGCGGAAGTCGCCAGTCTTCAATCCTCCATATTCCACTCTATGACCCGCTGATGTCAGCTGGTTGCAGAAGAAAGTCTCGCGCACGGTGCCAATCTCGGGCACGCGGTCGGAGATGGTGTGGAGCAAGTTGCTATTGTCAAGAATAGTGCTTTATCTCCATTGCTTTGATTTACTTCGACCGCAAAGATACATGTATTTTGCAAAATACACAAATTAATTTAAAATGTATTCTTCAAAATACACGACCCCCTGGTTCTTCTATTATATTGTACGGCGCTCTCTTTCAGGGAGGGGGCATGTGTTGTGAGACAGGGGACTGGCACCTGCCTCATCTCCTTATGGGGTGCTTCCCCGATGGAGGGCAAAAGGGGCAAAACGCGCATTTCTTGTGCGGTTTGCCCCTTAAGTTTTATGTGCTATTCGGTTCAATTTTTTTTTGCAATATCAGAGGCCAAGTCTCCGACTCTTCTCATTCTGATTTCATGTAGCTTAATCCGCTCAACTCCATAGCCCTGTATGGTTGACATGGACATATCTGCAAAGGTAGTTTCACACCTTCAACCGAGTAAAACTTCGGAATCGGCCCCAATTGATACACGACACACCCCCATAACCTGAGGTGAAATTTATATGATTCCCCTATTCTAATGGTATTTTGTCGAGAAACACCCTTGATATGAGTAAACTTCTTGGTTCCAGTTTGCATACTTATTGTGTCTAAACTCACCATAATCATCTGCTCTCCAAAATGTTTACTGTTTTGTTCCACAAATCGACCTGTAATCACATAAAACACTATATAAGTATCATTTTTTCTTGCGTTTTTATCTTTATACAAGAATTCTTCTACATTTTCGATTTTAATTGTCGTTGTTTCTCGATAGCACCTAGGGTCATAATCCATTGAGTCATTTTGAGCGAATGCATTCTTATACACGCAGACCTCAAGCAACAATAACATTAACCATATTTTTTTCATCTCATTTTATTATTTTGTACGACCGAATATTGAACGAGGCCCCAGATGATAATATTTCCCAAAAAGCCTAAAGGTAATACCTGGACTGTCTTCAGAAATAGCTCGCTCATGACAATCTAGATAGTCGAGATGGGGTTGGGTGCTATTTTCATATGCGGGTTTGATAGATTCCCTTTTACTAAGAGTTTTTTTACCCAAAAGATAGCTCTCCGTAACCTCATGAGGAGTGCCTTGATTGTACCCATTTTCGTCCAATAAATCAAGATCCATAAATTGATAAGATATAGCACATCTATCATTTAGATAGACCGTACCATCAAAGGATCCTCCATAAGTGCCATGCACATCACCGTCTGCTATACTTGTAAAGGTATGAATTGTTTCCCCGTTTTGGGTTATTGTTCCCGTTTTTGCAGCGGTAACCTGTACACTGACATTCTCATCCACAATAGCATCATACAACATTCTTTCATCATAGGACAAATCGTCCAAAGAATATTCTCCTCTAAAGGCAACACTTAGTTTTCCCGTCTCATTATCTCTGGTTATTTCCATTTTTTTGGTTTGTAAACGTTCTACAGCTCTGTCTGCCTGGTCTCCATTAATGTAAACTTCCCTTCCATCTGGGTCTACCAACATCACAGGGTTCCAGGCGCAATAGGCGTAGGGACTGATGGAGGGGTATTTGTCGGCCATCGGGTCGACGCTGAGCCACATGGTCATCAGTTCGTGGTCCATGTATCGGGCACCGAAGTAGCCGTAGCCGGTTTCTTCGTCGCGCTCCTTGCCGGTGAAAGTAAACCTCTCACTGTAGCCAAATGGACGCTGGTTGATGTACGGCTCGCCATAGGGCAGGTACTGGATATGCTGTACTGCCTTTCCTCTGTTGTCAGTAATCCAGCTGGCACTGCCAAGGTGGTCAGAATGGTAGAAGTACACATCCTTCTCCTTCCCGTTATGGGGATCGTCCAACATCGAGTTGACCATCTCCTTGAACTGGCCGTTATCAACAGCGACTTCTGCCCGCACCTGATAAGGAATTCCGTCTATCCACTCACCCAACACCTCCGGCGAGAACTTATTGTGCATGATGCATTCGAGTTTGTTCTCATCAAGCACACGATAATTCACATGTTCGAGGCTTTGTTTAAACAATCTATCAGCCTTCCACTGGAGATCGTCGTCGATGGCGATAACATGCTGTTGAGCGTCCAGTCCACCGCCGCCGATGCGTGCCGCCACCCGTTCCGTCCCGGCATAGTAGTGCTTGGTGTAGCCTTGCTCGGTCAGCACCATGTAGGGCGAGGGGTAGAGCGTCGGCTCGTTCAGTACAGTATAGGTGGCCATCAAGTCGGCATTGACATCCTGCTGTTTGTTGATACCCGTCAGTTTCAGGCGGCGCTCCCCGCTGTGGTCGTAGACATAATAGCTGAAGTATTTGTCATCAACGGCAGCATGCATACGGTTGTCTTCCGTCCAGAAGAGGAAGCGTCCCCACTCAAACATTTCGCCCGGCTTACCCATGCTTACCTGTCCAAGGTTTCCTGCCTCATCCCAGCGCATATCATAAAGCAGGCCGTTCTCATGGTCGAACATGCGCTTCACGGCGTGCGGCTGGTAGTCATCGCAATAGCCGTAGCTGATTTCCACATCGCGTTCCTCGTTGAATGTAATGCTATTCATAGGTGTTCGTACTTCCTTACAGGGTACTTCAACAGTAAAAACAAAGGGGTAAAACCGCACGGTTTTCGTGCGGCTTACCCCTTCGGTTTTGTGTGCTGATGTGATCACTAAGTTGTTGTTATTGGAACTGGTGTCTGTTCCCTGTCCTATCCCATCTATACTTTATGAGTCATTTATTGATATTGGGCGATTGACACAGTGGCCTTCTTTTACTCAATCTTTTGTGGTGGGGCACCTTACAACATGTAGCCTAAAAAGATTACGTGTGCCTCGAATATTTTCTTTACTCGGATGTATAAATACCCCATGATTTCTGACGAACCGTTCAATGGTTGTCTCCAAAGCAGTATACAGGCGGGGATTCAGTTTTTCTGACTCAATATATTCTTCGTATTCTCCCTGCGCGTTTATTTCCACATAACCACGCACTTCAATATCCTCCAGTTTCCCTTTATCATCAATTCGAATTATTGTAAAGACTTCGGCATAAATGCTGTCACTTATCGCAGAATCATATATTGGTATGAAACGACCGTTTATAGTACTATCGTTAAAATTAAGGAATACATAATCTTCGTCTTCGTCAATTCGCTCGATCTGTGCAACGGCCACATTTCCCAGAAACAATAAGCATAGATATATGGCTATCTTTTTCATAAAAACTATTTCTTTTTTGATGGATAAAAAGATGGCAAAAGAGGCTTCTCGTTTCCATTACACTTCTTGTATGGCGCGACATCATAAATTCCCGTGGCATTTGCTCCGGATTGCGATTGAAAGAGATCCACTGCCCTATTGAACAACTTATTATTAAAACCTATCGCCAATTTGCTCATTGCGTCTTGATATTCTTTTCCCTCGGCTGTTTGGGGGTGTCTTGAAAGAAATGCGGTCTCGCATCTGAAATCACCTTTGGCATTGGGTTTACTAAAATACTGATTACACACTATCTCGCTAAAAACATATGCTTCTACTTCGTTATAATATGTCGTACCTCCCTGGCCCTGGTTGATTTGGAACGCATGGAATAATTCATGGGCTATACTACGTATATCATTATTCCCATTCATTTTGAGCATAGCCCCATCACTACATGCTGTCGTAACACTGGTTTGTGGTGTCCCAGTGGATTTATTAGAAATATAAAAATTATCCCCCGATTTATCCATACGATATATTAACTTCCATCCAGCATCAGTTTGCGTCATTCTATTGAGAGATCTTATTTGCTCTTGTGCCGCCTTGGTCCCCATGGGGCTGGTTTTACCAGGTTCATATCTTAGCTTAGAACCTTTGCCATCATAATTATAAATCCAGATTTTTCTTCCATCAGGGTCAACCAACTTCACTGGATTCCACGCACAGTAAGAATATGGACTTATCGAGGGGTACTTATCCGCCAGCGGGTCAACGCTGAGCCACATGGTCATCAACTCGTGGTCCATATAGCGGGCTCCGAAGTATCCGTAGCCGGTTTCCTCGTCGCGTTCCTTGCCGGTGAAGGTAAACCTCTCGCTGTAGCCAAACGGACGCTGGTTAATGTAGGGCTCGCCGTAAGGGAGGTATTGGATGTGCTGTACCGCTACACCGCCGCCATCAGTGATCCAGCTGGCACTGCCAAGATGGTCGGAGTGGTAGAAGAACACCTCCTTCTCATCTCCGTTATTGGGATCGTCCAACATCGAGTTGACCATCTCCCTGAACTGGCCGTTGTCAACTTTAACATCCGCCTGTACCAGATAAGGAATTCCGTCTATCCACTTACCAAACTCCTCCCTTGCATACTCATTGTTCATGATGCAGTCGAGGTCGTTCTCACCAAGCACACGATGGTTCACATGATCGAGGCTTTGTTTAAACAATTTATCAGCCTTCCACTGGAGTTCTTCATCGTTGCCGATAACAGACTGTAGAGAGTTCAGTCCACCACCGCCGAGACGTGCGGCCACGCGCTCCGTTCCGGCATAGTAATGCTTCGTATAGCCCTTGTTGTTCAGCACCATGTAGGCCGAGGGATAGAGTGTCGGATTGTCCAGTATAGTATAGGTAGACATAAAGTCGGCATTGACATCCTGCTGTTTGTTTTCGCCAGTCAGTTTCAGGCGACGCTCTCCGCTGTGGTCGTAGACATAGTAGCTGAAGTATTTTTCATCAACGGCAGCGTGCATACGGTTGTCTTCTGTCCAGAAGAGGAAGCGTCCCGTTTCAAACATTTCGCCTGGCCTACCCATGCTCACCTGTCCAAGGTTTCCTGATTCATCCCAGCGCATATCATAAAGCATTCCATTCTTATAGTCGAACATGCGCTTCACGGCGTGCGGTTGGTAGTCATTGCAATAGCCATAGGCCATATCAACTGTTGCCGACGTTGTGACAGAGTTATTGTCGCGGTATTTCACTATCAGTCTGCCCGATGACGAATACTTAAGATAGGTATCGTAGTTTCCTATAGCTCCTCCGCCGTTCGACGCCACAAGTCGGTGCAGGGCATCATACGTATAGTTGTTCTTATAACCACCGCCAAGGGTATTCACCACACCAGCGCTGTTGACAATATTCGTCACATTGCTGGCATTGTCGAAGGTGTAGTTGATATTTTGCATCAGGGTCCCGCTATAATCACGGCTCTTGAGGTTGACAAGTCTGTGAAGCGCATCGTATGTATACTGTGCACTGGTGCCATTACCATAGTTCACATTTACTCTCTGTCCATAGGCGTTATAACGTATTCCCTTGATATAGGTTCTCGGATCGCCGTTCTTGTCGCCATACATAGCATAGAGGTCGCCACCCCACTGGTAGTTGTAGGTTATCTTCTCTCCGTCGGGATAAACCATGGAGAGCATACGACCCCAGCTGTCATAATTGTAAAGCATTTCGAACTGGTACACAGCGTCATGCTGAGGCAGGGCAATGGTACGTGTCTCGTCAACGACATTGCCGAGGGCGTCATAGTGGCACTCATAGCTGCCGCTGCCGTCAATGACATGCCACAAACGTCCGCGGTCATTGCCGCTGGTGCCGTATTCGTATGTCACGTCGTTGCCCGTCATGTAACTATAACGTTTATGTACGGGTCTGTAGTATGTATAGTCGTAATTAATATATCCGAGAGGATTATTTTCCTCCACCAAATTGCCCGCAGGATCGTACCTATAACTTGTATATCCGGCGTCGGGGTGGTCGCGGTATTCGAGGCGGCCGAGGTTGTCGTAGCCATAGTAGGTGGTAAACTCTTCGGGGTCACGCGTCCAAAGGAGCTGGCCGAGGTTATCATAGTGCATCGTTGTGATTCCTCCATTGGCGTCGGTCACCTGCACCTGACGACCATCATAGTCGACATACTGTGTAGTGACATTGAGGTTGGGGTCGGTGGTGGCGGTCACGAAACGGCGGTGTCCGCTCCAATCGTTGTCAATGCTATAGTCGGTGTGTGTTGTCACGCCAAGGGGCATCACAACATCCTTTGCACGATCCATAATGTCATAGGTTGTGGAGCTGAGCGAGTTGACATTATAGCTGGTGTTATACTTACCTCTATGCGTCGAATTGCTTTCCGTAACAGGGTCGTATTGCTCTATGGTGCGTCCGAAAGCGTCGACCACAGCACGTCCAGACACCTGCATCTTGTCGGTATTGCCGACTCGCAACCCTTTCTTGGTCTGTATCACATGTCCGAAGCCATTGGTAAGCACCGCCGTCTCAGTGATAAGACCACCATTGTCGTTATAGTGCTTGCTCACGGTGTATGGATGCTTTGAGGGTGAGGCGCTGAACGTGTAGCCATGAGGGTTGAGGCCATTGTGGTAATAGTTCCTCGGGTGGTACTGGTTCACCAGCGACGGGGTTCCACTTGTATTCAATGGCGAGTTGACCGAGACTAGACGACCGGCAAAGTCATAGCGGTAGGTCATCGTGCTATTTGAGGGGTCGGTAACCGTCAAGGGTTTGCCATAACGGTAGTCGTAAGTGGTATTCATCGTCTCGCCGTACGAGTTGACAATTTTCGTGGGATAGGTGTGCACCACGCTGTCAAAGGTGTAATGGTATGTCATACGCTCACCGTTGATATTCTCAGGCTGCATCGCGGTGTCCAGATTGCCGTAAGTCGGTTCAAAAACGAAATCATACACCGAACTGTCGGAGCCATTATATAGCACCTGTCTGGTCATCTTGCCGTGGACGAAGTCGTACTCGAATCTTGCGCTGCGCATTTCCGTTGTCGAGCCTGTGGGCGTAACGGTGTAGTTTCGACGTAAACCGATAAGGTTGTTGGCCAGTCCTGAGAAATAATTGAATTCTACAACAAGACCGTCACCCATGTCGCTTGTGTCACCATAGTCGGTATATCTAACGACGTTGTGGTAGCGGTCGTATTCCGTACGTTCACCTGTAGTCAGTTGCGGGGTGCTGTGCCCTTCATAGAAACGGGTGAGCGTGGCCTCCACAGCTGGGTAGCAAATCTCTGGGCATTCAGAATCGGCATTCAGCGTGTCGCCACTGCCATAGTCAACATACGAGCAGTCGTGCAGCTTTTCAATATAGGGATTACCACCCGCATCGCGGGTCATCTCCCTCTTCAGCCTTCCTCGACGAAGCATATTGTTGTTGTAATAATTGCGTTCCACGGTGCGGTATACGGTACCTGTGGCAGGATTCACCTGGCTTGTGATAACGGTATCGTATCCATACGAGGTGCGCTCATACCGGTCATAATGCGGACCCGCATAGTAGTATTCCGTCACCGTTGTTGTAGCCCCGTTGTGGCTGTTCAACGAATCGTGGGTGGTCACTTTGGTCATCAGCCACGAACGCGAAGGCTGCTCGTAGCTGGCCTCGGAAAGGGCATACTCTATCTGGAAGTCGGCATTATTGAAGTTCGTCACACCACGTAGCAGGTTGGTTCGACCTCCCTGGTTATAACGAACCTTCAACTCGTTCTCATTGTCCGAACTGACCAAGTCGGGCAGTCCGTCGGCATCGACATCCACAAGCTGGATATAGTCACGGTTCACACTTCCGCTGTAGGGGCTGCCATCGGCACCCACAGTCACTTTGAATATTCCCCACAATGTAAATCCGTATGTAAGGCCGGCGTTTAGCGATTCGCTGAAGTTGGTGGAAGCATGGAATCGGTTTATATTAAGGGGCTCAGGAGAAGACCATCGCCCATTTCCTTTGTTGAAGGCCACTGTCGTCACTATACTTGAACCTCCTATGAAATCTATAATCTCTCCAATGCTATCGGGCAAATTCCTCGTTACCAAATCGGGCAAGCCGTCACCATTCATATCCATCAACATCCTCTCAGTCTGGTTGTAAGAGCCACTGACGTTTGCGCCTGCCTGTATGCTTCCTTGCCAGACATTGTGGAAGGCATCAGGCAACGAGCCCCCCACACTGACGGAGCCACTGACACCTGAACGAATGGTTTCACACCCCCAGTTGCCGTCATTCACGAATCCATAGCCGGTATTCAGATAGGCATTGCCTCCTTCCATAATGAAGTCAGCAAGTCCGTCACCGTTAATATCCATCCACGTGCCGGAAGCCATGTCGCGGCCGATACTGCCACTACCAGAAAGACTGCCACCATTCTCGCTGTTTAACGTAAACAAGGCATCACCCTGCGAACCGCATATGATGCGTTCCTGCGTGATGGGAGAGGCACTGTAGCTAATGCCATTTGACGTTGTTATGGAATTATTTTTTTCAGAAAAGTACGTCGGGAGATCACGCATCATACCAAGTCCGCCCCATTGCTGGCTGTACTGCACACGGTCAAGACCCACATTGTCGGGATAACGGTCTCCGTTCAGGTCCATATAGTCCATCTTAATCGTATTCGTCCCTTTGCTGCCAGACACGCCTGTTCCCGCTGCACCAATCGACCAGCTTTGAGTCTTCGAGCGGTTCACCTTACGCACCGCCTTGGCGGGTGTACCGTTCGCTGAGGGTGCGGGCACAGGGTCATCATAGGTCGTTGTCTCCGGCAGCACTATATCGGTAGTGGTCGCCACCGTGGCAGACGAGGAATACCACTGCTCCTGCAACGAATTGCTAATGCTGTCGCGTCCTACATAATTCTGCCGTCCATACGACACCCAAACCTGATGCTCCACGTCGGGAGTCATCTCTACCCAATAAGAACTATACGACAAAGGATTATACAGTCCGTTATGACGCCCTTGGAACGAATCGTATGAGGTATCACGGCTCATATCGTTTTCGTCAAGGCCGTTTCCGCTTCGCAATTGACTACGAAGTCCATTGGTATCTGAAGGATTGGAAACTCCCGGCACAAGCATATCTGGCGGCACAAGCTTATTCACATTTATGTAGTCGGCCAGTGAGCCGGTATCAAGCGAATGGTAGGCAAACTGACCCCAACCGTTGTACAGCGGGCCGAACAGTCTACGCAACAGTGTACGATCGTAGATGGTATCATTGCCTTCATGCACAATGTCGTAATGACAGGGTATCCATCCCTTGATGGTGTCGGTGTAGCGGGAGCTATCTACCGTCTGCGGAGAGACAAAGGTATTTGTGTCATATCGGTATTGCGTCGAATCGGGAACGAATATGACGTACGGGCGACACTTCACCTGCCCCCACTGGGATGTGCCGTTGGAAGAGCGCACCGTGAAGCAGATGGTGCTATCCTTATGTATGGTTCCCTCCTCTATCAACGCATGTGTTCCAAAACCGCTATAGGGGTATAATGCGCTTCCGTCTGCCATGATGTCAAGTTCAAAACCTCCATCGTTGTCTGTATAGTCACCTTCAATAAAATAGTATCCGTCCACAGGGGCCTGGAAACAATAGTCAGCCGAAAGTACGAAGTCTTCTTTGGAATCAAAATATTCCATCGCCCCATCGCTGTACTGTATATAATGCCAGTCGTACACATCGTCAAACTGGTGGCTCACCTTTGAACGCAGACGGAAAAACAACATATCACCCTTCAACACATAGAATGCAGAATCGTAAGTGTACAGATATTCCGGGTCGTTTTCGTCGTAATAGCAAGTATCGCAGATATTAAACGTGCGCAGAATATCGTTAGAGGTGGAGTATAAGTGATTCCCATCGACGGTTACGCCACTCGAATGCTGGAAAGTGTACACGATGCCGTCTGCGTGTCGGGCCGCTCTGCGTGTGGCACTGGTGTCCTCTTTCAGGCCCACTTTGGAAGTCAATCGGATGTCTCCGTTACGAGGTGCAATCCACACCCGCACAGCCTCGGTATTGGGAGAATCGTCATGGTAGTCGCAATCCCACTCGCGGTGATATATATGGTAACTGAAGGCTTGTCCTTCCACCAAAGTATCTATCTCTATGATATAGTCATCGCCCTGATACTCGTCCAAGAATGTAGGATATTCAGGATCTGTGGTTTTCAATTCCTTTTTATTCACAAGTCGCCAGACCCGTTCACAGGTGATGCTGTCGTTCACCTCGCCATCGAAGATGATGCCGCTACAATTGGAGGCCGAGGTGACCACAGGTGTCGCTTCTGTTTCATCGTCACCTGCCAGGTGTTGGGAGGCCTCGTACAAGGTAAATTCAGGATAACCGCTTCCGTCGAGGCTATTGAATAACACTTGTCCGTTGTCAACCAAGTCGATAAGGCCGTCACCGTTCACGTCGGCAAAATAGGTCGAGGTGGTAGATTCCGTTTTGGTCCAGCTGGCGCTGCCCGAGAAACCGACTGCGAACTGACCTCCAAGGGTTTTGCTGCTACTGCTCTCTTGCAGGAAATGCGAGGCTCCGCTCACCTCAACAGGATCTTCAAACTCTATTTCACCGTTACCCTTGTGTTTGTGACGGCAAAAATACATCTGTCCATCCTTGACATACACTTTGTCGGCCAAACCGTCACCGTCAAGGTCCACCAACGTCATCAAGCTTTCGCTTGCCGACCCGCTGCGTGTATAATTGCCACCGAGACTAAGGGAGGTCAGACAGACCACCGGGCCGAAGCCGCCGGAGGCAGTGCCACCAACATTCCAACTGGAGGACTGTGACAGTCCCAATCCTGTGGCTTGGCTGGCGAATGTTTCGCCCTGACTGTCCAACATGAGATAGCCATGCAGATTGGCGTTTGAAGCAGATATATCACTCACCACCTCCGGGCCAAACATATTATCCGGAGAGGGTGCATCATAATAACTAAAATGGTAAGTGCTTCCTGCATAACCCTCATCGATTTCAGGAATCAACAACATAGGATACCACGTAGTATCATAGACAAAAATTGTTCCATCTCCAGTAATGGTGTCCTTTATCTCTGTCGAATCCAAAATGTACAGCATCACGCTGTCATTGTCTTCGTCAGGCGTTATACAATGGCAACGGGCAGCAAGGAAATTGCGCATCCCGCTGGCGGCACTGTCTATCTTGGCAACGGAAACGAGGCGGTTCTTGTAGTTCGTTTTGTATTCATTCTCCATGTCGAACAGCCACGCAGTCAATATGCTGTCACCATATTTTACATAAATGTTGTTCAACACTTGGTCGGTGATTTCCTTGAATCCATTGTTACACGACACGGGAATGTCCGTTGTCGGGTTGGCGGTACGACAGAAGACCACGGTATAGTAGCCGTCATTTTCATTGTATCCTGTATATGAGATACTATCAAGGTATAGCTGCCGTCCTGTAGCTCCATGATTTTTCACAGTGGCATGGTCGTAGTAGTAGCGGACGGTGTTGCCATATAGGTCACGGCTTTCGGTCAGCACCCAGCGGGCGATGTTACCATTGTCGTCGCACAGCGTGGCGGGGAGTCCAGCACGAGCATCGTAATAAGGCTCGGTGAAAAAGGATGGGTCTATTTCTCTAAATCTTTCCATTACTGAGTCTGGAACCCTAGAATCGTGAATATCTATTCCCTGGGTAAACTGCAGACCTTGTGTCGTCTGTACCTGTGCTTCCTGAATAGTATTTCCATAAGATAATGGCCCTCCTTCATACGGGGGGAATATTATAGGATTAGGATCTCTATAATAGGGGTTGGGGGTGGGATAATATCGATAGCGTCCGTAATAGTGGGTGACACCATTTCGGTCAATCACTTCCCACCAATAGTTTTTAGGGTTGTCACCATGACGAATGATGCTGTCGTGGGCATCGCCTGTGCGAGTATAGAACTGTGTGCCGTCAGGCAGGCGGTCGGTCTGCTGGTTGGTGCGGTGAGGCATAGGGCTGGGTGTTCCGTCGGCTTCCTTGGTAATCAGTTGCTCTCCGTCAAGCAGGTAAATCTCGGTCTCTTTGCCAGCATTGTAGCGTGGCACACCCCATCGGGTGTCGAGCGTGATACTCGGCACGGGGATGTCCCAGCCTACGCCAAGCCATCCGCTACCGCCACCACTGCTGTAGTTCAGTGCCAAGTTGGGCTGCATGCCGGCACGTCCTGCAGGGATGAGTAAGGGGTAGCTCACATTGGCAGTACCATTGTTGTTGGCTGCCGGTGGTTGTATTGTCGTCAGTCCATCCATCGGGCTGACGGCCTCAAGGTCTGTCATTGCCGTGGGCACGAAGGCCTGGGTCTCCGGCATCTCGGGAGATTTAAGCAGCTCGTTGATGAAGTCGGTGAAATGGGTGGTCAACGAGACAATTTCGTGATGGAGGGTATCCACCTCGACACGCTCCAGGCGCACCCATGCAAGGGTCGC
>CACYIK010000009.1 GCA_902774395.1 uncultured Bacteroidota bacterium
GGTGGTGGCGCTGGTGGCCTCGATGAGGTTGTCAGCCAGCGAGATGTTCCAGCCGGTGATCTTTCTCAGAGCCTTGATGCAGGCCTCGCTGTAGCCGGGCTTCGAGCAGATGCCGGTGCCGATGGCGGTGGCACCCATGTTCACCACGAGGAACTCGTCGGCAGTGGTGCGCAGGTTCTTGTATTCGCCACGCAGCGAGTCGGCGAAGGCGCCGAAGGTCTGGCCGAGGGTCATGGGCACGGCATCCTGCAGCTGGGTACGACCCATCTTGATGACGTGGGCAAACTCCTTGCTCTTGAAGTCCAGAGCGGCAATGATCTGCTCCAGGTGCGGCATGAAGGCCAGGTGCTCGAGGGCCAGAGCCATGTGGATAGCGCAGGGATAGGCGTCGTTGGTGCTCTGCGAAGCATTCACCACGTCGTTGGGCGAGCAATATTCATATTGGCCACGCTTGTAGCCCATACGCTCGAGTGCCAGGTTGGCGATGACCTCGTTGGCAGCCATGTTGGTCGAGGTGCCGGCGCCGCCCTGTATCATATCTATAGGGAACTGGTCGTGGTACTTGCCCTCGATCAGCTGGTCGCAGGCCCACATGATGGCCTCGCCCTGCTGCTCGGTGATCATACCCACCTCCACATTGGCCATGGCAGCGGCCTTCTTGGTGATGGCCATGCCACGGATGAAGTTGGGATAGCTGCTCATCAGTTGTCCGCTGATGTGGAAATTCTCAATGGCACGCGACGTCTGTACGCCGTATAAAGCCTCTTCGGGAACCTGTTTCTGACCCAGAAGGTCGCTCTCTGTGCGGAAATTATCTTTGTTCATGCCGGTAATTTTGTTTGTTTCTTGTTTATTTACAACCATTTAGGTGTATTTTGTCGTTCTCTGACAGGAGGCAAAAATACAAAATAAAAGTATACTACCAAAATATTTTCGCAATTTTTTTATCGAATTTATTTATGTCATTGATATACTGTTGTATAAATATTTCTGAAAAACGTCTTGATTTAGGGACGAAATGCATTTCTTGGTGGTTTTGTGCTAATATTTTTTTCAACCGATGCAATAAAACAAGTGAGCTTTCGTTTTTGAAAGAAAACTAATTAATAATAATGAGACGTTTCACTGTCTTTTGCTGCCTGTTACTGTCAATCCTGCTGGCTCAGGGCCAGACCAACGTGGAAATTTATGGCACCACCGCCAATGCGGTGGGCAAGACCTTCTCGCTTTATGCCTATGACGACATGCTCACGCAGACCGAGGTGCTCCTCGACGAGACCAAGGTCGACAGTACCGGCGCCTTCTCCCTGCGCTGTTATGTCAACTACCCCCGACTGGTCTTTATCCAGGCCGAGAACTATAGCCTGGCATTCTATATCGAGCCCGGGCGCCGCTACGAGACTTTCCTTCCCACCTTCGACTGGGATATCGACGAGCGGCAGAATGTATTTCTCGACCCCGTGGCGCTACCGTTCCGCTTCCTAAACCTTCCTGCCGACGAGCTGAACCTGAAGATTAAGGACTTCGACGAGCTGGTCGACACCTTCCTGGTGCGCAACCGCCTGCGCCTCGACTTCCGCTTCCGTCCCGACCCCACGCTCCTCGACACCTTGGCCGCCGAGGTGCGTGCCCGTTTCGGTGAGGGCGACGACACCTTCTTCCATCGCTACATGCGCTACCAGCTGGCGCAGATGCGTGCCGCCATGCACCTCGAGCGGCGCGAGAGTATCGTGAACAAGTACATCGCCAACGAGCCCATACGCTACTACGACGAGAACTACATGCAGCTCTTCTTCGACCTCTTCGCCCACACCATCTCCGGCGGCACCCCCAAGGTGGGACGTCACCGCTTGGTGCAGTGGGTCGCCACGGGCAACTACGACAACTTCATGGACTCGCTGGGTCTCGACCCGCTGCTGCGCAACGAGCAGGTACGCGAGCTGGCAGCCTTGGAGGCCCTCAAGGAGGCCTTCTATGACAGCCACTACAGCCGTCAGGGTGTCGGCTATTTGGTCCACCGCATCGAGCAGAACAGCAAGTTCGACGAGCACCGCCGTCTGGCGCATAACCTCATGGCCACCTTCGCCAAGGCCGAGGCAGGGGAGGAGCTGCCGCGCTTCGAACTGCCCGATGTCGACCGCCACACCGTCAGCCTCGACGACTTCCGCGGCAAGTGGGTCTACCTCTCCTTCGTCCGTGTCGGCGACCCCAACTCGCTGCGCGAACTCGAGACCATGGCGCACTTCCGCGACAGCGTCTACACGAAACATCCCGACGTGGTCTTCGTCACCGTCGCCTGCGACCGCGAGTTCCAGAAGATGTACCACCTGCTGAAGAACAGCCGCCGCGGCAGCCACTACAACTGGACGTGGCTCCATTTCGACGGCAACTACCGCCTCCTCGAACGCTACGGCATCGTCAGCTATCCCACCTTCATGCTCGTCGACCCCGACGGCCACCTCTACTACAACAACACCCCCGCTCCCGCCAGCGGCATCCTGCTCCACGGCCCTTGGATCAAGAATGAGGAGCAAGAGGACTCGGGCGGCGAATATAGGTTTAGATAATAACGTAAAATGTTACACCCCGATATGAGAAAGATACTAGTCCTATTCGGAATGATGGCGCTGCTGGCGCCGGTGTGGGCTCAGAAGAAGACCACCGGTGAGCGGCAACGCGAACTCTATGCGCAGGCCACCGACCTCTACCAGAAGCAGAAGTATGCCGCCGCGCAGCAAATCTTCGACCAGATAGCCCTCGGCAGCGAGGGCCGCGCCGACCTCACCACCGCCGACGCCTCCTACTTCGCCGCCGTATGCTCCGAGAAGCTCGACAACAACGACGCCGCCTTCCGCCTCGAGGAGTTCCTGCGCCTCTACCCACAGAGCAGCCGCACCAATATGGCGCGCTTCTATCTGGGCAACTTCCACTACACCCGCGGCGACTACGCCAAGGCGCTGGAATATTACCGCACCGTCGACGCCAAGGAGGTGGAGTACAACCACCGCAGCGAATACAACTTCAAACTCGGCTATTGCTACTTCCAGAAGGGCGACATGCAACGCGCCGCCAACCTCTTCTCGCAGCAGATTGGCGGACAGTCGAAATACCGCAACTCGTCGCTCTACTACTACGCCCACATCCAGTACATGAATGGACAGTATGACTTGGCGTTGAAGAACTTCAAAGAACTCCAGCAGGACCGCAAGTTCGCCAAGATCGCCCCCTCCTACATCGCCCGTATCTACTACTACCTAGGCCGCGAGGACGAACTCCTCGAGCTGGCGCCGAGCCTCCTCAACGACCGCGACGCCTTCCGCCGCAGCGAGATACAGCAGATGGTCGGCGAGGTCTACTTCAACCGCGGCCTCTACCAGAAAGCCCTCGAACAGTACCGCCTCGTCGAGTCCACCGCCCGCAGGGAGCAGCCCCAGAGCTGCAGCCCGCAGGACAACGACTACCAGATAGGCTACTGCTACTACCAGATAGGCCGCTACGACTCTGCCGCCGCACACCTCAGCCGCAAGGCCGTCTGCGACGACAGCGTGGCGCAGAACGCCTTCTATATCCTCGGCGATTGCTACCTCCACCTCGGCCAGAAGCGCGACGCCCGCAGCATGTTCCTTCAGGCCTCAAAGATGAAATACGACGCCGCCATCAGCGAGGATGCACTCTTCAACTACGCCAAGCTCAGCTGCGAACTCAACCAGAACGCCTACAACGAGAGCATACGTTCCTTCGAGAGCTATCTCAAGCAGTATCCCAATACCCGCCACAAGACCGAGGTGCAGGAGATCCTCACCGACCTCTATAGTAGCACCAGCAACTATAAGGACGCCATACGTATGCTCGAGCAGATCCCCGATCGCAACGCTACCCTCGAGCAAGCCTACCAGCGCGCCGTCCTCAACCGTGGCATAGAACTCTGCAACAGCGGCAACCGTCAGGAGGGTGAAGCCCTCTACGCCAAGGCTGTGAGGATTAACGCTGTGCCGCGCATCACCGCCGACGCCAACTACCTCCTCGGCGAGGCGCAGTACCGCAACGGCCAGCTCGACCTGGCCGAGAAGAGCCTCAACAAGATGATCCTCTCCTCCTACAGCAAGACCTCGCCCTATGCCGCCGACGCCCGCTATACCTACGGATACATCCAGATGCGCGGCCAGCGCTACGACGAGGCGGCGGAGACCTTCACCGAGCTCGACCGCATGCTCGGCCAGTCGCTCTTGCCGTCAGGCAACCAAACAGCCAAGTTGTCGGCTATGCGCTGCGACGTATGGAACCGCCTCGGCGACTGCCAGTATGTGCAGAGCCACTTCGCCAACGCCATCACCTACTACGACAAGGTGATCGCCGCCGAAGGCAAGGATGCCGACTACGCCACCTACCAGAAAGCGCTCGCCTTCGGTGCCCAGGGCAAGAACAGCGAGAAGCTCACATACCTCAACTATGTCTTTGAGCGTTACGCCAACTCGCCCCTCAAGTCGAAGGCTATGCTCGAAATTGCCAACACCTATATGATGTGCGACAACAACGAGATGGCCATGACCTACTACAACAACTTCATCAAGCAGTACCCCAAGAGTGTCTACGTGAAGAACGCCCTCCTCAACCAGGGCCTCATCTACTATAACACCGACCGCAACAAGCAGGCCCTCGTGGTCTTCGACCGCCTGCTGACCCAGTACCCCGGCACCCCCGAGTCGCGCGACGCACTCTCCACCGTGAAGAATATCTATATCGCCGAGAACCGCGTGGCCGACTACTTCCCCTATGTCGAGCGCACCACCAAGACCAAGATCTCCTCTGCCGAGCAGGACAGCACCATCTTCCTCTCCGCCGAGGAGCGCTACCAGGAGGGTGAGTTCGCCAAGGCGGCTACCGGATTGGAGAGCTACCTCGACCGCTTCCCCAACGGTCTCTTCGCCCTCAAGGCCCACTACCTGCTGGCCGAAAGCTACTACCGCCAGCAGCAGTACCTCAAGGCGCTGCCCCACTTCGAGTGGGTCGCCTCCGCAGGAACCAACCAGTACAGCGAGGTTTCCCTCTCGTTGGGTGCCGACATCGCCTTCTCGCAGGGCGACTACGGCAAGGCCGCCGACCTCTATGGCCGTCTGGCCGACAACGCCGAGAGCGACCAAAGCCTCCTGCAGGGCGAGATGGGTGCCCTGCGCTGCGCCGTGGCGCAGAAGCAGGACGCTGCCATCCTCACCGCAGGACGCCGCGTGGTAGAGGAACCCAAGGCTACCGCCGAGATGAAAGAAGAGGCCACGCTGGCCATGGCCCGCTCCTGCTTCGACAGCGGCCGCCACAACGAGGCCTACACCTTCTTCTCCTCACTCTCTCGTTCCGCCAATGGCGAGTACAACGGCGAGGCCCGCTGCCGTCAGGCCGAGATCCTCATGATGCAGCAGCGCTACGACGAGGCTGAGCAGATCATCGAGAAGATTGTCAGCGACGCCTCCAGCGACTACTGGCTCGCCTACTCCTTCATCCTTTGGGCCGACATCTACTCCGCCCGCGGCAACAACCTCCAGGCCAAGCAGACTCTCCAGAGCATCATCGACAACTATGACGGCGAAGACCTCGTCGGCATGGCACAGCGCAAATATGCCGCCATCGTCGCTGCCGAGCAGCCCGTCCAGTCTCCCGAAGAAGAAGAAATCATCATCGAATTGTAAAAGGCTTTATTATTGATGGACATGAAAAAGATTGTTTTTATAGCAGCCCTGCTTACACCTTTCACCTTTCACCTCTCACCTTGCCAGGCCCAGGAGGCCGGCTCCTACAACGAGAGCGTCCTCGTCCGCGGCTCCTACCGCCCCGACATCGAGCAGGCTGAGAAAATAAACTTCCCCGCCGTCATCACCGACACCATGAACATGGTGGAGCGCAACTTCCTTTACTCCATCACTCCCACGCGCCTGCGTGCCCTCTACGAGCCTTCGCGCATCAAGGCCGCCCGCATCATCGGCGAGCCCGCCACCAAGCTTTATAACAACTATATCCGTCTCGGCATGGGCAACTACTGGAGTCCGCTGCTCGACCTCTACTGGGCTTCCACGCGCGACACCAAGAAGACCTACGGCGTACGCCTCAACCATCGCTCCTCCTGGTCCTCCATTACTCCCGACGACATCAAGAACTACTATGGCCTCACCGGCGTGACACTCTTCGGCAAGTATATCGTCAAGGACCTCCTCCAACTCTCGTCAGACCTCAGCTTTGAGCACGACCACAACCTCTACTACGGCTTTGACAATGCCACCCTGGCCACCGTCATGCCCACCCTCACACGCGACGCCCTCGAGCTCTCCGACATCCGCGCCAAATACAACATCGCCACCTGGAATGTCGGCGTGCGCAATATGGAGCTCGACGCCAACAAGCTGGGCTATAGCGCCAACCTGCGACTGAGCGACCTCTGGGCCTCGTGGAACCAGAACGAGTTCAACCTCAACCTCAGCGGCGACGTCCACTATGGCTTCAACCTCGGCGACAAATACCGCGGCGTGGCCTACCTCCATGCCGAATGGGACGGCTATAGCCACAGCGCCTACGCCGACGGCGAGATGCCGCTGGGCTACACGCCCGCCATCCCCACCGACACCGCCCGTGGCCACCGCAATATCGTCAAGGTCAACCCCTATGCCGACTTCATGCTCGGCGGCTTCCAGATGCATGCCGGCTTCACCGCCGGATGGGATGCCTTCACACAGGGCAGCGGCACCATCTTCCGCTTCTTCCCCGACGTGGTGGCCAGCAAGGAACTCCTCGAGGGAACCCTCGTGCTCTCCCTCGGCGCCACCGGCGGCATCGATGCCAACAACTGGAACACCATCCGTCAGGTCAACCCCTACGTAGGCCCCAATGCCGAGCAACGCGCCACACGCCACTACGACTTCTCGGGTCATGCCCGCTGGACCATCGGCCGCAAGCTCGAGGCCAACGCCGAGGTCAGCTACTGCCTCCTGCAGGACGACCTCACCTTCATGCTCGATCCCGACTACTCCCTCGCCAACGTCTACCGCCCCGTCTATCTCGACGACAACCGCCTCACGGTGGGTGCCAATCTCGCTTTCGTCAACGACGAGATGCTCACCCTCCGCATCGGCGGACACTACTACAGCTACGCCAATATAGATTATGATGTCACGGCCCTCATGCCCGACGCCGTCCTCTACCGCCCCGACTGGGACTTCCTCGCCGCGGCCGACCTCAACTACAACGACAAGTGGCTCTTCCACCTCGAAGGTCAGCTGCTGGGCAAGATGCAGGCCGACGCCGGCGAAGAGCTGCCCACACGCTTCGGCATCGGCGCCCAGGCCGAATACCGCCACAACCGTGCGCTCTCCTTCTTCCTCAAACTCGACAACCTCGCCTTCCAGCGCTACTACTACTGGGCTCACTACCCCTCGCCCCGCGCCCAATTCATCCTCGGACTCACCTACACGATTAATTAATGGTATAATGGGGAAGTCTCACTCACTCCCCCTTCACTTCCCTCACACTCCCTAAAAAAAATGACCTATCAAGAAACCTTAGACTTCATGTTTTCGCAGCTGCCAATGTATCATCGCATTGGCGCTGCTGCCTATAAGGCCGACATACAGCCCACCATCGACATGATGGCCGCCCTCGGCAATCCCGAACGCAAGATTGTGTGTCGGCGACCTGGTGGCGCCAACGCACAAGCTTTCATCCATGTCGCCGGCACCAACGGCAAAGGCTCCGTGAGCCACATGCTGGCCTCCATCCTCCAGGAGGCAGGCTACAAGGTGGGCCTCTACACCTCGCCCCACCTCGTCGACTTCCGCGAGAGAATCCGCATCAACGGCGAGATGATACCCGAAGACGATGTTGTACAATTCATCACTCATCATTCATCACTCATCACTGAAAAACATTTGTCGTTCTTTGAGATGACCGTAGGCATGGCCTTCGACTACTTCGCCCGCCAGCAAGTCGACATCGCCGTCATCGAAGTCGGCATGGGCGGCCGTCTCGACAGCACCAACGTCATCACGCCGCTGCTGAGCGTCATCACCAATATCGGCCTTGACCACACGCAATTCCTCGGCGACACGTTGGAGAAGATTGCCGCCGAGAAGGCCGGCATCATCAAGGATGGCGTCCCCGTAGTGATAGGGGAGACCCAGCCCGAAACGAAGCCCGTCTTCCTCAAGACCGCCGCCGAGCACCACGCTCCAATATCTTTTGCCGACGAAAAATACCGAATTAATGATGAATGTGGAATGATGAATGATGAAATAATGTCCTTTACTGTCGACATCCTTCGTGGCAATTCCTCATTCCTCACACCTCATGCCTCCTTTACTTCCCAGCTTACTGGCGAATACCAAAAGAAAAACATCGCCACCGTCCTCCAAGCCGTCGACGTCCTGCGTAGCCATTCCTCATTCCTCATTCCTCATTCCTCATTACAACGTGGCCTTGCCCACGTTGTTACCAACACCCACCTCCACGGCCGCTGGCAGAAGATAGGGGAGGACCCCCTCACCATCTGTGAGACCGCCCACAACGAACCCGGCATCCGCGCCATGCTCCCCAAACTGTCCGAGATACTCAAGCAATCAAGCAATCAAGCAATCAAGCAATCTCACCTCCACCTGGTCTACGGCTGTGTCAACGACAAAGACTTCCGCCATATCCTCCAGCTGCTAACCTCCCAATTTTCAATTCTCAATTTTCAATTCTCAATTTATTTCACCCAGCCCTCGGTGCCGCGCCGTTTACCCGTGGCCGACCTCGCCGCCGCCGCCCATGAGATGGGCATCGACGGTCCCACCTTCGACAATGTGAAGGATGCCATCGCCGCCGCCCGTGCCGCCGCCGCCCCCGACGACCTCGTCCTCGTCACCGGCTCCATCTTCCTCGTCGCCGACGCCCTGGCCTAACCACCCATACGCCGTCGCCGACGCCCTGGCCTAACCACCCATACGCCGTCGCCGAGCAGCGCTATCGCCATATCATCTTTATATCAACTCTACCTCTTCTCTACCTCTTCTCTACCTTTTCTCTACCCCTTCTCTACCTTTTTTGTAGAGAGAAAGTAGAGAAGATGTAAAGATTATTCAGGCAAAATAGTAATTTGATACAAAAAAAACATGCTCACGATTACGGGTGAATCATGAGCATGTTTTAAAACACTATTTTATTTTAGTAGCCGTGTTATTTTTCGTAATAGCCCTTCTCGCTATATTGAGACCAGCGCAGATACATGTCCTGATAGTGGTCTTTGATGAATTCGGAAATCTTTGCTATCTCTCGGTCGTTCAAGATGCCTCGGTTTTGGACTACGGAATCTCCATTACTCTTTACGAAGAACTTGGCTGAACCACCTTCGGTCAACTTGCTGTCGCTTGCATGGACATGCATGCACTCAATAACACAGAAGGACGTGAAATAGAGATAGTACCCGGCTACCTTAAAATCATAATACTTTGGCATCGCTCAGTCCTCCATATATTTCATATTCTGGTTCAGGTAGCGACTCACGATAGAGAGTTCAATATCATCCATCGTGGTTTCCAAAACCTCACCATCAATGCTGAATACAACAGCTTTGTCCGGAGAGTTCAGGTTGAGTACTTGAATCTGGTCATCCCTTCGGGTAAAAGCATACCCGTTAATGATTATATTGGCCTTGTCGGCGACGCTCTTGATGTCAGGCATAAGCTACACGAACACTTTTGATGGGTTTCAGAAAAGAGTTGGAGTCAATGTAAAGACCTTCCAGAATGGGTTTGAGGTCAATGTAATCTTCTTCAGGGTTGGCGTTGTGGCTATATTTGGCCAGCACTACCAGATAACCGTTATCCCACTTCACTACATCAACATACCGCTCTAAACTGTATGGAGCCTTGAAGCGGATGTTATATCCACCATAACAGAATGCAGTAAACCCACCAGCACTACTTAGTACGGCCTCATGTCCGGGGAATTGTGTGTTGCTATGGGTATTCATGGTGCTATTTATTTCAATTTGCAAAAATACAAATTATTTCTGATATGGCCAAATAATAAATATGATTAGTAGCCGTATTTCTGGCCCCAGCGGGCGCGGAGGGTGTTGCGGGTGTCGTTCTCGCGGGGGGTGTTGCCGGGTTCGTAGAACTTGGTGCCTTCGAGACCTTGCGGCAGGTATTCCTGCTCGGCGAAGCCGCCGAGGAGATTGCCCGATTGTGCGTTTGCTTGATGGTCTGAGTAGTCGTGGGCGTATTTGTAGCCGTCGCCGTAGCCGAGGTTTTTCATGAGTTTGGTGGGGGCGTTGCGGATGTGCAGCGGTACGGGGAGGTCGCCGGTGCGGCGGATGGCTTCCTGTGCGTTCTTGAGGGCCATGTAGGTGGCGTTGCTCTTGGCGGAGCAGGCGAGGTAGCAGGCGCACTGCGAGAGGTTGATGCGGCACTCTGGATAGCCTATCTTGCTGACGGCGTCGAAGGTGGCGTTGGCCAGCAGCAGCGCATTGGGGTTGGCGTTGCCGATATCTTCGGAGGCGAAGATGAGCATGCGGCGGGCGATGAACAGCGGGTCTTCGCCGCCGTCGATCATGCGGGCAAGCCAGTAGACGGCGCCATTGGGGTCGCTGCCGCGCATACTCTTGATGAATGCTGAGATGATGTCGTAGTGCATCTCGCCCTGCTTGTCGTAGAAGGCGAGGTTCTGCTGGATGACGGTGGTGACGCTGGCGTTGTCTAAAGAGACCTTAAGGTCTTTAGGGTCCTTAAGGACTTTAAGGTCCTTATTTACTGCCAGCTCTATGGCGTTGAGCAGCTTGCGGGCGTCGCCGCCGGAGATGCGCATGAGGGCATCGGCTTCCTTCACTTCGACGGTGATGCCGTGGGAGGCATAGTATTTCACGGCGCTGTCGATGAGCTGGCGCATGTCGTTCTCGTCGAATTCCTTGAGGACATATACCTGACAGCGGGAGAGGAGTGCGGAGATGACCTCGAAGGAGGGGTTCTCTGTGGTGGCGCCGATGAGGGTGATGGTGCCGCGCTCCACGGCGCCGAGCAGCGAGTCCTGCTGCGCCTTGTTGAAGCGGTGTATCTCATCGATGAAGAGGATGGCGCCTTCTTCCTCCTGGGCGGCGTTGATGACTTCGCGGACTTCCTTGACACCGCTGCTGATGGCGGAGAGGGTGTGGAAGGGTCGTTTCAGGGTGTTGGAGATAATCATCGCCAATGTGGTCTTGCCGATGCCCGGAGGTCCCCAGAAGATCATGCTGGGGATGTTGCCGCTCTCTATCAATGTGCGAAGAACAGCACCCGGTCCTATCAGGTGCTGCTGTCCGATGTATTCATCGAGGTTCTTCGGCCTCAGTATCTCAGCTAGGGGTGTCATTATAGAATCAGCATCGCGTCGCCGTAGGTGGAGAAGCGGTATTTCTCCTTGATGGCGGTCTGGTAGGTCTGCATGAGCAGGTCGGGACCGGCGAAGGCGGAGGCCATGATGAACTGCGACGACATGGGGTGGTGGAAGTTGGTGACCATCATGTCGGCGATGGTGAAGTCGTAGGGGGGGAAGATGAACTTGTTGGTCCAGCCGTCGTAGGCGCAGAGCTTGCCAGGGATGGTGACGGCGCTTTCGAGGGCACGCATGGTGGTGGTGCCCACGCAGCAGATCTTGTGGCCTTCTTCCTTGGCTTTCTCTACCTGCTGGCAGATGTCCTCGCTGAGGTGCATCTCTTCGGCGTCCATGCGGTGCTTGGAGAGGTCTTCGACCTCGATGGGCTTGAATTCGCCCATGCCGGCATGGAGTGTGAGCTCGAGCCATTTGACATCTTTGATTTCCATACGTTTGAGGAGCTCGCGGCTGAAGTGGAGGCCGGCGATGGGCGCGGCGATTCCGCCTTCGGCCTTGGCATAGATGGTCTGGTAGTTCTCGGCGTCGGATTTCTCGATGTCGCGCAGTTTACGCAGCTCGTCGGGCAGAGGTGTGCGACCCATGCCTTTGACGATGGACATGAACTCGGAGTGGGGACCGTCGAAGAGGAAACGTATGGTGCGTCCACGCGAGGTGGTATTGTCGACCACTTCGGCCACGAGGGCGTCGTTGGTGCCGAAATAGAGCTTGTTGCCTATGCGTATCTTGCGGGCGGGGTCGACGATGACGTCCCAGAGGCGCATCTCCTCGTTGAGCTCGCGGAGGAGGAAGACCTGGATGCGTGCGCCGGTTTTCTCTTTCTCGCCGTCGAGGAGGGCGGGGAAGACCTTGGTGTTGTTAGCGATGACGACGTCGCCTTCGTCGACATAGTCGATGAAGTCTTTGAAGATACGGTGCTCGACCTGACCGCTGTCGCGGTGCAGCACGAGCAGGCGGGCTTCGTCGCGGTTGCGCGGCGGTTTCTCGGCGATGAGTTCTTTCGGGAGGTTGAATCTAAACTGCGATAACTTCATAATAGCGGTCTCTGATATTTTTTACCCCCTATAACGCAAAAAAAATGGAATTGGTATATACTATAAAATTTTTTTTTGCGTTATGGGAAATATGAAATTAAAACTGAACCGTATCTTCATGTTCTGTCTGGCTCTGCTGGCCCCCTGCGCCGTATGGGGACAGTCGGGAGAGAGCAGGCAGGTGGACTATACCCCTTCTGAGGTCGAACTTATCACCAACCGTTATGTGGACTCGTATGACAGTCTCATCAATACTTTCTATCTCCGTCGTATCGCGAAGCACCGTCTGATTTCGAACCGCGAGTTCGACGTGGAGGAGTTCGACGCCATTCCCGATTCAGTGCTGATAGCGCGTCTGCGGGCACTGCATACGGTCATCCCGATGACTTTCAACAAAGAGGTGCGCGCCCATATACGTTTCTATCTGCGTTATATTGCGCGCCGTATCGATGTGATGATGATGCTCAGCGAATACTACCGCCCTACCTTCGAGGATGCGCTGTC
Organism: uncultured Bacteroidota bacterium; assembly: GCA_902774395.1. Taxonomy (GTDB): domain Bacteria; phylum Bacteroidota; class Bacteroidia; order Bacteroidales; family P3; genus Colimorpha. Next base: position 12,924 of record CACYIK010000009.1, read on the forward strand.
GCGCTATGGTGTGCCTGAGGAGTTGAAGAACCTGGCCATCGTGGAGTCGGCATTGAATCCCAAGGCTACGTCGCGTGCGGGTGCCGCCGGCCTGTGGCAGTTCATCTACAGCACGGGACGTGACTATGACCTGGAGGTGAACTCGGTGGTCGACGAGCGCCGCGACCCCTATAAGTCGTCGGTTGCCGCGGCCCATTTCCTGAGCCGTCTGCACCGTGTCTTTGGCGACTGGACGCTGGCCATCGCCGCCTATAACTGCGGCCCCGGCTCCATCAGCAAGGCCATCGCCCGTTCGGGCGGCAAGCGTGACTTCTGGGAGCTTTACCCCTACCTGCCGCGCGAGACCCGCGGATATATCCCCGCCTTCATCGCCGTCACCTATGTGATGAACTACTACCCCCAGCATGGCATCCGTCCCGTCAAACTCGAGGTTCCGATGCACACCGACACCGTGGGACTGCACCACGACGTGCTGTTTCACTATGTCGAAGAGTTCACGAAGATCTCCGACGAGGAGTTGCGTACGCTGAATCCTCAGTACCGCGCCGACTATATCCCTGCTTCGACGGGCAACTATGCCATCTGCCTGCCGTCGAACAAGATGGCGCTCTTTATCTCGCATCTGGACACCATCTATGCCCGTTCGCAGGACAGCCTGTCGCGCCGTCCCATCACTGTGGAGCCCGACAAGGGGTCGGTGAGGAGCTCGAAGAAGGATAAGAAATCCAACAAGGGCGGTGGTGGCCGCTACCACACCGTCAAGAAAGGAGAGACGCTCTCTTCCATCGCACGTCAGTATGGCATCAGCCTGTCGCAGCTCAAGAAGATGAACGGAATCAAGAAGGACAAGATTACCGTGGGTCAGAGACTGAAGGTGAGAGGATAGGCGGATGATGACACTAGAATAAGACATTGAAATGGATTTTCAGAAGATATTGAAGATAAAAGGCTTGAAGTACTGGGTTGCCGTCGGGGCGTTCCTGCTGGTGATCTTTTTCTTCGAGCAGAACAATGTTATCGATGTCTTCAGGCTTCACCGGCAGGTGAGCCAGCTCGACGACAGCATAGCGAGTCTGCAGAAGGCCAATACCGAGGACAGCATCAAGAATGCGAACCTTGACAACCTGGAAAGCCTGGAACGCTATGGCCGTGAGAAATACTGGATGAAGCGCGAGAACGAGGATATCTTCGTGATAAAGGAAAGTGAGAGGTGAGAGGTGAAATTTGATAAAGACAGATGATAAAGTTTAGGCATATAATCTTCATGGTGGCTGTTGGCATGACGCTGACGGGGTGTGACTCGTTGCGCTCGTTCATGTCGCGTGACCTGGAGGACGAGGACTTTATCATCGGCCAGCTCTATGTCGACGAGCGTGTCGACGAGACGCCTGTGATAGCGCAGCCCGTGCAGGCGGCGCCGCGGACGGAGGGCTGCCGCAATGCCTTGGGCCTTGAATGCGGCGAAGGCGAGAACAAGGACCTTTATGAGACCGTCAACTCATGGCTGGGCGTGCCCTACCTGTATGGCGGTACCGACCGTAATGGTATTGACTGCTCGGCTTTCGTAGGGGTGGTCTACAAGACGGTCTACGGTGTGACGCTGCACCGCACGGCTAACGACATACTGCGTGATGTCTCGCTGATATCACGCTCCCAGCTCACGGAGGGCGATATCCTCTTCTTCACCAACAGCAAGGGTAAGGTGTCGCATGTGGGCATATACCTCAAGGACGGCCTCTTTGTCCATGCTTCCACCAGCAATGGCGTCAGCGTAAGCCGTCTGGATAACAGCTACTGGAATAAGCATTTTTATAAGGGGGGACGGGTGAAGAAGTGACAGAGTGGCTGAGTGATTAAGTGACTGAGTGGCTGAGTTTATTTGGTGTTTTTGTATCCCTGCTTTAGGAGAAGGTCGACGACCTTCTCTTTGTTTTCTCCCTGGATGATGATTTCGCCGTCTTTGGCGGAGCCGCCGGTCCCACATTTAGTCTTCAGCTGTTTGGCGAGGTCCAGGAGGTCGTCGTCGGAGCCTATGAATCCGCGCACGAGGGTGACGGTCTTGCCGCCGCGGTGGTGGCGCTCGATGCTCACGCGCAGCTTCTGCCGTTCGGGAGCAAGGGGCTCGACGTCGGGTTCTTCGTTCTCGCCGACGTGGACGTCGGGATTGGTGGAGTAGACCAGTTGCAGAGAATCTTTCCAGTCCATGGGTGTTACTTGGTGTTAGTATAAATCTTGACGGATTGGGGCAGGATGGAGAAGTGGAGGTCGGTGCCTAGGTTCTCGCCCTCGCCGTCGATATTGACCCAACGGTCGGTGTTGCCCTCGATGACGAGTTCTTTGCCGCGGAACATCTCGGCATGTTGCGAGTGGTCGAGGAGGTTCATGAATGCCAGGGGTGCGGTGATGGGGATGTGGTCGAGCGGCACGCGGTCGAGCACGGTGACGTCGAGCAGGCCGTCGTTCATCACTGCTTTGGGTGCCACGGCGAGGTTGTAGCCGTACTGGCGGCCGTTGGCGATGGCGATGAACCAGGCGCCCCGTTCCATCGTACGGCCGTCGAGTGTCAGCCGGTAGCCGTGGGCCTTGTAGCTGGCGAACTCGCGCAGGACGAGCTGTGAGTAGGCCGAGAATCCGCGCCGTTTGACGGCTTTGAGCATACGTGCGATATGGGCGTCGAATCCCACGCCTGCGGCGTTGACGCAGACGCGGCTGTCGTTGATGAGCAGGCTGTCGATGGTCTGCTCGTGCTGTTTGTTCAGCATCTTCAGCGCCCCCTCCTTGCGCAGGGGTATCTTGAGGGCGCGCGCCAGTCCGTTTCCGCTGCCGCAGGGGATGATGCCCAGTGTGACGTTGCTGCCGCGGAGGCCCTGTGCCACGTCGTTGACGCTGCCGTCGCCGCCCACGGCGACGACGCAGTCGTAGCCTTTGTCGGCAGCCTCGCGAGCCAGCTCGGTGCCGTGGTGTGCATGGTCGGTGACCTGCACGGTATAGTCGAAGAGGTCAGCGTCGAGGTGTTCCTTGATGGCCTCCTCGATGCCCTTCTGCCGGCCTGTGCCGGCCTTGGGATTGACGATGAAAAGAATTTTCTTTTTCACTTTCAATTTTCAATTTTTATTTTTCCGGTCTCCAGCCCGACTGCTCGAGGATCTTCTGGCTGTTGGTCTCGGCGAAGAGCTCGCTGAGGGACACGTCATTCTTCTCCATGTAGGCGCTCACAATCTGCCAGCCGATGTAGTCGCCAGTGCGGGGTGCCGAGCCGTCGCCGAAGGCATTGGTCTTGGGGGCGTCGCCCGTGAGGTTGCGCAGCTGCAGGCGGTCGGTGGAGAAGAGCATCTCTTTCTGTACCATCCATCCCCACACCTCTTTGATGTTCTGCCGCATCCAGGCCATCTGGTCGGGGGTGTAGCGCAGCTTGACTTCGTCGGAGGTCTCGGGCAGCACCTGGTCGAGGAAATAGAGTATCTTGCCGCTGTAGATGATGTAGTCGAGGAGCATGAGGTCGCGTTCGGGGAGGCTGATGTGGTCCATGGCTGTGGCGGCCATGCAGTCGCGCAGGATGAAGTCGCGGCTGCAGAGTGCCACGAGGTATTCGGGCAGGCCGAAGAAGTTCATCTCGTCCATGGCGCCGACAGCATAGCGGTCGATGGAGATGGCGAGGTCGCGGTTATAGCAGAAGACTCGGGTGTCGTAGTTCTCGAAGTCGGCGGTGAGCAACGTGTAGTAGCGGTCGTAGACCATTTCAGGGCAGAGTGCACGGGCTTTCGCCATGGCGTTGCCGAGGTCGGCCTCGAGCCACGAGAGGTCGTGGTAGAGGCTGTCGGTCTTGTGATAGACGTAGCGCATCGTGGGGTCGCCGACGAAGGCTCGCAGCATCTGCATATACTGCGGGTTGTCGGGCTCGCAGTTGATGAGTGGTGAGTCGTAGGTCTGGCGTTCGGCGCCGAGGCGCTTGCCGAGGTCGGCGGCGGGGGTGTCGAAAAGCACCTGCTCGAAGCGGTGGAGCGTCACGGGGTCGCCCTTGGGACCGTTGGACGTGCTGCAGGCCACGAGTAAAAAGAGGAGGGGGAGTAGGGCAACGATGTGCCACACTCCCCTGTACTCTTTATTTTTTTTTGATTTATTTTTCATTTTCCTCCTTCTCGGCTTTCTCAGTTTCGTCGAGGATGCGGAGTTTAGCCTGGAGCAGTGCGATCTGCTGGCGTGCGCCCTGCATCTTCTTCTCGAACTCTACTTTGAGGAGGTCGGCCTGCTTGGAGTTGGCCAGGAAGCCGAGGTTGTTCTCCCAGAGGGCGAGGTCGCTGCGCAGCTTGGCGATCTTCTCCTGCAGCTCCTGACGCTCGTTGGTGACGAACTTGCGGCTGTCGCCGGCGTGGGAGATACGCTCGCGGTAGGCGGTCTCTTCGGCCTCGCGGGCGCTGACCTTCAGCTGCTCGAAGATACGGTCGATCTCGCCGCGGAACTCCTTGTGGAGGCGCTCCTTGTCGGCCATGGGCACGAAGCCCACCTCGGCCCAGCGGCGCTGGAACTCCTTGATGGCGTTGAGGTTTTCCTCGCGGTTGTCGCCGAATTGGTGTGCTTTGAGTTCGGCGATGATGGCCTCCTTGGCGGCGAGGTTCTCGTGCTCGGAGGTGCGGCGCTCGGCGAAGAACTCGCCCTTCTTGGCGAAGAACTCGTCGCAGGCCTTGCGGAAGCGCTGCCATACCTTCTCGCTCACTTTGCGGCTGGTGGAGCCTATCTCCTTCCACTCCTTCTGGAGTTCGAGGAGTTCCTCGGTGGCTTTCTTCCAGTCTTCGCGTTTGGCGATGGCTTCGGCCTTGAGGCAGAGGTCTATTTTCTTCTGGTAGTTCACCTCCTGCTCGTCGCGGATGGCGCCGAAGTATTCCTTCTTCTCGCTGTAGTGCTTGTCGATCATGCCCTTGAACTTGGTCCAGATCTCCTCGTTGACCTCTTTGGGCACGGGGCCTATGGTCTTCCATATCTTGAGGAGCTCGTCGAGCTCGGCGGTGGTGTCGTTCCATTCCTTGGTGGAGGAGGGGCGTTTCTCGGTGAGCTCGGTGGCTTTCTCCACCAGGGCCTGTTTGGCGAGGAGGTTCTTCTCCTGCTCTTCGCGGCGTTGGTCGTAGTATTCTTTGCGGCGTTCGTCGATCTGCTCGGCGGCTTTGCAGAAGCGCTGCCAGATTTCCTCGTTCTGCTCGGCGGGCACGGGACCCGTCTCTTTCCAGCGGACGCGGAGGTCCTGTAGGCCTTTGAAGGCCTTGGTGACGGAAGTCTCCATGATGAGCTCCTCGGCGGCCTCGCAGAGTTTTATCTTCTCCTCGAGGTTGCGCTTTTGGTCGAGGGCGCGGAGCTCGCGGTTGATTTTAAGCTTGTTGAAGAACTGCTCAATCTGGAAGTGGTAGTTCTGCCAGAGGTCGTTCATCTGTTCGCGCGGCACTTCGCCGATGGCTTTCCAGCGCTCTTGTATATCATTGAATTTGTCGAGAGACGCACGCACCTGCTCCTCTTCGGAGTCGATGAGTGCACGCATCTCCTCGATCAGGGCCTGCTTGGCGGCCAGGTTACGTTTCTTCTGTTCTTCGATCTCCTCCTGGAAGCGCTGGCGGCGACGGCGGTATTCGTCGTGCAGGCTGCGCATCTCGTCGGCCAGGGCGTCGTCCTTGGGCTCATAGTCGTCCTTGTTTCCGCCGTCGGCGAGGAACTGCTCGAAGGCGCGGTTGTGTTCTTCGCGGTTGAGTTCGCCGAAGCGGCTCCAGGCGGCGGACACGCGAGTGCGAATTTTCTGCACGTCGCCCTCGGCGAGGAGGGCTTTCATGACCTCCACCAACTCGCCGCGGGTGAGGGCGCTGTAGTCGGGCTCGGGCTCAGGTTCGGGCTCAGGTTCGGGAGTGGGTTCGGGTTCGGAGTTTTCCGGAATTTCCGGAATCTCTTGGCTTTCCGGAATTTTCGGAGTTTCAGGATTTACCGGGGCTTCCGGGGTGGATTCCTCAGGTTTGTTTTCAGCGTTAGGCAGAACGGGTTCCTCGATAGGGGTGTTTTCGACGTTTTCGGGAACAATTTCGGTGTTCTGCAAATTGTTGGTCTCTTCCATCATGATGGTTTGTTTTTGTGTGTAGAATTACTTCTGTATTAAATGGATACAGGTTAATTAACGTTTCGGCTCCATGAGGAGCGTGAGTGCAAAAGTACGAAAAAAATTGATATTGAAGCAGTCTTGTCGTTAAAAAAGCGAAAAAAAATAGCTCGGGTCAGAATTTCTTTATCGTGTTGATATTTTTTTGATAGAGTATCTTTAAAATTTTGTATCTTTGCAATTTCGGCAAAAAATATGTCGAAGGCTAAAGGATTAAGAATTAAGTGTTAAGAATTAAGATATAATATAAATATGGACTATAATTACAACGAGATTGAGCAGAAGTGGCAGGAATGGTGGCGCAAGGAGGGGGTGTATAAAGTGGAGAACGGAGGCGACAAGCCACATTTTTATGTGCTGGATATGTTCCCCTATCCGTCGGGAGCGGGACTGCATGTGGGTCACCCGCTGGGCTATATCGCCAGCGATATCTATTCCCGCTACAAGCGGCTGCAGGGCTTCAATGTGCTGCATCCCATGGGCTATGACGCCTACGGCCTGCCTGCCGAGCAGTATGCTATCCAGACGGGCCAGCATCCGGCCATCACCACGGAGAAGAATATCAGCCGCTACCGCGAGCAGCTGGACAAGATAGGCTTCAGCTTCGACTGGAGCCGCGAGGTGCGCACCTGCGAGCCGAAATACTACAAGTGGACGCAGTGGACCTTCCTCCAGATGTTCAAGCACTACTATGACAATGGCGCCAACAAGGCGTTGCCGATAGCCTCCCTTGTGGAGCGTTTCGCCAAGCAGGGCACCAAGGACCTCGACGCCGCCTGCACCGAGGTGCTGGACTTCAGCGCCGAGGAGTGGAACAGCTGGGACGAGGCCAAGCAGCAGCAGGTGCTGATGAACTACCGCCTGGCCTATCTGGCCGACATCCCCGTGAACTGGTGTGCCGAGTTGGGCACCGTGCTGGCCAACGACGAGGTGGTCAACGGACTCTCCGTCCGTGGCGGCTACCCTGTGGAGCGCAAGTTGATGCGCCAATGGAGTCTCCGTGTCTCGGCTTACGCCCAGCGACTGGTCGACGGCTTGGAGCAGATTGACTGGACCGATTCGCTGAAAGAGATCCAGCGCAACTGGATTGGCCGCAGTGAGGGTGCTGCCGTGTGGTTTCCTCTGGCTAATGACGGTAAGGACCTTAAGGACGTTAAAGACCTTAAGGACCCTAAGACCTCATTTGAGATTTTCACTACTAGGCCGGACACTATCTTCGGTGTGACGTTCATGGTGCTGTGTCCTGAGCACGAGCTCATCGACCAGATCACCACGCCAGAACAGAAAGCCGAAGTGGAGGCCTACGTCACCTGGGCCAAGAACCGCTCGGAGCGTGAGCGTCAGGCCGAGGTGAAGAAGGTCAGCGGCGTCTTTACGGGCGCCTACGCCATCAACCCCCTCACCGAGGAGAAGATACCCATCTGGGTCTCCGACTATGTGCTTGCCGGCTATGGCACTGGCGCCATCATGGCCGTGCCTGCCCACGACAGCCGCGACTTCGCTTTCGCCCGCCATTTCAACTTGCCCATCCGTCAGGTGGTCTCGCTGGAGAAAGATGTCGTCAGCGACCCCAGCACCTGGGAAGAGAGCATGGATGCCAAGACCGGCTACTCGGTGAATAGCGGCTTCGTCACCGGCATGAAGGTGAAGGAGGCTATGGCTGCCGTCATCGACCATATCGAGAAGATGGGCATCGGCCACCGCACCGTGAACTACCGCCTGCGCGACGCCATCTTCAGCCGTCAGAGATATTGGGGCGAGCCGTTCCCGATTTACTATCGCAATGTTGAATGTGGAATGCGGAATGAGGAATTTAGTATTCCCACTCCTATTCCGGAGGAGTGCTTGCCGTTGGAGCTGCCCGAGGTGAGCGAGTTCAAACCCACCGCTACGGGTGAGCCTCCGCTGGGTCACGCGAAGAAATGGGCTTGGGATACCAAGACCAACACTGTGGTCGATGTTTCGGACATCGACAATAAGACTGTCTTTCCGCTGGAGCTGAGCACCATGCCTGGCTTTGCCGGCTCGAGCGGATACTACCTCCGCTATATGGACCCGCACAATGATGAGGCCTACTTCTCGAAAGATGCCGTCGGATATTGGCAGAAGGTGGACCTCTATGTCGGCGGCGCCGAGCATGCCTCGGGCCACCTCATCTATGCCCGCTTCTGGAACAAGTTCCTCCACGACATCGGCATGTCGGTGGTGGAAGAGCCCTTCCAGAAACTCATCAACCAGGGCATGATTCAGGGCCGGAGTAATTTTGTTTATCGGTCGAAAACCGATAATACCCTGTTTATCTCGAAGGGCCTGATTAAGAATATGGACGACGTGACGCCGATACATGTGGACATCAATATCGTGGACAATGACGTTCTCGATATCGAGAAATTCCGCCAGTGGCGTCCTGAATTCTCCGATGCCCGCTTTGAGTTGGAGGAGGGTAAGTATATCTGTGGCTGGGAGGTCGAGAAGATGTCGAAGAGCATGTACAACGTGCAGAACCCCGACGACCTGGTGGCTCGCTACGGCGCCGACACGCTGCGTCTCTACGAGATGTTCCTCGGCCCCGTGGAGCAGGCCAAGCCCTGGGATACCAACGGTATCGAGGGTGTGCACAGGTTCCTGAAGAAATTCTGGAAGCTCTATGACAACTGTCTGACGGCTCAGGCTGGTCAGGCGGGTCCGACCAAGGAAGAACTGAAGGTACTGCACCACACCATCAAGAAGATTACTGACGATATCGAGCGTTTCTCGTTCAATACTTCCGTCTCCAACTTCATGATCACCACCAACCAGCTGACAGACCTCAAGTGCAGCTCTCGTGAGGTGCTGGAGCCGATGGCGGTGCTTATTGCCCCCTTCGCCCCACATATCGCCGAGGAGTTGTGGCACCAGCTGGGACACGCGGACAGCGTTTGCGACGCCCAGTGGCCCGTGTGCGACCCGCAGTTCCTGGTGGAAGACACCGTCAAATATCCCGTGCAGTTCAACGGCAAGATGCGCTTCATGCTGGAGCTTCCGGCCGACAGCACCCAGGAGGATGCCGTGAAGGCTGTGAAGGAAGCCCCCGAGAGTGCCAAGTGGCTGACGGGAGAACCCAAGAAAGTTATTTTTGTACCCAAGAAGATTATCAATATCGTATGCTGAGCAGACATTTTTTGAGAAGCAAGGTTTTGCAGGCGGTCTATTCGAGCCGCTATGAGGGTGCCGACGAGATGTCGGTAGCCCAGAACTTTGAATACCATATCCAAAAGCTGAATGAATTAGGCGTTTTGCAGGTGTCGTTGCTGCCCCGTTTTGTCGAGGTGGCAGGCGCGGTCCTTGAGGAGGGCAAGAAGAAATTCCGCCCGACGGAAGAGGATCGCAATCCCAGTATGCGCCTGGTGGAGAATGAGTTTGTACGTCGTATGGCCGACAACTTTGAGTTGAAGCAGGCGATGGAGAAATGGTGTGGTTGCTGGGAGACGCACGAGGACCTGGTTCGCGAGGCGTTCCTTGATTTCAGGAAGACGAAGGAGTATCGGGAGTATGTCGGTGAGGGAGATAAGGAGGCAGGTAGATATGAGTCTGACAAGGCTTTCGCCATCCTGGTGTTCCGCTACCTGATGAATCGCGAGTCGCTCAGGGCCGTGGTAGGGGAGAGGAGCCTTCTGTGGGAGGACGACTTCGACCAGATAGCACAATACAACTTCATGATGCTGAAGACCCTTGAAGAAAATGCTTTCGACGAGGCCATGATGTGGCCTGTGATGTACGACAAGCGTGTCGGCAAGGACGAGGCCGATATGGAGTTTGCGCGTGAGCTGTTGCGCGGCACCCTCGCCACGCGCGAGGAGTCGGAGGAACTCATCAAGGAGCATCTCCAGGGCTGGGAATTTGAGCGTGTATCGAGAATGGATGTGCTGCTCATCAACATGGCAGTGGCAGAGCTGACGGGTTGCCCCACCATCCCGGAGAAGGTCACCGTTGACGAATACATCGAGCTCTCGAAGGAGTTCAGCGCCGAGCGCAGCCGTCTGTTCATCAACGGTATCCTCGACAAGCTGATTGCAGAGTTGCGCTCTCGCGGTAGAATCAATAAAATTGTCAAGGAGTAAAGGAAATAAGACCTATGAAAAAGCTGCTTTTTTGTATGCTGTGCGGTGTGATGCTGTGCGGTTGCGGAGGGGGAAAGAGTGATGAACTGGGTGTGGACCTGGTGAACAACCCCAACAGTGCCGAAGGCTATGAGAAAGGGACGAAAATGCCCAAGATTACCTTCGACAAGGACTTGCATGATTTCGGCCGTCTTACGGAGGGGGAGAATATCAGTTACAGCTTCCATTTCCGTAACACTGGCGATGCCGACTTGATTATCACAGACTGCAGCGCCACCTGTGGCTGCACGGTAGCGAGCTATCCGAAAGAGCGTATCGCGCCAGGTGCTGATGGCTATGTGACGGTGACTTTCAACAGCCGTGGCAAGAGTGGCCAACAGTACCAGGAGGTGACGGTGATGTCGAACGCACAACCAGCCCGTACGAAGTTGAAGATTACGGCAACAATTTAATGAAAATAACAATAAATAATAAAGAAAGAAAATGAAAGTAATGTTTGTTTTGCTTGACGGTGCTGCCGCACAGGGTGCTGGTGGCGGACTGGGCATGATGCTGCCCATGATTCTTATCATCGTGGTGATGTATTTCCTGATGATGCGTCCGCAGAAGAAGAAAGAGAAAGAGGAGCGCAAGTTCCGCGAGGGCCTGAAGCAGGGCGACCGCGTGGTCTTCTCGGGTGGCATCTATGGCAAGGTGCACGAGGTCAGCGACCACACCGTCGATGTCGAGGTGTCGAACGGCGTCGTGATGACTGTGGAAAAGGCCATGATACAGCCGGCACCGGAGAAGTAGTCGGTAATGAAAAACGAGAAGCATAGGACGTTGACATTTATAGTCATACTGGTGCTTACGGCGCTGGTATGGCTTGCTGTCGCCATGTCGGAGACACACGAGTATACCATCCAGATGAGGGTAGACTGCGGTGGCTTCGACAGCCGTCGCTATGCGGTGGTGGAGAACGACACTGTGCTGACGGCACAGGTCGAGGCTACTGGATTCAATATGCTGCTCATGAGCCTATCCGAAGAACCTCCCACGCTAAGAGTGGACGTGACGGCGGAGCCCTTCCACCGTAGCGAACGGCTGTCGGCCGACGGCGTACGCAAGATTGTCGGCGAGGCTAGTGTGGGCGACTTAACGGAGGAACTGAAGCGTGAACTCTCGTCGTTCGGCATGCGCTATCTGGGCAGCAGCAAGGATTCACTGCTGACGGTGCTGGTCGAGCGGAAGAGCAAACGCTTCCGTCCCGACATCGAGCCGGTGAGCATGACGTTCGCCGAGGGCTATGGCCTTTACGGAGAACCCACGGTGACACCGTCGGAGGTGGTCCTGTATGGTCCCGAGGAGATCCTCGGGAAGATAGAGCGTGTGAAGGTCGTCCCCACCAAGATAGAGAACGTGAGCCGGTCGGCCCGATACAATCTCAAGCTCGACGACGAGTGGACCCAGATGGGTGATGTCTATGCGACGACGGAGATGGTGACGATGTCGGTGCCTGTGGAACGCTATGTGGAGCGGGAATACACCCTGCCGGTCCATGTGGTGGGTGTCGACAGTGCGGAGCACATCCGCCTGTTCCCCTCGGAGGTGACGGTGCGGGTGTGGATAGCGCAGCGCGATTTGGCGAAGGTGACGGCGGAACGTTTCAGTGTGACGGCCGAAGGGTCCGACATCCTGTCGGGCAAGAAGTCGCTCCCCCTGAAACTGGCCCGCTTCCCCAAAACAGTGCGTCTGCGTTCGATGAGCCACAACGAAGTGAAGTACGCCGTGATCAAGTAGCCTCTTGCCGTTATGAAAAGGATAGGTATCACGGGTGGCATCGGCTGTGGGAAGAGTACGGTGGTGGAAGCCTTCAAGAAATTGGGTGTGGCCAGTTTTGTGGCCGACAAGGTTGGGGCGTCGTATTATGATGACCCTGTTTTTTTGACCCAGGTGAGAAACCTCTTCGGCGATGGGGTATTCAGGACTGACGGAAGTGTCGACAAACGGAGTATCGCCGCACGTGTTTTCGCCGACAAGGATGCGTTGGCACGCCTCAACGCGCTGGTACATCCCCGTGTAATGGACGACTTTGAGCGTTTCTGCCGCGAGCACGAGAAAGAGGATTATGTGCTCTTTGAGAGTGCGATACTCTACGACTATGGTTTCGACCGGATGATGGACAAGGTGGTATGTGTCTATCTCGACCTCGAGGAACGTCTGCGACGTCTTGAGCAGCGCGACGGCGTGCCACGTGAGGTGCTGCTGCAGCGTGTGGCAAACCAACTGCCTGCCGAGGAAATGATGCGGCGGGCCGACTATGTGATATTGAACTACGAGGGCAACCCGAGGGAACGACAGGTGGCCTATGTGGATAAGGTATTAAGAATAAAATAGTAAGAATGCACTGCAAGATAAATCATATATTCAAGATTGCCTGCGTAAGCGTGGCTTTCAATCTTCAGCTCTCTTTTTTCACTTCCACGGCACAGCAGGTGAGAAGTTTTGAACCTCTGCCGCGCTTCAGTGCGCAGGGCTATTCCTATAGCATGCCTGAGACCAACTGGGTGGACTCGGTGATGCAGTCCTTGACGCTGGAACAGCGCATCGCCCAGCTGATGGTGGTGCGTGTGCCGCTGGATATGGACGATATGGCAGCGGCGGCATTCTCTAAAAAGATGAACGGCTACGGCGTCGGCGGCGTCTGCTTCTTCGCCGGCACTGCCGAGCGACAGGCCGAGATGACCCGCCGTTTCCAAGCCGACGCAAAGGTGCCGCTGCTGGTGAATATCGACGCCGAGTGGGGCCTTGGGATGCGCCTTAAAGATATGTACAGCTTCCCGCGGAATGCCCGCTTCGGCCAGTTGCCCGACTATGCCGATAGCATCGTCTACCGCATGGGTGAGGAGATAGGCCGCCAGTGCCGTATGATGGGTATCCATGTCAACTATGCCCCTGTGGTCGACATTAACTCCAACCCCAAGAATCCCGTCATCGGTACACGCTCCTACGGAGTGGACCGCGAGCGGGTGGCACGCCTGGGTATCCTTTTTGCCAAAGGACTGCAGAGCATGGGTGTGATGGCTGTGGCCAAACATTTCCCTGGCCACGGCGACACCGAGACCGACAGCCACCTCGAACTCCCCGTGATAAACCACACTCCTGAGTATATCGACACCATCGACCTTTACCCCTTCAAGCGTATGATTGCCGCCGGCGTCGGCGGCGTGATGGCCGCACACCTGCAGGTCAACGCCCTCGACAGCAAGAGACCCTCGTCGCTCAGCCCCACCATCATCAGTGGTCTGCTGCGTGAGAAGCTGGGGTTTAACGGTTTGATTATCACCGACGGCCTGGATATGAAGGGTGCCACCAATACCTATGCTAACGGTGCCGGCGAACTTGCCGCCCTTCAGGCCGGCAACGACATCCTGCTGCTGCCGCCCGATGTGGAGAAGGCCATTGCTGCCATCAAGGACGCTGCTGTGAAAGACGAGAACCTGCGTCAGCAGATCAACTACCATTGCCGTCGTGTCCTCGAGGCCAAATACCGTCTCGTTGTCCCCACCTTAAACGACCCCATCACGGTACCGGGAGACGACCGCCGCAAAGCCTGTGAGGAGATTGTCGCCGACCTCAACCTGGCACTCGACCGCCGTATCGATTCCATCGTCGACGCGGCTATCGCCGCAAGAGCGATGCCTGGCTGCCAGATTGTGGTGCTGCACAAAGGCCGCACGATTATCGACCGCACCTATGGCTACCTCACCTACGATGCTGACGCCGACACTGTCACCACCGCTACCGTCTACGACCTCGCTTCTCTCACCAAAGTCTGCGCCACCACGCTGTCGGTGATGAAACTTGTCGATATGGGCAAGATTAAAATCGACGACCGTCTCAGCAAGTACCTGCCTTACCTGAAAGGTACCGACAAAGAGAAGATAACCATCAAGCAGGCGATGAGTCACTGTGCCCGTCTCAAGGCCTTCGACGCCTACTGGCAGAAGGCCTCCGACTACGACAGCATACTTAACATTGTCGCCGCTACCCCGCTGCTCGACAAAGAAGGTATGGTCTATAGCGACTTGGGATTTATGCTTCTGAGCGACGTGGTGCGTCGTGTCAGCGGTGTGCCGCTCGACCGTTTCGCGGAAGAGTATTTCTACCAGCCCATGGGACTTAAATCCACGGCTTTCCGTGGAGAAGACAGCAAGCTGTCTGTGCCGCTCGACCGTATTGCCCCCACCGAGGCCGACAGCCTCCGTGGCCTCATCCGCGGCAGTGTTCACGACCCCAATGCCTATGCTATGGGCGGTGTCAGTGGTCACGCCGGACTCTTCTCCACTGCCGAAGAGGTGGCGGCACTCATGCAGATGCTCCTCGACGGGGGTGTCTACAGAGGTGTACACTATCTGGACAGCAAAACCATCGCCACCTTCACCAGCCGTCATTTCGCCAAGCAGAATAACCGCCGCGCCCTCGGCTTCGACAAGCAGCTCTTCAACCCCTCCAAGAGTGGACAGGTCTGCCCCGAGGCCTCTCAGGCGTCGTTTGGTCATACGGGATTCACCGGCACCATGGTATGGGTCGATCCCGACTACGACCTCGTCTATGTCTTCCTCTCCAACCGTGTCCATCCCACGGCAACCCCCAACCTGCTGGCCCGTATGAATGTACGCACAGAAATCCAGAGCATCCTCTACCAATACCTTAAGAAATAACTTTTAACTATTATCTATAAACTATTAACTAACTAACGATGGGAGTAACAAAATGGTTATTTGCTGGACTGGGCTGGGCTGTGGGAGGCCCGATAGGGGCCCTGCTGGGATTCTTTATCGGCAAGTCGTTCGACTCTGATTCGGACACTCAAGCATTCACGCAATCAGGCGATCAAGCATTCCACCACGGTCCCTACCGTAACACCGGTACGCAGGCCGACATCCATGTCGCCCTCCTGGTGCTTATCGCCGCTGTTATGAAAGCCGACGGACAGGTGAAGAAGAGCGAACTCAACTATGTCAAAGCCTTCCTCCGGCAGAACTATGGCGAGGAGCGAGGAAAAGAGATGCTCAAAGCCCTGCAACAGATAGTGCAGAAAGATATCCCTATCGATCAGGTTTGCTATCAGATTAAGGTCAACACCGACTACAACACGCGCTACCACATGGTCGACTTCCTCTTCGGCCTGGGGGGGTCCGACGGCTCGCTCGACCAGACTGAGCTCAATATGCTGCGGCTCATCGCCCAGTATCTCGGTATCGCGCAGAGCGACTACACATCTATCTGTGAGCGCCACAATTCATCATTCAACACTCCTCATTCAACATTCGGAAAGGATCCCTACAAGGTCCTAGGTATTTCCAAGGATGCCACTGACGACGAGGTGAAGAAAGCCTACCGCCGTATGGCTATGAAATACCATCCCGACCGTGTGGCCGGTATGAGCGAGGAGATGCAGCGCAACGCCGCCGAGCAGATGAAAGAAATCAACGAGGCCTACGAGCAGATAAATAAGCTAAAAGGTAAAAAGTAAGAAGTGGGTAGTTGTTAGTGGGTAGTGGATAGCACTCAGGGTCAAATGCTATCCACTACCCACTATCCACTACCCAACTAATCGTTCCACCACCGTTCCTACCAACTCCCTCATCTCTTTGTGGTAGTCGTTGAGGAAGGTGCCTTTGGGCCGGTTGGCAATAATCAGGCACACCGTCAGCGCTTCGTGTCCGAGGAGGTGGCTGAAACCGTAGATTGCCGAGGTCTCCATCTCAAGGTTTGTAACC
The DNA here is from genome assembly GCA_902774395.1 of uncultured Bacteroidota bacterium. Classification (GTDB taxonomy): domain Bacteria; phylum Bacteroidota; class Bacteroidia; order Bacteroidales; family P3; genus Colimorpha. The sequence continues at coordinate 28,919 of CACYIK010000009.1, forward strand.
TTTAAAAGACTTCGAGACTTCGGGACTTCGAGACTTCGAGTCGTCTCAGTATCTTTATGTCTTGATGTCTCGAAGTCTTGATGTCTTGAAGTCTCGATGGTCCATTGGAAAGTGGATAGTTTTTCGTTCAGGTTATCTATCGACGGGTGGAGCCGTATGGTACGTCCCTGCGGGCCGTAGAAGCCCGGGGCGGTGGCTGTGATTCCGTGGTGCATGTCGAAGGCTATCTTGTTGAGCATTGTGTCGCTGCCTTTCACGCAATAGGGCCGTGCGAGACGCTCATCAAGCCCCATGTGCCGTATAAACGCCTCCTCCATCTCTCTCCACTCTCCACTCTTCATGCTCCATTCTTTGTAGTAGTTCATCAGGCCGTCGAGGCCGATAGCGTAAGCCGAAGCTACATGGCTCCCGCAGTCGATATCCTCCTGCAGCGACCCGCTGGTGCCAATGCGCACGATTTGGAGAGGTGAAAGGTGAGAGGTGAGAGGTGAAAGGTGCGCTGCATCATCTATTTCACCTTTAACCTTTAACCTTTCACCTTGATGGGCGGCGTCCAGTTCGGTCATTACGATGTCGATGTTGTCGCACCCCATACCTGTCGAGAGCGCCGTGAGGCGTGTGCCGTGGTAATGGCCTGTCAGCGCGTGCATCTCGCGGTTGTAGGATTCATACTCCACGCTCTCGAAGATGCCTTTGAACATCTCTACGCGGCTGGGGTCACCAACGAGCAGCACCTTGTCGGCCAAGGTGCTGCTGTCGAGGTGTATGTGGTATAGTTTACCGTCCGGTGCAAGGACCAATTCGCTCGCTTTCATGTTTGAGGTTTTATCGGGTTCCAGTGGTGCGAGAGGTGCTGCCGGTACCGCGGGTGGAGGTGCTGCCTGTGCTACGGGAGCTCTCTACTTTCCGCTCTCCACTCTCCGCTCTTCTCTCCGTGTTGGCACTGCGGGTAGAAGTGCTGCTGCTGCGCGTCGTCGGGGTGGCGGCACTGCTGCGTGTCGAGGTGCCGGTGCTGCGTGTTGAGGTGCCAGTACTGCGGGTGCTGGTGCCGCTCTCGCTACCCGTCGAGGTGCTGCGCTCCGTAGCGGTTGCGCGTGTCGGGGTGGTACCCGTGCTGCGGCTTGTGGTGCTGGAGCTGGAGGTAGAGGTGCCCGTGCTGCGACTCGAGGTGCTGGAGCTGGAGGTAGTGGTGCCCGTGCTACGGCTCGAGGTGTTGGAGCTGGAGGTAGTGGTGCCAGTGCTGCGGCTCGAGGTGCTGGAACTGGAGGTCGAAGTTCCGGTGCTACGGCTCGAGGTGTTGGAGCTGGAGGTGGTGGCGCCGGTACTGCGGCTCGAGGTCGAGGGGGTAGTGGGCGTCGTTACTCCCGTGCTGCGGGTGGTGCCGGTGTTGTGGCTGCCGCTGTTCACTCTCGGGGCGTCGCCGCGGGAGGGTGTCGGCTTCACCACCGTGGGCTTGTCGCTGCCCGGCGTCCAGCGCGCCGTAGGCATGGGGGCGGGAGTGCTCGGGTGACGCATATAGTAGTAGGGCAGGGGAGGTGTTGCGCCGTGGTGGTGTGCCGGCGGCATCCAGCCGTAGCGGTGTATGTTGTAGTGGTACGAGCGTGTGTAGCCGCGGCGGTGCGTGATGCGCGTGTAGGGGTGGTAGGGCGGGATGTACCACGTCAGCGAAGGCCTGTTCACACTCGTGCGGAAGCGCAGGTACTGTGCCGCGTTGTAGATTTGTGTCCCGCTGTAGAGCCAGATGCACTCCAGGTCGATGGGCATGTAAATCTCGTCACCCGTGTAGGCATCGTATCCGAAGATCCACAGCTCGTAGTACGATGAGTTCACGCGTTCCATCCACACCTCGTTCAGGAGTACGTATGTCGGGATCTCATACTCGTATCCGCAGTAAATCATCAGCTCGTTCTGGCTGTTCAGGTAGCTCACCGTGCGCAGCGCCTGGCTGTGCGTGAAGTAGTGCGCCGACCGGGCTGATACACTCAGGCTCATCAGAGCCATAACTACTAAGATTGCAACGCGTTTCATAAGGCTTCCAATTTTAGGGTTTGACGTTTAAATTCTTAATTCTTAATTCTTAACTCTTTTTTCCTCTCACCTTTTTAGTACCGCAAAGATACAAAAACTTTTAGAATTGGATAGAGAAACTAAAAAAACGCCCCTCCTCACCCCCCATTAATTCCATTAACTCTATCAACTCTATTTATTCCATTAATCATATAATCAATCTGTTGCGTCTCGCAAAAAAAAATATTGTAAATAATCCATGTTTTTTTATTATTTTTGCGCTTGGAAAAATAGCGTCAAATCTCAAACGTCAAACGTACAACAAACATAACATCATGAAACGTTTTTTGGTAGCTTTGCTCTCCTGCGCACTCCTTCTCGGAGCCTATGATGCACAGGCGCAGAACAAGAAAAAGAAATCCAAGAAAAAAGCGCAGACCACTGCCGTCGACAAGAAAGGCAAGAACAAGAAGGCTAAAGCCGCCGAGCCCGAAACCCCGGCTTTCCTCCCCCTTCCCGCGGGAAGCAACGACTGTCTCTTCCCCATCGAGCTTAAGCTGGACGAACCCTACGGCCCCACGCAGGCTCCCGACGGCGCCGGCCGCATCCAGGAGGTCGTTGCCGACAAGGCTCACCCCAACCTCTTCGAGCGCGAGCACAACTCCGTCTGGTACAAAGTTACCATCCCTTACAACGGCGAACTCGAGATCAGCATCAACCAGGTCTCACCCTGGGACGACTACGACTTCCTCGTCTATAAGAACACCGGCACCTACTTCTCCAATCAGGTGATGCTCAACAAGGTCTCACCCGTCGCCGTCAACCTCAGCGGCGTCGACAGCGCTCTCATGTTCCAGACCGTCATGATGAGCGACAAGCAGAAAGCCAAAGCCGAAGCCGAAAGCAAGAAAGCCAAGAGCGAGAAGGTGAAGGCCGACGACGGCTCCGACATGCCCTCCTTCGAACTCGACCCCGTGGCCTCCTCGCGTCCCACCATCGGCATGTTCTGCGACGCTTCCGACAAGATGCTCCTCAAGAAACAGACTGGGAAATACATCAAATCTATCCCCGTCCGCGCCGGCGAGGAATACTACATCGTCCTCGACAACCTCACCAACAACGGTCAGGGCCACACCATCACCGCCTCAGTCCACGTCAACGCCTACGAGCCCCTCGTGCTCTTCTTTGACCGCAAAAGCCGCAAATACGTCGACGTCAACCTCATGATCCTCGAACGCGACGGCAAGAACGGCGACCGTCCCCTCGTGCAGGAAGAACACTTCCGCGGTGGACGCGTCAAATTCATCCCCGGCTACAACTACCTCCTCTACGCTAAGCGTGACGGCTACTTCTCCATCTATAAGGAGTTCAACTCCCGTGACCTCATGGAGCGCGGCGATACTATCATGCTCTACAACCTCGAGCGTACCGAGCGTGGCGCCACCTTCCCCCTCAAGGACCTCTACTTCGAAAGCGGCGAAGCCAACATGATTGGCAACTACGACTCCGTCCTCGTCGAATACTTCATGCTCCTCAAGAACCACCCCGAGGTCAACTTCCTCGTCAAAGCCTACATCCAGAGCTTCGGCGTCAATATCGAGCACGACATGCTCCTCACCCTCGACCGCGCCAAAGCTATCAAGGAGTGGTTCGTCAAGAAAGGTATCGACGCCAGCCGTATCACCACCGCCGGTATGACCAAGAATGAAATCAAGCGCGCCGCCGCCGCTGTCCTCGGCGAGAAGAATGCCACCCTCAAGGAGGTCAGCGCCGAAATTATCATCACTGGCAAAAACGACAAAAATAGATAATAGTTTGAGATAATAGATAATAGTTTATAGAATCTCAAGGAGAGAGGGAGTTCAAGACAGTTGTAATGACAAACAAGCGTCTTGAACGCCCTTTTTTTTATGACACCCTAGAAACATAAAAATATCAAAATCATGAAAAGATTAGCGATAAGTGTTATCGTGATGCTGCTGGCGTTGCCGGCAATGGGACAGAAGACCGACTGGAAAAAGTTCGGCGAGTTGCTCTCCGAGGGCTCATATAAGAGCGCCTATGCGGAGGCCGAGGCTGTCTACAAGAAAACCAAGAATAGTACCGACCTTCTCACGGCGGCATGGTGTATGACCGCGGCGGCCTCTGCGTATCAGGAAAATGCCATTGAGGATGCCGTGGCGCGCTACCGTGCCATCTTGCCGCGTCTGGACGCCGTGGACCGTGCCGTCTGTTACGCCTTCCTTGGCGTGAAAGACAGCGCCCTGATGGATGCGGAGATACTGAAACGCACTCCCTCCGACCGCATCAAGATTTTCTGCGGGGAGGGTGACGAAGAGTTTGGTGGGATAAACTTGACACCGACGGCTTTCGACGTGGTGGTGAGATCACTGATGAACAACGCTGTGACGGATACGGCGTTGTTGCAGAAACTGGTGGACTTCCACAAAGACGACAGTGACGAGATTCGCGCGGCGCTGGACTATCAGATGATGGATGTCTGGGACTATGGGGTTATCCGCGAGAGTGACAAGATGAAGATGGTGCAGGGATACATCAACAAGTACCGCGGAAGCAAGTGCCCCTTTGTGGCGCATTTCTACAATGAGATGGCACATTTGATGGAAGGATGTGACGACATGCTGGCGGCTGTGCGCTACTGCGACACCGCGGAAGCTCTTTTCCCCGGCAGTGAAGGCGCCGCCGAATGTGCCAACTTGCGCATGAACATCTGCCGGTCTAAGATTGAGATGTCGTGCTATGGTGATGATGCTTTTACGATCTATCCCGGTCGGCCGTCGTTGAAGAAGCTGACCTATGCGAACCTGAATCGCATTTATTTCAGACTCTATCCTTACGGTGGCACGGACATGAAGGAGTATATGAAGAATCTCCCCATGTACCTGAAACACTGGGAGGAGGCCGTCGAAGACGACGGTTCCCATAAGGAGCATCCTCTGATTTTCGACTTGCCGCCGATGAAGGCGGGCAACTACTTGCTTGTGGCATCAAAGGATACCGTTTTCGACAATCATGATGCCTCCATCGTCCTTCTCTGTACAGACATTCAGCTACTCAAGACTGATAACAGCGAGTTTATGATGGTGGACGCAATGACGGGTGCCCCCATCGAAGGACAGGAGGTTGTGATGCTGACGTTGAAAGGTGAGCCGCTCGACACACTGGTGACTTACCCCGACGGCCGCTTCCGGGTGGAAAACGAGGACACGAGAAAGATGCGCATCGAGCGCAACGGGGCGGTGTATACACGTGACTGCTGGGCAAGTTACCCCTCCAAAAACGACTATATGGAGCATAAGGCGCATCTGCTCAAAGACCGCCCAGTCTACCGGCTGGGCGACACGGTGCGCTTCGCCGCCGTGCTATACGAGAGCAACGGCGTCGAGGGTCATACTCTGCCGGGACATGCAGTGAAGGTGAAACTCATAAACCCCAACTACGAAGACCACGAGGTGCGCGAGTTGACCTCCGACGGCTATGGGGTGGTGAGCACCAACTTCGTCATTCCCCGCGACGCAATGGCTGGCCTGTGGGATGTGCTGGTCTATGAAGGCGAAAATTACCTTAATTCGTTTCCTATTAATGTAGAAGAATACAAGCAGCCGAAGTTTATTGTCACCCTCGGTCCCCAGACATCCAGTCTCTCCGACCCTCAGAAACCCGCTTTTGGCAAACCCTACACAATCAAGGGTCTGGCGCAGGCCTATAGCGGAGCCATGGTCTCGGGGGCCAAGGTGAAGTACATCATTTCCCGAGAACTCTCTTGGAACAGTAGGTGTAGACACTATGACCTTACGTATAAAAACTACTACCCCGATATCGAGAGTAATATGATCCTTGATTCGACGGAGACTGCCGCTGACGGCTCGTTTGATATTACCTTTACGCCGTGGCCCGACAGCTCGCTCGATTTCGCCTGCAATCCGGTCTTCAATTATATGGTCTATGTCGATGTTACCGACATCAACGGCGAGACCCACGAAGCCAGTACCTCTCTGAATGTGGGTTTCCTCAATGAGGAGGTTAAACTGACGCAGACCCCTGACGCGTCAGACCCTCAACATCTCAGCTACTCCTATTATGACCTCAACAGCCAGCCGCTCAAGGGCGACGTGACCATCAAAGTGGTGCGTCTGCGTCGGCCCGATGTGCTGCGCTTCACGCCGGAGATTATCCTCCTCAATCCCATGGCGGCAAAGACCCTGGACTCCGCCGAGTTCCGCAACCTTTTCCCGCAATACAACTATACTGCCGGTGAGGGCAATGTGTCGACCTGGGCGACCGACTGGGAATATACCATGACTCACCATGCCGACGGCACACGTCAAAGCTACACCGTCGAGTTGCCTGTCAAGAAGATGCGCTCCGGCGTCTACCGTATCATCGTTTCCGCCGGCGAAGTCTTCGACACGCAGCGCGTCACCCTAGTCCTCCCCGACGAACGCAAGCTGCCAAATGCCAGCTTGTTGTGGGGAGATGTGAAGACTGCCGGCCGTGGTACCGGCAACCGTTTGAGCGCCGAGGTGGGAGAGACCGTGGTTGTGCGCTATGCGTCGGCGTTCGACGGTACACGCCTCTTCTATATGTTGACGGGCCCCGACGGTAGGGAAATTGAGTCGCGATGGCTCACCGCTGGTCGCAAGATACAGACGCTCTCCATCCCTGTAGACAAGTCGATGCTGGGCGGCTTCCAGGTGACGCTTCATGCAGTACGCGAAGGCCTTAAAGAAGAATGGACCAGAAGTGTCAACGTGCCCTTCTCTCACAAGCAGCTGAAGGTCGACATCAGCACTTTCCGCGATAAACTGCAGCCTGGCGAGCAGGAGCAATGGACTATCAAAGTGGAGAGTGGAGAGCAGAGAGTGGAGAGTGCTCGTGGTCAAGAACTACCCACTATCCACTACCCACTACCCACTATAATAATGACCATGTATGACGACGCCCTCAACAGCTATGGAGGCCGGTCCGTGACCTCCTTCTCGCCGTGGCGCTCGTTGCGATCCCACTTAATCCGTGGGGTTTCTTTTAGTGGCGACTCGAAGAATTTCAAAGAATCCATTGAGTGGCAGAATGGAAACGATTCCAAAACCTATGGGATGACACTGCAGAGAGGACTCTTTGGAGAATATTTCGCAGAAGAACTGGAGTATGAGGTGGTGGTAACTACTGTCTTGGAAATTGCTGATGCAGGGGATGATAATGTAGGGTCGTCCGCCCGTGGCGAGGATGACATGGTCACCATGCAGAGTGGTGTGCGCAAGCGTAAGGGCAATTCGCTTGAGGAGGTGGCAATTGTATCCGAAAAGGTACCTGTCATCGAGATAGGTGCACCCGAATCGGGCATGCGTCTCACCTCTGAGGATGTCGCCCGCATGCCTGGCAACTCCGTCGAGAGCATCGTGGCATCCGTAGGCGGCCTGGGCTATAGCGACGGAGGAAAGCCCTCGGCTGCCAATCAGCCTGTGCAGATACGTACCAACCTCAGCACTCTGGCATTCTTTGTCTCCGACCTGCGCACCGACTCCACCGGCACCGCCACCTACAGCTTCCGTGTCCCCGAGTTGCTCACTCGCTGGAGTGTCCGCGGTGTGGCCTTCACCAACGACCTCAAAATCGGCTCCCTGGACAAGAGTCTCGTCACCAGCAAGTCCCTTATGGTGCAGCCCAACATCCCGCGCTTCATCCGCCACGGCGACAGCCTCATGCTTATGGCTAAGGTGGTGAACCTCACGGACGTCGACCGTCAGGTGAAAGTGTGGTTTAATCTGAATGATCAGAATAATCAGAATAATCAGAATACTCCGATTACACAGAATACTCAAACTGTGGTCGTCCCTGCTCAGGGCTCCGCCCAGGTCGCTTTCCCCATCTCTAACATACCTGACGACCTCTTTGTCGCTACCTATGAGATTGTGGCCCGCACGCTTGACAACGACGGTGAGAAAGCTTTCCTTTCTGACGGCGAGCGCGGCCAAATTCCCGTCGTCTCCAGCCGTCAGGCTGTCACCCTCTCGCAGCCCCTCTACATCAACGGCAAAGGCAAAAAATCTTTCACCTTTCACCTTCCATCTTTCACCTCGACAGCAAAACCGCATTTCCTCGCCGCCGAGCTGACCACCGACCCCATGTGGCTCGCCGTCAAGGCTATGCCTTATTTGAAGGAGCAGGAGAACCCCTCCAATATCTATCTTGCCAATAGCCTTTATGTCAACACCCTGTCCCGGAATATCCTTAAGGACCTTAAAGGCCTTAAGGACTTTAAAGACCTTACCGATACCGCCAACACCCGCCTGAAAATCAACGAGGATATCAAGCAGACCCTCCTCGAGGCTACGCCGTGGCTCCGCGACGCCGAGAGCGAGATAGAGCAGCGCCAGGCCATTGCCAACTACTTCGACTCAGCCACACTCAGCACTCAGCACTCATCACTCATCACTCAATTGGAAGAGCGCCAAAATCCCGACGGCGGCTGGGGATGGATGCCCGAATGCGAGAGCTCTCTATGGTCTACCGAGCAAATACTCAAACGCCTTTCGATACTCGAGAAATCGGACAATCTGTTAATCGAGCAGGTCCTCGCCTACGTCGACCGCGAGGAGCAGCGACACTACGAGAAATACATCAAGCCCTACCTCAAGAAAGCTTACAAATGGCAGCCCGACAACATCGAATACCTCTACATCCGCTCCTTCTATGGTAAAGGCACTACCGAGGCCTATAAGTTCTACTATCAGAACGCTTTGAAGAACTATAAGAAGTACGACAACCTCTACACCCAGGCGCAGCTGGCCCTTGTCTTCCAGCGCGGCGGCGACAGCAAGGCTGCCCGCGACCTCATCCGCCGCCTCAAGGAGAAGGCCCTCGTCAGCGACGAGATGGGTATGTACTGGCGTGACAACCGCAGTGGCTGGTGCTGGTACGAGCGTCCCATCGAGACGCAAGCCCTTCTCATCCAGGCCTTCCGCGAGGTTACGCCCAAAGACGCCTCCTCTATCGCCCTCATGCAGCAGTGGCTCCTCAAGCAGAAGCAGACCACCCGCTGGGAGAGCGACCGCGCCACCGTCGACGCCATCAGCGCGCTGATGCCGCAGAATACTCAGAATATTCCGAATACTCAGAATAATCCGATTTCACTCACTGTCTTTGGTGCTCCCTTCACGGCTCCCGCCGAGGGTCTCGAAGGCTACTGCACCCAGCGATGGTCTGGTGCCGACCTCGACACACTCCTCACTCGTCACTCCTCACTCATCACTCTGAAAAAGGAAACTCCCGGCATCGCCTGGGGTGCCGTCTACTTCCAGTACACCGACGACATGGACAAGATTCCCTCCACCGCGAGCGGCATCACCCTCAAGCGTAGCTACTTGAATCAGAATAATCAGAATGTTCTGAATGGTCAGAATACTCCGAAAGTTGGAGACCGCATTAAAGTCCGCATCGAGATTTCTGTCGACCGCACCATGGAGTACCTCGAACTCATCGACGGACGCCCCTCCTGCGTGGAGCCTATAAGTACCCGTTCGGGGTGGTGTTGGAATCAGGGACTACGTTACTATGTCGAGGTGAAGAACACCGCCACCCACTGCTACATTAATCGCCTCGAAAAAGGTAAGTATATTGTTGAATACGAGGTGTATGTGACCAATCCTGGAGCTTTCCTCGCCGGGCCCGTCACCATGCAGTGCATGTACGCTCCCGAGTTCCGCGCCACGGCTCCTGCGGAGCAAATTAGTGTGGATTGAAAATCAGTATCTTATAGGTACTAACTCTTACTCAACTCTTACTCTTCTCTTACTCCTCTCTTACCCATCTCCCACCCGGGTAAGAGAAGGGTAGGGGAAGAGTGATTGTTGGCAGTTTGTTGAAAAATCTGAATCTGGATTTGTGGGGTTTGAAAGTTTTTTGTATATTTGCATTTTCACAATGTTTGCTCCATTGGGGTGAACTTATTGTGAATTAAGAATTAAGAATTAAGAGTTAAGAATAAGAGTTAGGCATTAATATGAATAACGATAATAAAAATATAACCCCCTGTGCAGTGAATGTGGCTTCCGAGACGGGCCGCTTGCGAGCTGTGCTGCTGCATCGTCCCGGCGTGGAGATTGAACGTATGACTCCTCTCAACGCCGCCCACGCTCTCTACAGCGACATCCTCAACAAGCCTATCGTCGACACGGAATATGCCAATTTCTGCGGTGTGCTGGAGAAGTGGACCGACGTCTACTATGTCGAGGATATCCTCGAAGAACTCCTCAAGGACAACGATATACGACGTCACCTCGTCGAGACGAGCTGCAAGATGGATAAATGCCCTGAGTCGACGGAAAAGCTGATGTCCCTCGACGCCAAGTCTCTGGCTGACATTCTTGTAGAAGGATATGAGAGGCCCGAGTGGAATGGCAGCGACGACCGCTACCTCCTCAAGCCGCTATACAACCTCTTCTTTACCCGCGACGCCTCCTCGACCGTCTACAACCGCGTGCTTATCAACTCCATGAGCTTTGAGGTGCGCGAGCGCGAGACCCTTATCTACGAGGCCATCTTCAAGCATTTCTTCAAAGTCGACATCCTCAATGCTATGCAGCATGATCCTCAGGCCCGCACCGAGGGCGGCGACGTGCAGATTGCTGCGCCCGACCTTCTCTGCATCGGCCAGGGTATCCGCACCAACGAGAAGGGTATCAAGTACCTGGCTGAGACTTTCGCCAAGGAACGCGATAGATTCCTTATTCTGACTCAGGAACTTCCGATGAGTCCCGAGAGCTTCATTCATCTGGACATGGTGTTCACCTTCCTCGGCAAGCACCGCTGCATGATTTTTGAGCCCATGCTCAAGAAGACGGGGCTCTTCGCCGGCAAAGCCACCACTCTCATCACTGTTGAGGGTGGCAAGATTACATATACCGAGGTGCCCAACATCGTCAAGGGTCTCGAAAGCCTCGGCTGGGAGATTGAACCCATCATCGGTGGTGGCAGCGACCCCTGGGTGCAGCTGCGCGAGCAGTGGCATTCGGGCTGCAACTTCTTCTCCATGGGCGACAACAAGATTATCGGCTACCGCCGTAACAGCCACACCATCGACGCCCTCGACCGCGCCGGTTTCGCCGTCCTCAACGCCGAGGATATCGTGAGCGGCAAGGTGGACATGAAGAACTACGACAAGTTCGTGGCCGCATTCCCCGGCAGCGAGCTGCCCCGTGCCGGCGGTGGCGCTAGATGCATGACGATGCCCATTTTGCGCGATGCGCAATGAAAAAATAAAAAGTAAAAACTAAAAAGGTAAAACGTATCAACCTATCAACGTATCAACGTAAAACAATCATAAAAAAAACATGAAACAGTATCGCTTTGTGAACAACGTTATCGGGTGGGTCATCTGCCTGATAGCTTGTGCTGTTTACATCATGACGGCCGAAGCTACGGCGTCGTGGTGGGACTGCGGTGAGTATATCGCCACCGCCAACAAACTACAAGTGGGCCACCCCCCGGGAGCACCGACCTTCCAGCTCATCGGACGTCTCTTCTCGATGTTCTCGAGCCCCGCGAGCGCGGCACATGCCGTCAACGTGATGAGCGCCGTGTGCAGTGGCTTCACCATCCTCTTCCTCTTCTGGGGCATCACTATGCTCGGCAAGCACCTGCTGCCCGACCCCAAGAACCCCGACATCAAGTCGCCCCGCACCTGGGCCGTCTTCGCCGCAGGTATCGTGGGCTCGCTGGCCTACTGCTTCAGCGACACCTTCTGGTTCTCGGCTGTCGAGGGCGAGGTGTACGCTATGTCGAGCTTCTTCACCGCACTGGTGTTCTGGGCTATCCTGAAATGGGAAGAGCAGAGCGACGACCCCCACTCGCTGCGCTGGCTGGTGCTCATCAGCCTGCTGGTCGGTGTGGCCATCGGCGTCCACTTGCTGAACCTGCTGACGGTCCCCGCTCTCTTCTATGTGGTATACTTCAAGAAATGGCCTAAGACTAACTGGAAAGGCTTCATCCTCTGTGGTGTGCTCTCGATGATCACCCTGGGTATCATCCTCTGGGGCATCATCCCCGGCATCGTGAATGTCGACTCGGCCTTCGACGTCTTCTTCGTCAACGGCCTCGGTCTGCCCTTCAACAGCGGTACCATCTTCTTCTTCGTACTGTTGGCTGCCGCCGTGGTCTTCGGCCTGTGGTACACCCAGAAGAAGGGTCGCCCCGTGGTCAACGCCGCCCTCCTGAGTTTCGCTATGCTGGTGATAGGCTACAGCACTTTCTTTGTGCTTGTCATCCGCGCCAATACCAATACGCCGCTCAACGAGAACTGCCCCAAGGACGCTGTGTCTATGCGTGCCTACCTGGGCCGCGAGCAGTACGGCTCCACGCCGCTGCTCACCGGTCAGTACTACACCTACGAGCGTCAGCGCATCGTCAACGATGCCGAGTACCGCATGTATGGTGTGCCCCCGGCACGTGAGAAGACCGTCCGTCACGACACCAGCTATACCAAGTATATCCGCGGTAACGTGGCTGGCAAGGACCGTTATATCCCCGCCGACTATGCCATCGAGCAGGTTTTCCCCGACAACCACACGGGATTCTTCCCCCGTATGTGGAGCGCCGACTCGAGCCGTTGGCACGAGGTGTTCTACGAATACTGGGCCGGAGGAGTGGACGGCAACCAGAAACCCTCCTTCGGACAGAACATGACCTACCTGCACCGCTATCAGATGGGTTGGATGTACTGGCGCTACTTCATGTGGAACTTCGCCGGCCGACAGAACGACCAGCAGGGCCACTACTTCAATATCGACGGTTCGCGTGACTACCTCCACGGCAACTGGATCTGCGGCATCAACTTCATCGACGAAGCCCGCCTGGGTCCGCAGACTGACCTACCCGACTATATGGAGAACGACAAGTCGCGCAATGTCTATTACCTGCTGCCCCTGCTGCTAGGTCTTCTGGGCCTGGCCTACCATGTCATCAAGCACCCGAAAGATGCCTTTGTGGTCTTCATCATGTTCTTCATGACGGGTATCGCCATTGCCATCTACCTGAACATGCCTCCGCGTCAGCCGCGTGAGCGCGATTACGCCTTCGTGGGCTCCTTCAGCTTCTTCGCGATGTGGATAGGCCTCGGTGTGATGGGTCTCTCCGAGTGGATCTCGGCCATCTTCAAGAAGGGCAAAGAGAAAGCCTACAAGTTCGTCGTCCCCGCAGTCTTTGTGGCCTGCATGCTCGGCGTACCGGTGCTGATGGCCTGCGAGAACTGGGATGACCATGACCGCAGTGAGAAGACCGCCGCCCGCGACTTCGCTGAGAACTACCTGAGCAGCATGAAGAAGAAAGGTATCCTCATCACCTTCGGCGACAACGACACCTTCCCTCTGTGGTACGCCCAGGAGGTCGAGGGTATCCGCACGGATGTACGTATCCTCAACTACACCCTGTCGGGCATGTACTGGTATGTCGAGCAGCTCTTCAACAAGCTCTACGACAGCGACCCGCTGCCCTTCACCCTGACCAAGGACTTCTATGGCCTGGGACAGGATGCGGTGTATCTGGTGCCCGACCAGTCGGGCGAATACCGCGAAGTGACAGAGGTGCTCGCAGAGCTGCGCGACCATCCGGAGAACTACCGTCTGCGTGACCTCTACTACCGTATGGGCTACCAGACGGATGTCGCCCCCACGGTGTACTATATCCCCACCAACCGCTTCAAGATCACGCTTGATATCCCCGCCTTGGTGGCCGAGGGCGTCATTCCCGCCGAGATAGCAGACCAGGTGGAGCCCGAAATCCGTTGGGAGGTGCGTAATGCAGCACTGCTGCGTCACGAACTGATGATACTCGACATCATCGGTACCAACAAGTTCCACCGCGACATCTGCATAATGAACCCCGGCTACATCCGCTCGGTCTATCCGCTGGCCGAAAGCTACGCCGTCCGGGAGGGAATGAACTTCAAGTTCACGCCCTATTATCCCGCAGGCCGTCGCTTCACGGACAACTCTGCCGACTACTTCGTCGGTGGCATTAACGGCCAGCCGCTGAAGTGGGGTAACCTCGACCGCGAGGGTATCTATGTCGACCCCGTCAGCCGCGAGCAGTTCGTGCCGAACCTGCACAACACGCTGATGCTCCTCGCCGACGATGAGGTGCGCAAAGGCCATCTCGACAAAGCCCGCAAGCTGCTGGAAATCTATGACAAGAACTTCCCCGACCGCAACTTCGAGCCCGACGAGAACTCGGCCTTCCTGCTCTTCGCCAACGGCACCATCTCTATCAATGTCATAGACATCTACAAGAATGTCTACGGCATAGAGCGTGCCAAGCAGCAGTGGCAGAAGGTGTTCAACCACTTCAAGAAAGAGATAGGCTACCTGATCCGCTTCGACGACGAGAAACTGCCCGGTGTGGCGCAGAACCTCTATGAGGACTGCCAGAACATCCGCCGCCTCTATGCTGTCGCTCAGGAGACCCTTGAAGACCAGGCCCTCATGGCCGAGGCCCGCAAGGTGCTCGAGCAGGTCAATGGCCGTATCCGCATCGACCTCAACGGCACCAACGACTACAACGACGACCTGATGATGATGGTCAACACGAACTACTCCACGTACTATAACGTCATCAAGCCCCGTCCGGGTCAGCTGAGTGCCACCATGCCTAGCGGCAACAACAACCTCTACTTCTAGTTAGTGATGAGTGATGAATGATGAGTGATTAACGATGAAAAAAGAGAAGAAACCCAAGCTCAAAAGGTACACGCTCACGCTCACAGAGCTGGACGTGTACCGTTTGGGTGCCTATGCCGACAGTTGTGGCATCGACCGTCCGACGGCGCTGCACCGACTGATGAAGCAGTCGCTGCGACAGATTGCCGCCGCTCCAGCCGACAAAGGCGACACCAACCAGCTGGGTCTCTTCGACACCCTGCAGATAGATATCTTCGACAATACTTCAGTAGTTAAGTAGATAAAGCCAAATGAAAAAGATACTCATAAGTTTGATCGCGGTACTCTTTATGACAGTACCTACCACGCTTCGCGCTGAAGAGGGCGAGGCGATAGATGCGGGATCGGAGATTATCGGACATGTCACCGATGCCCATTCATGGCACCTGTTCGACTATGTCTCCGACGGTGAGACCCACGCTGTGGCCATTCCCCTGCCTGTCATCGTGATCAACGACGGCCATGTCGACATCTTCATGTCGTCGAAGTTCCACCACGGCCACGCCGACTACAAGGGCTACCGTCTGATTGGCGGCGGCTCCGAGAAAGAGGAGATAGCCTGTGTAGGACCCGACGGCGAGCTCCTGCTCGATGCCGAGGGCAACGTGGTAAAACCGCTGGACCTCTCCATCACCAAGACCTCGGCAGCCATCATGATTTCGGTGGCTCTGCTGATAGTCATCGTGATGGTGGCCAAGCGCGGCTACAAGAAACGTCCCAACCAAGCTCCCCACGGCCTGCAGAGTCTCGTGGAGATGCTGGTGGTCTTCGTGCGCGACGACATTGTACGTCCGATGATAGGGGAGAAGAAGTACCAGAAATACTTGCCCTATCTGCTGACGTTGTTCTTCTTCATCTTCTTCAGCAATATCTTGGGACTGATACCTATCTTCCCGGCAGGTGCCAATATCAGCGGCAATATCGCCGTCACCGCCACCTTGGCTATCATCACCTTCCTGATTACCAATATCAGCGGCAACAAGCACTATTGGATTGATATCTTCAACACCCCCGGCGTCCCCGCCTGGCTGAAGATATTCCCTTTGATGCCGTTGGTAGAGCTGATGGGTGTCTTCACCAAGCCCATCGTGCTGATGATCCGTCTATTTGCCAATATGACTGCTGGCCATATCGTCATCCTCGGATTCATCTTCCTCATCTTCATCCTCAGCAACCTCTTCGGTTCGCTGGTGGGAGGAGGTGTGACGATAGTGAGCATCTTCTTCAGCGTCTTTATCTCGCTGCTGGAATGCCTGGTGGCCTACCTGCAAGCCTTCGTCTTCACCATGCTCACCTCGCTCTATATCGGTATGGCCGTGGAAGAGCCGCATCACGCTGAAGCCTAAGAAACCCTAGGTTCTCCTAGGCGATCCTAGGTGCTCCTAGGTTTTCCTAGGAACTCCTATTAAACAAAATAATTATAAAACCCCAAACAACTCATGAAAAGTATAAAAGATATCAATTTTGCAGGCCGCAAGGTGCTGCTGCGTGTGGACTTTAACGTCCCTATGAACGACCAGAAGCAGATTACCGACGACACCCGTATGCGTGAGTCTATGCCCACCATCGAGAAACTGCTCAAAGACGGTGCCGCCATCATCATTATGGCCCACTTTGGCCGTCCCAAGAAGGGTGGCTTCGAGCCCGAACTCACCCTCGAGCCGGTGGCTAAGTATCTCGAGACCCTCGTGAACCGTCCCGTGAAGTTCACCCAGGAACTGCTCGGCAGTGGCAAACCCGAGGCTATGGCCAAGGAGCTGAAGAGTGGCGAAGTGATGCTTCTTGAGAACATCCGCTTCTATCCCGAAGAGACTAAAGGCGGCGAGGACCTCGCCCGCCAGCTGGCCGCCCTTGGAGACTGCTACATTAACGACGCCTTCGGTGCCGCCCACCGCGAGCACTCGTCGACTGCCGTCATCGCCAAATTCTTCCCCAACGACAAATACTTCGGCTTCCTCATGGAGAACGAGGTGCGCAACCTCGAGAAGCTGATGCAGAATCCGCCGCGTCCCTTCACCGCCATCATCGGCGGCAGCAAGGTGAGCTCGAAGATCGGCATCCTTGAGAACCTCCTCAACAAGGTCGACAACATGATTATCATCGGCGGCATGCGCTACACCTTCACCAAAGCCCTTGGTGGCAAGATCGGCAACAGCATCTGCGAGGACGACAAGCTCGACCTGGCCCGCGAGCTGATGCGCCGCATGGACGAGAAGGGAGTGAAGTACTACCTGCCCGTCGACAGCGTCATCGGTGACAAGTTCGGCAACGACGCCAATACCCAGATTGTCGCCTCCGGCGAGGTGCCCGACGGCTGGGAGAGCATGGACTGCGGCCCCGAGAGCTGCAAGGCTATCCACGACATCGTGATGAACAGCAAGACCATCCTCTGGAACGGTCCTGCCGGTGTCTTCGAACTGGAGACCTTCGCCAAGGGCACCCACAGCATCGCCCGCAGCGTTGCTGAGAGCTGCAAGCAGGGTTGCTTCGCCGCCGTGGGCGGTGGCGACAGCGTGGCCGCTGTCAAGCAGATGGGTATCGCCGACCAGATGAGCTATGTCTCCACCGGCGGTGGCGCCATGCTTGAATATCTCGAAGGCAAAGTCCTCCCCGGTATTAAAGCTATTCAGGACTGATAACTTAAGATTGTCAAGGTCCTTAAGGTCCTTAAGGTCTTTAGGGACTTTAAGGACCTTTCATTATGGCACATTTCTTGCCGATAACGTTGGATGAGGTAAAGCGCCTCGGGTGGGAACAGGTCGATGTGGTCCTGGTCACTGGCGATGCCTATATCGACCATCCTTCCTTCGGCACCGCTGTTATCGGGCGCACGCTGGAAGCGGCAGGGTATAAGGTGGCCATCATTCCGCAGCCTAACTGGCGGGATGACTTGCGCGACTTCCGAAAATTTGGCAAGCCACGGCTCTTCTTCGGCGTCACCAGCGGCGCTATGGACAGCATGGTGAACCACTACACGGCGGCACGACGTCTGCGCCACGACGACGCCTATACCCCCGGTGGTCAGGCGGGGTTCCGCCCTGACCGCGCCACCTATGTCTACTCGCGCATCCTCAAGCAGATATACCCCGACGTGCCGGTTATCATCGCCGGCATCGAGGCCAGCATGCGCCGCCTGGCGCACTACGACTACTGGGACGACAAACTGTTTCCCAGCATCCTCATTGATACTCCTGCCGACCTGCTCAACTACGGCATGGGTGAGCGCACGACGCTCAAGATAGCGAAGCTCCTCGACGAGGGCAAGGGCATCGAAGCCTGCTACGGGTTGCCCCAAGTAGTGTGGGTTTCTCGGAATATTCAGAGTATTCGGAATATTCAGAATAATCCAATAGAGCTGCACGCCTTCGAGGAGTGTAAAAAGAGTAAACGCTGCGAGGCGGAGAACTACCAAATCATTGAGCGGGAGAGCAACAAGATAGAGTGTGCCACACTGGTGCAAAAGCACGGCGACCGCTATGTGGTGGTCAATCCGCCCGAGCCGCCGATGACCACCGACGAGGTGGATGCCTCGTTCGACTTGACCTACCTGCGCCAGCCGCACCCCAAATACAAGAAGCGCGGCCCCATTCCTGCCTTCGAGATGATACGCTGGAGCGTGAACACCCACCGCGGCTGTTTCGGCGGCTGCTCCTTCTGCACCATCAGCGCCCATCAGGGCAAGCAGATAGCCAGCCGCAGCGAGGCGTCGATTCTCAAGGAGGTGGAACTCATCACTAACGACCCCGAGTTCCACGGCGTGCTCACCGACCTCGGCGGTCCCTCGGCCAACATGTGGCGCATGAAGGGCAAGAACACCGACCTCTGCCGCAAGTGTAGCCGCTACAGCTGCTCGATGCCAACGATCTGCAAAAACCTCGACAGCGACCACCGCCCGATGATTGACCTGCTGCGTAAGGTGTCCTCGCATCCCAAGGTGAAACATTTATATGTGGGCAGTGGCATCAGGTGCGACCTGTTTCAAGAGGGAGTGAAAGGGAGTGAAAAGGGAGTGAAAGGGAGTGAAAGGACAAATGTTTCAGTCGGGTCTAATTTTGGTTGGGAGTATTTTAAGCAGGTTGTTTTGCATCACACCAGTGGGCGTCTGAAGGTGGCGCCGGAGCATACCTCCGACCATGTGTTGGCGTTGATGCGTAAGCCCTCCTTCAGCCTCTTCCGTGAGACCAAGCGGCGCTTCGACGAGATATGCAAGCAGGCGGGGCTCCGCTACCAGCTGATACCCTATTTCATCAGCAGCCACCCCGGTTGCCGTCTCGAGGATATGGCACAACTGGCTGTGGACATGAAGCAGATGGGCTACCGACTGGAACAGATACAGGATTTCACGCCGACGCCCATGACTCTCTCTACGGAGATGTACTACACCGGCATCGATCCCACGACGATGAAGCCCGTCTACGTGGCCACGACCCCCGGCGACAAGGCCGACCAGCGGCGTCTCTTCTTCTTCTATAAGCCCGACCAACAGCGCGATATCATCGCCAGCCTGCGGCGGCACAATCAGACACATTTCATTCCCAAACTCTTCCCCGGAAAGAGATAAAAAACGTACTATAGACGTACCAAGACCGTATCAACACCCTATCATCTCCTACCATGGTAGGAGTTGGTACGGTGTTGGTACGGTGTTGATACGGACTTGATACGGAGATGATACTAGGAATGAGGTAGTTAGAAAACATGAAAAAACCGCGATTTTCGGAGCAATCGCGGTTTTTGGATAAAGTCTTGTAACTTTCTGGAAACTAGACCATCTGCTCTAATATTGGCAACACCTGGACACTGACGCCGTCATCCAAATAAGAGCCAACTCCCAGGAGAATTTCCGAAGAGAGCGGTTTTATCCAACAGGATAATTACGACAGGAGGGCGCCCCGCATGGGGCGCCCTCCTTTGTGTGTCGAGATTCCTCTGTGGTTGCTATGAGCAACAACACGTGGGAAGGAAAGAATGATTACAGCTGGTGATACAGAAACTCGTTGAGTCCGAGCATGGCCATTATCTGTGCCGACTCGGGGTCGTCCATGGAACGGACAAAGACGTTGTCGCTCGCGCGATAGGTCACAGCAAATTGCATGTCTGGTATGCTCAAGGTGGTACCGTCCCAGGTGTAGTGTACAGTGTTGGTTTCATCCACATTGTTTCCTGGCATTTCGAAATGGACAACGCGATTGAGAGAATCGGCGGAGATGATTTGGAGTTCGTCGCTCATGACGATTTCCATACCCTGGACGTCTCCTTCATAGTAGAATTTCCATGATGTGCCGACAAGGTTCTTGGCTTCGTTGTTTTCGTTGTCGTCTTTCGAGCAGGCGACATTCAACATTGCGGCGGCTGCGACAAACAGCAGGGCCATTCTTTTGATGTTCTTAATCATAATTGTGATTTTTAAGGGTTAATATTTATTGTTTTATTATTTTATGATGCAAGATTTGTCCGTCGGGAAGGTGCATCTTCAGCAGGTAGACGCCTGTGGGCAGTGCCGAGATGGAAAAACTGGATTGTGAGGCGACCAACTGGCAGCATCCCAATGCGTTGAATACCTCTATACGGCTACCTGTGGGGATGCCCGCCACCGTCAACTGGCTGCTGGCGGGATTGGGATAGACGCAGATAGTGGCATTCTCGTCTCTGTTGTCGGGGATGCCCACCGGCAGGAAGTGCACATGGAAGGTCAGCGTGCTGTCGTGCTCCTGGATATTGGTAATCTCAAAACTCTGTTCGGGGGTGCCGTCGGTGAGGTAGGGGTGAGGGTCGGTGGAGGGGCCGAACGAGGTGCGTCCTGACGCCTGGCTGAAGAAGGCCCGTGCGAGTCGGCCGTTGGTGATGTCGTCGCTGCATTCGGGACGGAAAATCCACAGCAGGTGCACGAAGTTCTCGTTGTCGAAAAATGGGTTGTGGTACATTCCTTCCCTGTCGAGAGGTATGCTGTCAACCCAGCGCGAAATCACCAGGCCGGTGCCCGGAATACCCTCCTCGAAGAGGTCGGCTTTGTTGCGATACTCGAACACATACCACTGTGTGGTGTCGATAGCTGATTTGATATAGTAGCAGTTCTGAGTGGGGCTCGAGCCTGCGCTCCGCAGCGTATAGTCGCCGTCGGCAGTGATTTGCACGGGGTCGTCGCCGACATGTAAAATCTTGCTCTTCATGATGGCTGCGGTTTGGCTGCGGAAATCGCCAGCCCCCATCATATCCCATATCCCCACTTGATTGATGTGGGTATAGTTACGATAATGGTAGAGGTCTGGCAGGTTCAGCGAGTGTCCCATTTCGTGGCGGAAAACATTGACAGAGAACATGTCGCGAGAGCCCTCAAATTCCATGTTGAAAGCATCGGGCAAGACTCCGTTGACGGAGACCGGATGGTCTATTGAATCGTGGGGGAAGAACTCCATGTGTGGCCACAGAAGCTCGCCCCAGCCCTCGACCTCTCCTTTGACGATGAAGCTGACGTTGTCGATGTATCCGTCGCTGTTGCCGTCGAGCACCACGGAGCTGTCCACCAGATGCTGCGAATCGATGTGCTCAAGCGCGCGAGCCAGCAGCTGGGCCTCGCGCATGGAGATGCCTATCATCGGGTTTCCTCCCCGGTAGCCGTCGGGATTGTCCGCGCTGTAGGGGCGGTAGTAGCTGCGGGGATGGATGTCCTGATAGGAGACAATCGCGCCCCCAGACACATTGTTAGGGTACACCGTGTTGTAGTGTATCTGCCCGTAGGAGAGCACATCGAAAAAGTTATAGATGGTGAACTCGCCGGGGGTGCGTCCGTTGAACATGGTGTCCATGTCGCTGAAGGGGAAGTCGATTTCTTCCTCGTCGGCAAATCGGATGAATACGACCAGATTGGTCAGTTCGGTAGCTGTCTGTGCCATTGCCACCGGTGACAATAGCATCACAGCCAATAATAGGATGATTTTTTTCATGGTGCAAAGATACAAACTTTTTTCCAACCGACCAATTTTTTTTCCCCCATGCCATCCAGTTGTGTTTTTTTTTCGTACTTTTGCAGCGAGAACACACACACATTCTTTATGGCCACTATGGATACTCGACCATTGCAGGGAACACAGATATTCGAAGCGATAGACGCCACTGGCACTATCCGCAAGGACGACCCCCGTTTACGCGACATCGAAGCAGAGATGATTCGCAGCCACGCCCTTTGCCTGCAAATCTCGTCCAAAAGACCCACCGACCCCGACTACAAGGGGCTGTTGGAGGAACTGTTCCAGTGCGAACTCGACGACAGTGTGGCCATCGTTTCGCCCTTCTATTGCGATTGTGGCTGCCGGATGAAAATAGGGAAAAACATCATCATCAACAAAGGGGCAACGATACTCTCGCCCGGGATAGTCGAAATCGAGGACAACGTGTTGATTGCCCCCGAGGTCAAAATCACAACTGTCGACCACGACCTGAGCGACAGGCACAATTTGTTTCATTTCAAGAAAGTAACCCTCCGGGAGAATGCATGGATATGCATGGGAGCCATCATCTGCCCGGGCGTGACCATAGGAAGGAATGCCGTCGTCGCCGCCGGTGCCGTCGTCACCAAGGATGTGCCCGACAACACGGTGGTGGGAGGAAACCCCGCCCGGGTCATCAAAACGATTGGCTGAGCCTTGCCATGTCAATATCGGCCCGACACCAGTCTTTCTGTCGGTGACCACCGAGGCTTCTTTGTCGGCATGGTAGTCTTGGAGGAAGTGTCCGTGAGCTATATTTGTGACTTAAACGGGTGCTGAATCAAAATCAGCACCCGTTTTATTTGCCCTCAACAGCACAGGAGGGCAAGAAAGATTCTTCGACCATTGGGTCAATTTCCCACGGTAATACTTAGATATTGGTTAGACCATCTGCTCGATATTCCAGACGAAAGCCCGGATACCTACCTCTTCATTGCGTTTGTCGAGTTTGCGGACGGAGAGGAGGAGGTCGTCGACTTTGTCGTCGGGGACGACGGTCATGATGGCGTTGTTCATCTCGGGCCAGGTATGGGTGCCACGGTGGGGCTCTCCCTTCTCGTTACCGCGACCTTGGACGTTCTCCCAGAAGGTGAAGCCGCGAATGCCCAGCATATCGAGCATATACTCGACACGTTCGTTGTTGGCCTGATTGTAGACTATGAGGACTGATTTCATATTAATTAGGAATTTTGAATTAGGAATTAGGAATTGGACTGAGGCGATAATTCCTAATTCCTAATTGCTAATTACTCATCAAGGTTAATGTTCATGAATACGAATTTCTTGCGGATCTTTTCCTGACGCTCGTGGTCACCGCGGCGGTTGAAGGCACCGTAGAGGACAGGGACGACAATGAGCGTGACGAGGGTGGAGATCAGGAGGCCGCCGATGACGACGATACCCATGGTGGTCCATACCTCGGAGCCTTCGGCCGTGGAGGTGGCCATGGGTATCATGCCGAGGATGGTGGTGAGGGCGGTCATCATGATGGGTCGTAGACGGCTCTGACCGCTGAGGGCGATGGCTTCGTAGAGAGGCACGTCGCGCTCGCGCATGAGGTTGATGTAGTCGACCAGCACGATACCGTTCTTGACGACGATACCGATGAGGAGCACGATGCCAAGCATACCCACCATGTCGAGGTTCTCTCCGGTGACCAGCAGGGCGAGGATAACGCCTGTGAGGGCGAAGAAGATGGAGATGATGATGATGGCGGGTTTGCCGAAGCTTTCGAACTGCGAGGCCATGACGATGTAGACGAGAATGATGATGAGCATGGCGAGGAGACCCATGTCGGCGGTGGAATCCTGCTGGTCCTCATAGCTGCCGGCGAGGGCGTAGTGGACACCCTGCGGGATATCCATCTGGTCAATTTCCTTCTGTACGCCCTGGGCAAGTTCGCCGAGCGAGGTGTTGAAGGGCATGACGGTGAGGGAGAGGTAGCGCTGGCGGTTTTTACGCTCGATGGTGGGCGGGCACCAGTATTCCTCAACCTTGGCGAGTTCCTCGAGTTTGATGATTTTGCCCGTGGGGGTGGGGATGGAGAGCTGCTCGATGTCGGAGATGGCGTCGCGGTATTCCTCACGGAGGCGGACGACGATGTTGTACTCCTCGCCGTCTTCCTTGAGGTATCCGGCGGCCATGCCGTTGACGCGGTTGCGTACATACATGGCGACGGTGGAACCGTTGAGACCGTGGAGTGCGAGCTTCTGCTTGTCGAAGGTAATCTTGAGTTCGGGACGGTCTTCATCGCGGCTAATCTTGGTGTCGCGGGCTCCGGGGACGTTCTGCTCGATGCGTTTCTTGAGTTCCTGAGTGAAGTTGGTGGTGAGGTCGAAGTCGTAGCCGTAGATTTCGACCTGGAGGCTGTTGTTGCTTCCACCCATCATCATGCCGCCTTGGTTGACCTGGTAGGTGACAAGTTCGGGGTATTCGGCGAAGCAGCGGCGGAGTTCCTCCTGCATCAGGAAGATGGAGCGTTCGCGCTCGAACTTCTTGGTAGCACGGATGGTGATGGAGATTTTGTTGTTGGTGGTGGAGTTGAAGAGGGCAGCGAAGCCGGCGTCGTCGTTGGAGCCTGCAGAGGTGGAGAGGACGAGGAGGTCGTCGCCGAGGATGCGGCGGATGTCGTCTTCCATGTGGCGTGCGGTCTTGAGGGTCTCTTCGATGCGGGTGCCGCGCTGCAGCTCGGCGCTGACGGAGATTTGGCCGTTGTCCTGCTCTTTCATGAAGTCCATGCCAATGGAGCCACGAATGACGGGAATGAGCGAGACGATAAAGAGGAGGAAGAAGGTGACGAGTGTGACGAGTTTATGACGGAGGCACCAGCGGAGAAGGTTGGCGTATTTGCTTTCAATGGCGCTGAAGGCGCGGCCGATGGTCTTCTCGAAGGTGATTTTCTTACGAGCTTTTTTGGCCTCGGCCTCTTCGCGAGCCTCACGGGTCAGGAAGAAGGGCTTCTCCTTGAGCATCTTGGAGGAGAGCATGGGGATGAGGGTGATGGCGGCGATGGTAGATACGCAGACGACGATGGTGACAATCCAGCCGAGCTCTTTCATGAAGATGCCTATCATGCCGGGCAGCATGGTGAGAGGTACGAAGACGGCCACGAGGACGAGGGTGGTGGCGATGACCGAGGTCCACACCTCGTTGGTGGCGCAGATGGCTGCTTCGCGTGGGTTCTCGCCACGGTCGATGTGCTTGGAGATGTTCTCCAGGACCACAATGGCGTCGTCGACGACCATGCCGATGGCGACGGTGAGGGAGGCGAGGGATATGATGTTGATGGAGGAGTCGGCGAGGAGGAGGTAGATGAAGGAGGTGACGAGGGAGATGGGGATGGTGAGGCCGATGATGATGGTGGCGCGCCAGTTGCCGAGGAAGAGGAGAACGACGAGGACAACGAAGAGGAGGGCGTAGAAGATGGATTCGGCAAGGCCGTTGATGGCGTTGACGATTTCCTCGGAGCCGTCGCGGACAAGGGTGGTCTCGATGTCGGGCGGCAGGGTTTTCTGGATTTCCTCCATCTTGGCACGCACTTGGCGAGCGATTTCCACGGTGTTGGCGCCGGTCTGCTTGGTGATGATGAGGCGTGCGCCGTCTTGAGAGTTGATTTTCTCGTCGAGGGAGAGGTCCTTGATGGTGTCGCGCACGGTGGCGAGGTCGCGGACGAAGACCTGTTTGCCGGTCATGGTGGTGGCCACGGCGATGTCGGCAATTTCGGAGCTTTCGATGTATTCGCCCTTGACGCGCATCTGATACTGTTCCTTGCCCATCTTGACGGTACCGGAGGCGAGGTCGAGGTTGTTTGCCGAGATGGCGTTGCCGACCTGCTCAAGGCTGATGCCGTAGGCGTCGAGCTGTTTGGGGTCGAGGTCGATATAGACGTAACGCTCGGGGGCGCCGGAGACGGTGATGTTGCCGATGCCGTCGATACGGTTGAGCTCATTCTGCACGTTGTCCTCGAGGATGCGCTTGAGGCCGGAGTAAGACTCCTTGGCGGTGAAGCCGTAGATCATGACGGGCATGGCCGAGGAGTTGAGCTTCAGAATCATGGGACGCGACACACCGTCGGGCAGGTTGTCGTAGATGAGGTCTACATAGGACCGTATGTCGTTGAGAGCTTCGTCGATGTTGGAACCCCATTCGAACTCGAGGGTGACGACAGAGATGTTGTCCTTCGAGGTGGAGGTGATGTTCTTCAGTCCGTCGACGGAGTTGAGGGAGTTCTCGAGAATCTTTGTGATATTGGTCTCGATGTCGCTGGCGTTGGCGCCGGCATAGGTGGTCATCACGGTGACATAGGGGGGATCCATCTCAGGCATCTGGTCGATAGGCAGACGCGTGAGGGAGAAGAGACCCATGATGATGACGGCCACGAATATCAAGCCCGTGGTGATGGGCTTGTTGATTGCTGTTTTGTAAATAGCCATTTTCTTTTATTTCTTTTTTCTAGGATTTCCTAGGCATTCCTAGGTGCTCCTAGGTTTTCCTAGTTATTCTACAATCTCTAACTTGTCACCATCCACGAGGCGGGCCTGGCCGGTGACGACGAGCTGGTCGCCGGCTTTGATGGCACCGGCTTCGACGGGGATGACTTCGATGCGGTCGTCGTAGCGCTGGCCGAGGGTGACGGCGACGCGGCGGGCAGTTCCTTCCTCATTCACGAAGACATAGCGGTCGTTCGAGCCCGTGAGCTTCAGCACGCTCTGGTAGGGTACGACGATGGCGTCGACTTCGCCGATGGCGAGGTGGGTGCGGACATACATGCCGGGACGAATCTTCTCACTGGCGTTGGGAATGCTGAGTTTGGCCTGGAAGGTGTGGCTGGCGGGGTCGATGGTGGGATAGACAATCTCGATGGTGGCGGGGAAAGTGGTGCCGGGGAAGATGTCGCTCTCGATGTCGACCTTCATGCCGGTCTTGACCAAAGGGAAGTAGGTCTCGGGGATATTGATGATGGCTTTCAGACGCGAGATCTGGGTGAGGGTGAGGATGGGCGCACCAGTATACATCTCGCCGTCCTCGAAGTTCTTGGCGCTGATGACGCCGGCGAACTGGGCTTTGACGAAGGTGTTCTCGTTCTGGAAGCGCTCGGACTCGACGAGTTGGTCGTAGGCGGCCTTGGTCTGGTCGTAGACCTGCTCGCTGATGCTGCCGCTGGCCTTGAGGGCACTGACGCGGTCGAGCTCGGTCTTGGTGGAGGCGAGGTTGATGCGTGTGGTGTTGAGCTGTGTCTGGTCCATGCGGACGAGCATGGAGCCTTTCTGCACACGGCTGCCGACTTCGACATAGATATGTTCGATGTGGCCGGTGATGGAGGGCGAGATGTTCATGGTCTCGTAGCCCTCGAGCGTGGCAGAGAGTTCGAGGGTCTTGGCGATGCGCTCGCTCTGGAGGGTGAGCACCTGCACTTTTTCGGCTTCTTTCTTGGTGGTGGTGGCGGCTTTGTTGTCGTCTTTCTTGCTGCCACCGCAGGCGGCGAGGCCGAAGATGGCCAACGCGACGGTTGCGATTCTGATGGTCTTGTTCATATTGCGTATTTTATTTATTCAAAAGGATTTCAAGTGCTGTCTGGGCGGAGATGACGTTCATGGCAGCCTGGATGTAACTGTTCTGGGCGGCGATGATGTCGTTGGAGGCTGTGGTGACCTCGAGGCTCGAGGCACGGCCGTATTTGTATTTTTCAGCGATGTTGGTGAAGACGCGCTGGGTGACGTCGAGGTTGCGGCGCTGGATGTCGTAGGTCTCGAGGGCCGAGGCTAGGTCGTAGCGCAGCTGGTTGTACTGCACCTGAAGGCCGTCTTCGGCCTGACGACGAGTGTTCTGCGTCTCCTGAAGGGCAATCTTAGAGCTCTTGACGTTGGAATAGCGGGTGCCGGAGGTGACGAGGGGAAGGCTGATGGAGAAACCCACCATGTTGGGAGGGGTCATATCCATGCCGGTCTCGCCGTAGTGATATTTCTTGCTGAACTGATAGTAGGCCGACAGGGTGGGGGTGAAGTCCATCCAGGCCATGGTGACGTTCCTCTCGGCGAGTTTCTCGTTCTGCTCGAGGAGGCGGTAGTCGTAGTTGTTTTCGGGATGGAAGGTCTCTCCGAGGAGCTGTGCGGCGTCGTTGACGTTGAGGATGGCCTCGACGGGTGTGGTGAGCTCGACGGTGGCGTTGACATCGGCACCCAACTGGAGGAGCAGCGAGTTGCGGAGCATCTGGATGGAGCGTTTGGTGGCGTTGATGTTGCTCTTGAGGGTGGCCACCTGCACCTGAATCTTGTCGGCATCGACCTGCTCGGCGGCTCCCACGTCGACAGCCGACTGGCTGACGGCAGCGAGGCGTTCGATGTTGGCCAGCGAGGAGTCGAGGAGTGTTGCCGTTTGCTCCATGACGAGGATGGAGACGTAGACGCTCTTGACTTGCGAGCGAGTGTTCAGTTCGGTCTGCTGGCGGGAGATGTCAGTCATCTCTTTGGCGATATCCTGCAGCATGACGCCAACAATCTGGGCGCCGGTGACGGCGACAGCGGCGGTGACGCTAAGGCTTCCTGTGGGATCCATAGGGAGGGAAATGCTTTGTCCTCCCATATGCATCTCCATCTTGTAGCCGCACATGTTCTGGTAGTCGAAGCCTGCCTTGACGGTGGGGAGCATGGAGGAGAGTGTTTTCCATCGGTCATACTCGGCTTTCTTCATGTCGAGGTCGGCGTTCTTCATTGTGGCATTGTGCTCGACGGCATATTGCTGAGCTTCGCCGAGACTTAGCCGCAGGGCCTGTTGGGCCGAGGCTGTCAGCCCCAGCGCCAGAAGCGCTAATCCTAATGTCAGTTTCTTCAGTGTCATTGTTATTATATATTTACTTATTTCTTTATATCGCCCATCCCCAGGTCTTCGATGAGTTGGCGGAAATGGGATTCTTCTTTTTCGTAGCGGGCGATGGTGTCGACGGTCATCAGTCCTCGCAGGTAGGTGAAGCATATCTCGCTGGTGTAGCGGGCATATTCACGACTGTCGAGCACTTCCGACATGCGTTTGTGCTGCACAAGGTTACAGATGAATTCTTCGGCCACCTCGGTGTCGGCGTCGGGTCTGAGGTACTGGTGTTGACGTACATATTCAATGCCGCGGTGGATATAGGTGCGGAAGCACTCGGAGTGGACTTTGAAGAATCGGTCGTGGAGCTCAGGGTAGCAACGTTCGGCATCTTCGATGAGGTGGTGGTAGCTGTGGTTGACGATGGCGTTGGCGCGAATCATGTACATGGCTACCAAGAGAGGCTCGTCGACCTTGTGGAATATCTGTTTGTGGAGAGCGTCGATTTCGTCATGCACTCGCATCAGACAGGCCGAAAGCAACTCCTCCTTGTTGGCGAAGGTCTCGTAGAGCGTCCGTTTGGAGATGTGCATCGAAGTGGCGATGTCGTCCATGGTCACGCCTTTGCAACCGCGCGTGTTGAACATCTGCACGGCGGTTTCCACTATTTTCTCTTTCTGTTCTTCTGTTGACATCTTCTGTTCAAGTTCTTGGCTATCAGTTGTTGATAGATAGTTCTGCCTTTCTTTTGGAAGTCGAAAAGCGGTGCAAAGATACAAATAAAACTCCGAAAACTAGAAAAGTTTTCGGAGTTTTATTTGTTAAATAATCCTAATGGGTTATTTTCTTTCAGGGATGGGCTGGAGGGTGCCGATTTGCACCTTCATGCGGACGCCTTGGGCGGCTTCGACGGTGGCCATCTCGCCTTCGCGGCTGATGAAGGAGACATGGATGCCGCCGGCGGTCATCAGGCGGTCGCCTTTCTGCAGGCTGTTGCGGTATTCGCGCTCTTTCTTGGCTTTCTGAGTGCTGGGACGAATCAGGAAGAAATAGAACACCACGATCATGAGCACAATCATGATGATGGTCTTGGCGGACTTGGAAATGTCGAGGAGGATAAGGTCTAACATAGATTATTGTTTTTTATTTTTTCAAGAAACGCCGGTGGTGGCTTTTTATTGTTCAGGAACAATATTTTTTTGCGTGTGACGTTATCAGTAACATGATGAACAGGAATGACAAATATCGGGAATTGCGTGAGCGGTATCCCGAGTTTATATATGAGGCCTACCACCATGAGGTGACGGAGGCGGGACTGAAGGTGTGGTTCGATTTCCGTATGGGGAATGTCGTGTTTCATCCCGAAGCGCTGATAGAGCGTCGTTCTTTTCTTGATTTTAATGTTGATGGCATCGACCGCATGGTGTTCGATATGGGCATGATAGAGCTGATAAGCTACTGGAAATGTGCCTGTCCACCAACGGTAAAGGTTTTATGTGGAAGCCTCTCCGCCGACCAAGTGGCCTTCTGGAAGAAGCTCTATTGGAACGGCCTGGGCGAGTTCTACTATACCAACGGGATAGCAGAGACGCAGGAAGCGTTCCTTGAAATGAGGAATGAGGAATTAGAAATTAGGAATACTCCGGGTGCGGAACCAATTCCTCATTCCTCATTCCTCATTCCTCATTCTTATCTCGTGCCGGTGGGTGGCGGCAAGGATAGCGTCGTTACCCTCGAGCTGCTGCGAAGGGCAGGGAAGAAGATTCGCCCGCTCATCATGAACCCTCGCGGGGCCACGGTCGAGTGTGCCCGTGTGGCGGGATTCCCAATGGATGAGGTGCTGGTGATTCGTCGCAAGATAGACCCCACACTGCTGGAACTCAATGCCCAGGGGTACCTCAATGGACATACACCCTTCTCGGCCATGCTGGCGTTCTACACGCGGTTGGCGTCAGCCCTGAGCGGCATCCCCAATGTGGCGTTGAGCAACGAGAACTCGGCCAACGAGAGCACGGTGATAGGCACTAGTGTCAACCACCAATACTCGAAGAGCCTCGAGTTCGAGGACGACTTCCGAAATTATTGTTCCTCTAAAAATTTCAATTTTCAATTTTCAATTTTCAATTATTTCAGTTTCCTTCGTCCGCTCTCCGAGTTGCAGATTGCCATGCTCTTCAGCCGTTTCACGGCATACCATGATGTGTTCCGGAGCTGCAACGTGGGTAGCAAGGAGGACATCTGGTGTGGTCACTGCGCCAAGTGTCTCTTCGCCTATATCATCCTCTCGCCATTCATCGAGCCCGCAAGACTCAACCAGATATTCGGCAAGTCGATGCTCGACGACACGACGCTGGAACTCGAGTTCCGGCAGCTTATTGGCGAGGCCGAAACAAAGCCCTTTGAGTGCGTGGGTACCGTCAGCGAGGTGCGCCAGGCGTTGGCAATGATGCAGGCTCGCTGGTATCCCACAAGTCGCCCCGCCCTTCTTAAAGACCTTAAGGACTCTAAGGACCTTAAGGACTTTAAAGACCTTAAAGTCCTTTTGCCAATGGGCAACCTAACTCCCGAAGAACGCCAAATCCTACAAGCCGCATGTACAGAGAAGAACAATTGAAAACCCTTCTTGAGGGACATAAGATACTGATTGCGGGCTACGGTCGCGAGGGAAAGAGCGCCGAGCGACTCATCCAGCGCCTGGTGCCCGACGCACAATATACCATCGCCATGCAAGTGGAGAACGGAAAGTGGAAGACCGAGAGCGGAGAATGGAGAACCGATTGGCCGTTCGACATGGTCATCAAGTCGCCCGGCATCCCCAATTTTCACCTTTCACCTTTCACCTTTCACCTCACTTCCCTCACCGACCTCTTCCTTCAGGTGTATGGCGACATGACCATCGGCGTCACTGGCACCAAGGGCAAGAGCACTACGGCGTCGTTGATACATCACCTGCTGCCAGGTAGTATTCTGGCTGGCAATATCGGCATTCCTCTGTTCGACATCCTCGACGAGTTGCGAGAAGACTCTGTCGTGGTGGCAGAGCTGAGCTGTCACCAGCTGGAGAATATCCACCGCGGACCGCATATCGCCGTGCTGCTCAACCTCTTCCAGGAACACCTGGACCACTACGAGGATTACATGGGCTACAAGATGGCCAAGTTCCAGATTGCCTTGAAACAGCGTGGGGGCGACCATTTCTTCTACTGCACCGACAATGACGAGCTGCGTGCTTTAGTGGAGAGTGGAGAGTGGAGAGTGGAGAGTGAATTGCATCCGTATTCAATAAATAATATCACATCCGAAGAACAGGAGTTGTTGAAAGCCTGCCCGCTAGAGGGTGAACACAACCGCAGCAACGCCCTGGTGGCCTGCCGAGTAGCTCAACTCATCACTCATCACTCATCATTCATCATTAAAGAGGCTTTGGCCTCGTTCCGGGGTTTGCGCCATAGAATGGAAAAGATAGGTACGGTGGCCGGCATCACGTGGTACGACGACAGCATCAGCACCATCCCCGCCGCGGCTATTGCTGCGGTGAAGGCGCTTGGACGTGTCGATACCTTGATTCTCGGCGGCTTCGACCGAGGCATCGACTACACACCCCTGGTGGACTTCCTGAATGAGCACCCAATAAAGAACCTAGTCTTCGTCGGCCAAGCCGGCCGCAGGATTCACTCAACACTCAACACTCATCATTCATCATTGATTGAGGACGACTATACCAAGATAGTGCCATGGTGTGTCGAGCACACGGAAAAGGGTGGGGTAGTGCTACTCTCACCGGCGGCAGCCAGCTATGACGCCTTCAAGAACTTCGAGGTGCGTGGCGACTTCTACCGCGAACAGATATTAAAGCTCAATCAGAACGAAAAGAACTAAAAGAAAAGTTCTGATTGTTCTGATGGTTCTGATAGAGAAAAAAAATTATGATTGATTATAAAGCTATCCGTCACGCTCTCCACGAGCATCCGCAGACTGCCGGCAACGAGCAGTTTGCCCACGATATGATTGTCCGCCACCTGCAAGGCCTTCACCCGACCAAGGTCTACACCAACGTCGGTGGCTACGGTGTCATCGCCGTCTGGCAAGGTGAAAGCTCAAGCAATCAAGCAATCAAGCAATCAAGCATTCCCACCGTCGCCTTCCGTGCAGATATCGACGCCCTGCCCATAGGTCACCGCTGCGGTCACGACGGCCACACCACCATCCTCCTCCGCCTCGCCGAACTGGTAGACGAAGAATTCATCATTCAACATTCATCATTCAACATTCTCCTCCTCTGGCAGCCTGCCGAGGAGACAGGTACCGGCTCGCGTGCCGTGCTCGATACGGGCATCCTGCAGCAGTACAATATCAAGGCTTTCTATGCCTTACACAACCTTCCGGGTTATCCGCTGGGCACCGTGGTGTTGTGTCCGCGGACCTTTGCCGCCGCCTCGACGGGCGTGGTCTACCACCTCGACGGCCGCGAGACGCACGCTTCGACACCCGAGCTCGGCATCAACCCAGGCCTTGCCGTCGCCGAGATAATCAGTAAGTTCAATGGTTTTAATGGGCAGAGTGGGGAGTTTAGGCAATCGACGCTTATCTGTGTGAAGGTGGGGCAGCCGGCCTTCGGCACCTCGGCGGGGCATGGCGAGGTGATGTTCACCCTCCGCGCCTTCACTAACGACGCGATGGAGCGGCTGCTCGCCGCCGCCAACAACGCCGTGGCCGAAATAGCAGGACGTTACGGCCTCACCGTGACGCGTACGTTGGTAGAGCCGTTCCACGCCACAGAAAACAATGAGGAAATAATTGAAAATTTAAAATTGAAAATTGAAAAGGCTGCCGCGACAGATAATTCTCAATTTTCAATTTTCAATTTTCAATTCAAGGATGAGCCTTTCCGCTGGAGCGAGGACTTCGCCGAGTATCTGTTAGAATTTCCTGGCGCCATGTTCGGCATGGGCAGTGGCGAGAACCACGCCGAGCTGCACCATCCCGACTACGACTTCCCCGACGAGCTCATCGAGCCCGCCGCCCAGATGTTCTTCTGCCTTAGCTCTTCTTTTTTGAAGTAGAGCCGGTCGACTTCTCCAATTTGATGTAGTCGGGGAAGGACACCTGCTGGCCGTTGACGTTGATGCTGGGCTTGATGCGCAGGCCTACCTTCGACGAGGTGCCGTCATTGGAGAAACTCGAGGCGAAGTTCTTCAGCGCATCCACACCTTTCTTGGAGAAGAACTGACCGAGGTCGGTGTTGACGCCGAGCGGCACGGTGGTGGTGGTGCTGGGACGGATGGTATAGCTGCGGCTGCTGACACCACTGGCCATGTCGGTACCGTCGATGGCCAGAATCCAGTCCATCGCCGTCATCGAGGCCTTCTGCTGGGTGGGATTGGTTACGTTGACGTTCATGTCCATGCTCAGGGGCACCTTCTTGCTCTGGTAGGCCGCCACAAGTTTCACCACGTCGGTGGCGGAGAGGTTGCCCGACGTGAGGTTCTTCACGTCGACACCGGCGACGGTGACATTGCTCACATTCTTAAGGTCGAATTTGCAGTTTCTCAGATTGGCCACGCCAGCGATGTCATTGGCGAGCTGCGAAAGGATGTCGCACGAACTCAGCAGGATAGTACCTGCCATTGCTAAAACAAAAAGTATCTTTTTCATGCTGCAAAAATACACAACCTATCCGATATGGCCAAATTTTTTTTCTCGGAGGGCGCCGTTGGACTTTTTTTGCCTCAATATGAAAATAATTTCGTATTTTTGCAGTTTGGATTTACTATTGTATAATAAATTAATAAATATATATTTCAACTTGTTATGGAAGAAAACACTGCTCAGGAGAAACAGCTGAATTTTCTCGAGGAGATTATCGAGACGGGACTGAAGGAAGGTAAGTATGACAAAATCCAGACCCGTTTCCCGCCGGAACCCAACGGCTACCTGCACATCGGCCACGCCAAGTCGATCTGCATTAATTTCGGATTGGCGAAGAAGTATGGCGGCAAGACCAACCTGCGTTTCGACGACACCAACCCCGTGAAGGAGGACACCGAGTATGTGGACTCCATCCAGGAGGATATCCACTGGCTGGGCTTCGACTGGGCAGAGAAACACTATGCTTCCGACTATTTCGAGCAGCTCTACCAGTGGGCCGAACTGCTGATACAGAAAGGTCTCGCCTATGTCGACGACCAGACCCTCGACGAGATTCGTGAGGGCCGCGGCACCGTGACGACCCCCGGCAAGAACAGCCCCTACCGCGACCGCAGCGTCGAGGAGAACCTCGACCTCTTCCGCCGCATGCGCGCCGGCGAGTTCCCCGACGGCGCCAAAGTGCTGCGCGCCAAGATCGACATGGCGCACCCCAACATGATGTTCCGCGACCCCATCATGTACCGCATCCTCCATGCCCACCACCACCGCACAGGCGACAAGTGGTGCATCTACCCGATGTACGACTACGCCCACGGCCAGAGCGACTCCATCGAGCATATCACCCACAGTATCTGCACGCTGGAGTTCGACATCCACCGTCCACTCTACGACTGGTTCATCGAGCAGCTGGGCATCTGGCCCTCGCACCAGTACGAGTTCGCCCGCCTCAACATCAACTACACGGTGATGAGCAAACGCAAGCTGCTGCAGCTCGTCAAGGAGAACTATGTCAGCGGCTGGGACGACCCCCGCATGCCGACCATCTGCGGCTTCCGCCGTCGCGGCTACACGCCCGAGAGCATCAAGGCTTTCTGCGAGCGCATCGGCGTGGCCAAGCGTGACAATATCATCGACTACAGCCTGCTGGAGTTCTCGCTCCGCGAGCACCTCAACAAGGTGGCCCAGCGCCGCATGGCCGTCCTCGACCCCGTGAAGGTAATAATTGACAACTATCCCGAAGGACAGACCGAGATGCTCACCGCCGTCAACAACCCCGAGTGTGCAGAAGACGGCACGCGCGAGGTTCCCTTCGGTCGCGAGCTCTACATCGAGCGCGAGGACTTCATGGAGGTGGCGCCCAAGAAATACTTCCGCATGGCCATCGGCCAGGAGGTGCGTCTGCGCTACGCCTACTTCGTCACGGCACAGAGCGTCGAGAAGGATGCCGAGGGCAACATCACCTGCATCCACTGCACCTACGACCCCGCCACGCGCGGCGGCGACGCCCCCGATGGCCGCAAGGTGAAGGGCACCATCCACTGGGTGGCCGCCCACAGCGCCATCGACGCCGAGGTGCGCCTCTTCGACCGCCTCTTCGCCGTCGAGGCTCCGGACGATGTCGAAGAAGGCCATACCTTCCTCGAGAACCTCAACCCCAACAGCCTGAAGGTGGTCACCGCCAAGTGCGAACCCGTCCTCGCCGATACCGACCACAACCAGTTTGCCGACGGCATCGCCCGTTACCAGTTCGAGCGCATGGGCTACTTCTGCACCGATAAGGATTCAACACCCGAGCACCCCGTCTTCAACCGCACCTGCACCCTCAAGGACAGCTGGGCGAAGATTAAGTAAGCAGTGAAATCCTGGCCGTTATATGTTGCTGTGGCTGCCCTGTTTCTGGCGCTTGTCAGCGGTTCGCTGACGACTACCGGTATGTTCATGGACGGCCTTATCTACAGCAATGTGGCGGCCAATATGGCCGACGGCATCGGAACTTTCTGGCATCCCACCTACACGGCTACGCACCATCCCGACTTCTACCAGCATCCGCCGCTGGCGCTGGGATTGCTGGCGTTGTTCTACAAGGTGCTTGGTACACATATATGGGTAACGAAACTCTACATGGTGCTCACCATGCTGCTCTGCGCATGGCTCACCGTCAAGCTGTGGGTGCGGCTCGGTGGCAGACGTGAAGATGGTTGGATGCCGCTGTTGCTGTGGACCTTGATGCCCACGGTAACGCACTTCGCCAACCATTGCCTGCTCGAGAACACTATGGTGCTGTTCGTCCTCGGTGCCATACTGCTTCTGTTGCGTACCAAGCGTAATGCTCTGAACGGTATGTTGGCAGGCTTGCTGCTTGTGGCAGCGTTCCTGACCAAAGGCTTCACGGGTCTGTTCCCGTTGGTGCTGCCGCTGCTGCTGTGGCTTTTCGACAGAAAGAACCTCTCGTTCAAGGCCATGCTGGTGCAGTCTGTTTGCATTGTCATGGGTTTGCTTCTCCCGCTCGTTGTCATCGCGCTTGCTGTTCCCGAAGCAAGGGACTATTTCTCCAACTACATGCTGCACCAGGTTATGGCCGGCTGGTCGCAGGGCGAGGTGCACCGTTGGCAGATACTTGTCTACTTCCTGCGCAGCACAGCTATAGCAATAGGTCTTGTGCTGCTGGTTGCCATTGTCAACAAAGGGGTGGGGCAGAAGCCATCTCGTGAGCAGTGGGCCATGTGGGCGTTGGTGGCCTGCGCCGTGCTGCCGATGATGGTGAGCACACGCCAGCGCGAGTTCTACCTGCTGACGGCCATGCCCATGGTGGCGGTGCTGCTGGCCCTGCTGATAGAAGAGCCTGTGGCTCGATGGTTAAAGCCATCCAAGGTGTTGGCATATGTTGCTTTGGCGCTGATGCTGGGCGCAGTGGTTCTAAATATTGTCCGTTTCGGCGGTGAGGGCCGCGACGTGCAGTTGCAGCGCGACCTGGAAGTCATTGCACCGCAGTTGGAGCGTGGCGAGATAGTAACGGTACCTACGCCGTTGTATTTCGACTACAAGCTGCAGGGCTACTACTACCGCGAATGCCGCGTGAGCCTCGACGACCAACACCGTCACCGCCACCTGTTGACCACCACTGACTATTCCCCCGACAGCGCATACCGTGAGGTTTCCCTGCCGACAGAGCAGTATCACCTCTACAAACTACTGGCAGAATAATTTTGCCAATTAAAATAATGAATGTTTTTTTGTAAAGATGCTCATGAGTTTTTGATGCGATGAGCATGAGATTTAGGGATGAAAAACGACTGCCAAGAGACCGCCGAAGGATCACCGAAGGGTCAAGAAGCTAAGGGTTGAAAATGAGTGTTTTGTGTTACTCTGTAATGGCTGTTGCACTTTTTGTTGGTTATCAATATGTTGCAATAATTTCAAAGAAGGCACATAGAACCCACCAAGAAGGAGCGAAGAGCCGTCACCGCCGAGAGATCGCCGACGGACCACCGACGGATTGTCGATAGAATATGTTGATATTTTTGGAATCAATTCCAAAAAAATTATGATTTTTTGGGAATTGATTCCAAAAAAGTTGTATATTTGCAGTGGTAAATAATAAGGTTATGATAGAGCGGTTGTTGTATAAAAGCATTGAGGATAAGTTGTTTAAAGGCAAGATTGTTGTCCTCGCAGGTGCCCGTCAGGTGGGTAAAACCACTTTACTGAAGCAAATACTTCGCAATAAAGAGGGTGTTTTGTGGCTGAACGGAGACGAGATGCAGGTGCAAAATCTCTTCAACAACGCCTCGGCCGACAGGTTGCTGTCAGAGTTCGGAAACAACAAAATAGTGATACTTGACGAGGCCCAACGTATTAAAGACATCGGCCTAAGGCTGAAGTTGATTGCAGATGCAGACTGTGATATTCAAATGATAGCCACTGGCAGCTCGGCGTTTGAACTGGCCAACAAGGTAAACGAGCCGTTGACGGGTCGCAAGTGGGAGTATCAGATGTTCCCGCTGTCGTTTGGCGAGATGGTGGCTCACCATGGAAAAATGAAGGAAATGCGCATGTTGCCAAAACGTATCGTTTACGGTTACTATCCTGAGGTTGTAACGAACGAGGGCAATGAGATAGAAATACTTAAACTATTGACCGATGCCTATCTTTATAAGGACATCCTTTCGTGGGAGAACATCAAGCACCCCGACAAACTACAGACACTGCTCCGCGCGTTGGCCTATCAGGTCGGATCACAGGTGTCGTTCAACGAGTTGAGCCAGATGTGCTCGCTTGACAGCAAGACGGTGGAACGTTATATCACCCTGCTTGAGCAATGCTATATTATTTTTAGACTGCCGTCGTTTTCACGCAATTTGCGTCATGAACTCAAGGCGAGTCGGAAGATATTTTTCTACGACAACGGCATCCGTAATGCGTTGATTGCAGATTACACTGCTCCAGAAATAAGGCAAGACATCGGTGCATTGTGGGAGAACTTCGTCGTCTCGGAGAGAATAAAGTGTAATGAGTACTATCGTCGTTGGGTGAACCGATATTTTTGGCGTACCACACAGCAACAGGAGATTGACTATCTGGAAGAGGGCGGTGGAAAGCTCCATGCATACGAGATAAAATGGAATCCTCGCAAGAAAGCCACTATCACCAAAACGTTTATGGATGCCTACCCTGACACTGGCTTCAAGGTGATTACTCCCGAGAATATCGCAGAATTCTTATTGCCTGAGTGATTTTTATTGTTGCGGTTTCGGGAAAAAGTTGTATCTTTGCAGAATAATGCAAAGAGTATATTTTTTTGATAATAAACTGATACATATATGAATATTTCTTTCGATTGGCTTAAAGAGTATGTGGATATTGAGGATATGACTCCTCAGGAACTGGACGACCTGCTGACGTTCTCCGGCTTGGAGGTCGACAGCAAAGAGAAGGTGGAGACCATCAAAGGCGGTCTGGAGCATGTGGTGATAGCGCAGGTGCTGACCTGCGAGCCGCACCCCGACAGCGACCATCTGCACCTGACGACCGTCGACGTGGGCGGCGAGCGTCCGCTGAACATCGTCTGCGGCGCCCCCAACGTGGCCGCTGGACAGAAGGTGGTGTGCGCCCAGATCGGCACCAAGATTTACACCTCGGACACCGAATACTACGAGATTAAGAAAGGCAAGCTGCGTGGCGCCGTCAGCGAGGGCATGCTCTGCGCTGCCGACGAGCTGCAGCTCGGCACCGACCACGCCGGCATCATGGTGCTGCCCGACGACGCCCCCGTGGGAATGCCCGCCAAGGAATATTTCCACGTGAAGGACGACTACCTCTTCGAGGTGGCCATCACCGCCAACCGCATGGACGCCATCTCGCATATCGGCGTGGCCCGCGACGTGGTGGCTGTCCGC
Organism: uncultured Bacteroidota bacterium; assembly: GCA_902774395.1. Classification (GTDB taxonomy): domain Bacteria; phylum Bacteroidota; class Bacteroidia; order Bacteroidales; family P3; genus Colimorpha. Next base: position 68,495 of record CACYIK010000009.1, read on the forward strand.
AATACCCGCGAAGGCAAGCAGCTGAAGATTAAATGGCCGGAGGTTTCTGAATGCGTTAATGCGTCAACGTGTAAATGCGTTAGTGCTGACGCGCCAGCCACTAACACAATAACGCAATCACACAATAACGCAATTAGAGTCACCGTCGAAGACCCCGACCTCTGCCCGCGCTACACCGGCATCACGCTGCGTGGCGTGAAGGTTGGTGAGAGCCCCGAGTGGCTGCAGAACCGTCTGCGCACCGTGGGCCTGCGTCCCATCAACAACGTGGTGGATGTGACCAACTTCGTCATGATGGAGGTGGGCCAGCCGCTGCACGCCTTCGACGCCGACCAGATTGCCGGCGGCCACGTCATCGTGAAGCGTCTGCCGCAGGGTACCAAGTTCGTCACCCTCGACGGCGTGGAGCGCACCCTCGACGCCCGCGACCTGATGATATGTTGCGAATGTGGTAATTCGGGAATGTGTGAATGTGGGAGTCAGACTAACGAATTAACAAATTCACAAATTAACACATTGGCGGAGCCTATGTGCATCGCCGGTGTCTTCGGCGGCCTGAAGAGCGGCACCACCATGGAGACCAAGAACGTCTTCCTCGAGAGCGCTTTCTTCAACCCCGTGAGCATCCGCAAGACCAGCCAGCGCCACACGCTGAAGACCGACGCCAGCTACCGCTACGAGCGCACCTGCGACCCCAACATCACCGTGTGGGCTCTGCGCCGCGCCGTGAAGCTCATCCAGGAGCTCGCCGGCGGCGAGATCTGCGGCCAGATGGTTGACCTCTACCCGAAGCCCATCGAGAAGCCCGTCGTGGAGGTGAACTTCCGCCGCATGTTCGACCTCGTGGGTCAGGACATCCCGCTGGAGGCCGTCCGCACCGCACTCACCTCGCTCGACATCGAGATTGTCAACGAGACTGCCGAAGGCATGACCCTCAAGGTGCCCACCTGCAAGGCTGACGTCTATCGCGAGTGCGACATCGTGGAGGAAATCATGCGCATCTACGGCTACAACAACATCCACATCGGCGAAACCGTCAACAGCTGCCTCTCCTACGGCAAGAAGCCCGACCCGCGCAAGCTCAAGAACGCCGTCAGCGACTACCTCACCGACAACGGCTTCAGCGAGATTATGAACAACTCGCTGACCAAGAGCGAGTATTATGAGGACAACCCCGACTTCCCCGCCGACCGTTGCATCCCCATCATCAACCCCCTCTCGAAGGAGCTCAACGTGATGCGCCAGACGCTGCTCTACAGCGGCCTGGAGTGCATTGCCCGCAATATTAACTTCCGCATCCTCGACCAGAAACTCTACGAGTTCGGCCACTGCTATGTGAAGACCGACGAGGCCTCCAACCAGGAGCTGCCGGTGACAAAGAGGTTCAATGAGACCGAGCATGTCAGCATCTTCATGACCGGCAACATGACGCCCGAGAGCTGGAAGATGAAGCCTGCCGAGACCGACTTCTTCTACCTCAAGGCCTACGTCATGGACATCCTGCACCGCATGCGCGTCAACATGGGTCGCATCGAGATGGTGCCCTCCACCGCCAAGTATTTTGCTGAGGGCCTCGACATCATCCAGCGCGACAGCAAGAAGCTGCTCGGCACCATTGGCCGCATCGGCCGCGAGACGCTGAAGAAGATGGACATCAAGCAGCCCGTCTTCTATGCCGACCTCAACTGGACGCTGCTCCTCAAGCAGTACCCCACCAAGGAGGTGCTCTACCAGGAGGTGGCCAAGTTCCCCGAGGTGCGCCGCGACCTCGCACTCATCCTGCGCAAGGACGTCACCTTCGCCCAGGTTGAGCAGGCCGCCCAGCAGTGCGAGAAGAAGCTCCTCAAGAGCGTCAGCCTCTTCGACGTCTACGAAGGCAAAGGCATCGCCGACGGCTTCAAGTCCTACGCCGTCAGCTTCATCCTGCAGGACAAGGACAAGACCCTCGCTGACAAGCAGATCGAGGCCACCATGTCCAAAATCCAGAAGACCCTCGAGACGCAGCTTGGCGCGAAAATCAGAGGATAAATTCCTGTAGTGATTAAAAGAAAAAGGCTGTCGACACTCTCGACAGCCTTTTCAAATATTGTCTCTGTAATAAATGTTTTACAAATCCTCGCCGTTGGCTTTGTTTTTTTCGTTATCATAGTACATTATGATATAATACTGACCATAATCTTCGGCTATCATAAACCAAACTGATTTCTTTGAAATAATATTTGTTAAATAGTCTATTCCTGTTAAAATGTCATTTAATCCTTCTTTAATATCACTGCTGTCCATCTTAATGATTTCGTTTTCCGATTTATCTTGAAAATGACGTAATGTTTTTTGGATTGCATCTTTATCGGCTTCCGTGACTTGCCAGTAATTGGCCTCGTATCGTTTGTTATACAATGCCATTTGTGTACTTATGTCCTCGTCTTCCTTGATTTCATAAGATTCAGTAACAAAACTGGGGACGACATATTTTGTGTTTTCTGAAAATTGTTGACATAATGTATTAAAGCGGATCCTAATGTCAGTTTCGCTTCTTGTTGGATGTGCGTCTGTAACCATAATGCGCCACACTTTATTGTTGTTGGTGCCAATGCGAATAAGGACTTCTCGTCCATTGAACTCACCTTTTAGATAGTCAAGTTTTGCATTGTAGGAATATCCTTTGGCCTTTAGCTTCTGTATCATTGATGTCTTTGTACCATCGACGGGAATGCCGAGGAACTGAGTTACATTTTTTTGTGCAGAAGAAGCAAGAGCAATCATTATTGCTAGCCCAAGAGTAATAATCTGTTTCATTATTTTTTCATTTTTATATTATCCTTGTATTCGTATGCGGAAACAAGTATATCGCTTTACGATTTTCTTTAATATTGACTGCAAAGATACGACATTTCTTCGAAGTGGCAAAATTTATTTTCTGCCGGGTATAAAAAAACAGGCTGCCGCAGGGGAGTCCCTGCGGCAGCCTGCAATATTTACACTCGTTTGTCTTACAGCACGTTGATAAGTTCGACGGTGAAGATAAGGGCGGCATAAGGCGGGATGTCGGCGCCGGCGCCGCGCTCGCCATAGGCGAGGTTGTAGGGGATGTAGAACTTGAAGATGGAGCCTTCCTTCATCAGCTGCACACCTTCGGTCCAGCCGGCGATGACCTGACGCAGGCCGAATTCGGCGGGCATACCGCGGCGGTAGCTCGAGTCGAAGACTGTGCCGTCGATAAGGGTGCCCTCGTAGTGGCAGCGCACGGTGTCGCTGGCCTTGGGCTGACGGCCGGTGCCTTCCTTGACGACCTCATACTGGAGGCCGCTGGCGGTGACGGTGACGCCGGGACGCTGGGCGTTCTCCTTGAGGAAAGCCTCGCCCTCGCCTTTGGCGGCTTTGCCGCGCTCGGCGGCTTCGGCCTGCTGGCGCTCCTCGAGTTCGGCGAAATAGTGCTCGAGCACCTGATGTACCTCTTCGTGGCTCATCTTCGGCTCGCGGCCCTGCAGCACGTCGGCGATGGCGGCGGCATAGTCTTCTACATTCAGGCTCTCTTTCAAGCCCATACCTATCAGTTGGTGGCCAATATTGTGGCCAAGAGCATAACTAAGTTTGTCCATTTCTTTTTTTTTGAGGGTAGTTAAAGAAGTTAAAGGTAGTTATCGCTCGCTGCGCTCGCTAGGTAGTTAAAGGACAATAGCTCCAGCAGCAAACATGCCTGCGTCAGCCAACATTTGTCCTTTAACTACCTTTAACTACTTTAACTACCTTTAACTACCATTTTATTATTGTTTCATTCTTTCTCTAAGGTAGAGTATCGCGTCAATATTTCTCGGCACCTGGAGGTCGAGGGTGCCGCTGACGATGCCTATCACGTGGCCGTTCTTGACGGCGCTGAGGCGGTTGTAGGGCTTCATGTCGCAGAAGGCGGCAGAGTCCTCGCGGCGCACGATGATGAAGTCGGGGTCCTCCTTCATCAAGGCTTCAAGGCTGTAGCTCCATCCTTCGATGCCCTCGGCGATATTGCGGCCGCCGGCCATGCGGATGATGTCGTTGATGAAGGTGTTGCCACCGGCAGTGAAGTTACCGCCCTCGCCGAAGCCCACGACATAGTAAACCGAGGGTAATTGAGAATTGAGAGTTGAGAATTGAGAATTATCGTTGTGCGTAAGCAAATTTTCAATTTTCAATTTTAAATTTTCAATTAACGAATCAGCGGCGGCTTCTTTGTTTACCAGATTTCCGATGGCCTTGATGTTGTCATAGAGGGCCTCGAATTTAGGCTTTTCTATCACGCAGACCATCGGGGTGCCCATGGCGTCCATCTGCTCCGTCACCTTCTTGCCTACCATCGAGCCGCTGATGACCAGGTCGGGCTCCAGGGCGAGGATGCTCTCGATATTCAGGTTGCTGATGCCGCCGATGCTGGGGATCTTGGCCGCCGCGTCGGGGTAGACGCAGAAGTCCGTGCGTCCCACCAGCAGGTCCTGGGCTCCGAGGGCGAACATGATTTCCGTGACGGCAGGGGAGAGGCTCACCACCTTTTGCGGCTGTGCCGGCACGACCACCGTGCGTCCGTAGTCATCGACCACAGTATCAGTGGTTTGTACTTGACGGCTTTGTTGACCGCAGGCGGCCAACAAAAGGACTAGGAGGAGTGAAAGGAAGTGAGAGGGAGTGAAAGGGAGAGAAAGGACAAATGGATTCTTTTTCATTTTCAATTTTCAATTATCAATTTTCAATTCTCAATTCTCAATTCTCAAGCGTCTTCCATTCCTCCACATACTGGCAGCATCACGCTGGTGATATAGGGGCACATGTCGCTGGCCAGGAACACGCAGGCCTGCGCCACCTCGTCGGTGGTGCCGGGACGCTTCATGGGGATGCGCTGGCACCAGGTGTTCATCAGTTCCTTCGGCACCTCGGCGGTCATCTCGGTCTCGATAAATCCCGGGCATACCACGTTGACGCGTATGTTCCTCGCGGCGAACTCTTTGGCACAGCTCTTGCTGAAGCCGAGGATGGCGGCCTTCGAGGCGGCATAGTTCGCCTGGTTGTAGTTTCCGGCGACACCCACCACCGAGCCGATGTTGACGATGGAGCCGTGTCCCTGCTTCCACATGGAGGGCTGGATGGCCTTCGTCATGCAGAACACCGAGCCTAGGTTGGTGTGCATCACGCGGTTGAACTGTTCCTCCGTCATGCGCTTCACGGCGGCATCGTCGGTGATGCCGGCGTTATTGACGAGGATATCTACCTTGCCGAAGTCGGCAAGCGCCTCTTTGACAAAGGCTTGTGCGGAGTCATAGTCGGCCACATCGTAGGCGTAGCCTTTGGCTTTCACGCCTAGGGCTGTCAGCTCCTGCTCGACGGCGACCATTTGGTCGTTCCGTGTGCGGCCGCAGAAGGCCACATCGCAGCCCTCTTTGGCGAAGCGCACCGCGATGGCGTGACCGATGCCACGGGTGGCGCCGGTGATAATAGCGGTTTTTCCTTGTAGTAACATAAGGTTTGAAAGTTTAAAAGTTGAAAAGGTTTAAAAGGTGAGAGGTTTTGTCGCCCCTTTTAACCCTTTAAACCTTTTCAACCTCTTAAACGTAAAGGTTAGAGCAGCTTGGCGAGTCTGGCGGCCAGGTCACCCACGCGGGTGCTGTAGCCCTTCTCGTTGTCGTACCAGCTGACGATCTTCACGAAGTTGCCGTCCATCACCTGGGTCAGCAGGCTGTCGAAGATGCTGCTGTGGGTGTTGTCGATGATGTCGATGCTCACGATGGGCTCGTCGACATACTGCAGCACACCCTTCATGGGGCCGTTGGCGGCTTCCTTGACGGCGGCGTTGATCTCTTCCTTGGTGACATTGCAGTTGAGCTCGGCGGTGAGGTCAACGACAGAGCCGTCGGGAGTGGGGACGCGCATGGCGAAGCCGTCCAGCTTGCCCATCAGCTCGGGGATCACCAGACCCACGGCCTTGGCGGCGCCGCTGGAGGTGGGGATGATGCTGACGGCGGCGGCACGGGCACGACGGAGGTCGCTGTGCGGCTGGTCGAGGATCTTCTGGTCGTTGGTATAGCTGTGCACGGTGTTCATCAGGCCGCGCTTGATGCCGAATTTGTCGTTCAGCACTTTGGCCACGGGAGCCAAGCAGTTGGTGGTGCAGCTGGCGTTGCTGATGAGCTGCATGTCCTTGTTGAGGAGGTTGTCGTTGACACCCATCACGATGGTGGCGTCGACGTCGTCGGCCTTACCGGCGGGGACGGTGAGGATGACCTTCTTGGCACCAGCGTTGATGTGCTTCATCATCTGCTCGCGTTTCTTGAACAGACCGGTCGACTCAACCACGATGTCGACACCCAGCTCGCCCCAAGGCAGGTTCTGCGGGTCGCGCTCGGCATAGATCTTCACCTTCTTGCCGTTGACCACGAGGCAGTCGCCCTCGGCGTGCACGTCGCCGTCGAAGTTCTCGTGAACCGAGTCATATTTGAACAGGTAGGCCAGCGTATCGGCGCTGGTGAGGTCGTTGATGGCGACGATGTCGAGCTCGGGGTGAGCAAGCATGGCGCGGAAACTCATACGGCCGATTCGGCCAAAACCGTTAATAGCTACTTTTGCCATATTCTCTGTGTTTTAAGGTTTTATGTTAATATTTAATGTTTGACTTGGACTACAAAGATAGGAACATTTTATATATTGACAAAATTATTTGCCTTAAAATGGAAAATTATTTTTTCTCATCTCCGAAAAAAGTTGTACTTTTGCAGCATGAAACAAATACTACTGATCAACGATGTTGTGGGCTATAGCCATGTGGGGATGGTGGCCATGTTGCCAATCCTCTCCAACCTCGGCCACACCACCTACAACCTCCCCACGGCTCTTGTATCTAACACCTTGGACTACGGAAAGTTCAATGTCCTGGAGACCACCGATTATATGCGTGGCGCCATCCCCGTGTGGCGTCAGCTCGGATTCCGCTTCGACGCTGTGTGTACGGGCTTGATGTTCAGCGAGGAACAGGCGCGACTGGTCTCCGCCTACTGCCGTCAGCTGCGTTCCGAGGGCACCGCTATCTTCGTCGACCCCATCATGGGCGACGGCGGCCGCCTCTACAACGGTATCTCGGACACCCATATCGAGCTTATGCGCGAGATGGTCGCCGTGGCCGACCTTACCTTTCCTAACTATACCGAGGCGTGCTATCTTGCAGGTATTCAGTATAGTCCCGACGGAATGGACTGGGAGGAGGCCTGCCGCCTCCTCGACAGCATCGTGGCCCTCGGGGCCAAGTCGGTGGTGGTGACCAGCGCCAAGGTTGACGGCCACAGCTGTGTTATCGGTCGCCGCAGCGAGGAGTCGCTCCCGGGAGTTCGGCAGAATATCTCCCATGGACCTTACTTCCGTATTGACTATGAGGAGATTCCGGTAGCTTTCCACGGCACTGGAGACATCTTTTCCGCCGTGCTCATCGGCCACCTGATGAATGGCGAGAAGCTCAAGGACAGCACCGCCATCGCTATGGATGTCGTCAGCCGTCTCATCGACCGCAACCGCGCCCTTCCCGACAAGTGCCGCGGAATTCCCATCGAGCAGTGTCTCGACATGCTTTGATTGTTACTTTAACTGATTATTTGAATACATCTGATAATGAAGAAGTCTTCGAATAACAAAAAACGTCACATCCTCCGTCCGTGGAAGGAGATTCCGGTCTGGCGTAAGGTGCTCAGGACGGTGTGGATATCGCTGCTCTCCCTATGGCTTTTTACTATCCTGCAGGTGTTGCTGGGTATCTTCTTCAACCCGCCGCTGACACCGCTGATGGTGCAGCGCTACTTCCAGCAACTGACTGACAGCGAGCGAAAAGTGGTCTTCGAACGCGACTATGTGTCGCTCGACGAGATTTCGCCCAACCTCATCACCGCCGTCATCTATGCCGAGGACGGTCTCTTCCTCTACCATCACGGTTTCGATGTGCAGCAGATGAAGCAGGCCCATCGCGAAAACAAGAGCGGACGGCGCTTCCGTGGGGGCAGCACCATCAGTCAGCAGACGGCCAAGAATGCCTTTCTGCCGCACTCGCGCACCATGCTCCGAAAGGCCGCCGAAGCTTACTATACCCTTCTGATTGAGAAGCTTTGGGGTAAGCGGCGCATCATGGAGGTGTACCTCAATATAGTGGAGTTCGGCGACGGCATCTATGGTGCCGAAGCTGCCTCGCAGCACTACTTCGGTCATTCGGCTAAGACGCTCTCTCGCCACGAAGCAGCGCAGCTTGCCGCCTCGCTTCCGTCGCCCCTCAAGCGCAATCCAGCCCACCAGACACCCCGCTATCGCCGCTATGTGGAGACCATCAAGGGACGCTTTAGCCGCGGTAGGATAAATATCGATAAACCAAGCAAAAAGCTGCAGAGGAAATATAGGAATCAGGAGGACCTCTGGGACTTCATCGAATGGTATCGTAAGCAGAAATGAACGACAGGGTTGAGCAAACATGGCGTCGCTACCGGCGAAGCTTTGAGACCTACCTCCGTTTGGAGAAAGGATTGGCGCAGAACAGCGTCGATGCCTACCTGCAGGACATCCGTCATTTGGTGGATTTCTTTGTGGAACAAAACAAAGAACCTGAGGAAGTTTCGGTTGATGAGTTGCAGCAATTGTTGAAGCAGATAAACGACCTCGGGATAGCCCCTACGACGCAGCGTAGGATGATCTCCGGCTGGCGGATTTTTTTTAAGATGCTGGTCATCGAGGACGCCATCAAGGATAATCCCGCCGATTTGCTCGATCTCCCCCTCCGACCGAAGCATCTGCCCGATGTACTGTCGAACGAGGATATCGAGAAGATACAGGCCTCCTTCGACCTCAGCTTTCCCGACCAATACCGTAACAATGTTATCATCGAGGTGCTCTATGGCTGTGGACTTCGGGTCTCGGAGTTGGTAAACCTCAAGCTCTCAAATATCTACGAGGAGGAGCAGTGCCTGCAGATCTTCGGCAAGGGTGACAAGGAACGGTGGGTGCCCATCAACCCCAGGGCCCTGGAGATGATGCTCACCTATATCCATACCGTCCGCTGCCACTGCAATATCAAGCCGCATGAGGAGAAGTATGTCTTTATCAGTCGGTTAGGGACTCGGCTGAGTCGCAACTATGTCTTTATGTTCCTCAAGCAGGCTGTCGCCGATGCCGGGATCGACAAGCATGTGAGTCCTCACTCCTTGCGTCACAGTTTCGCCACCGAGTTGGTGGAGAACGGTGCCGACCTCCGAGCTGTGCAGGAAATGCTTGGACATGAGAGTATTTCGACCACCGAGATATACACCCACCTCACCCGGGACACCCTCCGCAACACCATCGCCGCCTATCATCCCCACTACAAACGTTAGGTCTCCAGAAGAGACTTTTTGCCACCCCGAAGGGTCTTTTTGTCTCCCTCAAAGGGTCTTTTTGTCTCCCCCCAAAGGTTTTTTTTACCTCCGCCAAAGGGTCATTTCGTCTCCCCCAAAGTGTCTTTTTGCTTCCCCCAAAGGGTCTTTTTGCCGGTCAAAAGGGTGTTGGGAGCCAAAATTGGAAATCAGCAAGTTACGAGCATAAAAACACACATAACCTACTAGTTATGTGTGTTTTATCGTTTTAGTGAACTTGTAACTTGCTGATACTTAATACCAACACCGTATCAACACCGTATCAACACCGTACCAACTCCTACCGAAGTCCGACTGTGGTCGGAGATGGTACGGTGATGGTGGGTCGATGGTAGGATGAAGGTGCGTTTTTTGTGGCTTGTGGATAACTTTTTTTGTGTTATGTGGGAAATAATTCGTATTTTTGCATTTTCTTTTTTAATTGGAAATATAAATAAATAATTAGTAATAAACAAATTAATCAAGATGACAAAGTACGTTTACACGTTCGGTGGCAAGACCGCCGAGGGAAAAGCCGACATGAAGAATCTTTTGGGCGGTAAAGGCGCCAACCTGGCCGAGATGTGCCTTTTGGGTCTCCCCGTGCCCGCTGGTCTGACCATCACTACCGACTGCTGCACAGCTTATTACGCCAACAACTGCCAGCTGCCTGCCGGTCTTATGGACGAGGTGTGGAAAGGTGTGGAGAATATTGAGAAGATCATGGGTATGAAGTATGACGACGCCGAGAATCCCCTGCTTGTCAGCTGCCGTTCGGGTGCCCGTTCGTCGATGCCCGGTATGATGGACACCGTCCTGAATATCGGTCTGAGCAGCAAGACCATCCCCGGTATGCTGAAGAAGACCAACAATCCCCGTTTCGTGTATGACAGCTACCGTCGTCTGATTATGATGTACGCCGACGTCGTCATGGAGAAGAGCGAGGGTATCGAGCCTGCCGACGGCAAGGGTATCCGCAAGCAGCTCGACGACATGCTCGACGAGTACAAGGCCGTGAAGGGTTACAAGAGCGACACCGAGCTCACCGCCGACGACCTGAAGAAACTCGCCGACGCCTTCAAGGTGAGAGTGAAAGAGGTCCTGGGTACCGAGTTCCCCGACGACGCCCGTGCCCAGATGGAAGGTGGCATCAAGGCCGTCTTCAAGAGCTGGAACGGCAAGAAGGCCGTCAGCTACCGTAAGATTGAGGGTATTCCCGACGATTGGGGCACTGCCGTCAACGTGCAGGCTATGGTCTTCGGCAACATGGGTGACACCAGTGCCACCGGTGTGGCCTTCACCCGCAACCCTGCCACCGGTGACAACCAGTTCTACGGCGAGTGGCTCATCAACGCCCAGGGCGAGGATGTGGTGGCCGGTATCCGTACCCCCAACCCCCTGAATGACGACACCAAGAACGAGCAGAACAAGCACATGCACTCGATGCAGGAGTTGATGCCCGAGACCTATAAGGAACTTTGCGACATCCGCAACATCCTCGAGAAGAACTACCACGACATGCTGGACATCGAGTTCACGATCCAGGACGGCAAGCTGTACATGCTGCAGTGCCGCGTGGGTAAGCGTACCGGTGTCGCCGCTTTGACGATGGCTATGGACATGCTGAAGGAAGGTCTCATTGACGACAGCGAGGTGGTGATGCGCATAAGCCCCGCCCAGCTCGACGAGCTGCTGCACCCCATTCTGGATGCCGCCGACGAGAAGAAGCACGAGGTGATTGCCAAGGGTCTGCCCGCCGGCCCCGGCGGTGCCGTGGGTGTTATCGCCCTCACCAGCGAGAAAGCCAAAGAGTATCAGGCTGCCGGTGTGAAGAATATCCTCGTCCGTGAGGAGACCAACCCCGAGGACGTCGAGGGCATGCGTGCCGCCGACGGTATCCTCACCGCCCGTGGCGGTATGACCTCGCACGCCGCCCTTGTGGCCCGTGGCTGGGGCAAGTGCTGCATCGTGGGCTGCGACGCCGTGAAGATCAGCATGGAGAAGACCACCGTCAGCACCAACGAATATGGCAAGAAGAAAGTCAATGTCGAGGAGCACGGCACTGTGACCATCAACGGCAAGGTGTTCCACGAGGGAGACCTGCTCTCGTTGAACGGCTCGAAGGGCTGGGTGTATGACGAGGAAGTGAAGATGATCAACGCCACCGAGAACCCCTTGTTCCAGCAGTTTATGAAGCTCGTCGACAAGCACCGCAAGATGGGTGTCCGCACCAATGCCGACAACCCTGCCGACGCCCAGAAGGCCATCGACTTCGGTGCCGAAGGTATCGGTCTGTTCCGTATCGAGCACATGTTCTACGGAGAGAACAGCGAGGTGCCTCTGGAGAAGCTGCGCAACATGATCCTGGCCGACACGTTGGAGGCCCGCAAGGCCGCTCTGGCCGAGTTGGAGCCCTACGTGAGAGAGAGCGCCAAGGGTACGCTGAAGGTGATGGACGGCAAGCCCCTGACCTTCCGTCTGATGGATCCCCCGCTGCACGAGTTCGTCCCCCAGACCGAGGAGAAGCAGCGTGAGGTGGCCAAAGCCCGCGGTATCGAGTTTGAGAAGCTGCACGCCCGCATTGAGAGCATGCACGAGGTGAACCCCATGATGGGTCTGCGCGGTGTGCGTCTGGGTATCATCTACCCGGAGATCACCGAGATGCAGTTCCGTGCCCTGTTCAGCGCCACCTGTGAGCTGATGAAGGAAGGCTTCGACCCGAGGCTGGAGATCATGGTCCCGCTGACCATCAATGCCGCCGAGCTGAAGCATCAGAAAGCCCTTGCCACGAGAGTGAAGGAAGAGGTGGAGAAGAAGTACGGCATCCAGTTCAACTATAAGTTCGGCACGATGATTGAGATTCCGCGTGCCGCGTTGGTTGCCAACCAGATTGCCGAGGTGGCTGAGTTCTTCAGCTTCGGTACCAACGACCTGACGCAGATGACCTTCGGCTTCAGCCGTGACGACGTCAACGCCATCGTGAAGACGTATGTCGACGAGAAGATCATCCCTGCCGACCCCTTCAACAACTTCGACCGCGAGTGTGTCGGTGAGCTGGTGAAGATAGGTATCCAGAGAGGCCGTTCGACCCGTCCGGAGTTGAAGTGCGGTGTCTGCGGTGAGCATGGTGGTGACCCGACGGCTGCCGAGTTCTTCTACAAGAACGGTATGACCTATGTGAGCTGCAGCCCGTTCCGTGTCCCCGTGGCGCGTTTGGCTGCTGCGCAGGCTGCCATCAAGGAAGCCAGAGAGAATGCTTGAATGCGTAAATGCTTGATTGCTTGAGTGGCTGGTGCGCCAAAACTCAAGCAATCAAGCAATCAAGCAATAACGCAATCAAATGAGGAGTCGGCAGAGTTCGTTGATAATATTGAAGTCCACGCTAGGTAGACTTCCGTCCTACTATTGCGAGATAGAGAACCGCGCGGCGCGAGGGGAGGAGTATGTCTCCGCCACCGCCATAGCCGAGAGTCTGAGCATCAATCCTATACAGGTGCGTAAGGACTTGGCGAGCATCAGTTCCGAGCCGGGGCGTCCCAATGTGGGATTCCGCGTCAGCACGCTGTTGGAGGATTTGAAAGTCTACCTAGGCTACGACCATTGTGACGAAGCCGTGCTGGTGGGTGTGGGAGCCTTGGGACATGTGCTGCTACACTACGGCGGTTTTAGCAAATACGGCCTTGATATCGTGGCCGGTTTCGACCGTGAGCCCAAGGAGAAGAGGGTAGGAGACAAGCCGGTGCTGCCCATTGCCAAGCTGGTGGCGTTCCTCAAGCGTACGCATATTAATATTGGTATTATCGCCGTGCCCGCTGCCGAGGCGCAGGGTGTGGCCGATATGCTGGTGTCGGGAGGAGTACAGGCCATCTGGAACTTCGCCCCCACGGCCATCAATTTACCTGACAAAATCCTTGTCAAGAACGAGAACCTCGCCGCCTCCCTCGCCGCCCTCACAGAGGAGCTGCGTCGGAGACGGTGACGGTATCTTTTTTAGTGATGAGTGATGAGTGATGAATGATGAGTGATGAGTGAGGAGTGATGAGTGATGAGTGATGAGTGAGGAATGATGAGTGAGGAATGATGAGTGATGAGTGAGGAATGATGAGTGATGAGTGATGAGTGAGGAATTTGTTGCCTAGAATGATACAAGTTTACCCTTTTGTTCGATAAAAAAAGTGTGATTTATGATTTTTTTTATCGCACTAATACAGTGTGTTAGGTTCGATAATAAAAGTTTTATTTTAGCGTTTCGGATTTATTTTGTATTTTTGCAGCCGTTAAAAGATTAATGGTTTGCTCCTCTTTGGTCGCAGGCCGTTATCTGAAGGTAGAATGATTTATGGTTAATATATAGGTTATACTTTGTTTTTATTCAGTGAGATGTTGTTTCTTGTAGTGCTTTGGTGCCGCTTGGAACGACATTTTTACTTTAATACATTTATTATATAAACGGACAAGTTCAGCGGCGGAAAATTCCTTTTGGGAGCGAGGAGTGGTTTGTTCGATAAAAAAAGTTTGATTTATTTGATTTTTATTTCTATCTTTGCAAAATCCAAAGAGGGGGAGGATGTGGTGTATTGAGCACAGAATCAGATAATACCAAAGATTGTTTTATAAACAAAATAGGAAAAGATATGACAATAAAGGTTTGTGTAGGCAGTTCGTGCCACCTG
>CACYIK010000010.1 GCA_902774395.1 uncultured Bacteroidota bacterium
CACCCCTCCGTCTCCGTTAAAAACGGAGCCACCTCCCCTCTGTCTGGCTCCAACGGAGACATGGCCTGCGACCGCAGTGGAGCAAACTTAGGGGAGGAGCTGAATGGAAGGGGCAGAGCCCTAGGAGAGAAACAGAATAGAAACAATATCAACAAGATAAGCTATGAAACAGACGATAGCAATGATGGCAGTACTGCTGCTCGGCACGGTGACGTGGGGGCAGCGGGTGGTGACAGACTCGGCGTGGCGGAAGGATGTGAAGACGGTGCTGCTGACGCGCAGCGGCGTGGAGCTGGAGGCTCCGGTGCTGACCCTGGGGAGCGCTGAACGGCTGCTGCTGCAGTTCGACATTCTGGCCGATGAGGGCGAGAACCTGCGATACAGCATAGCGCACTGCGACGCCAACTGGCGGCGCGACAACCTGGAGCCCTACGACTTCATCTCGGGCTTCGAATACGGCGAGATCGAGAATATCGAGTTCTCGTTCACCACGTTGCGCCCCTACGTGCACTACCACCAGATGCTGCCGGCGAAGTACACACAGTTCACCCACTCGGGCAACTACCTGCTGGCGGTGACCGACGAGGAAGGCGACACCCTGCTGACGCGGCGCTTCTGGGTGCAGGAGGGCAGCGTGGGGGTGAGCGCCGAGGTGACACGTCCCTACGACGGCATGGGCATCAAGCAACGGCAGGAGGTAGACGTGAAAATTGAAAAATCGAAATTGAAAATTGAAAATTTCTCTGCTCCGCAGTTGCGGCCGGAGTGGGAGAGGGTGCTGGTGCAGCAGAACGGGCGGCAGGACAACGCGCGGTGGCTGACATTCAGCGGATACGACGGCGCGAGCCTGTGCTACCGCTATCGTCAGGAAAATGTCTTCTACGGCGGCAACACGTTCCGCTATTTCGACGCCTGCAACCTGCGTGCGCCAATGTACAACGTGCAGCGCATCGAAGAATACGGCGGCGAGGTGTTCGCCCTGCTGCGTCCCGAAGAGGACCGGTCAAGAAAGCACTACCTCAGCGAGACGACGCTGAACGGCGGCATGAAGGTGAACGCCATGGACCGCAACAACCCGACGCTGGAGGCAGAATACGTGTGGGTGAACATCAACCTGCCCATGGCGCAGCCGTGGCTCGACAAGAGCGTCTACGTGGTGGGGCAGCTGACAGACTGGAAGCTCGACTCGACGAGCCGCATGGAGTACCAGCCCGAGTTCAAGGCCTATGTGAAGCGGCTGCTGCTGAAGCAGGGGTACTATGCTTATCAGTTGCTGACGCAGAGCCCTCAATCAGGTAGTGCGACGGAGACGCTGGAGGGCGACCACATGGAGACGCCGAACAGCTACACCATATACGTCTATCACCGTGAGCCGAGCGATTTGGCCGACAGGCTGGTGGCGGTGAAGAGAATTAAGAATTAAAAATTAAAAATTAAGAATTAAGAATTTTGTCTAGGCCGACGATTGATAACGCTTGGTCGTTTTCGTCGACGGTGACTAGGACGTATTGTCTCTCGATACGGGAGAGGCCTAGGTCTTTGAGGTAGTCGCTGACTAACTTTGAGTGACTGGGTGGCTGGGGGACTGAGTGGCTGGGGGACTTGAGGCGGATGCGGTCGCCGGGGCGCCATGGGCGGACTCCCCCACCCTGCTGGGTATTACCTCCCTCTTGCTGGGTATTACCCCCACCCCGCCGCTGAAGCGGCACCCCTCCCTCAGGGAGGGGACGAGAATGGATGGGGCCTTCAGCCGTTTCCACTGGAGGGAGGGGATGGGGCGCGATGAGGAGGTGGCCCTGGTGGAGTTCGGCGACATGCGTCGGGGAGTGGAAAAGCTTCCCGTTTTCTTTGGCCTCGAGGATATCGGAGACCTGGGAGGCGTTGAAGCCGTAAGGACTGATAATCTCAAAAATCAGGGAGTGAAGGGGAGTGAGAGGGAGTGAAAGGGAGTGAGAGGACAATAGAGATGGAAGGTCGATGGAAAGTATTTCTATGGGGAGATTGGTGAGGAGTGATGAGTGATGAGTGATGAGTGATGATCGAAGTTGCTCAATATATTCCTTATATAATAGTTCGGTGTCGTGTAGGCGCTCGATATTGGCGGCCATGGTGGTGTCGACAGAGGGGTAGAGCTCGCGCAGCAGCGGCATGAGGCGATGGCGTATCTGGTTGCGACGTGCGTCGAGTTCGGCATTGGTGTGGTCCTCGACATAGTCGAGGTGGTTTTCCTTAATATACGCGTCAATTTCAGCACGACTGAACGACAATAGCGGCCGAATAATTCTTAATTCTACATTCTTAATTCTTAATTCCGAAACAGGTCGTATGCCGTGCAGGCCGGCGATGCCGGTGCCGCGGAAGAGGTTGAGGAAGAAGGTCTCGATGGAGTCGTCGCGGTGGTGGGCGGTGGCGACGGGCGTGAGGAGTGATGAATGATGAGTGATGAATGATGAATGTTGAATGATGAGTTGGGCGAAGTAGTCGTAGCGGAGGTGACGGGCGGCTTCCTCGATGCTTTGACTGTGGGCGGCGGCGTAGGCGCGTGTGTCGAAGTGGGCCACATGGCATTCGACGCCGTAGCGTTCCGCCAGCCGGCGGACGAACGCCTCGTCGCGGTCGCAGTCGCCAGGGCGCAGGCTGAAGTTGCAGTGGGCTATAGCGAAGGGTATGCCGGCGCGGTGGAAGAGGTCGGCCATGCATACGGAGTCGCGGCCACCGCTGACGGCCAAGAGTACAGACTCACCCCCACCCCCTCTCCCTGAAGGAGAGGGGAGCAGGTGATTCTGTTCGATATAGCCTATGAAGCGGTCGAGCATCAACGCATGATCATTTTCTTCATCAGGCGCTGGCCGTCGACCTCGATGCCGTAGTAGTAGAAGCCGGCGGGGTAGGCGTCCATATTGATGGTGATCGACTGGGGGCCTGCGCCGTAGCGGCGTTCCATGCTGTTGACCACATGGCCCATGGCGTCGATGACGAAGAAGCGCACATTGGCAGGAGTAGGAAGGCTGAAGGGGATGGTGGTGAAGCCACTGAAGGGGTTGGGGTAGTTCTGGTCGAGGGTGAGCTTGAGGTCGTCGACAACGGGGGCGTCGCTGGGGTCGTAGTAGTTGATGACATCGACGACGGTGGTCTCGTTGTTGGTGGTGTTGGATTCACCCATCAGGACAACACGTCCGCTGCCCACATAGCTGCGGGTGGGGCTCTTGGGAACACGGTTCCTCTCGGGCTCCTGCGGAGTGTTCTCGAGTTCGATATGCACGGTCTCGCCGGCATGGATCATCGCATAGGTATTGAAGGAGAGCGGTACATTGTTGACGGTGCCGCGAATCTGGATAGGCGTGATGGGGAGGAGCGTGAGGTTGCCGTTGTTGCGTATCTGTATGAAGGTACGGCAGAGCGGGCCTGCATTCTCCTCGACGATGACGCGCTGCACCTCGAGGTCGATGTACTGTCTGGCGATGACCGAGGTGGTGTCGTTGGCGGGGTCGTTGTCGCCCTGGATGTGGACGAAGCCTGTGACCGTCGGGTACCTGGCCGGACGTGTCGGGAGCGTCATATTGAAGACATGGTAGGCCGTGGTGAGTGCCGGGATAGGCTGTGCACGGTAGTAGGTCTCGCGGTAGGTAGTGTTGGTGTCGTTGTCGATGTAGAAGCCCACCTCGAAGTTGTTGGCGCCACGTGCGCCACGGTTGTCGATGACGAGCTCGAAGCGCACCTCGTTGAAGTCGGAGGTGTCGACGATGACGGCGGTGGCGGCGAGGTCGGTAACCGAGGAGATACCCTCGACATGCTTCGTAACGGTGTCGTTGTAAACATACTCGTTGGAATCACACTTGGCGATACCGGTGAGACGCATGATACCCATGGCGGCGTGCAGCTTGTGATGGAAGGTGTAGTTGAAGTATTCCATGGACATGAGCGGACGGCCGAGGTAGTCGGAGAAGTTGACGTCCTCGTCGATGCGGTTGCGGCCGTTGACGAGATAGGAGAGGCGTGCCGTGGTGAGGGGCTGCAGTCCGAAGTTACGGATGCGTAGGGTGACGGTGACCGTGGTGTCGCCCGCGATGACCGAGGAGAGCGGGTAGATGAAGGAGTGGGCGCTGATGTCGTTGGTCAGCGGGTAGAGGCTGTAGGTGCGGGTGCACGTGTCGTTGTCGCGGTAGAGGTCATCGCCGGTAAGGTTGGTGAAAGCCTTGATGTCGAAAGTCTCGGGGTAGTCGCTGGTGATGACGAAGGGCGAGGTGAAGAGGAAGGTGTCGAGACCACCGTTAGGCGGGATAGCGCAGGTGGCATTGAGAATCTTGGGCAGGTTGGTGCCATAGTGGATATATCCCAGCTGGATGCTGCGCAGGGTATCGTAGCCGTAGTTCCTGACGACGACCTTGGGATAGATGGTCTGACCGTAGGAGGGGTTCTGAGGCTCGATGATAGCCACGACGCCGCAGTCGATCTGACGCTGGGCGCGGCCCAGGTAGAAGTCGTCGATGGCGCAGCCCTCGCCGTATGCCGAGGAGGCGGTGGTGCCGATGGGCGTGCGGTAGACGAAGCGGAACTGGAGGTGCTCGTTGAAGTCGTCGGAGACTTGCTGTGTCTTGAACCAGTAGCGGTTGTAGCTGTTGCCGCTGGTGGTATTGTCGAAAACACGGTCATCGTCGTTGTTGTACCAGTTGGTAGTAGAGTCGGCGTCGAGTTTGATCCACTTGTTCTCGTAGCTATAGAACTCGACCGTCAGCGAGCTGCCGTTGATGAGGTTGCGGCGGAGGTAGAAGGCGAGGGTGTCGGCCTTGAGCTGTGCGATGTTGATAATCGGGCTATAGAGGTAGCTGACATTGCCGCGCTTACCGCTGACGATATTGTTCTCGATGTCGGTAACCCAGGCGTTGGCGTCGGAATAGGCGTTACGCAGGTAGCGTGTCTTGTTGGGAGTGCCAAGTTGCCAGTAGTTATGGGTGAAGAGGTTTCTGCCTGAGGGAGCATACCATCCGTCGTTGACTTCGAATTGGTCGTTGAGAATAACGGTGGTCTCCCCGAAGCGGTAGTACTCCTGGATGATGGTGTCGTTGGCGTAGTTCTCGTCGCCCTCGACGTTATGGTATACATGGAGCGTACTGAGGCCATAGGGGAAGGCATGAGGCGGCAGGCTGACGATAGCGCTGCGGCCGGGATAGACGGTGCCGGTGTAGGTGACGGTACCGGCGACGGTAGTGTCGGCGGGGTCGTTATTCCGGGAGTCGAAATAGTAGGTGAAGGTGGGGTTGGTCACCGCCATGGAGCCCTTGTTGGCGAAGCGGAAGGAGACGGTCTTGGCGAGTTCGTCGCGGATGAGGTAGCTGCGGGGGCTGACAATCTGCGCAACGGCAATATCCGTGGGATTGACATGCTCGTCGACGAAGAGCAGGAAGTCGAGGGTGTGGCCGTCCTTATCGGCGGGGACGCCGGTATAGGGATTGGTGCCATCAGCGATGTCCTCATAGGCAGCGACAGCAATACGCATACGCATATAGCCCAGCGAGGCATTGTTGGCGATGGAGAGCAGGGTGCGGAAGGCCTGGTCGTTATAGAAGGCCTCGCCGGAGATCAGCGTCTCGTCAGCGGTGAAGGTGCCGCTACGGTTGTAGTCGATGAAGACCCATACCTTGCAGCGTTCGCGCTGGTTCTCGGCGTTGGCGGGAGTCACCTCGAGGATGAGCGAGTCGGTGAGGCCGCGTGTGACATGCAGGACAGGGTAGTCGCGGGTAGCGACATTGTAGGTACCGAGGACCGTAAGGCCACGCTGCAACGGCGGCATGTCGAGGTCAATCTCATTGAAGGAGACGCGTGTCACATCGAACGAGGGATCGCCCGACTGGGAGGGGTCATACGTGCTCTCGGCGAGAGATCTGAAGGTATAGGCCGTACGGAGGGTGTCGTTGCGACGGACGTCGTCGGAGGGCAGGTCGGTCCATACGTTGAGGGTGTAGGTCTGGGCAGTGGTGGGGGTAGTGATATTAAGCAGTTTATTGAAGGTAAACACATAGGGTTGGTCGGGAGCGACGGTAGCCCTGATAGTGTCGGTGATGGTCTGCACCACAGTGTTACCCCTCTTGAGCTGGAAGGTGATGGGAATATTGCTCTGTGCGCTGGTACCGTAGTTGTTGACACGAACACGCACGGTATCGTTCTCCATATAGACGCGGCTTCCCAACGGAGCGAGGACATCCTCGATAGCCATGTCGTTAGGTATACGCGGAGCCATTCTGACAGTCACTTTGGAGAAGTGGCTTGGGCAGCCTTTAGCGGATTGGCAGTTGAGGTAGTAGACCGCGGAGTCGAAATATTGCGGGGTATTGGTCCAAAGTGTCGAGGCGTTGTACTTGGCCGCAGTGTAAGGCGTCTGCAAATAGTTAGTGGCAGGGAAGAATATGATGGAGCTGGTTGAGTCGTTGTACCAACGGATGGGGATGGAGTTCTCCTGCGAGGCCCTGACGGCACCCCAAGTGCCGTAGTCCAAGACGGTGTCGTAGCCCACTGGCGGCACGGGAGTGAAGTAGGAGTTGATGGTGGAACCGGCAATTGTGTCGTTATGGGGAAGGACATCGAGGTCGTGGTGGCACCAGCCCTTGATACGTATAGTGAGGTCGGTAGCCAAGCCCGTAGGATAGAGGTTGACGCTCGTGGGCATCGCAAGGGTGAGTTCGTTGTTGATGAGGAGTTGGTTGGGGAAGGTGATGTCGGCCTCGACGGTGTCGGGCATGGTGGAGACAGTGGTGCCGACCGGCGTGAGGATTCGCGGCAAGAAACCAATCCTCACCGGGGTTCCCATCGTGATAGGTTTGAAGCCCACGTTCTTGACTTTCAGCTGGAGGATAGTGTTTTTACGTCCGCAGCCGTCGGAAGAGGCTGTCGAGGTGGCTCTGGCCTCGAGGTTAAAAGCGGGAGCCAGGAAGACCTCTGCAGTGCGGTCGTTGTCGCTGAGAGAGGTGTCGCCCGGCAGGAGCACGACGACATGGACCGTATGGCGGTTGATGATGCCGTAGGGCGCAGGCATCATGATGGAGTCGAACTTATGCTGCTCGACATCGAAGGTGCCCAGGTTCTTGTTGGGCGTGCGTGTCTGGGCCTCGTGGCCCTCGATGTAGGCGTACCACATGACGTTATCCTCAATGGAGCGTCCGTTGTTGTAGAACTTGGCCACGACGAGCACCGAGTCGCCCTCGATATTCTTCGGCATCTTGTTGGGATAGGAGAAGTTGGTATCGACAGGAACGAAGGGTTTGATGATGTCGACCACGGCCATGTCGTGGGTGAGGAGTTCCATCTCGTGGGCGCCGATGGTAGGTGCCGGGATAGCCATACGAGGTCTGCCGTCGATATCATCGGTCACCTCGTCGGTGTACTGAGCCTTCGAGACGAAGTTGGTCATCACCAAGTGGAGGTCGGAGACGGAGACGAAGGAGGGCTGCAGGGTATCCTGCGAGTTAGCGTCATCGCTGTTGGCAGCCTGGAGAGCGGCGAGGTTAGCACGGAACTGACCGCCCCAGTAGAACGGATGGGTACTCTCGGTATAGTAACCGTTGAAGTTGGAGATGATGACAGTGTTGTTGGCGGCGACGTAGTAGGCGTAGCCCTTGCTGAAGTTGGAGAAGATATTGTTCATCACCTGGATGTTGCTGACCGAGGCGGAGGCGTGGAACGCTTCCGTAGTCTCCAGGTACTGGGTAGCAGCCGCGGTGGTGGCGCAGTTGACGCGGACGGTGTTGTAGTAAACCTTGACGTTGGCACTCATACTGTCAAGCCAGATGCCGCTGGGCTTACGTCCGCTAGGCAGGTCGGCAGAGCCGCTACCCTCGCAGCTAATCATGTTGTTGACGATGAAGCCGGGGTTGGAGGAGACGCTGCCGATACGTTCGAGCTGCATACCCATCTTACCACCGTTCTTGGGGTCGAGGAGGTTGATGACATTCTTCTCGACGAGGAAGGTGCCCGAGGTGCGAGAGATGACAAGACCTCTCAGCGAGCGACCAGTCGTGTTGGGGACTCCCGAGGTGATGCGGTTGGACCTGATGACGAGGTCGTTAATTCCTCTCAGGTCGACACCCACCTTCCAGAAGCCGGTTAAGTAGTTGTTCTCCAGCAGGATGTTGGAGTAGCCAACACGTGTTCCGGTGCTATGGATGGAGTAGAAGCCACTGTCGATGATGCTGTTACGTATCGTCAGGTTGGAGATGCCGTCACCAAGGACCACGCACGAAGCGTTATCGTTGTTGACTGTACCCTTGACCTTGATAGAGAGGTTGTCGAGGGTAATATTGGTGCCTTTCTCCATCACCAATGCGTTGGCATAGTTGCCTGCGTTGCCTGTGGCGGTGGGACGGGCCTCGATGCGGAAGTTGCGGAGGGTCACATAAGAGGCGCTGTCGAGTCTGAAGACATAGTTGGAATCCTGTGTCGTGGCAGCGGTGAGCAGCACGTTTCTGAGGCCTTCGCCAACGAAGGTGACGGTATTGTTCACGGAGGCTCCCTTGACGGTCGACAGGGCGACCTGCTCCTGATAGATGCCATTGCCCACGCTGAAAGTCACAGGGCCAACGATACCCGCTATATTCAGCGTGTCGATAGCCTCGCCGAAAGAGTGGTAGTCGGCGGCGCTGTCGGAGGAGATGGTATAGGTACCGCCGCAGAAGGTCACCAGGATGGAGCACGAGATGGTATCGTTGCTCGCGATGCTGTCGTTGGCGGAGTGAGCCACGGCGGTGAGGCTATGGCGTCCCGGCGTCAGCTGACGTCTGAGAATCGTCACGGTATCGGTGGCTCCGGAGGAGATGGAATTGCCGTAGGAGACGCTGTCGACGGCGAGGGTGTCGAGGTAGAAGAACACCTTGACATTGGAGGCCGTGTCGGAGCCTTGGTTGCGGACCAACACATTGAAGGTGATGGGATCGCAAGAGGTGTATGGCTGCCAGGGCCCACTGCCTTCAGGCCAGAGCAGTGCCAAGTCAACATCGGGCTGGTTGACAATATGTACCGTATAGGGCGATACTGCACTCTCGCAACCGTAGGCATAGTTATTGAAGCGGATGTTGGGGCGTTTGTTGCCAGGGTTCTCGGTGGCTGCGCCGTCATAGTCGAAGGTCGAGGGCGAGAGGGCCGCGTTGGCGGTCTTATGGAGCGTGGTCTTGGTCTTTTCCGTATAGAAAGACTGCACACCATTGGTGTAGGGGGTAGATTTCTCATGCGACACCTGCACCACGATGCTCGACTCGCCGTCCCAGTAGAAGGGCACATCGAGCGGATGCTTCACCCATCCATGCACATCGGTGCGGTGGATGGTGAACGGCGCACGATGGAAGACCTCTGTGGTGGCCTTCCAGGAGCCAGCGTTCTTGTTGGCGAAGATGGTGTCGGTGGTCAGGCCGAGACCCAGCCAGTAGTTGTCGAAGCTTACCTCTGTAGCGGTGCCCCAGATGGAGTCGAGATAGAACGAGAGGGTGTCTATCATACCCGGCTGAAGGCCGGCGCTACGCAGGTCGTGGGCAGAGTAGATATACTGCTGCTTGGCGACCTTGTTGTTGGGCTGATAGGGAGAGGGGTATTGTTTCTGAGCATTGGTTAAGGAGTCCGTGCCTACCTGTGTAGTATAGAATTTCTGAACCAGATAGCTCACACCTCTGACGGTGCTGCCGTAGAGAATCTCCGACACGCTGGAGTAGGCTGTGTCGACGACATTGCCGTCGCCGTCGTACCACACCGGTATCAAGCCCTGCGGAACATTGTCGATTGTCACCGTGTCGCGGCTACCATAGCTCACCCAATGGGTGTCTAATGTCGCGGGAGGTTCCGGGGTGTAGAGCGAGGCCACGGAGACACGGTTGGTATCGTTGTAGCGTGCGATATCGCCTGCCACCGAGTCGGCCCAGACCTTCAAAGTGATAGTGGTATCCTGGGGGAAGCTGAGGTTGACGGGCGTGTTGAAGGTATAGGTGATGATGCCGTTGGCGCTGATGGTGTCGGTGACAGCCTCGTCCACGGTGTCAACGCCGGCGGTATAGTGGAGTACCAGGCCGTTGACAGTCTGCGTACCGTAGTTGCGCACCCTGACGGTGACATCCTCCAGACCCATGCCGCAAGAGGCCTCGGGGAACTGCGGGGCACTGACATCGATATCGGCCACTGGCGGTGCCAGGATGGTCACATGGGCCGCTGCCATGTCGCCCTCGCAGTCGTTGACGGGATACATAATCCAGGACTCGTCGGTGCTGCTGAGCATCATGGGGTCGTTGGCAGTGGCGAGGCGCCAGTCGGTGGAGTCGCCATTGAAGGCGATACGGATGAGACCCGCGGTATTCTTTTGGGGTGTTGTATTGGGAATGGGCAAGCCATGGCCGTGCCACACATAGGAAGGCACCTGCTGGGCATTCCAGTTGTTCGGCTTGGTCAATGCTGTCGTGGTCACGTTGTTCATCGCCACAGCATCCTCGACGACGCCGTTGCGCTTGTAGATGAATGCGCTATTGGCATTGAAGGCCACGGACGCCAGGGCGTTAGTATGCACGGTCATCAGCGGGTTGAGCGAAGCGCTGGTGAGGCCTTGCTGCACCAGCAGCGAGGCACCCGGAGCTATCGTCACGTCTCCGAAGACATAGTTTTTCACCGTAACATTGGTGGCTGCTGTTATCAAGCGCAGCGTGTCGCCCTCCAGATGGGCCGGGACATCGCCCACGTTAGTCAGCTGGACGGACAAGGTACGGCTGTTCTGCATCCAGTAGGGCGGGTTGGGTGTCGTGCCCTCGCCCGTAGTCTTAAACTCCACCTGGGTGATTCTGATGAGGGGCAGCTCGCGGTGCTGGCGGAAGTAGATGGTGGTGTCCTGACGTATGGTGTCTGTCACCAGCGTGGGGCCGACGAAGAAAGCATTGGCGTCGGCGGGGTTACGGTACCAGTAGAGTGTCGAGGGGAGTGTCGGTGCCGTGTCGGCGGCATAGATCCTCCAGGTGTCGACGCCCAGCGTCGGGGTGATGGTGGCGCTGGTGGCATATTGGATGGGCACCGTCACGGCGGCGGGTGCCGACGGGCGGTATTTGCTGATTACGGTGAAGGTGTTGGTGTCGTTGGTCTGGTTGGGGTCGCCGGAGTACGTGGTCCAGATGAGGATGTTGTAGACCGAGTCGCTATGGGTGCCGAAAGGCAGATGGAGCATCTGACCCGTGGCGATGGTCACGGTGTCGTCGGCAGGGACGGTATGTGTCACCTGTGTGCTGTGGACCGTTGAGCCATTGATCTGGTAGGAGAGCGTCAGGCCGGTGCCTGTATATTCGCTCGTACCGTTGTTTCTCAGGCGCACCACCAGTTCGGTCTGGTCGGGCATGTTACAGGTCTCACCCACGGGGTTGATCATGGCCTCGGGCTCGAAGTCGTAGTTCAGCGAGACGAACTCGAAGGCACCCGGGCAGGTGGCCGTGGTGCTACGTACGGTGTCGAACATATCGACGGTCACCGAGGTGAGCGGCATACCCACGCCCTTCACCTGACGGTTGAAGGTGCGGAGGTCGACCAGCGAGCCATCGAGGAAGTTGGGGTTGACAGAGAAGGATGCCGTGTCGGAAGGTTCGGCGAAGAGCCATTCCTCGAGGTCGGCATACCAGCTGCCCGACTTGTAGTTCAGCTTGGTACCCGGGGCGTAGTAGATGTTGTGTCCGACGACATTGGTAGTCTCGTAGCCCGGCGCATAACGGAAGGCATAGTTGGTATTGTCAAGGCAGACGACGATATTGTTGAGGAAGCGGCTGTTCTGCAGCACGCCGCCGCCGAACTTGACAGTGGCCACGTTGGTACGTGTCGGAGCATTCAGCTTGACCGAGTTGTAGACGACCTCGGCATAGGTAGCCTGGATGATATCGAACGGTGAACTCATGATGTTCGCCGTGCCGTCGTCGTCACTCACCACCATGTTGTTCGCTATCACGATGGGGTTGTTCTCAGTACCCACAACCTTGCCCACGCCGATACCGCCGGCGCCGTGCGAGGTGTAGACCTTGTTGGCCATGATGCGCGAAAGGCCGTAGCACTCGTTGACGAAGAGCACGTAGCTCGAGTTGGTCCTTGCATCATACATCTCGTTCTTCTCGATGACCACGTTCGTCTGGTTCTCCGTCTTGATGGCGTTCTCGTATTGGTTGTAGAAGCGGCTGCGATAGACGGTATTGTTGCTCGAGCGCATGTCGGAGGCGCGGCCTCTGATATTGACACCCACCTTACCGCCACGGAAGGTACATCTGTTGACGTAGAGGCTGTCGGCAAAACCCGAGTTAATCATCGCGCCGATACGGAGGGATGCTATGGGGTTCTCCACGCTGTCGGTGAAGGTGCAGCCCTCGAAGCGGCAGTCGACGCTGTTGATGCCGAGTTTTATCATCTCGGAAAGCAACACGCGGCCCGCCGCAGCGGTGCGGCGCACGAAGTTGACATTGCGGAAGCGCACATGGGCGTTTGCCTCCAGGTTGACGATGCTCGAAGCCTCGGCCAACGAGTCTGTGACGTCGGCGAAGAAGGTCACGCCGTCGGTCAGCGCCTCGAAGACCAGGTAGTTGCTGGTCGAGCCGCCACTGTAGGGCGTCAGCACAAACGGACGGTATTCGCCCGGGGCGAGCTTGACAATCAGCGAGTCGTCGATACCGCAACGGCTCAACGAGAAGAGGAACTGGTCGATGGTGCCGAAGTCGGCGTTGGCGCCGCCAATCTGGCGCACACCGTTCATGGGGCCGGCGCAGACGATGAACTCGGACTCGATGGTGTCGTTATAAGGCTCATGGTCACGGATGCGCTGGCCGGCGGCTGTCAAGGTGTCTTCCACCCACACTTTTATAGTGTGGAAACCAGCCGGCAGAGGCACATTGGGGGATATTGTCACCACCTCGGTGGCGCCACCCGCCAGGCTGCCGCTCCAGTCGTAATAGCCGGTAACCATGTTGCTGCCGGTGTCTATGCTGTAGCTGATACGGATGGCGTTGACCGTCAAGGCGCCCTGGTTCTTCAGGCGCACATTCACGCTGTGGTCATCCGGCGTCATGGGCATATCACGGTTAGGCGACACCAAGCCATAGGTCGGCGAGGACACGGCGGTGTCGAAGCCCATGTCGTAGAGCAGCGGCTGGTTCTTGGTCTCGGTGAAGACGAAGGCCGGGCGCACGTTGAACTGCCAGTCGCCCACAGCCATAATCGAGGGGTCGGCGATGACATTACCGCCCAGCTCGGCATCGTTACCGTTCTTCCATATCGTGGGCTTGCCTGTCCGGGTGGCGATCATCTTCACGGGATTGTTAATCTCGTCCTCGTCGCCGTCATAGAGCACCTGCACCACGAGGTCCTTACCGGCATAGAAGAAGGAGTCCTGCAGATAGATCGTCTGGGCATCGCCCGCATTGGCCTGTGTCACGGTCAGTGCCGTGTCGTAGACCACATGCATGTAGTTCGAGGTGAAAGGATAGTTCTCAGCCACCGACACGTCGACGGTATAGTTTGTCGGGGCGTTCTTCATTCTGAACTGGAAGCGCGGACGTGTCACATCGCGGCCATACTGCGTCGCGGTGGTGAAGCGCAGCGCCGTGAGGGCACCCGGGCCATAGCCCGCATCGTGCATCAGCGCCGAGTCATAGACGAACTCGCTTCTGTTGTCGGCATAGTATACAAAGGGGAGGTTACAACCTGCGGGGGGATTGGTCCCAACAAATCCCGGTCCTGTGATGCCGGGCTGTGCGACGCCACGCACACAACGATAATCCACCCAGGAGCCCTCGCTGGCGGGGAAACGCACCATATTGGCATTGCCCGTGGCGTCACGTGCCACGCAGTAGAAGGCCATCGCGGTGTCGTAGCCATGGAAGGGAATGATGCCGCCATAGCGGTTGTTGACACCTACCACCGGCGTCAGCTGCATACGTATCGGCGTGGGGTCGCTACCGACACGATAGAAGAGGTAGACAGAGTCGGGGTTGATACCCGCGGACACCGACGTCTTGGCGTCGAGCATGATACGGGCACCACGGCTGTTGGGGTGATTGTATCCGTCGGGATAGAGCGCCATATTGATGGTAGGCTTCACCATTGCCGAGGCACTAGCCCTCACCCTGATGTTGTCCAGCCACCAGTGGCCCGTAGCTCCCATGCCCGTCTTGGCGACAATCTCAAACTTGATCATCAGCTTGCGCTCGTTGGCGGGCACACCATTGAACACGCTGTTCAGATCGAAGCGCTCGCTCTTCCATGTCGTGTTCGAGAAATCGCCCGCCGTCCATTCGCTGTAGGCACGCGAACTGAAGGCGTCGAAGTTGAAAAAGGCGCTACTGGCAGTACCGGAGGTCATGTTGTACTCCGTACGGCCAGTCATCTGCGACCATTCCTCACCAGGACGCTTGTACCATATCTTGCAGATACGGGCATTCGTGCCGTTGGGGGCCGCCGAACAGATGTGGTCGAACTCCAAGGCGATGTAGTTCAACGTGGTGTTGCTCGTGAAGTCCATCGTGTCGAGGACCAACGTCACTTCACCGGTGGTTTGCTGCATAAGATCCAGCGAACTGCTGCCTCCCGCATGAAGCGTCGTCGAAATACCCGATGCCGACGCAGGGACCACCTCATAGCGGATTTCTTCTCCATTTTCGAATCCTTGGGAATACATTACCGTGATCTGAGCACGGGAAATCATCCCACTAAACAGGAAAATGGCACTCGCAAGTAATAACCTGAGTTTCATATTTTATATTATTTATTTTTATTTACTCTGTAGTTTTCAGTCAATTATACGCACAACATCCTACCCTTCAACAGGGTAGAATTCAGGCGCAAATATACGAAGTTTTTTCAACATAAGCGTGAAAAAATTATCCTTCTCACTCTACTAGACGGCGGAAGTCACTTTTTGGCTCACTTTTTAACACTATCGCTGCTTGTAAAAAAACCTTTACTTCCTCGAGTGAAAAACAAGAGAATAGCCCTTTTCGGGGAAAATCCGAAAAGGGCCACAAAATATGGTATAGTATTAACTATCAGTTCATTGAGCGCTGTTCAATCGCCTCATACATAAAGACGCCGGCGGCGACGCTGACGTTGAGCGAGGCAACCTCGCCGACAATGGGAAGTTTAGCACGTACATCGCTCATCTTCAGCAGTTCGGGGCTAATGCCCGTCTCTTCGTTGCCCATGATGAGGAGGGTGGGTTGACGGAAGTCGACGGTGCGGTAGTGGACAGCACCCTTTTCGGTGGCGGCAACCACCTGATATCCACATTGCTTCGCCAGGTTAACGACGGTCTTGAGGTTCTGCTCGCGGCAGACGGGCAGGCGCAGCAGGGCTCCGCTGGAGGTCTTGATGGCATCCTCGTTGAGGGCGGCACTGCCGTGGTCGGGCACGACGAGGGCGGCAACACCTGTGCACTCGGCCGTGCGGGCGATGGCTCCCATGTTACGCACGTCGGTGATGTGATCCAAGAGGAGGATAAGTGATGAGTGATGAGTGATGAGTGATGATTCGTCGGGGTCAGCCGTTAACTGTTCCATCAGTTCCATGAAGGAGTGGTATTTCACGGCGGCGATGGTGGCCACAACTCCCTGATGGTTTCCCGTAGTCATCTTGTTGAGTTTCTCCACGGGGACATACTGGAAGGGGATGTCGTGTTCTTTCAGTTTGGTTCTCAACTCGTTCAGCAAAGAGCTATTGAGGCCGTTCTGTATGAGGACACGCTCTATCTGCGTGCCGCTGGCAATGGCCTCGATGACGGGGCGGAGGCCGTAGATAATCTGCTGTTTATTCTGTGCTTTTTCCATCGATAATGGTGATTTTTCGGTCGGCCATGGCGGCCAGTTCCTCGTTGTGGGTAACGATGATGAAGGTCTGTCCCAGCTCGTCGCGGAGACGGAAGAAGAGGTCGTGGAGTTCGCGGGCATGCTGCGAGTCGAGGTTGCCCGACGGTTCGTCGGCCAGCACCACCATGGGTTCGTTCATCAGCGCCCGTGCCACCGCCACACGCTGGCATTCGCCGCCGCTCATGGCGGCAGGCTTGTGTTCGGCGCGGTCGGTAAGATGCAGCATGTCGAGCAACTCGAGGGCGCGCTTACGCGCCGGTTCTGCCTTGTCGCCGCGGATGAGAGCGGGAATCATCACGTTCTCCACAGCGGTAAACTCAGGCAACAGGTGATGGGCTTGGAAGACAAAGCCTATGCGCCGGTTGCGGAATCGCGCCAGCTCCTTGTCTTTCAGCATCGTCACATCCACGTCGTCGTAGCGGACGCTGCCGCTGTCGGGACGGTCCAGGGTGCCGAGAATCTGCAGCAGGGTGGTCTTGCCGGCTCCCGAAGGGCCGACGATGGAGACCACCTCGCCCTTTTCAATCTTGAGCGAGATGCCGCGCAGCACCTGCAGGTTGCCATAGCTCTTGTAGATGTCAGTAGCGGCTATCATACTTCTTTGCCGTTGAGGAAGGTGCGCTCCACTTTGTTCTCGCCGAAAGCGTAGGGCATATACTCATAGGAGGATATCGGCTTGGTGATGTAGAAGTTGGCCTTCTTGCCGACGGCTATCGAGCCCACCTCCTCGCTGACGCCCATAGCATAGGCGGTGTTGAGGGTGGTGGCGTTGAAAGCCTCCTCCGGGGTGAGCCTATAGCGGATGCAAGCCATCGAGAGGACGAGCTGCATGTTGTTCGACGGCGCGGTGCCGGGGTTGTAGTCCGAAGCCATAGCCACCGAAAGTCCCGCGTCAATCATCTTGCGGGCCGGCGAGAGCGGCAGGTTGAGGAAGAAGGCACAGCCGGGGAGGATGGTGGGCATCGTCGCGGAGCCTTTCAGGCACTCGATTTCGGCGTCGCCCATCTGCTCCAGGTGGTCCACCGAGATGGCATTGTATTTCACGCCCACCTGCACGCCGCCCGAGACGGCCATCTCGTTGGCGTGGATCTTCGGCCGCATGCCGTATTTGATACCCGCCTCGAGGATGCGGGCGGTGTCCTCGACGGTGAAGAAACCCTTGTCGCAGAACACATCGATGAAGTCGGCCAGTCCTTCGGCCGCCACCTTCGGAATCATCTCATTGATGACCAGGTCGACATAGTCTTCCTGATGGCCACGGTACTCCATGGGGATGCCGTGGGCGCCGAGGAAGTTCGACTTGATGGTCAGGGGCGAATTCTCCTTCAGACGGCGGATGACACGCAGCAGCTTCAGCTCGCTGTCGGTGCTCAATCCGTAGCCGCTCTTGATTTCGATGGCACCTGTACCGAGACGCACCACCTCTTCGAGGCGCCGCTGGGCCATGTCGTAGAGTTCCTCCTCCGAGGCCGCCGCCGTGGCTTTGGCCGAGTTGAGGATACCCCCTCCCCTCTTCGCGATCTCCTCGTAGCTGAGGCCGCGAATCTTGTCGACGAACTCATGCTCGCGCGAGTTGGCATAGACCAGGTGGGTATGCGAGTCGCAGAAGCTCGGGAAAACCATCCTTCCGGTGGCATCCACCACTTGGTCGGCATTCCCTTCCTTCAAATCTTTCATCTCGCCGAAGGCCTGAACCTTGCCATCCTCAATAACCAGATAGGCATCCTTAACGGTCTCCAGCACAGACATCTCCTTACCCTCTTTCCGCTGCTTCGGCGAGGTCTCCACCCCGACCAACTCTTTGATATTCTTTACCAGTGTTCGCATATTCTACAACTATTAATTTGGCTGCAAAAATACGACAATTATTTCACATGGCAAAACTTATTTCAGGAGGAGCACTGTCCCAACGTCTTTTTGAAGCTCAGCGGGGTTGTTGTTGGTGCGATAAAAAAGGACCCATACATAAGCCCCTTGCGAACAGGGAGTACCGTTGTGGGTGCCATTCCATGATGGATTGTCGCCTACAATATGAGCCACGAGAAGACCCTCCCGGTTATAGACAAATAACTCCTCGGCGAAAGCCTCATCAAGCACCGGAGCAAAAAGATTGTTGTCGGGGGCCCCGGGAGTGAACACATTGGGAGCCCACACGGCAGTATGGACAATCGGTATCATCCGCGTGAGGGTGTCGGCACAGGCCTCGTTGACAGCCACCAAGGTCAGCAGCAGACTATCCTCCAACGCATTGGCCCTGTAGGAAAGCACCGGGTCGCTGCCAGCGGATTGTCCGTCGACCCACCAATAACGATTGTTGGCATTTTGGCTCTTGTCATAGGCTTCAAAATCAAGATGGTCGACGCTGATCACCTCGGGCCGCACTACCATCTCGGCCACAGGCCAACGGATGGGATGGAGCGTGAAGGAAGTGTCGAAAGGACAGCGTCCCACGATGCTTAAGTGGTAGGTTGTCGGGGTCGACGGAGAAAGGCTGAGGCTATCCCACGGTTGTCCCTCAAGTGCTGGGTCTGGCGGCGAGGCCTGCCATTGGATTGTATAGCCTGTAGTGTCGCCCCGGCCATAAGAGAGAATGCGGTAACTGTAGTGAGAGCAGTCGGCGTCAAGGTCCATATCGGCCTCAGGGGCATCAAACACAGAGAGCTGCAACGTAAGTATGGAATCGCAGCCGTCAGCGGTTATCATTGTGTCGATATAGATTCCCGGTTCCGTCAACACCCATCCCTGCCAATGGAGACTGTCATGCGGACAGATAGTATCTGCGCTGGAAAAATACTTGGTTGTCCGCATTGAGAAGTCCATCGTCACTATCGAGTCGCATCCCTTCAGGCTGTTGAGATATGCAGTGTATGTACCCTCCTCGAAAAGTGCCTGCCCGTTCCAGTAAAGGGTATCCCTGGGGCAAATGGAATCTGCCACATGGATGTCATAATCGGGATTGACGGTGATAACCTCCCACACCGTGTCGCCCGGCGTGATGACCACCCTGACACGGTATACCCCTGCGCTGTCGAAAAACAGCCGCATGGTGTCCACATCTGTACCTATAGGCCGGCCGTCGAGTTGCCACTCCGTGTGATAAATCGTGGAGTCGTGCCTGACGGTGATGGTCACCGTATCGCCTCCGGGACAGAGGTAATGCTGGTCGGCACGCACATCATAGCTACTGTTGCGCACAGCGGTACCGGCAATATAGGCGTAGCACTCGGCGTCACCAAGACCGTAGAATGTGGCCTGGAAGCGACCGCCGTCGGCATCGATGATATGGGTCCCCGTGTCCACAGTCAGACATGCCCAGCTGTAACCCTCCGCGGTCGGGGTGAAATCAGAGGCAATACTTCGTCCATCCAGCGTAATTAACGACACATCGCTAGTGGGAGCCACGAGATTGACATAGTGGTTTTGGGTGAGTGTACTATTGTAGGCGGCAACAATGGTGTGACTTACACCCTGCTCCAAAGGAGGCACAATGACCGATGCCGGATCGCCGGGAGAGCCACCGAACATAATACCCGAGATATAAAAACACGTGGCCGCCGGCTTCGACGTCTCGATATACAATGCATCCGACTGGTAAAAATCGAGGTTCAACGAATTTACAGTCGTATAATTCACGGTATCGGGCGGATGATTGGCAACAAGAAAAAAGTACGTCTCGCCAGCATTCAGCGTCGCCACCGGTCCTCCTCCAATGTTGACGACACAGTTATTTTCACTTGATGTAACCATCACCATGTCACCGATAAAATCACATGGTTGATTGTTAATCATATATGGCGAACGCTCCCTGGTCGGCACCACCATAAACCGACGCCCCCAGTATTCTGTGGGATACAACTGCTCGTAAACATGGTCACAAGCCCCAAAAGCGCTGGGAATACAAGCGCAACTGTATCCTTCAAAAACCGCCACGGGCCGCGTGGAATGAATCTTCGCCGGACCTGTGGTGACGTAAACCACCTCACCCCTCGACGGCGAGAAAGTATTTATCCGGTACCCCCAAAAATTGTCCACCTCTATCTGTGTGTCCTCATAGGGCGCCACAATCGCCAACTCCCTGCCTCCCGCAATAAACCCATGAGCCGGACTGTTGATCACATAATTACACCTTAGCCCCGACGTGGGCAAAACTGCTGTAATATCATGGCTCGCCGCTACATAATTGGAAGCGTAGACCACTGCGGGAGCCGTAGTGGTAACATGAACCCCCCGGCTATATGATAGAATCCTCGGAAGACTCACCCGCGTAAGACGATTGGACTGGATAGTCACCGTGTCGCTGTACAGCGGACTTTGACATTCAATATAAGCCGTACAATTCTCTTCTGAAGCTATCAGTAACGAACAAGAATCCGCTCCAACATTGGCAATAAAAGCCACCCAAAAGTCAGTACCTGTCAGGCTGGGAACAATCTGCTGCCCCCGCACGCCAGCGGCATGCAGCGCAAGAAGCACGATGAGCAGCACCAGTTTCCTCATATAAATATATGACGACCAATGCCTTTTTTTGGATCACGCTTTTAACGTTTATTAAGATTTTTTAACAATGCAGGCGGTTAGAACAGCTCCTGCTGGGTGCCTTGCTTGAGCTTGCCGAGGTGCTGGTAGGCCAGTGAGGTGGCTTCGCGGCCGCGGGGGGTGCGCATGAGGTAGCCCTCCTGGATGAGGTAGGGCTCGTAGACCTCCTCGACAGTGCCGGCATCTTCGCCCACGGCGGTGGCGATGGTGTTGACACCTACGGGGCCGCCCTTGAACTTGTCGATGATGGTGGTCAGGATACGGATATCCATCTCGTCCAATCCGTTGCGGTCGACATTAAGGGCCTGCAACGCATAGCGTGCGATATCGAGGGTGATGGTGCCGTCGCCCTTCACCTGGGCGAAGTCGCGCACACGGCGCAGCAGACGGTTGGCGATACGGGGGGTGCCGCGCGAGCGGCGCGCTATCTCGATGGCGCTCTCCGAGGTAATCTTCACCTGCAGGAGGCCTGCCGAGCGGTTGACGATATGGGTCAGGGTCTCGGTGTCGTAGTATTCCAGGCGGCAGTTGATGCCGAAGCGGGCACGCAGCGGGGCGGTGAGCATGCCGCTGCGCGTCGTGGCGCCGATGAGCGTGAAGGGTTTCAGCTTCAGCTGCACCGAGCGGGCCGCCGGGCCGCTCTCAATCATGATGTCGATGCGGAAATCCTCCATGGCGGAGTAGAGATACTCCTCGACGACAGACGACAGGCGGTGTATCTCGTCGATAAAGAGCACGTCGTTGGGCTGCAACGAGGTGAGCAGTCCGGCGAGGTCGCCGGGCTTGTCGAGCACCGGCCCGCTGGTGGTCTTGATGCTCACGCCCAACTCGTTGGCGATGATATTCGAGAGGGTGGTCTTGCCCAGACCCGGAGGGCCGTAAAGCAGCACATGGTCGAGGGGCTCGCCGCGCTCCTTGGCGGCACGGACAAAGACCCTGAGGTTGTCCACCACCTGCTTCTGACCGGCAAAAGTGTCGAAGCCCGACGGACGCAATGCACGCTCTATATCTTTCTCCTGCGCAGAGATACTGCGGCTGTCGAGATTGTCATTACTCACTGTCGTTAATATTATTATAAGGTACTCGAGACCTTCGGTTCATGGTGCAAAAATACTATTTTTTATAGAACTGACAAAATAAAAATAGCAAACCTTCGTTATACCAACTAAATAAACACCTGAAAGACATGAAACCTATCATCGTTGGAACCGATTTTTCCGAAGGATCTTACATGGCTTTGGAACTGGCCATCGACGTAGCCAACCGTTTCCAGAGCGACATCATTCTCATCTGGGCGCGCCGCGAGAAACTGCTCTTCAGCGACGAACAGCTCGACACTATGACCAACCTGGCACAGGATAAACTGCAGATGCTCTGCGACAAATACCAACCTGCCATGAAGTATGGCAAACTGCGCTGGCAGATTACCAACGGCAAGGTAGCCCCTGCCATTGCCACCACCGCCACACGCGAGCTGGCCTCGATGATTATCATCGGTACCAACGGTGCCTCGGGCTTCGAGAAATACTGGATGGGCAGCCAGGCCGTGCGCATCGTGCAGGACTCGCCCTGCCCCGTGCTCACCGTCCGTCAGGGTTACGACTTCCACAAGCAGCTGGAGCGCATCGTGGCGCCCATCCGCATCAACGCCAACTCGCGCCAGAAAGTGCCGCCCGCAGCCTCCATGGCCAAGATCTTCGACTCCGAAGTCTACATCCTCGGCCTGCTCGACATGAAGGAGGACGAGTCGGCCCTGCGCACCTATGTGCAGCAGTCGATGGACTACCTCGAGAAGGAGGGCGTCCGCTACCAGACGGTCATCCGTCCCTACTCCAACTACTGCGACACGGTGATGGACTACACCGATGAAATCAAGGCCGACCTGGTGATTATCAACACCGAGCAGGACCGCATCATCAGCCAGATATTCCTCGGCACCAACGCCCAGCAGATTGTGCACCGCTCGCAGATTCCCGTGCTCTGCATCCATCCCGCCGACTATATCAACATCTCGGCGAAGGTTTGAGAAAGATAATACTTGCGTAGGTTTATGGACTATGACGTTGTAGTGGTGGGAGGCGGTGCGGCCGGACTGATGGCCGCCTGTACAGCGGCAGAGCGCGGCAAGCGCGTGCTGCTGCTGGAGAAGATGGACCAGGCCGGGCGCAAGCTGCGCATCACCGGCAAAGGCCGGTGCAACCTCACCAATACCAATCCCCTGCGCGACACCCTGCCGCATATCGGCAGCAGCACCGCCGGCACCACCAACAAGCCCGGTCAGACGGGTGGCGTGTGGCTGCGCAACGCCTACGGACGCTTTTTCGCCCCCGAGCTGATGGAGTGGTTCGAGCGGCGCGGCGTAGCGCTGACGGTGGAACGCGGCAACCGCGTCTACCCCGCCAGCGGCAAAGCCCTCGACATCTTCCTCGCCCTCATCGGCGAGTTGGAGAGCAACCCCAACGTCACCATCCGCAAGAACGTCACCGTCAAGAGCATCAAAGTGGAGAATGGAGAGTGGAGAGTGGAAAGCGATGCTTCCGCTTCCAAAGAGTTTTCCTCTCTCCACCTTCCTCTCTCCACTCGCATCATCCTCGCCACCGGCGGCCTTTCCTACCCCACTACCGGCTCGACCGGCGCAGGCTACCGCATCTGCCGCGAGCTGGGACATACCGTCGTCGAGCCTGTTCCGTCGCTGGTGGCACTCAAATGCGAGGAGAAAATTCCCGAGGAGCTCGTCGGCTTCCAGCTAAAGAACGTCCAACTATCTATCCATAATTCCCAATCCTCAATTTTCAAGTCTGCCATCGGCGAGATGACCTTCGTCAACGACGGTCTTGCCGGTCCCATCGTCTTAAGTGCCTCCCGCATCGCCACCCGCGCCCTGAATTCACCACTCACCACTCATCACTCATCACTCACCGCATCGCTGGACCTGAAGCCCGCCCTTTCTCCTGAACAACTTGACAGACGCCTGCTCTCCGACATCGACGCCAACGGCACACGTGTCTTCAACGACGCCCTTCGTCTGTGGCTGCCTGCCGAACTGATACCGCTGGCACTGCCCCAATTACATATAGAATATTATAAACGCCTGCACCAGATTACCGGCGAGGAGCGCCGTCGCCTGCGCGACTGGCTGAAAGGCGTCAAATTCACTTTATCCGGCACCCACGACTGGAACGAAGCCGTGGTCACCCAAGGTGGCGTGTCACTTGCCGAGGTGAACCCCAAGACCATGGAAAGCCGCCTCATCAAAGGTCTTTACCTCGTCGGCGAACTCCTCGACCTCGACGCCGACACCGGCGGATACAACCTCCAGATAGCTTTCAGCACCGGCCACGCCGCCGGCGAGGCGGTATAACTGCCTCTCGGTAACCCTTTTAGACGTCAGTTTAACGTTCGTTTAACGTTCGTTTAACGTTTCAGCAACGTTATACTAACGTAAACCTACCGTTCAAGAAAGCCCAAAAGAGTATATTCAACGAGGCGAATGTACAACACTTACTGTTCGGCGGCGATGACGGCGTCTTCCCATTCGGCCATCTTTTGGTCGAGCTGGTCTTTCAGGGATTGGTATTCCTTATAAAAGTCAGGTGATTGTGCCTCGCCAGTGGCGAGGATTGCGTCTTTGGCGGCGATGGTGGCCTCGAGGGATTCTATCTCCTGCTCTTTTTGCTTGACGACATTCTGGAGCTTGCGGCGTTCACGCTCGCGCTCCTTGCTCTGCTCATAAGCCTGCTTGGCGGCGGTGGGGGCTTTAAGGTCTTTAGGGTCCTTAGAGTCCTTAAGGTCGTTAAGGTCCTTTGCCTGGTCCAAGAATTCCATGATGTCGCCCTTGAACTCGTGGACGGCGCCGTCGCGGAACTCATAGAGCTCGTTGGTGAGGCCGCTGAGGAAGTCGCGGTCGTGGCTGACGACGATGAGCGTGCCGGTATACTGCAGGAGGGCATTCTTGAGGATGTCCTTCGAGTTCATGTCGAGGTGGTTGGTGGGCTCGTCGAGGATAAGGAGGTTGCTGGGCGTGAGCAACAGCTTGGCCAACGCCAGGCGAGCCTTCTCGCCACCGCTGAGCACCTTGACCTTCTTGTCGATGTCTTCGTCGCCGAAAAGGAAGGAGCCGAGGATGTTGCGTATCTTGGGGCGGATGTCGCCCTGGGCGATGTCGTCGATGGTCTCGAAGACCGTCTTGTCGAGGTTGAGCATGGCGGCCTGGTTCTGGGCGTAGTAGCCGAGCTGCACACCTGCGCCGAGGCGGAAGGTGCCGGTATAGTCGTTGATGTCGCCCACGATAATCTTGGCCATGGTGGACTTGCCCTCGCCGTTGCGGCCCACGAAGGCCACCTTCTTGCCCGCGGTGAGGAGGAAGTCGACGCCGTCGAACACCTGGTTGTCGCCATAGGCTTTGCCCAGATGCTGTGCCTCGACGACAATCTTGCCGCTGTGGGGCGCCGGCGGGAACTGGAAGTGGATGCTCTCGGTCGAGACCTCGTCAACCTTGATTTCCTCCATGCGCTCGAGCATCTTCACACGGCTCTGCACCTGCTTGGCCTTGGTGGCTTTGTAGCGGAAGCGCTCGATGAAGGCCTCGATCTGTGCCACCTGCCGCTGCTGGGCCGACAGCTGCGCCATCTGGCTGGCGCGTCGCTCCTGCATCTGCACGACATATTCACTATACGGACATTTGTAGTCGTAGATACGGCCGGCGGTAATCTCGATGGTGCGCTTGGTGATGTTGTCGAGGAAGGTGCGGTCGTGCGAGACCAGCACCACGGCGCCAGAATAGGATGCGAGGTAGTTCTCGAGCCACTGGATAGAGACGATGTCGAGGTGGTTGGTGGGCTCGTCGAGGAGCAGGAAGTCGGGGTGGCGCAGCAGCAGCTTCGCCAATTCCACGCGCATCTGCCAGCCGCCGCTGAACACCGCCACGGGGCGGTCGAAGTCCGAGTGCTTGAAGCCGAGGCCCAGCAGCACCTTCTCGGCCTGTTCCTGTCGGCGGCTGCCGCCGAGGAGGGCGAGATGTTCCGTCACCTCGTTGTGGCGCTCGAGGAGGCGCGTGTATTCGGCCGACTCGTAGTCGGTACGCTCTGCTATCTCGGCGGTGAGGCGTTCCTGTTCGCGCTCGAGGTCGTCGAGGGTGCTGAAAGCCGTGAGTGCCTCCTCCAGGACGGTGCCTATGGCGTCGGGCACCATCTCCTGCGGCAGATAGCCCACGGTCTGTCCCGAAGCGATGATAAGGGTGCCGCTCTCGGGCTCCTGCCATCCACAGAGTATCTTGAGGAGCGTGGACTTGCCGGCTCCGTTCATGCCCACGAGACCTACGCGGTCGTGGTCGCCGATATTGAAGGTGACGTTGTCGAAGAGGTTGGTGCCAGTGAACTGCACCGAGAGGTTGTTTACACTAATCATTCAAGATGTGCGGTGAAAGGTGATAGGTAAAAAAAAGAAAAGGTTAAAGAGGTTGGCGACGTATAGCGTCAGCCTCTTTAACCTTTAACTTTTACACTTCAGACTACTTGAGGGTGAAGTTGACAGGCAGGTTGAACTGTACACGGACAGCTTTACCGCGCTGCTTACCGGGGTTCCACTTAGGCATGGACTTGACCACGCGGATAGCCTCGGCGCCACAGCCACCTCCGATGTCGCGGAGCAGCTTCACATTGGCGATGCTGCCGTCGCGCTCGACCACGAAGGTGACGAACACCTTACCGGTGATGCCGTTGTCGCGGGCCAGCGGCGGGTACTTGATGTTCTGCGCAAGGTACTTGAGCAGAGCTTCCATACCACCGGGGAACTCGGGGTCCTGTTCGACGACGGTGAAAATCTTCACCTCTTCCTCGTCGACCTCTTCCTCAATCTTCACCGGAGTGATCTCGATGTTCTTGGTGTCATCGGTCACCTCAGCGTTGAAACTAACTTCCTGGATATCCTCCTTGTTATCGTCAACAATCTCGATAACAGTGGTTACCTCGGGCACCTCGGCAGGAGGCGGAGGAGGGGGAGGAGTGTTGTCGGCAGTCTGGATGACGATTTCCTCCTCTTCCTGAGCATGCTCAATCTGGGCAAAATCGGAAGTTTCCTTGTCAGTTTGTTTCCAACTGAAGGCAAGGAGGACACCGGCAAGAGCCACCACCAAACCTATCTCCAGGTAGAGACCTCTGCGTTTTTCGAGGTCAGCTTTGGGATTTTTCTTGAGTTCCATATTACTATTATTTAATTGTTTAGACTAATTTGGAGGGTTTTCATGGCCTTCCTTTTCAACCGCTAAAATACAAAAAAAAATTGAATTACCAACATTTTTTTGTTAAAAATTACATTTTTTTTATTTCGCGGACGGAAATGGTGGGTTGTAAAAAGACGAGCCAGCCGGAGACATTGGGATAGCCCATGGCGGCGATAGTGCGGCAGTAGTGGGCCACCTGGCGGTCGTACTCGCCAGGCAGGTCGTGGCCCGTCTTGAAGTCGACGACCCAGGTCGCGTCGGGGGTAAAGACCACTCGGTCAGGACGTCCGGTAGCGCTGCCGTCGGTGAGGTCGCACTCATTCTTGACACGGAAAGCGGGGTCGAAGAAACGTGCGCTGTCGGGATGTGACACCACCTCGCGGGCCAGTGTTTCGAGGCGCTGACGCTCGTCGTCGCCAATCTTCTCCTGGCGGACGAAACGCTCGACGACCTCCTGCACGTCACCGGCATGGACAATACCCGCCATCAGCGCGTGGGCATGGATGCCGAAACGTATGCGCTCGTCCTGCAGCGAGTCGAGGGCTTTCTGCGAGCGCGAGGCAATCATCACCTTGCCGGTCCAGTCGGCAT
Organism: uncultured Bacteroidota bacterium; assembly: GCA_902774395.1. Taxonomy (GTDB): domain Bacteria; phylum Bacteroidota; class Bacteroidia; order Bacteroidales; family P3; genus Colimorpha. The sequence goes on from CACYIK010000010.1 coordinate 27,187, forward strand.
AGGCCAGCCGGCGCAGGGTGACGGCGCCGGTATCGGTGCTTTCTTCCTTGCCCTGATGGCGGAAGTCGGCATCGCCATAGTCGAGACGTCCGTCGCTATATTCATAGAGCAGGCGCGAGAAGGTAACCGCCGTCTCGCCCTTCTTGGGGGTGGGAGCCACCACGAAGAGTTGTTCTTTGGGGCGGGTAAACGCCACATACAATATATTAAGGTTGTCGACCGCCGCCGACTCTTTCTCGCGGTCGCGGTCGGCGTCGAAGCGTGTGGAGGTGGAAGCGCTGAGGGTGACGTAGGCCGCCGGGAGGCTCTTGTCGCCACCCGAGGCGAAACGTTCGGCGGCGTTGACCCAGATACCCGTAGGACGCGAGCCGCTGTTGAAGAATGGACAGATAATCACCGGAGCCTCGAGGCCCTTGGCTTTGTGGATGGTCATCAGGTGTATGGCGTCGCCCTCGTCGGAGGCCGATACCGAGAGCTCGGGATGCTCGTCGAACCAATCGAGGAAGTCGGCGAGGCTCTGGTTATGACGTGCCGAGAAGGCGGCAGCCTTGTTGAGCAGCGAGGCCACATAGGCTACGTCAAGCTGGTCGAGACGGAAACTCCGCACCAGCTCCTCGCAGCAGTCGTAGAGACTCATGGAAAGGAGGTAGGCGGTATTGAAGGCGATACCCTCGGTGGCCAGCAGGGCCTGAAGGTCGACGACGCCGGCGGCGAGGAAGTCCTCATCATGGGGACTGCGGAGGATGCCGAGGGCATGGAGGTGATGCAGCAGGTCGGCGGCGGCGACACGGTCGCTGCTGTCGCACAGGCAACGTAAAGCAGCCACGAGCGTCATCACCGCCATGCTACCGCGCAGATAGAACGACTCGGCGGAGCTCTGCTCCACATCGCTGTGTGCCAGCAGATAGGAACCCACGGTAGCCAGCTCGTTGCGTGTGCGTCCGAGGATCATGATGTCGCGGGCTCGGTAGCCGCGCTCGGAGATGAGCAGGTTGACGGTATCGAGCACCTCGCGGCAGATGGCCTCGCGGTCGTCGCCATCGACGAACCGAAGCCCCACATATCCCACCTTGCGGTGGGGGTTGTGCTCGTCGACCCGCTGGCGGAGCTCTTCCGCGCCGGGGACGCTGTCGCCCTCAGGGCCGAGGTATATCTTGCGGGCCAGCTCGTTGTCGGCGTAGTGGTTGCGCACCAGCCAGGAGAAGAAGTCGTTATTGAACTGCACCACGGCGTCGGCGGTGCGGTAGTTGATATCGAGGGGTACGAAACTATAGTTTCCAGGATGCGACAGTCCATCGCCATGCAGCGGCATTCCCTCGACCTTGGGCAACGCCACGAACTGGCGCACGTCGCCTTGACGGAAACGGTAGATGGCCTGTTTGCCGTCGCCCACCACGAGCGACTCGTCGCCCTGTCCCACACCGTTCTCAAGTAACGGCACCAGGTTCTGCCACTGCAATACCGACGTGTCCTGGAACTCGTCGATAAGGAAATGGTGGTATTTGTTGCCCAGACGCTCGTAGATGAAGGGGGCGGGTTCTTCCTGCACCACCTTGTTGATGAGGCGGTTGAACTCAGAGAGGTGCACCACCTCGTTATCGCGGGCATAGAGGCCAAGTTGGCGGTTGAGCTCGCCGAGCAGCGCCATGGCGTAGAGGCGTCCCTGCAGCAGGCGGCGGGTGTTGTAGTCCACCAGCGGGCCGTCGAGGAGCGACACCAAGCGTCCATAAATCTCACGCAGGCGCGGCGCTATAGCCGAGGCGGCAGCCACGGCCTCCTTGCTCTTGCAGAGGAGGTCGCCGCCGTAGTCGGGCGACTCGAAGAGTTCCACAACCCAGCGGTTGGGCTGGATGGTCTGCTTGCTGCGCAGGGTCTGCGCGAAATGAGACATCTTGCTGAAGAAGGTATAGAAACCCGTCTTGCCACGGGTGCACTGGTCGACAGTAAGGCCTGCCGAGTCAATGAGTTGCATAGCCTCCTCACCCAGGGCAGTGACGGTGTGCTCGAACGCCTGGTTGGCGGCTTCATAACGACGGTGTATCTCGATATAGTCGGCGATGCTGTAGCGCGACAGTTGCTCAAGATAGACGTCGGTGCCCTCGGCGAAGAGTTGCCCTGCCAAGTCGGTGAGAGCCTGCACAATATCAAACCCTTTCTCCTCCTCCATGCGGCTCACGGCGAACTGGTGCACCGCAGCGGTGAGGTCGTCATGGCCCTCGGTGCCCACCAGCGACATGAGCTGGCTGACGGCCTGCTCGATGAGCTTGTCTTTCTCTATCATCACCTCGAAGTTGACGGGCTTGTCGAGGTCGTGGGCGAAGGTGCGCACCACACGGTGCATGAAGCTGTCGATGGTGCATACCGCGAGGTCGCTGTAGCGGTGCAGGATGGCGCTGCGCAGCCGCCGTGCCAGCTCCATGAGTGCCTCGGAGCTCACCTCAAGTTCCTCTGCCAGCAGCGCCCCCATCTTGGAGCCGCTGCCGCTGGCAGCCATCTCGTCAAGGTAGTCCATAATCCTCGACTTCATCTCGTTGGCAGCCTTGTTGGTGAAGGTGATAGCCAGAATGCCGCGGAAGCGGCGCTCCACCTCACGGGGACCGCCGGCCAGAGCCAGTTTGAGGTACTCCTTCACCAAGGTGAAGGTCTTACCCGAACCCGCTGCTGCCTTGCAGATTATGAAAGGATTATGCGCACTCATAAGCTCCTATTTTTGACTGCAAAGATACGAAAAATATCTAAATTTTTATTTTCAATCCTCAATTTTCAATTTATTTTGTATCTTTGCCTTTTATATTAGAAACAAATAAACGATACAACATAATGGAAGACAATAAATTGTTCAACGAATTCCCGCCGGTCCCGACCGAGAAATGGGAAGAAGTCATCATCAAGGACCTCAAAGGTGCTGATTATGAGAAGAAGCTCGTATGGAAGACCATCGAAGGCTTCAAGGTAAAGCCCTACTACCGTGCCGAAGACCTCGAAGGTCTTGAATACCTCGACAGCAACCCTGGCCAGAAGCCCTTCACGCGCGGCAAACATGCTGACAACAACGTGTGGGAGGTGCGCCAGGACATCCGCACCCACGACCTCAAGGAGGCCAACCGCATCGCCCTCGACGCCGTGGAGCGCGGTGCCACATCGCTCGGCTTCTGTGCCAAAGGCATCAAGAGCGTCGACGACATGGCCGTCCTCTTCAAAGGCATCTACATCAACGCCGTCAGCATCAACTTCATGTGCTCTGAGGATTATCTCTCGCTCCTCAAGCTCTATGTGGAGTATGCCAAGCAGCGTGGCATCGACCCCAAGGAGCTCTGCGGCTCCTGCGCCTTCGACCCCTTCCGCTATGCGCTGAAACACGGCCGCTTCCACCGCGGCGAGGAAGGCGACTTCCAGATGGCCAAGGAACTCGTTGACTACGGTCACGACGCCCTGCCCAAATTCCGCGTGCTCACCGTCCACGGCAGCCAGCTGCACAACGCCGGCTCGAACATCGTTCAGGAGCTGGGCTTCAGCCTCGCCGCCGCCAACGAACTGGTGGCCCGCCTGACGGACCTCGGCTGCAAGGCCCACCGCGTGGCCTGCCGCATCGAGCTCAACGTGGGCATCGGCAGCACCTACTTCATGGAGATGGCCAAGATACGCGCCGCACGCCTGCTGTGGAGCAAGGTTATCGAACAGTACCAGCCCGAGTGCGACTGCGCCTACAACCTCTTCATCAACGCCACCACCAGCGAGTGGAACCAGTCGGTCTACGACCCCTATGTCAACATGCTGCGCTCCACCACCGAGGCCATGTCGGCCTGCATCGCCGGTGCCGACAGCATCTCGGTGCTGCCCTTCGACAACGCCTACAAGGAGGCCGACGACTTCGGCTACCGCATCGCCCGCAACCAGCAGCTGCTGCTGAAGGAAGAGTCCTACCTCGACAAGATTGCCGACCCCGCCGCCGGCAGCTATTATATTGAGAACCTCACCGACCAGATCGCCCGCGGCGCCTGGGACAACTTCCTCAAGGTCGAGGAACTCGGAGGCTTCTGCAAGGCCATCCGTCAGGGCTACGTGCAGGACGAAGTGGAGAAGACCGCCCGCCAGCGCGACCTCGACATCGCCACCCGCAAGACCACCATCCTCGGCACCAACCAGTATCCCAACCTGCTTGAGAAGATGGGAGAAAAAGTGGAGAGTGGAGAGAAGAAAAGCGGGAAGTGCTGCTGTTGCTGTGAGCAGGGCGACGAGGTGCGCGTGCTGAAACCCTACCGCGGCGCCGAGCCTTTCGAAACCCTCCGCCTCGCCACCGAGAAGGCCGCCCACCGTCCCAAGGTCTTCCTGCTGACCTACGGCAACCTCACCATGCGCAAGGCCCGCGCCGGCTTCGCCACCAACTTCTTCGGCGTGGCAGGATATGAGATTATCGACAACCTCGGATTCGCCACCCCCGAGGAGGGTGCCAAGGCCGCCCTCGAGAGCGGCGCCGACATCGTGGTGCTCTGCTCCTCCGATGACGAATATGCCGAGCTCACCGAGCCCGTCTGCAAAGCCCTCAAGGGCAAAGTCAAGAGCCTCGTCCTCGCCGGCTTCCCCAAAGAGATGGTCGAGACCTACAAAGGCTACGGCATCGACGAGTTCATCCACGTGAAAACCAATGCCCTCGAGACATTACAGAAGTTTCAGGAGAAACTTCTGTAATGTCTAGTGTTTAGTGTTAAGTGATGAGTCAAGTGATGAGTGTTGAGTGATGAGTGATGAATTAATAATACACACTGAATAATAATCAACATAAAATGGGAGAGAGCATTCTAAAAGACAAAAGTTTTCTCTTTGCCCTACATATTATATCGGTTTATAAAGAATTATGCAATAGGCAGGAATATGTGATGTCAAAACAGATGTTACGTAGTGGGACAAGTATTGGCGCCAACATTGCAGAAGCAGAAAGAGGCCAAAGCTCCTCTGATTTTACTGCGAAGATGTATATCTCTCTCAAAGAAGCCAATGAAACCAACTATTGGATCCGCCTGCTTAAAGCTTCTTCCTATCTAGACAACGAGGAAGCCAATACATTGCTCAACGAGTGTGATGAACTTATTCGCATGCTTGTGGCCACAACTAAAAAAACAGCTCCTCGTGTATTCTAAGTCATCACTCATCACTCATCACTCATCACTCGGCATGCGCCGACTCGATCGATACATATTGGGCAAGTACCTCAAGACTTTCTTGATGGCACTTGCTCTTATTATCGTCATCGTCATCACCTTCGACGTATCGGAGAAGCTTGACAAGTTCCTCTCCCACCATGCCACCATCTGGCAGATTATCTCCGTCTACTACCTCAACTTCATCCCCTCATTCGTCAACCTCTATAGCCCGCTGTTCATCTTCATCGCCGTCATCTTCTTCACCTCGAAGATGGCGGGCAACAGCGAGATCATAGCCATCCTCAGTTCAGGCATCCGCTACAAGCGCATGCTGCGACCCTACATCTATGGCGCCATCCTCGTGGCGCTGGCGGTCTTTGCCCTGGGCAACTTCGTCATCCCCAACTCCAACCGCACCCTCATAGCTTTCGAGGAAGAGTACGTCAAGTCCAAGGCCACCAAGTTCTACGACAACCTCCACTTCCAGGCCGAGCCCGGCGTGCAGGTCTACGCCGAGAACTACGACGTGCAGCAGATGCGGGCCTTCAACTTCTGCCGCGAGCATATCGATGCCGACGGCCACATGCTGCGCCGCGAGACAGCCAACAACATCGTCTACGACACCGTCACCAAGTTGTGGCGCTGCCACGGCTACACCTGCCGCACCATCGACAGCAACCGCCACGAACGGCTGGTACAGGAAGGCACGTCGGACATCGACTTCAAGATGACTCCCGACGACCTCAACCTGCTCTCGCAGCGTGTGGAGACCATGACCACGCCCGATCTCATGCGCTTCATCGGCCGCGAGAAGATGCGAGGCACGGGCACCGTCATCACCGCCGAGATAGAGCTCTGGCAACGCCTCATCAATCCCCTGGCCATCATCGTCATGACCCTCATCGGCGTGGCCATCGCCGCCCGCAAGAGCCGTGGCGGCATAGGCATGCACCTCGCCATTGGCATCAGCATAGCCTTCGCCTTCATCGTCTTCATGAAAATCACCACCGTCTTCGCCACCAACGGCGACCTCTCGCCCTTCCTGGCCGTACTGCTGCCACAGATCATCTTCAGCATCGCCGCCGGATGGCTGATATATAAAGCACCGAAATAACAATTATATGGTAGTTAAAGTAGTTAAAAGCACCGAAATAACAATTATATGGTAGTTAAAGTAGTTAAAAGCACCGAAATAACAATTATATGGTAGTTAAAGTAGTTAAAAGTAGTTAGCTCGTTTCACTCGCCTGGGTAGTTAAAGGGCAATAGCATTTGCAGCAAACCATGACCGCGCCAGCCTTCATTTGTCCTTTAACTACTTTAACTACCTTTAACTTCTTTAACTACATTACCTACTTTAACTACCCAAAAAAGAAAATATGACTATACAAGAAATATCCCAGCAAATCATCGACGAGTTCGCCAACTTCGACGAATGGCTCGACCGCTATGCCTACCTCATCGACCTCGGCAAGGAATGCCCCGTCATCGACGAGAAAAACAAGACCGAAGAGAACCTCATCCGTGGCTGCCAGAGCCGCGTGTGGCTCAGCTGCGAGCAGCGCGACGGACGTCTCTTCTTCCGTGCCGACAGCGACGCCGTCATCACCCGCGGCATCATCAGCCTCCTCATCCGCGCCCTCGACGGACAGACCCCACAGGACATCCTCGACGCCGACCTCGCCTTCATCGACGCCATAGGCCTCAAGGAGCACCTCTCCCCCACCCGCTCCAACGGTCTCACCTCCATGGTCAAGCAGATGAAGATGTACGCACTGGCTTATAAAATGAAAATGGAAAAATGAAAAATGAAAATGGGATGATTCCCAATCAAGAAACCATAAAATCTGCAGTCGTCAACTGCCTGAAGAACGTCTACGACCCTGAGATTCCCGTCAACATCTACGACCTCGGCCTCATCTACAAGGTCGATGTCGACGCCGACCTCAACGTCAAGATACTCATGACCATGACGGCTCCCGACTGTCCCGAAGCAGAGTATATGTTCCAGGAGGTGAAGCAGATGGTGAGCTATATCTCGGGCGTCAAGAGCGTCGACGTCGAACTCACCTTCGACCCGCCCTGGACCATGGACATGATCCCCGACGATATCAAAGTGGAACTGGGATTTATGTAAATGAAAAATGAAAATGGAAAAATGAAAAAGAAAGAAGAACAACAAAAAGATGCAAAAAACGGTTGCGTCAGCCGTTTTTCATTTTTCATTTTTCATTTTTCATCTAAAAGAAAAGACCTTTCCGGCCGTTCCCTCGACCGGATGGCGTGGCGTCGTTTCCGTCGCAACCCCCTCTCCGTGGCCAGCCTCGTGATCATTGGCCTCTTCGCCGTCGTGGCGCTCCTCGGCTACCTCATCACCCCCGACCATACCCCCTACTGCAACCAGCAGTACCTCGAACTCGCCACCCTCAAACCTTTTTCTAAAGCCTCGTTCCTCATCACCGACGAAAACACACTCATCACTCATCACTCAACACTCAACACTATGCTCAAAGGCTCCCCTTTGAGCTATACCGCCACCCCTATAAAAGAATATAGATACGCGCACGATAGCCTCTTCGCCACCCCCTACAACGGCGACCCCATCGTCGTCCCCGCCAGCGAGGCCCGCGTCGAGACGCGCACCTTCATCCTCGGCACCGACGGCTACGGACGCGACGTCCTCAGCATGATCATGATAGGGTCGCGTGTGAGCCTCTCCGTGGGATTCATAGCCATCCTCATAGCCCTGCTCATAGGCATCACCCTCGGCGCCCTCGCCGCCTACCACGGCGGATGGGTCGACAACCTCATCATGTGGTTCATCAACGTCGTGTGGTCCATTCCCACCGTGCTGCTGGTCATCGCCATCACCTTCGTCCTTGGCAAAGGCTTCTGGCAGATATTCATCGCCGTGGGTCTCACCATGTGGGTCGACATTGCCCGTGTGGTGCGCGGCGAGGTCTTCAGCATCAAAGAGAAAGAGTATGTCGAGGCCACCCGCGCCCTCGGCTACAGCACCTTCCGCACCATCTTCCGCCACATCCTGCCCAACATCGCCGGCGCCATCGTCGTCATCGCCGCCTCCAACTTCGCCAGTGCCATCCTCCTCGAGGCGGGCCTGAGCTTCCTCGGCATCGGCGTGCAGCCTCCCATGCCCTCGTGGGGCATGATGGTCAAGGAGAATTACGGCTACATACTCCTCGACAACGCCTACCTTGCCTTCCTCCCCGGACTGGCCATCATGCTTGTCGTCCTAGCCTTCATGCTCCTCGCCAACGGCCTCCGCGACGCCCTCGACATCAAGCGTTAGAAGGCCCATTAAGAACAATTAACAATACACAACCATCTGATATTCAAAACAAACACACGCTGTGGAAAAATAATTTCTCTCCATATCGGAAAAAGTTTGTACTTTTGCACCTTGAAAACTAAACAAAGAAATTAATTATTAACCCAAAAACATTAAAAAAATGAAGAAATTTTTCAGATTTTTCGCAATGGCCGCTATCGCCGGCTCTCTGATGGTTGCTTGCGGCGATGACGATGACGACGACGATGCTGACATCGCTAACGGCGCTTATGAGATCACCATGAATGGTTCCAACTGGACTGTCGCCGAGTTCTACGCTCAGTGGAACGAAGGTGGTCAGACCCAAAGTGGTGCCACGTATGATCCTTACCTCGCTGTTGAGATGTGCAAGACCACCGCTGAGGACAGCCCCTACATTAAGGGTTCCCTGGCTGCCGCTGTTATCTCCAACGGCACCTACCAGTCGACCAGTGGCGACTATATGCTGTACTGCGATGAAAACGACCTCTATGAGTATCAGGGCGAGAGCTATTATAACTTTGTTCCTAACAAACAGAGCTTCGTCGAGAACATCACTGCTATCGACCTGAACGCCTGCAAGCTCAGCGGTAACTGGACTGAGGACTACAACGACTGCGAGGGCTACCTCACCAACGGTTCCTACCCCTACACCATGACCGGCAAGATGAATAACTCCCAGTGGACTGCTGTTGAAGCCGAATAAGCAACTAGCAAACATCCTTAAAACAAAAAGGCCGCTCATAGCGGCCTCTTTGTTTTAATAATTAATACGACAACATCATGAAAAAAACACTGATGCTGATGCTGTTGGCAGCGCCGCTCGCCTTGTCGTGCAATCCCGAGAAACAAATCATCAAGGAGGTAGCCTACAACTACTCCTTCGCCCTGGCGAACTACAACATCGACGAAGCCGAGAAATACGCCACCGAGGAGACCCGCGCCATCACCCTCGCCATGGCTCGCAACCTGGTGAATGCCGTGGGCGAAGAGTACATCCAAAGCGACACCCCGGCAACCGTCGAGATTCGCTCGGTGGAGATCGTCAACGACACCGTTGCCAAAGCCGTCTACCATAAAGTCACGCCAATAAAGGACTTCACCGATACCCTGCTGCTCCGCAAACGCGAGGGAGAATGGCGCGCACACGTGCTCATCCCTGTCGTCAAGAAGGGAGGGGATGAAAGCAGCAGCACTGCCGTCAAAAAAGGCACGCCCCAAATGATGACTCCGGAAATCTTAAATAATCCTAAAAATCAGAGACAATCCGACTCTATATCAAAATAATATCGTATTTTTGCAGAAATTTTAAAATCAAATAACATGAAGAAAGTATTCAGAATGAGTGCGTTGGCCATCATGGTTATGGGCCTCGCCACCGCTTGCAACCAGGCTCCCGCCGAGAACACCGATTCCACCAACACCGACAGCATGCCCGCTACCGTCGAGGAGATGGTTGACACCGTCGCCGCCGATACCCTCCAGCAGGCTGAAGAGCCCGTGAAGGCCGAGGCTAAAAAAGCCACCGTTAAGAAAGACGAGCCCAAAAAGAAAGTGAAAGAATACAACCCCGAGGAGCCCGCCATGAAAGCCGTCGAGGAAGGTGAAGGCAAGGCTAAAGCCACCACTCTGAAACAGAAGAGCGCCCTCGAAGCCGCTAAGGTTGACAACAACAACACCAACACCAAAGGTCCCAAAGGTCGACTGAAAAAATAAGAGATTTAACATCTCAGCCAATAAAAAAGAGGATGCTTGATGGCATCCTCTTTTTTTTATTCACCTAACACCGATTAAAGAACGAGTCGCGTATCCTCGAGAGAGGCAGAGATGGTGTCGGCACCGGTCTGCTGCTCGACAATCTGGCGTGCCTGCTCCTGGATGGCAGCATACTGGTCGGGGTGCTTGGAGTAATACTCGAGGCTGCGCTCGATATCCTCGCGGCTGACATGATGGCGTGCCAATATATCGTCGTAGGCGCTCAGCACCTCGGGAGTCATAGCGTCATAGCTATAGTTGCTCTCAATGGCGTAGAAACTCTCTAGGAGGTAAGCCTCGGAGAGGAACGAAGCCATGGCCTTGTCGTCAAGCACATCATCAGGCCGACGGTCGGGGTTGCAGGAAGCCAGCGCGACGGCAACAAGGAGTGGCAGAAGTACTTTGGAAGCAGTAAAGATATTCTTCATTTGCGGGGAGGATAAAAAAAGCAGGTCCGACCCAAGGGAAGGACCTGCTTGTGACAGGAATCATTATTAGAATTTGATTTTCTTGGAGAGTTCCTCAGCGGCCTTGTCAGCGGCTTTGTCGACAGCCTTGTTGACTTCCTGGGCGGCTTTCTCTTTGGCCTTGTTCACAGCGCACTGGCCAACACCTTCCTCAACGGCTTTGACAAACTTGTCGTTGTTCTGGTAGGCCTGGTAGCTGGTGGAGAGGATCTGCTTCATGCAGTTCTTGATTTTGGTCTTGTCGGCGCTGGCGCAGTTGCAGATTTCCTCGGCAGCCTGCTGGGCGGCGGCCATCATGGCGGCGTCGGCATCGGCCTCGGTGGTGGCCTCAACAGCCTGCTCGGCGGGCTGCTCCTCGACGGTGGCCTCAGCGGCGGTGCTGTCGATGGTGTCGGTAGCTTCAGTGTTGTTGTTTCCGCAGGAAACGGTCATGGCGGCCACGAAGAGGGCGCAACCAACAAAAGATAAAACTTTCTTCATTTTTCTTGATTTTTAATTGGTTATACTTTATTGTTTGTTATTTAACAAATGCAAAAATACGAATTTCCACGTATATAGAGATAATATCAACTCTTAAATAATACTAAAAAGCCCTCAAGATGAGGGCTTAATGGTGGGAGTAACAGGGATCGAACCAGTGACCTCCTGCTTGTAAGGCAGGCGCTCTGAACCAGCTGAGCTATACTCCCAAAGCGGGTGCAAAAATACTAACTTTTTCCGATATAGCCAAACTTTTTATGCAAACGACTGCATATCAACGAGCTTTTTATAGAGTCCCCCGAGGGTGATGAGCTCGTCGTGGGTGCCCTGTTCTACAATCTGGCCCTTGTCGAGCACGATGATACGGTCGGCTCCTTTGATGGTGGAGAGGCGGTGGGCGATAACGATGGAGGTGCGTCCTTTCATCAGGGCGTCGAGGCCCTGCTGCACGGCGCGCTCCGACTCGGAGTCGAGGGCCGACGTGGCCTCGTCGAGGATGAGCACAGGGGTGTCACGCAGCACGGCACGGGCGATGCTCAAGCGCTGGCGCTGGCCACCCGAGAGGTTGAGTCCGCGGTCGCCAATAGGGGTGTCGTAGCCCTGCGGCAGCAGGTCGATGAACTCGTCGGCATGGGCGATGCGGGCGGCCTCGCGTATCTGCTCGCGTGTATAGGCCGTCGAGCCAAAGGCGATGTTGTTGGCCACGGTGTCGTTGAAGAGGATGCAGTTCTGCGACACCAGGCCGAACTGGCGGCGCAGCGAGTCGATATTGACGTCGCGGATAGGGTATCCGTCGAAGGAGATGAATCCGTCGGTGCAGTCGTAGAAGCGAGGCAGGAGGTCGACCATGGTGGTCTTGCCGGCCCCCGAGGGGCCAACGACGGCAATGGTCTGTCCCTTGGGGATGACAAGGTTGATGCCCTTAAGGACCATCGTGTCTACCGGAATTCCCGGAATTTCCGGAGATTCCGGATTATCCTGACAATCCGGTTTTTCTCTATAGCTAAAGCTCACGTCGTGGAACTCGATACTGTCACTGAAGGGCGGCAGGACGGGGGCGCCGGGTTTCTCGACGATGACCTCGTCGGCGTCGAGCACCTCGAGGAAGCGCTCGGCGGCAGCATTGCTCTTGAGGAGCGTATTGACGGCGCGCACAACGGCTTGGATAGGCGGTATGATGCGGGCGAAAATGATGACGAAGAAGATGAACACCGAAGGCTGTATGGAGCCGTCGAAGACCTGCCATCCGCCGATGATGAGGATGAACACCAGCGCCAGGGTGCCGAGGACTTCGGAGAGCGGCGACGAGAGCTCGCGGTGGCGCGCCACCTTGACCATGGTGCGGGCATAGGTGCCGTTGGCCTCGGCGAAGCGCTGCTCGCGATCATCCTCGCGGCCGAAGGCCTTGATGGCACGCAGGCCCGCCAGCGACTCCTCGAGGATGGAGACGATGCCGCCGAGCTCGCGCTGACCCTTCTGCGAGTTGCGCTTCAGCTTCTTGCCTATCAGCGCCATGACCCACACCCCTATGGGTAGCACCACGAGGAAGAGCAGCGTCAGACGCCACGAAACGAAGAAGAGGATGAATCCGAAGACGATGACATTGACAGGGTCTTTGAAGAGCATCTGCAACACGCTGGCGCACCACTCGAGGTCGACGAGGTCGTTGGACATACGGCTGATGAGGTCGCCACGGCGCTTCTTGTTGAAATAGGAGACGGGGAGGATGGTGACTTTGTGGTAGATGTCGTTGCGCAGGCGCTGGATGAGGCCGGTGCGAACCACGGCGAGGAAGAGCTGTGCGATATAGCGGAAGAGGTTGCTCAGGAACGAGCAGGAGAGGTAGCCCGCAGCGACGATGAGCAGGCTCTGCCAGACGCCATGGGTCTCCTTGTAGCTGTAGAGGTGCCACATGGCCCAATCGGTCAGCTCATGCTGGCTGAAGCCGAACTCGGGCTCGGCGGCGGGAGCACCGTTCATGCCGAACATCAGCTCCACGAAGGGGATGATGAGCACGTAGGAGCCCAGGTTGAAGAGGATGTGCAGCACGTTGAACAGCACGTTGAACGAGAGCTGCACAGGGAAATATTTCAGATAGCGGAATATGCGGAGTATCGATTTCATCGGCGTTTGGTGTTTAGTCGGTGGCGCGGATTTGTGGGAACTTGATGTCGGTGCCGCCGCGGTAGGAGAGACGTTCGGCGCGGAGCTTCTTCTTCAGCAGGTAGTCGTAGACGGCCTTGGCGTCGGTAATCTTGGGGCACTCGATGGCGACATGTACGCGCGGGTGGTCGAAGAACCAGGCGGCCCAGGCGTCGAGGGTGCGCTCGTCGGCGGCGCTGAGACGGCTGCCGCTGAGGGGTTTAATATAGAGGGGAGTGATGCTGTCGTAGAGCGTCGCCACCTCCTTGTCGCTGAAGGCCGCGGCCTTGCCGGTAGCAATATAGGGCAGGCAGCTGTCGCCGCTGAACACCACGGTGTTCAGCTCGCGCTCGGAGAGCATGAAGACGGTGTCGTGTGCCGACCGCGGACTCTCGACCCTCATGCGGCAGCAGCGCATGGGCTCGGGCCGCGCGGCGGGATAGAGGTCGAACATCAGGATGTCCATGCTGCGCGACGACTTCATCCTGCCAGGGAAATAGGCACGGCTGCCGTCGGCAGTGACGCAGAAGGAGAGCTCGTCATTCTCGCTGTTGATGGGCAGGCCCAGGTTGGTGGGACGTATGCCCTCGACGGCGAAGTCGGCGAAGTAGACGTCATAGCCACCGAAGCCCTGCCATCCGTCGGAGACGAAGTAGAGGGTGTGGCCGTCGGCATGGAGGAAGGGGAACTTCTCGTTGCCCGTGGTGTTGATGGAGGTGCCGAGGTTCTCGGGACGGCTCCAGTCGCCGTTCTTGAGGCGGTGGCAGCGCCAGATGTCCATGCCGCCCTTGCCGCCCTTGCGGTCGGAGGCAAAGTAGAGCCAGCGGCCGTCGGCGCTGACCGAGGGCTGCGACTCCCAGCTTTTCTCGCCATTGATGCCATTGCCCAGTCTCTCCACTTTCCACTCTCCACTCTCTGCTCTCCACTCGGCATGGTAGAGGTCGCTGTTGGCATAGCCACGCTCCTGCGTGATACGCGAGAAGTAGAGGTGGCGGCCGTCGGCGGTGACGCTGACACCTCCCTCGGGGAGGCCGCTATTGAAGGGCTTCGGCAGAGCCTTGCCCTTGGCAAAGGCCGTATCTTTCCACTCGCTGCAGCAGAGCTCCATGCGCGTCTGCTCCAGGGTGCGGTTGTAGAAGTCGTTCTTGCTGCTCTTCACCGGCACCTCGCGCAGGAAATAGCAGCGGCTGCCGTCGTGGGTGATGAAGGGCAGCGTCTCGTTGCGCTTGGTGCTGACGCCCGCCAGGGGATGGGGGTCGAAGGGTGCCTTGTTGAGCTCGGCGTCGGCAAGGAAATGCGACCAGTGGAGGTATACCGAGGCCTCCTCGTAGACGGCCATCAGCTCCTTGTCGTCAGACCCTTCGGCCAGCCGGAAGTACTTGTCAAACTCGGCCACGGCGTCTTCATAGTGCTCGTCGGTGTAGAGGATGACGCCCTTGTAGAAGTGCGCCAACCCGTTGGGATAGGTGGGACAGAGCTCTATGCATTTGGTGAAGTAGCGGCGTATGCCGCCGGTCTGGAAGCCGTTCTTGACGGCAATCATGCCCATCCAGAACTGGGGGTCGGCGGCCTTGGGGTTGCGTTGCGCCACACGCCACATAGACTTCGACGCCGCGCTATAGCGGTGGTGCTCATAGTGGTCGAGGGCCTCGCGGTAGCCGTCCATGTCGCCCGCCTTCACCTTGACACCGCAGCCCCACTGCTGAGCTTGGAGGGAATTGAAAATTGAAAATTGAAAATTGAAAATTAATACAGCCAAAAAAAGACTGCGGATATGCTGTACCGACAGCTTTGTATGCGCGAAGCGTTTCAATTTTCAATTTTCAATTTTCAATTTCACAGCTTGCTTGGGTCGATGTCGAAGTGGGCGTCGGGACCGTTACAGGGGGTGCTGCACTTGATGGCGCACTCCGCGCAGGGGGTCATCTCGCCGTGGAGGCGCTTCTTGACCATGTCGCCCACCATCTCACGCAACACGTCGATGCCGATGCCGCGTATCACCTCGTCGCAGAAAGCATAGCTGAGCATAGTCACGGCGGTGCGCTCGCTGATGCCGCGGGTCATGAGGTAGAACTTCGCCTGCTCGTCGAGCTGTCCTATGGTGGAGCCGTGCGAGCACTTGACATCGTCGTTGTAGATCTCGAGGAAGGGACGCGTATCGATATGCGCCTTGTCGGTGAGCAGGATATTGCGGTTAGTCATATAGGCCTCGGTCTTCACGGCGCCGTCCTGCACCAGGACATGGCCGTTGAAGCGGGCGCGGGCGGAATCGTCGACGATGCCCTTGTACAGCTCGCGGCTCGTGCAGTGGGGCTTGGCATGCTCGACGAAGATGTAGTTGTCGCACTGCTGCTCGCGGTCGAGGAGGTAGAGTCCGTTGGCCTCGACGTCGCAGCCCTCGTCCTGCATGCGCACGGTGACGTTGTTACGCACCTGCAGGCCGCCGAGGGTGATGGTGCACATGCGCAGGCGGCTGTCGCGCTGCATGGTGATCTGTGTCTCAGTGAGTATCTGTGCGGGGGTGCCCAAGCCCTGCAGGCGGTAGAGCTGCAGGCTGGCGCCGGCGGCGACGTCAATCTTGAGCAGCGCGGTCGACGGGCAGCAGACAGCCTTGCCGGCGAGGCGTTCGACCGTCCAGGGGTCGTCGGTAATCACCACCTTGACCTCCGCACCGGCGGGGATAGGCAGCAGCTGCGGGTCCGTGCCCTCCGGGAGACGCCACTCGTCGCCCCATATCTTGGGAAGTTGATCTTTCCTGATCATTTTCTATTCTCAATTATCATTTTTCAATTTCCTCCTTGATCCAGTCGTAGCCACGCTCCTCGAGCTCAAGGGCCAGCTCCTTGGGACCGGTCTTGACGATGCGGCCCTCGTAGAGCACATGCACGAAGTCGGGCACGATATAGTCGAGCAGACGCTGGTAGTGGGTGATGACCACCGTGGCGTTGTCGGCCGAGCGCAGCTTGTTGACGCCGCCGGCGACGATGCGCAGGGCGTCGATGTCGAGGCCGCTGTCGGTCTCGTCAAGGATGGAGAGCGTGGGGTTGAGCATGGCCATCTGGAAGATCTCGTTCTTCTTCTTCTCGCCACCGCTGAAGCCTTCGTTGACCGAGCGGTTGGCCAGGCTAGCAGTCATCTCCACCACCTTCTTCTTCTCCTCCATGAGCTTGAGGAACTCGCTGCCAGACAGGGGGTCGAGGCCGTGGTACTTGCGCTGCTCGTTGACGGCGGTGCGCATGAAATTGGTGATGCTCACGCCGGGAATCTCCACGGGATACTGGAAACCGAGGAAGAGGCCTTCGGCGGCGCGCTCGTCGACGGGCATGTCGAGGATATTCTTGTCCTTGAAGATGACCTCACCAGCGGTGACGGTGTACTTGGGGTTGCCGGCGACGACACCCGCCAGGGTGCTCTTGCCATTGCCGTTGGGGCCCATGATGGCGTGGACCTCGCCACGGTTGATCTCCAGGTTGACACCCTTCAGAATCTCGCGGTCGCCGATAGAGGCATGCAAATTACGTATCGAGAGTAGTGACATATTTTTACAATCGTTTGATTACTATTCCAATAAGGCTTTCCCTCACGAAAAGCCAAATAACAAAAATATGAAAAAAAAACGAAACAGCCATAGAAAAGATAAAATTATTATAAAAACACCCCTCACCCACCCTCCCCCGACCACCTGACGGCTGGAAAAACCTACTTAACATAATCCAAAAAACAGGGATTGATTTTCAGGTCTTTAAGCCACCCCCTCTTACTCAACTCTTACTCCTCTCTTACTCTGCTCTTACTTTGCTATTGGTTTAGTGAGAGTTAGGCAGGGTGGCAAAAAGGGATTTTAACAGTATTTTAACATTTTCATCCGTCATGTCAGCGGCGACGGCAAAAGATGTCCGGCAGGGCACAATAAAAAACGAAAACATACGTTAAAGGGGCAAAATGAGGACACCGATAGTGACACTGACCACGGACTGGGGCAACCAGGGCTTCTTCGCCGGCATGGTGAAGGGGGCCTTGATGAGCATGATCGAGGGGGTGCAGGTGGTAGACGTGGCACACCATGTGGAGCCTTTCAACGAGCGTGCCGCCAGCTTCGTGGTGAAGCACGCCTGTCTGGGCTTCCCGCCGGAGACGGTGCATATCATCGACGTGGCGTCGGTGGCGCCCTTCGTGGCCGTGAAGGCCCGCGGGCAGTATTTCCTGTGCAGCGACAACGGCATCCCGATGGCGGCGCTGGGCGACGACATCGAGGATGTGGTCACGATTCCCATTCAGGAGAACGGCATTTACAACTTCGCGGCCTACACGCTCTTCGCCGGCGTGGCGGCGAAGCTCCTCGGCGGCACGCCGCTGAGCGACATCGGCCCACGTCACGGGCAGTTGCAGCAGCGCAACATCGTGGGATGGATACCGCAGGGCGACCAGTACCGCATCAGCATCCATTATGTGGACTCCTACGGCAACGCCTACCTCGGCATGACCTACAAGGAGTTCGAGCAGCTACGCCAAGGGCGCAGCTTCGTGATGACGGTGCGCGAATATGAGGTGACGGAGATTACGGCCTCCTACCAGCAAGCCGCGACAGACGGCCGACAGCGGTCGATGGTCAGCGGCCAGCAGCGCATGCAGCTCACGGTGTCGGCGACCGGAGTGCTCGAGCTGGCGGTGCAGCGCAGCTCCTTCTCGCAGCTGATAGGCCTGCGGGCCAACAACGAGGTGCTCCTTCGCTTCAAGAACTAGTCATCTTTAAAGACAACCGCTTTTTTAATTTTAAAGACAAGAAAGGACAAGAAAAACAATAATTATTGTCCCGTATTGCTTTAATTGTTTTAAAGACAAGAAAGGACAAGAAAAACAATATTTTTATCCCTTATTGCCTTATTGTTTTGAAAACAACAAAAGGACAAGAAAAACATATTTTGTCCTTTCTTGTCCTTTCTTGTCTTTTAAAAATCTTGTCTTAAAAAACTTCTTGTCTTAAAAAAACTCTTGTTGTCTTTATTTGTTAGGGGTTTTCCAACTGAAGAAGACCTGGACGCCGGCCATCTGGTAGACCTGCAGGTGACCCCACTTGCCCATGCCGCTGAAGTCGGTGTCCCACTTCATGTTGAGGGTGAAGTTGGCGGCGATATGCTCGGAGAAGCGGTAGTCGAGCTTGACTTCGAAGTCGAAGTCGGTCTCGAAGAGGCGGCGTTCCAGCCAGTTAAGGTCGGCAAGGTCGGCCCAAGTCTCGTCGGCGCCGAGGGTGTATTTCGAGTCGCCGCCGTCGGTGGCGGTGATGCCGTCCCATCCCATCTTGGAGGGTTTCTTATAGTCGTAGAATATCTCGAAGCGGGCGTAGAGGTCGAGGCTGGGGAGGAGGTCCTTTTTGAGGTACATGGCCTTGATGTAGCTACCGAGACCGAAGTAGGCGTGGGTATATTTGCGGGCGGGGTTGAGGGTGCCGTCGGAGAGGTGGAAGTCGTCGTCCTGGATGACACCGTAGGTGTAGCCGCTGTCGATGAGGTCGTCGTTGAAGACGAAGGTGGTCTTGCCGGTGAGGAAAGAGAGGGAGACCGACCAGTCGGGCTTTTTCAGCTCGAAGGAGAGTGCCGTGGTGAGGTAGCCGGGAGCCATGAAGGAGGAGACCATCTTGCCCTCCTTGTCGTCGATGCCCGTGTACTCGTAGCCGGCACCGAACTGGGTCTTGAGGTTGGCCGAGAAGCTGGCGCCCCAGTCCTTGTAGGCCTTCCAAGAGAGCGAGGAGGTCAGGTCTATCTTGTCGTTGCTCTTGCGGCGGGTCTCGAAGAGGCCACCCTCGGAGCTGTTGTCGAGGTCCTGCCAAGCATAGCCATAGGCGAGGTCGGCGATATTGTCCCACACATACTTGGTGTGGGTGTATTTATAGTTGCCGAAGAAGACGGCGGTGAGGTCGATCTGTGAGTTACCCGACTTGGACCAGTTCTCGAACATGAACTCGCTGAGTTTGAGAGCGGGGGTGGTGACGGTAGACCAGGAGCCCTGAGGTTCGGCGGGCTTCTCTTCCTGAGCCCTGACGGGGAGTGCAGCCATCATGACGATGGCGGCAAAAAGAATAGAAACGTGTTTCATATTGTTTGATTGTTTGAAATGCCTTACATGATTTCGTCGAGCACGCGGTTGATCTCGGCGAAAGTAAAACCACGTGTAGCCAGGAACGTGCTGAGTTTCTGACGGATGGCAGAGTTCTGCACTTCCCCACCCTCGTCGTCGGAGCCGTCCGTTTCAGGCTTAGTGTGCGACTGTTTGAGCTCCTCGTATTTCTTCTCCGCCACCTCGGTGAGCACACGGAAGTAGTCTTCCTCGCTGACGGCAGCGATGCCGCTGTCGACGGCCGCCCGGGGGAGGTGCTTAAGGCGCAGATTGTAGAGCACCTTCTGCCGACCCCAATGCTGGGAGAGAATCTTGCTGGTGCAGTAGGCACGGGCGTAACGAAGGTTGTCGAGATAGTTGTCGCGGAAGAGCGATTCGACGACGGCGTTGGACTGCTCGGGGGTAGCGCCCCAGGTGACAAGCTTCTGGCGGACAGCATCTTCGCATTGCTCCGAGAGGGAGCAGTAGTTGCGTGCCCGTTCGAGCAGCGCATGGAGCGCATCGTTGGTTTGACTAGCTGCTTTCTTCACTTTTCTATGGTCTGTTTCAGGGTGCAAAGATACGATTAAATTTTGAATTCGGAGGGATTTTTTTTGCCATGTTGATTTTTTTTTGTAGTTTTGCATTTTGGATAATCTATATATATACATATCGAAATCTTATGGCAAAAGGGAGAATCTTATATGTGAATCAGGAGATTATGCCGTTTTCCCCGGAGAGTGAGCAAAGCATCCTGGGCCGTTATCTGCCTGCCAAGACGCAGGAGATGGGACGCGAAATAAGGGTTTTCATGCCCAAGTTTTGTGAAGTGAACGACCGTAAACACCAGTTGCATGAGGTGATTCGCCTGTCGGGTATGAACCTGATTGTAAACAACTGCGACCATCAGTTGATCATCAAAGTGGGGTCCATCCCCTCGGCGAGAATGCAGGTCTACTTCATCGACAACGAGGAGTACTTCATCAATGGCAAGGGACTGATTGACGACCGCCACCGTCCGCTGCCCGACACCGACGAGCGCCTGCTCTTCTTCGGCCGCGGCACCTTGGAGGCCGTGCGCAAGCTGGCTTGGCAGCCCCACCTGATTAATTTCTCGGGATGGTTCACCTCGATGATACCGTTCTACCTGCGTCGCATCAACAAGGAGAACGCCTTCTTCAGCGGCACCAAGATGGTCATCACGTTGATGAACGACCGTTTCGAGGGCCCCATCGGAGGCGACCTGGAGCGCAAGATGAAGACCGACGGCGCCACGGCAAAGGACCTGCGCCTCTACGGCGAGACCAACTACCTGGGTCTGATGAAGTCGGCCATCACCTATTCGCAGGGCGTCATCATCGGCTCGCCCGACGCCGACCCCGAGTTGGTGGCCTTCGCCAAGGAGAACAAACGCAACGTGCTCGACTACACCGAGGACCGCGACGAATTCTATGCCCGCATCAACAAGTTCTACGACACCATCGTGGGCAGCAGCAAGTTCGAGAATTGAGAACAGAGAAATGAGTAACTTGGAAATGAGAAATTACAACATCCTATTCCTTCTAACAGCCGCTTTCTTATTCACCCCTCTAGTGTCCTGCACCGACGAAGAGTCGGTGCTGGGCATCGATTTGGTCGACTCGACAACGATGTACGACGGCCAACAGTATGTGCTGTATGCCGACGACGCCTGGACCGAGGTCGAGGATTCACTGCTGACCAGCAACTACTCGTATGGTGCTATCGGCAACTACCACGACGCCACCTTCGGCAAGGTGAAATCCATCCTCTACACCCAGATAGCGCTGCCGTCGAACACGGCGGACTTCTCGTTCGACTCAGACATGATTCTCGACTCCGTGGTGCTATCTCTGGCTACGACCGGCATCTTCCCCGACACCAACCGCAGCTACCGGTTCCACTTCGAGGTGATGAGGCTGGCCGAACCCGTCCTCTCCGACACCACCTACTACGCATGGCAGTCGCTGCCGGTGGACAATAGCGGCAAGTATTTCGACGCGACGGTGAGAATGAGCGGTCTCGACACCGTGGTCTCCCTGAAACTCGACACCAACGTGTACAGCCTGCTGCGCCGTACGGCCACCGCCGAGGAGTTCATCCAGCAGACCAAGGGACTGCGCATCCGCCTCAAGGAGAGTTCTGACGAGGGCGTCTTGGGCATCGACTTCTCGTCGGTGCAGACCTGCCTCAGGGCTCACTACCACTACATCCACGACAACGACACGACCACGGGCTTCTACACCTTCCTGATGGGTGCCGGAACGGCCCATTTCACCCAGTTCATCCACGACTACAGCGGCACAATCTTCACCTCGAAGAAAAACCCCGGCGCCTACCGGCTCTACCTCGAGCCCATGGGCGGACAGCGCGTGAGGCTGAGCTTCGACCGCGACCTGCAGGCCTTCCATGCCGCCCACCCCTGGGCGGTGATACACCAGGCCGAGTTGCTGATGACCGTCGCCCCCGAGGATGACGGTCGCATGCCCGACCAGATCCTCACCCTGGGCAAGGATGTCGACGGCAACGACGCCTATATCAACGACCTGCTGGATGTCTACACGCTGAAAGGCTATGACGGCACCTACAATGCCGACAAGAACTACTACCGCATGCGCGTGACACAGCACCTGCAGAGCCTGCTGCGCCAAGGTTCAGACCGCGGATGGCTGCTGCTGCTGAACTCGCGCCGCCACTCCCCCATGCGTGCCATCCTCTACGGCACCGAGGTGGGCGACGCCAATAAACGTCCTCGCATCGTGTTGACCTATTCCGAATAAAACCTCATCCCTCCTATCATCATGAAAAAATATTTGTCCCTGGCAATCCTTTTCGGTGCTGTGCTCGCCCCCGTGAGCGCACAGACGACCTACGAGAAAAAATACACGGGTACCAACCAAGTCTCCGTGCGTGGAACGCTGAACGACCAGCAACGTCGCACCGGCAGCTGGACCTGGTGGTATCCCACAGGACGCATCTCGCAGGAAGGCACCTACAACAACGGCGTGAAGACCGGCACCTGGACCCTCTACTATGAGGATGGCAGCCGCATGGCCGAAGAGTGCTACTCGACAGGCACCACGCGCACCTGGCACCGCAACGGTGACCTCAAGAGCGAGGTGCAGGTGGAGAACGGCAAGCGCACAGGTCTCTACCGTGCCTGGCACGAGAACGGACAGAAGGAAGAGGAATACACCTACGTCAACGGCAGCCGCGAAGGCGAGACCTTCCAGTGGCACAGCAACGGCAAGCTCCGCTTCGCGGGCCACTACCGTCACAACGAGCTGCAGGGCGAAGCCGTGTGGTATTTCCCCAACGGCAAGGAGGACATGCGCGGCAAATTCGTCGACGGCCAGCAGGACGGTCCCTGGACCTTCTACTGGCGTAGCAACGGCAAACTCGGCATCGAGGGCGTCTATGCCAAAGGCAAGGAGATAGGCCACTGGACCTACTACTATGAGACCGGCGAGCGCTGGCGTGCCGGCAACTACCGCGACGGCAAGCGCACTGGCCTCTGGACCACCTGGTACGAGAGCGGCGCCAAGCTGCACGAAGGCGAATATGCCGACGGCAAGGAAGAGGGACGCTGGACCGCCTGGTATGAGAACGGCAAGGTGGACTACTACGGCGACTTCTCCAACGGCCTCAAAGAGGGCGAATGGAAAGGTCTCTACGATGACGGCACCACCCGCTATATCATGCACTACTCACAGGACGAGAAAGACGGCGAGGAGGTGCGCTACTACCCCAACGGCAAAGTCGAAATCCGCCAGCATTTCAAAGACGGCCTCCTCGACGGCAAGTACGAGCGCTACGACGAGTCGGGCGCCCCGGTAGAGAAAGGCCAGTTCAAAGAGGGCGAGAAAGAAGGCAAGTGGAGCTGGTACGACAAAGGCGTCGAGGTCTACAAAGCCAAGTTCAAGGACGGCAAGGAAGTGAAGTGATGAAACTTCTGCTTGCCTCCCAATCGCCCCGCCGCCGTCAGCTGTTAGGCGAGCTGGGCTACCCTGTTGAATTCATCAGTCTCGGTGTCGACGAGCATGTGCCCGCCGGCACACCTGCTGCCGACACCGCCGAGTTGTTGGCCTGCCGCAAGGCCAGTGCCTGTCCCGCGGAGATGATTGGCGACGACACCATCCTTGTGACCGCCGACACCGTGGTGGTTCACAAAGGCTCTGTGCTGGGCAAACCCGCCGACCGCGACGAGGCCCTCGCCATGCTGCGCAGCCTCTCGGGCGACAGCCACGAGGTGTTCACCGGCGTATGCCTCCGCACCCATGACGACACCCTCTCCTTCACCGAACGCACCGAGGTGTTCTTCGCCCCCCTCAGCGAGGAGGAACTGGCCTACTATGTCGACCACTACCGCCCCTACGACAAAGCGGGCGCCTACGGCATACAGGAGTGGATAGGCATGGTGGGAGTGTACCGCATCGACGGCTGTTTCTACAACGTCATGGGTCTACCCGTGGCACGGCTCTACAAAGAACTGAAAAAGCTACGCCAAGCGTAAGAAAGAATCCTTGTCCATCACAAGCAGGCCGGCATCCAACATCTCGCGCACCTGCTCTTCCGCATCATTGCAACCCTCCTCGCGTAACGCTCCTATCAGCGCTGTTGCCTCCATGGCATTGCGCGCCAACAGACGGCGCACCTCCTCGCCGGCATCCACCTTTTTATGGCTGGCCTTCAGACAGACATCGCAGAGGCCACAGTCGGCGGCATCCGTCTCGCCGAACCAGGCAACCAGCTTGCGGCTGCGGCAGCGGGTGTCATCAGACACATAGTCAAGCATGGCCTGCAGACGCCGCTGGGCCGACACCTTGAGGAGGCTGTAGTTCTCCTCCGACGGATAGATGAGCTGCTCGTCGACACGCTCGGAAAGGAAGAAAATCTGAGGGCCCTGCGAACGCCGACGATACTGCACGACATGCATCTCGTGCAACTGAATCAGCATATTCGTCACGCTGGTGACATCGGAGTAGCAGCGGGTGGCGATCTTGCGCTCGTCGATGGAGACAGCGCCCTCCAGCAGCCCCGGATACATACGCATCAGCACCTGCAGCAGGTCGCCGAGGCGCTGGTGGTCGACCTGGAAGCGATAGAGCTCGTCGCGTTTCGCGGCGACATAGAGCGTGGAGTAGGCGTCCTCCTTCTCGGGCAGGGCGATAAGACCCTCACGCTCGAGCACCTTGCAGGCGCCGTAGAACTCCCTGACACCAAAATTATATTCCCTACACACCGCCTCCATGTCGAAGTCGTACTGAGAATCGGCGCCGCTGCCCATGGGGAGTCGGTAGAAGTTGCAGAGGGCGCGATAGGCATTCCTCACCTGCCGCACCGGAGGGTAGGTATCCTCGAAGTCGCGCTGCAGGCGCTCCCTGTCGGAGTCGTCGAAGAGGAGGACGGCATAAGACTGATTGCCGTCGCGGCCGGCACGGCCGGCCTCCTGGAAGTAGGCCTCCAGCGAGTCAGGCATATCCATGTGGACGACGAAGCGCACATCGGGCTTGTCGATGCCCATACCGAAGGCGTTGGTGGCCACCATCACCTGACAGCGACCCGTCATCCATGCCGCCTGACGGCGGTCGCGCTCGACGGCGTCGATGCCAGCGTGATAGAAGGTGGAGGAGATGCCCTCGGCCTCCAAAAAACGTGCCAAGACCTGTGTGCCGCGGCGGTTGCGCATGTAGACGATGCCAGAACCGCCGACACGGTGGATGAGCCGCAGCAGGCGATGGTTCTTATCGCTCTCATGCAGGACCATATAGGCCAGGTTGGGACGTACA
This sequence comes from uncultured Bacteroidota bacterium, assembly GCA_902774395.1. Classification (GTDB taxonomy): domain Bacteria; phylum Bacteroidota; class Bacteroidia; order Bacteroidales; family P3; genus Colimorpha. The sequence continues at coordinate 52,400 of CACYIK010000010.1, forward strand.
AACGACGACTGGAAACGGGCGGGCGACTTCATCTCGAGGCGCGCACAAATATCGTCGGCCACCGTCGGCGTGGCAGTAGCGGTGAGGGCCACCACCGGCACCCCGGGATGGTAGGCGCGGATAGAGGCAATCTGCAGGTAGGGCGGACGGAAGTCATAGCCCCATTGCGAGATACAATGGGCCTCGTCGACAGCTATCAGTCCCACCTTCATCTTGCGGAAATGCTCAACGAAACGGCGCTGCTGCAGTCGCTCGGGCGAGACATACAGAAACTTGAGGTTTCCACAGAGGGCATTGTTGAGCACCCCCGAGACCATCTCGCCACTCATGCCCGAGACGATGCACGCCGCCTTCAGGTGGCGGTCGTTAAGCTGCTGCACCTGGTCTTTCATCAGCGCTATCAGAGGCGATACCACCAGACACAAGCCCTCGCGCATCAGCGCGGGCAGCTGGTAGCAGAGAGACTTGCCGCCACCCGTGGGCAGCAACACCAGCGTGTCGCGCCCGCCGATGACGGCGTCGGCAATATCCTCCTGCAGGGGCCTGAACGTGTCATAGCCCCAGTATTTCTTCAGCAGTTTATGTTTGGCATCCATCAACGCACCAGGGTTATCGTGCCCTGCATCGAGCGGAGGTTAGCGGTGCCGGGCTTGCGGAAACGGCAGGTGTAGACATAGGTGCCCTGTAGACAGGGCTCGCCATCCTTCGTGCCGTCCCAACGGAAATGCAAGTCGTCCGACTCATAGACCAACTCGCCACGACGGTTGTAGATATAGATATGGAAATACTCGTATTCATTGACGGTGTAGAACGAGAAGTACCCGTTACCGTCGTTGGTGCCGGGGGTGAAGACCGTGGGGAACCATGCGGTATAGACACCCACGGGGATGGAGAAGGGATAGACGGTCGGACAGTCGAGACTGTTGTAACTCGTCAACGTCACAGGGATGGAGTCGTGACCGAGGACGTCGGTAAAGCGGTGTCTCACCTCGCGTCCCTGCTGCACCGATCCATCGTTGAAGAGCCACGACGAGGTGACACCATTCTCCGACATGTCGCGCAACACGACGGTGGGATTGTCCGTATCGATAAACGACGGTGTGGTGCGCACGCTGGGTACCGGTAGCGGTACGATGGTAACGGTCTTTTCCAGCGGCGTGGCATCACAGCCATTGGTGCCGTGACCCACCATGGTGTAGGTCGTGGTCACCGAGGGCGACACCACGATAGTGTCGGCCTCTTCCTGTCCTGCCAGCGAGGCGTCGGCGGGCGAAGCCGTCCAGCTGTAGTGGTCGGCATCGCTGCCCACCAACACAGCCTGCCGCTCCGGGCAGATGCGTCCGTCGCCGGGATAGATGGTAAGCTTCGGCTTGACCATATAGCAATGGATGCTGTCCCATGCCACGCACCCTTGCGGACTCGTCACCTGCACATAGTAGGTGGAGGTGTCGGCATAGGGTACCACGCGCAATGTGGGTCCATTGGGCAAGTTGCCCGTGATAGTGCCTGCCGTGGTCGACCACTGATAGTCGCAGCCATCCACGCCCAGGGCCTGCACCGTGGCGTTGGTCAGGCTGCCTTCGCAGACCACCGTGTCGCCCGTCACCAGCAGGTTGGGGTGCAGGAACACCGACACGCTGTCGCGCACCGTCGTCTCGCACCAAATCGTATCGGCTGTATTCGTGGGATTCAGATAGTAGAGGCCATTGCCAGACACCATCTCTATAGGCTCACGGAAGTGGGTGAACGAGCGTGAGACCACCCTTTGTGTGTCTCCCGCAAAGACCAGCGACATGTCGTCATCCGGGGCATCCTGCGGTCTGAAATACCAACGGCGGTAGTTGTTTCTGCCGCTGGTGGTGTCGACCAGCTCCGTCTCGGCCGTATCGCAGAGCACCCTGTTGGAGATGACCATGCCCGCCCGCGGATTCTGCCGCGGCAGGATGCGATAGATACCGTCGGAATAGCATCCGGCATCCGACGTAAAGGTACGTACACGGAGGCCGTGCAACGTACGGCTGTCGAACTGCGTCACCACGCTGTCGCCCGTAAACTCACGCTCAGGCATACCCATACACTCGACATTGTTGAAGAACTGCCAACGGGTCTGGTCGGGCTGCACCAACGACGGGTTGCCAGGCACCTGGCTGCGGTTCCACAACTTCACCGTGCCGTCGCACATGATGAGCGAGTCGATGACCATGCTGGGCTTGGTGTTCTGCACCGACACATGGAGATAGGAGTTGACCGGCTTCGCGGGGTCCAGCGCCGAGGTCATCTTGCAGCGGAAAGTCTGCCAGTTGACAGTGGTGTCGCAATACTGCGACACATTGTTCACCATGCGGCGTGTGATGTGGAAGTCGTTGGCCTGCACGCCATAGTTGTAATTATTGGGACCTGCGTCGGGCGTAAGCTGCGTCCACGAGAAGCGCGGGTCGGTAAACTGTTCCGACGTCAAGGCGCCGTAGTCCGACTTATACCACACATAGTTCAGCAACCCCTTGGGTGCAGCGAGGGTGGTCACATCGGTCGACAGTCCGGGAGGACATCCCGAGCTGGTAATCTGCATCGGGCGGCATTCGCCAGCGATATAGCCATAAGCAAAATGTTGGGTCATGCAGCAGTCTGCGACCATCACCTCGATACGTACAGGATGGAACATATAGTCTGAGAGGTTCACTGCCACCTTCGACCACTCCTTCCAGAAGCAGCGATAGTTACCATAGCCCTCTGGGTTATAATCGTGCCATCCGTCCTGGCCGATGACCACCGAACCTGGTCCACCATAGGTATAGCTGCCTGTAGCAGGCGTCGACGAGACATAGTAGGACAATGAGTCGTTATGCGTCTGGAGGTTGGGGCGCGTGGGACTGGCCTGCACCCACTGGCCTGCCTGGTTCTGCTGCGTCACACGGATGATGAACATCGGGTCGCAGGCTTTGCCGTGAATGTACGACGGCACCTCGACGACGATAGAGTAGTAGATGTAGAACATGGCATTGTCCTGCGTCACGTCGACATAGTAGTAGAGTGCAGCAGCGTTGTGTCCACCACAGGCATCGCCGATGCGGATACTCTTGGTGAAATTGGTTGTCGTCAGGGGAGAGAGTGTCGAGTCATGAGTATTGAATTGGGTAGGCACAAACGGCAGCTGGTCGCCTGTCATCGGGTCGCGGTTGACAGGATGGCCGCTGACCTGTGTCGACGTGGTCATGATAACGAAAGGCTTGTTGGTGGTGTTGTTGGGCACCGTGGCACAGTCGCCCATCGTGGAGGAGGTCACGTTGCCGATGGCACTGCGGTTGTAGGTCTGTCCCCAGGTCATGCCTGTGTATGCCGTCAGCACATTGGGGATATTGCTCGCTTGCGACGCCTGAGAGGAACTCTGAGGCTCGCCGACACGGGCCTGGTAATAGTTCAACGTACTTCCCGAGCCGAAATTCGCCGGGTTGTTCCAGCCCGGACAGGCTGTAGCCTGCGACCAGTTATCCAGAGGATTCTGGGCCACCGCCTGCTGTCCGCAGCAAAACGCCGCCATCAGCACCAGAAAAGCAAAATAGCCTTTTCGTATCATAACAATGACAATTATATTCCTATCAATCAACACTCTGCGCTCAAACGCGCGCACTCTCTAGTTGTACAAAAGTAATAATTATTATTTACTTTTGCAACTTTTTTCACTCTTATAGACAAAAAAACAAGCCCAAAAGTTGCAAAAGGGATAAAAAAAGCCCCGCGAAATGCGGGGCTTTTTCATTATGTTTCGTTATACGGTGAACGAAAACTTACTTCTCCTCTTTCAGTTTCTGGAAGATGTCGAGGTCACCGAGAGTGGTCTTCTCGAGGCTCTCGTTGATCTGCTTCACAGACTTCGAGGTGGCGCGGCTCTTCTTGTCCTCGCTGTCGACGTGAGCACCGTCGTTGCCCTCCTGGAAGGTGCGGGTGTGGCTCACGATGATCTTCTTGCTCTCTTTCGAGAACTCGATGACCTTGAAGTCGAGGGTCTCACCGTTCTTAGCCTTGCTCTTGTCCTCTTTGTCGAGGTGACGCATCGGGGCGAAAGCCTCGACATCGTAAGGCAGGATAACGGTAGCGCCCTTGTCGTTCATGTTGACAATCTTGCCCTGGTGGACGCTGCCAACGGTGAAGAGGGTCTCGTAGACATCCCAAGGATTCTCCTCGAGCTGCTTGTGACCGAGGCTGAGACGGCGGTTCTCGGCATCGACCTCAAGGACGACGACGTCGATCTTCTCACCGATCTTGGTGAACTCGGCGGGGTGTTTGATTTTCTTGCTCCAGCTGAGGTCGCTGATGTGGATCAGACCGTCGACACCTTCCTCGAGCTCCACGAAGATACCGAAGTTGGTGAAGTTGCGGACGGTAGCAGTGTGCTTGCTGCCCACAGGATATTTCTCGGCGATGGCCAGCCAGGGATCCGGCATGAGCTGACGGATACCGAGGCTCATCTTGCGGTTCTCGCGGTCGAGGGTCAGGATGACGGCTTCGACCTCGTCGCCCACCTTCAGGAAATCCTGGGCGCTGCGCAGGTGCTGGCTCCAGCTCATCTCGCTGACGTGGATGAGACCTTCGACACCGGGGATCACCTCGACGAAGGCACCGTAGTCGGCAAGGACCACGACTTTACCCTTCACATGGTCGCCTTCCTTCAGGTTAGGATCGAGGGCATCCCAGGGGTGAGGAGTGAGTTGCTTGAGACCGAGGGCGATACGACGCTTGGCCTCGTCGAAGTCGAGGATAACCACGTTGATCTTCTGATCGAGCTGGACAATCTCCTCGGGGTGGTTGATACGGCCCCAGCTGAGGTCGGTGATGTGGATGAGACCGTCGACACCGCCGAGGTCCACAAACACACCGTAGCTGGTGATGTTCTTCACGACGCCTTCCAGCACCTGACCCTTCTCGAGGTGGCTGATGATCTCGGCCTTCTGAGCCTCGATCTCGTCCTCGATGAGAGCCTTGTGGCTGACGACGACGTTCTTGTATTCGTGGTTGATCTTGACCACCTTGAACTCCATCTGCTTGTCGACATACACGTCGTAGTCGCGGATGGGCTTGACATCAATCTGGCTGCCGGGAAGGAAGGCCTCGATGTTGTCGAACACAGTGACGATGAGACCGCCTTTGGTGCGGCTCTTGACGTAACCGGTGATGATTTCCTGGTTGTCATAGGCCTGGTTGACACGCTCCCAGCTCTTCAGGATGCGGGCTTTCTTGTGGCTCAGCATCAGCTGACCGTTGGCATCCTCCTGGCTTTCGACATACACCTCGATGGTGTCGCCGGCCTTGAAGTCGGGGTTGTAGCGGATTTCGCTCACGGGGATGACGCCGTCGCTCTTGGCTCCGACATTCACCACAGCCTCGCGCTCGGTGATGGCCACGATGGTGCCCTCGATGACTTCCTGCTCGGTGAACGAGTTGAACGACTTGTCATAAGCCTCGTCCTTCTCGCTGGCTTTCTGTGTACTGATTTTACCGGCTTTCTCGTCGATGGCATCCCAATCGAAATCGGTCAGGGGTTGTACATTCTTATAATCCATTCTTTTTCGCGGAGAGAGAGCTCCGCAGCTCTTTTTGTGTGCCTCCTGCCACGGCACGGGTTCAACTTTTTCTATCCAACATCTTGAGCAACAATCTATTGACAGGATATAGCGCACTCAAAATGCTTTGCAAAGATACAACTTTTTTTTATATTATATATATTTTTTCTTCCAATCTTCTTCCCATCTTCTTCCCATCTTCACCCTACCAAAAACCTACCAACACCGTACCATCTCCGACCATAGTCGGACATCGGTCGGTGTTGGTACGGTGTTGGTACGGTGTTGGTACGTCGATAATACTAAGTGTCAGTTAGTTACAAAACACTAAAAAAGGGGCCTTTTTCAAGACCCCTTTTTGTGTTGGAAAATATAGTGTAACTATTTGATGGTCTTAGACTTGGAGCCGATAAGGGCATAAAAGAGGATGTAGGCAAAGCCGGCGACGACGACCCAGTAGGAAGGTTGGTAGCCGGAGACACCGAAGATGTCGACAACGCCGTTCATGAGCAACGGCAGGACACCTCCGCCGCAGACCAATGCCATGAAGAGGCCAGAGGCACGTTCGGTGTACTTGCCAAGACCTTCGACGGCGAGGTTGAAGATGCCACCCCACATGACAGAGGTGCAGAGACCCACGCAGACGAGGAGGGCGGCGCTGAGCGGTATGACGTTCATGGCGAAGCCACCGTCGAAGCCCGGGAAGGAGATGGTGGTGGTGACGGGAATGAAGATGGCGAGGAGCACCAGCAGCACAGCCGCGGTGGCGACGACGGAAAGCATCTTGCGGGGCGACACCTTGGCACCGACGAGGCCGCCGATGAAGCGTCCGACGAGCATCAGGAGCCAATAGAAGCCGGTGACAGAACCTGCCACAGCCTCGGCGTTGACGCCGTCGGCGAAGAGTTTGGCATCGGGATTCTGGAGCCACTTGTTCAGCACGTTGGGGGTACCCACCTCGACACCCACATAGATGAAGATGGCGATGGCGCCGAGCACGAAATGGCGGAATTGGAGAAGGCTCTTCAGGGGAATCTCCTCGCCCGATTTGCCAGCGTTCTCCTGGCTCTCAGGAATCTTGGTCAGCAGAATAACGATGAAGGCCAGGGCGAAGATAGCCAGGGCGGTGTACATCAGGGGGAAGGTGTTGCTGATTTGGGCGTTCTTGATGCCCTGAGGGATGAGAAGGCCGGTGATAAAGATGACGGCAGTGCCGCAGAGGGAGTTGAAGGTGCCGCCGAACTGGATGAGCTGATTGCCCTTGTTGCCGCCACCGCCGAGGCGGTTGAGCATGGGATTGACGACGGTGTTGAGCAGACACATGGAGAAGCCGGCGATGAAGGCACCGAGGAGATAGACGGCGAAGCTGCCGACGAGGCCCGACACCAGCTGGATGCCGACGCCCGTGAAGCCCACGGCGACAGCAATGAGCGCGGTGGTCTTATAGCCGCGGTTCTGCAGCATCTTGCCGGCGGGAATGCCCATGATGGCGTAGGCGATGAAGTTGGCGAAGACGCCGAGGGTGCCCTGCCAGTTGGGGATGGAGAACTGGTTCTTCAGAATGTCGCCCATGGGCGAAGCCAGATTGGTGACGAACGAGATCATTCCGAAGAGCAGAATCATCACGACAATGGGAATTGCGTAGTTTTGTTTCTTTTCCATATTGTTGTTCTTTAGGTTATTTCGTGATTATTGGGCTACGATTTTGTAGGTGGCGGAGGAGGTGCGGAGGAGGTAGACGCCGGGGGTTGAGAAGTGGTGAGTGATGAGTGATGAGTGATGAGTTGATAGAAGGCGGCCAGTGATGTCGTAGAGTTCGACGGGGAGGCCGTCGGGGTTCTCCACCTTGAGTTCGAGGCCGGAGATTTCAATTTTCAGTTTTGAGTCATCTATTCCGTCGATGCCGACATTGGGTAGGAATGAGCCGATGATGGAGACGGGGCCTGTGACGAAGTAGCGGAGCGGGTTCTCCGTGGCGCCGTTGCTCCAGGAGACGAAACGGTAGCCGTCGGCGGGTCTGGCGGTGAGGAGGGCGGTGTCGCCGGGGTAGTAGGAGCCGCCGCCTTCGACGGTGCCATACGCCTCGTTGGAGGAGACGGCGTTGATCTCGACGGGCTGGAGGTCGCCGAAAACACCACGAATCATCCAAGCGTAGTATTCACCGCGGTTTTCGAGGTGCTCCCATGTGGTGCCCTCACGCTTGTACCAAGAGCCGTCGGGGTTACCCGAGTAGGTCGAGGCGCAGGCGGGGTTTGTGAAGGATTGGCTGGTGCAAACAATCCACAGGGGGGTGTCGTCGTAGAGGGGCAGGGGTGTGGTGAGGGGAACGGTCTTCCATCCGTTATTGGTGAAGGAGACCGTGGCGGTGGAGACCATCCTCGACGGGGTCTCGCCACGATAGACCTTCACTGTGTATTCCGCGTTGCCTGCACCGTACAGTTGTACTGCCTCCATCTGGCGGTGCCGGGCGACGGCCGAGGCGGGGATGCGGATGCCCCACTCGCAGGGGGTGCCGGCATATTCGCCCCAGAAGTGCTTCAGATCGGCGAAGCAGTAGCCCAGGGTATCGCCCGTGAGGCGGGCGAAGATGGCGGTGTCGGTGATATCCTGGTTGGGCGAGAAGCGGAACGGGTTGTAGCAGTTACCGCTCTTCCAGCGGACGAAACGGCAGCCCTCGGCGGCAGTGGCCACGAGGGTGGTGTTGGCATAGGAGGCGAAGGTGCCGCCGCCGCTGACACTGCCCATGGCAGGATTCGACGGGGCGACATTGACGGTGACGGTGGCATTCTCGGAGGCTGGATAGACATGGAGAAGGACGTAGTTGTTGTAGTTGTAGCCGTTGGTGGCGTTGCCGCCGATGCCGCTGCCGTCGGGGTTGAGGGAGTCGAGGGTGTAGTAGCCGTCGCAGTAGCCACCCCAGCCCCAGTTGACATGGAAGAAGCCCGTGGAGTCGTAGCCGTCAATGACGAAAGCATGGCCGCCATCGTTGTCGGAGCCCGAGACAAGGACGGGACGCGAGGCGTTGATCTCTTCGGTAATCAGCGAGTCCCAGAGGAAGTCACTGCAGTCGACCTTGGCGACCGAGAAGAGTCCCTGGTTATAGCGGAAGTAGGTCTTCAGCGCATTCTCCGACGAGGGCTTGCTGCCATCACCGTAGTTGGCGACAAAGGCGCCGCTGCTGTGCGGGCTATAGATCATCTCGACGGCGATGCCCACATGGTGCATGAGCTGTGCCACGGCGTTGCGCTCGCGGTCGGTGGACCACCAGCCCGGTGCGTCGGGCATGTGATCCCAGTCGTAGTGCGTGGTATCGAATATCGCCGTCTGGGCAGTGAATCCCTGAGGGGCATAGGAGTGGGAGCCGCGGCCCACGGCAGGATGGTTCCAATATTTCATGACCTGCGCCGTGGCAGTGGCCACACAGCCTGTGACGCTGTAGGCCGAGTCGGCGACGCTGTAGGGGCACTGCAGATAATAGGGGTAGCCCTGGTTCCAGGTGGTGGTCATCAGGGGCGCCACGGCGGTGTCGCGCGGCGTATGGCGTTTGGCCGACAGCAGGCTTTGCCATTCCTCCTGCACACGTTGCGAGGTAACGCCGGCCTCGGCAAGGGCGGCGATATCGCGCTGGTAGCCATCGACCCAGTGGGCGATGTGCTGCGGAAGCGTCTGATTGAGTGATGAGTGAGGAGTGAGGAGTGAGGAGTGAGGAGTGGTGAGTGAGGAGTCTGTGGGGAAGAAATGGCCAGTGGCGGAGTAGGCGAGCACGGGACGTGAGCAGTCGTCGCCGGCAATAAGCGCGAAGCCCTTGCCGTCGGCTCCGGTGAAGAGGTAGCAATGGGTGAAGGTAGCGGGGGTGGCGTCGACGACGGCCCTGCGCAGCAGGGTCTCGGCGACACGACGGGCCGTCGGCATGTCGACAGGCTTGGCGGCCGCCAGGCCGCCGACAAGCAGCAGGAGTGTTATGAGGGATTTTTTCATTTGACGACAACTATTTTACGGGCAGGGAGTCCATTCATTTTCAAAAGGTAGACGCCCGACGTTGAGAAATGATGAGTGATAAATGATGAATGATGAGTGGCCAGGAGACGGCCGGTGATGTCGTAGAGGGCGATTTCGCCGCCGGTGGGGTTGTCGATAGTGACCGTGAGGCCGGAGACGGCGACCTTCAGCTGCGAGTCATCGATCTCGCCGATGCCGGCGCGGCTCTGGAAGGTAGCCACGAAGGCGGTGTCGCCGGTAAGGATGAAGGTCAGAGGATTGGCGTTGCTGCCGTTGCTCCACTCGATGAAGTCGCAGTTCGTCTTGGGGACGGCGCGGAGGGTGATGGTGTCGCCCGGGAGGTACCTGCCCATACCAAAGACATCGCCAAGGTTGATGTCGTTGGGCGATGCCACGACATTGTACTCGCGTCGAGAGTTGAAGACACCCTTGAGCATCCATGAGTAGAAGACGCCCTCATCCCCATAGGAGCGCCAGCCCCAGGGCAGGTGGTACCAGCTGCCGTCGTCGTTACCGCAGAAGTCAGCGCAAGCCAACGGGAAGCCATGGGTGGTGTCGTTTATGCCGACAGTAATCCAAAGCGTCTGGGCATGGTGGAAAGTCAGCATGCTGTCGAGCTCGAGGGTACGCCAGCCGCTCTCGCCACTGAGGGGGTAGACGCCCGTGTAGATGGGTGTGGCGCCGTCGATGGAGTCGCCCACATAGATATTCAGCGTGTAGTCGCCCTCGACCAGATAATAGAGCTCGACGGCCGTGAGCTGGCGGGCTTGGCGCATGACGGACGGGATGCGGATGCCCCACTCGGTAGTGGTGCCATAGTCGTCGGTCCAACCCTCCAGTTGATTGCCGAAACAGTAGCCAAGGGTGTCGCCCTCGATGTACTCGAAGTAGGCGGTATCATTCATATCACTGCAAGCCAGGAAGCTGAGCGGTATACTGCGTCGAGCAGTGGCCATGTGCGAGAAGCGGCAGCCCTCGGAGGCGCGAGGCCTGACGGTGACGGTGTCGTAGAGGTGGTAGGTGCCGGACCCCTCGACCATGCCACACTCTATGTTATTGGAGACGATATTGATTGTCACCAGGGTGTCGGTAGGTGTCGGGGCAGGATAGACGTCGAAGATGGCCGAGCAGTAGCGATTGAAGGTATAGAAGGGCTCGCCGCCCAGGCTGCCAGCTCCCGGGGAGAGAGAGTCGATGGTGTAGAAGCCATCGTAGTAGCCACCCCAGCCCCAGTTGACGTGGAACATGCCGAGGGTGTCATAGCCATCGAGGACGAAGGCATGGCCACCCGCATTGGGGTCGGCGCCAGAATATAACACGGGGCGGGCGGCATTGAGCTCGACATGCAGCAGGGAGTCCCACTCAGCGTCGCTGAAGGAGCCCCTGTTCATGCCGTAGAGCATAGGATTATAGCGGAAATAAGTCTTCAAGGCATTCTCGGCACAGGGAAAGGCAAGGGGACCAGAGGAGATGGTGTAGGCATAGCTGACTCTAGGGCTATAGGCCATATTGACAGACACTCCCGCGTGGTACATCAGGGTAGCCACGGCGTCGATCTCGAGGCTGTCGCAGAAGGGGCTGAGGGTGTCGGGCATGAGGTCCCAGCGGTAGTGCGTGGTGTCGAAGTTGGCAGAAAGGGTGCCGTAGTAATAATCAACGTAGCTATGGCTGTTCCATCCTGTCACGGGGTATTCCCAGTAGCGCATAATCTGCGCCATGGCCGTAGCCACACAGCCGGTGACACAATAGTCCGAGTCGATGGAGTCGTAAGGGCAATAGGTGTTGTAGTAGGGATGCTGTGCCCAGCGGGTGGAGAGCAGCGGGTCCACGCTGTTGCCCACCATGCTTTTGCTCTTGCGAGGCAGGGGGTTCTCCCAGAGGGCCTGCACCTCGGGCGAAGGCACGGCACCGGCGGCGCGCAGCGAGGTTATCTCGCGACGGTAGCCGTCAAGCCAAGCGGCAAAATGGACAGGCAGGCGGTTGTCGGCCGTGGGTTGCGGGAAGCGGCCCGTGGCAGAGTAGCCCAGCACGGGACGCACACAGTCGTCGGCAGCGACGAGGACGAAGCCCTGACCGTCGACAGAAGAGAAGAGGTAGATGCCGTCAAGGTCGGCAACCTCGAACGTATGTCCGGGAAGCACCTTCTCGGCTACACGCTGTGCCTGCTGCACGGTGACGGGCTTGGCCTGGGCATAGTGGAAGGCGAAAGGTGTGAGTTGGAAGGCTAAAAGGATTAGTAGTAATCTCTTTTTCATGGTAACAAGGTATAAAAATAAAAAAATAGGCACCGACGATAGCTATCGTCGGTGCCTTGTTTGTTTCTTGTCAGCCTTTCAAGGCTTCGGAGCCGCTGACGATTTCGATAATCTCGTTGGTGATGGCCGCTTGTCGCGCCTTGTTGTAGGTCAGCCTCAAATCCTTGAGCAACTCGGTGGCGTTGTCGGTAGCTTTCTGCATGGCGTTCATGCGGGCACCATGCTCGGAGGCCAGCGAGTCAAGAATCATACGGTAGAAGTTGGAGCGCAGGGTAAGAGGCACCATGCTGCGCACAATCTCCTCCTTCGAGGGCTCGTAGATATAGTCGTTGGTCTTGGAGTCTTTAAGGGCATTAGAGTCCTTAGTATCTTTCGGGACCACGGGCAGCCACTGCTCGGTGGAAAGAATCTGAACCAGCGAGTTCTTGAAGCGGTTGTAGACAATCTCCACAAGGTCTATCTTCTTGTCTTCGAACTGCTTCATGACGCTGTCGGCCAACTCGGCCACACGGTCGAAGGTGGTGCCGTCGAGGAGGTCGTCATAGGCGCTGAGGGTAATATCCTTGCGACGTCCCAGCATCTCTGACGACTTCTTGCCTATCGACATCACATGGAGGGTGCCGTCGGCGGGCAGCTGCTGGCGGTAGTGGTCGATGCGGGCGTTGGCCTGCTTGATCACATTGCTGTTGAAAGCGCCGCAGAGACCCTTGTTGGAGGTGATGACCACCAGCAGCACCGACCGCAGCGGACGCACAGCATGGTAGGGCGTCAGCACATCGCCGCCGGTGTCTATATCGTCCACTATCTCGCTCAGCTGATCCGCATAGGGGCGCATGCCGATGATGGCATTCTGCGCACGGCGGAACTTGGCAGCAGAGACCATCTTCATGGCGGAGGTGATCTGCTGCGTCGAACTCACCGAAGCGATGCGGGTGCGGACTTCTTTTAGGTTTGCCATAATTTCTAAAGTTTAATGGTTAATGATTAACGGTTAACGATGCTTGCGCAACACATGGCGCGTCAGCCTCTTAACCTTTAACCTTTAACCTTTACTTGTATCTCTCTGCCAGGTCGAGGGCGGCGGACTTCATGGTGTTCAGGTCGCTGTCGACGAGTTTGCCGGCGCGGAGGTTGGCGAGGATATCGCCGTGCTCGTTCTTCATCATGAAGAGGAACTCTTTCTCGAAGGAACGCACCTTGTCGACGGGCACTTTCTGCAACAGGCCGTGGGTGCCGCAGAAGATGATGGCCACCTGCTCTTCGACGGGCATGGGACTGTACTGGGGCTGCTTGAGGATTTCGACATTGCGGGTACCTTTGTCGAGCACCGCCTTGGTGGCGGCATCGACGTCGGAGCCGAATTTCGAGAATGCCTCGAGCTCGCGGTACTGTGCCTGGTCAATCTTCAGGGTACCGGCGATCTTCTTCATCGACTTGATCTGGGCTTTACCACCCACACGGCTCACCGAGATACCGACGTTGATGGCGGGACGCACACCACTGTTGAAGAGGTTGGTCTCGAGGAATATCTGTCCGTCGGTGATGGAGATGACGTTGGTGGGGATATAAGCGGAGACGTCGCCGGCCTGGGTCTCGATGATGGGCAGTGCGGTGAGCGAGCCACCTCCCTTCACGCGGTCTTTCAGCGAGGCGGGCAGGTCGTTCATCTGGGCGGCAATCTGGTCGTTCTGGATGATACGTGCGGCACGCTCGAGCAAACGGCTGTGGAGGTAGAACACATCGCCGGGGTAAGCCTCGCGTCCCGGCGGGCGACGGAGGAGCAACGAGACCTCGCGGTAGGCCACGGCCTGCTTCGAGAGGTCGTCATAGATGACCAGGGCGTTGCGTCCCGTGTCGCGGAAGTATTCGCCGATGGCGGCACCCGCGAAGGGGGCATAGAACTGCATGGCGGCAGGATCCGATGCCGTGGCGGCGACAACGATGGTGTAGTCCATGGCGCCCTTCTCCTCGAGGTTCTTCACGAGGTTGGCCACCGTGGAGCCCTTCTGGCCGCAGGCCACATAGATGCAGTAGACGGGGTCGCCGGCATCGTAGTTGTTCTTCTGGTTGATGATGGTGTCGATGGCGATGGCGGTCTTGCCGGTCTGGCGGTCGCCGATGATGAGCTCGCGCTGGCCACGTCCGATGGGAATCATCGAGTCGATGGCCTTGATGCCGGTCTGCAAAGGCTGTTCGACAGGCTGACGGTAGATGACGCCGGGGGCCTTGCGCTCGAGAGGCATCTCGAAGAGCTCGCCCTCCACGGGGCCCTTGCCGTCGATAGGCTCGCCGATGGTGTTGATGACACGACCCAGCAGGCCTTCACCGACCTTCAGCGAGGCGATGCGCTTGGTGCGCTTCACCGTGTCGCCCTCGTTGATGGTGCTCACCTCTCCCAGCATCACGACACCCACATTGTCCTCCTCGAGGTTCTGCACGATGCCCTGCTCACCGGTGGTAAACTCCACGAGCTCGCCGCTCTGGGCGTTGTTGAGGCCGTAGACACGGGCAATGCCGTCGCCGACGGTGAGGACGGTACCTACCTCCTCAAGCTCGACATCGAGGTTCACCTCAGAGAGTTGTTTCTTCAATATTGCCGATACTTCGGCAGGCTTGATATCTGACATATTGTTTTATTTTTTACAATTTACTTTCGTAGACGTTCTTCGAGAACTCTTTGCGGAGTTTGAGCAGCTTGGTAAGCAGGCGAGCGTCGTACATATTGTGGTCGAACTCGAGCTTGAAGCCGCCGAGCATGCGCTCGTCGGTGCGGGCGTTGAGTTCCACCTTCTTGCCTGTGTATTTCTCCACCATCTGCTTGACGGTCTCGGAAGCCGTGGCGTCGGTGGGCTGGTGGGTCACCAGGTCGGCGAGGACGATGCCGCGGCTCTCGCGGTAGAGCGAGAGGTAGGCGTCGCTGATGCCGCGCAGGTTCACCGACCGGTTCTTCTTCACCACGAAGAGCAGGAATGCCATCGTCACCTCGTCGCAGGACTCGCCAAAGAGGTCGCGCACGATGGCGGCCTTGCGGTCAGGACGGATGACGGGGTTGGCGAAGACGGCCGTGAGCACACGGTTCTCCTTGCAGACGGCATACACCCGGCGCATGTCTTCAAACACCCTGTCGGCCACCGACTTCTCCTCGGCGGTCATCAGGAGTGCTTTGGCATAGCTGATATTGATGCGATAGTCGTTCATAAGACAGGCTAGTTAAGGCGTACACTGTCGAGTTCTTTCTGGATGAGGGCGTCGGCCTTGCTCTTGTCGCTGAGCTCGGCACGCAGCAGTTTCTCCGTAATCTCGATGCTGAGGTTGGCAATCTGATTCTTCAGCTCGTGCATAGCCTTGAGTTTCTCATAGTTGATGTTCTCACGGGCGGCTTCGACGATACGGTCGGCCTCGGCGGTGGCGCGGGCACGGGCGTCCTCGACAATCTGCTCGCTGGTGAGGCGGGCGTTGCGCAGGATCTCGTCGCGCTCAATCTTGGCCTGGCGCAGCAGCTCCTCGTTGTGAGCCACCAGCGACTTCATCTCCTCACGCGCCTTGGCAGCCTCGTTGAGCGAGGCGGTGATGGCCTCCTCACGGCTCTTCAGCGACTTCAGAATCATGGGCCAGCCCCACTTCATCAGGATGAAGGCCAAGATGCCGAACGAGACGAGCATCCACACGAGGGTGCCGAGTCCCGGGTTAATCAGAGGGTTGTTCATATCTTAAGCGTTTGAAAGTTTAAAGGTTTAAAAGTTTAAAAGCTGTCGCGACAGTCCCTTTTAATCTTTTCAACTTTTCGTCTTTTTTTCGGTACAAAAGGGCCGGCCAATCGCCGGCCCATGGGTCGTTTGGGTGTTGTTTTACTTCACTGCAATCAGGAAGCAGACAACGACTGCGAAGAAGGCGACACCTTCCACCAGAGCGGCGGCGATAATCATCGTCGAGCGGATGCTGCTGCCTGCCTCAGGCTGGCGAGCCATACCTTCCATAGCGCCCTGTCCGATTTTACCGATACCGATACCGGCTCCGATGGTAGCCAAGCCGGCTCCCACAGCTGCTCCGAGATAGCCCATGGCTATGTCGGCCAGAAGAATCAATAATGACATCATGTTGTTTTATTTTATGTTGTTAAACAATATTTACTATTTAATTTAGGCTGCAAAGATATACTTTTTTTTTTAGATAATTGTTAAAAAACAATTTTTTTTTAATTTATGTCAATAAATAAAAGAATATCAACGAACCACCAGTTTCTTTGTTATCTCACCTTGAGGAGTGTATATTCTCAACAAATATACGCCCGATGGCCACTGCGACATTTCACCTCAATTCCTTTTCGTACAGGTTTATTTCTACAACAGGTCGAGGGAATAATGCAGGCCTACGTTCTGGCGGCGGGCTCGGGCCATCTTGATGATGAGGTAGGCGCAGGCGATGAGGTTGCGGAGCTCGCTGAGCGGCTCGGTGAGCACACTGCGGTTGTAAAGGTCTTCCGTCTCGCGGAAGATGAGGTTGAGACGGTCGAAGGCACGCTGCAGACGCAGGTCGCTGCGCACGATGCCGACATAGTTCGACATAATCTCCTGCAACTCGCGCTTGGTCTGCGTGATAAGCACCATCTCCTCGTTCAGCACCATGCCTTCGGCATTCCAGTCGGGAATCTGATTATTCAGAGTACTCGGAGCATTCTGAGTAATCTGATTGATGGCACTCATGGCGGCATTGTGGGCATAGACCACGGCCTCGAGCAGCGAGTTGCTGGCCAGGCGGTTGCCACCATGCAGGCCTGTACAGCTGCACTCGCCGGCGGCGTAGAGGTGGTGGATGGACGATTCGCCATTGCGGTCGACCTTGATACCGCCACACTGGTAGTGCGCTGCGGGACGGATGGGTATCATGTCTCGCGTGATGTCAATGCCGATGCTCAAGCACTTGGCATAGATGGTGGGGAAACCCTCTATGAGGTGTTTCTTGCCGATACCGCGGGCGTCGAGGTAGAGGTAGTCCTTACCGCTGATCTTCATCTCGTTGTCGATAGCGCGAGCCACAATGTCGCGGGGCGCCAGCGAGAGGCGCTGGTCGTATTTCTGCATGAACTCATTCCCGTCGCGGTCCTTGAGGATGGCGCCGGCGCCGCGCATGGCCTCGGTGATGAGGAAGGCGGGCTTCTCGGCAGGATTGTAGAGACTGGTGGGATGGAACTGCATGAACTCCAAATCGCTGAGCACACCTCGGGCACGGTGGACCATGGCCACACCATCGCCGGTGGAAATCACCGGCGTGGTAGTGGTCGAGTAGACATTGCCCATGCCGCCGGTGGCCAACAGGGTCACCTTGGCGAGGTAGGTGTCGATACGGTTGGTGTCGCAATCCAGCGCATAGACGCCGTAGCACTCGATGTCGGGCGTATGCTTGGTGACGCGCTGCCCGAGGTGGTGCTGGGTGATGATGTCGATGGCGAACTGGCGCTCCTTGATTTCGATGTTGGGGTGGTTACGTGCCGCCTCCAGCAGGCCACGCTCTATCTCCTCGCCGGTGTTGTCCTTGTGGTGGAGGATGCGGAACTCCGAGTGGCCACCCTCGCGGTGCAGGTCGAAGCGGCCTCCCCCACCCTCTCGGTCGAAGTTCACGCCGTACTGCACCAGCTCGCGAATGCGCTCGGGAGCTTCGCGGATGGTCATCTCAACCACCTCGCGGTCACAGATGCCGTCGCCGGCCACCAGCGTGTCGTGGATATGCTTGTCGAAGCTGTCCGAGTCGTACATCACAGCGGCAATGCCGCCCTGCGCATAGCGCGTCGAGCCTTCGGCGGCGTCACCCTTGGTGAGGACACACACCTTGCCATAAGGGGCTACCTTCAAAGCAAAACTCAGGCCGGCAATGCCGGAACCTACTACTAGGAAATCAACTTCGTATCGCATAATAGATGTTTTAATGATGTATGATGAATGACGAATGATGAGTACCCAACTTCACGAAATAGGCACCGTTGGGGATGGCACTCACATCAAGGGTGATTGTCTGATTGCCCGAATGCTTGAGTGCTTGAGTGTAGACACAGCGTCCTTGCAGGTCAAGAACTTCAACCAACTCTTCATTCTTCATTCTTAATTCTTCATTCAAAACGATGGTCACCTTGTCGCTCGCCGGGTTCGGATAAATTCTTAATCCGCCATCCTTCATCTCAATGTCCTCGATGCCCTCATGCGCCACCGCCTTGGCGGTGATGGCCTTGATCATCCAGGTCTTTTCATATTCGGAGCCCCAATAACTCATGTGCACCCATGTTGTCTCGTCCGAGAAAAACCAGTCACTGTTCGGCTCTCCAGTATAAAAGCAGGCTGCTGCCGGATAGGGAGCATCGGTGCTGAAGACCACCCAGAGGTTCTGTTGCTTGTCAATCAGGACGACGCTGTCGAGCAGACAGTGCACATAGCCATTTAGCTGCGACGGACCGAAAAAGTAGTTCTGGCTGTACACCAAGGTGCCGGGAGCGTCGTCGCCACCGATGTAGACCTCAAGGGTATAGTCACCGGCCGACTTGAGATAGAGGAGCACCTCCTTCAGCGTGTCGCGGTCGACGAGGTAGCTCGGGGGAATCATGATACCCCATTTGTTTACAACACCGACATAACCGATACTCTGCCAGAACGGACTATCATTGCAGTAAGCCACCGTGTCACCCTCGGCATAGTTGTACACCCGCACCTCCACCGTGTCGCTTACCGAGCCGGCGGCATTCGTGGCCGTGGCGACGACCTGATAGGTTCCCGACGCCGTCCAACGGCAGACGACGCTGTCGCCCGTAACGGTGGCCGGCGTGCCACCCTCGAAGTTCCACGTCACCGTGGCATTCGACGGAGCCAAGGCACTGAATTCAAGGTCGGCATTGACGATACCCGTTTCCGGAGCATCTATAATAACATAGGGTGCCGTCACAGCTGCAGTCGAGAAGATACCCTTGATCATGGCAGTAACGTCCCATGCCGTTCCCGCAGCGTAAAAACCATCGCCCCAAATGAACGATTCCGGCACACCGCTACCATAGGTGAAGGTGGCGGGATAGGAAATATTGGAGGAGAAGATAATCCTCAGATCGTGCGAGGCATCGACAGGGTTGTCGAGCGTGATGGTTTGCCACTGATATATATTATCGACGAAGGTCACCGTCGTGTCGACGAGCAAGACCAACTGCGAGGAACCCGAATAGATCTGGAGATGGTAGTCGCCGGCATAGTTGATATAGAGCTGCACGGCGGAGAGGGCCTTGGTCGGAGACATGATGGAGGCCGGGAGCATGATGCCCCACGTGGTGACGTCGCCGCCACGGTAAGAGCCCAGACAGCGGTTGCCCGGACAATAATGCAGGGTGTCGCCCGCCAAAGCCTCAAAGTTGGCCGTGAAGGTGTAGCTGCCGCCATTGGCGATAATCTCGCGCTGGTTGAACTTGCTGCCGTCGCTCCAGCCGCTGAAGCGATAGCCGGCATCTGCCTCGGCCTCCATCACCACGGTGTCGCCGAAGGCATAGCTGCCGCTGCCGCTTACACTGCCGTGGCCGTTACTCACCATATTCACGGTGGTGTTACCCACGGTGTCCCAGCCCGTATGAGGCTGGATGCCTATCAAAGCCACGTTATCGAGATTGAATGTGTAGCTCGAATTGCTGCCGGTACCGCCACTACTGGGATGCAGGTCGCCAATGACATAGTAGCCGTCATAGGAACCTCCCCAGCCCCAGTTGACATGGAACTGGTTTTCCGTATCATAGCCGTCGAACACAAAGCTATGTCCTCCATCGGGGTCGGAACCCGAGAAAAGGATGGGGCGGTTTTGGTCCAACTCTGCACGCAGCAGGGCGGAGAAGACCGAGTCGGTATAGTCGATACGCGACAGCGCAGCCATATCGGCACGGTACTTGAAGTATTTCATTAGCGCAGTCTGCGACGAGCTGCTGATGGTGCCATATACGTTGTAGTTCTTTGCGCCGCTGGCCACCGGAGTATAGGCCATCTCGACGCCCACACCAACATGGTACATCAGCGTCGCCACGGCATTTACCTCTCCCTCACTGCTGACGGCGGTGAGGGCGTTGGGCATCGAGTCCCACTGGTAGGTAGTGCTTCCGAAGTCGGCCGTCAGGTCGGGGAAGACATAGTGAATACCTTCCTTGGTACGGCTGCTGGTGTAGGTATTACTGCCATATCCCGTGGCAGGATGGTTCCAGTATTTCATCACCTGCGCCGTGGCAGTGGCCACACAGCCCGTCACCGAGCGAGCCTCGGTGCTGTCATGGTAGGGGCAGAGGGCGTTGTAGTAGGGGGACTGGCTCCAGGTGGTGGTCATCATGGGGCTGACCGCCGTCTCCAACAGCGGATCCGTAGCCTCACCGGCTTCCAGTCTAGCCCACTGGCCATTGACGACACCGGCATCCTCCTGCTTCCACCAACGTATCTCTTTTTCATAGCCTTCCAGCCATCCCTTCACCTGCTCAGGAATCTCTTTGGCCTCAAATCGGCTGGTCAGCGAATAACCCAGGATGGGCTTCACACAGTCGTCGCCACTCACAAGGACAAAACCTCCCTGAGGGGCGGCAAAGACGTAAAACTCCGTGAAGGGCGTCTGCGAAGTCACGTCAACCAAGGCAGCGGTATTGTGCATACCACGTGCTTGCAAATACACTTCGGCCACACGGCGGGCCTTACTGGCATCGACAGGTTTGGCCATAGCAACGCCAACTGTCAGCCACACACACAAAACAGCAAATAATACTCTTTTCATGATTTGATAATTTAAACTTAATAATATATTATTATTTCATATTTATCGCATAATCAATATTCTACCACACATCTCACTCCCTATAAACGTCTGCAAATATACAAAATTTTTTATCCCCGCGGGAGGAAATTGATATCTGTGGGGGCTATCAGCCCCAGCGAGAGCGCTTTGGCAACACGGGCGGCCGACTTGTTGACGATGTCGAGACGCCGCGAGAGGTCTTTCTGTCGCTCCTGGATAGCCTTGTCGCTCTCCCCCAGCCGGCCAGAGATCTCGCTGGCGGTGCAGCCCGCCGCCTCGAGGAGCAGCAAGTTGCGCTCGACGTCGCTGACCTCCACGGAAGCCTGCGTGCCGACAAGGGCGAAATAATGCGTGGCGGCCTCTTTCAGGGTGAGCATGACGGGGTAGTTGAAGTAGAAGCGCTCGCCACGCTCGAGGCAGGCGATGGCACGGATGATGTTCTCTATCGAGAAGCCGCCGGCGGCGTTCTTGCTGACGAAAGCACTGGCGCCCAATCGCAAAGCCTCCATGACGACAGAGCCTATCTCGTTGATGCGGCGCGACCGCTCTCCACTCTCCACTCTCCGTTCCCCACTCTCCTCCGGGTTGTCGAAACGGCCGGAGAAGATGATGATCCGGACCGACGGATAGCGTTCATGCACCCGCTGCGTAATCATCAGGCCGCCCGTGGGTTCGCCCTGGAACTCCATGTCGACGAGGAGATAGTCTGGAAGCTCTCCATTTTCCAGAGATGCCAGCAGGCTGGGACCCGAGGCGAAGGTCTCCGCCATCTCCACACGGCGCATCTCGGTGGTACCATCGTCGGAGATATGGCACTCCACCTCGGCGCCCCTTTCGTTCATCTCATACTTGACGGCCTTGCGTATCAAAGGCTCGTCATCAACCATCATTACTCGGATATTTTTCATTTCTTGCAACATTATCGTTTAACCTTGGGCTGCCAACAGCACATGGATTGTCGTGCCTTTCCCTTCTTCGCTCTCCACCCACAGCTTGCAGCCGCGACGCGTGTTGTCGTCGTGTTTCTTGACGATATAGCGGCACAGTATCAGTCCGAAACCGTGGTCGCCGTTGGGTCTGTCGGCACGGAACAGGTTCTCGCACTGCTCTTCGTTCATTCCCACACCCGTGTCCTTCACCACAATCTCCACCATACCGTTCTCCACTCCTCGCTCTCCACTCTCCACTTCCACTCTTCCCTCCTCGGTGTGCTGCAATGCGTTGTTGACCAGGTTGCGCAGCAGGATGGTCACCAGCAGGCGGTCGCCCCACACCATGGCCTCGGAGGCCTTGATGTCGAGCGTCACCCCCTTGGCGGGCGTGATGACCTGACGTCTCACGTCGTCGAAGACCTCCTGCAGGAGGAACACCGAGGGGCTGAAAGCCAAGCCGCTGGGAATAGACAGCGAGGTCCAGCTCTTGATGTTGTCGAAGGTGCGCAGCAGCTGCTCCAACACCTCGGAGCGCAACTCGGCGGGGAGCCCGGGGTTGCGCAGATAGCCTATGAAGGGGCTGATATCGTGACGCATGACGCTGAGGCAGGTCTCCACATTGGCGATACGCTCCACGTCGCGCCGCTTGGCCTCCTCGAGCTGCCGCTTCTCGCGCCGCAGGCGGCGACGGCTGAAGACCAGCAGCACCACCAGCACCAGCAGCAGCACCAGGCCTCCGGCGAGGCCGAAGCTGAATGTGGCCAGCCAGCCACTGCGGCGCCGCGCCATGTCGAGCGACTGCTGCAGGGCGAAGTCCTCCTTCTCGTTCTGCGTGATATAATCCTGCAACTCACAACGGTGCTCATACCAGCGGCGGTTCTCGTCGGGGCTGTCGGCCAGACAGCTGCGTATGAGCACGTCGAAGTAGCCCAGCTCCATCTTCGGCGCCGCAAAGGGCTTCCAGGTGCCGCGCATCGAGCGCCACTCCTCGAGGACCTCATGGGCTTTGGCGGTGTCGCCAATCAAGAGGGCATAGCGTGCCGTCGAGGTGACGCCACCGAGCATCTGGTAGGGGTCGCCGAATTCGAAGAAACAACGGCGTGCCTCGTCATACAGCGCCAGGATACTGTCGGGCTCCGCAGCGCCGGGCTGACTCTTGAGCGCCGAGGCGGCCATCTGCAGGAGGTTGGCATAGTTGTAGAGCGAGAAAGCACCGGTGTTGGGGTTGTCCATAAGCTCGAAGCTGACATCGCAGTACTCCAGCGCCGCAGCACTCTCGCCGGCCGACTGCAGGCCGTAGGCGAGGGCATAGTTGAGGGCGAGGTCTTGAGAAAAATCCACCTTCAGGTCTCCTCTGCGACGCTCCACCTCGTCGACAATCGACATCACATCGGCCTCCTTGCCATTGCGATAGTGGAAATTCAAGGTCAGCAGGGTGATATAGTATTCGGTCTGCGCATAGTTGTACAGCAGGTTGTCATCGTTCTCTTCGAGGACTCCCGACTGGCCGATGTCATAGAGCAGACGGTAGGAGTCGGCGATATGACAGCTGCGCTGCAGCAGCCGCGCCTTGAGCAGACGGCAGATGACCAGCTCCACCTCGCCGTTCTTCATGCCCTCGGGAGACTTCTCCACCTTCTTCTCCACCTGCTCCAACAGACGGTTGGCACTCTCATAGTCCGACAGGAGGTAATAGGCGAAGGCCCTGTTGTTCAACGCCCTCAGCTCGCCGTCGGCATAGGCCGGCAGCGAGTCGCGCACATAAGACTCAGCCTGCAGGGAGTACTCTATACACCGCTGCGGGTCTTTGTAACGATGGATGAAAGCCTCCTTGTTCAGACCGTCGACAGTGGCACGCTTCAGGGGGTCTACCCCCTGCTCGCCTTTACAGCTAGAAAACAGCAAAAAAGCGAAAAAAATGATATATCCTACCTGTTTTTTCACGATGCAAAGATACAAATAAATTGAGAAATGGGTATCGAAAAATGAAAAAATTGCGCGACGGGCATACAATGGCGAAAGAAAAAACGAAAAATTAACCCACTGAAAATCAATTTTCAATTTCCATTTTTCATCTTTCATCTCAAAAAAGTTTTGCCATGTCGGAAAATGTGCGTATTTTTGCACTCGATTTTCAGGGTGCCAGACTTCGTTCGCACACCTAAAAATACAGGGTCGTTTGGCCGAGGGGCTAGGCACAGGTCTGCAAAACCTGCTACTCCGGTTCAAATCCGGAAGCGACCTCAAAAAGGAAAGGACTCACCACGAGTCCTTTTTTTATTTCTTCTTTATTTCGATAACGAAATGCTCCGTCTTGGGAATCAGCCGGTTGAAGAGACCGTCGACCACCCGCCAGAACGGCAGCCCCAGATGGGACAACAGCATCGTCAGATGGCTGCGCAGCAGTAGCTTGTTGCCCACGAGGGTCATCCCAACAACCTCGGCAGGCAGCGGCGACACAAGGCGGCGCATCTTCTCCTTGTCGAACGAGTGGAGGTGGGCGTTGTGAGGCGTCTTGCAGTTGCAATGGATGCAGAGCGAGTAGCGTATCTGCTCCTTGTAGGGGGTGGAGACTACGAGGGTGCCGCCAGGCTTGAGCTTGGCGAGGAGCGACGCCACAAAGGCCCGCGGGTCGACGGTATGCTCTATGATCTCCGAGGCGATGATACAGTCGAAGGTGCCGTCGGCAAAAGGCAGGTGGTAGGCGTCGGCCACCACGGCGGCATGGTGAGGGGAACTCACTTTGTCGAGGGCGCCCTTAACATTGGCCCGCGCGATGTCCGTCGAGACGACGTTGACACCTCGCGGACAGAAATGCGCGGCGACAAAGGCGCTGCCACAGCCCACATCGAGCAGCAACGCAGTGCCCTTGGGCACCCGCCGCATCACCGTGGAGCGCAACAGACGCAGGTGCGTCTCCGTCAGGCGGTCGCCTTCCTCTTCAAAATAGTCGAACACCTCGGCATCGGTGGTGTAATGCGCGGCATAGTCGAAGCCCGTGGCAGGCGCCGCCTCGCTATCAAGGAACGACGGAACCCCGTCACGCACCTCCTTGGGATCCTCACACAAGATGTCGTCAATCCAACCCATACCTCTTACCTCTTAGTTCTCACCTCTTAAGCGCCGCCTGTATGCTCATCTCGTAGAGCTCGGCGGGGCTGATACCCATGGCTTTGGCCTGCTTGGGGACGATGCTTTCGGCACTCTGGCCGGGGATGGTGTTCACCTCGAGGAAGTAGAGCTCGTCGGCCTCCATGTCGTGGATGTAGTCGAAGCGCACAATACCCTTGCAGCCCAGCAGGTCGTAGAGTTTCGACGACACCTCCTGGATGTGCTTGGAGATGCGCTCGGGACACTCGGCAGGGGTCACCTCATTGCTGAAGCCCTGATACTTGGCCTCATAGTCGAAGAACTCATGTCCACCCTTGGGGATGATCTCGGTGATGGGGAACACCAGCTTCTCGCCGTCGGCTTTGCGGAAGACGCCGCAGTCGAACTCGCGGCCCACGATACACTCCTCCACCAGCACCGCATGGTCCTCGGTGAAGGCCTCGCGGATGGCGGGCAGCAGCTGCTCCTGCGTCTTCACCTTGGTGGTAGCCACACTACTTCCTCCCGCCGCAGGCTTCACAAAGAGTGGGAAGTGGAGCGAGGAGAACGGAGAGAGGTCGCGAGGTTCCTCATAGAGGAGCACAGAATTGGCCACCTTGACAATACCAAAACTCTTCACCACGGGGTTGCAATAGCCCTTCTGGAAGGTCAGCGCCGAGGTATAGAATCCACAGGTGGTGTATCTCACGCCGAGCATATCGAAATAACCCTGCAGCACACCGTTCTCGCCGGGGTTGCCGTGGACGATGATGAAGGCCAGGTCGAAATGCACCTTCTGGCCATTGTCCTCCACGCTGAAATCGTTCTTATCAACAGGCCGTTTCGATTCATCATTCATCACTCCACATTCATCATTCATCCAGTACCAGCCAGCTCTATCGACGACAATCTTATATACATTATATTTATTGTGGTCCAGCTGACCATACACCTGGTTTCCGCTGGCGATACTGATGTCGTGCTCGCCGCTGAAACCACCCATGACAAGTGCTATATTTTTCTTTTCCATGATGTCTGTATTTTTTTATCCTTAACGCCCAACAAACGTCTTTATTGTCCACCCCCCAAAAACATTCCTCACTCATCATTATTCTT
>CACYIK010000011.1 GCA_902774395.1 uncultured Bacteroidota bacterium
ACCGCGGGTCACGTTGTGCTCGGGGTTGAGGGCGTTCTCGCGGAAAGCCTTCAGGGCCTTCTGGTCCACCAGCGGACGCAGGTCTTCCATATCCCAAGCCTCGATCTTCTGGATTTCGTGGCTGGTGCGGAAGCCGTCGAAGAAGTTGAGGAACGGCACGCGGCCCTTGAGGGCGGCGAGGTGGGCCACAGGGGCGAGGTCCATCACTTCCTGCACCGAGCTCTCGGCGAGCAGGGCGAAGCCCGTCTGGCGGGCGCTCATCACGTCGGCGTGGTCGCCGAAGATGGAGAGGGCCTGGGCGGCGAGGGCGCGGGCGCTCACGTGGAACACGCCGGGCAGCAGTTCGCCGGCAATCTTGTACATATTCGGAATCATCAGCAGCAGACCCTGCGAAGCGGTGTAGGTGGTGGTCAGAGCACCGGCCTGCAACGAGCCGTGCACGGCGCCGGCGGCACCGGCCTCGCTCTGCATCTCGACAACCTTCACGGTCTCGCCGAAGAGGTTCTTACGACCGCCGGCGGCCCACTCGTCGATATACTCGGCCATAGGGCTGGAGGGGGTGATGGGGTAGATAGCTGTCAATAGCTCGTTTGTTTGTTGTAATAGTAGATGCACCGTCTACATAAATTAGGCTTACATAAAAACTATGTTCATAATTAACATAAAGATGGCTAATGATTAGTTTTACATAACCGCCTTCAATAAAAAATAAAGTTTCATACTTGAACTCGTCTTGTTTCAGCAAAGACATTATTTGGTATTCGGATGTAGGCGTATTGGAGGTATTGAACTTCTCAATACACGAAACTGGTTTCCCATATTTTTGTGTTAGCATATCCTTCAAATTATTGTATGTGTTGAGAAGATATTCCCACCTTGTTTGATTCGGAAAATTTATACCAACGTGATCAACAGTGTTGTCATATTGTGCTGCCTTAATGTATAGACTGCAATTAGAATATCCTGCGAAGGCGCCGGTCAAAACATAGGTATCATCCACTTTTGTAACATAAGTGTATCCCTGTCGTTCTAATTCACTTGCAAAATTATATGGTGTTTCTCCAAGAGATATTCCTTTGAACTTTAGAGGTGCGCTTGTGGTCAAATCGTTCATTGTAAGATATGATATTATAACTGCATTTTCACCACTCTTCAAATGTGTGATTGTCATGGCAACACCTCCAACGCCAGGAGTAAACCAGTAACACTGATATTGGCATTTCCCGTTATTTATAGCCTCATATTTCTGTGCATCAGTTCGCGGTTCTACTCTTGTATCAAAAATCTCCTCGTCTTTTGTGGGTTCGCCATACTCCTTGGCCAGTTTCATTTTCATGCTCTTGTATTTAGCATACAAAAATGGCCAGTTGTCATCTGGCACAAGAATGACGTTGACACCATTAAAGACTCCTGCGTTTACAATATGTTGAAGAATACATGATTCACCACAAAACATTCCTCCCATTGCAGAGTCTGCATCATTGGGGATGTAACTAAATCCTTTTTCGAGCAGTTGTCGCGAGAATTCGGTTTTTGTTCCATTGAGGGGAACACCCATAAATGTCAATCCTTGACAGAATGCGTTTAGGGAGAAAACTATAGCCAATATGTTAATAAAAACTTTCTTCATAATCTATGTTATTTGTAGTTTATAATCCTTTACATTGTTGACCACCCAGTCAATATACGACTTGTCTGACTCAATTACCTCTCGCAAGGTTTTTCCCTTGTATTTTCCAAAAGGCATTGTATCGTCGAGTTGGATTATTTTCAGCGTCGGGTGAGGGTCTCCTGTCTGACGATATGTGCTGTAGCAAAAGTCCTTTGCATCCTGATACTTTTCTACTTCCTCCTTAGGCATTCCTGGAATATCTATCAAGCACCACTCGCCACAACCTGCGCAAGGAATAGTATCTCTGCCTCCAAAATACTCATTCTGCATTTCTTCGTTTCTTTCTCCATTATAAAGCAGATAGCCCCATGCGTACCCGTATTTCCCTTTTGGAAAAATGCGAGTAACCATATAGGTGATTCCCTCTTGGCTATAGCGGTATTCCACATTGTTGGACCCTTTAAGTCCCCATGGTGAACGTTTCACTTGGAACGGAACACGTTTGCCTATTTCGTAGTATATGTTAAATATGTTATCTTTAGGATACATAGTTTTATTTCAGCAGTTTCCTATTTCCCACTTCTTCCAGCACGGTCATTTGCTGGATAGCTATCTTGTTCAGTTTATGTAGGCGGTCGCGTTGCGGGATGCCCTCGTTGATGAACACCGCGTTCAAGTTTTCCATGTTAGAGAGGCAGATGAGTTGGTTAATCGTGGCATAGTCGCGCATATTGCCTTTCTTACCGGGATTGGCCTCGCGCCATTCCTTGGCGGTCATCCCGAAAAGAGCCACATTCAAGACATCCGCTTCCTCGGCATAGATAAGCGAGCTGTGGTAAGCATCCACCTCGTCGGGTACAAGGTTCGCCCGCACAGCATCGGTGTGTATATGGTAGTTGATTTTCGACAGCTCCCTCTTCGCCGACCAGCCAATCGCCTTCTGCTCCTCCTCCTTCAGCCGCTGGAATTCCTTGACGATAAAAATCTTGAATTCAGGGCTTATCCACATGGCAAACTCGAAGGCAATATCTTTGTGGGCGTATGTTCCTCCGTAGCGTCCCGCTTTTGCCTGAAGGCTGATGGCGTTGGTGCGGGATACAAATTCTTTGACACTTATCTTGAAACTGTTCAGGCCCGCCTGATTTCTAATTGTGGCGAATTCGCCATAATTAAAACCGGGGTTGTACACCTTCTCCCAGATACCGATATACTCAAGCGTGTTGCGGTTGCGCAGCCAGTCGGTGACAAAGAAATCTCCATCCTTGGCCTGCAGCATATCGGTGAGGCAGATATAATCCTCCTCGCCACGCTTGATGACGGTAATGGGAGTGTCTTGTACTATAAGTGTCTGCTTTGCCATTGTTTATTTTTTTTGTATTTTATTTCAACCGTTTCCTATCTTCCACTTCTTCCAGTACAATCATCTATTGTCTTGTTTAAACCCAATCCGTTTACGTTGTGTTGAGGGCTTCTCGCGCAGTTGGTCGAGGGCGTCATTGAGGGCGCTTATCTGCACGGCCATCTCCATATTGTTCTCGTTTTGCTCGTGGAGAATCTCATCCACACGGGCATTGAGCGAATCGACTTTATGCGACAACTGCTCCACCTTCAGGTTGGTGTCTTGCCAAGCACTCACAGCGTGACGTATCGCCACAAACGCTCGCATAATATTGATGTTGACCTGTATTGCCGTCTCCGACCGCAGCACGGAACTTAGCATTGCAATACCAAGCTCGGTAAAAACATATGGGGTATACCTAACACCACCTCTACCGTCTTTTGAGGTCACAAATTGTGACCTCAAAACATCACGAGAATCATTATCTTCCTCATCTTCAGTACTCAATGGTACTGTTTTTGAGGTCACAAATTGTGACCTCAAAAATTCCCATTCGCTGTTGTCCATGCGAAACATAAAGTCTTCAGGGAAACGCTCAATGTTGCGTTTGACCGCTTGGTTCAAGACTTTAGTCTCCACGTTGTACAGCTCCGCCAGGTCGCGGTCGAGCATCACACGTTGCCCTCGAACCTCATAGATGCGGTTCTTGATGACCTCAATGTCGTTTAACCCTTTTATGGCAACTTCGTTGCTCATTTATTCCTGTCGGTTGTACTTCTTTTATTTGACAATCAAACCACTGCGCTATAATTGATATAGCACGCGAGGGTACAAATATAGTAAATTTTGCCGATATGGCAAAATTAATTTTTCGTTTCAAAATTTAATTTGGCAGTTCCAGAAAAAGTTCGTACCTTTGCATCTCGAAAGAAAAAAGTACTCATCCGCTTCCTATTCTCTCTACCTCTTCTCTACCTCTTCTCTACCTTTTCTCTACCTCTTCAATACCTAAATCGTAGACAGAATGTAGACATAACATATAGAAAAACTATCGATATGAGCAAGAACATCAATGGAATCATGGGGCCGCAGGTGGGCAAGATTGGCACCGTCGTCGGCTATGTGGCCAACGGTAAGATGATTTACCGCGCCTACCAAAGGAATGTCAAGAACCCGCAGACCCCCGCGCAGCAGGCGCACCGCTTCAAGCTGAAGACCCTCTCGCAGGCCTCCAAGGACCTCGAGCGTATGCTGGGCTATAGCCTGCTGGGCGCCGGTATCGAGATTCATACCACGGCGCGCAATGCTTTCATCAAACTCAACATGCAGAGCTTCGTCACCGACCCCGAGCTGGCGCTCGACTACGACCGTCTCGTCGTCGCCCAGGGGCGGCTGGCGGGTGTCGTCATCACCAACGAGGGACCTCTGGAAACGGGTTTCGGCTACCGGCTGCGGTTCTCGGCCGAGGTGCCGGGAGGCAACCTGCGTACCGACATGCTGGTCGCCGCCCTGTGGTGTCCCGACCTGCGCGAGGCGGTGGAAGTGAACGGCTTCCTCACGGCGGGCGCCTTCGTCGCCGATGTGGCGCTTCGCGAGACGTGGCGCGGCCACGATATCCACGTCTATGCCGCGATGGTCAACACCCTCAACGAACCCACCTGGCTACCCTCGCGCTACTACGACGGCAACCGTCAGCTCCAGCCCCACGAGACCTCGAACACCGCCCACCTGAAGATAGCGTAGCTACCACCGATTTATGCTGTTCCAGAAAAAAACGTAGTTTTGCAGTTGCTAAAAGGGAGCAAAAGATATGACTACCACCGAGAAGAAATACCAGATTCTGAAGCGTCAGATGCCGTGGAGGAATGCTTTTTACTATCAAAAAAGCGAGGTGCTGTACCAACTGACATATGTTTTTTGCCAACGGTTTCTGCCTGCTCACGGAGACCGTACGGTGGATCAGATGGTACAGGCTGCCCGCAGTGGTAAGCAGAATATCATCGAGGGAACCGAGGATGGCGAGACCTCAACCGAGATGCATGTGAAGTTGCTGAATGTGGCTCGCTCGTCGCTGCAGGAGTTGCGCGAGGACTACCGCGACTATCTTTCTTCACGTATGTTGCCCGTTTGGGAACCTTCGCACCCCAGGTATCAGAGCATGCAGGAATTCTGCAAGGAGCATAACAAGATGGAGGATTATCAAGCATTCTTCCAGAAATGGACCGACGAGGAGATGGCCAATACGGCGCTGACACTCTGCTACCAGACTGACGCGATGCTCAACAAGACGCTGCTGCGCATGGAGAAAGAGTTTGTGGAGCATGGAGGCATCAAAGAGCGCATGCATCAGGCCCGCACCAACTATCGCAAGGCGCAAGATGAAGAATTGGCCAGCCTCCGGCAGGAAGTGCCCGCCCTGCGGGCGGAGGTGGCGCGCCTGAGAGCGCTGCTTGAAGAGAACGGAATTAAGTATTAGAGATAGTAGCTATAGAAACTATAGTGACTATAGAAATTATAGCCACTAAAAAAAGAACAATGAAACAACCAATGAATATTCAGGAAATATTGAACACTACCGACCGCTTTGCGGCTGGGGCCGGCTGCCGGGTGACCGAGGTGGACGCGACGCATGCGGTGGCGGAGATGGCGGTGACGAAGGAGCACTTGAACGCCGGCGGCGTGTGCCAGGGTGGGGCGCTGTTCACGCTGGCAGACCTCGCGATGGCGGCACTGATGAATCATCAGGGGAACCTGACCTTCGGCATCAGCAGCAACGTGATGTTCCTCTCGAGCGCCATGAAGGGTGACTGCCTGCGGGCGGAAGCCGTCCCCGTTAACGACCACCGTAGGATTCCCTCCGTCGAAGTCCGGGTCACGAACCAAGACGGCCGCCTCATCTGCCATGTGACGGGCATGGGATACCGAAAGGAAATTTCATTTCCTGGAGTTAAAAGTTAAGAGATAATAGTTAATAGTGAACATGAAAGAGATTGAAGTGGTAGCGGCAATCATCCGCAGGGAGGGGCGTATCTTCGCCACGCAGCGGGGATACGGCGAGTGGAAGGACTGGTGGGAGTTCCCGGGCGGTAAGATGGAGGCTGGCGAGACGCCCGAGGAGGCGTTGCGCCGCGAGATTCGCGAGGAACTGTCGACGGAGATAAGCGTCGACGAGTTTTTCTGCACCGTGGAGTACGACTACCCGAAGTTCCACCTCACGATGCACTGCTACCTCTGCTCGCTGCTCAGCGACGCCCTCCACCTCAACGAGCACGAGGCCGCCCGCTGGCTCTCCCCCGACGCCCTCGACACCGTCCGCTGGCTCCCCGCCGACGAGTCGATAATCAATAAATTGAAAGGTGATTTATGAATTATGAATTATGAATTATGAATTATGAATTATGATTTATGAGTAGTGAAAATTGAAGATTATGAAGCATATACAATACCCCACCCAAGGCACCTGCTCGTTGCTCATCGACGTGACGGCCGACGACAACGACATCATTCAGCAGGTATCGT
The DNA here is from genome assembly GCA_902774395.1 of uncultured Bacteroidota bacterium. GTDB lineage: Bacteria > Bacteroidota > Bacteroidia > Bacteroidales > P3 > Colimorpha. The sequence continues at coordinate 6,471 of CACYIK010000011.1, forward strand.
TTCTCGGCGGCTGCAACGGCAACCTCCAGGGCATCTGCCGCCTCGTCACCGGCCAGAAAATCGACGACGTAATCGCCAAACTCCGCGGCATCCGCTGCGGCGACAAACCTACCTCCTGTCCCGACCAGCTCTGCTGCGCGTTGGAGCAGCTAAAGAATAAATGACTTATAGCACTTCTCTAGCTATAAATTTTGTTATCTCCCCCAACTGTCGCGGTCGAGGGAACGGTAGGTGATGGCTTCTCTTAAGTGGTCGGGGTTGATATCAGGTGCTGCTTCGAGGTCGGCGATGGTACGGGCGACACGGAGGATGCGGTCGTAGGCGCGGGCGCTGAGGCCGAGGCGGTTCATGGCCTGCTCCATGATGGTGCGGCATTCGTCGGTGAGGACACAGTACTGGCGGGTGAGTTTGCTGCCCATCTGGGCGTTGCAATGCACCCCGGGGGTGTTGGCAAAACGAGCCGTCTGTATGGCGCGGGCGGCGACGACACGCTCCCTTATCGCGGCGCTGCTCTCGGCTTTCTCCTCCTTGTTCAGTTGGCTGACAGGTACCGGCGTCACCTCGATATGAATGTCTATGCGGTCCATCAGGGGTCCGCTGACCTTGTTGAGATAGCGCTTGACGGCGCCTGGAGGACAGGTGCAGGGGATGGTGGGGTGGTTGTAGTAGCCGCAGGGACAGGGGTTCATGGCGGCGATAAGCATGAAGGCGGCGGGGTAGTCGATGGTCATCTTGGCTCTCGAGATGGTCACGCGGCGCTCCTCCATAGGTTGTCTAAGTACCTCTAACACAGTTCTCTTAAACTCGGGAAGCTCGTCGAGAAAGAGCACTCCATTGTGTGCGAGGCTGATTTCGCCAGGCTTCGGGTTGGTGCCGCCACCCACCAAGGCAACGTCCGAGATGGTGTGGTGCGGGGCACGGAAGGGACGTACCGCTATCAGCGCATCCTCCTTGCGCATCAGGCCTGCCACCGAGTGTATCTGGGTGGTCTCCAAAGACTCGCTAAGCGTCAGCGGCGGCAGGATGCCCGGCATTCTTTTGGCCAGCATGGTTTTGCCGCTGCCCGGAGGACCTATCATGATGGCGTTGTGGCCGCCGGCGGCGGCAATCTCGAGGCAACGCTTCACGGTGAGCTGTCCCTTGACGTCGGCGAAGTCGTATTCGTAGTTGTTCAACGAACGGGCGAACTCGGCGCGGGTGTCCATCACCGTCTGCTCGATGGTGCCCTCGCCGTTGAGGAAGTCGGCCACCTCCTTGAGACTGGTGGCGCCGTAAACCTCCAGGTTGTTGACGATGGCGGCTTCGCGGGCATTCTCCGCAGGGACGATGATGCCTTTGTATTGTTGTTTGCGGGCTTCGATGGCGATGGGCAGCACTCCCTTGATGGGACGCAAGGTGCCGTCCAGTCCCAGCTCACCCATGATGACATAGTGCTCCATCTCGTCGGCTTTCACCATCCCGAGGGCCCCCAGCACCCCGATGGCAATGGTGAGGTCGTAAGCGGTGCCCTCTTTTTTCAAATCTGCGGGAGCAAGGTTCACAACGATACGCATGCCGGGTATGCGGAAGCCGCTCTCCTCGAAGGCCGACGAGATGCGCTGGGCGCTCTCCTTTACGGCGTTGTCGGGCAGACCCACCATGAAGAAGCCTACGCCATCGCCGGTAGTCACCTCCACGGTGACGGTCAGCGCGTTCACGCCAAGAATGGCGCTACCGTAAGTCTTGACTAACATAATGAGAATGTTTGAATGTCTGATTGCTTGAATGTTTGAGTACTGACGCGTCAGCCACTCACGCAATCAAGCAATAACACAATCACGCAATGGTTATAATCGGTTTTCGATTATAGCCCAGTCGACAATCTGCCAGAGGGCGGCGAGGTAGTCGGCGCGGCGGTTCTGGTAGTCGAGGTAGTAGGCGTGCTCCCACACGTCGAAGGTCAGCAGGGGCTGCAGACCCATGGTGACGGGATTCTCGGCATTCTTCTGCTGGGTGATGACCAGCTTGCCTTGGGCATCGGCCGAGAGCCACACCCAGCCGCTGCCGAACAGCGTGGCGCCCTTCTGCTCAAACTCCTTCTTGAAAGCCTCCACCGAGCCAAAGTCGCGCTCCAAGAGGCCTTTCATCTTTTCGCTCATGGCTTTCGGCGAGTTGCTGAACTGCTCGAAGTACATCGCGTGGTTCAGCACCTGTCCGGCGTTATTGAAGAGACCTCCCTCTGCTTTGCGAATCACTTCGCTCAGCGGCAGGTTTTCCAGTCCGCTGCCGGGCAGCATCTTGTTGAGGTTGTCCACATAGGCTTTCAGGTGCTTCCCGTGGTGGAACGAGAGCGTCTCCTTGCTGATGATGGTGCCCAGTGCATCGTAAGGCAGTGTGGGCATCTGGAACATTCCGTTAATGGGCGTCAGGTCTTTGCTCATAGTATTTGTTTTATTTAGAAGGTATTCGCGACCTTCGGTTCATAATCCTTATTTTTAATGTTTAACTGGGTGCAAAATTACGCATTTATTTTCGTTCTGCCAAATTTATACTAAAAAAATAGGGCAGCCATCTCGCGGCCGCCCATATAAAAATAGGGTTCTTCACTATATCTAATTTGATTCAGCGGTGTTGCCTCATCAAGTTCGGCAGGCATACCACAGTTCCCCTTCGGGGTGTATGAAAAACCTTTTATCGCGGGTTACATGGTGTGTGTTTCAGTTCTTCGACGAGTTCGTTGTTTTCCTCTTCGAGGCGTTCAACGTAAATCTTAAGGCTCGACAGCTCGAACTGGAGCGAGTCGTTAAGCCCTTCGAGCTGCTGTTTTTCAGACAGCAATGCGTCGTACTCCGCACGGGAGACAACAGAATTGTCGCAGGCAAGGCAAAGGAGCGCCAGGGGCAGGTATTTGACGAATCTTTTCATTGTGTCAGAAATATAGGGTGGTGTCGTCTTCCCATGCGGTGTCTTTCCATAGGCCATCGTCCGACTGCTTGTCCCAGAAGGTTTCGGGATTGCTGTCCGTCCAGATGGGGTGTTGGCCGAAGTTCTCGACAGGTTGTTTCTCTGCCGGCTTCTCGCAGGAGAGGAATAGCAGCAGGATTGTGGCAGCCGGGAGTGCGCCTTTCTTGAACACCATGGAATGATATTTTTTTGTATTAAAAAATCCGTGAAGCTTTCTTGTTGAAAGTCGAGGTTCCGGAAATTACCCATACCACAAACAAGAAAGCCCACGGATACCGTGAACGTCCTGCCCTCTTTAGTGGTATTTGTCTGAAATTTTCCGGATTCCGACTTTACTAAGACAAGCAAAAAACGCTTCTAATCTATTTGTTATTTGTTGTTATTTTTTTTCCTTACAGTTTGTATGTATTAATTGTTTCACGATGCAAAGATACTAAAAAATATCCAAATGCCGAGAAAAACATTTTACCTGTTAGGGCGGAGGTCTTGATTTGAGGGTGCTCATAAGCCTTTCTTGTCTGTGATTAGTAATTTCCGGTCACCCACTAAGTATGGGGAAAACGGAAATGTTACATGTATTTTTGCAAAAAACACACAAAAAAATGGGGCAGCCATCCTGTGGCTGCCCCATTTTTGCTTTTTGTAGGCTGCGAATAAGTTTATTAAACCACCAAGAAATGCGCTAGGCGTGTCCAGAAGGCAGAGATGGTAGGGACGAGAGAATAGGCGGCTTCTGACTCGTGGAGCCTCCGGCCTGTGGTCTCGTAATACTCTTGACGGAGATGCTTGACGGCGTCAGCCTGCTTCAGTTCGTTGATGGCGAGGACATAGTATTTCCCGATGGTGGGGTACAGGTGGGAGAAGTCGTCGTTGATATGCTGTGCCATCTGGCGGTGCAGGTCGTCGAGCGGCAGCACGTCGTCTTGCAACAGGCAGGTGCGGAGGTACGAGAGTTTGCCTTTCAGGCGGTGGACGGTGACACGGTAGGCGATGTTGCTCATGCCGAGGGCGCGGGCCATCTCGTCGTTCGGCAGCGCCTGCTGCTTGTTGAGGAGGGAGAGCAGGGTACGGAGGAAGATGAAGCGGTCGCGGGGATAGAGTGTCTGGTGGGCATAGGCGATGAGGTTGGAGGCGACGGCGAGTTTGCGCTCGTCGGTCAACGGGGAACTCCCACCCCTCAGTCCTGCGGACAGCTCCCCTCGGGCAGGGGAGCAATCAGCATCGGGAGCGGCGAGGTTATCCCCAAGGTGCGAGATGAATTGTTTTTCTGCGTCGGCACGCACGGTGAGATAGTTGCGGAAGGTATTGAGTATCCAGGTCTCGAAGGACTCCTTCTTTCGGATGCGACGCAGCGACTGGTAGGGTGTCCGGCTCAGGCCACTCTTGCCCTCACGGAGATACAAGAAGAAGTCCTCCACCACATCCTCGAAGTCGTCCAGCAACTGATGATGATACACCTCATACCTCGCCTTCAGCTGCCGTAGCAGCCGCTGGCGCAGCAGGTAGTACATCGCCTCGTCGCCCCGTTCGCCGCCCTCGAGAATGATGTCGACGAAGTCGGGGATATCCAGTCTCTCAAACTTCATTTCTTGCTCTTTTTAGGTTTCGGCGCGGGTAGCTCGGTACAGGTGGCACGCACCAGGGCCGAGAGGTAGTCATGGTTGTCGACATCCTCGATGTAGAAATAGGGCTTCGCGCCGTCGTAAGGTGGACGCAGGTCTTCGCTGCGGAGCAGTTTACGGCCTGCCTCGGTGGGCTTCAGGTAGAAGCCGTTGTCGCAGATGAGACCGAATATCTTGCCATTACAGTAGATGCCATAGTCGCCAAACATCTTCTTCGCCTCAATATTGCCCGCACCACTGCATTGGTCGGCGATGTACTGTACAAAATCAGGATTGCTTGCCATGATGATAGGGTTTAAAAGGTTTGAGGGTTTGAAAGGTTTAAGGGTTTTGAAAGGTTTAAGAGATTAAAAGATTAAAAGATTAAAAGGTTAAAAGGTTAAAAGGGTTTGAAAGGTTTAAGGGTTTAAAAGATTTAAGGGTTAAAGATCTTTGTTTTCTAACATTAGCAACTGACGTTTGATTTCGAGGCCGTAGGCATATCCTGTCAGCGTGCCGTCGGCGCCGATGATACGGTGACAGGGGATGATGATGGCGATGGGGTTCCTGCCCACAGCATTGCCCACCGCTTGAGCCGACTTGCAGCCGATACGACGAGCTATCTCACCATACGTCACTGTTTCTCCATACGGTATAGACAATAGTTCGTCCCACACGCGTCGCTGGAACAGGGTGCCAAGGGGTGCCACCTGTGGGGTGAATGTGGGTTCCTTTCCGCTGAAGTAGCAGTCGAGCCAACGGCGAGTCTCTTCCAATACAGGAACGGGTTGAGAAGTTGAATTTATTACGTGTCTATTCGAGCAATTCGTGTTCGTTTCCCTGATTGGGGCGTCGGAGAAGCGCAACTCCTTCAGCGACTCACCGTCGCAGGTCAGCGTCAATATCCCGAGGGGCGAATCGTATTGCGCCTGATAGGTCATATGGATATTTGTTCCGGAACGATGGCGAAGAAAGTCAGCGGCTCGGTGGCGCTGGCGTTGATGAGGGAATGGCTGTGGCCCTTGGGACAGTAGTGACACTGTCCGGGGACGAGGCGCTCCTCACCATCGTCATATAGGCATCGGGCCTCGCCACTGAGGATGTAGATGATCTCGCTGTTGGTCTCGTGACTGTGGAGGCCGATGGAGCAGCCGGGGTCGAGGCGTCCGCGCATAATCTTGTTCTGCCCGTCGTTGTAGGTGCGGAACATCGTGTCGCCCACACCGCCCTTGAACTGCGGGTTGGCGATCTCTTGAATCTCGTTGAAATCTATTTTCATGTCGGTATATCTTTTTCTTTATTTTCCTGCCTTCGGCGAGATCTTGTTGATCTTGTAGAAGTCCCGCTTCGCGTAATCCATAAATCCAATAAAAATACTGGATTTACAAGATTTCTGCTGCGTCAGCGGCTAGGCGTTATTATTTGATTTCCTGAAGGAGGCCGGTTTCGCTGTCGATGATGAAGCCGCGGACCTCGATGTCTTTGGGTACGAGGGGGTGGGTGCGGATGGTCTCGACGGTGCGGCGCACGGACTCGGGGGTGTCCTTAAAGCCTTCGAGCCAGTGGTTAAGGTCGACGCCGCACTTGCGGATGGTGTCGAGCGTCTCTTCCGTCACGCCACGGGCAAGCATCTCGTCGTGGAAGTGGTGGTAGCTCATGTGGCAGGCGCCGCAGTGCGAGTGTGCCACCACCATCACGTGCTTCACGCCCAGCTCGTAGATGGCCACGATGAGGCTGCGCATCGCCGAGTCGAAGGCCGAGATGACCAGCCCTCTGGCGTTCTTGATGATTTTGGCGTCGCCATTCTTCAGCCCCAGTGCCGCCGGCAGCAGTTCGGTGAGGCGGGTGTCCATGCACGACAGCACCGCCAGTTTCTTGTCGGGGTACTTGTCGGTGCGGTACTGCTCGTAGCCCTTCGAGGCCACAAACTCGCGGTTATACTGTACGATTTGGTCTATCATAATGAGCCTGTTTTAAAGTGCAAAGATACAAATTATCTGGCAAATACAATGAAGTATTTCGGAAAATTTACTGCAAAGGAAGAAAGAGGTAAATGGCGATAGCTATCTGCACGAGCAGGATGGCGGGTACCCCGTAGCGGAACTTCTTGTGGAGGGTTTTGTGGCGGAAGAGGTACATAGCCAGCAATGCCGCAGGAGAGCCGCCAAGGGCGGCGAGGAGGAGCATTGAGGCCTCGGGGATGCGACGGGAAAGGTTGTCGTTGCGGCGGGCTTTACCACCACTCTTACGGCCATTGCGGACGGCCTTCCATTTGTCGAGACCATAGGCGAGGAACGTCAGCAGGTTGACCAAAAGGAGATAGTATAGCAGGAGGTGGTGAGGCATAAATGATTGCTTGATTGCGTGAATGTTTGATTGCTGGAATTAAAGGCCTCTGGTTTTACGTGGGGCAGAAGATATCACAGAACTTCGCGATCGAACGCTATGATTGCTTGATTGTTTGACTGCGTGATTGCTTGAGTTGGATGATTTCTTTTTGGCCGTTGTGGTCGCGGGTTTGCTGCCGTTGGGTTTGTTGGGGGAGACCTTTGTTGTGGGCTCTTCGTTTTCCTTTTTCATTTTTTCTTTTTCATTTTCCTGCGGATAGTCCGTTGGCGTATAGCCTCCTCGGGTCTGCTTGTAGCCCGTCATCTTGTTCACACGGCTGATGCGCGAGGAGAGGTTGTGGCCGCCGGTGGTGAGCATGTCGTTGAAGGTGACGATGAGCGACGAGGTCTTCATATAGCGGCCAGCATTGCCTTTCAGGTTGGCAGCATACCAGTTCTTCACATTGCCGAGGTCCATGCCTATCAAGTCGAGGTTATTCTTGCCCACCTCGCGCATCAGCTGGTTGACTTTGCGGGCACGAAGGTAGGTGTTGTAACTCTCGCGGTCGCGGATGGTCACCCCGCGGGGGTAGGAGAGGTAGCGCGCCAGCTGCTTGAACTGCTCTGCAGAAAGACCATTCAGCATGCCCTTCACCTCGTTGATGCTGCGGCTGATGCCCGCTTTCGTGTCGCGGTGCACATTCTGATAGATGTGGTCTCGGTTCTCGTCGGTGTAGGAGAAGTTGTGCTGCTGCTCATTCTCCCGCAGCTGCTTGTCGACTTGCTCTTTCTGGTAGCTCTTAAAGCTGCGTTGCGAAAGGCTGTCGGCCAGCAGGGCTATCTCCTCGCCGCTGAGGCCGCGAAGCTTATTTAGCAGCTCTGTCGTGGGTTTGTAGAGCAGGAAGGGCTTGTTCTTGGGGAAGGAAGGGTGGGTGTTGCCGGAATAGCTGATGTTGTTGTCGATGAAGAGCTGGTAGAGGGCGGTGTACTGCACTACGCGGGCGAGGTCGGTGCAGCCGAGGGTGGCGAAATAGTGGTAGGCTTGTGCCTCGTAGCGGTAGCCTATCGACTGACTCCGCTCCTGCGAGTTGAAATAGCTCACGGGCAGCGAGCCAGTACGCCCCAACGTATAAATAGTATAACCGTCGCAATCTATAGCGTACATCGCGCCGGCGGTGTTCCAGTTGTAGACGAGTTCGCTCAACCCCAGCTTACGGAAGAGCGGCCGGTCGAAGGGGTAGTAACCCGGCTCGGGGTAGCGGTAGTAACTTTCCTGGATGGTGCCGTGTTCCGACCAATCCTTGAGCAGTACGTCGGTGATGGTCATCAGGTCGCCGAACTCGGTGTTCTCCAGTTCTCGGCTGAGGTAGGTGGGACACCAGTCGCGTCCATTCACCATCTTGCCCGCCATCAGGTCGTTGATGTCCAAGCTCTGCGACAGCTCTTTCTCGGTGGTGGAAGCCAGCAGGAGGATGCTCTCCACCTGCAGCGGCGGCAACTCGTGGAGCGGCGACTGTCGCTCGCGGCCGATGATGACCAGCGTGCTACTGTCGGCAAGGGCGCCGAGGATGAGGTCGGCATCCAGCGTGAACTGGCGGATGGATTGCTTGATTGTTTGATTGTTTGATTGCTTGAGTGTGTCGGCGAGGTCCGCGTTTTTGGCTAGTGCCCATGCCACGAAGCCAGGCTCCTGGCTGAAGAAGACGCCGCGCGCCTTCTGTGCGAAGAGGTCTGGTACGGTCAGCACTTTCTTGCCGTCCCCCGGCTTTACCCCCTTCCCCTTTGGGGACTCCCCCTTGAAAGGGGAAGAAACTGCTGTCAGCCGTTTGACAGCTGACTGAGGGGTGTTGTCAGGACATATAAACCCTTCGCCCTCCTCCATGAACCACGTGTTGAACTCTTCCAGCGTGATTTGGTAATCCAGATTCGTGTTATTTGTGCCATTCGTGTTCGCCCTAACAAAATATTCGCGTCCGTGTTCTGCCGGCAGAGGCATCACTGTGGGCTTGTAGTCGCTGAAGAAAAGCTCGCGGTTCAGCCGTCGTATCAGGTTGTCGCAGTTCTCCTGCGTGGCGTTGCCGAGGAGAATGACCACGTCGGTTACATAGCCGTCGTAGCCGATGGGGTGACGGCGTATCTCCGTCTTGTGTGTGAACTTGGCGAAGATGGGCGCGATGGAATCTGTCTCGAAATGCGGCGGGATGTCGGAGAGCAGGATCATGCGGCTGCTGTCGGCAAACGACGCCATGCCGATGGTCTGGTAGTGGAAGCGGAATTTCTTGCGGAAGTCCTTGTAGATGGAGTCCGCCGCCGCTGCCGCCTCCGTGCCCGCAATCTCCACATTCTGGTTGGGGATATACTCGTAATCGAACAGCCTCGCACTCTCCCGTTTCACGCTCTCTCCTATCGACGTCCGCGGCAGGATGAATAATACAGCAATTGTGATTGAAACAATCACTGCCGACCATAGTATAAGCCGCTTGCTGTTCATAAGATGCCGCTTGTTTTCATCATTTCACGGTAGTAGGCGGCTTTCTCGTCCAGTTTCATGGGGTAGGCGCGGGAGGAGGAGGGCATGCGCCAGAGACGCATCGAGCGGCCAGCGAGGGTGAACTCGTTGTAAGAGCCCATCGTGGGGACGGGGACGCCATAATCCTCCGTCAGGACCGAAAAACTCTTCTGGCCGGTGCAGACGATATCATGGCATAGCGGTATCTTTGAGAGCAGCGCTGGGATATCGGTTTTCTCGACAATCTCGAGGTCTTTGTCGGAGGCGTTGCCGCTCAACCGGCGCACGGCACAGGCGGTGTCAAATATCGCTATTCCGCGCTCTTCCAGCAAGGCCTTGATGTCCTCCATACGGAAGGTCTTATGCTCCGCATCCACCAATCGTTGCGAGTCGCCGTAGAACACCAAGCCGAATATCTCCCACATCATATTGGTGCGGTTGGGGTAGAAGAAATCCATGCACCAGCGTTTCCTCGGCGGCGGGAAGCTGCCGAGCATCAGCAGCCGCGCGTTGGACGGCAGGAAAGGCTGCAGGGGGTGGCGTTCTATCTCGGGTAGGCCCATCATAGATGCTGTGGCTTATCGTATGTCTTTGACCAAGCGTACCGACCGGCCATAGCCACGGTCTTTGTCGTAGGTGCATTCGGCGCTGGCGTTGACGAGGCCGCTGATGAAGAGCAAGGCGTAGGCTTGTCGGTTGGCGTTGCAGGTCGAGGCCCAATAGCTGCCTCCTTCGCCAATGGTAGAGAGCCAGGTGCCGCCACGAAAACCCGCGGCAGGGAGGAACACGGCGCCGGCTTGCTCCAGCAGCCTCCACTCGGCGGCGCTATAGACGTTGTCTGTAAAGGCAATGGCGAAGTTGTTCCGGTTGATATTGGCTATGGGCGCGAGCTCGGCGGGGCGCACGAAACGGTCGGGGAAGATAATCAGCCCCGCCGTGCCAGCCACCGTGGCTTCTGCATAGCGGGCGCTGTCGACGCCGTCAACCGTCGAGGCAGGACGTAGGTTGATGAGGTAGTCCCATTCGTCGCGCGTCAGCGTGCGCCACAAGCCTGCCTGGTCGTCGCCTTGGATGGCGTTGTACACGCCCCAGTCGGCGTAGGCTTCATCGCCGCAGAGCGACTCGATGTCGTAGTCGCCGTCTTTCTCTGACGACGGACTCACATGCCACCCGCTGCTTCCCCAGCATAACAGGTCTATCCATCCGCTATAGGTGCTGGATACCTGGGCGTTGCCTTGGCCTATGTAGTCGTACTGCTGCTCGGCGAAGCGGAAGGTACCTTCGACGGTGTCTCCCTCTATGGTGACGTGGCTCCCCGCGGTGCTGAACTGGAGGTTGCCTTTGGAGAAGATTACCTGACGGCCTTCTGCTACACTGAATGACGGTGTAATGGGTTCTTCGGAATCGCGCTCACAACCGGCGAAGCCGAGGGCCAGCAGCGTTAGAATAGTAAGGATAGTATGTTTGTTCATTTAAAGTGTTTTTTATTTCCATCGAAGGGTCTCGACGAGGTGGTCGATGTCGGCCTGGAGGTATTCGAGCACCGGGGCCAGGGAGTCGTTGTTAGGGACACGGTTGATGTAGAGGGCGCCACGGAGGAAGTGACGGCTCGAGTCGGTGGCGTAGAACTGGTAGGTGGAAGCTACGTTGCGGCCTTTGATGTGCCACACGGTGGCATAGACCTCGCGCTCCGGGTCCTCGAAGGCACGTTCGTCGAGGCCCGACGAGAACTGGTAGTGGACCTCGAGGAGGTGTAGCGAGGTGTCGGTCTGGCCACGCAGGTCGGCAGGGCTGTGGAGCCGTTTGTAGGTGAGGAAGATGACGGCATCCCATTGCGGGTAGTTGATGTCCACCCACTCCTCGCCCTTGGGGGCATCTTTCTCCTTGAGTTCAACGCACTGGTTGGCCTCGAAAGTGAAGGGGAAGGTCTTGCAGGAGCCGGTAATGGCGATCATGGTATCGTTACCAAGTATGAGCGTGTCACCGGGATGGGAGCAGAGACTGTCGACAAGCCAGTAGTTGTGTTCCGGCATATCGATGCGGAGGTAGGCCTTGGGCTTGGGCTGCGGTCGGTCGTTTTCGCCGCCACCGCACGACGCAAGCAAGAAAAGAGACGCTATTGCTAGCAGTATATTCTTGGTTCTCATATATTTTTCAATTTTCAATTTTCAATTTTCAATTTTCTTCGTACTTTTGCATCGTGAACCGTCTGCAACATTTCCTTCGTGCCAAGACGCAGTTTGGCCTCCATTCGCCCTTCGCCTATCGCCTCTACACCGAGGTGCTCTTCTCGCGTGCCGGCGGTCGAGGTCGTTCGTTTGCCGATGTGGTGTGGCGCCTCGAGGAATATTACGGCCTCCCTCACACTGACGCCTTGCCGAACACTAGGCAATTAACACTTGACACTCGCGACGGTCTTTTCTTGGTCATCGACCGCCCTCACCGCGACGAGGCGCTCTGGCAGTCGCTCTGCGATGACGACAGCTATCAGGTCACCCTGGACCTCTATGATGTGGGTATTGCCGTCAACAGTCCGCGACTTTCACGTCAGCATTTCTTGCTTCGCTAGTGCGTTGTTTTTCCGTCGAGCATGGGGACGAACTTGAACATGCCGAAGCGTTCAATCTCCCAGTCTTCACGTTTTTCGCCGTGCTTGGTGATGCGCAGCATTTCCTGTTGCTCTTCGCCCAGCGGGATGACCATGACGCCTTCGGGCAAGAGCTGTCGCATCAGCGCTTCCGGGATTTCGGGGGCGCCGCAGGTGACGATGATGCGGTGGTAGTCGCCCGGCAGTCCGTGGAAGCCGTCGCCGCAGAAGCACTGGGCACGGTAGCCCAACTCTTTCAGCAGCTTGCTGGTCTTCTGGTAGAGGGCTTTCTGCCGTTCGATGGTGAAGACCTTCAGGCCCATCTGGCAGAGCACGGCGGTTTGGTAGCCGCTGCCGGTGCCTATCTCCAGCACCCTCATGCCGCGGTCGGCATTGAGCAGCTGGCTTTGCATGGCCACCGTGGAGGGATGTGAGATGGTCTGCTCGCAGTCTATCTTCAGGGCCACGTCCTCGTAGGCGCGGCTCTCCAGGGCGGCGCCGATGAACAGGTGGCGCGGCACCTCGCTCAGGGCTGCCAGCACACGCTCGTCGGTGATGCCTTTCTGCCGCAGGGTGGCACACATCTGCTGCCGCAACCCTTTATGTAGGAAAGTGTCCTGTTTCATTGTGCCGTAAACCCTTGCGCTTTCAGCTCTATTGTCGTGTTCTGCGGGGTGACCATGACGGTGGGCATGCCGGCTTCGGTGACATAGCCGATGATGTGGATGCCTTCCATCTCCTTGATGCGGTCATAGTCCTTCTGGCTGACGGTGAAGAGGAGCTCGTAGTCGCGTCCGCCGTTGAGGGCGCAGCTTACGGGCAGCATGTTCTTGCTCATCTCCGAGCACACGCGCGAGCATTGGTAGTCTATGGGTAGCCGTTCCTCATAGACCTCGCAGCCGCAGCCGGAGGCCTTGCCAAGGTGCAGCAGGCTGTCGGCCAGGCCTTCGCTGACGTCTGTCATCGACGTAGGCACCACCTCGCGTTCGGCCAGTTTTTTGACGATGTCCATGCGTGGCTCGGGCTTCAGGAAGCGCTCCAGCACGTAGTCGAAGCCGTCGAGGTCGGGCTGGAAGTTGGGGTTGGCCTGGTAGGTCACCTTCTCGCGCTCGAGCACCAGCAGGCCTGCATAGGCGCTGCCGAGGTCGCCGCTGACACAGATGAGGTCGTTGTGCTGGGCACCTTTCCGGTAGGTGATCTTGCTCTCGTCAGCCTCGCCGACGAGGGTGACGGTGATGACCATGCCGGCGCGTGTACTGGCGGTGTCGCCACCCACCAGCGCCACGTCGTAGCGGTCGCAGCAGAGGCGTATGCCGGCGTAGAGCTCGTCCATGGCTTCCACCGAGTAGCGGTTGCTCACAGCCACGCTCACCAGTGCCTGGCGCGGTGTGCCGTTCATGGCGGCGATATTGCTGATGGCGATAGCCACAGCCTTGTATCCTAGGTGTTTCAGCGGCGTGTACATCATGTCGAAGTCTACGCCCTCCACCATCGTCTGGGTGGTGACGAGGGTGCGCTTCGGTCCTTCGCCCAACACGGCGCAGTCGTCGCCCTGGCAGGCGGTGTCGGCCGTCAGACGGTCGATAAGCGCCACCTTGCCGTAGTGGCTAATCTCAGTCCTTCCTTCTTGATATTGCAGTTGTTCCATATTCGTTGTATGTTTTTCCTAGGAGTGCCTAGGTTCTCCTAGGAAATCCTAGGAGGAAAGCCAATGCATCAGTATCCCTGCGGCTACGCTGGCGTTGAGGCTTTCGGCGGTGCCGCCGATATTGGGGATGAGCACGGGGTCGGTCACATGGGCCATGGCCTCGGCCGAGATGCCGCGGCTCTCGTTGCCTATGAGCAAGACTTTTGGAGTGGAGAGTGGAGAGTGGAGAGTGGATAGCGGTTCCCCCTGCAGCGAGGCGCCGTAGACAGGCATACCACAGTCGGCCAGCCACTGTGGCAGGTCGACATAGTCCACTTGGGTGCGGAACACGGCACCCATCGACGACTGCACCACCTTGGGATTGTAGCAGTCCACGGTGTCACGGCTGCACACCACATGGCGTATGCCGAACCAGTCGGCCGTGCGCAGCATGGTGCCCAGGTTACCGGGGTCCTGGATGCGGTCGAGGGCTAGGGTGAGTGATGAATGATGAGTGATGAGTGATGAGTGGTCGGGGCGGGAAAGGAGCATCCACACCTGGTTGGGGGTCTTGAAGTTAGAGAGGCGCTCCAGCTCTGCCGGGCTCACCTCGTAGGTCTCCGTGGCTACCGTGCTGTCGGGGTGTGCCGACAGCCACTCTGTCGTGGCACAGACCACCCTGATGTCGAAACCCGACGCCAAGGCTTCGGCGGCCATCTTCGGACCCTCGACAACAAAAACCGCCTCCTCGTCGCAACGTTTCTGCAGGCGGTAGGCGGCCAATTCCTTCAGTTTATTTTTACTAATCACTTATCTATAACAGAAGTCACATTTGTCCTTTCACTCCTTTTCACTCCCTCTCAAATCCTTTCACTCCTCAGAGTTCAATATACATATTATTCTCCTGAGCTAGGCGGCGCAGGTTGATGATGGCGTAGCGCATACGGCCGAGGGCCGTGTTGATGCTTACGCCGGTGCGGGCGGCGATGTCCTTGAAGTCGCATTTGCCATAGTGGCGCAGGATGACCACGCGGCGCTGCTCGGGAGGAAGCATCTTCACCAGTTTGCGGATATTGGCGCTGGTCTGCTTCTTCATGATGGCGTGCTCGGCGTTCTCGTCCTGAACCTTCAGGTTGTCCACCACATCGCCCTCGGGCTTGTTGGGCACCAGCGGCATCTTGTTGTTGCGGCGGAAGTAGTCCACTATCAGGTTGTGCGCGATGCGCATCACCCAGTGTACAAACTTGTTCTCGTCCTTGTAAAGGCCCGAGTTGATGGTGACGATGACTTTGTAGAAGGTGTCCTGGAAGATATCATCCGCCGTTTCCTTCTCTTTCACCACCGAAAAAATGTAACCATACACCTTGGCTTGGTAGCGCTCGAGGAGCACTTCAAAGCAAGATGCGTCGCCTTCCTGGTAGCGCAGAATCAGTTCGTTGTCTGACAGTTGTCTGGTTTTTACGTCCGTCATATTCCTCTAATTTTTAGGGGGTTAAAACTGATACGGTTGCTTCATTCAATCGCGTTTGGTTCTACATTAATTCGGCTGCAAAGATACACATTTTTTTTAACATGCAAATAAATTTTAAAAAAAATGCCTCTTTTCATTTCAGTCGGATTCTGGCGAAACGCAGCAGCAGCTTGTCCCACCAGCGGGCGGGCAGCAGGCGGTGGGTCCAGACGGCGACAGTGGAGAAGCGTCCCAGGCGGTAGCGGGCGCGGGGACGGCGGCTGAGGGCGGCGCGCTCGATGGCGCGGGCGACGGCCGTGGGGTTGGTTAAATTGAAAATTGAAAATTGAGAATTGAAAATTTTGAAGCGAGGTGTTTTGCCAGAATAGGCTTTGTTCATAAGGTCGGCTTCGGCGAGGGCGGCCTCCTCATAGGCGGTGCCCACGGACGAGTCCCTCAGATGATCGGCGGCGATGATGCCCCAGTCGGTCTTGATGCCGCCGGGCTCTATCATTGAGACATCGATGCCGAAGGGGCGCAGTTCCATGCGCAGGGCGTCGCTGAGGGCCTCGACGGAGTATTTTGACACGTGGTACCAGCCGCCGAAGGGCAGCACCACCAGGCCGGCGATGGACGAGGTATTGACGATGCGTCCGGAGCCCTGCTTCCGCATGACGGGAATCACCAGACGGCACATGGCGGCGAGGCCGAAGACGTTGACTTCCAGCTGACGGCGTGCCTCGGCGTCGCTGACATTCTCCACGGCACCGAAGTAGCCGTAGCCGGCGTTGTTCACCAGCACGTCGATGCGGCCCTCGGCCTGCAGCACGGTGTCGACACACTGGCGCATCGACGCCTCGTCGCACACGTCAAGTCGCACAGGGACAATGCCTTCCTTGCACAACGGCTCCATGAGCTCCACACGCCGCGCGGCAGCATACACCTTGCATCCGCGACGTGCCAACCGCTGCGCCGCCTCATATCCGATGCCACTACTGGCTCCAGTGATTAAAACTACTTTTTTCATGTTGATTGATTTATTATTGGGGAGTGAGGTGGGCGTGAAGGGGGGATTGTCCCACTCACTCCCCCGTCACTCCACTCTCACTGTTGTCGTTATTTGGTTAATCTTATTGTATTGTCCCCCTCACTCCACTCTCACTCCCCCATCACTCCCCTTTCTCTCCCATGATTATAGAACTTCAATTCGGACGGTTCTGAGGTCGGCGATACGGTCGTAGAGACGGACGCTTTGCGACTGTCGGACGGAGACCTCGAGAGAGCAGTCGAGGTTGAAATCTTGGTTCTCGGGCTTGAGGTCGAACTCCTTGAGGATGCGCATGATGTCGTTCATGGCCTCGTAGGCGAAGCTGAGGCGGTAGCGGGCGTCGATGGTCTTCTCGATGATGGTGGCGTGGTTGATGGCGTCGCGTGCGGCGGTCTTGTAGGCGTTGGCCAGGCCGCTGGCGCCGAGGAGTATGCCACCGAAATAGCGCACCACCACGATAAGGGTGTCGGTGAGGTCGGCCGAGAGGAGCTGGCCGTGGATGGGACGGCCGCCGGTGCCACTGGGCTCGCCGTCGTCGTTGGCGCGGAAAGCATCCTTGCGCGGGCCGAGGATATAGGCGTAGCAGTGGTGGCGGGCGTCGAAGTAGTCCTTGCGCAGCTGCTCCAGATGCGCCTTGATTTCCTCCAGAGAATGCACAGGATAGGCGAAGGCTAGGAACTTGGAGCCTTTCTCCTTGTAGAGGCCCTCCGCGGGACCAGCCAAAGTGCGGTAAGTATCGTCAAACATTAATTTTCAATTTTCAATTATTGTCAGGCGGTTAGGGTTGATGGGCGGTATCTTGGGGGCGGGGAGGCCGCTGCCGAGGGTCTGGGGGCTGCGGAGGATGCGCACCTCGTCGTAGAGGCCGCTGGCGATGAAGGCGTCCAGCACCTTGCGGCCACCTTCGACGATGACGCTCTGCAGCTTGGCTTCATATAGTGCCTGCAGCGTCTCTTCGACGGTCTGTGTGTGCATGTGGAGCCAATGGGAAGGTACGTTGGTAAGACGGTTTCTTCTGTCTAAAACAATGGGCTGCGGAGCAGGTCCGAGGTAATGACGCGGTGTGAGGGTGGGGGAGTCCTGAAGGAAAGTCTCGCTGCCCACGAGGATGGCGGCTTCTTCGGTGCGCCAGCGATGGTTCAGGCGGTTCTGCCTTTGAGAACTTAACCAATACTTTTTGTTGCAATCAGAACTATCAAAACTATCAGAACTTTCTTTTTGTTCTTTTAGTTCTGATTGAGATTTTGGAGCCATGAAGCCATCGGAGGATTGTGCCCATTTCAGTATCACGTAGGGACGATGCTGTTCCATAAAGGTGAAGAACCTTCGGTTGAGCTTACGTCCTTCCTCCTCCAGCACATGCCGCACCACCTCGATGCCGGCGGCTTCGAGTTTGCGGAAACCGTTGCCCGCCACCAGCGGGTTGGGGTCGTCGTTGCAGCAGACCACCCGTTTGATGCCTTCCTCGATGATGAGGTCTGCACATGGCGGCGTCTTTCCGTAGTGCGAGCAGGGCTCTAAATTAACATATAATGTTAAATGAGGAATGAGAAATGAGGAATTGTTGCGCAGGAGTGCGTTGCGTTCGGCGTGGTTGTGGCCGTATTCTTGGTGGTAGCCTTCGCTGATGATGAGACCGTCTTTGACGACAACGCACCCTACCAGCGGGTTAGGCCTCACGCGTCCCAACCCGTTGGCGGCCAGCTGCAGGCACCGCCGCATGTACATGATGTCTATTTCTTGTTGAGACATTTCTTCTTGTCTTCTATCTGCAATGCTGTTTTGGCATTAAGGGAGGTAACGACGGGCTTTCCGGTCTTGGCTTCCAGTTCGGCGCGGGCATTACGGGCAATCTCGCCGCCCTGGCGGGCCACTTCGGCATGTTCGCCGAAGGTCTCGGGATTGCGGGCTTCGCTGATGTCCTTGGTGGAGAGCTCTGCCAGCATGTTGAGCACCAGTTCGCGGTTGGTCATATTGTCGCGCAGGTTCTCCTTCTTGAGACCTTTGAATTGCTTGTATTCCTTGGCCGTCATGCCCGACCAGGTGCTGTAGATGATGTCGGTGAGTGTGGCGAACTGCACACCCTCCTGCAAGCCATGACGCTTCCACTCGTCGGTGAGGTCTTTGCGAATCTCGATGCTCTTGAGTCGTTGGTTAATCCAGTTGTCGGAGTATCCCAGCCGTTTGTAGTCGGCCAGCGACTGCTGTATGCCCAACTCTGGATCCTGCATCTGGTCGAGACGGTCGGCTGCCACCTGAGCCATCCACTGCTTGAACGGCTCTGCCTTGGGCGACGGGATGGACTGGATGAGACGGAAAAGCTGCTCTGTGTCAGCGACATCGGTAAGGCGCATCTTGCCGTCGAGAGCCGGCAATTTGAACTGGTGACAATTTGTCACCGTTTCATTTCCCTCTTCTTTTAACCGCTGTTTTAACTTGTTCCAATACTTGCGCGCGGTTAAGTAATCCACGCTGTTGGTTAATACCGCCACCGTGTCGATGATAGAGAAATACCATTTCTCCTCCTCGTCGTCCCAAACGGTACGTACCTTCTTTTCTTCAAAGAGTTGTATGGCTTGCTTCTTGGTCATAATGCGCTGCTTTTCCAAATTGCAAAGATACGAAAAAATCGTCACATGGAGAAGATTTATTTTGCCAGTTCGCAAATTATGTGTATCTTTGCACTCGATTTCACAATGAAATCGAACGAAGCGTTATATCTTCGTCTTGCGAATGGGAACCTAGGAAACTTCCATTAATGTCAGCAAGAGGGTATAATGGTTCGCGTGTATTAGCGTGGACCGTTTTCACATCTACTGACAAGGTTATTCCTAGGACCTCCATTCGAAGAAGTGGTATACGGTACCACGCTTCTTTTGTAATATCTGCTTAACTTTGGTATTGGGTTAAGCAAGTAAAACTGACCAGCCGACAGTATAACAAGGCTATGTAAAATATGAAAAGATTATCGGTAAATGTAATTATGGTACTCATTATGAGTTTGTTATTTACCAGTTGTTTTTCCCTCTATGACGGTTATTCAGGAGGAACAGTGAAATGCAAGATTAATATTACATCCAACCATCCTAAAGAAAAAATGGATGCGATTTCTTTTTCTGCCTATGGTAGTGCTTATAGTAACTCTTTTGTTTCGGGTTTTTATGTGAATAATAAAAGTGACCAAAGAGTATTCATTGAATGGGAAAATGCAAGATGTAACTTTGGGAAAGTTGTTTTTAGTGACGACAGAAGAATAACAATGAATAATCCCAAGGCAGATGAGGCTGTATCAGCCCACTCATTATCAATTAGTAGGGATTTTACATCGATGAACAATATTGGGGATGATGATGTTTATCCATTATACAATGTAAAAGATTTAAAGAATGGGAAAACGAAATCTGTATTTCTGATTATTCCAATAAGATATACAGATGGTTCGGTAGAAGAATATCGTTTAACTTTAACGTATTCTTGGGAAGAAAAACAGCAATAGACAAAATAGATAAAAATACAATACATATTAAAACTGCGCACATATGTGCGCAGTTTTTTGTAATTATTGCACAATGGAGTGTGCGGTTTTAGAACTCGGCGGTCTTGGGGGTGCGGGGGAAGGGGATGACGTCGCGGATGTTGGCCATGCCGGTGACGAAGAGCATCAGGCGCTCGAAGCCCAGGCCGAAGCCGGCGTGGGGGCAGCTGCCGTAGCGGCGCGTGTCGAGGTACCACCACATGTCTTTCATCGGGATGTTCAGCTCCTCGATGCGGGTCATCAGCTTGTCGTAGCTCTCCTCACGGACCGAGCCACCGATAATCTCGCCAATCTGCGGGAAGAGCACGTCGGTGCCCTGCACGGTCTTGCCGTCGTCATTCTGCTTCATATAGAAGGCCTTGATCTCCTTCGGGTAGTCAATCATGATGACGGGTTTCTTGAAGTGTTTCTCCACGAGGTAGCGCTCGTGCTCGGAGGCCAGGTCGACACCCCAGCTGACGGGGAACTCGAATTTTTCGCCATTCTTGACGGCCTCTTCGAGAATCTTGATACCCTCGGTGTAGGGCAGGCGGACGAAGTCGGTGTCGATGACGCTCTTCAGGCGCTCGATCAGACCGTTGTCGATCATCTTGTTGAGGAACTCGAGGTCATCCATGCAGTGGTCAAGGGCCCAGCGGACGCAGTATTTGATGAACTCCTCTTCGAGGGCGGTGAGGTCGTCGAGCTGGTAGAAGGCCATCTCGGGCTCAATCATCCAGAACTCTGCCAAGTGGCGCGGAGTGTTGCTGTTCTCGGCGCGGAAGGTGGGACCGAAGGTGTAAATTTTCCCTAATGAGGTGGCACCCAGTTCGCCCTCAAGTTGTCCACTCACGGTCAATGCGGTGAACTTGCCGAAGAAGTCCTGCTCCCAGTCGATGCTGCCGTCCTCTTTGCGGGGCGGGTTCTCGGGATCGAGGGTGCTCACATGGAACATCTCGCCGGCACCTTCGCAGTCGCTGGCGGTGATGAGGGGCGTGTGGAAGTAGAAGAAGCCGCGCTCGTGGAAGAAGGTGTGGATGGCCATGGCCATGTTGTGGCGCAGGCGCATGACGGCGCCGAAGGTGTTGGTGCGCAGGCGCAGGTGGCCTATCTCGCGCAGGAACTCCATGCTGTGGCCCTTCTTCTGGAGGGGGTAGGTGTTGGGGTCGGCCTCGCCGTAGACGATGATGCTTTCGGCCTGCACCTCGACGGCCTGGCCCGAGCCCTGGCTCTCGACGAGCTTGCCCTCCACGCCGATGCAGGCACCGGTGGTGATGTGCTTCAGCTCTTCTTCGAACTTGGCGGGGTCGGCGACGACCTGGATGTTGTGGATGATAGAACCATCATTGACGGCCAGGAAGGCGACGTTCTTGTTGCCGCGCTTGGTGCGCACCCAACCTTTTACACAAATGGAGGTGCCGATGAGGGTCGACACATCCTCTTTCAAAAGATACTTGATCTCGTAGCGTTTCATTATGATTATATTTTTGTTTGTATTCTTAATCGTTGTGAATGCCCAGCAGGAGGAAGTCCGCGTCGTTGGCGAACTTGAAAATCTTGTCTTCGTTCTTGCGGCGGCATACCATGATGGTGTCGTCGCTGGCGGCGATGATATATCCGTCGAGTCCGTCGAGCACGATGGTCTTGTTGCCCGGCACTGCCACCACGCAGTTGCGTGTGTCGTAGGCCAGCACTTCGCCGTTCACGATGGCGTTGCCGAACTTGTCGTGACTGAAGACGCCATAGAGAGAGTCCCAGGTCTCCACATCGCTCCATCCGAAGTTGGCGGCCATGACATGCACGTTGGCGGCCTTCTCCATGATGCCGTGGTCTACCGAGATGGCCTCGCATTGCGAGTAGATCTCCTCGAGCGTGGAATGGCTGGTGTTGAGAGTCAGGTTCAGGAAGCTGTCGGCGATGGCGGGGAGGAAATCTTGGTAGGCTTGTTGCAGCACCGACAGGCGCCACACCAGCAGACCGGTGTTCCAGAAGAACTCGCCGCTGGCGATCATCTGGCGTGCCATCTCCAGAGGAGGCTTCTCGGTGAAGGTGACGACTTCGTAAAGATTTTTGTCGTCTAATTCATTTGTCCTTTCACTCCTTTTCTCTCCTTTTTCACTCCCTTTCACTCCTAGAGGAGCCGAAGGCTCGCGGAACTGGATATATCCGTAGCTGGTGTCGGGGCGTACGGGCTGAGCGCCGAAGGTGATGATCCAGTCGTGCTGCTGCACGGCGTCGAGGGCTTGGGTGAGGTTGTTCACGAAGCGGTCGAGGCCGAAGACGGCGTGGTCGGCGGGCGACACGATGATCGTGGCGTCGGGGTCCATCTGTGCGATGATGGCGGCGGCATAAGCGATGCAGGGGGCTGTGTTGCGACGCAGGGGCTCGCCGAGGACCTGCCACGGCATCAGGTTGGGCACCTGTTCGCGCACGCGGTCGGCATACTGCTCGCCGGTCACCACGATGATGTGGTCGCGCTGGCAGAGCTTCTCGAAGCGGTCGAAGGTCATCTGCAGCAGCGAGCGGCCGGTACCCATGGCGTCGACGAACTGCTTGGGGCAGTTCACGCTGCTCACAGGCCAGAACCGGCTCCCGAGGCCGCCAGCCATGATGATGCACCAAGTGTGAGTTGATATGTTGATATCCATTCTTTTTCTTCTTTTTGAGGAGTGATAGGGGAGTGAAGGAGGAGTGACGGGGGAGTGAGAGGGACAATAGTTTTATGCTGGGTCGTTTTTCATTGCATTATTATTAACAATTCCTTCACAGTATGCGTTGAGGAATTTGCTTGCCATCAGAATTGACATTCTCATCTGCTCGAATTCGTTTTCGTCAATATAGTTGAGGTCTTTGGCAAGGATATGATAGTCGCGACATTCTTCAAGACTGCCTTGGGCAATATTGAGAAAACGTAGCTTATCTGATTTGCTTAACTTTCTATAGCCTTCTGCAATATTGGCCTCAATGGAAACTGCGGCACGTCTCAGTTGGGACGTTAGGCCAAAGCGTTCGTCATCTGGGAAATGCTTGGAAATCCTGTATACCAGCAGGACGAACTCATGAGCCTTCTGCCATGCAATCACCCTTTGAAAACCATATTCCATATTGTTGTTTTTGTTAGTTATATTGTATTGTCCCCTTCACTTCTCTCTCACTCCTCCTTCACTTCCCCTTCACTCCATTAATCAAACACTCACTTCGCCTTTGATGTGCGGGTGGGGGTCGTAGTTCTCGAGGGTGAAATCTTCGTACTCGAAGTCGAAGATGCTCTTGCGTTCGGGGTTGATGCGCATGGTGGGCAGCGGACGCGGCTCGCGCGCGAGCTGCAGGCGCACCTGGTCAAGGTGGTTCTTGTAGATATGTGCGTCGCCGAAGGTGTGGACGAAGTCGCCGGGCTCCAGACCGCAGACCTGCGCCATCATCATGGTGAGGAGGGCGTAGGAGGCGATGTTGAACGGCACGCCGAGGAAGATGTCGGCGGAACGCTGGTAAAGCTGGCAGCTGAGCTTGCCGTCGCTAACGTAGAACTGGAAGAGGCAGTGGCAGGGAGGCAGCGCCATCTCCTCGATCTCGGCGGGATTCCAGGCCGTCACCATCAGGCGGCGGCTGTAGGGGTTCGTCTTTATCTGCTCCACCACGTTGGCAATCTGGTCTATCGTGCCGCCTTTGCCGTCGGGCCACGAGCGCCACTGCGAGCCGTAGACGGGACCCAGGTCGCCGTTCTCGTCGGCCCACTCGTCCCAGATGCTCACCTTATGGTCGTGCAGGTATTGTATATTGGTCTCGCCGCGCAGGAACCACAGCAGTTCGTAGATGATGGAGCGCAGGTGCAACTTCTTGGTGGTCAGCAGGGGGAATCCCTTCTGGAGGTCGAAGCGCATCTGATAGCCGAACACACCCACAGTGCCTGTACCCGTGCGGTCCAGACGCTCGGTGCCGTGGTCCAGCACATGTTGCAATAGGTCTAGATATTGTTTCATACTATCCCTATGTAACGCTGTTTTGTTTTTTTTGTTGTACAATAATAAAAAAATATATCCCAAGTAGCCCTTTTGTTCGTTTGTTGTTCGCTTGTTGTCCGCTTGTTGTCCGCTTGTTGTCCGCTTTTTAATCGAACAACAAACGAACAACAATTGAACATCAATTGCGTAAATGATAAGGTTGGCGGGAGGAAAAATGTAACAAAAACTTAACAATTTGGTCGGGGGATTCTTTGTACTTTTGCAGCAGGTTCTTAAATTGAAAATTGAGAATTGAAAATTGAAAATTAGCGCGTTAGCACATTAACGCAATCACAAATTAACACATATTATATGGAAATTGTACTGGTTTGTTTGAAGTTGGCGGGAGCCTTGGCGGTGTTCTTGTTCGCCATGAAGCTCATGAGTGAGGGTCTGCAGAAGTATGCGGGCTCGAAGCTGCGCCACATCCTGACCAAAATTACCGGCAAGCCGCTGAGCGGCATCCTCGCCGGTACGGGCGTGACGGCCATCATTCAGAGCTCCACGGCTACCACCGTGATGACGGTGGGCTTCGCCGGCGCGGGTCTGCTGACCCTCGGCGGTGCCATTGCCGTGGTGATGGGTGCCAATATCGGCACCACGGTCACCGCCTGGATCATCACCCTCTTCGGCCTTGGCGGCGGCGAGAGCGCCGACAAGGTGCCCCTGATGCCGATGATTATCGCCGCCATCAGCCTTTTCTTTATCTTCTCGAAGAAGAACAAGATGCAGTACCTCGGCCAGACCATCGTGGGCCTGGCACTGCTCATCCTCGGCCTCGGCCTGATGGGCGACTCGGTGCCGCCGCTGGACGAGAACGTGGCCCACAGCATCGCCTCGCTGGGACAGTGGGGCTACTGGTCTGTGCTGCTCTTCATCGTGGTGGGTGCCATCCTCTGCATCATCCTGCAGACTTCGTCGGCCATGACGGCCGTCATCCTGCTGATGGCCAGCCAGGGATGGATTGACTTCCCCACCTCGATGGCTTTGGTCATCGGTCAGAACCTCGGCACCACGCTGACGGCGCAGGTGGTGGCCATGACCACCGGCACCACCGGCAAGCGCACCGCCCGTGCCCACCTGGTGTTCAACGTCGCCGGCGCCATCATCTTCCTTATCCCCTTCTATCCTATCTGCAACGGCGTGATGGCTATCAGCGAGAAGCTCGACGTGCTGCTTCCCCATATACCGCTCATCCCGCTGGCTATCACCGTCTTCCATACCCTCTTCAATGTCGTCACCACCATCATCCTGGCCTTCTTCATCCCGCAGATTGTGAAGATTGTCACCTGGATGGTGCCCGACAAGAAAGAGGAGGGCGAGGAGGAGTTCCGCCTCACCTATCTCACGCCCAACCTGCTCTCCACCGCCGAGCTCAACCTGCAGAGCGCCAAGAGCGAAATCGAAGAGTTTTCCAAGCGCGTGCTCCGTATGTATACCTTCTTGCCCGGTTTGAGGACCGCCAAGGAGGACGAGGAGTTCGATGCCATCATGTCGCGCATTGCCAAGTATGAGGAGATTACCGACCGCATGGAGATGGAGATCAGCCGCTTCCTCACCAAGGTGGGGTCTGGCGACATCTCGGAACACGGTTCCGAGCGTATCAGCACCATGCTGCGCATCATCGACAACCTTGAGTCCATCGGCGACGTCATCTATCAGATAGCGATGACACGCCAGAGCAAGCGTGAGGACGCCGTGCACTTCGACGCCGGCCTCAATGCCAATCTCGAGGAGATGCGTGGACTGGTGCAGAAGGCCCTCGACGTGATGGACCGCAACCTGCACGACTACGACCATGTGGACCTCGACGCCGCCTACGCTGCCGAGCATGCCATCAACGCCTGCCGCGACCGTCTGCGCAAGCAGCACCTCGACGCCCTCAAGCTAGGAGTCTACGACTACGCCATCGGCAACGCCTACTCCTCGCTCTACGCCCTCTACGAGAAACTGGGTGACTATGTCATCAACGTCTCCGAGGCCATCGACGGTTCGAGGAAACACAGCGAAGATTAAAAAAGAAGAAGCGGCTGTCGGCCGCTTCTTCTTTTTTATTTCATGCACATCCTGTAGATCTCAATCACATCTTCTTTCGTCAATGGGCGGAAGCCCGGGAGTTTCCCTTTGAAGGGGAGGACGGATTTGTAGGCCATGGAGTCGAAGTGGGTCTCGTCGACGATGCCCACCTCGGGCAGCGTACGCTGGAGGCCGAGGGTGTCGAAGAGGAAATGGGCGAGGGCGTCGATGGCGCGAATCGCTATCTCCTTCTGCGGCATGGTGGGTTCGATGCCGAAGACGTTGATACCGAACTGAGCAATCTTATTGATGATAGCGCCAGCACACTCTCCACTCATGCAATATTCCAGCCAGCGGGGCGAGAGGATGGCCAGGCCATGGCCGTGGGTGATGTCGTAGACCGCCGAGAGTTCGTGCTCCATGGGGTGGCAGCTCCAAGCCTGTGGCTTGTCGCAGCCCACGAGGCCGTTGATGGCCCACGAGGAGGCCCACATGAGGTTGGCACGGGCCTCGTAGTTCTCCGGCTCCCGCATGGCGATGGGGGCGTAGCGGATGACGGTGCGCATCATGCCCTCGATGAAGGTGTCGATGAGGAACATGCTCTGGTCGGTGGTGAAGTAGACCTCCATGAGGTGGGAGAAGATGTCGGCCGAGCCGCAAGCCGTTTGGTAGGGGCTGACGGTATAGGTCAGCGTGGGGTCGAGGAAGGAGACCTTAGGGAACAGCAGGGGACTGAGTCGGCCGCGCTTGTCGTTGGTCTCGGGGTTGGAGATGACGCCGCCGCTGTCCATCTCCGAGCCTGTGGCCGAGAGGGTCAGCACGCTGACGATGGGCAGGGCTTTCTCTACGGGCGACCGCTTGTCGTAGTCGAAGAAGTCCCAGGCGTCGTGCTCCACACAGGCGGAGGCAGCGATCCACTTGGTGCAGTCGATGGTGGAGCCGCCGCCCACGGCCAGCAGCACGTCAATCTTATGTTCTTTGCACAGGCGTGCGCCCTCGCGCACGGAGCTGATGCGGGGATTGGGCTCGATGCCGGACAGTTCGAAGAGTTCCATGCCCGCATCCTTTACCGCCGCAACGACGCGGTCGTAGAGGCCGATGCGCTTGATGGAGCCGCCGCCATAGGTCAGCAGCACGCGTTTGCCGAATTGGCTCAACTCCTTGCCGAGAAGGGCCAGCTTGTCATGCCCGAAATGGATTCTTACGGGGTTTTGAAAGGTGAATTCTTGCATCTTTTTAAAGGTTATGGGTTATAGGTTATTGGTTATGGAAGGCTGCCGTGACACGTTACTGCGCAAGTGTCTTTAACCCATAACCTCTAACCTCTAACCATAGGTTCATGGTGCAAAGATACAAAGTTTTTTTGACATGTGAGGGAGAAACGTTTTCGTATCATGTTTTCAACCGAGCAAACGATTGACAGATAAAGGACGCACCCACATGGGTTCATCCTTGTTGATAACTCTTCTCCACGGTTACCGTTTTTCTGTCTATTTTTGCATGACAAAAATAAAAACACGGATTATGCAAGGCGACTTGTTTTCAGCGGTTGAGCCAGTGAAGGCTCCTAAGGAATATAAGCAGTATACCCCAGAGGAAATCATGAAGTCCTCGGTGGAATATTTTCATGGCGACGAGTTGGCCGCCAATGTGTGGATGAATAAGTATGCTTTGCGCGACGAGGATAAGATTTACGAGCTGAACCCCGACATGATGCACCACCGCCTCGCCGCAGAGTATGCCCGCATCGAGGAGAAGTACCAGAATCCCATGAGCGAGGAGGAGATCTACCAGTTGCTCAAGGACTTCAAGTACATCGTCCCGCAGGGCAGCCCCATGAGCGGTATCGGCAACAATTTCCAGGTGGTGAGTCTCTCCAACTGTTTCGTCATCGGAAACCAGGGCAACAGCGACAGCTATGGCGGCATCATGAAGATTGACCAGGAGCAGGTGCAGCTGATGAAGCGTCGCGGTGGAGTGGGTCACGACCTGAGCCATATCCGTCCCGGCGGAAGTCCCGTGAAAAACAGCGCCTTGACCTCCACGGGTATCGTGCCCTTCATGGTGCGCTACTCGAACACCACCCGTGAGGTGGCGCAGGGGGGACGTCGCGGCGCCTTGATGCTCAGTATCAGCATCAAGCATCCCGACTCGGAACAGTTCATCGACGCCAAGTTGGAGCAGGGCAAGATTACCGGCGCCAACGTCAGCGTGAAGATTACCGACGAGTTCATGGAGTGTGTGAAGAGCGGCAAGCCCTTCGTGCAGCAGTACCCCATCGACTCGCCCAACCCCACCTACACCAAGCAGATTGACGCCCGTGCCCTCTGGAACAAGATTATCGCCAATGCATGGAGCAGTGCCGAGCCCGGCGTGCTCTACTGGGACACCATCCTCCGCGAGAGCGTGCCCGACTGCTACGCCGACTTCGGCTATCGCACAGTGAGCACCAACCCCTGTGGCGAGATTCCCCTCTGCCCCTATGACAGCTGCCGTCTGCAGGCCATCAACCTCTACAGCTATGTGGAGAACCCCTTCACCAAGGAGGCTTCGTTCAACTTCGACCTCTTTAGGGAGCATGTGATGAAGGGACAGCGCCTGATGGACGACCTTATCGACCTGGAGCTGGAGAAGGTGGACCAGATACTGAAGAAGATCGAGAGTGACCCCGAGAGCGACGAAATCAAGCAGGTGGAGCACAACCTGTGGCTGAATATCAAGATGAAATGCCTCGAGGGTCGCCGCAGTGGTTTCGGCATCACCGCCGAGGGCGACATGCTGGCCGCCATGGGGCTGCAGTATGGCTCGGAGGAGGCCACGGCCTTCGCCGTCAAGGTGCAGCAGACGCTGTGCTGTGCCGCCTATGCCTCGAGTGTGCAGCTCGCCAAGGAGCGCGGATGCTTCCCCATCTACGACGCCCGCCGCGAGGAGAAGAACCCCTTCATCAGCCGCATCCGCGAGGCTGAGCCCGAACTGTATGAGGAGATGGTGAAGCATGGCCGCCGCAACATCGCGTTGCTGACCATCGCACCTACCGGCACGGTGAGCATCTGCACCCAGACTACCAGCGGCATCGAGCCCGTCTTCCTGGTGAGCTACAAGCGCCGCAAGAAGATTAACCGTCCGGAGAATGACAATCAGTCGAATGGACACAACATCATCAAGGACGAGAACGGCGACTATTTCGAGGAGTACAATGTGTTCCATCCCAAGTTCCTCGACTGGGCCCGCATCAACGGCTACGATGTCGACGAGGTGATGCACATGAACGACGCCGACCTGCAGAAGGTCATCGAGAAGAGTCCCTACTTCCACGCCACCAGTGCCGATATCGACTGGGTGTCCAAGGTGAAGATGCAGGGTGCCATCCAGAAGTGGGTGGACCACAGCATCTCCGTCACCGTGAATATCCCCAAAGAGACCACCAAGGAGGTGGTGAGCAAGATTTATGAGACAGCGTGGGAGAGTGGCTGCAAGGGCTGCACCATCTATCGCGACGGCTCGCGTACCGGCGTGCTCGTCAGCACCAGCGAGGGCAAGAAAGAAGAGAACCAAGGCTTCGGCGAGAACAAAGCCCCCAAGCGTCCCAAGAAGCTGGAGGCCGAGGTGGTGCGTTTCAAGAACGAGAAGGAGGACTGGATTGCTGTCGTCGGCATGTATGAGGGCCGCCCCTACGAGATCTTCACCGGCCGCGCCGAGAACTTCCTCCTCCCCAAGTGGGTAGAGAAAGGCTGGGTGATCCGCGTGAAGGAGAAAGACCAGGAGCATGCCCGCTACGACTTCCAGTTCACCGACCAGGACGGTTACCATATCACCATGGAAGGCCTCTCGCGCATGTTCCGCAAGGAGTATTGGAACTATGCCAAGCTCATCTCGGGTATCCTGCGTCACGGCATGCCCATCCCCAACGTGGTGGAACTCATCGGCAAGCTGACCTTCGACACCGACAGCATCACTACCTGGAGTAACGGTGTGGCCCGTGCCCTGAAACGCTACATCAAGGACGGTACCGAGACCGGAGAGACCTGTCCCGACTGCGGCAGCAAGCTCATCTACACTGGCGGCTGCAAGAGCTGTCCCCAGTGTGGCTGGAGCAAGTGCAGCTAAGAATTTAAGAAATAAGTAAGCAAGCATATCAAGCCAGCGCCCACCATGATTTAGTGGCGGGCGCTTTTTAAACGAAAGTAAAGCAAGGAAATGAGCGAACTGCTAGACCAACTCAACGAACCCCAGCGCGAGGCGGCGGAATGCACCGTCGGCCCGGTGATGATTATCGCCGGTGCCGGCAGCGGCAAGACACGCACCCTCACCTACCGCATAGCACATCTCATGGAACTGGGTATAGATCCCTTCCATATTCTGGCGCTGACCTTCACCAACAAGGCCGCCAACGAGATGAAAGAACGTATTATCAAGCTGGTGGGTGGCGAAGGACGCAACCTGTGGATGGGTACCTTCCACAGCATCTTCGCCCGCGTGCTGCGCGCCGAAGCCACCAAGCTAGGCTATACCTCGAGCTTCACCATCTACGACACCGACGACTCCAAGGCCGCCATCAAGCAGATTGTCAAGCAGCTCAACCTCGACCCCAAGACCTATAAGCCCTCCACGGTCCTCAGCCGCATCTCCATGGCCAAGAGCAACCTCCTTGGCCCCAAGGACTACCAGGAGAACCCCGAAATCTACCAGACCGACATCGACAGCAAGCGGCCCGCCATCGGCACCATCTACCAGATGTACGACCAGCGCCTGCACAACTCGAACGCCATGGACTTCGACGACCTGCTGTTCAACATGAACATCTTGTTGCGTGACTTTCCCGACGTGCTGCTGAAGTACCAGCAACGCTTCCAGTATATCATGGTCGACGAGTACCAGGACACCAACTACGCACAGTACCTCATAGTGAAAAAACTGGCCGCCCGCAACCAGAACATCTGCGTGGTGGGCGACGACGCACAGAGCATCTACGCCTTCCGTGGTGCCAACATACAGAACATCTTCAACTTCAAGCGCGACTACCCCGACATGAAGCTCTTCAAGCTCGAGCAGAACTACCGCTCGACGAAGAACATCGTCAATGCCGCCAACAGCATCATCAGCCGTAACCGCGACCAGATACAGAAAGAACTGTGGAGCGACAACGGCGTGGGTAACCGCATACGTCTTATCCGTGCCGTCGACGAGAAGGACGAGGGCAACCGCGTGGCCGACGCCATACAGAACTACCGCCTCGGCGAAGATGCCGACTACCGTGACTTCGCCATCCTCTACCGCCAGAACTCCCTCTCGCGTGCCGTCGAGGACTCGTTGCGACGGATGAATATCCCCTACCGCATCTACCAGGGGCTCTCCTTCTACGGCCGTCGCGAGGTGAAGGATGCGCTGGCCTACCTGCGCCTGGCGATCAACCCACATGACGACGAAAGTCTGGTGAGGGTCATCAACTATCCCACCCGCGGCATCGGCCAGACCACCATGGACAAGATCCGTGTGGCGGCAGCCGACAACGACGTGAGCATTTGGACGGTGCTGGAGAATATCCGTGACTTCAACCTGCCCATCCAGAGTGGCGCCGTGCAGAAGATTACCGAGTTCGTCTACATGATGAAGCGCTTCGAAGCCGAGGTGCCCATCAAGGACGCCTTCACGCTGGCCAAAGAGATTATCCTCGCCAGTGGCATTGTCAAGGCCCTCCGCGAGGAGGACGACCCTGAGAGCGCAGAGCGCATCGACAACATCGACGAGCTCCTCAACGGTGTGCAGGAGTTCTGCGAAGCAGAAGACAACGAGACAGCAAGTCTTCAAGACATCGAGTCTGAGGATGCTTCTCGAAGTCTCGAAGTCTCGGAGTCTCGAAGTCTAAAAACACTCGACGAGTTCCTCCAGCAGGTGCTTCTCTACACCTCCGAGGACAAGGACAAAGACAAGGATGCCGACAAGGTGTCGCTGATGACCATCCACGCCGCCAAGGGTCTGGAGTTCCCCTATGTCTTCGTGGTGGGTATGGAAGAGCAGATATTCCCGTCGTTCCTCGCCATGAGCCGTCCCGAACTCGAGGAGGAGCGCCGTCTTTTCTATGTCGCCGTCACACGTGCCGAAAAGCAGGTGACGCTCTCCTATGCTCAGACGCGCTTCAACAACGGCCAGCGCATGGGCGGCGAGGTGAGCCGCTTCGTCGAGGAGATAGACCCGCAGTATATCGAGATCCCTGCCAAGCGGCGCAGCACACCCGAGCCAGGCACACTCCCGCGTGCTTTCTTCAACGCCGGCAAACCTGCCCAGAATACTCAGAATATTCGGAGTACTCAGACTATTCAGAAACCTCGCACAGCGCCCATCCCCAACAACCCCGCCGCCATCAACGCCATCATGCCTGGTATGAAGGTGAGCCACGAGAAGTTCGGCATCGGCATGGTGCAGAATGTCGAAGGCGCTGGCGACTCGCGCAAGGCTGTGGTCTTCTTCGAAGGGGTAGGACAGAAGCAGCTGATGCTTAAGTTCGCCAAATTAACGATAATTGAAAATTAGAAAAGGAGTGAAAAGGAGTGAAAAAGGAGTGAAAGGGAGTGAAAGGACAATAGCGTCGTTTTGTACATTTGTCCTCTCATTCCTTCTTTTTCTTCTTTTCTCTTTCACCACCTCCGCCCAATTTGTGGCTTTCTCCCACCCCGGAGGCTTTTATGTTGACACTTTCTGTCTCTCGATGACGCTCGACCTCGTTCCGCAAGGAACGGGGCCTTATCAGATATACTATACCTTGAATGGCAGCGAGCCTACGGAGTGTGACAGGCTTTACCGTGCTCCGATTCCATTGTCAGAAGCCTGCTATTCGTCATCAGACCTTTATCGTGTGCCGACCGTACCTGCCGACCGCTGGTTTGTTCCCGACAGCGTAGAGCATATCATCGTGGTGCGTGCTGCCGCCTTCGACAGCACTGGCGAACGATGCTCGCCGGTGACCACACAGTCCTATCTCATCGACAGCCTCTTGGACCGTCGCATCAGCCTGCCCGTGGTGTCGCTCTGCGCCGACTCCCTCAGCCTCTTCGACTTCGATACAGGCCTTTTTGTGC
Source organism: uncultured Bacteroidota bacterium (assembly GCA_902774395.1). GTDB lineage: Bacteria > Bacteroidota > Bacteroidia > Bacteroidales > P3 > Colimorpha. The sequence continues at coordinate 39,170 of CACYIK010000011.1, forward strand.
CGGGATGGTATCACAATCCGCACTATGCCTATAACACTGGCAACTATTTCCAGAAGGGACGCCACTGGGAGCGCCAGGCCGCCTTTGCCTACTATGAGCCCGAGGGAGGTTCGTTGGAGCAGGACTGTGGCCTCCGTGTTCACGGAAACAGTCAGCGTGTGCTGGCGCAGAAGGGTATGTCGCTCTACGCCCGCAGCGAATACGGTGACAGCCGCTTCCGCTACCCATTCTTCACCCATTCACCATTCACCATTCACCATTCATCATTAGACAGCTACCGCCGTCTGGTGTTGCGGCCATGGTCTGCCTCGTGGAGCAGTGTGGGCATCGAGGACTGGCTCTGCCAACGCCTCGCCGAGCCTCTGCGCTGTGACCACCTGGCTACACGCCCCGTGGTGCTGTTCGTCAATGGCGAATACTGGGGTATCTACTTCCTTGAGGAGAAAGCCGACGAACACTATGTCGAGGAACACCACGGCGTGCGCGACGAAGAGGTCGACCTGCTGGCCTACTGGGGCAACGAAGTGGAGAACGGTTCGCGCCGTCGCTGGAACGACTTCGTGGCCTGGCTGGAGAATGCCGACACCCGCCGGCAGGAGGACTACGACAGGCTGGCGGCACAGGTCGACATCGACGCTGTCATGGACTACATGCTGATGCAGGTGCTCATCCTCAATGACGACTGGCCCGTGAGTAACGTGCGCTTCTGGTCCTCCGACAGCACGAAGTGGCGCTGGATATTCTATGATGCCGACGGCGCCCTGGCGTCGTTCCCAGACAATGCTGTCATCCTCGACTACATGACTTACCGAAACCAAAAGACTACTACCCACACCTCGCCACAGGCCACATTGCTCTTCCGCCGTCTCTACAACAACCGCCAGTTCCTTGAGGGCTCTTTTCATCGGTTGCGCGAGTTGGTGTCCACCCACTTCGCCTACCGCAACACAGCACCGCTGCTGCACGACATCGTGCGGCAGGTGGAGAACGAGGTGCCCTACCAGATACGGCGCTTCGACAGTCCGTCGTCGATGGTGCGATGGAGGATGGCCCTTTCTGTCATCGACGATTTCCTGCGTACCGAGCCCGAGGCCATGGTGAATGAGTATGCGCTCTATTTTGGACTGGCAAAGCCCGCGAGCCTTCCCACTTTCGCGGTCTATGACCGCTATGGCCGTCAGCTGCTGCCGCCCGGGAGTAGCGAGGAACAGCTCCAAGGGCTTCCTCAGGGGATGTTCTTCTTGCGCTACGCCGACGGCACCATAGTCAAACAATCAAATAATCAATAAAGCTATGAGACTAGTGATTCAACGTGTATTGTCGGCTTCGGTGGATATCGCCGGCGTCCGCAAAAGCGAGATAGGGGAGGGGTTGATGATATTGATGGGTGTCTGCGACGAGGACACTGACGAGGATATCGACTACCTGTGCCACAAGGTCATTAACATGCGCATCTTCGATGACAAGGAGGGTGTGATGAACCTGCCCATCACCGACGTCGAGGGCAGCGGCATCTTAGTGGTGAGCCAGTTCACCCTGATGGCTTCCACCAAGAAAGGCAACCGCCCCAGCTATATACACGCCTCGCGGCCCGACTTCGCCATCCCCATGTATGAGAAATTCATCGCCAAGCTGCAGGAGCTGTTCGGCAAAGAGATCAAGACCGGTGAGTTTGGTGCCGACATGCAGGTGTCGCTTGTCAACGACGGACCCGTCACTATCATCATGGACTCCCATCAGCGGGAGAAATTCTAGCGCGTGGCGCTTATCCAACGTGCTTTCCCGCGGAAGTCGGTGTACACCTTTGGAAGGAATCCGTAGAATTTTAGCAATGCACTGGTCTCTTCTGCCAGCGCTTCGTTTATCTCCACCACCAACAGACCGTCCTCCGTCAGATGCTCTTTGGCAATATTGGCTATTGCCTTGTAGAACCGCAGCGGGTCGTCGTCAGGCACAAAGAGGGCCAGCGCAGGGTCGTAGTCAAGGACGTTGCGCTGCATCTGTGCCCGCTCTTTCTCCATGACGTATGGCGGATTGCTGACGATAAGCCCATAAGACCCACTCAACCCATCAACCCCATTAAGCACATCGGTTTGCATGAAGCGTATGTCTGCGCCGTTGTTTTTCGCGTTCTCCAGCGCTATCTCCAGTGCAGCAGGAGAGATGTCCACGGCTGTCACCTCGGCCGTCGGAAAGGCCTTTTTAAGCGCAATGGGGATGCATCCGCTACCTGTACACAGGTCGAGGCAATGATGAATGTTGATTGATGAGAGATGAGTGATGACCCAATTGACAATTTCTTCGGTCTCGGGACGAGGGATAAGTACGTCTGGACTCACCTTGATGTGGCAGCCGCAGAAGTCACTGTAACCTATGATATGCTGTATCGGACGGTGCTGTTTAAGGTCTTCCAGTGCCCAGTGGAACCGTAGCAGGTCGCTCTGGTCGATGGTTTGTTCCTTCGAGGTCAGCAGCCGCACCTTGTCCCATCCGAGGAATGCTTCGAAGAGCATGTCGAGGAACACGCCCACCTCGCCGCTGCCGTACATGCTGTCCAGCTCCTCATGGAAGAGGCTGACGATATCTCTTACCCTATTGGAACGGAAACGAAGATTACGAGTATTCATTGGATTTATGGATTACGCCGCAGGCGGGAGATTACTTCCGGCCGAAATCCGCCGGTATCTCGCCCCAGTTGTCGGTGTCCCACTTGCGTATCTCGGTGGTGTAGCTGTTGGTGCGCAGCCAGTTCTCGGCGCGGTGGATATAGTCCCACAGCTCGGCGGTCGAGGCGTCCTCCACCAGCTTGCTCTTGCACACCTTCTGCCGCACCCACGAGATGGCGTTGACGCTGTCGCTATAGATAATCTGGTTGAGGTTGTGTTTCTTCAGATAGGAGAGCCCGTGCACTATGGCGAGGAACTCACCGATATTGTTGGTTCCCTTGGCGGCCTTATAGTGGAAGATGCGCGTGCGTGTGGGGATGTAGATGCCCTGGTACTCCATCACGCCGGGGTTGCCGCTGCAGGCAGCGTCCACGGCCAGAGCGTCGAGCACCGGCGCATTTTCTGTGCCGGGCTTTATGGTGGTCATACCGTTTTCGTCGATTTGGAGAATCGGAGTATTCTGATTACTCGGAGTGTTCTGAATATTCCGAACCACCACGCTGCTATAGGGCAAGCGGATGGCTGCCTCGGCCTCGGCCATGCTGTCGAAGCCCTTGTATTGAGCTCCTTTCACACCTGCCACCTGCTCCTTGCATTCGTCCCAGTCGGTGTAGATGCCGGGCTTCTTACCTTGCCACACAACGTAGTATTTCTGTTTCTTAGCCATAGATTTCAGCGTGCAAAGATACGAAAGTTTTTCTATTTGGAGAAATATTAGTATCTTTGCACTCCGAAATGGAAGCAGTACCGTTCATAGGCATCGACCGGCATAGACTGGGTGTCGACGGCGTGGGAGTGACCACGCTGGCGGCCTTCCACGGCTGTCCGCTGCGGTGCAAATACTGCCTCAACCACCGCTGCCTCGAGACCCCCGAGGACTTGCCAAGATACACTCCACAGCAGCTCTACGACCGCGTGGCCATCGACAACCTCTACTTCATCGCCACGGGTGGCGGCGTCTGCTTCGGCGGCGGCGAGCCGCTGCTGCGGGTCGACTTCATCACGGAGTTCAAACAGTTGTGCGGCAAAAGTTGGAACCTCACGGCCGAAACGTCGCTGCAGGTGCCGCACGATGCTGTCAAGAAGGCTGCCACTGTAGTCGGCGATTTTATTGTCGACATAAAAGAAAGCGCCCCCGACATCTACCGTGCCTACACAGGCGGTGACGCCGAACTGTCGTGGAGTAACCTCGAACTCCTGCTCTCCCTCGTTGGCCCGGAGCATGTCACCGTCCGCGTACCCCTCATCCCCGACTACAACACCGAGGCCGATACCGACCGCACCGCCCAGCGCCTCACCGCCATGGGCATCACCCGCCTCGACCGCTTCACCTACCGCTCGCTCGACCGCGACTCGTGGGGGAAATAGAACAAAAATGATATGGGAAAGACCAGAACAGCAATGAACTACAAACACAACACCTGGGTGAACTTCGACGGCTACGTGTCGCTGGTCATGGGTGTATGGCAGGGCTACTACGAGCCTTTCGATGCCGAGGTGGTGGATGGCAAAATACGCTGCGGCGAACGAAGATACCGGCAACTAGTGCTGCGCGACCTCTTCGACAACCACGGACGCCGCCTGGCGGGCGTGCCGGCAATGAAATACCTCGAAGCAATAGCGGAAGACCTGAATCCCGCCAGCGAGGAAGATATGCGACGCATCGAGCGCTTCCGTACCTCGCATCCCGATGAATACCGCCGCTGGATGGAGCGCGACGCCACCTGCACCGACTATGTGATGGTGGGCATCGCCGTGCCGCCGGCGGAACAGAGAGCCACCCTGACCAAGCTTCGCAAGCTGTCGCGCAACCTGCCGACTGCGTTCACCTACCGCGAGCTGGCGGGCTTCGCCACCGAGGCCGGTGTAAGCCTGAAGGGCTGTTGCGACGAATATGATTCGCGCTATGATGACTATGTCTGCTTTGAACTCCACTTCCGAGTGGGCGAACAGCTGGGCAGGCGGCAGCTCTACTACGCCGTCAAACACTTCGACCACCGCGACAGCGCTGAAGATGCACGCCTGCTGTCCGACCCCTCATGCTGGTTCAACTTCGAACACCTGTTCCTCTTCACGGCACGCAACGTGAAGGAATACCTTGCGCTTCACCCCGACACGTCGCTGCATAAGTTGCTCGAAGAGATGAAGACAGCCTTCAGCGCTCTCACCAACAGCAAACACAAAAGCAACCATTTGGCAAACGAATTCTTCCGTTGGGTACCCAAACGGATGTTCGGCCGCGAAGAGGTTTGGATGGCTGCAGCCGAATACCTCGACCTCCTTGCCGACCGATACACCACCGCCCCCGTGGCCGACGCTCTGCGCACCCAGAAGTGGCAAAAGAAATACAATTGGATTTACGACGTATGCTCATAAACAGAAAACACAGGAAGAGACAAAAGCCGCCCTGCCACCGCTGGCGCGTGGAGGTGGGTAATGTGGTGGTGTGGACCCGAAATGCGTGACCAGCAACAGAAGCCGAAGGAATAATTATTTTGACATATCAAAAAAGTCCGCATCTTTGCATTGATAAAAAAACGAAAGACATGGTACACGGAAAGAACATCTGCAAGCAACTAAAAGAGGTGCGGAAGCGCATCGCCGAGGAGAATGACATCCCTCTGGAGATGGAGGAGTGCACTTTTAAGGGCGAGTGTCGTGGCACCTGCCCGAGGTGTGAGGCCGAAGTGCAGTATCTAGAGAATGCGCTAGCCAATCGTCTGCGCATCGGCAAGGTGGCTACCGTCGCTGGCCTCGCCCTGGGCCTCGCCACCACGGCCACGCCAGCACTGGCGCAAACACCAATAGCCCCTCTCCCCAAACAAGATGATAAGAATATCCAGCAAACAGGCTGTCTCAGAGGAATGGTGATTGACGCCAAGACAAAACAACCTATCCCACTTGCTAGCGTGGTTGTTTTCAAAGATAGTGCGCAATATGCTGCGACGGTTACTGATTCTGCCGGTATGTACAAGATTCACTTGTCGCAGGGCAAATACGGCATCCGGGTGATGGACCATGGCTACAAGACATTCGAGCGTGAATACGTCATGGTTAGATCGACAGGATTCACCGTCTTGGATGTAAACATGGCTGATACTACGGACAATTCTCCCGTGTCACCCCAGATGCCAATAATCCAATGCGGAGGCATTGAATCGGGGAGGAAACTCACGAAAGAGGAAATAGAAGCAATGCCAAGCCCCGCGTTAGAGCATATAGAGATTGACGGCGTGAAAGTCATAGTCCGTTAACGTCTCTTTGGAGCAAAAAAGAAGGGCAATCCATACGGGTTGCCCTTCCTTTTTTTGTATGTACCTGTCGGCTTAGGCGCCGAGTTCGAGGCGCTTGAAGCCGGTGCACTTCAGATCCTTGTCGGCCTTGGCGATGAAGTCTTTCACCTTCACCTTGGACTCCATGATGTACTCCTGCTCCATGAGGGTGTTCTCCTGGAAGTACTTGTTCAGACGGCCGTTGGCAATCTGGTTGATCTGCTGCTCGCTGAGCTGGGCGGCCTTCTCGGCAGCGACCTGCTCTTTGATCTGGCGGGCCTGGTTGACCTGCTCCTCGGTGATCCAGCCTTTGCCCATGTTGGAGGCCATGTGCTCCTCGCTGTCGACGTGGGCGGGGTTGATGCCGGCTTTCTTGAGGGCGGCGTCGACGGCCTTGCCGATGAGCTCCTCTTTGGTCTTCTCGACGGCCACGCGGAACTCCTGGTCCTTAATCTCCTGGGGCACGCTCTCGGCGTCGAGGGCCACGGGACGCATGGCGACGACCTGCATGGCGATGTCGTGACCGACCTGGTCGAAACCGGCCTTGTTCAGTCCGACGATGGAAGCCATACGGTTGCCCGGGTGGATGTAGGAGTAGACCTTCTCGGCCTCGATGGTCTCGAAGTGAGCAAGCTCAATCTTCTCGCCGATCTTGGCAATCTGGTCGGTGATGGCGTCAGCAACCTTGCTGCCGTTGAGGTCCATGTCCATGACCTGCTCTTTGCTGGTGAGGTGCTTGGCCATAGCGGCATCGAGGATGCTGGTGGTGAACTCGACGAAGCCAGCGTTGGTGGCGACGAAGTCGGTCTCGCAGCTGACCATAATGATGGCGCCGAAGTTGCCGGTGCTTTTGGCGAGGACGCAGCCTTCGTTGGCGTCGCGGTCGGCGCGCTTGGCGGCCATCTTCTGACCTTTCTGACGGAGCAGTTCGATAGCTTTCTGCATGTCGCCGTCGGTCTCGACGAGGGCCTTCTTGCAGTCCATCATGCCGACGCCGGTGAGCTGGCGGAGTTCGTTAACCTGTGAAGCGGTAATTGCCATATTGTGTTCCTTTCTTTTCGTTTAAGGGTTTAAAGGGTTTAAAAGTTTAAGGGTTTAAAAGGTGACGGGTTGTTTCCCTCGAACCTTTTTATCCTTTTAACCTTTCCAACCTTTTTAACTTTGTTTTTTACTCAGCTTTGGGAGCTTCTTCGGCCTCGGCCTTGGGGGCATCCTCGCTCTTGCGGGGACGGCGGGCGCGGGTCTTCTTCTCGACGGGCTTCTCCTCGGAGGCCTCCATGGCGGGAGCCTCTTCCTCGGCCTGGGCGTCCTTGTCGAGCATGCGCTCGTTCAGACCTTCCTGGATGGCCTCGCACATGTGCTTGAGGATGGCGGCAATCGACTTCGACGCATCATCGTTAGCGGGAATCGGGAAGTCGATAAGGTCGGGATTGGTGTTGGTGTCCACCAGGGCGAAGGTGGGGATGTTCAGGCGGCGGGCCTCGGCGACGGCGATGTGCTCCTTGTTGATGTCGATGACGAACAGGGCACTGGGCAGACGGGTGAGGTCGGCGATAGAACCGAGGTTCTTGTCGAGTTTGGCACGCTCACGCTGCACCTGGAGGCGCTCACGCTTGCTGATATTATTGAAATCCTTGTCGTGCATCAGCTGGTCGAGGCTGTTCATCTTCTTGACAGCCTTGCGGATGGTCTGGAAGTTGGTGAGCATACCGCCCGGCCAACGCTCGGTCACGAAGGGCATATCCACGCTCTTGGCCATCTCGGCGACCACTTCCTTGGCCTGCTTCTTGGTGGCGACGAAGAGGACCTTCTTGCCACTCTTGGCCATCTGCTTCAGGGCAGCGGCGGCCTCGTCGGCTTTGGCAATGGTCTTCTGGAGGTCGATGACGTGAATGCCGTTGTGCTCCTTGAAGATATAAGGAGCCATTTTGGGATTCCATTTACGCTTGAGGTGGCCAAAGTGGCAACCAGCCTCGAGCAGTTCTTCGAATTTGAGTTCGTTCATGTTTGTTTACTTTCCTTTTTGTTGTTAAACTTTTACCAATCGTCAGGCAGACCTTAGGGCTGTGTTTTCCGGCTGTCCTATGCTGCTCGGAGTATCAACGCAGCGGTACATCCTGATGATTTGGATACTAAACTGTGTCCAGCTTTTATAATACCAATATTAACGCTTGCTGAACTGGAAGCGCTTACGGGCCTTGGGCTGACCGGCTTTCTTACGCTCGACCATACGCGGGTCACGCATCAGGAAGCCTTCCTTCTTCAGGGCGGGGCGATCCTCGATGTTGTTCTCGCAGAGGGCGCGGGCGATAGCCATACGCAGGGCCTGGGCCTGGCCGGTGATGCCGCCACCGTCGAGGTTGGCTTTGACATCCCATTTGCCTTCGGCGTTAGCCACGGCGAAAGCCTGGTTCACGATGTACTGCAGCGGACCGGTGGGGAAATATTCCTTATAGTCGCGGCCGTTGACCTTGATTTCGCCATTGCCGAGGGTCATATAGACGCGGGCCACGGCGGTCTTTCTTCTACCAATAGTGTTGATAACTTCTGCCATATCTTATTCTTATCTTACTTCGTTAATATTGATGGCTTTGGGGTTCTGACCCTGGTGGGGATGCTCGCTGCCGGCATAGATGTAGAGGTTGCGGTAGAGAGCAGCACCGAGGCGGTTCTTCGGAAGCATGCCCTTGATGGCGTGCTCGAGGATACGCTCAGGGTGGATGGCGCGCACCTTGGCAGGGGTGGTCTCACGCTGGCCGCCGGGATAACCGGTGTAGCGCTGATAAATCTTGTCAGTCTCTTTCTTGCCGCTGAAGACAACCTTCTCGGCATTGATGATGATGACATTGTCGCCGCAGTCGACGTGCGGGGTGTAGCAGGGCTTGGTCTTGCCGCGCAGAATGTTGGCCACGCGGGTAGCCAGGCGACCTACGGTCTGTCCTTCGGCATCAACCAGCACCCATTCCTTCTGGACGGTCTGCTTGTTGGCTGATACGGTTTTGTAACTTAACGTACTCATTTTTTTATTTTCCCTTTTTTAATGTTCGCTCCCTTTCGGTCGCGTTCATCACTAACGATGATGTTTATGTTCCTTTTTTGTTAATTTCTCCTCCGATTGCATCACTTTTTGACCGCTGACGGATAATTGGTCTCCATGCTTATCAATCTGAAAAAGTGTGACTTGAACGGGTAGACAAGGCACAACTTCCCCATTTTTGGAGAGTGCAAAGTTACGAACATTTTTTTAACTGGCAAATTTTTTTTTGGATTATTAACTATAATGACAAAAAAGGAGGACCCTCGTGGAAGGGTCCTCCGTAGTGGTTAATGGAGACGTGCCACGCACGTCTCCATGGGGTAGGGTGCTTATCTCACCAGGACGACGCGCTTGGCGGGAGCGTTGCCGGCCTTCACGAGGACCACACCTGTCATGTTGAGGGTGAAGGTCTCGGTGTCGGCGGCATTGGCACGGTTGGCCATGCAGCGGCCGTTGACGTCGTAGATGTAGATGGTCATACCCTCGGCGCCCTTGACATACACCTTGTTGTCGGCGCTGAAGATGTTGATGTTGCTATAGTCGACATTCTCGATGCCAACAGCATCCTGGGCGAAGACGGCCTCGACATAGAGGGTCATACCGGCCATTTCGGGGAGGAACTCGTAGCTCAGCTGAGCTTCGCTGAGAGTGTCGCCAACCATACCATTGCTGACAGCCCAGCCGACGAAGTGGTGGCCGTCGTTGGCGGTAGCAGTGGCAGTGACGGCATCACCAGGATAGAATCTGTAGGTGCCGGCCACCGGGTCGGTGGTGCCCATGGTGGCATCATTGACGGTGAGGATCACAGTAATGCTGTCGTAGTGGAGGATGGTGAGCATCACGGTGGTGGTGCTGTCGCAACCGTTGGCACCCTCGGTGGTGAAGGTGAGCAGGCCGCTCTCGGTGTAGGTCTCATCGTTCCACTCGTAGCTGTCGTAAGCGCTCACGGGATCAAGGGCCACAGTCTGGCTGTGGTTGATAGTCAGGTGCAGCGTGACGATGCTGTCGCAACCGGCAACGTTGCTGAGGGTGCGGTTATACTCTCCACTCTCCACTCTCCACTCTCCGTTCCAGAAGAGGCTGTCGCAAGCCACGGCGTTGGTGTCGCCAGTGTTGCTGTGGTTGACGGTCAAGTGCAGCGTGACGGTGCTGTCGCAACCGGCAACGTTGGTGAACACGTGAGTCAGGGTCTCGGTAGAGGCAGTGATGTTGGTGTGCTCGTACCAGTCGAAGCTGTCGCAAGCCACGGCGTTGGTGTCACCGGTGTTGCTGTGGTTGATGGTCAGGTGCAGGGTCACAATGCTGTCGCAACCGGCAACGTTGGTGAACTCGTGCGTCGGGGCAACGGCAGGAGTGCTGGTGTAGGTCACACCGTACCAGGTGAAGCTGTCGCAAGCCACGGCGGTGGTGTCACCGGTGTTGCTGTGGTTGATGGTCAGGTTCAGGGTGACGATACTGTCGCAACCGGCAACGTTGGTGAACTGGTGCGTCGGGGCAACGGCAGGAGTGCTGGTGTAGGTCACACCGTACCAAGTGAAGCTGTCGCAAGCCACGGCGGTGGTGTCACCGGTGTTGCTGTGGTTGATGGTGAGGTGCAGCGTGACGGTGCTGTCGCAACCGGCAACGTTGGTGAACTCGTGCGTCGGGGCAACAGCAGGAGTGCTGGTGTAGGTCACACCATACCAGGTGAAGCTGTTGCAAGCCACGGCGGTGGTGTCGCCAGTGTTGCTGTGGTTGACAGTCAGGTGCAAGGTCACAATGCTATCGCAACCGGCAACGTTGGTGAATTCGTGCGTCGGGGCAACAGCAGGAGTGCTGGTGTAGGTCACACCATACCAGGTGAAGCTGTTGCAAGCCACGGCGGTGGTGTCGCCGGTGTTGCTGTGGTTGACGGTCAAGTGCAGGGTCACAATGCTGTCGCAACCGGCAACGTTGGTGAACTCGTGCGTCGGGGCAACGGCAGGAGTGGTGTTGTAGGTCACACCGTACCACTCGAAGCTATTGCAAGCCACGGCGGTGGTGTCGCCAGTGTTGCTGTGACGTATGGTCAGGTGCAGCGTCACCGTGCTGTCGCAGTTGTTGACGGTCTTGTACACGTAGGTGGGATTCGTCGCGGGAGTCACGGTGTAGGTGCTGTCGTGCCAGGTGAACGCGTCACACACGTTGACGGTGGTGTCGCCAGCGTAGCTGTTCAGAGCGAAGTTGGCGTGGAGCTCCACATTGGCGGTGGGCTCGTTCAGCGTGTAGGTGCTCGTGGTACCCAGGATGGCGCCATCGGCATCGGTCCAGTTCACGAAGTGGTAGCACGGAGTGGCCGTGGCGGTGTAGGTGCCGCTGAGGAAGTGCTTGACGGTGGCGGGACCTTCAACACTACCCTCGACGGGGTTGGCGACAACGGTCACGTTGTACACGATGGTATCGAAGATAGCCTTCAGGCCGGCAGCGGCCTCATCGGGCACAGTGTAGGTGACGGGGTTGTTAGTGGTCAGGCTGTCGTAGCTGGCCATGTCGTTGCCGGAACGCCACTCGACGAAGTTGAAGCCAGTGGCGGGAGTGGCCTGGGCACGCACGGTGGTGCCGTGGGCGATGAAGGCCATCATGTTCTCATCAGCATAATGATACGCGAGGGTAGACTCCTGAGTGTAGTCGGGGAAGCTTACCGTACCACCGTCGCTGATGTTCTTGCTGAGAGCAATGAGAGTACCATTCTCTACGGTGAGGGTGTAGACCACCGAGTCGTAGTAGTACTGCTGGCTGGTCTCGTGGACGGCATAGATGTGGTAGGTGCCGGTGATGGAGACGATATTGCCATACGTGGCGGGCACACCAATCACGCCGGTCTCGGCATTGACCATGGTGCCGGTCTCAACGACGCCGTAGCGAACCTCGACATTGTTGGGGTTCTGCAGGGTCGGAGCCCAGTTGTTGAAGTCGATGAAGGAGTAACCGGTGAAGCTCTCTGCGCTCCATGCCAGCTGTGCAGGCGTGGTGGCGAAGTTGGCCGTATAGGTGGCATTCTCAGTAGCCTGAACCACATAGGTGGCAGTGGTGCAGACCTCGGCGCCAGCGGCGTTGGTCCAGTTCACGAAGTGGTAACCGGCGGCAGGCGTGGCGGTGAGGGTCACATTGCTCAGGTAGTTCACGGTGTCGGTGCCGCTGACGCTACCGGTATTCTCGTCGGCGCTCACGGCGGTGACGATGTACTGGTTGTAGTCGAAGTTGGCGGTCACCGTGCTGTCGCGCAGCACCTGGATGGTGGCGTTGGCAGTGGTGGCAACAGTGTCGTTGATGCCGTTGCCGTACCAGTGCGTGAAGTGGTAGCCATACTTGTTGGTGGCATTCACAGGCACATTGGTGAGGTAGTTCACGGTGGCGGTGCCAGTGACCTTACCCATGTTGGTGTCGGCGCTGACAACGGTCAGGGTGTACTGGTTGAAGTCGAACACGGCGGTGTACTCGACCTCGCCCTGCGGCATCGTGAAGGTGTGACTCGGAGTGAAGATGGAGTCGGTACCCTGCACCCAAGCCACGAAGTGGTAGCCGTAGTTGGGCGTGGCGGTGATGGTCACCGTGCTGTCGGCATGGTGCTCACCGTCGCCGGTCACAGTACCCATGACGTCGTTGTAGTTCAGCGTTACCTGGAATTTACCGGCATCGATGAAGTTGGCGGTAAGGGTCTTGGTGGCCGTGGCGGTGTAGGCGATGTTCTCGGTGGTCACGGTGGTGGTGCCATCGTTCCAACCGGCGAAGCGGCTGCCTTCGGCAACAGTGGCGGTGAAGTTCAGCACGGTGCCGTGCTCAACACCGGAGAACACGGTGCTGTCAGCCACAATGTGGCTTTGGGCATCGGTGACGCTACCGCGGGTGGCATCGTATCTGACGGTGATGTCGTACTTGTTGATGGCGAAGGTGGCGACCAAAGCTCTGTTCGTGTCAGCCAGCACAGTGATCTGCTCCGTGGTGGCGCCGTTGCTCCAGCTCACAAGGTGGTAGCCCTCGGCGGGGGTGGCTGTCAGAGTCACAGGAGTCATATACTCGGCGGTGGTGGATTCGGGAGCCACAGCACCCATCGTCTCACAGCCGGCAGCCACAGAGGCGGTGACGGTGAACATATCCTTGGCGAAGTAGGCCTTCAGCGTACGGGCAGCGTTGGCCACCACATCGATGGTAGCATTGGTGCTGTACACCGTGTCGGCTTCCTCCCACTTGACGAACACATAGCCGTAGTTCGGCGTGGCGGTGAGGGTCACAGGAGTCAGGTAGTTCACAGTGGCGCTGCCGCTGACGTTACCCATGGTGGGATCGGCGCTAACACCGCTGACGGTATAGGGATTATAGGTGAAGTTGGCGGTGTAGGTCTTGTTCTCGGTCAGGGTGACAGTACGCGGGTTGTCCGTGTTGTTGTCGTTCCAACCGGTGAAGTGGTAGCCGTAGTTGGCCTCGGCACTGATCTCGTAGTTCACGAAGTGCTTGGCGGTGGCCACACTGCCTTCGACGCTACCCATGGTCTCGTTGGCCGAGACTACGGTCAGCACATACACGTTGGTGTCGAAGCTGGCGGTGAAGGTGCTATCCTTGGTCAGGGTCACAGTGCGCGGGTTGGCCGTGTAGTTCGGGTCGGTCGGCGCGAGGTCGGCCCAGCCGGCGAAGTGGTAACCCGTGGCGGGAGTGGCGCTGATCTGGTAGTTCTGGAAGTGCTCGGCGGCGGCATTGCTGCCACTGACGGTACCCATGCCGGTGCACTCAGCGGCCACATTGACGGTCAGAGCGTAGGTGTTGACCGCGAAGTTGGCGTTGACGGTGGTGTCGCTCACGGGGGCGATGTTGAGGATGGCCTCAGCACCAATCTCCGTACCGGCCATGTTGGTCCAGTTCACGAAGTGGTAGCCGGTGTTCTCGGTGGCCTCGTAGTCGGCGTTCTTGAAGTGCTTGACGGTGGCGGGACCGCTCACACTACCCATCGTCGTGTTGTTCACGTTGATAGTCACGTGGTACACGTTGGTGTCGAAGTGGGCGATGAGGGTGCGGTTGGAGTCGGCGAACACATTGATGGTGGCATTGGTACCCATCACAACGTTATTCTCCGTCCAGTTCACGAAGTGGTAGCCCTCCTCGGGAGTGGCAGTGAGGGTCACCGTGCTGTGGTAGTTCACCTCGTCCGAACCTGTGACGTTACCCATGATGGTGTTGGCACTCTCGCCAATAACAGAGTAGACGTTGTAGTCGAAGTTGGCATATACCGTGGTGTCGCTCACAGCGGCAATATTGAGGGTGTTCTCGGTGCCCTCCTTGACGGGCAGCACGTTGTCGAACGCATCGGTCCAGTTCACGAAGTGGTAGCCATAGTTGGCCGTGGGCACATAGTCGGCGTTCTTGAAGTGCTTGATGGTGGAGGGACCCGTCACGGTACCCATCTCGGCATTGTTGTTTACAACATCGTAGGTCCCGTAGACCGTTACGTGGTACTCGTTGGTGTCGAAGTGGGCGGTGAAAGCGCTGTCGCGGTAGGCGTTCACGATGATGGTGTCCTCCACGGTGGGCTCAACGGCCACGACGGGCACGCCGTCCACTAGGCTGGTCCAGTTCACGAAGTGGTAGCCTGTGTTGGGTCTGGCGGTGAGCATCACCGGCAGGTTGAACTTCACGGTAGCCGTACCGTAGGCCGTGCCGTGCTCCACATCGTCAGCAACGGCGGTGATAGTGAAGGTGGCGCTGTCGTAATTGGCGTTGAGCACGGTGTCGCTCTTCAGGGTGAGGTAGACAAACTTTCCGGAGCCTTTCGGGTTACCGTTGTTGTCGGTCCAGTTGACGAACTCATAGCCATAGATAGGATCACCGGCGGTGAGGGTCACCGTGGTGTTCTCATAGATATCGGTGAGCGAAGCCAGCGGCTCGTCATTCACCTCGGCGGTGGGATCGGCACCCATGGCCACGTTCTCGATGGTCTTAGTCACATTGATAGTGATGTCGTACTTCTCGCTCTCCACGATCGACACATTGTCGATGGCAGCGGGAGGATTGGTACCGACGCTGTTGTCCTGATGCCACATGAAGACAATCTTGTAGGCACCGTCGGCAGGCACAGTGACATAGGCCTTCTTGTGCTGCCAATCGTTGACGTACTTAAGAGGCGTTTTGTTGTCGAGTGATATCCAGCCAGTGGGGTTTCCTGTAGCAGCGCTCATGTCTGCAGGATAGTCGTCGTCGGTATTGGCTTCAAACACGGCATTGTCAGGTACAATCCATGCGCGGATAAAGTCATAGTTGCCGCTTTCACCATTGCTCTTCCAGTCGAACTCGACGGTGTACTGCTTGGCGGCTTCGAAGTTGTTGAAGCCGGCATAAGCATAGACAATGCAGTATCCGCTGTTGTTATAAGCATTGGTGACACCGCCGTTATTGCTGATGTACATGCTACGGGCGGGGTTACCTGTGGCTTCGCCGATACACCACTTGTTGTCGTGCGTACCATTCACCATGCGCCACTCGTTGTCGCGACTAGCGGCAAAGTCGGTGGTGTAAGGCAGCGTGAAGTTCTGGTAGTCGGTAATGAAGCTCTTGGGCTCGCTCCAGCGGCTGCCGCCGGCATCGCCTGTGCAGCTCACCATCACGTCATACCAGTAGGTGGTGTTGGGCGTCAGACCTGTGAGGGTGGCACTGTTCTCGGTGCTGGGGTTCACGAGGGTCTTGCTCTCCTCGTCGCCGGCCTTCCAGTAGCGGAAGGTATAGTCCTCGGCGGTGCCGATGGTCGGATGGGCCAAGGCGTGCAGCGTGGCCGTGGTGGCAGTGATGCCGTCGGCAGGAAGCACCGTGGGCATACCGCAGGAGGCAGCAGTGGAGAATTCGATACTCTTCCAGTTGCCGCAGGGCTCGTCTTCCATCACTGGACGCACCCAGAAGCGGTAGTCATGGTCTGTTTGGAGTCCGTCGTTGATGATATAGGGTGTCGTGGTGGGGTAATAATCATTAGCCGTGGGTTCGGACAAATTCGCGTCGAGAAGGTTATAAACCCATTCCACTTCGGTGTTGCCAGGCATCCAACTCACAATGGCGCTGTCAGTGGTAATGTTGCTGACGGCAAGGTTGGTGACGGCGCGGCAGGTAACAGGTACAAAGCAAAGCTTAATATTGGGTCGATTGGTGCTTATAGCTCCATAAGAAGTTGTATTTGCAAGATCGTTGATGTCAATGTTGCTATTATCGCGATAGCGGCAAACAGAACGATTAACGGAAACATTTGTACCTTGTGAACTCCATCCAGTTGCCGAGGACTGTGAGCTGTTGCTCAACATACCAACAACAATATTGCTTTCTCCATCCCACACAAAGGGTGTGCTTAGTGTATATTCACGCCAACCACTAGCGTATTCGTTAAGTGTAGGACCATAAACAAGCGTCATGTCTTCAGCATCGACAAAGTCGGTGGCGGCATTACCATTGAAAGCATTGAGAGTGGTGGTACCTATGTATACCGACTGTGTTTTGCTATATGACGAAGATGTGCCGGTATAGTTGAACGACAACGACGTGATAGTACCTCCGGTGTAACCTAAATTCTGCAACTCGGCAGCTGTATATATTTGTTGGCTGTATGTGTTGCCATACGATGTATATAGCAAGTTGGCAGTCGTAGAGCCGTTGCCTACCTGGGCACAATTACCAGGTTCAGCCTCGGTCGTCACCTCGTCGAGGTGGGCGGCAGTGCCGATGGCCTCGGGATTGGCTTGGTAAGGACGCACATAGAGGTCATAACTGGTCTCGGGAGTGAGGCCCACGAAGGTGTAGTGCGTGTCGTTAACAGCAATCCAAGCATCATTTTCAGGAGTGTCGCCATGTTCAACGGCGGCCACCTGCCACTGTGTTTCGTTGGCAAACTGAGCCACGTTCTTCTGCCAGGTGGCGGCGATGGCCGTGTGGGTAATCTGCGTGGCGGTGATATTCACCACGGCGGGCATAGCGTCGTAAGTGGTGAAGTCGACGCTCTTCCAAGGCGAGGACCCTTCACCTTCGCAGTAGTTCTGCACATAGAGGTAGTAGTGGGTAGCGGGGTCGACGTTGAGGGTCACCGTGAGGTCGGTGATACCGCTGCCGGTCGGGGTCAGGACATTCAGGTCGTCACCCTGAGTCTCCACGTCGTACTCGTCGGTGCTGAGGATGTAGTTGAAGTTGTTGGCTTGAGCCTCCTTGGTTTTCGTCCAGGTGGCCACGACGGTGGTCTTGCTGTTCTGATTGACGGCCAGGTTGGTCACCGCGCCGCAGGCGCTGAGGGTGCGGAAGGTAGCACTCTGCCAGGTGCTGTTCACGTTGTCAGGAGCACCGCAGTACGCGCGTACATATACATAGTAGTCAGTATAGGCGGTGAGACCCGTGAGGTCGCAGGTCAGAGCTGTGCCTTCATAGGCGTAGGGACCCGCATAGGCTTCCAGAGCGGCGGCGTCAAGCTCGACAGCGCTCTTGATGACCTGATAGCTGCTCACATAGTCGCCAGCAGAAGCCGTCCACGTGACCGTGGCACCAGTCTCGGTAATGTCGCTCACCTCTATTTCAGCCACAGCCGGGCAGGCCTCGACAGAGGCACAGTAGGTAAAGCTAACCTTCGGTTGATATGTCGAGGCGGTTCCCGCTGTGTTGGAAGACCCTGACATATAACGGCTGACATTTGCAGTAGCGGTTCTGCCAAGGAAGTTTGCTGTAGATCCACTGCATTCGTCATTATCCGTGGTTGTAATGTCAATCAGGAGGTTGCCTCCGGTATAAGTGTAAGGAGCATCAAAGGTAATGACCCATTTGTTGCCTGCAATATTAATCAAGGCGTTAGAGACTGTGGTCATTCCGTCGGTGGAAGCATATGCATCGGTAAGATTATCAAGTGTAGTGCTACCCAGTTTAACAACAGCCGGAGTCTCGTCAAATGTATAGTTGAAACCGGTATAGAAAGTCATTGAAGTTATTTGCATGCCTTCAAGTTCAGCCATGTCAGTGGCTGTGTAGATGAGCTGTGTGTGCTGATTATACGAGTCAAGATAATATGGACGCAACGGAATGTTTGCATTGGTTGTCGAGCCCTCTACCACTGTGACATCCTCGCAGAAGGTGAGACCCTTGGTGGTCACAGTGCCGCTGGTCCAACCACTGTAGGTGTCGTTGCCACAGTTGGTGCGGACATAGACATGGTACTCGGTCTCACGGAGCAGGCCAGTGAAGGTATAGGTCGTGGCACCGTTGACGGCGGTCTTCACAGCGGCAGCGAGACCCTCTTCGTCAAGGGCGCTGGGGCTGATGACCACCTGGTAGTCCTCGGCGGCCGGGTCGGCGTTCACCCAGTTGGCCGTCAGGCTTGTGCGCTCGGCGGCGAAGGTGAGGTTGCGCGGAGTGCTGCAATCCTCGCCCTGCAGGGTGATGGTCCAGTCCTGATAGAAGGCGGGATCCTCAGCCACCACACGCACAGTGTACGGAGTGTTCATGGCGAGGTCATCACGAATGCCGGCAAGAGAGTAGACCTGGGTGGTCCAATCCGACGTCGTAGCATTATAAGCATAGATTGTAGCACCCGTCGACTTGGTGATGGTGCCCGTGAGGGCGGCAATCTCCTCGGCGGTGAGGTAGTAGACAGGTATCGTCACGCTGTGGTTCTCAGCGTTGAAAACGACGTCGCCACGGGTCACGCCAGCAGGAGCGGTGACGGTGACACCAGTGATGGCGCACTCGTTACGCTTGGTGGTGAACGACGGCACGCTGACCTCGCCGCTATGCTCGTTCTCCGAGCAGTTGGCCACGACGACCAACTGGTTGTAGGTGGTGTGGGCGGTGAGGCCTGTGAGGTTGATGGTCGTTACGCCGGCCTCGGTGGTGGTGCCGAGGATGGTGGCAGGCTCAGTAGCCTTATTATATATGGTATAGGTGGCACCCGTGTTGCGCGTGTCGGTCCAGCTCAGCGTGGCACTGTTGCTGGTGACATTCGTGGCAGCCGTCACAGCAGTGACGTTCTTACAGGCCGGGATGGTCTCAACAGTGATGTTGTCGATATATACACCATAGGAGGTGTTGTTGCGGAAGGCAATACGAGCACCGGCAGGGGCATTCTCAAGAGTCACCTCAGCATCGGTAAATGAACTATTCTGTGCCGATACACTCCACAAGCTGACAAACGTGGTGGTATCTGCAACATCTGTCACATAACCCACCTCGAGGCGGTTTGTGTAAGATGTATTATTTCCTTTGTATTGGAATCGCACCTGCAGGGTGTTGGTGGCAGCCGACATTTCAGGCAGAACAGCCACATAGTTGTGCGCGGAACTGCCGTACGTATACAGGCAGCGGCTTGAACTGACGCCTCCGCTGTAGACACATGGACCATTGTAATAGTTCGTAGGTTCGGGGAGCATCTTCCAGCAGTCGGGCGTTACGGCCGAGCTATAAGTGCTGGCAGCGTAGCTGTCGAAGTTCTCAGTAAACGGGATGGTTTCAGTACCGCAGGCAGTCTTTACATTGTTGATACTCACAGCGTCACTGTACTCACCACCGCCGCAGTCGGCCTTCACCTTGAAACTGTAGGCGGTGTTGGCTGTAAGACCAGTGATGGTGACGCCCGTAGTAGTGAGGTTCTCAATCTGTGCGGCAGGGATTGCGTTGTCTTCTCCATCGGTGATGATATAGGTAGCCGAACCGTTGTTGTTGTCGGTCCACGTCAGCGCTATGCTGCTGGAGGTGATGCTCTCTTCTGGAGCAAGCAACGAGGTGACAGGCATACACGACGACATCTCTTTAACTTCGATATCGTCAATGCAGCAACTATACTGGCTGCTGTAGTACCAGCGGAACACCAGACGGGTGGCGGTGGCAGGCACTTCGTTAAGATAGGTCGTCGGGGCTTGCGTCATAGCAGCAACACCATCATAGCTCACAATAGGAGTGAAGGTGCTCATATTGACATCCTCATCAGTGATGTAGCCGAGAGTCAACGTGCCGTTGCTGGCGTTCTCTTGCTGATACCAGAATGAAATCTGCAGGGTGTTGAGAGCGGCAGCGAACTCGGGCAAGGCAGCGTAGCAATAGCCGCTACCATAGAACGTGAGCGCCTTGGTCCCACTGTGTTTATAGTAGTAGGAGGATCCACCGCCGATGACATGGGGCTTGACAGAGCCTGTAGTATACACGCTCCAGCAATCGGGTACGATGCCGTCGGTCTCACTGTAGGTAGCTGTCGTCTCATAACTTTCGAAGTCTTCGGTATAAGGCAATGTGGATACCGGGTTGCATTTGGTCTTGAATCCTGATACGGCAGCAGCCTCAGAATGATCACTTTCTCCACAGTTGGCTGTGAGGGTAAAGGGACCATATGCGGTGTTCGCGGTGAGGGTGGTGAAGTCGTAGTAGGATACGCCAGGATTGGTTGTTACATTGATAGCATTTCCGTCGGTGATGGTATAAGTGGCAGTGGCATCGTTGATGCTGCTCCAACTAATACGTGCACCGTTAGCTGTAATATTGCTAACGGTTACATCCGTAGGCTTGCTGCACGACGGAGGATTGTCTATTACAATGTCGTCGATATAAACCCCATTGGTGGTGCGGCTCGAACCAGCAGCCTCAATCATAATGGCGACACACTGAGCAGTCGTATTGGAGGGTATATTGTAAGTAAACTCCTGATAGGATGTGGTCAGTCCGGTCTGCGTGGCAATTGGCGTGAAGGTTGCCGGATCAGATGGGTTAGTCATCAGACCAATCTTGAAGGTACTGCTGGTGTTGTATCCCTTGGCCTGCAGTGTAATCTGCTTGCCTGCCAAATTTTCCATTGGGGGTAATATCGCATACTGATCCTGCGGGTCATAATCTGACGACCAAGAAGAATAATAGGAAAAGAAATACAGATAATTGTTTGGTGAGTAAGCATTGCTGCTAGAGTTGTAGACAATGGGATAACCTATATAGTAACTATAGGTAGTGGTGTTGATATAGTTCCAGCAAGCAGGCAGGTTGTTGGTGCTGCCTGAAGTGGAGCCTGTGTAGCTGTCGAAGTTCTCCTCATACGGGAAGGTAGAACTAGGGTTGCAGAGGGTTTTGAATGTTTTGGCGGCGGTCCAGTCGGAATAGTCGTCGCCATCGCAGTGGGCGCGGACGGAGACCTCGTAGGATGTGTTAGCCGAGAGGTCGGTGAGAGCTTTCGAGGTAGCATCACCAGCGGCGGTGACAATTGTGTAGTCGCCGCTGCTGCCGCTCACACGGTAGCGGATTTCCCAGCCACCAGAGGGTTCGGTGGTGCGAGTGTCAGGTGTCCAAGTGATGGTGGCACCTGTAGCGGTAATATTGCTGAAAGGATTGTCCGCAAGGGTAGGCTTGAAGCAAGTGGGGGGTGTCGTAAGAGTGATGTTATCAATATACAATTGATATTTAGAAGCTGTTTGGCAGTAAAAGATTGCCACATACTTTGTGTTTGCGGGAAGTGTCTCTTCATAAGTATCCCACGAGTTTCCTGACTCATTTTGCGTGCCCCACGTAAAAGCAGAGACGTCGTTTGTGGTAGTGGAGTACCCTACCTTGAAGGGCTCACTTGTACTGCTCGTGGAACTTTTCTTGTGATCAAATGCAATGGTTATACCTGTGGTGGTTCCTGTCAATTCTGGCGAAATCAGATATTGATCATAGCCATCAGACGAAGAAGACCATGACGAGAAGCTAAAACCATAGTCACCATCTTTCTTTGCACTCGTCAATCGGCCAAAGCGAGAGCCGCTATTGGCGGAATGGGTGTTGATGGTTGTCCAGTTGCCATACTCTGTTTCGTTCTCGAAGTCCATCGTGTACGGCAACGTCTGTTGTCCTTGGGTGACCCAGGGGACGCACATCAGCGCCACGAGGGCCAGATTTCGTAGTAATTGTCTCATAATGTTTTGTTTTTAGTTAATATTATATTGAATTGTTCTTGTTTTTAAAAACTAATTAGCTGTCTCAGATCCCCATAATGCATCCTGCAGCTCGCTTCTCGTTTTTCTACTGTCTTTATCTCTGCTGTTTTTGGACTTATCTTGCTGTTTTTCCGAGGATAAAATACACTGCACCCCTAAATACTATGGGTGCAATGTCAACCGCAAAGGTAGATATTATTTTTGAACATTCCAAATTTTTAACATTTTTATCAACAATTTTTTTCTGTCCTCCTGCTCCGCGAAATTTCTCTTTCTTTTCTATTCTCCTGCCTGCGGCGAGATCTCGTAGATCTTGTAGATTTTTCTTCTCAATCAGTGGTATGCCTGCGAATACCTATTAAATCAATCAAATGTAATGAGCAACTAAAAGAACTTTCAGAACTTTTTTCTCCAGCAGATTTTAAAAGATTCAAAATCATTCATCACTCATCACTCATCACTCATCACTCCCCACTCCCCACTCCCCACTCCCCGCTTTTCTATCTCAATCAGTGGTATGCCTGCGAATACCTATTAAATCAATCAAATGTAATGAGCAACTATCAGAACTATCAGAACTTTTTCTCCGACAGATTTTAAAAGATTTAAAAAGAATTCCTAATTCATCACTAAACACTTAACACTTAACACTAACCACTCCTCATTCCTCATACATCATACATCATTCATCACTCCCGACTACCTGCTTTCATCTCTACCTCTTCTCTACCTCTTCTCTACCTTTTCTCTACCCTTTCTCTACATTTTTGTAGAGTTGATGTAGCGATAAGGTAAAATATATATACGGGAATAAGCAAGTATATCCCTATCATTCTTGTTCTCCTGCTGCGCGAAATCCATCTCTTTTTTCTCCTGCTCGCTTCGCTTCGCGAAATCTATAAATCTAGTAAATTAACGCCTTACTCATGCTCTGCCCGGAAGTTCACTGGACTTCCTCTTGCCTTCGGCGGGGACTCGTCTCGGTTAATTCTTAATTCTTAATTTTTAATTCTTAATTTTCTTAATTGATGGTTAATTCGTGATAATTTATGTTAGTAAAAAGTTGTTTTTGTTGTTTTTGTTGTCTTCAAAAAGAATATCCTGTTGTCTTCAAAAATATACCATGTTGTATTGGGTCAGTTATGGTGAAGGGCCTGGGGAAGGCGCACCATTACTGACAAGATGCTTGTCTTGCTAAAAATCAGGTATGTGAAAATTTATTCTTGCTCACAGAGGAGCAGCGTGCGGCGGCGACCTACGGTGGTGCCGACGACGAAGTGGTCGCCGCCCTCGCGGAGGCCCAGCTGACGCTGCAGTGTGGCGGCTTCGGCGGGGTAGTTGCGGGTGACGACATGCGCGCGGCCGTCGGGGAGCAGCGCGGCGAGCTCCTTTCGGCCGCCTTTGACTTCCTGGAGCACACGCAGCACGCGGCCGGGGAAGTCGTCGACGCGGCGGTCGGCGGTGTAGAGGTGTGTGTTGGGGCCCAGCATCAGCAGTCCATAGCGCTGTGCGAGGAGGCGGTAGGGGCCTGCTTTCATCAGTGCGGCGCCGGGCTCGTAGAGCCAGGCGCCCACGGCATCGCAGAGGTCCGCCTCGGCGGCGGCCTCCTCCGTGCGAGAGAAGGTGAAAGGTTTCGGAGTGTTCTGATTATTCGGAATACTCTGATTATTCAGATTGACACACACTATTTGTGGCTCCTCGGCGGCATCGCCGCCGAGGAGGAAGAGCACCTCTTTGCACTCGCCCTTGACGGCTACGACATGCACCTCGCTGACGGCGCCGAGCTGGCGGCAGGCGAGGTCGATGTCTATCATGGGGCTAGCCTTGACGAGGAGGCGCTGGCAGCTGCCGCGCAGCAGCGCGAGGTTCGCCAGCAGGTCGGGCGTGCAGTCTTCGAAGGCCGCGACCTTGCGGCCGCGGGCGTCGCGGCGCGCGGGGTCGAGGAAGATAGTGTTGAATGATGAGTGATGAGTGATGGATTGTTGGAGCCAGTCGAGGCTGTCGGCGCAGTGGACGTCGACGTTGTCGACGCCGAGGGCGCGGAGGTTGTGCTCCATGAGGGCGCAGAGCTGCGCGTCGCGCTCCACATAGTCTACGTGCTGCGCTACGCGGGCGAAGGCCAGGGTGTCGATGCCCATGCCGCCCGTCAGGTCGGCAAAAATTGAAAATTGAGAATTTGCTCCACTTCGGTCGCAGGCCGTGTCTCCTTTGGAGCCAGGCAGGAAAATTGAAAATAGCGAGGCCTTATAGTGGGCGGTGACTTCCGACGAGGACTGCTCGCGGTTGAGGCGGGGAGGGTAGAGGTAGTCGGGACAGTCGAGGAGCGACGGCCATTTGTCGCGTGCGACGCGTAGACCCTCGATCTGCTGCACCGCCGCGGGCATGTCGATGCCGGGATACCGCGCGGCCGACAGCAGCAGCCGCGCCGTATCCTCCCCCGCGTGCTCCCAGGCAAACGCTAGTGTCTCTTTGGATAAAGACAACATTAATTATTATTCTTAAGACAAGAAAGGACAAGAAAAGACAAATGATGATTTTATTATTGTCCCTTCTTGTCCTTTCTTGTCTTTAAAAAAATGTCTTTTAGTATTCGCCGGCGGCGTGGAGGGCGGCGAGGCGGGCGACGACCATGGGGCGGTCTTCCTTGTAGGTGACGCCGAACCACTGGGCAGAAGTTTTCAACACCCTCATGGTGGCTTCGCCGTTGGCGATAAAGGTATTGACAGCGAATGGAATATAGTACTCTGACTTGAGTTCGGAACCATGTTCCTTGAGGAACATTGTGAATAACTTTTCGCTCTTCTCGAAGTAGTCGGGTGTGAAACCGAAGAGATTCATGCTGACGGTGGCGTCGGCGGGGAGGGGGTGGAGCGAGCCGTCGGCCTCCTTATAGGCGATGCCGTCGGGGGTGCGTCCGATGGAGGTGCGCTCGGTCATGCCGACGAGGAGTCCTTGGTCGTCGGTCTGGCAGACGCCGCGGCTGACGGTGCCGTTCTCGCTGAGGGTGTTCTCGAGGCGGTAGCCCACCATGCAGTAGCTGCCCTGCTTGCCGTCGAGGGTGCGCAGGTGGTCGGCCATGACGCGGAAGGCGTCGCGTCCGTAGAAGTCGTCGGCGTTGATGATGGCGAAGGGCTCGTGGATGGCGTCCTTGGCCATGAGGATGGCGTGGTTGGTGCCCCAGGGTTTCTCACGACCCTCGGGGACGGTGAAGCCGGCGGGGAGCTTGTCGAGTTCCTGGAAGACATACTCGACGGTGATGCGGCCGCCGAAGTGGTCGGCGTTGATGTGGCGTTTGAACTCCTCCTCGAAGGAGTGGCGGATGACGAAGACCACTTTGCCGAAGCCGGCGCGGATGGCATCTTCGATGCTGTAGTCCATGATGATTTCGCCGTGGGGGCCTACGCCGTCCATCTGTTTGAGTCCGCCGTAGCGGCTGCCCATGCCGGCAGCCAAAACTAATAATGTAGGTTTCATATTCTATTTTTTTCGTTATTACGTTATCTCGTTATCATGTTATCACGAGGTTATCTCTTTTTCTTAAAGAAGTCCTTCACGAGGGTGGCGCATTCGTCGGCGCGGATGCCGGAGGTGACTTCGGTCTTGGGGTGCAGCATGGCGGTGCCGAGGCGTTGGAAGCCGCGCTTGGGGTCGTCGGCGCCGTAGACGATGCGGTCGAGCTGGGCCCATCCCAATGCGCCGGCGCACATGACGCAGGGCTCGAGGGTGACATAGAGGGTGCAGCCAGTGAGGTATTTGGCGCCGAGGTGGTCGGCGGCGGCGGTGAGGGCCAGCATCTCGGCATGTGCCGTGACGTCGTGGAGCCGCTCGGTCTGGTTGTGGGTGCGGGCGATGATGCTGTCGCCGGCGACGACGACGGCGCCCACGGGGATCTCGTCCTCGTCGGCGGCACGCCGCGCCTCGCGGAGCGCTTCGCCCATGTAGTATTCGTCGTCAGGTTGCAGTATTCCCATGGTGTGGTCAGTCTTTGTTGAAGAGTTCGTCGTTGCGGGGTTCGAGGTGCATGGTGGTGGAGAGGACGGTGAGGGTGCCGGAGCGCATGAAGCTCTCGAGGGAGGGCAGCAGGGCGGGTCCCACGGGGAGGTATTCGTGGAGAATCTTCCATTCGATGTGCGAGGAGCCGGGGCTGATCTCGGTGGGGATGTCGTCCTCGCGGTCGGTCTCATAGATGAGGGTGAGGAGTCCGGTGGAGATGTCGAAGAGGTAGTAGCGGTCGAACATCTTGGGGCATACCACCTTGACGACCTGCAGGGTGTGGCCGTCGACGACGGTGGTGCCGTTCCAGGTGAGCGTGGCGCCTTTCTCGCGCCAGCGGTAGAGGGGTCCGCGGAAGTCGTAGCCGCGGAGGAGGTCTGTGATGTCGTCGGCGGAGGTGGCATCCCAGCTGCCGCTGCGGCGGGAATAGCGCCGGTGGCGCTTGTCGCCGTTGGTGATGAAGCCGTCGTAGCGCTCGCCGCCGTGGAAGAGCTCGACGCGCATCATGCCGTGGGGCTGGTACCAGCGGCGCATGAGGGTGGTGTCGCCGCCCATGGTGACGGTGGTCTCGAGGACGAGGAGGCTGTCTTCAGGCAGCTCGTCGATGGCCATGAGGCGCAGGTAGCGGTCGACGACATATTGGGCGGTGTCGTCGATGACGAAGGCGTGGTTCTGCGCGTGCGCCGTCATCGGCAGGAGGGTCAAAAGACAAGAAAGACAAAAGAGACAACGAGCAATGGTCCTCAGACTGCGGGAGGATCTCATAACCCCCACACTTCGTGCGGGGTTACTGAGAGAGCGTGCCTCTGGCACGCGTGGAAGGGAGGATCTCATAACCCCCACATTTCGTGCGGGGTTACTGAGAGAGCGTGCCTCTGGCACGCGTGGAAGGGAGTATCTCATACCCCCCACACTTCGTGCGGGGTTACTGAGAGAGCGTGCCTCTGGCACGCGTGGAAATATTGTGCTAATATTTTTCAATTTTCAATTCTCAATTTTCAATTTTTCTAAAGGGGAATGTCAGGGTGTCGACGCGTTCGCGTTTCTTGATTTTGACGGTGAGGGCGATGCCGAAGCGTCGGGCGAGGTTGGCGATGCGCTGCTCGGCATCGTCGGCCTCGAGGATGTCCTGTAGGTCGGCGAAGGAGATGTCGAGGCCTGTGCGGCGCTTGACCATGCGGTAGTCGCCGGCGTCGTTGCGTCCGAGGAGCGGTGCGCGGAGCCACACCGAGTCGGGCGTGGCCATGGCGCGGCCCAGTTCGACGAGCTTGCTGATATTGCACCAGATGACGCTGTCCTTGGCCATGCGCACCTGTCCGTTGAAGGAGAGTCCCTCGCTCTCGCCGGTGAAGGTGATGACGGTGTAGGGCCTGGCGGAGGGAGTGCCCGTGGTGGTGACGGGCTTGGTGCTGCAGCAGGCCGTGGCGAGGAGGAAGGCCAGGCAGGCAGCGGCCGCGGGGAGCAGGTAGTGTCTCATGGCTATTGGGCTTTGATGGTACGGTAGTGTTCTTTCAGGGTGTCGCTGGAGGGGTTGAGGCGCACAGCCTTCTCGATGTAGGGCAGCGCCTCGCGGTCACGGCCGAGAAGGTGGAGTATCCAGGCGTAGGTGTCGAGGAAGTTGGCCACCTCGGGTTCCTTCTCGATGGTGCGGCGGCTCATCTCAAGGGCTTTTTCAAGGTTCAGGTTCTGCTCGGCGAGGTAGTAGGCGTAGTTGTTCAGCGCCTCGATGTCGTCGGGCTGCTGAGCGAGTCGGCGCTCGAAGGAGGCCCAGGTCTTATCGAGGTGGCCGGCGCGGTAGTGACATTCGGCCTCGAGGGCGTAGCACTGCGACTCGAGGTATCCCTTGGTGAAGCCCCATTTCATGGCGTCGGCGAGGTGCGCCAGGGCGTCGTCGTAGCGCTTCTCCTCATAGGCCGCCATGGCGAGGAGGTAGTGGGGTAGGGTGTGCATGGGGAAGAGGCGTGCGGCGCGCTGGGCGCGGTCGGCGAGGCGTGCTTTCTGCGTGGGCTCCTCGGTGAGGCAGATGAGGAGGGCCTCCCACACCTCGTAGCGGCTGCTGTCGGTGCGGAGGGCCAGGTCGAACTGGTGTGCCGCCTCGGCGTACTTCTCCTGCCGCATGAGCACGTCGCCGTAGAGGAGTGCGAGGTCGGCGCTGTCATTGCTGTTGGCCATAGCCATGTCCAGGAGTCGGAAGGTGGTGGCGCGACGCGTGTTATAGAACTCCTCCTCGGTGTAGAAGGAGCCCAGGATTTGTATCATCGACTTGCTGTCGAGTGCGGGGTTGCGGAATGCCGCCACCATCTCGCTGTCGGCCTCGGCGGGACGTCCCACGGCCTTGTAGTATTCGGCCAGCTGGATGTGTATGTAGGGGTCGTCGGGGTCGGCGGCGAGGATACGGTCGTAGTATTGCTTGGCTTTGGCGTAGTGGCGCTGCCGCATGTGGCTCTCGGCGAGGATGGCCTGGTAGCGTTTCTCGTGGGGCATGGCGTCGGCCAGGGCTTCGACCTCTCGCAGCCCTTTGTCGGGTTTTCCGGCGGCGTTCCATATTTTCTGTTTCTGGAGCGAGATGGGCTCGCTGACGCCTATCAGGCGTTCCACGCGGTTGAGCACCTCGACGGCTTTGTTGAGGTCGGGCACTTCGAGGTAGGCGTTGGAGAGTTCGTAGTAGTAGTCGAGGTTCTCGGGGTTGATTTTGACGATGCGCTCCCATGTGGCGGCGTGGGCCTTGGCGTTGTGGCGTTGCTGCTGTATGTGAGCCAGCGAGAGGAGGTACCAGGTGTTGTCGGGCTGGAGGGTGGCGGCGCGAGCGGCGCAGGCTTCGGCGCTGTCGGTCCATCCGCGAGCGGCGAGGAGGCGTCCCATCTCGTACCATGCCGCCGCCGCCTTGGGGTCGTCGCGTGTGAGGGCGGCGTAAGCCGCGAGGGCGTCGCCCTCGCGACCCGTGGTCTGGAGGGCCAGGGCATCGATGAGGCGGCTGTCGGTGGCGAGCTGCTGCTCGGTGACCTCGCGCAGCGGCGCCCGCCGATAGCGGGCGTCGGCACTGTCGGCGGCAGGACGGCTGCCGCCGCAGCCCACGGCAACGGCAGTGAGCATCAGTATTATTGTGCCTATTAATATTTTATGTTTATCCATGACGGCGCTGTTTTTCATGACTTAACGTAGGTTGCCCTTTTTTATTGCGTCGCCCTGCCGAAAAAGCGCCCGTCGCATCTCTCCCTGCGGAAGGGAATTCATAAAAAAACAAAAAAAACATCTCATGTGAAAAAAAATGTCTATATTTGCACTTTGAAACAGTAGGTAAAAAAAGGCTTGAACTATATATAAGATATTGAAACAAAGTTGTTTTAGAATATAATTATTCAATTTATTATTAATCTTAAAAGTCAAACAAAATGAAAAAAGCATTAATGGCTCTTGGTTTTGCAATGTGCGCCACCCTCGCCGTTGCACAGACCACACACCTGAAGGCTCAGGATGTGAAAAAGAACATCAAGATCAGCAATGCTGATGTGCAACGTTCGGTGGACTACAAGGCTTCCATCTTCAGCAAGGATGCCGGTCATGACACCATCACGACCATCACCTTCTCCAGCAACAGCGACGCTGTTACCGGATCGCTGGCCCCTACGGACAGAATCCAGGACACCCTGGTGGGCGCCTCGGCTCACGGTCTGACTGGTAGTGCCAACCTGTGGCGCCGCTATGCCAGCACCACCGCCTTCACCACCAACGTGGCTACCTACACTCCCGGTCTTGCCGGCAGCCAGGACAACTGGATGGTGGAAGACATCGCCACGGCTATGGCCGACTCCAATACCGGTACTCCCGATGACGGTTTCGTGATTATCTCCCTCAACGAGCAGAACGAGCCTGGTGCCCCGATGAATGCCTGGGTCCAGCTGCCCACGGTGCAGAACACCGACCTCAACAACACCCAGACCATTGAGGTGGCCCTCACCCAGGACTACATCAAGTATTACGACCGTTGCTTTATCGACTACAAGTATAATGGCAACTGGTATACCCGTGAAATCAACCTCCCCGGCATCGACTGCGATGTGAACGCCGCTGGTATGTATCGTATCCGCTACGCCATGCCTATGCCGCTGGCTGAAGTGGCCAACATCGAGCTCCGTCTCCGTGCTTTTGCCAATCCCGCTGCCCGTCGCGTCAGCGCCTACGGTTACTACTGGGCTGTCGACAATGTGGCTATCATTCGTAACACCAATGAGCATGTGTGGAGCGTCAGCGACCGTTCCGCTACCTATTTTGACGGCTTCTATGGCATGATCCCCCAGGGCATGGAGGTTCCCGTGAGCTTCGGTATCAACGTCAACAACATCAGTTCTGGCAACATCACCAACGCCCGTGCTACCGTCTACACCAGCGAGGGCGACCCCACCAACTTCGAGGCCACCATCCCCGGTGACACCAAGACCATCCCCGCCGGTAATGTCATGACCGACTATCCCATCTACCTCAACGAGCGCGGTATGCTTGACGAGACCATCGGCGTTGACGAGAAATTCTATCAGAATGTCGCCGGTTATGAGGGCGGTTCCAATGTCTACTTCTCCGAGGGCGTTCCCACCGGCTTCCAGGGCCGCAGCCTTCCCACCGACCACAACGGTGAGAACCTCTTCACCGTCACCATGAGCGCCGACAACGGTCTGCAGCATGCGACCGACACCATGGCCTACACCGTCACTGGTAACATTCCTGCTGATGCTGCTACCCACCGTGTCGCCGGTTACCGCTGGGGCCGTGACAACGGTATCATCACCTCGCACACCACTCCTTTCAGATATGCCTTCTCTCATGACCTCGTCAGCGAGTCTGACGACGCCAACAGCCACACCGCTGCCGGTTACACTGTGTATGTTCGTTTCGTTACTCCTTCCGTCATCCCCGAAACCAACGGCGAGCCTTGGGTCTTCCGTGGCCTCGAGCTGGTTCACTCCACCCGTGGTGTTGACCTCCGCAACAACAAGCCCGTGGGCGCTCAGTTGACTCCTGTTGTGTGCTACGAGCATGGTGAAGCAGGTGCGGATGCCGGTCTCGGCTGGCGTGGCATCGACGCCGGTGCCCTGCCCTACACTGTCGACGCCAACGACTTCGACATGGACGACACCATTGGTTACCGTCTCCCCGGTAGCACCTACAAATCCATCAACATCAAGTTCCCCGAGCAGGTTGCTATGGAGCCCAACACTGCTTACCTCTTCGGTTACAGACTTGAGAACGACGCCCAGTTCGCTCTGGCTTCGCAGTACCTCCGCTACCGCGACCCCGCCGATCCTCGTTACCTCAAGGCTCTCTCCACCACTGCCGATGCCCACTTCTATGGCACCCACCGTATGATTCCCGCCAATGTGCTCGATGTCTATGTCCAGGATCCCGTCGCCGGCCGCGCTATCAGCAGCTGGAATATCGACTACTTCCCCGTGGTTCGTCCCATCGTTGGACCCGCCGAGCAGGTTGTGTACAAATATGGTACTCTCAACTGCACCAACACCAGCGCTGATCACCAGAGCTCTTCGTTCATCTATGCTCCCGACAGCATCGGCTGCGGTGAGGAATTCTCCGTCCCCGAGGGTGGTTCCCGCGAAATGTATGTGCTGCCCGCTACCGACAACAGCTTCATCGACTCCATCAAGGTTAACGGTGTGAAGCTCGAAGAAGGCGACGCTTTCGGTCAGATGGAAGCCCACGAGTACAATGTGGTCGACGGCGAAGGTGACGATGAGGTCATCCGCCTGTATCGTAGCTACTACAGCTTCTCCCTGATTGAGAACGGTGCTCAGGACTACAACCTCGAGGTCTTCACCAGCTGGAAGGCTCTGGGTATCGACCCCGTCGCTCCCGAGGTGGGTCTTGCTCTCGCCCCCAACCCCGCCACTTCGACTGTTAAGCTGAACATTTCCGGTGTCACCGGTATGGTCAACTGCAACATCATCGACATGAGCGGCCGCGTCGTTTACAACGCCAACATCAACGCCGAAGGCAGCCACATCATCAATGTGAACAACATGCCCGCCGGTGCTTACTTCGTGCGCGTCACCAACGACACCTTCAGCAAGATCGAGAAACTCATCATCAAGTAAGTTTCCGCTTGATACAAAAAAAGGCTACCCGATTGGGTAGCCTTTTTTGTTTTATAGGAGAAGCTAGGAAGTGCTAGGCTTTCCTAGGTTTTCCTAGGCGATCCTAGGTTCTCCTAGGCTTTCCTAGGGGTGCCTAGGGTTTCCTAGGTTTTATAAAACGTTTCCGAGTTGCTCTTTTATCTTCTCTAGTTCGTCTTTCATCTCAACGACAATCTTCTGTATGCCTGCGTGGTTGGCCTTGGATCCGGTTGTGTTAATCTCGCGGCCCATTTCTTGGGCTACGAAGCCCAGTTTTTTGCCACAGGAGGGCTCGTTGGCCATGGTCTGGCGGAAATAGTCGATGTGTTTCTGAAGACGCACCTTCTCTTCGGTGATGTCGAGTTTCTCGAGGTAGTAGATGAGTTCCTGCTCGAAGCGGTTCTCGTCGACCTCCTTGACGGCAGCATCGGCCATGTGGCGACGGATGCGCTCCTTGGCGGTGTCGATGCGCTCGCCTTCGAGGGTGGGAATCTGGCGCAGTTTCTGCTCGATGAGGTCGACATGGAGGTGGAAGTCTTTCTCGAGGACGCTGCCCTCGTGGCTGCGGAAGTCGTCGCAGAGGTCGATCGCGCGCTGCAGGTCGCCGCGTACCACGGCCCACTGGTCGTCGCTGACCTCGTTGTCGGAGGTGCCATTCCAGATGTCGCCCATGGTGACGAGGCTGTTGAAGAGTGCGGGACGGCTGTCGGCACTGTCGGCGCCGAGTTTCTCGGCAGCGGCGCAGAGCGCCTGGAAGCGTGCCTCTAGGAGGTCGCGGTTGAGTGAGGCCGCGGCGGCAGTGTCGCCAGCCTCCTCGGTGAGGTAGCACTCCACCTTGCCGCGCTCCAGGCGGCCCAGCATCGAGCGGATCTCCAACTCACGGCTGCGATAGGCGGCGGGGACTTTCACAATGAGGTCGAGCTGCTTGCTGTTGAGGGTCTTGATCTCGATATTCAGTTTCTTGTCGCCAAGGAGACATTGCACCTTGGCATAACCGGTCATTGATTTCATGTTTTATTGGTTGTTTTTTATTGTCAGTTGTTGGAAGGCGGGGGTGGCGTAGGTGGCGAGGGTTCCGCAGGAGTCGTAGATGAAGTATACGGCGGCGGTGCCGGGGCCGTCGGGATGGGCGTCGATGAAGGCTTTGCCACGCTCGAGGCCCATGACCATGTAGGCTGTGGCCATGGCGTCGGCGAGCCAGCACTCGCGCTCTACCACGGTGGCGCTGAGGAGGGTGTGCTGCACGGGGCGTCCCGTGGCGGGATCGATGGTGTGGGAGTAGCGCACGCCGTCGCGCTCGTAGTATTTGCGGTAGCTGCCCGAGGTGACGATGGCGCTGTCGTGGACGGCGATGGCGGTCTGCACCTGCCGTTCGCTGTAGCGGTCGGCGGCGGGACGCTCGATACCTACCGACCAGGGTCGGCCGTCGGGCTTGACGCCGTGGCTGACGACCTCGCCACCGATGTCGACGAGGTAGGAGGTGATGCCGCGAGCTTCGAGGTATTGCGCCACGAGGTCAGAGGCGTAGCCTTGGGCGATGGCGTTGAAGTCGAGTTCTGTGGCAGGGTTCTCCTTGCGGAGACGGAAGGTGCCGTCGACAGTGTCGACGGCTATCGTGGCGCGTGCGGCGCCAAGGAGACTGTCGAGGGTGGCGTCGTCGAGTTCCTCGCGCTGGCGGAAGCTGAAGCCCCAGGCCTGCACGAGGCGGCCGATGCGGCAGTCGAAGGCACCGTCGGTATAGCGCCGGATGCTGTCGGAATTGACCAGTAGGAAGTGGAGGACGTCATCAAGGCTGTCGGTGGCGTTGGCGTTGAGGCTCCGCAAGAGCGAGCTGTCGACCCAGAGGGATGCCGAGCGGTCGAAGGCGTCGAGGAGCGAGTCGATGCTGTGCTGCAGGTTGCGCTGCTGCTCGTCGTAGTATTTGATGCTGTAGTAGGTGCCTTGGGCTTTGCCCTCGAGAGCCACGAGGGTGGCTTGCCGCTGGCAGGAGGCCAGGAGGAGAAGGGCACAGGCGGCTATCAAAAAGCGTCCGGCACCGTGGTGCCGAACGCTTCTGTTTTTATAATGTATATTCATTATTTATTGACAATGAATTTGCGGGTGGTCTCGTTGCCGTTCTGGGAGACGATACGCAGGGTGTAGTTGCCGGCGACGAGGTTGCCGAGGTCGAGCTGGATGGCATCGGCATTGACGCTGCGGGCGATGACCTGCTGGCCAAGGGCATTGTAGACGGTCACCTCGCTGAGACCCTCAGCGCTCTCAAGGTTGAGGAAGCGGCTGGCGGGGTTGGGGTAGATGTTGACCTGGAGGGCGTCGATATCGTCGATACCCAGGTTGTAGGTGAGGGTGATCCAGTTGCTGCCAGTGCAGGTGTGGCTGTTGGCGTAGTGGGCGGTGGTCTCAAGACGCACGTCGGTGTTGTAGATGGGGTTGCCGGTGGGGGCGTCGACAACGAGGCTGTCGGCTTTGCCACGGGCGCCGGGGACGGCGTTGTCGTTGATGTACCACTGGTAGGTGACGTTGCCAGTGCCTTCATAGACGGCTCTCAGCGTGGTGGCCTCGAACTGTTCGCCGGTCTGGTCGAAGATGCCTTCGATGTGGGCCTGCGGGGTGGCGTTGACGGTGAGGTTGAGGCGGTTGATGGAGTCGCAGCCGTAGATGTTCTTGCTCTCGCTAGCAACCTCGACGACTTCACTCTCGGTGTAGACGTTGTTGTTGACAGGCCAGGTGAAACGGTCGCAAGCCTTGACGGTGGTGTCATTATAGGAGCGTTTGTAGATGACGAGGTTCACGTGGACGATGGAGTCGTAGCAGTGCTCACCATCGGCGTAGGCGTGGCTGATGACAGTGCTGTCGATGTAGGTGATGTCGCTGTTGGGGTCGGCATCGAAGATGGTGGGAGCGTAGCGGGGAGTGGTATAGAAGGTGTTGTTGAACTTCAGGGTGAAGCGGTCGCAGGCGGTGTCGACGATGTCGGCGCGGTAGCGCTGCTCAGGCTGTTTGAGGGTGAGGTTAAGGGTGTAGTAGGTCTTGCACTTCTTGGAGTTGCTGTACTGCATCAGGGGGGTGCCATCGAGGGCGGTGTCGTAGGTGCCGTCCTGGGAGAAGACCACGGAGTGGCTGGTGGCGGAGGTGCCGGCGGCATTCATGGTGTGGTAGACGAAGGTGTAGTCGAAGCAGGTGTCGAGGATGGAGTTGAGCTCGCGGTACTGGGTGCTGTCGAAGCCAACGATATGGAGACCCACGATGCTGTCGCAGCCATAGGCGGTGCGGACGTTGTCGTAGACGGTCTGGCCCACGGTGGTGTATCTGTAGGTGCGGCCACCCCAGACAATCTCGCAGCCACCGACGGTGTCGATGACGGTGGTGTCGCTATAGGACGGGGCGATGGTCAGGTGGACGGTGGTGTAGGTATGGCAGGTGGCGGTGCTGTCGTGGATGACGAAGGTGGTGTCGGTGGTGATGGTGTCGTTACCATGGATGTAGCGGTCGCAAGCCACGATAGTAGTGTCGATATTGGAGATGCCGCTGAAGTTGACTTTGAGGTTGACGATGCTGTCGCAGCCTTCAACGGAGGTAAAGGTCTTGGTGTGGATGTTGGTGTCGGTAATCGTCGTGCCCTGCCAGTTGTAGGAGCAGCCGGCGTTGACTATGGTGTTGGTGGTGTCGGGGTGGGGGACCGTCAGGTCGACATGGACCTTGACGAGGGTGTCGCACTGGTTGGCGACGCGGACGGTATCCATATAGGTGCCGTTGACGACCCATCTCTTGTTGTTGTAGTTGGCGTAGCAGTAGCCGGTCAGCTCACGGGCGACGGCGGTGTCGATGAAAGTGTTCGACATGTGGAGGATGAGCACATGGGTGGCAGTGTCGGTGGTCAGGACGACAACGGTGTCCTGCGTGTAGGTAGCTCCGTTGGTGCTCCAAGTGTAGCTGCCGCAGATGGTGGTGTCGGTGAGGTACACATCGCCAGCCTTGTTCTGGCTGAAAGCCATAGGCACACATGCGATAGCCAAAAGCAGACTCAGAAATACTTTTTTCATCATTTCGTTTGTATTTTTATTTATTATTATTCTTTATTTGTTTTTATAACTTTTTCTTGCCTAGTTATTTGCACCGACAAGAAAGCCGCTCTTTACGTGAAGAACAACATGCAAAGATAATACTTTTTTTTGGAATGTGGATAACTTTGATGGAAAAAATCTTCTTTTTTTTAAGATTTTAACACTAGTTCGGCAATGTTTTCCACATGTTGGGTGTGGGGGAACATGTCGACGGGCTGTATGCGTTTCACCTCGTAGCGTTCGGCGAGCAGTTGCAGGTCGCGGGCTTGAGTGGCGGGGTTGCAGCTGACATAGACTATCTTGCGTGGCGCCGTGGCGAGGAGCTGTGCGACGACTTTCTCGTGCATGCCTGCCCGGGGAGGGTCGGTGACCACCACGTCGGGCCTGCCGTTGGCGGCGATGAACTCTTCAGTGAGTACCTGCGCCATGTCGCCAGCATAGAAGGCGGTGTTGTCGAAACCGTTGCGCAGGGCGTTGGCTTTGGCGTCGGCGATGGCCTCTTCGACATATTCGATACCGACTACGCGGCGGCATTTGTCGGCCAAGAAGAGGGCGATGGTGCCGGTGCCGGTGTAGAGGTCGTAGAGGGTGTCGCCGGGCTGCAGCTCGGCGAGTTCGGCGACGAAGCTGTAAAGGCGTTGCGCCTGGGCCGAGTTGGTCTGGTAGAACGACTTGGGGTTGATGATGAAGTGCAGGTTGCGGCTGCCTTGGTAGCCCTCCATGCACTCTTCTATGTGGTCGCTGCCGCGATAGGTGACGACGTCGAGGTCGCCATAGGAGTCGTTGAACTTGGTGTTCACTATATACTGCAACGAGGTAATCTGGGGGAAGCGCTCGACCAACATATCGAGCAGTGGGAAGAGACGTGCAGTGTCGTCCTGTGCCACGATGACGATGACCATCCACTGGCCTGTGGAGGTATTGCGGACGACGAGGTTGCGGAGGAAGCCCGTGTGGTTGCGGATGTCGTAGTAGTCGAGATCATGCTCCTCTGCATATTGGCGAACGGCGAGGCGCAGGTCATTGCTGGGGTCGGCTTGCAGGGCGCAGTGCTCGATGTTGAGTACTTTGTCGAAGAGCTGCGGGATGTGGAATCCCAGGGCGCCGTGGGCGGGCAGTGGGGCTCCCGAGGCAATCTCCTCGGCGGTACGCCAGGCCTTGGTAGAGAAGGTGAATTCCAGTTTGTTGCGGTAGTAGTAGATGTTTTCGGAGCCGCAGATGGGACGCATGCCCGAGCAGTCGACATTGCCGAGACGCTCGAGGTTGTCGCGCACCTGGCGCTGCTTGGCTTCGAGTTGTGCTGGATAGCTCATGGTCTGCCACTTGCAGCCGCCGCAGACCCCGAAGTGGGGACAGCGCGCCTCCACGCGGAGGTCGGAGAGGCTGTGGAATTTTACGGCACGCCCTTCGGCGTAGTGCTTCTTTTTTTTATAGAGCTGGATGTCGACGACGTCGCCGGGGACGACAAAAGGCACAAAGACTACTAGCCCGTCGACGCGGGCCACCGCCATGCCTTCGGCACCGGCATCGGCCACGGTCACCTGCTCAAGCAGCGGCAATTCTTTGTTTCTTCTTCCCATGAGAAAAGGGTTTTAAAGGAAAATATGGGGTTGATACAAAAAAAAGAAGTATCCTCAATACTTCTTTTTCCTTGCAATGCCGTTCAAGTCTCCATTGTGATTGGAGGACCTGTTATCTCTCGTCAGAAACGGTCAGTCTCTTTCTGCCTTTTCTGCGGCGTGCGGCCAGCACTTTTCTACCGTTGGCGGTAGACATTCTCTTGCGGAAACCGTGCTTGTTTGCTCTTTTTCTCAGTGACGGTTGAAATGTTCTTTTCATCTCTTTATATGTTTTATTTTTTGTTCTTTTTTCGTCAAATTTGAGTGTGCAAAAGTACACAATTTTTTTGGATTGTTGATAAAAAAATATTTCCATAAAATCTTTTTTCGGTATAAATTACTGATAATCAAATATGTCTAAGATAAAAATAAATTCTTTTTCCGCTGTTTGAAAAATTATTTGTACATTTGCAAATCCATTTTTCGATGTGAAAAGATGTTAAATGGACATAAATTGAGAAGAGAAAACAACGAATAAAACAGAGCTGCCGCTATGGACAAAAAACAGTTTGTAGAGATGGTGTCGAAGCCGCGTGCGTTTACCTCGCAGGACCGTGGGTGGCTGAAGGCCATGCTGTCGAAATACCCCTATTCTTCGGTAGTGGGCACCTTGGCGCTGTTGGCCGACCATGTGCATGGCTTCGCTTCTGCCGAGGAACGTCGTGCAGTGGCCCTTTCGGTGTGCAATCCCGCTGTCCTCGACGGCCTGCTGGCCTCTGCCACGGTAGGCACGGCACAGGTGGCCGACGACCCCTCTTACGACATACTCAACGAGATCAATACCTATCAGGAGGTCTCCTTCAAGACCGCTCCGAAGAGCGTCATTTTGTCGAAATTCCTTCAGGTGGGTCCCGAAAATGACAACGCCCAGGCGCCTGAAGAGGTCCAGAAGAAAGACTACAGTGATAAAAAAAGCCTCACTGCGAATGTGTCGCTAGGTACTGAGACTCTTGCTGTTATACTTGAGAAACAAGGGCGTTACGACAAGGCGCTGGCGATTTATAAGAATTTATTGTCGAATAATCCCGAAAAAAGTAGTATTTTTGCACCCCGAATCCAGAAGTTGGAATCGCTGTTAAATAGTAAATAATAAATAGATAGCTATATAAATAAAAAGAGATGTACAACATTATCGTAATCCTGATTATCGTAATCTGTGTCCTGCTTGGATTGGTTGTATTGGTTCAGAACTCCAAAGGTGGCGGATTGGCCGCTAATTTCTCTGCTCCCACCCAGGTGATGGGTGTGCGCCAGACTGCCGACTTCCTCGAGAAAGCCACTTGGTGGCTCGCCGGTCTGCTGGTCTTCCTCAGCCTTCTGGCTACCTTGACCATCAGCCGTGGTACCGCCAGTAGCGACGATACCAAGATTGAGGCCGTCAAGAACCTCAACACCATGCCTCAGGGCAACAACGCCGCCGCTACCGCCCCCGCTGCCACTGCCGAGAATACTGTGGAAATCCCCGCTGAGCAGGCTCAGTAACCCGTGGATACGTCAGCCTTAGGGCCCGTTGTTCAAAACCTTATACTATCCCGCTTTCCGCACACTCCCACGTGTGGACAGCGGGATGTCTGTGCCGCCATGGCACGTTTTCTCTATGATGCCGACCCCCGTTCGGCATTCCTCCTAAAAGGCTATGCCGGTACCGGAAAGACCTCGCTGGTTTCGGCGCTTATACAGGTGCTTCCACAGTTGAAAGTCAATACCTTGCTGCTCGCCCCCACAGGACGTGCCGCCAAGGTCATCGCCTCCTACTCGGGTCGTCCGGCCTTCACCATTCACAAGAAGATATACATGACTGTCACCGACGCCAGCGGCGCGGTGCGCACGGCAAGGGCTATCAACAAGCATGCCTACACCCTTTTCATCGTCGACGAGGCATCGATGATAGGCCTTGAGCCTACCTCCACGCGGCAGAGCCTGCTGGAGGATTTGATTGATTATGTCTACGACGGCAATCACTGCCGCTTGATGCTCATTGGCGACACCGCCCAGTTGCCCCCCGTGGGTCAGACGGAGAGCCCTGCGCTCGACGAGCGCTATCTCGCCGCCGCCTTTGGCCTCAACGTCCTTGCCGCCGAGCTCACCGAGGTGGTGCGCCAGCAACAACTCTCAGGCATTCTGTCGAATGCCACAAACTTGCGCACACAAATCAGCTCCCTCACCGCTGCCGAGGCTCAGATGCCCCTCTTCGCTCCCAATGGTACCGATGTGGTGCGTCTTGCAGGCGAAGACCTCATGGAGACCCTCTTCCGGGAATATGGCGACTTTGCCCTCGACCAGGTCGTCGTAGTTTGCCGCTCCAACAAACGTGCTAACCTCTTCAACCAGGGCATCCGCAACAGCGTGCTCTTCCGTGAGGAGGAGGTCAACGCCGGCGACTACCTCATGGTGGTGAAGAACAACTACTTCTGGCTTGACGAGGAGAGCACCATCGGCTTTATCGCCAATGGTGACATCGTCGAGGTACTCAGTGTACGCAACGTGCAAGAACTCTATGGTTTCCGCTTTGCCGACGCCACGGTGCGCTTCGTCGACTATCCCGACGAACCCTCGCACGACTGCAAGCTTCTCCTTTCCACTCTCTATTCTGAGTCGCCCTCGCTCACCTCTGACGAGGCTAACACCCTTTTCAATAACGTGATGGAGGACTATGCCGACCTCCCTCGCAAGTCCGACCGCCTGCACGAGCTGCGTCAGAACCCCTACTATAACGCCTTGCAGGTCAAATTCGCCTACGCCCTCACCTGCCACAAAACCCAGGGTGGTCAGTGGCACACGGTGATTGTGGATCAAGGCTTTCTAGGGGAGAATCCGGTGGATAGGGATTATCTGCGGTGGCTTTACACCGCTTTCACGCGCGCTACCGACAGGGTATACCTGCTCAATTTCGACGCGCGCTTCTTCCCCGACTGATAGATAGTAAGGAGAAGGTCTTATTTTGATTGGGCGCTGATGACGGGATTGGCGTACATCTGCAAGAAGATTTTCTGGGGTTCGCCCTCGGGAAGCTGTGCCATGCGCTGGAAGAACTTGTTCTTCACGTCGGAGGTGTAGTGCTGGCGGTGCTGGTTGGTACCGTTGAGGAGGTCGTAGGCCAGGTAGTTGGTGGGCATGAGACGGTAAATCTTCTGGATGCGGCGGTCGAGCACGGAGGCCACATGGTCGGCCAGGTCTTTGCCGTCATCGACCACCAGCTCACTGGCGGTGAGGGGCTTGCCTATGGAGAGGTGTATCTGCCCCTTGGGGCCGATGATGCCCGTGGTGACACTGTTGGTGTCTTCGCCTTCCACTTTGTGGTATTCGCCGTGAGCGCGCTGGTAAAGCTCGTTGGTCTTCATGAGGTCGCAGGGATCCCACTCGTAGGAGATGGCGAGGGGTACGATATGGAAGTCGGCGAGGGTCTTCGCCGGGGCGTTGTCGCTGCCTAGGGTGAGCATCTTGATGATGGCCGGTGCCGTGGTGTCGATGCCGTCCTTGCTGCGGCCGTTTTTCTGTGCTATCCACACCGACTGGCGCTGGTCAACGATGAGGTGGTGGAGGTATTGGGAGAGGTGCTGCAGGCTGCGGTAGAAGGCGCGGGGATTGCCGCCACGTTCCATCTGCACGAGTTTGTTGCTGAGGTAGAGGTCGCGCATGAGCGGCGTCTCCATGAGGTTGTTTCCGAAGACGATATGCGAGGTTTCGCGCTGGCGCGAGATGAAGACCATCTGCAGCAGGAAGGCGTCAAGGGTGATGTCGCGATGGTTGGAGATAAAGAGGTAGGGGCGGTCGCGCTTGATGTAGTCGTAGCCCGAGCAGGAGAAGCCACTGGAGGTGGTCTTGACGACGCGGCAGATGGCGTCGTACATGAAGGTGGTCTGAAGTTCCTTGATGGTCTTTACGTTGCGGAGACGTGCCATGGTGTCTTCAGTCTTCTCCTTGGGGTAGATGAAGCGCAGGATTTGAGGTATGAGCTCCCATTGGGAGATGCGGGCAATAGCATCGGGAATTTCGTCGTCGTGATAAGGACGAATATCGTCAAAGGCGTTAGTTATCATTAGAATGCGTTGTCTATCAAAGCGTTGATTTCTTCTTTCGGGTCGGAGTTTTCATAGAGGATGCGGTAGACGGCTTCGGCAATGGGCATCTCGTCCAACTTACCGGTCATCAATCCCAGTTCATGGAAGTTCTTGGCGGAATAATAGCCTTCGGCTACCATGCCCATTTCGGCGAAGATGTCCTCCAATTTCTTGCCTTGGGCGATGGCTTCGCCGAGTCGGCGGTTGCGACTGTGGTGCGACCAGCAGGTGACCATCAGATCGCCTAAGTAGCAGTTCTCGAAAAAGTTGGCGGCCGAGGGACTGAGGCTCCGCGTGAGTTTGTTGAGTTCACGGACGGCGGCGCTGACCATGACAGCGTTGAGGTTGTCGCCATAGCCGAGCCCTTGGCAGATGCCGGCACAGATGGCGTAGATATTTTTCAGCAGGCCGACGCGCTCGAGGAACCAGATGTCGGTAGTGTGGGTGGTATGGAGGTAGCTGCAGCTCATCATCTCTTCCACCTCGGTGGCCAGGTTGAGGTTCCGGGAAGCCATGGTGAGGAAGGTCGGCATGCAGCGGCTGGCCTCTTCGGCATGGGTGGGACCGCTGATGACGCAGATGTCGTTGCGTTTGATTTTCAGCATGTTCTCCAAGTATACCGATACGGAGACTCTCTTGTCGGGGATGACGCCTTTGATGGCCGAGATGAATTTCTTGCCTTTGTAGGCGATGTTGGGAAGCTGTTCGAGGGTACTGGCAACGTAGGCCGAAGGGATGACGAGGAAGAGGTATTTGCTCTCGGCAACAATCTGTGCCAGGTTGTCGCTGAGGTTCAGCCTGCTGGCGTCAAGTTGTACGGAAGGCAGGTATTTGGGGTTGCGGCCGTCGCGCATTAGTCCTTCGCGGACGACGTCGTTTCTGACCCACCAGTTGACTTTTCTACCTTCCTGTTCGAGCAAAATTTTGACAATTGCAGTGGCCCATGTGCCACTTCCAATCACTCCTATCATTCCTTATTATATTAATTATCAGTTTTTACGCCGAATTTCCTGGTCGCAAATTATTTTGCAAAGATACTATATTATTTTCACACTTTATAACACAATTATGTTAAAATCCCTTAATGGGGATGATGGGAGAAAAAAATAAGCGGACCACTGAGGTCCGCTTATTTTTTTAATTACGCAACTCTTATTTGATGAGTTTGCTGCCGGCTTTGAATTTGGCCACTTTCTTGGCGGGCACTTTCACGGCTTTGCCGGTACGGGGGTTCTTGGCGGTGCGAGCTTTGCGCTTCACCACGCTGAAGGTACCAAAGCCAATGAGGGTCACTTTCTCGCCTTTCTGGAGCTGCTCCTGGATGGTGGCGAAGCAAGCGGTCATAGCCTGTTTGGCGGCAACTTTGGTCATGCCGGTCTTCTCGGCCATTGCGTTAACAAGTTCAGTTTTGTTCATGTTGTGAATGTTTAAAGGTTAATAAATTGTGTTTTATTTTTCGCTGCAAATGTATGAATTATTTTTGATACGCGCCAAATTTTTTTAATAATTTTTTAGATTTTTTTTGCGGTAAAATTCTATAATTCTAGTTTCCAATTGTTTAGGTTATTTCCGCGTAAAAAATCTTCAATTGAATTTTTTTTCTTTCCGCTCATTTGTAGACTCAAAATCTGTATAAAACCGTCTGCTACACCGATTTTTAGAACCTTTTTTTGGTCGCATTCCAGCGCTCCTGGAGTGCCCTTGGCGTCAGTAATGGCGACGGCTTCAAAGATTTTGAAGGGCACTTTTTCGCCTTTGGGGTTGACGAGGGTGAGTGTGGCGGCGGGGTAGGGCGAGAGTCCGCGGATGAAGTCGATGACCTGTCGACCCGAGCGGTCGAAGAGAATGCGGCAGTCGTCCTTGAAGATTTTGGGCGCTGCGGTGGGGGTGCCCTCCTGTGGATGGGGAGTAAGGGTACCCTGTTCGATGCCGTCGAGAGTCTCCACCACCAAGGTGCGCCCCATGGCGGCTAGCCGGTCGTGGAGGCTGCCGGCGTTGTCGTCGGGGGTGATGGGTGTCTCTGCCTGGAGGAGTATCTGCCCTTCGTCGATCTGGTGGTTGAGGAGGAAGGTGGTGACGCCGGTGACGTTATCGCCATTGATGATGGCGTGGTTGATAGGGGCGGCACCACGGTAGCGTGGCAGCAGCGAAGCGTGGAGGTTGAAGGTGCCGTGGGGCGGCATATTCCATACCGCCTCGGGCAGCATGCGGAAGGCCACGACGACAAACATGTCGGCCTGGAAGGCGGCCAATTGGCGAAGGAAGTCGTCGTCGCGCAGTTTCTCGGGCTGCAGCAGTGGCAGTTGGTGGTCGAGGGCGTATTGCTTGACGGCGCTGAAGGTAACCTTCTGGCCGCGGCCCGCCTGACGGTCGGGCACGGTGACGACGGCCACCACCTCGTGGCGGCTTTGCATGATGGCGTCGAGGCTCTCGACAGCGAAGTCGGGGGTGCCGAAATAGACTATTCTCATTAATTAATGGTTAGCAGTTAGGCGACAGATTCTTTGAAGGCGAGCATCTTGAGGGCGGTGATGGCACCTTCGACACCCTTGTTGCCGTGTTTGCCACCGGCGCGGTCGAGGGCCTGCTCCATGGTGTCGGTGGTGAGGACGCTGAAGATAACGGGGCTCTCGTGCTTGATGGCCACATTGGTGAGACCTTGCGAGACGGCCTGGCAGATGAACTCGAAGTGGCGTGTCTCGCCCTGGATGACGCAGCCGATGCAGATGACGGCATCGGGGTATTGGGAGTCGAGCATGATGTCGGCGGCGGAGGAGAGCTCGAAGGTGCCGGGAACGCGTCGCACGATGAGGTGATCCTCGGTGACACCGTGAGCGAGCAGGGTGTCGACGGCGCCCTGAAGGAGGGCGTTGGTGACTTCGG
The DNA here is from genome assembly GCA_902774395.1 of uncultured Bacteroidota bacterium. Lineage (GTDB taxonomy): Bacteria > Bacteroidota > Bacteroidia > Bacteroidales > P3 > Colimorpha. Next base: position 83,795 of record CACYIK010000011.1, read on the forward strand.
GGTTCCATTCGGCGGCGATGACGCCGATGCGGTAGTTTTTCCCGTCGGGCACAGCCGTCGGGTCGTAGTCGGAGAGGTTGGTCTTTTTCAAGGTATTGGGGTTTTTAATGGGTTGAAAGGGTCTAGGGGATTAAAAATCCTTTATATTGAAGGTGGTCTCGGCCACCTTTTTCTTTTTCTTCTTCGTGGATTCTTTGATGATACTTCCGTCGGCTTTATAGTCGACGCTCTTGCCCTTGCGGGGCTTTTGAATGCCGAAGTAGCTCTTGTCGAGATGCAGCTTGCGCGTGCGCAGGCTGAAGGTCGAGAAGTCGAGTATCCATTCGGGGTCGAAGGTCTGGTAGAGGAACCGGCATTCGAAGTGCAGGTGGGGTCCTGTGGAGCGCCCTGTGTTGCCGCCGAGGCCTATCACCTCGCCTGCGGCGACCTGCTGGTTCGGTTTGACATTGATTTTCGACAGGTGACCGTAGAGGGTCTCCAGTCCGTTGGGGTGGCGCACGACGATGCAGTTGCCGTAGCCGCCCATGGGGCGTGCTAGACGCACCACGCCAGAGAAAGCACAATGCACGGGCTCGCCTATGCGGAGGCCAATATCCACGCCGTGGTGGCCACGCTCCCAGCGCCAGCCGTAGTTCGAGGTCTTGCTACGCTTTACGGGGAAACAGAAGTCACTGCTGTCGTTGACGAGCTTGATGTTTATTTCGTCGGGCATCATGTCGACCTGTGTGCGTCCCAGGGGGTTGACACGATGTTGAGGGAATGCGTCGTACCACAGGGGCACAAGCGAGAGGTTGAGGGTGGTGTCGTTGGCTTTGGCAGCTTGTTTGATGGCTTTGACTGCTTCCTTGCTCTCCTTGGCATCCTTGAACTCGACCTTTTTCGCTGCAGGCTTCATCGCCGCCGCCTTGGGGGCGGGGGCTCGCCTCGAGGCCTCGAGACGGGCATTGATGAGCGAGTCGTAATAGCTTTGAGCAGAGAGAGGTGAAAGGTGAAAGGTGAAAGGTGAAAGGAGGAAGATTGCCAATATCAGCAGGCGGCGGAGACGTGCCACGGGGATGCCCAGCTGTTCGCGGTATTTGGCCACGGTGCGGCGGGCCAGTGGATAGCCTTGGCTGTTGAGGAGTTGGGCGAGGGCATCGTCGGAGAGGGGCGCATGCTTGTCTTCGTCGTTGATGGCGTCGGAGAGACGCTGCTTGATGGCTTCTACCGAGACCTCGTCGCCCGTCTCAGTGGCCATCCCTTTCGAGAAGCAGTCCTTGAGAGGTATGGTACCGAAGTCGGTCTGCAGATACTTGCTGTTGGCCATGCGCGACACCGTGGAGATGTCGAGGCCCGTGGCCTCGGCCACTTCGCGTTGGCGCAGGGGTTGCAGCAGGTCGGGGTTGCCGGTGAGCAGGAAGCGGCGCTGGTGCTTGACGATGTAGCGCATGACGCGCACGATGGTGTCGTGGCGTTGCTGCAGCAGGTCGATGAATCCTTGTGCGTCGGCCTGTTTGGTACGGAGAAATTGGAGCGCCTGGTTGTCCGACTGCTTGAAGGCTTGTGTGCCTTTGTGTGTCTCCATCTCGGCGAGGAGGTCGGTGTAGTAGGTGTTGAGCGAGAGGCGCGGCAGGTTGCCGTCGTTAAGGAAGAAATGGAGGTCGCCGTCGTTTTGCTGGAGGATGATGTCGGGGGTGATGGTGGCGTTGTCTGAGGCGCTGTCGGCCTCGGAACCGCCGGGCTTGGGGTTGAGGCGGAGGATGAGCGCCGTGGCTTCGTCGAGGGTGGCCTCGTCGATGCCCAGGGCTTCGCAGATGCGCTCGTAGCGCCGGTTGGCGAAGTCGTCGAAATGATTTTTGATGATTTCGAGGGCGAGGCCTTCGGAGTTTTCAGAGTATTCCGAGTTTTCTGATTTCTCGGAGATTTTCCTCTCTAGTTGCAGCAGCAGGCATTCCTGCAGGTTGCGGGCACCGATGCCGGCGGGGTCGAGGCTCTGGATGATGCGCAGCACCTCGAGGACCTCGTCGCGTGAGGCGTCGATGCCTTGGCGGAAAGCCATGTCATTGGTCACCAAGTCGATGTCGCGGCTGAGGTAGCCGGCGTCGTCGAGGGATCCAATGAGTTCGTTGGCAATCAGGCGCTGGCGCTCGGTGAGATTGAGGGTCGAGAGTTGGGTGTTGAGGGTTGTGAGCTGTGAGGGTTTGTCGGAGACCACGAACTCGTGTCGCACGGCGTTGGGGTCGTTCTCCAGCCGCTCGCGGTAGTCGTAGCCGAAGTCCTCCTCGTCGCTGTCCCAGTCGGACTGGTTGTTGTCGACGCTGAGGGTGTCGAAGCTCTCCTCGTTCTCGGGAGTCTCTGCCTCGAGGAGGGGGTTCTTCTCTATCTCCTCCTTGATGGCTTGTTCAAGGTCAGTGACGGGCAACTGCAGCAGCCGCATCAGTTGTATCTGTTGCGGTGAGAATTTCTGCTGCAGTTGCTGTCGCTGAACTTGTTTCACTGTGATTGCTTGATTGCCTGATTGTCTGATTGCTTGAGTATTTGCTGCGTCAGCCACTCATGCAATCAAGCAATCAAGCACACCTACATTATCTGACGATGTCCATTTCGGCGATGAGGTTCTTGGCGCCGGCATAGATGTCGATGACCCAGAGCATGTAGCGGCTGTCGAGGCAGATGCAGCGCTGCAGGTTCTCCTCGAAGTCGATATCGCCGCTCATGGCCTCGCTGTTGCCGTCGAAGGCCAGGCCGATGAGCTGGCCTTTGCCGTTGATGACGGGCGAGCCGCTGTTACCACCGGTGATATCATTGTTGGTGATGAAGCAGGTGGGCAGTTCACCGTTCTTGTTGGCGTAGCTGCCGAACTCCTTCTTGTTGTAGAGCTCTTTCAGGCGGGCGGGGACGTTGAACTCGGAGTTCTCCGGGTCTTCCTTCTCGATGACACCCTTCATGGTGGTGTAGTAGTGGTAGGAGACACCGTCGCGCGGGTCATAGCTCATCACGTTGCCGTAGGTGAGGCGGATGGTCGAGTTGGCGTCGGGCGACATGAGCTTGCGGCCTTCGTTGATCTGGAGGATACCGTCGGTGAAGTCGCGGATACCACGTTTGAGGTTGTCCTGCTCTTCCTGCGGGACGATGTCCATCACTTCCATGTAGCGCTCATAGGCCTCCTTGCCGGCTTTGTAGATGGGGTCTTTGGCCAGTTTCTTCAGGTTGGGCTTCTCCATGAATTTCATGAAGCTCTCCTCGGTGGCAAAGATCGACTCGTCGAACATCTCTTTGACATACTTGGAGAAGTCGCCGTCTTTCTTCTTGCCGGCCTTGATGAGGAACTGCGGCATGTACTGCTGGTTCATGTGCTTGTAGACGTGGGCGAAGAGGCCGGTCATGACGCGCATCTCGGTCTCCATGTTGTAGTCTTTGTAGAACTCGGCGGCCTTGGCCTTCAGACCTTCGATGATGGCCTCCTTGTAGTCGGCATATTCGGGGCTCTCGGCAGCCTCGAGGTTGTTGTAGACGCGGACGGCCTGCAGCAGCAGCTCGGGACCGGTGAGGAAGCCTTCGACAAGGTACTGCTCAGCCTCTTCAGCCACGGCGCGGGCGGCGTAGCCTTTCTGGATGAGGTCGAGGGCACGGACGTATTTGGGGTTCTTCTGCTTGCGGGCCCACTGCATGTACTCGCTCTCCACCTCTTTCTTCACACCCATGGTGTTCAGAGCCTTGAGGGCTTTGTTCTGCTCGTTGCTGTATTTCCAGTAGTTGGAGCAGGAGGCATACTTCGAAGCGTATTTGATACGGGTGGCCTGGCTGGAGGCCATCTCCTCGCGGAGGATGTTGATCTTCACGGTGCGGAGCTCATAGACCAGCTTGTTGGTGATGTTCATGGTCTCCTCGAGGCCGTAGCTGGTGAGGAAGTGGTTGGTGGTGCCGGGGAAGCCCATGACCATGGCGAAGTCGCCGTCGTTGATCTCGCCAGCGTTGACGGGCAGGTGGTGTTTGGGTTTCAGGGGCACGTTGTCGGCCGAATAGTCGGCGGGGCTGCCGTCGGGAGCGGTGTAGATGCGGAACATCGAGAAGTCGCAGGTGTGGCGCGGCCAGCTCCAGTTGTCGGTGTCACCACCGAACTTACCCATCGACGAAGGAGGAGCACCCACCAGGCGCACATCCTTGTAGATGATGTGGATGAACAGGAAGTACTGGTTCTCGTTGAACATGGGTTTCACCTTGGCGCTGTACTGGGTGCCTTTGACGGCATCTTCGGCAATCTGGTCGCAGACCTTCTTGACGGCGGCGTCGCGGTCGCTCTCACTCATGTCGTCGGTGACGACTTTCTTCACCTGGTCGGTGACATCCTCCATGCGCACGAGGATGGAAGCGGTGAGGCCGGGGTTGGGCAGCTCCTGGTCCATCGAGTAGGCCCAGAAACCGTCGCGCAGGTAGTCGTGCTCCACCGAGGAGTGCTCCTGCAGTTTGCCGTAGCCACAGTGGTGGTTGGTGCTGATAAGACCCTTGTCGGAGATGATCTCACCGGTGCAGAAGTGCCAGAAGGGGCTGCCGGCATTGCCGAGACCCACGATGGCGTCCTTCAGACAGCTCTGGTTGATGCTGTAGATGTCCTCAGGGGTGAGTTTGAAACCGGCTTTCTGCATGTCCTGATAGTTCTTGCCAATCAGCGAGAGAAGCCACATGCCCTCGTCGGCGCGTACTGCATTGGGCAGCACCAGCGTCATGGCCAGGGCGATAACTAAAGTGCGAATTTTCATTTGATTAATTGTTTTTTGTTATTAAAATAATACTTGTATTAAGACTGCAAAAATACAAAAAATCCCCAAACTGGCAAAATATTTTTCCTGTTTGGAGAATAATAAAGGTTGGGGGCATGTTTACCGGATAAGGGTGACGGTACCGGTACCTGTCTTGCGGTCGCCGTGGATGTCCTCGAGGAACCATTTGTAGACGTATGCGCCTTGTTGCACGGGCTTGCCCTTGTGGGTGCCGTCCCATGGGGTCTCGATGTCGGTGGTTCTCCACACGATTAATCCCCAGCGGTTGTATATCTCCAAGCTGAACTTGGCCACCTCGTAGCTGGTGTAGCAGCCGAAGACGTTGTTGTTCTCCTGGTTGGGGAAGAAGATGTTGGGGAACCACACGGAGCGAATCTTCGGAGCAAAACCGATGGTGGTGTCGGTGCAGCAGCCGTATTGGTTGCAGGCGTGGAGGGTGACAGTGACGGTATCGGGGAGCGGACGGGAGAACTGTCTGCGGGCACGCTCGCCGTTGAGGGTGCGTCCGTCGGAGAAAATCCAGGTGGAGCTGTAGCGGTCGGGAGAGCAGTCGTGGAGGGTGATGACGGGATAGTCGAAGTCGATGAAGTCTCGGTTGGTCTCGATGCAGAGAGTGGGTGGTGGGGCGACGCTGACGGTAAACGAGGTGATGATGTTTCCTGAGGCGTCAATGAGTTGGTAGACGGTGGTGACATCGGGGTGCACAACAATGGGGTTTTGCCCTTGCAGATTATCGAGTTCTGGGTCGTAGGGGATGGAACTCCAATAGAAGGTCCGTGAGCCTTCGGCGGTGAGGGTGACGGGTTGGCCCGGGCAGCCACCTTGGCTGCTGGAGATTATGGAGACACCAGTGTAGTTGAGAATGAGGTGCACCAGCGAGTCGCATCCATAGATAGTTTGGAGCGGATAGGTTCTGTTGCAGACCTCGGTGAGGGTGTCGCCGAGGAAGAAGATTGTGTCGCCCGGAATGAGGGAAAGTTGCACGGTGGTGTCGAAGGTAGGCAGCACGGTGAGCGTGAGGCTGCGGTAGTAGATGTTGAAGTCGTTCACCACGGTGGAATCCATCCGCGTGAGGGTTGTGGCAACCTGCGTTTCGTTCTCGCCGATGCTGAAACCGTTGTTGTTATAGGCATGCCCCTGGCAGATGGTGTCAATAAAGCTCGTTGTGTCGCGGTGTGTTTGAGGCTCAACAGTGATGGATTCGAATGAAAAACCAAGGGGGAATGCGTAACTCTCCCATTCGTAGCCTAGACCGTAAGCGTATGCAATAAATGGCCCACGGATATTCCCCACCTGATGAATTCCATTGGTGGCGGAGGAATAAGGTAGCGTGATTTGATATATCTTGTACCCGTCAATCACTGAATTTGCATTCGGCAATGGATTCCCGTCGAGCATCATGTAATCGCTCCATGCCGTATTGCAGATAATAGTGACCTTGTGTCTGTCGGATTCTATTTTTGCTGAATGATGGGTTTGGAAACGGCTGTTGCACACTCCTTTGTCCACAGGGGGTATGGTGATGGTGGAGGGGTCGCCTTCATGACCAGCCTGTGTATTGCTGGCTAAGTAGAGAATAACGCAGCAGGGCTTGGACGTCATAATATGCATCCCCGTTGTGGAGGTTATGGTTGTCTCATAGGTTTGTCTTGCGTTGAGGTTGCCGACCGTTGTCCCGTTGATGGAGACAGAACAATTGTTTTCTGCGGAGGTGATACGGAGATGGCAGTTGCCCGACGCTCCAGTGACGCCGGCAACGAGAAATTCATTCCCCCACTGGCTGGGTGGAAGCGCCTGCTCGAAAAGAAAGTCGCTGGTTGACCCGTGGGTAGGCACTTTGACACGACGGCCGCCTTGAAACATCGCAAAGGGTTTCCCGTTTGATCTTACTTCCATTCCTGAGAAGGAAGAGAAGTTGCCGTCGCTAATTAAGAGATACGACTGCCCCCGCATCAGAGTGGGAGTTAAGGTTGTGCCAGCGGTGATAGAGGTGCCTTGGATGTTGCACGGCACTGTCATTGTCAGCACGGTATTGTCCTCCGTGGCCACAAAAGCCACCTGCGCTCCATATCCCCACGAGGGATAATCCTGCACAATGTAGTAGGTGTCAAGCACCGAGGTGGGGATAATGGTTGCCACGTCCTGTGTCTCTTGTATAAAATTGGTGGCATACAGCCAGATGTCTTCTGATGATGTGATGTGATAGCCACCGTCGTACACCGTTGCCACGGGTAGTGAAGCGTTGGTACCCACCACTTCTTCAAAAAAATGATTGTTGATGGTGTTTAGTTGTGTGGAGAGATGTCCGCTCGTATTGTTGTCGATGTACAAGAAGCAGTCTTGTGTGCTCAGGGCGGTGAGCCGCAATTCTCCCGGATTGAGATAGTCGTAGGTTTCGTGGTAGTTGTATAAGAATGTTGCCCAGAAGTCGCGACCCGCAGAAGTGATGTCCGGGCAGGAGGAGGCACTGTTGCTGGGTATCCAGGCACGGATTTCGTCGAGGTAGAGCGCTTGTTGGTAGCTGTTAATTAGGCGGATGGCGAAGCGATGGGTGGTGCCGTGGATGGCGTAGTAGGGGTGCATGTCGCGTGTGGTGCGCTGCCACTGGTTGGAGACGGAGAGGGTGACGGTGTCGTAGGGAATGAAGAGGTTGCAGATGTCAGAGGGGTCGTTGATGGTGGCGGTGTCGGGAATGAAACCGAACTCCACCTGGGCGGTGTGCCCACGGAGGTTGGAACCATAGATGTAAAACGAGAAAGTGTCGGCCACCAGGGGCAGCCAAGGGGTGGCAACGGTGGTGCCGCTGCTCTCAGTGCTGCCGGTGGTAAGGTAGGCGTGGAGGTTGCCGCGTTGGACGATGGATTGGTCGTTGATGCCGTTCTTGCAGAAGTTCCAGCCGTTGACGTAGCGGTTGCTGGTTTGTGTGTAGGTGTCCCACTCCTCGTTGAGCAGCATGAGGCGGTTGCTCTGGGCCAAAAGAGGTGAAATCCACGAGAATAAGAGTCCTAGTGTTAACAAGGACTTACATAATCTTCTGTATGACATGTGATTGTGTGTGTTTCATGGTTCTTGATATGTGTGCAAATATACGAAAATCTTTTAAATACAACTTTGAAAAAACGCTCTGTCGGCAGCAATGTGTTAAAAAAAGTTTTTTCCGGCTGATAACCAGCCATCAACGACGTATCAACACCGTACCAACACCGTACCAACACCGTCCATGGTCGGACTTGATACGGTGATGATACGTCGTTGGGTCGCCGATGGACCGGCGGTGGGGGAAGGGAAAAAGTTTTCAACATGAATTTGAGGGTGAAAGGCTGAGGTCGGAGGACGGAAGTCGGAGAAGGGGGATGGGTGGGCGATGGGGATTTTGTGAGGTTTTTGAGAAAAATTTTCATCGGGGTGAAACTTTTTTGAGTTTTCTCCGTTTAAGGTTATGAACAACAAAAAATGGTTAAAAAAAACAAATAAAGGATTTTTTTGGCAGAAATTGGAAATTTCTTCGTACTTTTACAACCTGAAATATAGTAGGTAAAAATGGCCTTAATACTTGGAAAAGAATACTGTAAGGTGGACTCGAACGGTCGTTTCAAGTTCCCAATTGCGCTGAAGAGGCAGTTGGAGACGGAGGACGGTCGTTTCGTGATCCGCGAGAGTGTCTATGCCGAGTGTTTGGAGCTGTGGACTTATGCCAGTTTCAGGGAGGAAGTGGAGAAGTTGCAAGGGCTGCTGAATCCTTATCGCCGCGAGGACCGCGAGGTGCTGCGCAAGCTGACTGAGGGCAATGTCATCGAGCTCGACTCGAACGACCGCCTCTTGGTGCCTGCGGAGCAGAAGCATGTCATCGCCAAGGCGAAAGAGATTGTTCTTCAATCGACGGGCAAGTTCATCGAGCTGTGGGGCCGCGAGACCTACGAGAAGATGAACCAGTCGAGTGGCGACTTTGCCAAGATGGCCGAGTCGTTGCTGGGCGCAATGCCTGTCAAGAGTGAGCAGTGAATATCATATCCCCGTGATGCTTCATGAGGCGATGGAGGGTCTCTCCATCCGCCCCGAAGGCACCGCGTCCTCGCGGGGAGGGGTTTATGTCGACGTGACCTTTGGTGGCGGCGGGCATTCGCGTGCCATCCTGGAACGTCTGGGTCCGGAAGGCCGTCTGCTGGCTTTCGACCAGGACGAGGATGCCCGTGCCAACGCTATCGATGACCCCAGGTTTACGCTTATCAACGAGAATTTCAGGCATCTGAAGGCATTCCTGCGACTGCACGGTGTGCGGCAGGTGGACGGCATCTTGGCCGACCTGGGAGTGTCGAGCCACCAGTTCGACGTGGCGGAACGTGGTTTCTCCACGCGCTTCGACGGTGCGCTGGACCTCCGCATGGACCGTCGCGGCGACGTGACGGCCGCCGACTTGGTGAACAGCCTCGGCGAGGAGGACCTGACGCGGATTCTGAAGCTCTACGGCGAGTTGCCCAACGCCAGACAGATGGCGAAGGCGATAGCGAAGTGGAAAGTGGAAGGTGGAGAGCGGAGAGAGATTAAGACCACGGGAGAGCTGAAGGAGGCTGTGGCGAAGCATCTGCCGAGGGGTATGGAGAACAAGTACCTGGCGATGCTGTTCCAGGCCTTGCGCATCGAGGTGAACGGCGAGCTGGATGCCTTGAAAGAGATGCTGCAGCAGGCCAGCGAGGTGCTGGTGCCGGGCGGCAGGTTGGTGGTCATCAGCTACCACTCGCTCGAGGACCGGCTGGTGAAGAACTTCATGCGCAGCGGCAACTTCGAAGGCACGGTGGAGAAGGATTTCTACGGCAATGTGCTGTCGCCCATGCGGATGGTGAGTCATGGAGCTGTGCAGGCCGGTGCCGACGAGGTGGCCCGCAACAGCCGCGCCCGCAGCGCCAAGCTGAGGGTGGGGGAGAAGAGGACTGTGGAGAGCGACCAGAAGGCCGTGCCACAGAGCAACCGATAACTAATGAACATTATATAGAATATAAGTATAAATGGGAAACAGGTTCAGGGATAAGGTAGTGGAAGAAGGCCTCGACGGCGAGTGGAAGGAGGAGATCGTCCAGCGTGCGATGTCCGACAGTCCGGCTGCGCCCAAGCGTGGAAACCGCCGGCGTGTACATGCCGCGCCCGCTCCTGCCCCCTCGGAGAGTGGTGAACGGCACGAGGAGAAGGAAGAGCGGAAAGCCGAGAAGAAGGAGCGGAAGCAGAAGGAGATGCTCACGCAGGAGCCCGAGCAGGAAATTGTGGACGAAGTCGAGGAGAACAAGGGCCCGACGAAAGGTGGCAAGGTGGCCAAAGGGCTGGCCAAGGTGCTGGGAGGCGACATTCTGGCCGACAAGCTGGTGCTGAGGCAGATACCGCTGCTGCTGCTCTGCATGGTGTTCCTGCTGCTAATCGTGGGCGTGCGCTATCGTGTGGAGAGCCTGAGCCGTGCCAAGATGGCGAAGGAAGAGCAAATCAACGAGTTGCGCGAGAAGCGCATCCGCATACTCAGGAGCAACCAAGAGACTGTGAAGATCTCGCAGATTGCCAAAGAGCTGAAAGAGACAGGGGTGGGCATTACCAGCGGCCCGCCGTATGAGATTTAGAAGATAAGGAACCAGAAGAATAATGAAAGAGAAGAGAGATAAAAACGAGACACGTGGGATGTTGATTCTGTACTTGCTGCTGACGCTGGTCGGCGGCACGGCGGTGGTGTGGAAGATTGTCGACGTGCAGTTTGTCGACGGCGACATGTGGCGTCGCAAAGCCGAGCGCCACGAGGTGAAGTGGCAGGACGACCCGGCGCGCAGAGGCAATATCTATTCTAGCGACGGCAAGATTCTCGCGACGACGGTGACGGTGTGCGACCTCTATCTGGATCTGGACAAGACCTATGTGCTTGGCTCGAACGGCGACACGATTCGCGACAAGCGCGGCAAGGCCAAGCAGAAATGCCCCATCGTGGACAGCAACCTGTACAAATACCTCGACACGATGTGCGACCTCCTGAGCAAGGGCACGCGAGCACATAGCGCCGAATACTATAAGGAAAGGATACGCGCGGAGCGTGCGAGCAACAAGCCCAACCGATGCTTCCTTATGGCCCGCCATGTGCCCTATGTGACGTGGCTGGCGATAAGCCGTCTGCCGGGCTGGCGCGACGGCGTGGTGAGACAGGTGGGCAAGCGCAATGTCATCTACAACGAGCGTGCGCCTATCTACGGCAATATGGCGTTGAACACCATAGGCTTCGACAACGGCCGCGACAGCAAGACCTACACGGGCCTCGAAGGTTCTTACGACTCGATATTGCGCGGCCGCGACGGCCGGTTCACCTGCCGCCGACTGACGAAGGGTATCTGGAAACCCGACATGCCTGACGACGGCGAGATGAAAGCTGTGCGTACCGACCACGACAAAGTGGACACCCTGATGGAGGTGCGCAAGGTGGACGGCGAGAGCATCGTGGCCACCATCGACACCCGCTACCAGGACATCGCCGAGCATGCGCTGCGCGAGGTGCTGATGCAATACGGCGGTGCCAGGGGCTGCGCCATCCTCATGGAGGTGGAGACGGGCTATGTGCTGGCCTGCGCCAACCTGGCGGCCGACACCGCGGGACGCTATAGCGAGCTCAGAGATGAGAACGTGGCTGTGTCGCGATTCTACGAGCCGGGTTCCACGTTCAAGAGCGTGGCGATGATGGCCATGCTCAGCGACCCGAAGCAAGACATCGACACCTCGATGCAGGTGCGTACCGTCTACAAGGAATTCCCCAACGCCAAACCCGTCAAGGACAGCCACAAGAAGCGCGACTCGCTGAGTGTGAAAGAGGTCATCGAGGAGTCGTCGAACGTGGGTATGTGCGAGCTGGCTTGGATGTACTACCGCAACCGCAGGGATGATTTTGTGGCCAGGATGCGCCAGGTGTTCCCGTATGAGAAGCTGAACCTCGACGTCAACGCCCCCGAGCCCACCAGCCGCATGAACAATGTCCATGCCTCGAACAACGACTTCCTGCGTCTGACCTACGGCTATTCGACGGTCGTCACGCCCATGCAGATCATCACCTTCTACAATGCTGTGGCCGGTGGCGGACGCATGGTGAAGCCCCTCTTCTGCCGCGCCATCATCGACCGCAAGGGCGTCCGTCACGAGATAGAGCCCGTGGTGCTGCGTGAGCAGGCCTTCCCGAAAGAGAGTGCTAAGAAACTGACCGAGATGCTGATGGGTGTGGTGGAACGTGGTACGGCCAAGAGCATCAGGAGTAACCTCTACGCCATCGCCGGCAAGACGGGCACGGCCAACTACCGTGTGACGATGCCCGAATGGCACAACTCGTCGTTTGCAGGCTTCTTCCCCGCGGATAATCCGCGCTACACCTGCTATGTGATGCTCGAGAAGGTGCCGCGTAGCGCCTTCGGTACCCAGGCCGCCAAGGTCTTCAAGGAGATTTCCGACTGTGTGGTGGCCATGGACCGCAAGCTCAACGAGGGTGTGCTGAGCACCTCGCTGCCGCGTATCGAGGCCGACAGCACGAAGGCCCTCGAGGCTCCGCGGATGGAGAAGGGCCGTCAGGAAAGCATCGTCAGGGCCTATGCCCTGGTGGGTCGCCGCTACCGCGGCGCCAACCGTCGAAGCGAGTGGGTGTCCTTCAAGGGTGCCACCGATTCGACCGAGGCTATCTATGTGGAATACAAGCCTACCCACGGCCGTGTGCCCAACTGCTATGGCATGACCGCCAAGGATGCCGTGTGGATGCTCAAGGAGATGGGCTACCGCGTGAGTGTGAAGGGCTACGGCAAGGTGATGTCGCAGGCGCCCAAGGCCGGCACGACGGCGAAGAGGGGTGTGCGAGTGGTGCTTACGCTGGGTAATGAATAGTTATGCAAAGAAGATAGAAGAATGAAACTTAAAGATATAATAAAAGGTATTGACTGCCAAGTGAACGGTGACGCCGGGCTCGAGGTGAAAGACCTCCAGTTCGACTCGCGCAAGGTTACGAAGGGTACGCTTTTCGTGGCGCAGCCTGGCACCAAAGTCGACGGACACGACTTCATCGGCAAGGCCGTGGAGGCTGGCGCCGTGGCAGTGATCTGCCAGCATATCCCCGAAGGGGCGCCCACCACGGCGACCTATATTGTCACCCCCGACAGCAACCAAGCCCTTGGCGAGGCCGCGGCCAACTTCTACGGCCATCCGTCGCAGAGCCTCAAGTTGGTGGGCATCACCGGCACCAACGGCAAGACCACCACGGTGACCCTGCTGCACCGCATGTTCCGCCAGCTAGGCCATCATGTGGGTCTGGTGTCAACCATCGTCAACAAGATTGACGAGGAGGAGCTCCCCACGGGTCACACCACCCCCGACGCGCTGGAACTCAACCAGCTGCTGCGCAAGATGGTGGACGCCGGTTGCGACTACTGCTTCATGGAGGTGAGTTCTCACGCCGTGGTGCAGAAGCGCATCGCAGGTGTGGAGTTCGCCGGCGGCATCTTCAGCAATATCACCCACGACCACCTCGACTTCCACAAGACCATGGCCAACTATATCGCCGCTAAGAAGGGCTTCTTCGACGCCCTGCCGAAGACGGCCTGGGCGCTGACCAATGTCGACGACAAGAATGGCCGCGTGATGGTGCAGAACACCCGCGCCAAGGTCAGCACCTACGGCCTGCAGCAGATGGCCGACTTCCACGGCAAGGTCATCGAGGAGGGCTTCGAAGGGATGCATCTGGGTATCAACGGCCGCGAGGTATGGTGCCGTCTGGTGGGACGTTTCAACGCCTACAACCTGCTGGCCATCTATGGCGCTGCGGTGCTCAGCGGCGCCGATGCCGACGAGGCCTTGCGTATGCTTTCGATGCTCGAGCCGGCACCTGGACGCTTCCAGTATGTCAACGGCCGCGGCATCACCGCCATCGTCGACTATGCCCATACGCCCGACGCCCTGCAGAACGTCATCGACACCATCGACGCCATCCGCCGTCCGACACAGCAGCTCATCACCGTGGTGGGTTGCGGTGGCGACCGCGACAAGACCAAGCGTCCCGAGATGGCGCAGATAGCCTCCAAGGGTAGCGACAAATTGGTCCTTACCTCCGACAACCCGCGCACCGAGAAGCCCGAGGATATCCTTGACGACATGGAGGCGGGACTCACGCCCGAACAGCTGAGTCACACCGTGCGCATCACCGACCGCCGCCAGGCCATCCGCACCGCCTGCATGATGGCTCGCGAGGGCGACATCATCCTCATCGCCGGCAAGGGCCACGAGAAATACCAGGAGGTGAATGGCGTGCGCAGTCACTTCGACGACGTCGAAGAGGTAGAGAAAGAGTTAAGTATTAAGAGTTAAGAGTTATGCTATATTATTTATTCGATTGGCTAGACAAGATAGACTTCCCCGGAGCGGGTGTGTTCCAGTACATCTCGTTCCGTGCGGCAGCCAGCATGGTGACATCGCTGCTCATCATGTTGCTTTTCGGCAAGAAGTTCATCCGATGGATGAAGAACCGTCTGGGCATGATGGACGAAGTGCGCACCGAGCTGGGTCTCGAGGGCGCTGCGCGCAAGAGCCAGACCCCCACCATGGGTGGCCTGCTCATCCTGGCGGCTATCCTCATCCCTACGCTGCTCTTTGCCAAGCTTGACAATACCTATGTGCTCATCATGATTGGCACCACGGTGTGGATGGGCTTGATAGGATTCCTTGACGACTACTTGAAGAAGACCCGCGGCAAGGCGGGCCTGCCCGGCAAGTACAAGGTGATAGGACAGGTGTTGCTGGGCCTCGTCGTGGGTCTGCTCATCATCCATCACCCCTCTCTCAGCGGCTCTACCACTACTACCATCCCCTTCGTGAAGAACAACGAGTTCGACTATGCGTGGCTGGTCACCTGGATGGGCGACTGGGCCAGCGACATGGTGTGGGTGGTCTATGTGCTGATTATCATCTTCATCGTCACCGCCATCAGTAATGCCTCCAACCTCACCGACGGCATCGACGGCATCGCCACGGGTGTGGCGGCTGTCAACGGCGGTGCCTTGGCCCTGCTGGCATGGGTCAGCGGTAACGCCATCATGGCCGGTTACCTCAACATCATGTATCTCCCCAATATCGGTGAGCTGGCAATCTTCAGTACCGCCTTCATGGGCGCCACGCTGGGCTTCCTGTGGTACAACGGTCACCCTGCCGAGATCTTTATGGGCGACACGGGCTCGCTCTCCATCGGCGGCATCATCGCCGTCTTCGCCGTGCTCATCAAGAAAGAGCTCCTGCTCCCCGTGCTCTGCGGCATCTATGTCATCGAGAATCTCTCGGTCATCATCCAGACTTCCTACTGCAAGTTCTACCGCCGCAAACACAAGCTGCCACCCAGCCAGTCGGTACCCGTCGAGAAGCGGCCCTTCCTCATGACGCCGCTGCACCACCACTTCCAGAAGAAGGGTGTGGCCGAGGAGAAGGTGGTCATCCGCTTCATCATCATAGCCATCCTCTTGGCCATCTTCACCCTCTCGACACTCAAACTGCGATAAAAATAAACGATCAACTTATAAAACCATCAATATATCAGTATGACTATTGAAACTTTGGCCAAACAGGGCCGCGACAGAATCCACACGGGGCTTGCGGGCATCGACACCCAGCGACTGAAAGCGATGCGCAACGCCTCACTCAGAGCCTGCTTCAACCGCTTGGAGGAGACACGCTACAGGATGGAGTTTGTGGCAAGGGTGCGCGGACGCGAATACATCAACGACGCTGCCTCCCGTTCTATCAACTCCACCTGGTACACCCTCGAGAGCACGCAGGGCGGTCTGATATGGATTGCTGACGCGCCGACTGTCGACGCCGACTACAGCCGCCTTGTGCCCACCGCGCTGCGCAAGGTGCGTATGCTCCTCATCCTTGGCGGCGACAGCGAGCGTCTGCGCAAGACCTTCAGTGGCATCATCCCCGTCATCGAGGCTTGCCCTTCGATGGCCGATGCTCTGCGCAGGGCTTACCGCTATGAGGCCGACGACGTCAAGGTGCTCTACTCCCCCGCCTGCGACAACGGCTCCGACGTGGTCGACGAAGGCGAGGAGTTCCGCCATCAGGTCAACGAATTATAGAAAATGAAAGTATCTAAGATATTCAGAGGCGACCGGACGCTATGGGTGCTGTTCCTCCTGTTCAGCATCATCTCGCTGGTGGAGGTTTACAGCTCCATCGGACTCTTCGCCTATTCCCTCAACGGAGGCAAGCCTACGGGTCTCTTCCTGCGACATCTGCTCATCGTCATCGTGACATGGGTGATTGTCATCGGCGCCTCACGTATCAACTACCGCTATTTCTCGCGTTTCGCGGTGATGGGTTTCTGGGTGTCGCTGGTGTTGCTGGCAGTGGTGATGATGCTCGGCGGCCGTTGGCTGTCGCTGCCGGTGGTGAGCCAGTTCCAGCCTTCCGAGGTGGCCAAGGTGGCCCTCGTGCTCTTCATCGCGCGTATGCTCACCCTCAAGAAAGAGCAGGCCGCCGAGCTGGGCACCTTCCTCTCTCTGCTGGTGTATATCGTGCTGGTGGTGGCGCTGGTGCTCCCCGAGAACTTCTCCACCTCGGCGCTGATATTCATCTCGTGCTATCTCATGATGCTCTTCGGCGGCGTGAACCGCAAGTGGTGGTGGCGCCTGATGCTGGTGATAGCCCTGGGTGCCGGCGTGGGACTCGCCGTGACCTATAACCGCTATTCCAAGAAAGTCAACAATACCGAGCAGGTCGAGACTGTTTCGCAGAAACAACTCCTTGAACGCTCGTCGACATGGGGCCACCGCGTCTATTCGTGGCTCAACCCCGATACCAATGCCCTCACACAGGAGAATATGGCGCGCATGGCCGTTGCCCATGGCGGCATGTTCGGCGTGGGTCCGGGCAACACCATCCACGCACGCCTCATGACGCAGGCACACAACGACTTTATCTATGCCATCATCCTCGAAGAGACAGGCCTGGTGGGAGGCGTGATAGTCTTCCTGCTCTACAGCTTCTTCTACTTCTGCTGTGTGAGGTTGTCGTGGCGCTGCAAGGGACGTTTCGGGTCACTCACCGTCGCGGGTCTGGGCACTATGATATACTTGCAAGCCCTGGCCAATATGGGTGTCGCCGTGGGCGTGCTGCCCGTCACCGGACAGACGTTGCCCTTCATCTCCTATGGCGGCACTGCCTATATGTTCCTCGGCCTCGGCCTCGGCATCATCCAGTCGGTGGCCGCCGATGTCAACAGAGAGAAAGAAAAGGCCTTGGCTGAAGCCCAGCCGGCACCGGCCATAGAGCCGGCGGTGGCAGAAGCGCCTGCCGAGGAGGGTGAAATGCTTATAACGGACGATACAGACAATAACTAGAATCAGTTAAGCAATCAAATAATAATAAGGATATGAAGATCATTATCAGTGGAGGAGGCAGCGGCGGACACATATTCCCCGCAGTGGCTATTGCCAACGCCGTCAAGGCCCGTTGGAACGACGCCCAGATACTCTTCGTCGGCGCCGAGGGACGCATGGAGATGGAGAAGGTGCCGGCGGCGGGATACGAGATAGTAGGTCTGCCTATCGCGGGACTGCAGCGCAAGCTCACCCCAGCCAATATCGTCAAGAATCTCCAACTGCCGTTGCGTATCCTCAAGAGCCGCAACAAGGTGAAGTCGGTCATCCGCGACTTCGCCCCCGACATCGTCGTCGGTGTCGGCGGCTTCGCCAGCGAGCCCACCCTCAAGTGTGCCGCCGCCATGGGCTACAAGACCCTCCTGCAGGAGCAGAACTCCTATGCAGGTCTCACCAACAAGATGCTGGCCCGCAAGGCCTGCAAGATTTGTGTGGCCTATGAGGGCATGGAGCGTTTCTTCCCCAGAGAAAAGATTGTCTTCACCGGTAACCCCGTGCGTGCCGACATCGAGCATATGACGGCCACCGCCGCCGAAGGCCGCGCCCATTTCGGCCTCGAGGCCGAGGGACGTGTGCTCCTCTCCGTGGGAGGAAGCCTCGGCGCACGTAGCATCAACGAGATGATCATCAACCACCTCCACTTCTTCCGCGAGAACCGCATACAGCTCCTCTGGCAGACGGGCCGCTGGATGTACGAAGAGGCCGTCGCCGCTGTCGAGCGCGCTGGCGTAGGCCAGTGGGTCAAGGTGCACCAGTTCATCTCCCGCATGGATATGGCTTATGCTGCCGCCGATATCGTGGTGTCGCGCGCCGGCGCCATCGCCATCAGTGAGCTCTGCCTCGTGGGCAAGCCCGTGGTGCTCATCCCCTCGCCCAATGTGGCCGAGGACCATCAGACCAAGAACGCCCTGGCTCTCGTCGACCGCGGTGCCGCCGTCATGGTCAAGGATGCCGACTGCAACGCCCAGGGGCTTTCCGTGGTGCGTGAGCTCTTCGATAGTCCTAGCCACCAGGCTACCATGCGTGCCTCTATCGCCAAGATGGCTGTGCGCAGCGCCGCCGACAAGATTGTCGACCAGATATCCGACCTCGTCTATGGCGAGGCTAGCAAGAAAGCTGTCCCGCTGCCCAGCGAGCTGCAGCAGCTGGAAGATCTCAGCAAAATAGGCAAATAACTAAACACTGAACACTGAAATGAACTACTATTTCTTAGGCATCGGAGGCATCGGAATGAGCGCGCTGGCGCGCTACTTCCACCGTCGCGGCGACAGCGTCAGCGGCTACGACCGCACGCCCAGCCCCCTCACCGCCGAACTCGAGGCCGAGGGCATCGCCATCCACTATGACGACAACCCCGACCTTATCCCCGCCGATGTCGACCTCGTGGTATATACCCCCGCCGTGCCTACCGACACCCGCGAGTTCCAAGCCCTGCAGGCCCGTGGCGTGCACATGGAGAAACGCTCCCAGATGCTCGGCGAACTCACCCGCGGCAAGAAGTGCATAGCCGTCGCCGGCAGCCACGGCAAAACCACCACCTCCACCATGATAGCTCATCTGCTGAGCCAGGCTCCTTGCGGATGCAGCGCTTTCCTCGGCGGCATCAGCAAGAACTTCAACTCCAATCTCGTCGTCAATAACGACAGCGAATATGTCGTCGTCGAGGCCGACGAATACGACCGCTCCTTCCTCCAGCTCCACCCCCATATCTCCGTTATCACCGCTACCGACCCCGACCACCTCGACATCTATGGCACCCACGAGCACATGCTCGAGGCTTACCTCCAGTTCGCCAACCAGACGGACCCCGACGGACTCCTCCTTCTCAAAGAAGGCATCTTCCAGACCCTCGATGGCGAAGAATTCGTCGAATACGGCCACGAACACCACCACCACGACCACGATCACCACGACCACGATGATACTATTGTCTCTTCACTTCCTCTCACTCCTTCTCACTCCCTTTCACTCCCCAATATAAGCACCTACACCGCCCGCGGCATCGAGGCCGACTACTACGCAATCAACGTCCGCAACTACGGTGGCAACCTCTTCTTCGACCTCCGTACCCCCAATGGTGTGCTCTACGACCTCGAACTTGACGGCGCCCCGTTGGTCAACGTCGAGAATGCCGTCGCCGCTGCTGCTGTGGCCCTTTCCTGCGGCCTCGACCAGTACCAGCTGCGCCACGGCCTGAAGACCTTCGCCGGCGTGCGTCGCCGTTTCGATTATCGCATCCGTGAGAAGGAGCTCATCTATATCGACGACTACGCCCACCATCCCCAGGAGCTGGCCTCCACCATCGAGGCTGTGCGCTTCCTCTACCCCGGCAAGCGTGTCGTCGGCATCTTCCAGCCCCACCTCTACTCCCGCACGCGCGACCTCGCCGACGGCTTCGCCCGTGTCCTCCAGACCCTCGACGAGGTCATCATGCTGCCCATCTATCCCGCCCGCGAGAAACCTATCCTCGGCGTCACCTCCTCCATGGTGCTGCGCAAGATGGACACCATGTCCAAGTACCTCTGCACCCCCGACCAGGCTCTCGAACTCGTCCCCGCCCTCTGCCCCGACATCGTCCTGACCCTCGGCGCCGGCGATATCGACCGCCTCGTACCACGCCTTGAAACCACCCTGAGAGAAAATATGCTATGAAACGCTCGTCTAAAATAACGCTCATCATCGTAGGCACCGTGTTGCTGGCAGTCCTTGTGATTGTGGCCAACGTGGCACGCACTCACATGAAGGTGCGCGGCCTCGAGGTGGAGATTGACTACCAGGGTCTCCCTCATCTCGTCGACGAACAGACCGTTGCCGACAGCGTGATGGACGCCATCCCCGACCTCCTGGCCCGTCAGGTGAGGAGCGTGGACAGCAAGCGTGTCGGCGAGGCAGCCTCCCGCGTGCCCTACCTCACCCATATCAACGCCACGGTCAGCGTCAGCGGACGTGTGGTGGTCCGTGCCGACCAGCGCAAGCCCGTCGCACGCCTCTTCTACGACAATGCCGAATATTTCATCGACGACGAAGGCGTCCTCCTGCCGATGTCGCGCCTCGGCGACTGCGATGTCCTCGTGGCTACGGGCGACTTCACGGAGCCTCTGCGGCTCGACAGCCTCAACCTCCAGGTAACACTCCTGGCCCAGCTGGCGGCTTACCTCGACAAGCACCCCGACTACCTCGACATCATCGACCAGATACATGTCGAGCGTAACGGCGAGCTCATGCTCTCCCCCAAACTTGGCGACCATGTCGTCGAACTCGGTGACCTCACTGGCCTCGACGACAAGTTCGACCGCCTCATCAACTTCTACCGCCGCGGCATGCCGCGTGCCGGTTGGAACACCTACTCCAAGATAAGTCTCAAATTCAAGGGACAAGTGGTTTGCACGAAAAAGAATAAACAATAAAAATACACACGATTATGGAAAACGAAATCATTGTAGGACTTGACATTGGTACCACCAAGATTGCTTGCTTCGTCGGTATGCGCGGCGAGAGCGGCAAAGTGAAAATCCTCGGCTTCGGCAAAACCGACTCCAAGGGCGTCGAGCACGGTGTCGTGAAGAACGTCTCCGAGACCGCCGAGTCTATCCGTCGTGCCGTCGGCGAGGCCGCCGACCAGGCCGACGTCGACATCGACGAGGTGTGGGTTGGCATCGCTGGCCAGCACATCAAGTCGCGTCCCAGCCAGGGCAGCGTCATGATTCCTGCCGAACACCGCCTTATCGAGCGCGAGGACGTCGAGCGTCTCATCCATGAGCAGTACAACTCCATGCTCGAACCCGGCGAGGAGATCATCCATGTCTTCCCCCAGCAGTTCATCGTCGACGGCGACCCCCTGAGCCACGAGACCTCGCCCGTGGGCGTCGTGGGCAAGAAACTCATGGCCAACTTCCACATGGTCACCGCCAACGTGCAGAACCTGCAGCTCATCAAATATGCCGTTCAGGATGCCGGCCTCCACATCAAGGGCGTCGTCCTTGAACCCATCGCCTCGGCCAAGGCTGTCCTCGACGACAGCGACCGCGAGTCGGGCGTGGCCATGGTCGACATCGGCGGCGGTACCACCGACGTGGCCATCTTCCACGACGGCATCATCCGCCACACCTCCGTGTTGCCCCTGGCCGGCAACGCCATCACCAACGACATCCGCGAGGGTTGCAATATCCTCAAGAAACAGGCCGAGAGCCTCAAGGTGAAGTTCGGCTCCTGCCTCGTCTCCGCCGTCAGCGAGAACGATGTCATCTCCATCCCCGGCATCCGCAGCCAGGCTCCGCGCGAGATATACGTCAAGACCCTCGCCGGCATCATCAATGCCCGCGCCAAGATGATCCTCGAGCAGGTGGGCTACGAGATTGAGCTCTCCGGCTTCAACCGCAAGCTCATCGCCGGTATCACCCTCACCGGTGGCGGCGCCCAGCTCAAGAATATCAAGGAACTCAGCGAACTCGTCACCGCTACCGACACCCGCATCGGTATCCCCAACGAGCACCTCGAGCCCGACAGCGTCAACTACAACGAGCTGGCACATCCCATGTATGCCACCGGTATTGGCCTCGTGCTCTATGGCATCGAGGAGTCCGAGCGTCTCGCCAACCCCGACGAGGAGGCTGAGGAGCTCGTCGCCGAGCAGGGCCCTGCAGGCTTCAAACCTATCGACCTCTTCGCCAACATGGAGGACGACCTCAAGCCCAGCGAGGAACCTGCCCCCAAAGACAGCAAGGAAGAGGACGAGGAGCCCAAACCCAAGAAGGAGAAGAAGCCCAAGAAAGGCCTCTTCGACCGCACTATCGGAGGCTTCCTCGACAAGGTTTTCTCCGAAGAGGGTATCGACGATTAATGAGGTGTGTATAAGTTTGTTAATAACAAACTGGTAGCAGCAGATGTTAGTTGATTGAAAATTAGTAATTTTATATCGCCAAAAGTACAACCTTTATTCGTACAAGAAATTCTTATTCAATAGGATAGAAATATACAAGCACATGGAAGAAAACGCAATTTTCACTTTCGACTCCCCCAAAGGACAGTCTTCTTACATCAAAGTCATTGGTGTGGGTGGCGGTGGCGGCAACGCTGTCAACCACATGTACCGTCAAGGTATCCAGGGTGTCGATTTTATCGTCTGCAACACCGACATGAAAGCCCTCAACGGCTCTCCCGTGCCTAACAAGATTCCGCTGGGAGATCTCGGCCTCGGCGCTGGCAACAAGCCCGAGCGTGCCCGCAAGGCTGCCGAGGACAAGGCCGACGATATTCGTGACGCCATCTCCCACAACACCCAGATGCTCTTCATCACCGCCGGTATGGGCGGTGGCACCGGCACCGGCGCCGCTCCTGTGGTGGCCGAAATCGCCAAGAGTATCGAACTGGCCAGCGACGAGAACAGCAAGATTCTTGTCGTCGCCATCGTGACCCGTCCCTTCAGCTTCGAAGGCAAACGCCGTCGCGAGCAGGCCGATGCAGGCATCGAGGAGCTCCGCAAGCACGTCGACTCCATTATTGTTATTAATAATGATAAATTGCGTTCCTTCGGCAACCTCGACATCGCCGAGGCTTTCGGCATGGCCGACGACGTCCTGCTGACCGCCGCCAAGGGTATCGCCGAGATTATCACCGGCAACGGCAGCGTGAATATCGACTTCCAGGATGTCAACACCGTCATGGAGAACAGTGGCACCGCCCTCATGGGTGCCGGCTCCGGCAAGGGTGAGAACCGTGCCATCGATGCCATCACCGCCGCCACTACCTCCGTCCTCCTCGACGACAGCGACATCCGCGGTGCCAAGAACGTGCTGCTCTATTTCTCCTATTCTCCCGACCACAAAATCACCATGGACGAGCTGGGTGAGATTACCGACTATATTGGCGAGAAGACCAATGGCACTGCCGATGTCATCTGGGGCGCCGGTATTGACGAAAGCCTCGAGGACGAACTCAAGGTGACCCTCATCGCCACCGGCTTTGAGAAGTCTTCCTTCGTGCCCGAAGAACCCAACGTCTTCACCCTCCCGCAGGACATCAAGCCCGAGCCCGCCAAGCCCGTGGCTCCCGTCATGCCCGACGAGCCCGTCCTCATCACCAAGAGCGAACCCGCCGTGGCAGCTGCCCCCGTCATGATTGCCGAACCCGTTGTGGTAGCCGAACCTGTCAAGGTTGCCGAGCCTGTTATGGTGGCTGAGCCCGTCAAGGTGGCTGAGCCCGTCAAGGTTTCCGAGCCTTTCCAGGTGGAAGAGCCCGCCGTCTCTGCCGAGAAGAAGAATGTCTTCGTCCTCGAAGTCGAGGATGTGGAAGAGCCCGCTCCCGCCCCCATGCCCCAGCAGCCCGTCGTGGCCCGCGAGGACACCATGGTCTCCGGCATCCACATGGTCAACAGCATAGAGAATGATGTCGCCGTGCTCGACAGCTTCGCCCCCGCGAGCAAGCCCGCCGCCGAGCCCGTGGCTCCCAAGCCCACCACCGACGACATGGCCGAGCGCCTCGCCAATCAGCCCTTCTCGCCCAAGAACGATGTGCGCCTCACCGGCGACCGCGCCGACCGCATCCGTTTCTTCCACGACCTGCTGCGCAACGACCCCAACGGCGCCGAGAAGGTGCAGGCCATGAGCACTCAGGAAATCTCCAACGAGGAACTCTACGAAGGCCGCCATTCCAGCACCCGCGAGTCGTCGTCCATCACCATGCGTCCCGATGGCACCATCGCCAAGAACGCCTACTTCGGTGACCAACCCGATTGAGAATTAAGAATGAAGAGTTATTGTGGGTCTCACTAAATTCAAAATTCATAATTCGAAACTCATCATTGGAATAGTCTGCGCCATCGGCGCCGCCGTGTGCTACGGCACCAACCCGCTGGCACGATTCCTATACGCCGAGGGGATGAACATCCCCTCGGTGCTCTTTTACCGTTTCGGCCTCGCCTGGGTGATCGTGGCCCTTGTCATGCTCTTCCGCAACGAAAGCCTCCGTGTCACCCGCCGCGAATTCCTCACCCTCTCGGCCCTCGGCATACTCTTCATAGGCTCTTCCACCACGCTCTACACCTCCTTTGCGCTCATGCCCTCGGGCATCGCCTCCACCATCCTCTTCACCTATCCCGTCATGACCGCCGCCATCATGACCCTCTTCTTCCGCGAACGCATCACCCTCGTCACCGTCCTCTCCATACTCCTCTCGCTGGCCGGCGTGGCGCTGCTCTCCTTCAAGGACGAGGGCGGCACCTTCAACATCCTGGGCATCGTCCTGGTGCTCATCTCGGCGCTCACCTACGCCCTCTATATCATCGTCGTCGACAAGAGCCCCCTGCAGATGTCGTCGTTCAAAATCAACTTCTACGTCCTCTTCTACTGTGCGTTGGGCAATGTCTTCTACGCCCTCTTTAGCGGCCAACCCCTCATGCTTCCGCCGTCGCCTACGGCGTGGCTCTGGGTGTCGTGGCTGGCTGTCGTCCCCGCCATCATGGCGCTGGTGATGATGGTCTATGCCGCCAAATATCTGGGCTCCACACCTACGGCCATCCTTGGCGCCCTCGAGCCCACCACGGCGGTGCTCATCGGCGTCTTCGTCTTCGCCGAGCCTTTCTCGCCGCGTCTCCTCCTAGGCATCATACTGGTTCTTGCCGCCGTCACCCTGGTGGTCCTCGGCAAGGCCCGCCGCAAGGCATAATCGACGTACCAACAGCGTACCATCACCGTACCAACACCGTCCATAGTCGGTGTTGGTACGATTTTTTTTCGTCTTTTAACATTTTTTATGCCGAGGTAACACGTTTTGGGATTATATTATATAGGGACCTTAGGGACTCTAAAGACCTTAGAGTCCTTAGGGTCCTTAAGGTCCTTAAGGTCCTTAAAGTCCTTAGGGTCCTTAATCCATTAATCATTAATCATTAATCATTAATCATTACAACTATGGCAAAACAACGATATGGAATCAACGACGGCTACCGTGGCACGGTGGGCACCGTCATCGGCTATCTCTGGCGTGGCAAGTGGTGCCTCCGCGCCCGTCCGCGCTATGTGCATAATCCGCGCACCGAGCGGCAGCGCGCCGCCCGTGGACTCTTCACACAGGCCACGCAGCTGGCGTCGTGCATGAAGCAGGCGCTGCGTCTGGGGCTTCACGGAGTCTCGCTGGCACTCCACCGCACCCCCTGCAACCACTTCCACAGCATCAACCGCGACTGCTTTGCGCTGGTCGACGGCCGTCTGGAGGTGGACTATGAGAACCTCGTCGTCGCCGAGGGCGACGTGGCACTTGTAGGCTTCGGGGAACCGTTGATATCAGGGGCAAGGGAAGTCACGGTGCCTTTCGAAAAGAACCCGCAGGGGCTGCGTTGCTGTGGCGACGATACCGTCTACCTCTATGCCTGGTGTCCGTCGCTTGGCGAGGGCTTGCTGGCGTTGCCGGCCTTCCGTCGCACGGGCCAGGCCACGCTGCCGTTGCCCGACCGCTGGTCGGGTCTCGAGGTGCATCTCTATGGCTTCGTGACCGATACCGCCGGAGGGGCGTCGGTTAGCACATATATAGGTTGTGGCGAGGTGCCGTCAGCCGACGAGGTGGCGTTTGTAGCTGCGGGCGGCGAGGAGGGCTGCGGCGCCGAAGGCGACAGCCATGAGGAGGGCGGCGAGGGCCACGTCGCCGATGCCTATGCCGAATGGCAGGCGCTGCAGCACGGCGACGGGTGCCGTGAAGGGTATGGCGGTGAGCCAGGCGGCGAGGGCGCCGCCTGGGGCGTTGAGTATCAGGGGTGTGAGCAGCAGGGTGACGAGCAGCGGCGAGAGCAGCAGGAGGACCCACTGCAGGGCGTCGGCGTCGCTGTCGAGGCGTGCCGCCAGGGCGGCGAGGAGGGAGCCATAGAGCAGGTAGCCCAGGAGGAAGAAGAGCGCGAAGAGGGATGCCACGAGGGGCAGGTTGATGGCTGTGAGTCCTTGCAGGGCCTCGTCGACGAGGGGCACGGCGGTGTCGTATTGCGCCGTGGCCTCGGCGCCCTTGGTGGCGACGCTGAGGGAGGCTTCCTGCTGGCTGCGGGCCTGGTCGAAGAGGGTGGGGGCGGCGTGCTGGATGAGGCCTATAGCCGCGGCGGTGAGCAGCACCCACAGCACCAGCTGGCTGACGGCCGCCAGCGCCACGCCGGCGACCTTGCCCACCATGAGCTGTACGGGCTTCACCGACGAGGCCACGACTTCGGCCACACGCGTGGCCTTCTCTTCCTGCACGCTACGCATCACCTGGATGCCGAAGACGATGAGTGCCAGTACCATGAGTGCCGCCAGCACGGTGGCCATGACGGCCTTCACCTCGGCGAAGCTGTCTCGTCCCGACAGGGCGTCGCGGGCATGGAGGTGCAGCGTGGTGTTCTCCACGGAGTGGTAGACCGAGGGCTCTACTTGGTAGACGTCCTCGAGGACGGCGTTGCGCAGGAGCACCTGTAGGGTGTTGTCGACCTGGCGCATGAGTGCGGGCGGCGGCGTGCCGTCGCGGTGGTAGAGGAAGGCGTCGCGCGGGATGGTGGTCTGGCGCTGCGGTATGTGGAGGATGGCGTCGACGCCCTCGTCGTCGGCCAGGCGCTGGCGCGCGTGGTCGAGGGTGGGCATGGCGATATAGGTGACGCTCTCGGTGGAGGTGATGGAGGGGCGGAAAAGGTCGGTCTCGTCGACCAGCAGCACCACGGCGGGTTCGGCGTTGCGGTGGGCGGCGATGACGGGGATGGCGTAGAGCGCTGCCAGCAGCAGGGGCACCAGCAGGGTGAGCACCCAGAAGGCGGGACGCCGCAGGCGTAGGCGGTATTCGCGGGAGATGATGACAAAGAGTTTCTTCATAGTTGTACGGTTTTGGTGCAGAGGGCCGTGGCGGCCTCGCTGTTGTGGGTGGAGAGGAGTATGGCGGTGCCGTCGGCGCTGAGGCGCTGTATCTCGCGTTGCAGCAGGGCGGCGTTGTCGCGGTCGAAGCCCGAGAAGGGCTCGTCGAGGATGAGCAGGCGTGGGCTGTGGGCCACCGTGGCGATGAACTGCACCTTCTGCTGCATGCCTTTGCTGAGGCGGCTCACGGGACGGCTCCACCACTCGGCGGCGCCGAGGCGGTCGAACCACTGGCGGGCGTTGGCTTCGGCATCGCGGTGCGAGAGACCTTTGAGGCGTGCGAGGTAGACCACCTGCTCGCCGGCGCGCATGTGGCGGTAGAGGCCGCGCTCCTCGGGGAGGTAGCCTATCTGGGCGAGGTCGTCCTGGCAGAGGGGATGCCCGTCGAAGAGGAGGGTGCCGCTGTCGGGCACGAGGAGGCGTGTGACAATGCGCAGGAGGGTGGTCTTGCCGGCGCCGTTGGCGCCGAGGATACCCACCACCTCGCCGCTGTCGGCGGTGAAGCTCAGCCCGTCGAGGACGCGCTGGCTGCCGTAGGACTTGGAGATTTCTTGTACTTCGAGGAGCATGGATTGTTTTTTTTTTCTAGGTTTTTCTAGGTCTTCCTAGGATCACCTAGGCTTTCCTAGGTTTTCCTAGGTTTAATAAAATTGTCTCTCCGAGGAGGGTGGCGAGGGCCAGGAGGAGGCACCAGCGCCAGAGGGGTGTGCCGTTGCGGCGGGCGCGAATCTCCTGGTCGAGGGGCTTGGCGCTGTTGCGCATCACGCTGACACCGTCGAGGTCGTCGACCATGTCGTCGAGGTCGGAACGGCTGTAGAAGGTGAGCTGCGACTCGAGGCGGTTATAGTTGAAAGCCAGGTGCTCGGAGGGGAGTGACTGAGTGGCTGAGTGGCTGAGTGGCTGGGTGAGTTGATAGATGCCGGCCTTGGCGAATTCGCCGTGGGGGATGAGGACACTGCGGCTGCCGATACGGCGGATATCAGGGATGAATGATGAATGATGAGTGATGAGTGATGAGTGACATTCAACAGTGGATTCGGGGTCGTAGGAGTCTTGGAGGAAGATGGGGTCGTTGCTGCCGAGGGTGTAGGCGGCGGGGCTGAGGGGACGGCTGTAGAGGGCCATGTTGTAGAGCGTGGGTACGAAGAGGGCCTGGTTGACGAGGTCGGTGTACTCGGCGGTGAGGGGGGCGGTGAAGAGGTAGAGGTGTCCGGCACCATGGGGTGTGGCGACGAGGAGGTCGCTGCCGTCGGCGAGGGTGATGACGGGTTGCTTCAGTGCCTGCCCGGCGGCGAGGAGGTAGTGTCCCTGTGTGGTGGGCATCTCCATCTCGTCGTTGCGGCCGCTGAAGACATTGCGGTAGAGGCTGCTGCCGTAGTCCACGCGCGAGGCTTTGAGGAATTGGCGGCTCCACTTGTCGAGTTGCGGCGCCTGCAGCATGGCGAGCAGGGCGTTGAGCTGTGAGATGTCGCCGTCGGCCGGCGGGACGACACAGAGGGTGCCTCCCTCTTCGACCCATGAGGCCAGCGCCTGGGCGTCGCCCGAGGGCAGGGCGATGAGTTCGTTGATAATGATAAAGTTGAGTGATGAGTGATGTGTGAGGAGTGATGAGTATTGGTAGCGGAGGCTGCTGTCGTGGGCGAAGAGTTTTTCTAGGTTGTCGTTGGCCTTGCCCACCTGCATCATCTCGATGGGCTGGCCGGCAAGGAGGGTGAAGTGGTAGCTGTCGTCGAAGGTGACGGGGTAGTCGGTGATGTCGACGTGTCCGTCGAGCCATCCGGCGCTGTCGATGGTGAAGCGCAGGGAGGCCTTGGCGCTGGCGCCGGCGGGGATGTCGAGGGTCGCCAGGGCACGTTCGCGGCCACCGATGGAGAGCTTGACAGGCAGTTTCTCTATGTCGTGGCTGCCGCGGTTGCTGATGGTGGCATCGATGGTGACGCTGCCGCCGACGAAGTAGGCGGGGGCGTCGAGGGTGATGGTGTCGATGGTGAGGTTGTCGGTGGCGACGCCCTCCAGCGGTACCAGCATGTAATCTAATGTTGAATCAGGAATGAGGAATGATGAAAGATCGGAGACCGAGGTCTGAAAGTCGGAGACGAGGTAGGCGTGGCGGTTGGCGGCGCCGCTGTGGTTCATGAAGTCGGCCTGGCGCTGCATCACCTCGCTGAGGCGGCGGCTGGCGGGACCGATGTGGAGGGTGTCGACAGCATCGAGGAACTCGTCACGGCTGAGCCAGTGGAACTCCGCGCCGTCGAGGTTGTTGGAGAGCAACTGGTAGCGGTCGCCGGGCTGGTAGGCGGCGGCGATCTCGCGGGCTTTCTGCTTGGCGGTCTCGAGGAGGGTGCCGTCGCTGCCGCCGTTCTCCATACTGAAGGAGTTGTCGATATAGACGCTCACCACCGTGGCGCCGGAGCGCATCTGCCCCTCTTTGGAGGGCAGCGTGGGCTGGGCGAAGGCCAGGACGAGGAAGAGGATGGCCAAGCAGCGCAGGAGTAGCACCAGCCAGCGTCGCACTTGACGCACCCTGTGCTTCTCGCTCTGCACCTCCCGCAGCCGCTCTACATTGCTGAAGTAGACCTTGCGGTAGCGGCGGAAGTTGAAGAGGTGCACCGCGATGGGGATGGCCAGGGCCAGCAGTCCCCAGAGGAATATGGGATTAGCAAAGATCATGGTCAGGTGATGAGTGATGGGTGGTGAGTGATGAGTGGTGAGTGATGAGTGATGAGTGGTGGCGGCAGAGGTCGCTGATGCAGCATGTGTCGCACTTGGGTTTGCGGGCCTGGCAGACGTAGCGTCCGTGGAGGATGAGCCAGTGGTGGGCTTTGGGGAGGAGTTCGGCGGGGATGTGCTTGACGAGGGTGCGCTCGGTCTCGAGGGGTGTCTTGGAGTTGCGGGTAAGGCCTATGCGGTTGGCCACGCGAAAGACATGGGTGTCGACGGGCATGGCGGGCAGCTCGAAGACTACGGCGGCGATGACGTTGGCGGTCTTGCGGCCCACGCCGGGGAGGCGTTGCAGGTCGCTGAGGTCTGAGGGCACCTGGCCGTCGAAGTCGCTCTGCAGCATGCGGGCCATGGCGGCGAGATGCTGGCTCTTGCTGTTGGGGTAGGAGACAGAGCGTATGTAGGGGAAGAGGTCGTCGGGCGTAGCCTTCGCCATGGCGGCGGCATCGGGGTAGGCCTCGAAGAGGGCAGGCGTCACCATGTTCACGCGCTTGTCGGTGCACTGTGCCGACAGTATGACGGCTACCAGCAGCTGGAACGGCGTGCCGTAGTGCAACTCCGTCTCCGCCACAGGCATGGCCTGCTCGAAACGTTCGATGACCTGGTTGTATCTGTCCTGTATTCTCATACTGCTTAACGGCTTTTTTATTTTAACGGCGAATATTTCTAATGAAACTAATTGCTGCTACGGGTAATAATTGTAGGCTTATTACGCGAATACAGCTGGCTTCGCCGCTGTTACTCCCCACTTCTTCTGGCAGGGTACTCTTTCGAATTGTAGTTTTGTGGTTCCGAAATTAATTAAGAGGCCGAGTTCCATGCCAGTCGCCTTTAGATAATTGTAGATTTGCGCATAGTGTTCATCAGTAAAAGAGGATACGGCCTTTAGTTCGACGATAATCTTGTTGAAGCAAAAGAAATCAACCCTGAAGTTTTTATCTAAGAGTTGCTCTTTATAGTATAGAGGGAATTCTTTCTCTCTCTCGAAATCAATGCCCCTCAATTTGAATTCTTTCTCTAAAGCAGACTGATATATAGGTTCGGTGAATCCGTAGCCAAGGGTATTGTGAACCTCGATGGCTGCACCAATGATCCTGTAAGATTCCTCCTTGTATATCAGATTATTTTCTGTCATGGTCATTATAAGTTGAGGCGTGCCTGCCGTTAGGCAGATTTAGCGTCATTAGCCAATCATTTAGTTGCGTAGCATTCGTTAAATATGTTTTATTCGCCGTTGAATTTAGCGTCATTAGCCAATCATTTAGTTGCGTAGCATTCGTTAAATATGTTTTATTCGCCGTTGAAAAAGTTGCCGATGAAGAAGTTATTCGCTGTCGAGTTCCAGTGACACGAGCACGGGGTAGTGGTCGGAGATGTCGGTGTGGATGCGGCGGTAGCTGAGGGTGGTGAACTCTTTGCTGCGGAACACCATGTCGATGCGGAAGCGTGGGAAGCTGCCGTTGTAGGTGGAGCCGAAGCCGGAGCCCTCGTCACGGTAGGTGTCGTCGAGGTAGTCGGTGATCTGGCTGTAGAGCCACGAGGAGGGTATGTCGTTCATGTCGCCCGCGAAGATGAGCGGGATACTGCAGTCGCGCACCAGGGGGCAGAGGTGGTTGAGCCACTCCTCTTCGTGCTTGAGGACGGTCTCCTTGCCTTTGCTGAGTGTGTGACGCGAGGAGGAGTCGAGTTTTCCATGGCGCAGCTGGTCGATGTCCTCGCGCTCGTCGAGGCTGAAGGCGTAGCTGTCCATGTGCACGCAGCAGAGGCGGAAGCGGCGGTCGTCTTTCATGAGCTCGACGAGGACTTTCTGCTGGTCAATGCGTTTGACGTAGGTGATGGGGAGCTTGGAGAAGACCACGGTGCCGGAGGGTTTGTTCTCGTTGCCGCGAGAGCCGTAGAAGTGGTTGTAGCCCATGACGGTGAGGCTGTCGGTGACGTTCAACCCTTTGACGGCGACATACTCCTGCAGGCAGAGGAGGTCGGGCTGCTCTTCACGGACGAGGTTGAGGAAGAGCAGGGCGTTGGTGTCTTTGGGTGTCGACTCGAAGCCGTTGCCGCCGAAGTTGTGGAGGTTATAGCTGAGGAGGCTGATCAGGTGCGGGTGCTCCTCGCGCGAGGGTACCTCGGAGGTGCCGCCAATCTGGAAGAAGAGGCCTATGTAGGAGAAGCGTATGAGGATGGTGCCGGCGGAGACGAGGAATTCCCAGCGGCCCATGAAGAGCCATACGAGGGCCAGCACGACGTTGAGCAGCAGCATGGGAAGGAAGCCGTAGGCGAGGATGGACGGCAGGATGCTGGAGGAAGGGGCGATGGCGCCGGCAAGGGTAGTGGCTATCAGCCCCAGGGCGGCGATAATATTGAATACTAGTAATATAATGCGAAACTTCTTCATCTTTACAGATGCAAAGATACGAAAAAAGTTTCACTCTTCGCCGTTCATTTTATGTTTCTCCAGAAATCCCAGCTGAGGTCGGCCTGGCGGTGTAGCATCTCGAGGCCGTCCTTGACGATGGCGCCACGCTCGGCAGCCTGGCGGAGGAAAAGGGTGGGGGAGGGGTTGTAGATGAGGTCGTAAACGAATTGAGAATTGAGAATTGAGAATTGAGAATTGTTTAATTCCAGGGGGGTGCGGTCGGTGTCGGGGTACATGCCGACGGGGGTGGCGTTGGTGATTAAAGTGGAGAGTGGAAAGTGGAGAGTGGAGAGCTGGTCGTAGGAGATGGCGTTTGTGTGATGGTCGGGGTGGCGGGAGACGAAGGTGTGGGGGATGGCTAGTTGCTGCAGCGCATAGGCTACGGCGCGGGCGGCGCCGCCGGTGCCGAGGATGAAAGCCTGAGTGATGGGTGAGGAGTGGTGAGTGATGAGAGAGGAGAGTGTATCGCGGAAGGCGGGGGCGTCGGTGTTGTGACCGATGAGGCGGTCGTTCTCTACGGTGACGCAGTTGACGGCACCGACGGCAGAGGCTACCTCGTCAAGGGCGTCGAGCTGCGGGATGACCTCCTGTTTGTAGGGCACTGTGACGTTGAAGCCCGACAGTCCCTCACGCAAAGCCCATTCCTTCAGCCCTTCCACCGAGGGCAACTCGAAGAGCTCGTAGCTGTGGTCCGTCAACCCCAACTCCGCAAACTTGTGAGTGAAATACTCCTGTGACCAGGAGTGTCCTAGCTTTTTCCCGATGAGCCCGTATTTCATGGAGCACGCTTTAGTACATATAAAAAAAAGAAGGCCGTTTGACCTTCTCTTTGGTGCCCGGAACAGGACTTGAACCTGCACTCCTTTCGGAACACGCACCTGAAACGTGCGCGTCTACCAATTCCGCCACCCGGGCTGGTAGCATTCCATCTCTTGGAATGAATCTTTCAGATTTGTGCCCAGGACAAGACTTGAACTTGCACCGCCTATGGCGACTACCCCCTCAAAGTAGCGTGTCTACCAATTCCACCACCTGGGCCTTTCTAATTGAAAAATGAGAATTGAAAATTGAAAAATATTTCTTTTCTCATCCTTCCTTTTCTCTCGAAAGCGGGTGCAAAAGTACAAACATTTTTCGGACTGGCAAAACTTTTTTTAATGGAAAGAGAAAAATCGAAAATTGAAAATTGACAGTCAGCTTGTTAGGATTGTAAAAAATATTTGTTCCGATGCATTTTTATGCTGCAATTTTCAATTTTCGATTTCCAATTTTTCGATTTTTAGTCGATGTCGTCGGGGTGTGCGGAACGGTTGAAGGAGGTGAGCCACTTGGAGACGTAGTTGCTGACGTTGCCTACGTGGTAGAAGAAGGTGCCGAGGCCCTCTTTGGATACCTTGCGCTGGTCGAGAGAGAGGGCTTTGATCTGGTCGTCCCATGTGCCCACGGAGCTGTAGATGGTGAGGTCCTGCGACGTGAAGTCGTAGTAGAAGAAGTACCAGTGGTCCTTGGCGGCTTCGACATAGAGCTTGAGCTTCTGATTGCCTTTCTCCATATAGAGCTGAGCCTTGACGTTGACGGTGACACCCAGCGGGGTGCCGCCGACACCCACCAGGCCGACTTTGCCTTCGCACCAGAGACCCAACAGTGGGTTGTGCTGCCAGCGGATGTTGTCGAAGAGCAGCATGGAGCGCATGGGCGCGGGTATTTCGGTGAGGACACCCGAGGTGCTGTACATGGCGTAGACGGCGCCGCCTTTGTCTGCACCGAGGTGGTGCATGAGGGCGTGGCGCATCTCGGCATTGGTGGTCATGCCCACGGGGGTGAGACGCAGCTCGTTCTTGAGGTTGGCGGCCAGGGCGCTGACGACGCTGTTGTCCAGGGGGAAGTCGACGCCGAAGACGGTGACGAGTTGGTCGTCCTTGTCGTCGCGGATGCCGAGGGTGGAGGTGCCGTAGGCGTAGAGTGAGGCCTGCGTTTTGCGGCGAGCAAAGTTCATGGGGCCTTCGCCCTCGATGCGGCAGTCGGTGGTGGAGAGGGTGAGGAAGGGTGCCACGATGCCGTCGGGGTCGGCGACCTTGGCTTCGGAGCTAATCATATATTCTTTACGGTCGCCGAGGTAGGTGAGCACGCCGTAGGCTTTGAGGAGCTCGTTGTCGGCCACCTTCTCGTTGGTGAGGAAGGCGGCATGGGGCAGCAGCGTGGTCTTGTCCATGAGGATAGATGCGGTGATGCGGCGACCTTTCCAGTCGGTAGGATCCTCGGGCACGGTGACATGTACGTGGTCCGGGTCGGTGTAGCCCGAGTAGGCCAGCAGGGCCAGCTGCTCCTGCGGCAGGCAGGGTTGTATGAGACGCACGCCGCCCTCGAACCAGGGCCAGCGGTGGTTGCCCTCGAGGCGCACCTTGCCGGCGAAGCCGAAGGCCGAGCTGAGGGTGAAGGAAGCCTCGTCGGCGATGTTGCCGCGGGCCACGGTGATACCGTTCTGCACGGTGATGTCCTCGAAGTGGATCTTCTGCGTCTTCTGCTGGTCGTTGTGGAAGGTGTAGTCGCCTTTGCCGGTGAAACTGTCGGAGCCTTTGACCTGGAGGTCGGCGGCGGTGATATAGTGGTAGGCGCTGTCGCGGTTGAAGAGGAGCTGCGCCTTGTGGAGCTCGCGCATCTCGCCACCCTTGCTGACATGCACGGTGTCGGCGCTGGGAACGATGGCGGCGTCGGCCACATGGAGCACATAGGTGCCGGTGCTCTTGAGTTCGCCGAGGTCATAGGCGTAGATGCTCTTCACGGCGTTGAACGAGAGTTCTTTGCACTTGGGGTCTGTGCTCACGAAGCGTGCGCCCGGCAGGTCGTCGCCCTTGAGGAGGCGCATACGCACATCCATGGCGTCGAGACCCTCGGAGCTGTTGCGTGTCGAGTTGGACAGCTCGAGTTGCTGGGCCTGCATGTCCCAGGTGAAGAGGTCGGCATAGGCGCGGTATTTTATCATCTGCAGCTCGGTGGCCGAGGGGCCGCCGTTGCTCTGCAGCTCGGCGCGTTGGCTGTCGTAGTTGACGCTTGAGCGCACGTTGGTGGCGGTGAAGGCTGTGGTCTTGAAGCGGCGGCTGCGGAGGGTGAAGTTGCTGACTGAGGCATTCATCTCGCGCGGTGCCAGTGCGAAGTGCTGTGACACGAGGGTACCCTCGTGCACCTCGGCGGTACCGGCGGCGGAGGCGCCCTTGGGCATCAGTGCCACACGGCCGCGCAGCGCTGTCTCGCCGCGATACATCTTCAGGGCGTTACCTTTCTCCACCGTGGCCACGGCCATGGAGTCCTGATAGGGCAGCCAGTGCAGGTCGGTACGTCCACCCGCGATGTCGGGGAAGCCCTGCTCCTCGCGCACGTTGAAGGTGTCGGTGAGGGCCACCGTGGAGTCGGGCAGGAAGAGGAAGTCCTTCGACTTGGCGCGGGAGGCGAGGTAGTTCAGCTCGCCGCTGCCGCGCAGACCTGAGTGGTCGAGTTTGAGTTTCTTGGTGTAATGACCCTTGCCGCCGTAGGCCGGCAGGCCGCCGTCGGGTGTCTCGGTGCGGAAGCCCAGGTAGTAGTCCTTCTGCACACGCAGCGGCTCCACGATGTCGGGGAAGATGCCACCGGAGGTCAGTACACCGTTGAACTGCAGGCTGTCGGTGACGAAGTCGGCTAGGCTGTTGATGGTGAAGGGGTGTAGCGTGTAGTAGAACTTCTCGCGCTTGTACTGTCCCTCCATGATACTCTTCGAGTCGTAGTAGACATAGCTGTTCTCCAGACTCTTGAAGATGGGGTATTCCTTGTTCTTTTTGAGGCCGCTGTGGTTGTCGGGACGGTCGACCTCGAGGGTGCCGACGAGGTTGCTCAGCGGCGTGCGCACCAGCTGCTCGTACTTGTCGGGGTCTTGGAAGTCGGGCACATAGAACTCCAGACGCTCGATGGTGGGCATGTTGAAACTGAAGTTTTCGTAGCTGAAGTCGCAGTCCTTGACTTTGAGGATGAACTTGCCCACGTCGATGCGGCCGTTGAAGTGAAGCGCGCGGTCGCGGCCCACGATGACTTTGCGGCCGGTGAGCGAGTCGGGGTAGACCACCACGGCCTGGCTGTCGGAGACCACGAAGCTCTTCACACCGCGGATGATGAGCATGTTGTCCTCAAACTTCATGCGGGCATTGGTGCCGCCGGTGGTCGACTCGAGGCTGATGGCGTCGAAGTCGTACTCCTTGTTTTTCGTCGCGGCTTTCTGGTAGTCCACCAGCTTGTCCTTCATCTTCACGCGTCCTGTAATGTCGTTGTAGCCCACCAGACCGTGGCGCGACAGGTTGTGTATCATCAGCATGGTCTGGCTGCGGTCGAGGCCGATGAAGTTGGAGAAGTCGTCGAGCGAGAACTCGGAGCCGTTGGAACGGGTGAAGTTGTAGACGCGGTCGACGGGGCTCACCTGGTCGATGCCATTGATTTCACGATATTTGTTGTAGGTGTAGTAGTTGCTCGACTCGAAGGTGCAGGCGCTGTAGCCGCCCTCGGTGCCGAGGTTGGAGAAGAGCACCTCACCGCTCTCGACCTTCCACACGATGCTCTCGCTGTAGATGTCGAGGTTATGGTAGCTGTCGTTGTAGGGGCTGTAGAAGTTGCGCTTGGAGTCGTTGACGAGCGCCACCTGCTTCTCGGCGGGCGCATAGCGCACGGTGATGCCGGTGTTGCTGATGGAGTCGTCCTCGCCCACGTAGAGGCTCACGGAGGCGTTCTCGGCGGTGAGTTGTGTGGGGGTGAGGGTGATCTTCAGCGAGCTCACGGCCAGCTGCTTGTGGCCGTCGCGGTTGAAGAGGAGCGTGGCAGGGTGTTTGCTCGAGGCGGTGATGAACTTGGCGCCGTTGATCATGAAGCTGCCGCTATAGTCTACGCCGGGCATGATGTCCTTCATCACGAAGTCGCGCTGGCGGCTGCGGAAGCGCGGGTAGCTGTATTTCTCGGGGGCCATGGCGTTGCTCAGGGCTTCCTCCACGCGTCCGACGATAGGACTGGAGAAATAGGCCGTATGGACGAACATCACGGAGTCGGCCTTGAACTTGGGCAGCTTGGTCTCGGCCTTGTAGCGGCCGAGGTCGGCGTAGCACTCGTCGGCCTTGAGGCCTGTGCGCGACCAGTCGAGGCGGCCGCCGTTGCCGCGCCAGAGGTTGTCCTTGTAGTCGTACTCACCTGTGGTGCCGTGGATGACGCCGTGGTCCTTGGCCGAAGAGTAGTGCAGGTCGGCAGGGCTGTCGAACCACACCGAGGGTACCTCTTTCTTCACTCCCAGGCGGAAGGCGGTGCCTTTCTCGAAACGCCACTCGCAGCTGCTCGAGCGGTAGAGCAGACGCTCTTCTTGCAGCTGGGCGCAGAAGTCTACATATTCGATGATGCCCTTGCTCTTCACCCCTTTCTTCTTCAGGGCTTCGAGACTCTCGACATAGCCGTCGAGGTTGGTGCCGCCGTCGGCGGTGGCGAAGGTGGTGAGCATCTGCGTCAGCGAGCTCAGCTCGGGGTTGCCCTTCATCTTCAGCTTGGCGGCATAAGCGTAGAAGTCCGTCAGACGCTCCTGCATGGGCGTGGCCATGCCTTCATAGACGGGCTTGAAGGCTTTGATGATCTTTGTGTTCTCCTTCTGCTTGTCGCTGGCCGAAGTGCTCTTGTTCATGTATTCCAACAACTGGTCGGGGAGTCCTTCGGTGGTGAACTCCACGGCTTTTCCCTTCTGTGCCTGAGCCGGGGTGAAGGGTGAAAGGAGAAAGGTGAAAATCAGGGAGAGAATGATCAGGGAGTGAAAGGGAGTGAGAGAGAGTGAATGGGAGTGAAAGGACAAATGCTTTTTCATTGTGTGTATGTTTTAACGCGTTATTTTTCTTTATATTTCAAACTGCAAAAATACAGCAATTCCGCCACATGGAACTCCATGTGGCGGAAAAGTTATCAAAAGCCAAATGTTTATTATGTATTGGCTTAATTCCTTGACTACTGTCTACTTAATTGCTTTTTTAGCCCACCGAGGCCTTGAGCTTCTCGGCGTTCTCGGCGAGCTGGAGGGCTTCGATGCAGTCTTCGATGTCGCCGTCCATGAAGGCGGGGAGGTTGTGCATGCTCCAGCCGATGCGGTGGTCGGTGACGCGGCTCTGGGGGTAGTTGTAAGTGCGCACCTTCTCGCTGCGGTCGCCCGTGGCCACCATGGTCTTGCGCTTGCTGGAAAGCTCCTCCATATATTTGTTGTACTCGCGCTCGTAGAGGCGGGTGCGGAGGATGCTGATGGCTTTCTCCTTGTTCTTGATCTGGCTCTTCTGGTCCTGCATGGAGACCACGATGCCGGTGGGGATATGGGTCAGACGGACGGCGCTGTAGGTGGTGTTCACGCACTGGCCGCCGGGGCCGGAGGCGCAGAAGGTGTCGATACGCACGTCGCTCATGTTCAGCTCGACGTCGAACTCCTCGGCTTCGGGCAGCACCACCACGCCGGCGGCGCTGGTGTGGATGCGCCCTTGCGTCTCGGTGGCGGGGACACGCTGCACGCGGTGCACGCCGCTCTCGTATTTCAGCAGGCCGTAGGCGCCGTCGCCGGTGACGGAGAACGAGATGTCCTTGTAGCCACCCGAGGTGCCTTCGTTGAAGTCGTTGATTTCTATCTTCCAGTGCTTCTTCTCACAGAAGCGGGTATACATGCGGAAGAGGTCGCCGGCGAAGATGCAGGCCTCGTCGCCGCCCGTGCCGCCGCGGATCTCCACCACGGCGTTCTTCGAGTCGGTGGGGTCGGCGGGAATGAGGAGCAGACGGATGTCGTCCTCCATGGGCTCGCGGCGCTCTTGGGCGGCGGTGAGCTCCTCCTTGGCCATCTCGCGCAACTCGGGGTCTTTCTCGGTCTCGAGCAGTTCCTTGCACTCGGCGATGGTGTCCAACAAGGACTTGTACTCGTGGTAGGCTTTCACCACGGGCTGCAGGTCCTTGTAGTCCTTCGACAATTTCACATAACGTTTCATGTCCGCAGTGACTTGCGGATCGTTCATCTGCTGTTCAATCTCCTGATAACGAGCGTATATGGCTTCTAACTTGTCTAACATAGCGGTTGCAAAATTACAACTTTTTTTTGAATTTGAGGAGAAGTCGGTTGACAGTGGGGGAGACGTTCCACAGGATGACGGCGGTGGCGGCGAGGGAGCTGAGGACGGCGGTCTTGAGGATGGCGCCGAGTATGACGTTTAGATTCATGGCAGGGGTAAGCCACTGGTTCC
This sequence comes from uncultured Bacteroidota bacterium, assembly GCA_902774395.1. Classification (GTDB taxonomy): domain Bacteria; phylum Bacteroidota; class Bacteroidia; order Bacteroidales; family P3; genus Colimorpha. Next base: position 123,215 of record CACYIK010000011.1, read on the forward strand.
AAGCCCAATCGAGCGCTAGCAGGGCGGCGATAATCACCACGATTTTCAGCTGCCCACGGGAGAAGATGTTGACCTTGAGGCGCCACCACAGATAGCTGTGCAACAGCGTGAAGTAGAGCAGGTAAGAGCAGAGGGTGGCATAGGCGGCACCGTTGATGCCCATGGCCTCGATAAAGAGGTTGTTGAAGACGATGGCCGTGAGGGTGAGCACGGCGATAAAGGGTAGTCCGCGAGAGTAGTAGCGCGAGAAGTTCAGTATGTCGGTCCCTACCGAGAAGGAGGAGTTGATGACCTTGGACATGCCCAGGATGAACACCACGCTCACGCCGCCAATAAAATCTTCGCCGTTGGGGATGACGGCAAAAAGAGCGTCGATATTAATCCATATCACGTAGAAAATCAGCAGGCTTACGAGGAACTGGTGCAGGCTCACCTGGCGTGCGAGGCGGTTGACTTCGTTCCAGTCGTTCTCCTTGACGGCGGTGGCGATGACCGGCCGCGAGATGGCGCCCAATGACCGATAGGGCACCTCGACCACGTTGGCGATGTAGGAGGCGATGGTGTAGACTCCCGTCAGGGCAAGCCCCGCTTTGGCTCCGAGGAAGAGGGTATTGAAGAGCGGGATATTGCCCGCCAGCGCCACGGCGGTCATATACAACGTATATCGTCCAATCTCTTTCAGGCGGTCGCGCGTGAGGAAATGGCGGTCGATGCGGAACGAGATATGGCCTAGGGTGAAGAGATAGAAGATGTTGAGCAGCATGGCCAGGCCGTAGCTGCCGCAGAACATCCAGACGAAGGTGTCGATGGTGATGAGGTCGAAGCCGTAGAGCAGGTAGGCCGCCAGATTGAAGAGGCGGATGCCCACCTCGCGCACCAGTTTGGGTACCGTGATGCGCATCAGCACCGATGCATTGGTTTCGAACACACCCAGATAGAGCGCGAAGAAGGTCAGCATCGGCAGCAGGTAGAAGTAGTCGGCCAGCAGCGGGGCGTTCTTTGAATAGACCGCCAGCAGCGGTTCCCTGAAAATCAGGAACGCCAGTGCGAACAGCATGAATCCCGCCAGAGGCAGCAGCAGGCTCAATCCGAAGATGCCGTGATTGTCACGGCCGTCTTTGAACCACGGGAAGAACTTGACAATTGACGAGCTGGTACCCATGGCGGCCAGCGTCGAGAAGAGCGTCGCTGCGTCGACCATCACACGCGTCAGGCCGATTTCTTCCTGTGTCAGGTATTTTGTCAGCACAAAGAACGACACGAAGAAACCGATGGCCACCCCTAGGTAGTTGGCCATCGCCCCTTTGATGCTCTGTCGTGCTATCACTCCCATACGAATCCATATAACACCAAAAACACCCTTTTATTGTGTCTCCGGACAGAAAATGCGTTGGCTTTTTTGATATTTTTCTTCCTATTCAGAAATTATTTCGTATTTTTGCAATCTCTAAACCCTTTAAAACCGTCTACGCCCCATGAAGAAATATCTCCTCTTTGTCTTAGTCTCTCTCTTCTCACTGCCTGTCTCGCTTTCCGCCCAGGAACTGGTGGGCTCCACGCGCACCCTCGAGGCCGCGCAGCGCCAACATGCCGACAAGCTGAAGCAGAAGGGCATTCTCGAGCTGATAGGCACCTGCCAGGCCGCCGGTACCCGTGAAGGCCGTCAGGGTGTCAAGGCCGACGCGGCGCAGCGCTATTCCGACGCCTGTGCCTCGCAGACGGCGGCATGGGTCAAGGCCGACAAGAAAGCGGCCTACAGCGATGCCGAACTCCGCGAGTTTGACCTCCTGCAGAACGTCTACCGTGCCTACCTCAAGGATATCATCCAGGACGAGATGGTGCTCTCCTACATGGTCCGCGAGAGGCTCAAGGAAGGCAGCGAATACCGTGGCTATTTCACCCTCGACGAGGAGGCCGCCTCGCGTCTGCGACTCCAGGCATTAGAGAAGATGCCGCAGGAGACCACCGCCGCCAAGAAATGGGTGCTCAAAGCCTCCTCATTCGTCAACCAGAAGGTGGTGGTCAGCGGGCAGTAGGAGGTGAGATTTTTTTCAAAATTTTCATTTTTCAACTCTCAATTTTCAATTTTATTTGTATCTTTGCCGTCTCGTTTCGTGTCTTCGGAACCCCTCCGGAGACGCGGAATTTCTTAACAATGAATGAAATAAAAAATAAAATAAATAAAAAGTAACAATGAAAATTTATCAGACTCAGGACATCCGTAACATCGCCCTCGTGGGCGGCGCCAAATCGGGCAAGACTTCCATGGCTGAGGCTATGGCCTTCTGCGGCGGCCTTATCAACCGTCGTGGCAGCGTGGACAGCAAGAACACCATCAGCGACTATCGCGACATCGAGCACGACCGCGGCTACTCCGTGGAGAACACCCTCATGTACACCGAATTCGGTGGCAAGAAGGTGAACATCATCGATGTGCCCGGCTTCGCCGACTACCAGGGTGAGCTCGACAGCGCCCTCAACGTGGTCGAGGCCGCCGTCGTCGTGGTCAACGCCCAGAGTGGTGTCGAGGTCGGCACCGAGATCGCCAACCGCTACGCCGCCAAGCTCGACACCCCGATGCTCTTCGTGGTCAACCACCTCGACGCCGAGAAGGCCAACTTCGACGACGCCGTCAACCAGCTGAAGGACTTCTTCGGTGGCAAGTGCACCGTGCTCCAGTTCCCCACCAACGCCGGTCTCGGCTTCAACCAGGTGGTCGACATCGTGGCCAACAAGATGTACACCTTCACCGATGGTAAGTACAACGAGGAGGATATCCCCAGTCAGTATGCTGACAAGGCCGAGGAGATGCGCATGGCCCTCGTCGAGGAAGCCGCCGCTGCTGACGACGCTTTGATGGAGAAATACTTCGAGAATGGCGACCTCACCGCCGAGGAACTCACCCAGGCCCTGAAGCTCGCCATCGACAAGCGCGACCTCTTCCCCATCCTCTGCACCAGCGCCAAGGAGAACTTCGGCGTCAACCGTCTGCTCGAGTTCATCTGCCAGAACGTCCCCGCCCCCTGCGAGGTGGCCGATGCCAAGAAGACCAAAGGCGGCAAGGAACTGAAGTGCAACAACGCCAACCCCACCGTCGCCTTCGCCTTCAAGAGCGCCAAGGATAAGAACCTCGGTGAGATCACCTACCTCCGCATCTACGACGGCGAACTCGCCGAGGCTCAGGATGTCATCAACGCCTGCAACCAGAGCAAGGAGCGCGTCAGCCAGGTCCTCGTGTGCAGCGGCAGCAACCGCCAGCGCGTCGAGAAAGCCTGCGCCGGCGACATCGTCTGCACCATCAAGCTCAAAGACGTCAAGATCAACCATACCCTCACCACCCCGAAGAACACCGACGACGCCGTCGAGGAGATTGTCTTCCCGACTCCCATCTACACCGTCGCCGTGAAGGCCGCCAACAGCAACGACGACGAGAAGGTCGGCGCCGCGCTGAAGGACCTCGTGACCTACGACCGCAGCCTCACGCTCGAGAACAGCCGCGAGCTGCGCCAGGTCATCCTCGGCTGCCAGGGTGAGCTCCACCTCAACACCGTGAAGTGGTACTTCGAGAACCAGTACAAGCTGGCCGTCAACTTCACCGCCCCCAACATCCCCTACCGCGAGACCATCACCAAGAGCGCCGAAGCCATGTACCGCCACAAGAAACAGTCGGGTGGTAGCGGCCAGTTCGGCGAGGTTCACATGCTCATCGAGCCCTATTTCGACGGCATGCCCAACCAGACCAAGTACCCCATCCGCGACACCCAGGAGTATCCGCTGGAGTGGGGCGGCAAGCTGGTCTTCAACAACTGCATCGTGGGCGGCTCGATCGACGCCCGCTTCATGCCCGCCATCCTCAAGGGTATCATGGAGAAGATGGAGCAGGGCCCTCTGACCGGTTCTTACGCCCGCGACATCGTCGTCAACATCTACGATGGTAAGATGCACCCCGTGGACTCCAACGAGACGGCCTTCAAGATCGCCGGCCGCACCGCCTTCCGCGAGGCCTTCAAGCAGGCCAACCCCAAGATCAAGGAGCCTATCTACGACATCGCCGTCACCGTCCCGACCGAGAGCCAGGGAGGCGTGATGACCGACCTGCAGGGTCGCCGCGCCATCGTCATGGGCATGGATGCCGAGGGCAAGTACACCACGCTGAAAGCCAAGGCCCCCTTGGCCGAGATGAACCGCTACTGCACCGCCCTGAGCTCCCTCACCAGCGGCCGCGGTACCTTCACCATGACCTTCAGCAGCTACGAGCTCGTCCCCGCCGACGTCCAGCAGGCCCTCCTCAAAGCCTACGAGGAAGCCGCCGCCGAGGAAGAATAGCCGTCAGTTTCTACTTAACACGAAAGAGGATGTCCTGTGTATCAGGCATCCTCTTTTTCTTTTGCATAATAAACCAAGGAGAAATGCGTTATTAGTAATGTTCAGTTGTCGCAAATTTTGCGACAACTCATTAGAAAACAGGTGAACCCGTGCAAAAAATGCACAAGTTCAAACAAAAGAAAAACAAATGGATAAAGGAGAGATAATACTCTATCAGCCGGATAATGATGTTAAATTGGAGGTCCGTTTGAACGAAGAAACGGTTTGGCTCAATCGTCAGCAAATGGCTGCACTTTTCCAGCGCGATGTAAAAACTGTTGGCAAGCACATTACGAATGCACTCTCAGAAGAACTGAATGGAACTCCAGTTGTCGCAAAATTTGCGACAACTGCTGCTGACGGTAAAACATATCAAGTTGAATACTATAATCTTGATGTCATTATTTCAGTTGGTTATAGAGTAAAGTCCCAACGAGGTGTCTTATTCCGCAAATGGGCAAACGCTGTATTAAAAGACTATTTGTTGAAGGGGTATGCTATAAATCAGCGTTTGACAAACATAGAACGCAAGATAGAGGAACACGATAAAAAGATTGATTTCTTTGTAAAGACCTCGTTGCCGCCAGTGGAGGGCATTTTCTATGATGGGCAGATATTTGATGCCTACACTTTTGTTTCCGACCTTATCCGCTCGGCGAAGAAGAGCATTGTGCTGTTCGACAACTATGTGGACGATACGGTGCTGACGATGCTTGACAAACGAAAAAATAAAGTGACAGCCACCATCTACACCAAAAGCATCCCGAAACAGCTCTCACTTGACCTCGCGAAACACAATTCCCAGTATCAGCCTATTGAGGTGAAGGAGTTTGGCAAAGTCCATGACCGCTTCCTCTGCGTTGACAATACCGTCTATCACATAGGAGCCTCGCTGAAAGACCTCGGCAAGAAGTGGTTCGCCTTTACCAAGATGGAGATGCCGATGGAGGAATTAATTGGAAAAATGTAGTTCTTAAGCATACCACTGCAGGCCCTCCTCAAAGCCTACGATGAGCAAAGCACCAGTGATGCTTTGCCGCCGCCGAGGAAGAGTAAGCGAGTGCCCTCGCTGGGCAATCAAGCTACACGAACAATCCAAGGGTGTCCTTATCGGGCACCTTTTTATTATCTCTTCGTTCGGCGGACGGGGTTTTATAATGGCACGCAAACCGCCAAAATTAGTATGAATTTGGCGGATGTAATCGAGAAAATTATTATAAATTTGGCGGTTATATTCGAAAAAATTTGTATATTTGCAACGTAAAACAACCGCATTATGATACACCGAACAATTGAGCAACTGATTAAAAATGACTTTGGTAGAGGGAAAATAATTGCCTTGATGGGAGCTCGGCAAGTGGGGAAAACCACGCTGTTTGACAGTTTGACTCATGGGATGGAAGGGGTGTTATCCCTAAATTGCGACAATTATGACGACCGAGCCGACTTGGAAAACAAATCATCGACCGAGTTGCGCAATCTGATAGGCAACCACCGCGTGGTAATCATCGACGAGGCGCAGCGTGTGCATAATATAGGTCTGACTCTAAAGATGATGGCTGATCTCAAAGTCAATGCTCAAATACTGGTTACCGGTTCTTCCTCCTTCGTACTTGCGAATGAAATAAACGAGCCAGCCACTGGTCGCATTATCGAGTATCAATTATTCCCACTGTCGCTCGGAGAACTGTTTTCCCATACCTCGCAACGCGAGGAACACCGCTTGTTGGAGCAACGTATGCTCTACGGCATGTATCCCGATGTGGTAACACACCCCGAGGATGCCCGGCGAACGCTAACAGATCTCGCCAACAACTACCTCTACCGTGACTTGTTGGAATATCGCGGCGTGAAGAAACCCGAGGTGTTGCAAAAACTGGTACGGGCATTGGCCCTGCAGGTGGGCAGCGAGGTATCATACAACGAGCTGTCTCGCCTCATTGGTATCGACAAAGAGACCGTGGAGAGTTACATAGACTTGTTGGAGAAATGCTTCGTGGTGTTCCGCCTGCCTGCATACAGCCGCAATCTGCGTACGGAAATCAAGCGTGGTCGCAAGGTCTATTTCTATGACAATGGAATCCGCAATGCCCTAATATCCAACTTTGCCCCCTTAGAGATGAGAAACGACGTGGGCATGCTGTGGGAGAACCTGATGGTGAGCGAACGCGTCAAACGCAATGCATACTGCCGGAACTATGCCCAAATGTTTTTTTGGCGTACAACACAGCAACAGGAGATTGACCTCATCGAAGAGAAAGACGGCCAGCTGGAGGCTTATGAATTCAAATGGAAAAACAAGGATGTCAAACTTCCAAAAACATTTGTCGAAAGTTATCCAGGTACGCCACTCAACGTAATTAACCCTGGGAACTATGCTGATTTCGTATCAGTTTGATGGAGGGGGATGGGCAAACTAATACTATCCTTATTACCAGACCTGTAAGAGTTTTTTGCCAAATCAGAAATATTTTGTACCTTTGCACCTCGAAAACGAAATGATAGACAACAACTAAAATAGAATAGAAACAGAGAAATAGAACAATAGAATAAATACATAAATTAGAAGCGTTTTTGCTTTTCAAGTATTGCTGAAATCTGGACAATTTCAACTTCACTACACAAGGAAGCAGAACGCTCACGGTGTTATCCGTGGGCTTTCTCGTTTGTAGTGAAGGTAGTCCAGAACCGCAGCAATAGACAGAAGTCCGCGGATTTTTTATTCAGTGCTTGGGAAGTGAAACATTCAATACCTAAGCATCATGAGTAATTTCGAGATAGTAATCAACCGCTACCGCAAACAATCTTTTTCCGAAGCCGACAAGGGCAACCGTTTTGAACGCCTGATGCAGGCAATGCTACGCACCATTCCTCCTTATTGCAACGAATTGCAGCAGGTTTGGCCATGGAGCGAATTTCCATACAGACAGAGCATATCCCTCCACGATTCAGGCATAGACCTTGTGGCACAAACCAACGACGGCAACTATTGGGCTATACAATGCAAATGCTATCGTGCCGATGCGAAGATAGACAAAGGGGATGTTGATACTTTCCTCACCACTTCGTCCCGCTCATTCAAGGACGATGAAGGCAAGCAGCTTTTTTTTAGTTTCCGTTTATGGATAGATACCACCGACGGTGGCTTCACCAGCCATGCTGCTGAGAGTTTTATTGGCCAGGCAATACCTGCCAGCGTGCTGCATCTCGCCGAGTTGGCCGAGATGCCTGTCGATTGGGAAGAGTTGGGCAAAGGCATCAGCGGCACAAAAGCCATCACCGAACATAAGGAGGTTCGTCAACATCAGCAAGATGCTCTCAATGAAGCCGTGAAATATTACAAAGAGCATGACCGCGGAAAACTCATTATGGCTTGCGGTACTGGCAAGACCTTCACCGCCCTCCGCATCGCCGAGCAGATGACCGACTGCCGAGGGAAAGTGCTCTTCCTCGTTCCAAGCATCGCCCTCTTGGGGCAGACGCTCCGCGAATGGAGCTTTGATGCACAGAAACCTATCCGACCCATGTGCATCTGCTCCGACAGCGAGGTAAGCCGCACCCACACCAAGGACGACGACACCAATATCACCAGCGTTGAAGAGCTGGCATTTCCAGCATCCACAAGCGTAGAACAAATCAAGCAGCAGTATTTCGCTCTGCAGCACGACAAGCGCGAAGGTATGCTTGTGGTGTTCAGCACCTATCAGAGCATCGAGCGCATAGCAGCTGCCCAAAGTGCTATCGGTGAAGAGTTGACTTTCGACCTTATTATCTGCGACGAAGCTCACCGCACTACCGGTGTCACCCTCAAAGGAGATGACGAGAGTGCTTTTGTTCGTGTGCACGACAATGATTTCATTCGTGCTCGCAAGCGTATGTATATGACAGCCACCCCACGCCTGTACAAGGAGTCCGACCAAAAGCGAGCCAAAGACCAAGATGCCTATCTTTGCTCGATGGACAACCCCGAACTGTATGGTGAGGAATTCTATCGTCTCGGATTCGGCGAGGCGGTTGACAAGAACCTGCTTTCCGACTACAAGGTGCTTATCCTCAACGTGGAGCCTGGCGATGTTAACACAGAGGTGCAGGTGGCCCTCTCCGGCCTTGATGCAGCCACACAGAAGGAGGTGAACACAGATGATATGGCCAAACTTATCGGCTGCATCAATGCCCTTAGCAAACGCAGCCGATACGACAATAAGCTGCTCCGCGAAATCGACCCGCAACCGATGCACCGCGCGGTGGCCTTCTGTCAGAATATCAAGGTCAGCAAAGCCATCAAGGAGGCTTTCAACGCCTGCCGTGATTCCTATTACGCCAGCCTCAGCAGTGAGGAGCGCAGGGGATTGGTACGCGTGGAGGCTGACCACGTGGATGGTAGCATGGGTGCCGCCAAGCGTGAGGCCAAACTGAGTTGGTTGAAAAATACCAAAACAGATGGTTATGAATGTCATCTGCTGAGCAATGTGCGCTGCCTGAGCGAGGGTGTCGATGTGCCGTCACTCGACGCTGTCATCTTCCTTGCCGCCAAGAATTCACAGGTCGATGTGGTGCAGTCGGTGGGGCGTGTGATGCGCCGTGCCGAAGGCAAGAAATACGGCTATATCATCATTCCCATCGTGGTGCCGAGCGATGTTGACCCCGAGGTGGCGCTGAACGACAACAAGACCTACGCCGTGGTGTGGGACATCCTCAATGCCTTGCGTGCCCACGACGACCGCTTCAATGCGATGGTCAACAAGATTGAACTGAACAAGAAACGTCCCGATGTCGTGCAGCTGATACGTCCGGGTAGCAGCCTTATCGGACAAGGGGGCGGCAACGGTGACGAAGAATCTGATGGCGATGGCCTTTCGGCGGCAGAATCAAGCAGCGCTTACAAGAGCCAACTAGAGATGCGTTTCGAGCAGTTGCAGAATGTCATCTTCGCCCGCATGGTGCAGAAAGTTGGTAGCAAGCGCTATTGGGAGCAGTGGGCAAGCGATGTGGCCAAGATTGCCGAAAAGCATATTGCCCAGATAAACCAACTGATCGCAGAGGAGCCGAAAGCTCGACGAGAGTTTGATCGCTTCATCAAAGGTCTGCACAAGGATATCAACCCATCGGTTAGCGAGCCGCAGGCGGTGGAGATGCTGGCGCAGCATATCATCACACAGCCGGTATTCGAGGCCTTGTTCGACAGCTATGCCTTTACCGCCAACAATCCTGTCAGCAAGGCGATGAGCAAGATTGTCACCTTGCTGAACGAGAAGATTGACGAGGCCGACCGCAAGAGCCTCGAAGCCTTCTACCGCAGTGTGCGCAAACGTGCCGAGGGTATCGACAATGCAGAAGCCAAGCAGAAGATCGTGGTGGAACTCTACGACAAGTTCTTCACCACCGCTTTCCCCAAGGTAAAAGAGCAGTTGGGCATCGTCTATACCCCTGTCGAGGTGGTGGACTTCATCATCCACAGCGTGGAGCATGTGCTGAACGAGCAGTTCGGCCGCTCACTAAATGACCGCAATGTAAAGATTATCGACCCCTTCACTGGCACGGGCACCTTCATCACCCGACTGCTGCAGAGTGGCATCATACACGATATTGAATACAAGTACAAGAACGAAATCTTCGCCAACGAGATAGTGTTGCTAGCCTACTATATCGCTAGCGTCAACATTGAGAATGTCTATCACGACCTGTTGCAGCAAACCGATAGCTATACCGCCTTCCCAGGCATCTGCCTTACCGACACCTTCCAACTGGGCGAACAGATGTATGCCAAGAAGAAGGGGCTCGACCGCCAGAAAGAGGTGGAAGGATTTGAAACCCCATTTGTAGAGAACAACAAACGCGTCCAGCGGCAACTTGACAGCCCAATAACCGTTATTATCGGCAACCCACCGTATTCAGCTGGTCAGAAGAGTGCCAATGACAATGCGCAGAACCAGCACTATCCATTATTGGAAACACAGATTAGACAGCAATACGTTGAAGGAAGTCAAACAAATTTAAACAACTCGATGTATGACTCATACATCAAGGCGTTTCGATGGGCTACTGATCGTTTAACAGGGGAAAAAGGAATAGTTGCATTTATTACAAATTCAGGATGGATTGATAGTAATGCAGGTGATATGTTTAGAAAATGTATTCAAAAAGAATTTTCAGACATTTTTGTTTTTAATCTTCGTGGATCTATTCGTTCTAATATGGGCAATAAGGAAGATGTGAAAAGAGAGGGTGGTAATATATTTGGAATACTTACAGGAGTGGCGATAACAATACTTGTAAAAGATGTAAGTAAAAACGAAGAGGCTACTATTCATTATTGTAACATGGATGACTATCTGTCTGCCAATGAGAAGTTAGCCTATATGAAGAATCAGAATAATATTGGGAAATGTACTTTCGAGATTATCCATCCCAATGAACAATTTGATTGGATAAGACAACGTAATAGCAATTTTTCTGATTACATATCACTTACCCCAGAACAAAATGGAATTTGTTTTTTTGAGAAGAAGTCAAGTGGGGTGAAAACCAATAGAGATAATTGGTGCTACAATGCTGGTAAAGGAGAGTTGAGTCAAAATATTAAATCAGCAATTGATTTTTATAACTCCGAAAGAGAACGTCTTTGTCAAACTAAATCAGTAGAATTGGAAATGAATGATAAAAAGTTCTCTTGGGATCGGCAGAATATAAAAGATGTTTTTAATGACAAACAATATACTTTTTCTAAAGAAAATATTAGAGAAGCATGTTATCGCCCGTTTTTCAAACAACAATTATATTTTCATAGACAATTGAACAATTGCGTATATCAGATACCACAATTGTTCCCAATAAGCGAAGGTGAAAATTCACTAATTTGTATACCTGGAGTAGGAGTAACAAAACCGTTCACTTGCCTTATGATTGACAGTATCCCTGACTACGAAATAAGTGGTAAAAGTCAGTGTTTTCCTCTTTATTGGTACGAAGAGAACAAAGGTACACAAGGCAATCTATTTGATGATGGGCAGAACAAATATATACGCCACGATGCCATCACCGACTTTATCCTGAAGCGGGCGCGGGAACAGTATGGCGATAAGGTAACAAAAGAGGATATCTTCTACTACGTCTATGGTTTCTTGCATTGCCCATCCTACCGTGAGACCTTCGCCAACGACTTGAAGAAAATGCTGCCGCGTCTGCCGCTGGTGGAAAAACCTGACGACTTTTGGGCATTCAGCAAGGCAGGTCGCGAGTTGGCGGAACTGCATTTGAACTATGAGCAGGTGCCAGCGTCGAAAGAGGTGGTGGTGGATTGGCATAATATGCTGCCTGGAATGATGGATGCAGACACGCCGGAAAAACTCTACCGAGTAACACAGATGCGTTTCGGCAAGCGTGGAAAAGACAAAGACAAGAGTGTCATCGAATACAACCAGTTCATCACGCTGCGCAACATCCCTCTGCGGGCCTACGACTACGTGGTCAACGGCAAGAGCGCCATCGAGTGGATTATGGAACGCTACTGCGACAAGGTGGACTCCAAGAGCGGCATCCGCAACGATGCCAACCAATGGGGCATCGAACACGGCAATCCCAAGTATCCTCTTGAACTCCTCCAGAGCATCATCACCCTCAGCCTCAAAACCCTCGACATCATCGACAACCTCCCGAAAATGACATTTGAATAGTCTACCAACTCAACAACCTCACCCCCGAAGAAATCGCCGTGATAGAAAAGAATACACAATAAAATGAGAATCTGCTCGTTTCTCCCAAAAAAGAGAAATGAGAGACATAAAGACGATAGCAGACTTATTCCTATTTTTACTAGAGCGGTATGGTTCTCCATATATTCGTAAACGAGTAAAGAAAATAAAGCTTTTGATGAACTGCCCGGACTGGGTAGAATTCTTTAATATTGCCATAGTTGATGCAATGGGATATCCTGTCCCCATAAAAGAAACAACGTTAGACAAAGGCGTTGATTATATAATAGATCTGTTCGAAAATGATATTGAAGAGACTCAATTTGCATCAGAAGAAGACAAACGAAGAGAACGAACCAATATGCACGCTTTTATGGCGTGGTATAGAGAAACAGCGAAACGAGAATTGATGATTAGGGGAAGATTGATAAAATAAATGTTGGTTTTTTTATATGGAAACAAGTACATTTATTATCACAACAGACAATACAGGGATAAAATACCATCTATGGTTCTATAATTATTTGGCAAAAATTTCAGGAAAAGAAATAGAAGGAATAATTATAGGCGAGAAATACTGCACTTGTGAAAAAACGGAATTAGTGTATTCTGAAGAGTCAGACTTAAAAAAACAGCTTTTCAGTATCGTACCAGAATGCAATAGAGTGCCTATTGAACGTATTGCTCTGACCAAAATGGCTCTTGATTGTGGTGAAAGATATAGCAATATTTACAGACCACTTTATACTTCTTTTTTCTCTAACATTCATGATATTAATCCACTGCAGGATATATCACCAGACTATTACGTAGACCCTGCAATAGAAAACTTGCGAGATTATAATAACTATATCCGACAACTTGAATTAATTTTAGACGAACTATTTGACATATTTAAAGTGGTAAGTCCACATAGTCGTAATATGAAGGTGTTTGGTAATGCAATTAGAAATGTCCTTATTCTTTCATGCACAGAGGTTGATTCACTTATGAAGTCCGTTTTATATGGCAATGGCTATAAAGTTGATAGGCCAAACATGAATGATTATAGACAGCTTATTATTCCGATGAAACTATTTGATTATACATTATCGTTTCGGTATATTAATGAAGTAGGAGGAAAAACACCTTTTGGGAAATGGGGGACTAAAGAAAATTCTAATTCACCAAGTTGGTACAAAGCATATAACCATATAAAGCATGACAGAATCAATAATTTCAAAGAGGCAAATCTGAGAAATGCAATTGAAGCAACTATGGGATTTGCAACCATGCTGATTGCCACATACGGATATCGTAACGATATTTGGAATGAGAAAATTGGTAGGATAATAGAAGTTAAAAAAGAGCCATCTTGGTCACTGAAGGATTTCTATCTGCCTCCTGTAATAGGAAGTGAAGAACTTTACGTCAATCACCCTGATATTTGTAAAGGAAAGACAAATAAAAAAAGTTAGTACAAACTGGAAGTGTAGAGTGCTATTTGCGCCCTTATTTAATGTGTGTAAAAAATAGAGTTCTCAAAATAAGATAAAACTCGTATCTTTGCAAATAAAGTTATAAAGCTTGTGCTGTAATATTGTATATGTTTGTTGGTGTACTGGCCATCTTATAATATCTTACATTTTCATCTTTTAATATCTGCTTTATTGTTTCAATGTTTTGTTTTGATGCACTGACACCAAAATAAATGGCTTCAATTTTGCAAAACCTACCCATTGGTATTGGGGAATAAAAGGAATTTGTATTAGGAAGATATCCAATCAATCTAATTTCGTTTTCATATTTCCACGAATGGTTTTTAGTACAATATGCCAAATCTGAATCAATGCTATCAATATCAACATTGACCTTCTCTGATGAATTCTTATAGATTACAGGCCTAAAAAACAATGCCATGTCCTCGTTGTTCACAAAACTTTCTGCAAATGAATATTTAACACAAAATCCTCTATGGTTGTCTGCGTAGTGAGACCACATAAGAATATTTTTATAGGCTTTGTTTCTCCCTTTATCTTCAGAAAAAGAACGTATTCGATAATAATCAAACGATTTCTTATATGGTGCTACATGTGTTTTTTCAGCACAACGATGTTCAAGTTGTTCTTTCCAATGCATTACGAGAGTGTCAAAGGGGTCATTAAAGGAAGATGGATGCACCAATGTGATCTCTCGATTAATTAAGTCCGAAAGGGAGTATTCATTATATGGTCGAAACGAATATAAATTAGGATAATAATGGGATTTTACTTTTGCTGCGATGTGGTATTTCTGATAACATTTTAGAGAATCGTCGAATAATCCAGCCATTGCAAATGTTTCTCCTGCGGAAAAATAGACATCTGTTTCTTCAATGATGTTTTTTGGAACGTTATCAATTATAAGTAGGCTAGGATTGTCAAATTCATCAGACACAATTGGCTCTATCTGTTCAATAGATTCAAGTGTCTGGTGTAATTCTGCAACCGCCTTTTCCATTTGGCCATGCCCTTTATAATATTGGGATTTAAGGTAATGTAAACGATAGTCTTTACATGTCAAAGACATTGTTGCATTGAAAAAATCTTCATCAGGATACTTTCCAAGATATTGTTTGAGTATTTCAAGAAATTTTTGGAAATCAATATCTTGCTGTGTGTATTTCCCTTTTTTCGGGTTTAGTATGTATTTTTTCATAAACGAGAGTTTTTTCGATTGCAAAGATAAGAATAATATTTCATAAAACAGGGCTTTTCTTCAACAAAGAAAAAGTTTAGCACAAAGAACCCACAAAGAAGGAGCGTATAACCCACAAAGAAGGGGGGAGGAATGCGTTAATGTGTTAATTCGTTAGTGCGTTAGTGATAATATACGAGGTTCCGCCGTGGTGTGCCGTCGGCTTAACCGACTGGTATGCCGTCAGCTCGGCTGACAACTATCGTCGGACCATCGCCGAAGGATCTCCGAAGGAACAATAAGCTTGAATGTGCGAATGCGCTATAAGAATGTGTTTTTCGCTTGATTTGATTAATTTCAGCGGTGCTCAAGGCCTCTATCGAGGCAGAACGTGTGAATGCGTAAATGCGTTAATACATTAGTAGGTGGATTGTTGTACCACGAAATGCAGGCACAGAAATATGGAAAAAGTGACGATTTGATGAAAAATAACGTTGGAAAATCGGACATTATTCGTATATTTGCAGTTGGAAAATCGGACAATATTATGCTTAAAAGGAAGATTGATAGTTATTTAGATAATTTCCTTGCTCGTTCAAAGAAGGCTTTGTTGCTTACAGGTGCACGACAGACGGGAAAGTCTTTCTCAATTCGTCAGTTTGGGAAGACTCATTTCAGGCATTTTGTAGAGATAAACTTTATCAACCAACCGGAAGCTGCAGATGCATTAAAAGGGGCTAAAAACAGCCAGGATATCCTTGTCAGGCTGTCTCTGCTGACCGATACACCTTTGGTGAAGGGACAGACCCTTGTCTTTTTCGACGAGGTGCAAGAATGCCCCGAGATAGTGACAGCCATAAAATTTCTTGTGGATGAAGGCAGCTACCGTTATGTGATGAGTGGCTCTCTGCTTGGTGTCGAGTTGAACGACCTGCGCTCCGAACCAGTAGGATATATGGATGTGAAAGAAATGTTCCCACTTGACCTTGAGGAGTTTTTTATGGCCATGGGGGTGTCGGAACAGGTTTTGGACAGTTTGAAGTTATCTTTTGACAAAAGACAGCCGGTCGATGGTTTTGTTCATTCCAAGATGATGGAATTGTTCAGGCTTTATCTTATTGTGGGAGGTATGCCCGCTGCCGTACAGAAATATGTCGACACACACAACTTGCAGCAGGTGATGGCCGAGCAGCAAGCCATTGTGAGACTCTACAAACGCGACATCGCAAAGTATGACAGGAACCACAAACTATACTTGGAGGAAATATTCGATTTGATACCGTCGGAGTTGAATGCCAAAAACAAGCGTTTCATTCTGAAGGATCTGAATGAGAATATGAAGTTCACACGATATGAGAATAGTTTCCTCTGGCTAAAGAATGCAGGTGTCGCTTTGCCAACTTACAGTGTGGAAGAGCCAGTTGTCCCGTTGAAGCTGTCGCGCAGCAGGAATCTCTTCAAGCTGTTCCAAAATGACATTGGCTTGTTGGCAAGCCAATATGCAGAAGGTATCCAGTTGCGTATCATAAACGACGAAAAGAGCATCAATTTTGGAGCCATTTTCGAAAATGTGGTGGCACAAGAACTGCACGCCCACGGATATGACCTGTATTATTTCAACAGTAAAAAGCAAGGAGAGCTTGACTTTGTTATTGAACGCAACGGATATGTTGTGCCTATTGAGGTAAAATCAGGCAAGGACTACCAGCGCCACAATGCATTGTCGAATGTGATGGAGAATACCGAGTACGCCATACCACAGGCATTTGTTTTTTGTCACGACAATGTAAGCGCCAGCAACAATGTGTGTTATCTCCCTATATATATGGTTGCTTTTCTTGTCAAGGAGATGATGGATGACATTTTGTATTCGGTTGATATGAGCGGGATTCAGTAAGAATTATAGAATGTGTTAACGTGCGAATGTGGGAATGCGCTTTGAGAATGCGTGAATGTGAGAATGTGTTAATTCGTGAATTCGTTAGTAAGGGGATTTGCTAATGGGCAGTTTCATTGTATGTTTGTGCAATAAACGGGGGATTATGTCGTTGTTTTAACCGACATAATAAGTTACTATGAAATTCTTGAAATGGTTGGGGTTTGACCCAGAAAAGCATAGCGTCAGGACGGAGATTCTCGCCGGGCTGACTACCTTCCTCACGATGGCCTATATCCTGGCCGTGAATCCCAATGTCTTCGATGCGCTGGGCGGCGAGATGTCGAAGGCCAACGGCGCCGTATTCACCGCTACGGCCCTCGCCGCCATCATAGGCACGCTGGCGATGGCCTTCATCGCCAAGAAGCCCTTCGCCCTCGCTCCCGGCATGGGGCTCAACACCTTCTTCGTCTATACCGTCTGCATAGCAATGGGTCATAGCTGGCAGTTCGCGCTGACGGCGGTGTTCCTCGAAGGTATCGTGTTTGTCATCCTTACGCTCACCAATGTGCGCAAGTGGATTGTCGACGCACTCCCACTGTCGCTGAAATATGCCGTGGGTGCCGGCATCGGCCTTATCATAGCTTTCCTTGGCTTCCAAAACGCCGGCATCGTAGGGCAAGGGCCTACCTTGGTGACCCTCGCCTTCAAGCAGCCCGACGGCTCCTTCAGCGGCACCGCCCTGCTGGGCATCCTGGGACTTGTCGTCACAGGGGCCTTGGTGATGAAAGGTGTCCGCGGCAGCATCCTCTGGGGTATCCTCGCCACCACAGCATTAGGGCTCATACCCATGTACAATGTGGTGGGGGCGGACGGTGCCGTGAGCCGTGTGGCCCTCACCTCGCTGGACGGCATCATCTCGGTGCCGCCGAGCATCGAGAACATTGCCTTCCAGTTCACTTGGAGCGAGCTCGCCAGCGCCAAAGGCATTCTTGACATGATAGTGGTGCTCTTCACCTTCCTTTTCCTCGACATCTTCGACACGATGGGTACCGTCATCGGGGTGAGCGAGAAGGCCGGTTACGTCGATAAGGAGGGCAATGTCGACGGCATCAACGAATGCTTCATGGCCGACTCGATAGGTACCATCTGCGGTGCCGCCCTCGGCACCAGCACCACGACCACCTATGTGGAGAGCGCCGCCGGTGTGGCCGACGGTGGCCGGACGGGTCTCACAGCCTTCTCTACCGCCATTTTCTTCGCCATCGCACTCATCTTCGCGCCGCTCTTCCTGGCCATCCCGTCGGCCGCCACAGCCCCTGCGCTCATCGTGGTGGGCATGATGATGATGACACCCGTGCTGAAGATCAACTGGAAAGACCCCGTCGAGGCGCTGCCGGCCTTCATCACGATGGTGGTGATGCCCTTCAGCTTCAGCATCAGCGACGGCATCCTCATCGGTCTGATAAGCTATGTGTTCCTCAACGCCCTGTGCGGCAACATCAAGAGCATCACCCCCACCATGTGGGTGCTGGCGATACTCTTTGTGCTAAGATATATCTTTATTTAGTCTCTTCTTGAGAAGTACGGACTGCAGCGAACACTGCATGACGATGGTGCAGGAGCCCCTCCTCAAAGCCTACGATGAGCAAAGCACCAGTGATGCTTTGTCACCGCCTCTACTGCATGAAGACGTAGCGCACGATATTCGAGCCCATGCGCAGGGCTTTCTGCCGCGTGGCCTGGCTGTCGTTGTGCACGTCGGCATCCTCCCAGCCGTCGCCGAGGTCGCACTCCCACGAGAAGAAGCATACGAGGCGTCCCTCCCAGATGAGGCCATAGCCCTTGGGGGGCTTGTTGTCGTGTTCGTGAATCTTCGGCAAACCGTTGGGGAACTGGTATTTCTGGTGGTAGATGGGGTGGGAGAAGGGCAGCTCCACCCACTCCAGCTCGGGGAAGACACGCTTCATCTGCGGCATGACGAAGTCCTTCATGCCGTAGTTGTCGTCGATATGCAGGAATCCGCCGCCGATGAGGTAGGTGCGCAGGTTCTGCGCCTCGCGGTCGCTGAAGACCACGTTGCCGTGGCCCGTCATGTGGACGAAGGGGTAGTTGAAGAGCTCGGCGCTGCCCACGTCGACGGTGGCAGGCTCGGGGTTGAGACCCATCTGTTGGTCTTGGTTGCAGAAAGCAATGAGATTGCCTAAAGAGGTGGGGTTGGCATACCAGTCGCCGCCACCGCCATACTTGAGGAGGGCGATTTGCGGCTGAGCATTTAATTGTCCGAATAATCCGAGCAATCCGAGTAATCCGAATATTCTGAGTTTTTTCATCGGTCGTTGATTAGGTTAAAAGCTGTCACAGCATAGAGGGCGGCGGTCTCGGTGCGCAGGCGGCTGGGTCCGAGGCTCACGGGCTGGAAGCCGTTGTCGAGGGCTAAGGCTATCTCCTCTGGGGAGAAGTCGCCTTCGGGACCGATGAGTACGATGGCGTCGCGGCCGGGTTGCAGGGCCGTGGCTAGCGGCGTGCGCGGCTTGTCGGACTCGCAGTGGGCGATGAATTTTAATGGTGAATGATGAGTGATGAATGATGAATCTTGGGCTGCCGCATCCTGTGAATTCCTCATTCCTAATTCCTCATTCCTCATTAACTCGCGGAGCGAGACGGCGGGATGGATGGGGGGTAGGGTTGTGTGGAGGCTCTGCTTCATGGCGCTGACGGCCAGCTTCTCCAGACGGTCGGTCTTGAGGAACGAGCGCTCCGAGTGGTCGCAGTTGAGGAGGGTGATCTCGCCGACGCCTATCTCCACGGCCTTCTCCACGAGCCATTCCATGCGCGAGGGGTTCTTCGTGGGAGCGACAGCGAGATGCAAATGAGGAATGATGAATGATGAATGAGGAGTTGCGGCTGACGCATCCTGAGAATTACTAATTACTAATTCCTCATTCCTAATTACTGCAGCTTTGTCGTTGGATTCCACTATCTGGCAGCGGTAGAGGTTGCCGCGGCCGTCGGTGACGTTCAACTCGTCGCCTTCGCGCAGGCGCAGCACACGCACGGCGTGGCGGCTCTCCTCGGAGTCGAGGGTGCAGAAGCCCTCCGGGGTTATATCTTTACAATAGAATAGGTTCAACGTCTTAAAATCTTCTTTTTCTCCTGCTCGCGCGGGGAGCTGTCTCGGTTTATCTTTATTCTCCTGCTCGCTTCGCTTCGCGAGATCTTGTAGATCTTGTAGATTTTCCGCTTGCGCGGGGGACGGGTCTCGGTTAATCTTTATTCTCCTGCTCGCTTCGCTCACGAAATCTTGTAAATCTTGTAAATTATTCCGCTACGCGGATTTCCTTTCAACATGAATTTCCATGTAATTAGTCATGAATTTTTCATGAATTAATTAATGGATAATTCGTGATAATTTGTGTTCGTTAAAAAAATGTTGTTTATGTTGTTTATGTTGTCTTTTAAGAATTCTTGCTGCCAGCTTAATTCTTAATTTTTAATTTTTAATTCTTAATTCATATAATCATTCCCGATGCGACCACCAGGTGGGCGTCTTTGTCGTAGATGGTGGCGTACTGGCCGGCGGCGATGCCCTGGATGCGGTCGGCGCTCTCTATCTCCACCAGCCCGTCGGGTAGGGGACGCAGCACTCCGGGGTGGAACTCCGGCGTATGGCGGATCTTGAATTTGATCTCCCGCTCCGCGAAATCTATAAATCCAGTAGATTTTTCTTGGATTTCTGGATTACCGCCGCAGGCGGGGAGATTCTCTTCTGGCCAATAGCCGCTGAGGAGGCGGAAGCCCATAAGCGTCATCTTGTGGCCGTGGGCGGCGTCGGGGTCGTAGCCCTGGCTGACATACAGCACGTTCTCCTCGATGTCCTTGCGGACGACGAACCAAGGTCCGCCACTGAGAAACAGCCCCTTGCGCTGCCCGATGGTGTGGAACCAGTAGCCCTTGTGGGTGCCCAGCACCTTGCCGGTCTCCAGCTCCACGATCTTGCCTTCGCGTTCGCCTAGGTATCTCTTGATGAAATCGTTATAGTTTATCTTGCCCAGGAAGCAGATGCCCTGCGAGTCCTTGCGGTCGGCGCTGGGCAGGTGGGCGGCATGCGCTATCTCGCGCACCTCGCTCTTCATCATGCCTCCGATGGGGAACATCAGCTTGCGTATCTGCTTGTATTCCAGCTGCGACAGGAAGTCCGTCTGGTCCTTGATGGGATCCACGGCGGTAGCCAGGAAAGTGATGAGTGATGAGTGATGAGTGATGAGTTCAGTGCGGGCATAGTGGCCGGTGGCGATGCGGTCGTAGTCGTGGCCGCGTTTGTCCTCGAAGGCGCCGAACTTGATGAGCTTGTTGCACATCACGTCGGGGTTGGGAGTCAGGCCTTTACGGACGCTCTCGATGGTGTACGACACCACGTTGTCCCAGTACTCCTTGTGGAGGTTCACCTCCTCGAAGCGGCAGCCGTATTTCTTTGCAATCCATTGCGTTATCTCGATGTCCTCCTCGGCGGGGCAGTCGATGTAGCCCTCCTCGTCCTCCATCCCGATGCGGATGTAGAAGATGTCGGGGGTGTAGCCCTGCTCCTTCAGCAGGTGCACCACCACCGAGCTGTCCACGCCCCCTGAAACCAATGCCGCTATTTTCATTCTCCTTGCAGATTTTAAAAGATTTGAAAAGATTTCCCGCTACCTGCTACCCGCTTATTTTTAATTTTTAATTCTTAATTATTAATTTTCTAATAACGTCCTCTCGGCGGGTTTATTGTCTTACAATTGAAAATAGCATAAATGCTTGATTCTATGGTGTTTGTGTAAAATGGACGGAGGTGATATGTAACTTACTTATAATCAGTATCATGAACGTACCAACACCGTACCAACACCGTACCAACACCGTCCGATGTCCGACCATGGTCGGAGATGATAGGGTGATGGTAGGTCGATGGGACGGTTTTCACACTTCGGAGGTGCCTTTGGGGTGGGGTAGGGGTGAGGTGTTGAAAATTTTTTTTCTGGGAATGAAAAAAAAGTTGTAATTTTACGGCCAGAAAAATATGAAAGAAAAACGTTGGATTATTAGGGAAGACTATGATTTAGAGACTGTTGAGAAACTTGCGGCATCATTGGGCGTTGACAAAAACATCGCCACTCTGCTTGTAGAGCGGGGTGTCACCACGTTTGAAGAGGCACGGCGCTTTTTCCGACCGGGACTGGATCAAATCCATGACCCCTTCTTGATGAAGGGCATGAAAGAGGCCATAGCGCGCATCAACGAGGCCATACAGCGACAGGACCGTATCATGGTTTATGGCGACTACGACGTCGACGGCACGTCGGCCGTGGCGCTGGTCTACTCCTACCTGCAGGAGCTGGACCCAAATATCGACTTTTACATCCCCGACCGTGAGCGTGAGGGCTACGGAATCTCCGTCCAGGGCGTCGACTATGCCCGTGAGACGGGGGTGAAGCTCATCATCGCCCTCGACTGCGGCATCAAGGCCGTGGAGATGGTGGACTATGCCAAGCAGCACGGCATCGACTTCATCATCGGCGACCACCACCTGCCGGGCGACGAGGTGCCGCATGCCGTGGCCGTCCTCGACCCCAAGCAGGAGGACTGCCCCTATCCCTACAAGGAGCTCTCGGGCTGCGGCATCGGCTTCAAGATCGTCGAGGCACACCTAGAGCAGCGTATGGGCGTGCGCCTGTGCGACCTGCCCGAGCAGCTCGACCATCACCGTCAGCAGCGTCAGGAGGAGTTGAAACTCAAGCTCTTGAAATACCTCGACCTGGTGGCCGTCAGCATCGCTTCCGACATCGTGCCCATCATGGGCGAGAACCGCGTGCTGGCTTTCTTCGGCCTGCGTGTCCTCAACACCAAGCCCCGTGCGGGCATCGAGGCCATCCTCAAATACGGCCATGTCGACCGCCGCAAGGCCGACACGTCAGACCAGTCCGAGACTTCCGACAAGACGGAGAAGCCCAAGACCGGCTACTTCGAGAAGGAGCTGACAATCACCGACTTGGTGTTCCTCATCGGTCCCCGCATCAATGCCGCGGGACGTATCCGCTCGGCCTTCGACTCGGTGCGTCTGATGCTCACCGACGATCCCGTCATCGCGCGTCGTCTGGCGGAAGACATCAACCAATACAATATGGAGCGCAAAGAGCTCGACACCGCCGCCACCGAGGAGGCCAAGCGCCGCATCGACCACGACCCCTTCTACCAGGGTCGACAGTCGCTGGTGCTCTTCGACGAGCATTGGCACCGCGGCGTCGTGGGCATCGTGGCCAGCCGCATCGTCGAGGCCTACTACAAGCCCACCATCGTCTTTACGCGTGGCAGCGACGACCTCATCACCGGCTCGGCCCGTTCCGCCGGCGAGTTCGACGTCCATGAGGCCCTCGAGAAATGCGCCGACCTGCTGGAGCATTTCGGTGGCCACAAGTGCGCCGCCGGCGTGTCGCTGAAGCAGGAGAACATGCGGGCCTTCGTCGACCGCTTCGAGCAGCTGGTGCGCGAGGGCGTGGGTGTCGAAGAGGCTGTTCCGGAGCTCGAGGTCGACGCCGAGATAGGCTTCTCGCAGATCACGCCCAAGTTCCTCCGCATCCTCAAGCAGTTCGCACCCTTCGGACCCGACAACAACGTGCCTGTCTTCGTCAGCCGCGAGCTGGTGGATACCGGAAATGTCCGCATGGTGGGTGTCAACCACCTGAAGTTCAACGCTATCCCGCTCACCGAGCGCTCGGCGCCCTATCCCGCCATCGCCTTCCAGATGGGCGAGCACCTGGGCCGCATGCGCCGTGGCGACCGCTTCGACCTCTGCTACCAGCTGGAGGAGAACTACTGGCGCGGCCGCACCGAGATACAGCTTAACGTCAAGGATATCAAGTTCGTCGACTAACTCCGGAGATGGCGCATATCGACACCACATACCTGGTCTTGTTCTCTGCCAATCTGGCGTTTATCGTCACGCATATCTACGGCTGGCTACTGAAGTGGTTCTACCGCCCCAAGGCCTATGCCGAGCATTTCCATGAACTCTTCCCCGCGCAGAAGTCCGTGGGTGTCATCTACCTGCTGCAGGTGTTCGAAATTCCCTACCTGCTGCAGATAGGCAACGGCGACGCGCTGCTGTATGTCAACGCCTTCTCGCTGCTCTTCTTCTCCATCCAGATGCTCATCATGTGCGAAGGCTATTTCTTCCCCAATGAGAATGCCGAGCATCGGAAGCGTACCCATCTCCTCCTCTTCCTGCCGGCGGTGCTGACGCTCGTTCCCTTGTTCCTGCAGGCGGTAGGCCTGGTGCATCTGCCCGATGGCTGGCGTGTGTGGATGGTGGGTGTCGTGAGCATCATCTTCCTCGGCTACTTCTGCCTCTCGGTCTACGAGGCGCTGAAAATCAGGCGCGCGGTGCAGCGGGCCAACGAGGACCGCTATGCCGACAGCGACGACTTCCCCGTGCGTTTCGCCAACCTCATCCGCTGGGTGCCCACGCTGGTGCTCATCCTTCTGGCTATCAACTTCTACGCCGACAATATCTGGGTGAAGTTCGCCCGCGACCTGCTCTTCATGTGTGCCAGCGTGTGGTTCTGCGTGCTGACGCTCAACCCGTGGCGTAAGGTGCAAGTGGAGGACGAGGCTGACGCGGCCGAGAATCTTTCCACTGTCCAATCGCCGCTCTCCACACGTTTCGATGACCTCGCCGCCCGTCTCGAGCGGCTCCTCATGGAGGAGAAGATCTTCACCGAGTTGCATATCACCAGCGACGTGCTTATCTCGCGCCTGGGTACCAACAGCAAGTACCTAGCTGAGGTCATCCGCCGCAGCGGCTATCATTCGTTCTACGACATGATCAGCCAGCACCGTGTGCGCTATGCCATCAGCCTCATCCACCAGCACCCCGACCGCCGCCTCGCCGACATCGCCGAGCAGTGCGGCTTCTCGTCGCAGGCCTCCATGACCAAGGCCTTCAAGGCGCAGGGCAAGGGCACGCCGTCGTCCAATCGATAATTGTTTTCTCCTGCTCGCTTCGCTTCGCGACCCCCGAAGGGGTGATGAGCACCGCTGAATTAAATCAAATGTAGCGAATAGATCTTGTAGATCTTGACTTCGTCTACGCTCCTGCATCTCGGCAAAGCTCATGCAAGCATGGCTTTGCTCTCGACTTTCGGAGCTCCGTGGATTTTCCCGCTGCGCGGTGCTTGTCTCGGTTAATCTCTTTTTTCTCTCCTGCTCGCTTCGCTTCGCGAAATCTATAAATCTTGTAAATTATTCCGCTTCGCGGATTTCCTTTCAACATGAATTTCCATGTAATTAGTCATGAATTTTTCATGAATTAATTAATGGATAATTAATGGTTAATTCGAAATAATTCGTGTTAAAATCATAATGCGACAAACCAGCTCAGTGCGTGTTGCACTGAGCCTGTTGTCTGCGTTGTCTCTGTTGTCGTTAAAACAAAAAAGGGTTGTCTCAAAAAACAACACAGACAACTTAGACAACATACTGTCAAGCATGTTGTTTTTGTTGTTTATGTTGTCTTTAAGAAAAGAGCGTCCCTCCGGGACGCTGAGTCTGGGGTTATTAATAGAGCGCTCCCTCCGGGAGCTATAGGATACACTCCTCATTCATCACTCCTCATTCATCACTCCTACCCGCTACTGGCTGCCAGCCACTCATAAATCATAATTCTTTTTGTCTTTCTTGTTTTTCTTGTCTTCAAAAAAAGTTGTTTGAGTTGTTCAAGTTGTCTTTCCCAAAATCACTACTCATAAATCATAATTCATAAATCATAATTCTTGTTGTCTTGAGGTCTTGTAAACCGAAAATAATGTCTTTCCTTTCGGGGGAAGTCGTTGTTTTTTAGTGCCCAAAAAGTTTACTTTAAAAGGAAATTTTTGTTTTTAATGGAATATATTTTTCCTTTCGCGGAATTTTCCGTGAGAGGAAAATCTGTTTTATAGATAGTTACTAATTTTGCAGCCGTTTTTATATATTGCACAAAAAGTTTATTCGTATATGACGACAAAGTTAACTATCCTGATATCCCTCGGCGTTGTGGTGCTCGGAGGCATCGCATGGTGTATCGTCCGGGCCTGGCGCTACCACCGTAACCATCGGGACGAAATGTTTTAGTGGGGAGAGGGGAGTGGGGAGTGATGAGTGATGAATGATGAGTGAGGAATTATGATTTATGAATTATGATTTATGAGTGGGGAGTGTTTAGTGTTTAGTGATGAGTGATGAATTCTTTTTAAATCTTTTAAAATCTGCCGGAGAAATAAGTTCTGAGAGTGATGATTTATGAATTATGATTTATGATTTATGAGTGGTTAGTTCTGATAGTTTTTTTAGTTTTGATTGAGATAGAAAAGCGGGGAGTGGGGAGTGGTTAGTGTTTAGTGTTTAGTGAGGAGTGATGAATTATGATTTATGAATTATGAGTGATGAATGATGAATGAAAAAATTAGTAAAGCAATGAAATACAAACACATTATTAAGACGATTTTGCCGGCGCTGCTGCTCCTGACGGCTGTCGCCGGAGGGAACGGCGCTTGGGCGCAGAGCCATCCTAACATTGGCAGCATCAGCTACAACAGCACGCTGGGTGCCTATGCCATCACGAACGTTAACAACCTGAAGGACCTGTCGGTATATGTGAACGGTGTGGGCACCTACTCCACCGGTGGCACCGAGACCACTCCCCACAACTGCAGCGGACTCATCTTCAAGCAGACGACAAGCATCCTCTGCAACAACTTCGATACCATCCGTACCATCGGCACTTACGCCAACATCACTTCGACCGGTAGCGTAACTGCCACGTGGCGTCCTTTCATGGGTACTTACGACGGCCAGGGGTACATTATTGACGCACTTAAAGTCAAGAACGACAGATATTATAGTCGATATGCCAATACAGTGTATTTCAGTGCTGGATTCTTTGGTGCTGTGGACGAAGGGGCTGTGTTGACGAATATCCGTCTTGTGAATCCCTCAATCAACAATGTGACATCGTTACAGGCTATTATGTCTGGTAACGCGAAGAGCAGCAGGATACCGGTAGGTAAATGGTATAGTGACCTTAATCGTGTACATTATAATATGGCGGGCATTGTTGGCGACGCCGATGGCAATACCACCATAGAGAATTGTTATGTCTTTAACCCTGTCTTTAGCTTATCCCACGATGATAGTGTGGCTATTACGGAGATAGCTACTTATGATGAGAGAGTTTTGGATATAACCATTGAACCCATCTGCGGTGATATATCAACAACGGTAACTGGCTGTTCTGAGGTCTACGTCGTGCGTGCTGGATCTGGAGTTTCTTTCGCAGACAATTCGGTGCCCTCCAATGTCGGTTTTACCTACTCGGGAAGTAGGTTCTACAAACCGGGGAGTGCTATTGCCATTCACTACACCGAAACCAGCATCGGATATAACCTTGGTTTCTCTGACGGCGCAGGCCACAATATCCCCTTCTCCGGCAGTGTCCCCAACTACACTCTTACCTCTATAAACAAAAACAGTCTCATAACCCCGACGTATACCCCCATCGCCTACCAGCTCTCTTACGACAATATCGACGACGCCACTTTCGTTACTCCCAATCCTTCTACCTATACTATTGAGACCGAGACGTTCACCCTCAACCGTCCTTCGCGCGAGGGCTACACCTTCCTCGGCTGGGTCGGCACTGACCAGCCAAGGGCCACTAAGGAGGTAACCATCAACCGTGGTTCTATGGGCGACCGCCAATATACCGCCCAGTGGATCGAGGGCGTCGAGCCTATCTTCGAGGTTAGAAACCAAAACAATACCTTCATCATCAAGCGCGATGTGACCACCACCGAGCAGACGGTCTACTACCGCACCGTAGCCCTCACGGCCATCGCCGGGCAGCACTTCACCCAGACGAGTGGCTCCGTCACCTTCGCCGTGGGCGATAGCACCAAGGTTATCAACGTCACCGAGAGAACCCCATCCGGTGATGCCTATAAGTACCAGACCGGCACTTCGCGCACCTATCGCTTCGAGGTGCTCGACGATGGCGGCTTCGAACTGGCACACAAAGACCGCAGCATTACCAACGGCCTCACGCAGTTCAGCGCCACGAAGGTGAGCAAGAGCGTCACCAACCTCGTCACGATGAGCGACGGCAGCATCTCCTCCGGCATGAGCAGCAGCAAGTACCTCGATGTCAGCTACACGCCGCCCAGCAGTCAGGTGGAGACCAGCGGAACCCTCAGCGGCTACGTCCTCATCGACGACAGCTACGACTACGCGCAGAAGCCTGCCACCGTGAGCACCAGCACCCTTATCAACAGCACCGGCGCCACCGCCAGCTACCTCAACACGCTGGGCTATAAAATATACGCCACCGTCTACTTCACCGAGAAGGAGCGCGACGACGGCTACCAGTACATCCAGATTATAGCGGGTAATAGCTCTCACTCCTACGATACCGGCTACGACCCCGAAGGGTCTGTCAACGACCCCTCGAACTCCATCTACAAGGTCTGCTTCGAGCTTTCCGACGGTAGCAACGCTGAGGGCAAGGCCTACTTCCCTCACCGCAGCACAGGAACTGACGAGTTCAGTCTTTCCACTGGCAAGCTCTGGCAGCAGAAGTTCAAGAGCGGCTACAGCGCTTCGGGTAGTGTCCTCCTCAGCCCCACTGTCGATTATATCACCACGCGCTTCGATGCCGGCGGCAACAACGATGACACCTGGGGCTACAAGGACTTCAAGGTCCGCATGGCGCTCTGCGACGCCGTTGCGCCCACCCGCCCCGACAACCCCATCGTCAACCCCGGTCTCCATGCCAAAGGCAACATAGCATACATCTCCGTGCCTTTCAACGAGATTGTCACCGTTACAGGTACTCCCATCCTCAATACCAGCTGGGGTACCCTTAAATATTATGCGGGCTCCGGCACCAATGTGCTCACCTTCGCCGATACCATCACCGCCGACGAAGGCACCAGACTGCGAATCAATTCCTGTACGAACTATAGCTACATCAAGGACTTGGCAGGCAACCCTCTCGGTAGCGATATTAGCTATACAGGCTTCTCCGATGTGGTGACCGCCTCCCACGACTACAACATCACCTACACTCTCAACGGTGGCACGGCGACACCTGCCAACCCCGCCACCTACAACTACTCCACGGCTGCTTTCACCCTTACCAATCCCACCCGTGCAGGCTATACCTTCAACGGCTGGACCGGCTCCGACCTCACCGAGGCCTCGATGAGCGTCACCGTCGCCAACCATTCGCACGGCGACAAGCGCTTCATCGCCAACTGGACCCCCATCACCTACAACCTCACCTACAACCTCGCCGGCGGCAGCGCCGATAACCCCGCCACCTACACCATCGAGACCCCCGACTTC
The DNA here is from genome assembly GCA_902774395.1 of uncultured Bacteroidota bacterium. GTDB lineage: Bacteria > Bacteroidota > Bacteroidia > Bacteroidales > P3 > Colimorpha. The sequence goes on from CACYIK010000011.1 coordinate 152,210, forward strand.
ACCCTCGCCAACCCCACGCGCGAACACTATGACTTCGCCGGCTGGACGGGTACCGGCCTTCCTTCGCAGACCATGAGCGCCACCATCAGGCAAGGCTCCACCGGTAACCGCACCTACACCGCCACCTGGACTCCTACCGTCTACACCATCACCTACAACCTCAATGGCGGCAGTGCCACCAACCTCACCTCCTACACCATCGAGAGCGCCAATTTCACCCTCGTCAATCCCACCCGCACCGGCTATGATTTCGCTGGCTGGACGGGCACCGGCCTTACCGAGCCGACCATGAGCGTCACCATTGCACGGGGCACGACGGGAAATCTCGAGTATGAGGCCCATTGGACAGAGCATACATATTCTATACACTTCGAGGCCAATGTGTCGGGCGGCATCCCTGTTGTGGAAGTAACCCCGGACATTACCGACATCCCCTATTCTTCCCAGTTCAATCTTCCTTCTGCCGATGCGGTGTTTACGCGCACAGGCTACTACCTGACCAGCTGGACCACCGAGCCCAACGGCAGCGGCACCGTCTACACCGATGGGCAAGAGGTCTCGGGGCTCACTGCCGAGCAAGGTGGCACCGTGACGCTCTATGCCCAGTGGGAGGTCATAGAATGGGAGGGTCACGGCAACGAGGAAAGTCCATTCATTATTACTTATGCATCCCAATTAGTGGAGCTTGCCAATGGTGACAGTTATGGGGGTCAGTACTTCAAGTTGGGCAATGATATTGATATGGCTGAAGTTGGGGATTTTATGCCGATAGGACTCGGGACATTCGGATATAATATTACATCTTTCAAAGGCCATTTCGATGGCGATGGAAAGACTATCCGCAACCTGACTGTCAATAGACCCGACAATGCATATAACGGTCTCTTTGGTTATGTTGAAGATGGTTCTGTCCGCAATGTGGTTATCGACAATGCAAATGTAAGTGGGAGTGGCTCAACGGGATGCGTCGTCGGAATGCTCTACAACGGCACGGTAAGCCGCTGTGTTGTGAAGAACAGCACTGTTACATATGAATGGTCAGGTTCGGGTGCTATTGTGGGCAATTCCGATGGGGGTAACATCGATTCCAACTATTATTATAACTGTGTTCGTACTCATAACGGTGTGACTTCGAGCGTCAATATCGGAGTGAATGGCGCCGACCGTGATGGGGCGCGTAGCGTCCACAGCCTCACGCTGCCGGCTTATGTCACCGCCAGCAGCGACGAGACGGTAGTCATCGACGATGAGACCTACTATGCTTCCAATGTAGACGTCACGCTGAACTACACCGACCTGCCCAGACACTTCGATGTCAACTATAGCTATAACGACGGCAGCGACCACGCGCTGGCGGGCAACAGCTTTACTATGCCTGCCGCCGACGTCACCGTGAGCGCCACCATCACTCCCGACCTTGCCACCTGGTGGCATGCCGACGAGAACCATGACGGCACCACGGAGGAGCGAGCCTACATCATCTCCGATACCACGGGCCTCAACCTGCTGGCCACGCTGGTCAAAGGCGTTGACGGCTACCCAGGAAATAACTTCTATGGGCAGTATTTTAAGCTGGGCAACGACATCGTCTATAGCCACACCACCGACTGGGACGATACCACCAGCACCGAGAACAACTACACCCCCATCGGACAATGTTATTATGGAGATGACGGTTATATAGTTTTTAAATATTTCAGGGGTAACTTCGACGGCGACTACCATACCATCAGAGGTATCCGCATGTATAAGAATAGTACCACAGCATATAATGGTTCTCTGGGTATCTTCGGCGAAACCTCCGGTGCTACCGTGAAGAATGTTACCCTCTCCGACGCACGTATCACGGGCAAATCAGGTGTCGCTGGCATCGTGGGTTATTTGGGAGGTACTGTCGAGAACTGTCATGTTACGAGCAGCGTGGCCATCCATGCCGTTGCCGACGATGCCATATACCATGGCGGCATAGCTGGTGGCGCCAATGGCAGCACCATCAGTGGCTGCAGCAGCGCAGCTACCCTCACGGTGGCTCATGGATTGACGGACTGCTATGGCTATGGCGGCATTTTGGGAGGTGACAATTGCGTAATTCATGATTGCTTCGTCTATGGCGCCACCATACCCCACTTGCATTACACCAGCTGTTGTGAAGACTATGATGGCTCCGGTGCTATTGTGGGTAAAATCAATGGAGTTTCGTATTCCCACAACAACTACTACTATGGTGTTACCATCGGCGACGCCACCACCGGCATCGGCATCGGTCATGAAAAGGACACCGAGGACAGCCGCCATGATTTCGCGACCAACGATGCTGCGGTGCCCATCTACAGCGTCACCCTCGGCGAGCATGTCACAGCCCTGCCGGCGACGACAATGGCCTTCGACAATAAGGTCTGCTACAAGACGGGAACCGACGTCACGCTGCAATCGGAAGGCTGCATCATCACCGGCCCCTATACGGTGACCGATGCGCAGGGCAACAACATCGCCGTCAGCGGCGGCAACGTATTCACCATGCCCGCCTATGACGTTACCGCCAACGCCAGCCTCATGAGCGGCAGTGGCACCGAGCAAGACCCCTACATCATCAGCACCCCCGAGGAGCTGGTCGCGCTGTCGGACTACACCAACGCTGGCTATTCAACGAGCGGGAAGCACTTCCTGATGGCGAACGACATCGACATGAGTGGTGTGGCGAATTTCGCGCCGATAGGGAGATATACTTCATTTAATGATTGCCATCCTTTCCACGGCACTTTTGATGGCGGCAATCACACCATCAAGCATCTCACCATCGACGATGCTACGGGTCTGGTGACAGGTCTGTTTGGCATAATAGAAAATGCTTGTGTGAAGCGCCTGACACTGGACAACGCGTCCATTAGGGGTGCTCATTATGTGGGTGGCATTGTAGGTCAAAGTGCTGCTGACAACATTGTACGTATAGACTCCTGCCGTGTGAACAACAGCTCTTTCTACACTGTGGAGAATGCCCCTCTGGGTGCCATCGTCTGTAAGTATTCGTTCAAAGATGCGATGAATGATAACTACTACTATAACTGCAGTGTTAACGGTAGCCATGTGCCGACAGGCATTGGCACAGGCGATGGTGACAAAGCCGAGCACGATAAGCTATACGCGATGCCGATAACAGATTTAACTTTCGAGGTCGTAGCGGGGCAGTGGCAGGCTATCGCTACGCCCTTCATCATCGATGCTCACTTCCCCTTCAGCACCGACCTCACCGAGGGCGTTTACGACATGCTTTACTACGCCGAATATCAGGCGCGATGGAATGATTGTAGAAACGATGAGAATTTCGTGTTCGAGAACGGGCTTGGCTACATCTACCGTTCGGCGACGTCGGGCACCCGCACCATGCAGGGCGTGTCGCTGAGGGCGGAAAAGGTGGCAGTAAACGGGGCAGGAAGCCTTCCGAATATAGATTTAAATGCATCTGCCTACTGTAGCGATGCCGTGCTTAGGGGTTTCAACCTGCTGGGCAACCCCAACGATGCTCCTATCGACCTCCAAAGTGCACAGGAGTACCTCGCGGGCTACTATACGCTGACCCCCGACGGCACTTGGCAGCCGCATCTGCTTTCCGATCCTATCGCCGTCGGTCAGGCCTTCCTTGTGCAGGTGAGCGAAGAAACACCGATATACATATCGTTGCAGTCAGGGGAGAGCAAGGGTGGCAGAGCGTCTGAGCGCCAGAGCGCTCTCCGCTTCGAGGTGAGCAACGGCAGGCACAGCGATGTCGCCTATGCAATGATGGACGACACTCCACAGAGCCTGCATAAGTTCGGACACATGGAGGAAGGACTGCCGACCTTGAGCATCGTGCGTGGCGACGAGCGCTACGCCATCGCCGCCCTCGGCGACAGCACCCAGGCCTTCCCCCTGACCCTCCAAGCCCAGCCCGGCAGCTATACGATCTCAATGGGTTTAATAGGCGATATGGGCAATGTGGGCTATTGCCACCTTATTGACCGTGTGGCGGGCCGCGACATCGACCTCCTGCGCGACAGCACTTACACATTCACGCAATCAAGCAATCAAGCATTCACCGACCGCTTCCTCGTAAAACTCTCCCCCAAACTAAACACTGAACTAACACTAAACACTCCCTTCGCCTATCAGCAAGGCAACGAGATTGTCGTCACCGGCGAAGGCACCCTGGAAGCCTACGACGTCATGGGCCGCCGCCTCTTCACCCGCGAAGCCAATTCATCAC
>CACYIK010000012.1 GCA_902774395.1 uncultured Bacteroidota bacterium
ATGAGAAAGTACGCTGCCAAAATTCAAATCAAAATGTCAAAGAACTAACTTTATTTTAAAAACTTAATAATGTTCAAATTTTAACGCACCAGTAATAATGCATAACATATAATATAAAAGGTATATGAAAAAAGCACCTCCGAGGAAGAAATCGACCAAGAAGAAAAGCAATATAAAGAAAGTTATCTTGATACTCGCCGTGCTGTGTGGCATCGTCGTTTCGATAGCCAAATGCGAGAGGGGGAATTTCGACCACGACAATGCTATGACTGTCAAGGCCGTCATCACCGACGTGATGTCATTCTACGGCGGAGGATACGGGTCTAAATACAAAGCTGTCTATGAATACTCTGTGAACGGAGGCACCTACAATAGTTCGGACCAGATTTGCTATGACACCTACAAGAGACTGAACATTGGCGACACCGTATCGGTCTTGGTAAACAATAACGATTACAACAAAACGGAGCTGTTGCTTGAGCAAGACAAAATACTTAAATTTCATATCGATTTTTAATTCACTTCACGTTGCACAATGAAATTGCACGAATGAAACAAGAACAATTATCACAAACCAATGGGACATAACAAGGACAGACGCCCATCGTATCCGGCGGAGAACAATAAAGGTAAAGGCAAGTCTATCGTCAAACTGTTGAAGGATTGGCTCGCTTTTGCTCTCGTAGTGATTTTCTTTGTGTTTTGCATCATTAATTTTATTGTTATAGTCCACGACAATCACATAAGGCGGAATCAGATTAAGGACAACCCAGTCGAGACAGAGGCCGTCATTACTAAGATAGGAAGGAAGGAATTCTGGAGAGGTCGATATGTACATACAAAACCGGTATATTACGACTACTACGTTGGAGACTCTTTGTACCATGGTAAAATATATGAGAGTACTAAAGAAAGAAAAGCCAACAATATGGAGGTCGGCCACACTATCAAAATAACCTACGAGAAAGGTAATCCGTCTAATTCTATGTTTGGGGAAACGGTATCACAGTATTAACACAATTCACATGGCAATTTTTTGCGGCTCGTCGATGCCGCACAGAATTAGACAAAATGGAAGATAAACTGAAACGCGGGTTCCTGTTCTTTGCAGCGGCTCTCTTCGCAGTGCCGAGCTACTTGATGTGGCGCAAGGCTCTTGTCGAGGGCTGGCCCGAAGACTACAATGGTTGGTTGGGACTTGTAATGATGCCAATGTTCTCCATAGGGTCACTGATTTACGCCATCTTCTACCGCCGTGTCAAACAAGTCGACGACGAGTTGCAGCAGGATATGGACAACAATACCCGTCGTGGAAAGCGTATTTACGTCGTGATTATCTCCCTTATTTATATCCTTGTGGGTGGCGATGCTGTGGTGTCGCACGTCGTAGAGCATGAACCGGTAAAGGAGTGGGAATATTACGCATGGGCTTTGATGGCAATCCTTTTGATTGTGGTAATAATCATCATTACAACAAACCTGTTTATCAAGATATGCGACTGCCTGCATAACTTCCTGACAAGGAAAGGCTGGCTGAAACTAGACCGAATGATATTCAAAGACATGTATGACGAAGAAGAGATGTTTGACGAAGAAGAAATGTATGACGAAGAAGAAATGTATGACGACGAAACCGATGAATAAAATGAACATAGCAGTTTTTTGCGGCTCGTCGATGCCGCGTAACAAGGAAATCGTCGAGGCCGCCGCCGCCCTCGGCCGTCGCATCGCGCAGGAGGGGCACACCCTCGTCTATGGCGGCAGTAATCTCGGCCTTATGGGCGTCGTCAGCGGTGCCGCGCTGGAGGAGGGAGGCCGTGTCGTCGGCGTCATCCCTAACCTCTTCAGCGACGATATCATCCACTCGCAGCCCGTCACCGAACTCGTCCGCGTCCGCAGCATGGCCGAGCGCAAAGAGCGCATCATGGAGATGTGCGACGCCTTCATCGCCCTCCCCGGCGGCATCGGCACCATCGACGAAGTCTCCGAAGTCATGGTGATGAACCAACTGCAGATAGTCGACGGCCAGAGGATATTGGATGGAACGTACAAGACCAAGCCGATGATACTACTCAATATCGACGGCTACTACAACTCCTTCCTCGACCAGCTCCGCCTCACCAAAGAGGAGGGCCTAATGCGCAGCGACGCCGGGCTGGTGGCGGTAAATTCTGTAGAAGACATTTTTGAACTCCTTGCCCCTGGCGGGGCAGAAATCTAGTAAATCTTGTAAATTATTTGCTGACGCACCAACACAACAATCCCCGCCGCAGGCGGAATAAATTTACAAGATTTACAAGATTTCGTGAGCGCAGCGAGCAGGAGAATAAAGATTAACCGACAAATGGCACATCTGTTGAGCAAGAGCAAGTACATCCGTGGACTGCAGTGCGACCGCGCCCTGTGGCTCGACGTCTTTAATCCGCGTATCGCCCGCTACACCGCCGAGCAGATGCGTCGTTTCGACCGCGGCCGTGAGTTCGAGTACGCCTTCAAGGACACTTTCCCCAATGGCATCGACATCAGCGCCGAACTGAAGCGCAACGTCGACGCTTACCCCGAGCGCACCGCCGAGCTGCTGGACAAAGGCGACGGGGTGGTCCTCTTCGAGGCCGGCTTCCTCTACGACGACGTGCTGGTGCTGGCCGACGTGGTGCAACAGCGCGAGGACGGCACCCTCGACATCTACGAAGTCAAGTCCGGCACTGCCCTCAGCGAGACCTACCGCCGCGATGCCGCCCTGCAGCACTACGTCATCTCGCATTGCCGCGAGATAAACACCTTCTGCATCGTCTATGCCAATCCCGACGGCGGTTTCATCAAGGAGGAACTCTCCGCTACCCTGCGGGAACAGCACGGGGAGATAGAAAAGAACATCGTCGCCATGAAGGAGATCCTCCGCCACGGCGAGCCCGCCACACCCACGGGCCAACACTGTCTCGAACCCTACGCCTGCCCCTACCAGCACTACTGCGCCCAAGGGGTGCGGCAGATGTCGCTGTTTTAGTTAAAACCCTTTGGGAAACTCCATCCAGCGGTACCAATGGCCTTGCTGGAAGGTGTAAATCCATGTCGCCGGGTCTTTACGTCCCCAAGCCGGTATTTTGCCGTATTTGAAGAGGTGGTGGTCTTTCTTCAAGCGGCGGAAGAAGTGCTCGTCATCAATGGGTTCTTGGAGGAAGAAGATGCGACCCCGGTATGCGGCAAAGCCTTGTGTGCCATCAGAGAAAGCTTCCGGGTAGTAGGTTGTGACGACCTGCACACATGTCGTTGTGCTGTCGAACGAGAAAGTTGGTGCTTTCCCTTTCAGTGGACGAGGCAATGTGGGGTCGTCAAGGTGCAGCATATAGAGGTAGTTGTAATCATAAATCGAATCCCATGTGGTGTCGATGCTGGGCTGGGAGAAGAGGTAGAGGTTGAAGGTGGTGCCTTCGGGGCTGGCTTTGGCCTCGAAAGGCTCGTCTTTCCAGAAATAGGTGTGCTCTTCGCCTTTGATGACGCGGTCGAGCAGTGCCTTTAGTCCTGGGTCGACAATCTCGTATTCCGGCAAGGGCGCGAGCATCATGCCGTCTTGACTGCCATAATTATCAAGCACTATCTCTATTTCCTCGAGGTTTGATGGCGATGGGGGCAATTGGATTTCTAGCAGAGTGAACCCTGTTGGTTTCACTCGGACACCCTCGCGACGATACCGGTAGTAGCCCACGTAAGCAACCTCGATGTCATAAGTCCCAGCAGTGTCCAGCGGCTTGATAATGAAAACCCCATCGAAGTCTGTCGTGCCACCGTGAACCTGAACGCCATCCTTGAAGACAAGGACATTGACGAACGGCAACGGCTCGCCCGTCTTCTTGTCGATGATGGTGCCTTTCAGAGTGCCTTGCGCCAGCGATGGGATAGCCCAAAGTAGCACTCCAAGAATGCAAAAAAGATGTTTTAACATGGTATTGATAATTATTTTCCATACTCCGCAGGCTCTTCAGCTGCGGTGGGGACGGGTTCGTCTTCGGTGTTGTAAGGTGCAAGGTAGCACACAGAGTCTTCGGTAGGAGTAATATCGCAGAGGCCGGCATCGTGGAACATGCCCTCGAAGCTCAAGTCTTCATCTATGTCGAGCCAATGGATGCCGCCATAGGAGAGCTCAAAAGCCTGCCGTTGGGCGGCGGTGGCATTGCGTAGGCGGGGCCATTGTGCAAACTCATAGCTTGCACGCAGACCGTCGGTGGTCTCGGCATAGACGGCGTGGTCGTCCACCCAAACGCGTGCTATGTATTTCCTATCCATTGTTTTTGTTCCCGAAGAATTCCTGCCACCGCTCCGCTATCACATCCACGTTCTCTTCCACCAGCGAGCGGATGAGCGTTATCTCATGTTGTTTGAAGCCATGATTGTACACCATCTCCAGCGGCTGCACGTTGAACTTGGCCTCGCAGCCTCCGCGCACAACATGAATGTGAACCGGTTCATGGTCTCCTGAGTAGAACATGAACCGGAAGTTGAATATCTTGAAGAGGGTGGGCATGGCTTATTAGTTCACCGGGAAGGCGATGGCGCGCTCGATGACCTGGTAGGGCACGTTGTTGCGGTAGATGGTCTGGCGCACCCAGTTGTCGTCCTCGTCGTACTCGTAGACGTAGCTGTGCTTCCAGTTCAGGTGCTCGTCATAGTTGAAGGAGCTGACCTCGATGAGGTTGTCATGGTCGTCGTAGTAGTAGGTGGTGAGGGCCGAGAGGAACTCGTCGGCGTCGTAGAAGCGCCACTCGATGCGGTTGCCGCGGGCGTCGTACTTGTAGAGGTAGCGCTGCATGAGGTCGCCGTCACGGTTGTAGAACTCCATCTCTATGCAGTTGCCCTTCTTGTCGTATTTGTATACGCGCTTCTCGGTCATCTGGCCGTCGCTGTCGAAGCTCTGCTCCTCGGTCTTCTGGCCGCTGGCGAACTTCGAACTCTCTTTCTTGGTCATCTGGTTGCCCAGATAGACTGTGCGCTCGATGCGGTTGCCGTCCTTGTCGTTGAGGTAGGCGGTGCGGCCGGTGAGCATCTTCTCGCGGTTGTACTCGTTCCAGCCCAGGGCATAGCCGTTGACATCGAAGAAATAGCTGTACCAGGTGTATTCGCCGCCTTTGTTGCGGAACTTGTCGGCGAAGTTGCCGCGCTTGTCGAAGGTGATGCTGTCGGTGCAGATAAGCTGGCGCTCGGCATTGGGGTCGTTGCGGTTGCTGCCGATGAAGTTATAGGTGCATTCAATCACGTAGATGGCATTGCCGTGAATGCCCATCTCGGTGCGCGAGTTCTTGCGTGTCTTGGGGTTTGCTGCCATGGCTGCTCCAGCAACGAGCAGGGCCATCATGAGTGCGATATTTTTCTTCATTTTTATCATTATTTCAAAATGCAAAGATACAACTTTTTCTGAAAATAAACGGCGAAAACGTTTTTTTATTTTATCTGAACGGCGAATTACTCTAAGGACTTGAGATTATCGCGGTATTTGAACAGGTATCCTGCACACAGCAAGCTGAGGCCTACAGGCACGCCTGCTGCCGAGATACATCCAAAAGCATACCATGCCATATCCGATCCTTCAAAGTCGATGACTTTGATGAGCGTAAAGATAATGGCGGCGGCGATAATCAGATAGCCAAACAGGTAGCAGATGACGGTGGAATTCAGGTTCTTGTCTTCGTCGAGATAGTTTCTGACTTTGCTGTTTATCGTGGCGATGGCGCCTAACAGGAGGAGCGAGGCGCTACATGCAAATATGCCGAAGGTGTAAATCAGGTCGATCTCTTCCATCTTGTGGTCTTCATCCGCGAGGAGGAGGATTCCTATTAGCAGCAGAATGACCGATAAAATAAAGAACGTGATGTGGTTGTTGGAAAGTATGTCTCTCTTTTGGGGTACTCCGGCTTCCGTCATCTTACGGACAGTCTCTTTTCCCTGCTGGTACATGACAAAGAGGCGTCCGAAGACGAGTGCTACGATAGCCATGGCGAATAGTGGCAGTGCTGTGAAAATGCCGAAGTGCAGCTTGTACCAACTATTGTCGAAGTACCAGTCTTTCGACCAGTGCACGAAAGCATAACTCAGGGCAATGACGCCGGCATAGTAGAAGAGGTACGCCCAGACCGGTGTCTTGACGGGTCCCGTTACCTTCTCTTTCCATTCGCCTTTCAACAGGAGACCGAACAGCATCAGGCAGCTGGCAATATTTCCTAATGCCAGCATATAGGAGTAGAATTTGTTGAGGTTCATGAACCAGGAATCGAACTCGTAATATTCGATTCCTATCAACTCTGAGAGAGGATATTGTAATCCGAAGGAGGAGAGAAGGATGTAAATAATTTCTGTGACGGAGTATATCCAACCTCCAATGCTGATGAGCAGGTTGCGGCTATAAGCTATGGCTAGTCTTAGCGAGGCGACGATAAAAATGGCGTTTCCTGGAGTTGAAAGGAAGATGTGCCAGAATGACAAGAGTTTTTGACGAGTCTGTATGGGATCCGGGTCGTCTGAACTCATAGAATGATATATGATGTAGTTTATCGTGATGTAGCTTACTATCCAGAATATGGCAGCCACCATTCCCATGATGGAGGCGTCCTTCAGTACCGACCTTTTGGCGGAACGGGAGTATAGCATAAGGAAGAACCAGCCAAACAGTAGGTTGCTCGCGATGTTGGTGTAAGTACAGAAATCTGCAAAGAAGTCTCCTTCAAGGATGCCGAGGTAATAAAAATGATCAAATACCGTCAGCACTGTAGTGCCAATGGCTGCAATCAGCAAAAGGGTGTTTTTCTTTTCCATATTTTATTGTTTTTGTTTGGTTTTCCTTACGAAGAACAGCGCGCCGAGGGCGGCGGTGAGGACGGCGGCGATGGCGTAGCCGACGGGGCGGGGGAGGAGGTTGCCGAGGCCCTGGCCCGGTGCCACCATGATGAAGCTGATGGTCACCATGCTCATGAAGAGGGCGGGGAGGAGGGTAATCCAGTACCAGCCCTTGGTGGGGTGCAGCTTGCTGAGGAACACCGTGACAGCCCACAGCGTCACCATGGCCAGCACCTGGTTGGCCCAGGAAAAGTAACGCCAGATGACCGCAAAGCCATCCTTGTCGGCCACGGCGAAGATGAGCAGTCCTGCCGTAATGGCGAAAATAGGTAGTGCCACCAGCAGACGCTTAGGTACGGGTTTTTGGTCGATGTGCATGAAGTCGGCCACGATGAGTCGCGCCGAGCGCAAGGCGGTGTCGCCGCTGGTGACGGCTGCCGCCACCACACCCAGCAGGGTGATGAAGGCGATGGCCGACGGGAACCATGTGTTGGCAATGAGTTTCACCATGCCGGCATCCTCCTCGCCGTGGTAGAGCGAGTCGTCGCCGCCATAGAAGAAGTAGGCCGCTGCGGCAGCCCAGATGAGGGCCACCACGCCTTCGGCAATCATGGCACCGTAGAAGATGGGACGCGCCTGCTTCTCGTTGACCATGCAACGCGCCATGAGGGGCGACTGGGTGGCATGGAAACCACTGATGGCGCCACAGGCGATGCTGATGAACATCATGGGGAATATCGGCATGGCGTCGCCTTTCGGATGCTGGTTGGAGAGATGCTCCCACACCTCGGGCAGGTCGATGCCATGAGCCACGAAAGCCACCACGATGGCCACAGCCATGGCCAGCAGCAGGATGCCGAAGATCGGGTATATCTTGCCTATGACCTTGTCGATGGGCAACAGCGTGGCCAGCAGGTAGTAGGCGAAGATGACGACAATCCAGAAGAACAGCAGGGTGTCGGCGCTAAACAGGGGAACGCCTTCGTCGGTCATCGGCACGAAGGGCTCGCCGGTGAGCAATGAGGCGGGAGTCTTGACGAAGACCACACCCACCAGGATCATCAGGAATACAGTGAAATAGCGCATGAACTGCTTCATGCCGTTGCCCAGGTATTTGCCGTGGATCTCGGGCAGCGAGGCACCGTCCTGACGGACGGAGATGAAGCCTGCGATGAAGTCGTGCACGGCACCCGCGAGGATGCAGCCGAAGACGATCCAGAGGAACGACGCGGTGCCGAACTGGGCACCCATGACGGCGCCGATAATCGGACCTACACCGGCGATATTCAGGAACTGGATGAGGAAGATGCGCCAGGGTTTCATCGGCACGTAGTCGACTCCGTCGGGATGCTCCACGGCGGGCGTGGTGCGCTTCGGGTCGACGCCGATGACGCGCTCGATGAGTTTTGAGTAAAGCCAATAGCCTAGCAGTAATAGAACGACTGATACAATGAATGTTATCATGATATAAGATCTTTTTTTACGCTGCAAAGATACAAATTTTTTTAATCTCAATTAAAACTTATTCTTCTCCTGCTGCGCGAGATCTCGTAGATCTTGTAGATTTTCACCTGCGGTGGTATTGCGGCAGCCACTCATTTGTCCCCCTCACTCCCCTCTCACTCCCCCTTCACTCCCTTCTCACTCCCCTCTCACTCCCCCGTCACTCCCCCATCACTCCCCCTTCACTCCCTCTTTGAATACCCTTTCACTCCCTCTCACTCCCCCTTGAAAGCAAATGTTAAAATACTGTTAAAATCCATTTTTGTCACCCTTCCTAACTCTCACTAAACCAATACCAAAGTAAGAGAGGAGTAAGAGGGGAGTAAGAGTTGAGTAAGACCTAGAGGCTTAAAGGTCTGAAAATCAATCCCCATTTTTGAGGTTATGTTAAGTAGAGAAATGGGCAGTGGTGTCGGTCGGAGGGTGAGGGGCGGGGGGTGTGGATAAAATATTCTCGCGCGAATGAAAAAAAAGTTGTATCTTTGCAGTTTAAAACACTAGTCAGACATGCAGATGGAACAGGAAGTTATCACTGAGAAACATATCAATGTAGAGCAGATTTTAGGCAACAAGGGTGTCAAGTTGCCCCGTTTTCTCATGAAGGCGGTGGAGCGGCTGTTGCATGTCAAGGACCTCAACAAGGGCATCTACGAGAACCGTGAGAATTTCGGTCTCGACTTTGTGCATGCTTTCACCGAGGGCAAGGAACCGTGGAACCTGGGCATGACCATCGTTGTCAACGGCTTGGAGAACATTCCTGCCGACGGCACTCCCATGGTTGTGGGCAACCATCCGCTGGGAGGTCCTGACGGTCTGGCGCTGATGGGCGCCGTGGGCCGCAAGCGCAGCGATATCCTCTTCCCTGTGACCGACTTCCTGCTGTACCTCCCGGGACTCCGCCAGCTCTTCGTGCCCATCGACAAGGTGAACCGCAACAAGACCTTGGCCCACCTCGAGGAGGCCTTTGCGGGGCAGAATATCCTTCTCTATTACCCTTCGGGTGCCGCTTCGCGCCGCCAGAAAGGGCAGATCAAGGACCTGGAGTGGAAGCCCACCTTCATCAAGAAGGCGGTGAAGTACCACCGCGACCTGGTGCCCGTCTACACCGAGGCTCGCAACCGCAATATCTTCTACTCCGTAGCGAACCTCCGCAAGCGGCTGGGCATCAAGTTCAGCTTCGAGATGGCCATGCTTCCTGCCGAGATGTATGCCCAGCGTGGCAAGACGGTGAAGCTCACCTTCGGTCGTCCCATCCCGTGGCAGACTTTCGACCAGCGCCACAGTGCCGCCGAGTGGGCCGCGATGCTGCGCGAGCATGTGTACAAGCTGAAAGACAACCCGGAAGAAGTGTTTGAATCCTAGGAAAACCTAGGAACGCCTAGGAACGCCTAGGAATGCCTAGGAACGCCTAGGAAGCCCTAGGGAAGCCTAATAAGTAAAGAAAAATGCAAGATTTATCCTATATAGCACCGCCTGTCGACCGCGAACTCATCAAGAAGGAGCTCAAGCAGAAGCACTTCCTCCGCATGAGCAACCGCGGCAACAAGGAGATTTACGTCACCACAGCGCACCTCTCGCCCAATATCATGCGCGAGATAGGTCGTCTGCGTGAGTTGAGCTTCGCCTCCGAAGGTGGCGGCACCGGCAAGGAGGTCGATATCGATCAGTACGACACCTTGCCCGACCCCTACTGCTGCAAGCAGCTCTTCGTGTGGAGCCCCGAAGATGAAGAGATCGTGGGTGCCTACCGTTTCATCCACGGCACCAATATGATGCGTCGCGAGGACGGCTCGATAGTGACGCCCACCGCCGACCAGTACCAGTTCAGCGAGCAGTTCGTCAATGAATACCTGCCCTATACCGTCGAGTTGGGCCGTGCCTTCGTGCAGCCCGCCTACCAGCCCGGAAGCAATATCCGCAAAGGCCTCTATAGCCTCGACAATCTCTGGGATGGCCTCGGATGTCTCATCCTCGAGATTCCCGAGACACGCTATTTCTTCGGCAAGATTACCATGTATGCCGACTTGGCGCAGCGTGCCCGCGACCTGATACTCTATTTCTACCAGAAACATTTCCCCGACCGCGACGGTCTGGTGTGGCCCTATGAGACTGTCAGCATCAGTTCCGACTATAACGAGTTGGTGCGCCTCTTTAAAGGCCGCAACTACAAGGAAGACTACCAGATACTCCTCCATTCCGTCCGCGCCTGCGGCTGCACCGTGCCACCGCTCATCAACGCCTACATGAATCTCACGCCCACCATGCGCTCGTTCGGCACCTGCCCCAACCACCACCTCGCCGGTACTACCGACACAGGCATCCTCATCACCCTCGCCGACATCTTCCCCGAGAAGCGCCACCGCTATCTCGACAGTTACCGCGACCGCAATGTCAAGTTCGACCGTCGCCGCCTCTTCGGCATCAATATGAAGCGCCTCCCCTGGTGGAAGCAGACCAGCGACGAGGAACTGGTGACGATGAAGGAACTCAAGAACCTGAAAAAGAAAACCAAGGAACTCAAGCATGAACTGCGCCAGATAAAGCGCGCCAACCGCCGCCAGCAATGAAGATATCCAGCGCCATATTCAGTATCAGCAGCCCCAACTACAAGAAGTGTCCTGCCGACGGCCGTCCGGAGTACGCCTTCATCGGCCGCAGCAATGTGGGCAAGTCGTCGCTCATCAACATGCTGACGGGCGTCAAGGGCCTCGCCAAGACGTCGGGACGTCCCGGTAAGACGCAGCTGATAAACCACTTCCTTATCAACAACGAGTGGTACCTTGTCGACCTGCCGGGCTATGGCTATGCCCGCACCTCCAAGACCTCGCGCAGCCAGTGGGGCACCATGATGCGCGACTATTTCCTCCATCGCGAGGCACTCACCAATGTCTTCGTGCTCATCGACAGCCGCATCCCGCCGCAGCGCATCGACCTCGAATTTATCTCCTTCCTCGGCACCAACGGGGTGCCGCTGGCCCTCGTCTTCACCAAGACCGACAAGGAGAAGCAGCGCGAGGTGATGGCCAATATCAAGGCCATGAAGCAGGCTCTCTCCGAGCAGTGGGAGGAGCTGCCGCCGATGTTCCTCACCTCGTCGCTCACGGGCTACGGCCGTGAGGCGCTGCTCGACAGTATTGAACATATCAATGAAGAACTAAGAACCAATAAGCAATAATGAAAGTAGTCAGTAATCAGTGGAGCATCCTGCGCACAATAGTCTGCGTCGGTATATTGTCAATTATCAGTTTTCAATTCTCAATTTGTGAAGCGCAGCAGGTGGCCGACCTCGAGCGCAGCGTCGTCGCCACCCACCGCGAGGCAGGCATGCAGCACAGCACCCTGTCGGTCTGTGTCTACAATGTCACCAAGGGCAAGATGGTCTATTCCTATAACCCGCAGGTGTCGGTGATGCCGGCTTCGGTTAACAAGCTCTTCACCACTGGTGTTGCTTTCGCACGTCTGGGCAGCAACTTCCGTTTCACCACCCAGCTGGGTGTCCGTGGCCAGATCGACCGTGACGGTGTCCTCCACGGCAATATCTACATCATCGGAGGTGGCGATCCCATGCTCGGCTCCTACCGCTACCGCCAGACGGTGCCCGACTCCCTCTTCGCCGGCTGGACACGTGCCCTGAAGAAGAAGGGCATCCGTCGTGTCGACGGACGTGTGTGCTTCCACATGGGCATCTTCGACGAGCAGCCGCTGCACAACAGCTGGCAGTGGGGCGATGTGGGCAACTACTACGGTGCCGGCGTGTATGGCCTCAATTTCCACGAGAACATGTACTTCGTCTACTTCAACCCTGGCGCCAAGCTGGGCTATCCTGCCTCTTCGGTCAGGGTCTCGCCCAAGAACCTCGACGTCCGTGGCACCTGTGAGGTGACCACGGGGCCCGAGGGATCGGGCGACAACGTCGTCATCTATGGTGCCCCCAACAGTGAGAACCGCCTCTATCGCGGCACCGTGCCGCTGGGTTCCAAAGACTTCGCCGTGCGTGGCGCCATGCCCAACCCGGGCCGCCAGTGTGCCGACCTCTTCGCCTCCTACCTCCGCACCCACGGCATCAGCATCTCCTCCAACTCTATGCAGGTGTACACGCGTCCCGACAGTTTGCGTGTAGCCCTCGACTACTACAGCAGCGACTACTACACCATCGCGCAGTACACCAACCTTACCAGCAACAATGTCTATGCCGAGGCCATCTTCAAATACCTCGGCTATGCCAAATATGGCAAGGGCACCTTCGCCAACGGCTCCAAGGCCGTCATGGATTGGTTCAATGAGAAAAAGCTCGACGTCGGCGGCGTGAAGATTGTCGACGGCAGCGGCCTCTCCAGCCAGAACCGTGTTACCACGGACTTCCTCTGCCGCTACCTCGTGGCTGTCAGCCATGAGCCTTTCTATAAGGACTTCTACAACTCGCTGGCCAAGGCAGGGGAGAGCGGTACCGCCAAGAACCTGCTGCCCAAGCTGCAGGCGGGTGTCATCGCCCGTATCAAGACCGGTTCCGTCAGCGGTGTCAAGGCTTATGCCGGCTATCTCGACATCGCCAACGGCGACCGTCTGGCCTTCGCCGTCATCTGCAACGGGTTCGAGTGCACCTCTACCGCCGTCACGGAGAAGCTCAGCAAGATCATTTATAAGATTACCAATATCTATTAAAATAGGAATAGAATAAAAATAGGGAGGGCGGAACAGTGTTCCGCCCTCCCTATTTTATGCCTGTACTCTTTCTTATCGGATAAGGAAAGAGAACTTGTTGAAGTTCTTCAGGGCGATGCCGGTGCCACGGGCGACGGCGCGCAGGGGATCGTCGGCGATGTGCACCTGCAGCTTGGTCTTGCTGCTCACGCGCTGGTCGAGACCGCGCAGCAAGGCGCCGCCACCGGCCAGGTAGATGCCGTTCTTGTAGATATCGGCGGCCAGCTCGGGGGGCGTGTTCGACAGGGTGTCGAGGATGGCCTGCTCGATGCGTGCCACCGACTTGTCGAGGGCATGGGCAATCTCCTTGTAGTTCACCGACACCTCTTTGGGCAGACCTGTCAGCAGGTCGCGACCCAGGGTGCGGTAGTCCTCAGGCGGGTTGTCGAGCTCGCTGACGGCAGAGCCGACGGCGATCTTCACCTTCTCGGCCATACGCACGCCGATGATCATGTTGTGCTGGCGGCGCATATAGTCCACGACGTTGTCGTTAAACTCGTCACCAGCCACCTTGATGGAGGTGTTGCAGACGATGCCACCCAGCGAGATGACAGCAATCTCGGCGGTACCGCCTCCGATGTCGACCACCATGTGGCCTTCGGGCTGCAGCACGTCGATGCCGATACCGATGGCCGCGGCCATGGGCTCGTGGATCATACGTATCTCCTTGGCTCCGGCCTGCTCGGCGCTCTCGCGCACGGCACGTTCCTCGACATTGGTGATGCCGCTGGGGATGCAGATGACCATGCGCAGCGACGGCGGCAGGAACGAGCGGTTGATGTTGGTCATGCCGATGAGCTCGCGGATGAGGTGCTGTGCCATCTCGAAGTCGGCGATGACACCACCCTTCAGCGGGCGGATGGTCTCCACGTTCTTGTTGTCTGTACGGCCATCCATGCGCTGGGCTTCCTTACCTACGGCGATAATCTTGTTGTTGTTACGCTCCACGGCGACAATCGACGGCTCGTCGATGACCACCTGGTCGTTGTATATGACGATGGAGTTGGCGGTGCCAAGGTCCATTGCAACTTCACGGTTGAAGAAAGATAAAAGTCCCATGTTTTCTTAGGTTATTGGTTATGGGTTATTGGTTATAGAGGGGTGATGATGCTAATCTGCGCAAGCGTCAATAACCTATAACCTATAACCCATAAACTTTTTAATGTTTAAAATGACGTTTTCCAGTGATGGCCATACCCATCTTGTTTTTCTCGCAGTAGTCGATGCTGTCCTGGTCGTGGATGCTGCCACCGGGGTGGGCGACGGCCACGATGCCGGCGTTGTGGGCTATCTCCACGCAGTCGGGGAAGGGGAAGAAGGCATCGCTGGCCATGACGGCACCGTTGAGGTCGAAGCCGAACGATTGGGCCTTGGCGATGGCCTGACGCAGGGCGTCGACGCGGCTGGTCTGGCCTGTGCCGCTGGCGTAGAGCTGACGGCCTTTGGCCAGCACGATGGCGTTGCTCTTGGTATGCTTCACGAGGATGGTGGCGAAAGCCAGGTCCTCGGCTTGTTCGGGGGTGATGGCAGTGGAGGTGACGCTCTTCTGCATGTCGGCAGCGGTGGGGACGACGGTGTCGCGGTCCTGCACCAGCACGCCGTTCAGCACGGAGCGGAACATCGGGTCAGCCATCTTGAAGGCTTTGCGGCGCAGGATGATGCGGTTCTTCTTGCCGCGGAGCACCTCGAGGGCGTCGTCGGCGTAGTCAGGGGCGATGCAGACCTCGAAGAAGATCTTGTGCATCTCGTCGGCCACCTCTTTGGTGACTTTCTGGTTGCAGATGAGCACGCCACCGAAGGCGCTGACGGGGTCGCCGGCGAGGGCGTCCTTCCAGGCCTCGAGGAGGGTGGGGCGTACGGCCATGCCGCAGGCGTTGTTATGCTTGAGGATGGCGAAGGCTGTCTGTCCCTCGAAGTCGTCAATAAGGGCGCAGGCGGCATCGATGTCGCCCAGGTTATTGTAGCTTATCTCTTTGCCGTTGAGTTTGTCGAAGCAGTCGTCGATATTGCCATAGAACAATCCTTTCTGATGGGGATTCTCGCCATATCTCAGCACTTCGCCGTGACGGCAGCTCTGCTTGAAGGCGGGCATCTGCTCGCTCTCGTTGAAATGGTTGAAGATAGCTGTGTCGTAGTGGCTGCTGACATTGAAGGCATAGGCCGCGAAGCGGTGGCGCTGTTCCAGCGTGGTGCAGCCGTCCTGCTCTTTGTAGAGGGTGAGAAACTCATTGTAGTAGTCCACGGCGGGCACGATGACCACGTCGGCAAAATTCTTGGCGGCGGCACGGATGAGGCTGATGCCTCCGATGTCGATTTTCTCGATGATGTCCTGCTCTGCGGCGCCGCTGGCCACGGTCTGCTCGAAGGGGTAGAGGTCGACGATGACGAGGTCGATTTCAGGAATCTCGTATTGTGCCAGCTGTTCGCCGTCGCTGAACATGTCGCGACGCGAAAGGATGCCGCCGAACACCTTGGGGTGCAGGGTCTTCACACGGCCACCGAGAATGGAGGGGTAGCCGGTGAGGCTCTCCACGGCCACGGGCTCGATGCCGAGCTCCTGGATGAACTTCTGGGTACCGCCGGTGGAGTAGATGGTGACACCTTGGGCGTCGAGGGCTCTCACGATGTCCTCAAGACCGTCTTTGTAGAAGACCGAGATGAGGGCTGATTTTATCTTTTTGGGTTCCATTTATTATTATTTTGTATACTATCTATACTACGCAATGGTTTGACAATATATCAATTGCGCGATGTATTATGCAATACTCGCAGGCTGCAAATATACAACCTTTTTCCGATTGCGCAAAAAAGTTTTGCTACAAATTTAATAAATCCTGACTCAACGAATCACGTTGGTGAAGACAGGGGCTTGGCCGGGGGCGACGAGGACGTTGATGATGAGGTTGCCTGCGGGAGGCATGTCGGGGGCGTTAGTCTCCGAACTCGATGCCCACGCCTTTGGCGGTGTGTACCAGACGGCTGTCGGGGGCCACGAGGTTCTGTTCGCGGACAGCCTCCTCGAGGGGAATGCCCACGATGTCGGGGTGGTGGTAGGCTACCATCTGGCCGAAGCGGCCCTCCATGACGAACTCCATGGCGCGGACGCCGAACTCGGTGGCCAGCACGCGGTCGAAAGCGATGGGTGTGCCGCCGCGCTGCAGGTGGCCGAGGATAGTGTAGCGGATGTCGTGCTCCACACCCGCGGCCTTGAGGTCGGCGGCGAGTTGCTCGCCTACGCCACCAAGCTTCACATGTTGGTAGCCCACCTCGCCGGTCTCGGTGCCGGTGACGGTGCCGCCCTTGGGCATGGCGCCTTCGGCGACGACGATGATGCAGTAGCCGCGGCGCTTGTTGTAGCGCTGCTCTATCTTCGCCTTTATCTTGTTGATGTCGTAGGGTATCTCGGGGATAAGGCAGACGTCGGCGCCGCCGGCGATGGCGCTATGCAGTGCTATCCAGCCTGCGTCGCGACCCATCACCTCGAGGATGAAGACGCGGTTGTGTGATGCCGCCGTGGTGACGAGTTTGTCGATGGCGTCGGTGCATATCTGCACGGCCGTCTGGAAACCGAAGGTGTAGTCGGTCATCGACAGGTCGTTGTCGATGGTCTTGGGGACACCCACAATATTGAGGCCTTTCTTGGCGAGACCCAGCGAGATGCGCTGGCTACCGTCGCCGCCGATGTTGATGACGGCGTCGACACCCATATACTGCAGCTTGCGCAGCATCTCGTCGCTACGGTCCACGGTGGTCCATGTGCCGTCGGCGTTCTTCACCGGCCAGGCGAAGGGGCCGCCCTTGTTGGTGGTGCCCAGTATGGTGCCACCCTGTATCTGAAGTCCCTCGACGGTCTTTTCGTCGAGCATCTGTATCTCGGTAGGCTCGCGCAGCACACCGTTGAACGACTCGATGCATCCGATGACCTCCCAGTCCGAAGCCTGCGAGGCACGCTTCACGATACCGCGAATCACCGCGTTCAACCCGGGGCAGTCGCCGCCGCCGGTTAGTACCATTACTCGTTTCAGTGCCATAATAAATATGTTTATATTCTTTAAATTTTCAAAATGCAAAGATACGAAGAAAAAATCAAACCCGTCAAAAAAAATTCCAACATTTTTTTGTCAGTTTCAAAAATGTTCGTATTTTTGCAGCCGATTTGAATGGCCAAGAAAACGATTGTGATGCTCTTTCGCTCTTGGAATTCAGTCGGTTACGAATTTGAAAACATTTAAGTCATGGCAAAGAAAAATAAAGACGCACGGGTCCAGGTGATCCTTGAATGCACAGAACAGAAGAACAGCGGTGTCCCCGGCATGAGCCGTTACATCACCACCAAGAACAAAAAGAACACTCCTGACCGTTTGGAGCTCAAGAAGTACAACCCCTTCTTGAAGAAAGTCACTGTTCATAAAGAAATCAAGTAACATAATTAATAGGAGAAATAGACTATGGCAAAGAAAGTTGTTGCTACCCTTAAGACTTCGACCGGTAAAAGTTTCGCCAAGGTGATTCGCATGGTGCGTTCTCCCAAGACCAACGCTTACATGTTCTCCGAGGAGATCGTTCCCTCCGACAATGTTCAGGAGTACCTGAAGAAGAAATAATCTTTTAAATAGTAGGAAAGAGATAATAATTTTTTTCATACGCTTTTGTTTTGGCCTCCGTGGGACGCGTCCTATGGAGGTTTTTTGTTTTTGTAATCATTTGATTTGCTGTGCGGTTTGCGATTTGAACATTTTGCTGTTGAAACAAAAAAGGAAGTGTATCGTTATTAACTGATGAGAAGTGTGTAAATTTGCAACGATTTTATTTCAAATATTATTCACCTAAAAATCAAAAAAAAATGAAGAAAGTTTTATCGATTATGGCCGTTGCAGCAGTTATGCTGTTTGCCGGTAAAGCCAACGCTCAGCTGAGCATTCATGCTGGTTATCAGAGCTACAGCATGACTGCTGAAACTCCCATGGGTTCCTCCACGGAAAGCAACGACGGTTTCTACATTGGTGGTAGCTACAACATGGAGGCTGGTGCTGGCCTCAGTGTGGCTCCGGGTCTCTATTTTGCCTATGTCGAGGACATCATGGACCTTCGTGTGCCCATTCTGATTAACTATGGCATCAAGATTAGCGACGTTCGTCTCTCGGTCTTTGCCGGTCCCCAGATCAACTTCGGCGTTGCTGGTGACATGTATGACAAAGACTTGACCGCTCCTCTTGAGTTCAGCCGTTTTGACCTCGCTGCGACTTTCGGCCTTCAACTGGGCTATCGTAACATCAGCATCGAAGGTGGTTACAGCCTCGGTCTGCTCAACCGTTGGAGCGATGCTCCCAGCAGCTGCAGCATCAAGACCAACCAACTTTTCTTTGGTGTGGGCTACGATCTCTAAACCCTCGTAAGAAGAATCTATTATGCGGGGCGACGAGAGTCGCCCCGCACTTTTTACATTCTTTCCTTTCGTTTCCAAAGGGTATCCAAATGGGGATACACATGCCATTTTGTCCAGTTGATGCTCGGTTGTTGTCCGGTTGTTGTCTGGTTTAAAAGCGGACAACAAGCGGACAACAAGCGGACAACAACCGGACAACAGAAGTAGTTGAAGACTACCTTGGGGCAGGGGAGGCAAGAGGGGGTGCGGGGACGATTTTTTTAGCAAAAAAATGACGGGTGATTCAATTATTTTTCGTATCTTTGTTGCTTGGTTCGTTGCGTCCATGCGGGGGCAACGGGTTGATTTTGAATATATAATAATATTATAATAATGAAGTACAACGAGTATAAGCAGCTTAATTTGACCCAGATTGGGCAGGATGTGCGCCGCTTCTGGGAGGAGAACGAGATTTTCGAGAAAGGACAGAAACTCAGCGAGGGACATCCGTCGTTTGTGTTCTACGATGGTCCCCCGTCGGCTAACGGCAAACCCGGCATCCACCACGTGATGGCCCGCACCATCAAGGATGTCTTCTGCCGCTACAAGGCACAGAAGGGCTACCTCGTTGACCGCAAGGCTGGCTGGGACACCCACGGTCTGCCCGTGGAACTCGGCGTGGAGAAGAACCTCGGCATCACCAAGGAGGATATCGGCAAGAAGATTAGCGTCGACGACTACAACCGCGCCTGCCGCGAGGAGGTGATGAAGTACAAAGAGTTGTGGGACGAGCTGACACGCGTGATGGGCTATTGGGTTGACCTCAAGAACCCCTATATCACCTTCAATAACGAGTATATCGAGACCCTGTGGTTCCTGCTGAAGAAGCTCTACGACAAAGGCCTTCTCTACAAGGGCTACACCATCCAGCCCTATAGCCCCGCTGCCGGCACCGGTCTGTCGAGCCACGAGCTTAATATGCCTGGCTGCTATCGCGACGTGAAAGACACGACTTGTGTCGCCATGTTCAAGATTAAGGACCTTAAGGACGCTAAGGACCTTAAGGACATGCCTACCTACGCTATCGCTTGGACTACCACTCCCTGGACGCTGCCTTCGAACACCGCCCTCTGCGTGGGTCCCAATATCGACTATGTCACCATCGAGACCACCCACCCCTACAAGGAGACGCCCTGCCGCATCATCATGGCCAAGGCTCTGGTGGATTCGATGTTCCCCGAAGGCAAGTCGCCCGAATACAAGATTGTCGGCGAGTGCAAGGGTAAAGACCTTGAGGGTCTGCACTATGAGCAACTCATCCCTTGGGTGAAACCTACCGAGGTGAGCGATAAGGGTTCGTTCCGCATCATCCTTGGCGACTACGTGACCACCGAGGATGGTACCGGTATCGTGCATATCGCCCCCACCTTCGGTGCCGACGACGCCCGTGTGGCCAAGAAGGCAGGCATCGGCGACCTGCTGCTCTTCGACCGCGACGGCAAGCAGCTGCCCATGGTCGACAAGCAGGGCCGCTTCGCCCCCGTCGAGGATCTCGATCCCGAATGGGTGAAGGCCAACGTCGATGTGGAAGAATACAGCAAGCATGCCGGCAAGTTCGTCAAGAACGCCTACGACCCCACCAAGGGCGAGAAGGATATGAGCCTCGACGTGGAGCTGGTCATCATGCTCAAGGAGCAGGGCAAACTCTTCAAGAGCGAGAAGCACACGCATAGCTACCCTCACTGCTGGCGTACCGACAAGCCCGTGCTCTACTACCCCCTCGACAGCTGGTTCATCCGCACCACGGCTCTCAAGGAGCGCATGATAGAACTCAACAAGACCATCAACTGGAAGCCCGAAGCCACCGGCAGCGGCCGTTTCGGCAACTGGCTGGAGAATATCGTCGACTGGAACCTCAGCCGCAGCCGCTACTGGGGCACCCCGCTGCCCATCTGGCGCACCGAGGACGGCAAAGAGGAGAAGTGCATCGGCAGCGTCAAGGAGCTGAGTGCCGAGATTGAGAAGGCCGTCAAGGCCGGTCTCATGACCTCGAATCCCTACGCCGGCGACTACAAGGACTTCGACCTCCATCGCCCCTATATCGACAACGTTATCCTGGTCAGCGACAGTGGCAAACCCATGCGTCGTGAGCCGGACCTCATCGACGTGTGGTTCGACAGTGGTGCCATGCCCTATGCCCAGATACACTACATGGGTGGCGAGCTGAAGCCCACCGAGTTCCCGGCCGACTTCATCGCCGAGGGCGTCGACCAGACCCGTGGCTGGTTCTACACGCTCCACGCCATCGGCACCATGTGCTTCGACAGCGTGGCCTTCAAGAACGTCATCAGCAACGGCCTCGTGCTCGACAAGAACGGCAACAAGATGTCGAAGCGCCTCGGCAACGCCGTCGACCCCTTCGAGACCCTCGGAAAGTACGGCCCCGACGCCACCCGCTGGTACATGATCACCAACAGTCAGCCGTGGGACAACCTGAAGTTCGACGTGGAAGGTGTCGACGAGGTAAGAAGAAAACTGTTCGGCACACTCTACAACACCTACAGCTTCTTCGCCCTCTATGCCAACCTCGACGGCTTCGACTACTCGCAGAAAGACCTGCCCATCGCCGAGCGTCCGGAGATTGACCGCTGGATACTCTCCGAACTCAACACGCTGGTGAAGACCGTCGGCGACGCCATGGAGGACTACGAGCCCACCCGCGCCGGCCGCGCCATCGGCACCTTCGTGGATGCCTACCTCAGCAACTGGTATGTGCGTCTCTGCCGCCGCCGTTTCTGGAAGGGCGATATGACAGCCGACAAAGTGTCTGCCTACCAGACGCTCTACACCTGCCTCGAGACCCTCAGCCGTCTTATGGCACCCATCGCTCCCTTCTTCAGCGAGCGCATGTTCCTCGACCTCAATGCCGTCACCAAGCGCTACGATGTTGAGTCCGTCCATCACCTCGGCTTCCCCGAATACCACGCCGAGATGGTCGACAAGGCCCTCGAGGAGCGCATGCAGCTGGCCCAGAAGGTCTGCTCCATGGTCCTCGGCCTGCGCAAGAAGAGCAACCTCCGCGTGCGTCAGCCGCTGCAGAAGATTGTCATCCCGGTGCGCGACGAGAATATGCGTGTCCAGATCGAGAAGGTGCAGCACCTCATCTGCTCCGAGCTTAACGTCAAGGAGATTGAATTCCTCGCCGCCGACAACGACCTGCTCGTCAAGAAGATTAAGCCCAATTTCAAGACCCTTGGCCCGCGCTACGGCAAGGTGATGAAAGCCCTCGGTGCCGCCATCATGGCCTTCAGCCAGCAGCAGATCAACGCCCTCGAGGCCGATGGCCGCTGCGTGGTCAGTGTCGAAGGTCAGGACTGCGAAGTGCTTATCAGCGACGTGGAGATTGCCACGCAGGACATCCCCGGCTGGGTGGTGGCCAACGACGGCAACCTCACCGTGGCCCTCGACATACAGCTCACCCCCGAGCTCATCAACGAAGGCATCGCCCGCGAGCTGGTGAACCGCATCCAGAATATCCGTAAGGAACAGTTCGACGTCACCGACCGCATCGTCGTCGAGCTGCAGAGCGGCGAGTGGGACAGCGCCATCAACACCCATCGCGACTATATCTGCTCCGAGACCCTCTGCACCAGCCTCACCCTCGTTCCCGAGGTGAAGGACGGCACCCCCATCGAGCTCCTCGACGGACAGAACACCGTTATCCGCATTGCCAAAGCACAATAAACGCCGAAATGCGACGCTTTGCTCATAACTTGCTGATTATTACCCCCCCCAGTTTGCTGGTCTTGTAAACGGGAAGGGAGGAAACCCTACTTTTATTTTTGACACTCACCACCCTGCTGCCCACCTCGGGCGGCGGGGCGGCTTTGTTTTGTCCATGCATCGAAAATCACGAAAATTCACAAATATCATTAATCAATCAAAAACATTAACATCATGAAGAAAATCTTACTTACGATTTTGGCTGTGCTGGCTATGAGCGGCATGGCAATGGCGCAGACGGAAACGCTGCTGACCACAATTACGGGAGCAGGATCCAATACCAACCCTGCAACGTCTGCGAATGTAAGCTACAGCACTGAAGGCGTAGCTACCCTTACGTTCAGTGAGCCTACACCAGATGGACAAGTAGCGTACTATGTTTCTCCTGCCTGGGGATGGTGGGGATACGCTATAACGTTAACTGTCACCCCTGCCGAAGGATACACCATCACCAAATGCGTATTCTACGACAATGACAATCATACTGCCACAGACAGCGAAGCTCCATTTGTAGTGGAAACCGTGTTTGATGATAAGACACCGAAAGTAAATGGCACAATTCTGGCATACAACTCTAAAGGTATAACTAAGATTGAGGTGTATGGCTATGTGACGCCAACGGCGCCAACGACGCCAACGGCGCCGTCGGACATCAACCTGCATCGCAACGACGACGGCACGTGGAGCTTCATCATGCCGGCACGCAACCTGGTGGTGAACGCCGTGCTGTACAGCGGCAACGACCCCAACGGCTACACCATCGCCGGGGTGCCCGAAGGCTGGCAGGTGCTGGTGCTGGGCGAGCCGGTGACCATCACCGACGGCGTGACGACACCCATCACCGAAGGTGCCCCGGTGACCATCGTGCCGACCGGCAACCTCCGCCGCATCAAGAGCATCACGCTGATGGATGCCCCGACGGAATGAGTACTGTGAGCGCGACAAGAAAGGTATACTTTTCTGGGATAAAAAAGTATACCTTTTTTGAGAGAAAAGTATACCTTAAATTTCAAGCAAACGTTAATCCTTAAAAAACAACTGATTATGGCAAAGAACAAATGGCGCTGCAGGGAGTTCAACCCTACAGCCAACATGGAAGGCCGCAGCCACAGCTTCTACGCTGAGGCAGTGATTACTACCGACCTGACGAACGACGACCTGGCCGACCGCATCTAGGCGCGCACGGGCTTCAAGAGCTACGAGGTGGAGGCCGTCATCGCCGCCATCGCCGAGGTGGTGGCCGAGGAGGTGCTGGAGAGCAACCGCATCACCCTCTCGGACCGCAAGGGGACCAAGATGGTGAGCATCTACCCCAAGGTGAGCGGCTCGATAAGCGACGCCGACGTGCAGGCCAACCCCACCAAGTACGCCGGCGCCACCAAGGCGACCGAGGAGATGCTGACGCCCGACATGCTGACCTGGACGCTGGGGGCGACGATGGGGGTGAAGTTCAGCAAGCAGTTCGCCCACGACAAGCAGGCGCAGAAGGTGCGCTTCGTGGCCACCGACGAGGCCATCCCCGGCGACGACACGCCGACGCCGACGCCCGACCCGACGCCGGGCCCCGACGAAGGGTGATGCGGCTGGGTACGCGGACGTCCCGTCCGCTTGAGATAGCATAAAAGATGGGGGCCCGCGGCGCAAAGCGCCGCGGGCCCCCATACATTTTTCAAAGCAGCACAATAAACGGAACTGTTTTTCGTTAAGAGGGTAGAAAAAAACAGACAATGGAAAACCTGATAGATAAAATCAAACAACTGGCCCATGCGCAGCGCGAGGAGGTGATAGAGTGGCGGCGGTGGATGCACCGGCACCCCGACCTCTCGCAGGAGGAGTACGGCACCATGGAGTTCGTGGCCGAACGGCTGCGCGAAATGGGGCTGGAGCCTAAGACAGGTATCGGGAAGACCGGTGTGATGGCCATGCTGGAAGGTAGGGGCGTACCCCCGTGTACGCCCACAGAAATCAATGCATCTGGCAAGGGCGTACACGGGGGTACGCCCCTACAAGGAGATAAGGAGATAAGACAATACTGCGTGGCTTTGCGCTCGGATTATGACGCGCTGCCGATAACCGAATGCACAGGGCTGCCGTTCGCCAGCGAGAAGCCTGGCGTGATGCATGCCTGTGGGCACGATATGCACACCTGTTCGCTGCTGGGCGCCATCAAAATTCTTATACGGCTGCGTGATCAGTTCAGCGGCACGCTGATGTTTATCTTCGAGCCCAGCGAGGAGAAATACCCCGGCGGCGCCCGCATGATGATGGAGGACGGACTGTTCGACGAAATCACGCCCAACGAGATATACTCCTTCCACTGCCTGCCGGAGATGGACTTCGGCAAAGTGGGCATGCGCAAAGGCAAGTATATGGCCTCGACCGATGAGCTCTACTGGACCGTCAAAGGCCTCGGTGGCCACGGCGCCACGCCGCACCTGAGCGTCGACCCCATCGTGGTGGCCAGCCATATCGTTATCGCCCTGCAGCAAATTGTCAGCCGCAACGCCGCCCCCATGATGCCGACGGTGCTCACCATCGGCAAGATTCAGGAGGTGGGTGGCCGTACCAATATCATCCCCGACACGGTGAAGATGGAGGGCATTATCCGCACTTTCGATGAGAAGTGGCGCCTCGAAGCCCACGAGAAGATTCGCAAGATAAGCACCGGTGTGGCAGAGGCCATGGGTGCCGAATGTGACCTCTTCATCGACTATGGCTACCCCTACGTCTTCAACGACGACGCCTGCACGCAGCAGGTGCACGACAACGCCTGTGCCTTCCTCGGCGAGGAGAATGTCGAGTGGCTCGACCTCCGCATGACCGCCGAGGACTTCGCTTTCTTCGCACAGAAGATACCGGCCTGCTACTTCCGTATCGGCATCCACGAGCCCGGCACCCCCTTCAGCAACCTCCACCGTCCTAACCTCATGGTCGACGAGCGCAGCCTGGAGCTGGCCAATGGCCTCATCGCCTACAATGCTTTGATGGCACTTAAGAATAGGATAAAAGAGTGATATGGACAATGACATTCGTGAACTCGAAACCAAGCCCATGGGCAAGCTCCTCTGGCAGTATGCGCTGCCGGCGGTGGCGAGCCAGGTGGTGACGTCGATATATAATATCGTCGACCGTATCTTTTTGGGTAACACTCCCGACGACGGCAAGATGCTGTTGGCGGCCCTCACCATCACGTTCCCTATCATGAATATCATCCACGCCTTCGGCTCGCTGGTGGGAGCAGGCTCGAGTGCCCGCATGAGTATTGTGCTGGGCCGCAAGGATGTGCGGTGGGCCGAGAAGATACTAGGTAACAGTATGCTCCTCACTTTCCTGTTCGGTTTCATCTTTGTGGTGGGAGGCTATCTCTGGATGCATCCCATCATCAACCTCTTCGCCGACGGTGCGTCGCAGCAGGTGATCGACGCCGCCTGCGAGTACATGTACATCGTCCTCCCTGGCATGTTCCTCTTGACGGTGACTTACAATCTTGTAGGTCTTATCCGCTCGTCGGGCTATCCTATGAAAGGCATGTGGATAATGGTAGGTGGCGCTATGCTGAATATCTTCCTCGACTTTCTGTTTATCAGCGAGTTCGGTTGGGGTATGAAGGGCGCCGCCTGGGCCACGACGCTCTCGATGGGCGCTTCCGCTGCCGTCGCCGTGCTCCACTTCGTACAGCCGAAGTCTTTCATCCGCTTCAAACGTCATGCTTGGGCACCCAAGCTTTATATCTTCCGCAATATCCTTGCCATCGGCATCAGCCCCTTCTCGATGAATGCGGCGGCCTTTGCCGTGGTGGCGGTGCTGAACCGTCAGCTGATACGCTTCGGTGGCGACGATGCGATGACGGTCTATGGCGCTGCCAACTCCTACATGGGTTTGATATTCATGGTGTTGCTTGGACTCTGTCAGGCCATGCAGCCCATCGCGGGCTACAACTATGGCGCCCGCCGCAACGACCGCTTGCGTGAGGTGTATATCTTGACGATGAAGGTCTGCGTCATTATCGGCATCATCGGTGCCGCGTCGGCGCTCATCTTCCCGCGCACCATCATCGGTTTCTTCAACTCCGAGTCCGAGATTCTCGACATGGGCGAGCCCGCCCTGCGCTATCTCATGGTCTTCTGCCCGCTGATAGCCTTCACGGTCACCAACTCACAGCTCTTCCAGAGCATCGACCAGCCATGGATAGCCATCGTCACCAGCCTCTCGCGCCAGGTCATCTTCCTCATCCCGCTGTCGCTCATCCTGCCCGACTTGCTGATGGGCTTCAACGGGGGTGACGGCGTCACGGGAGTGTGGCAGGCCTGCGCCATCTGCGATGTGCTGGGCGCCCTGCTGTCGCTGGTGCTGCTGATGACCCACCGACAGGTCTTCCGCATGGATTATATCCCACCCGAGCGCAAGCCCAAGAAAGAGTTGGGACCAAAGGAAATTGAAAATTGAGAATTGAAAATTGATAATTAAGAATTGAAAGTCTACGAGAACATATCCCTCAAACCTTATAACACCTTTGGCATTGACGTGAAAGCACGTCGGCTGGTGGTGGTGGAGCCTGGTGACGACTTAGTCACTCTGACACTCAGTCACTCGGAAACTCTTATCCTCGGCGGTGGCAGCAACATGGTGTTTACCAAGGACTACGAGGGCACTGTCATTACGCTCTCCAATACCTTTCACCTTTCACCTCTCACCTCTCACCTTGTCACGGTTTGGGGTGGCATGGAGATGGACGACCTAATCCAGTGGACGCTCGACCATGGTCTTTACGGTCTTGAGAATCTCTCCGCCATCCCCGGCACCGTGGGGGCTTCGGCGGTGCAGAATGTGGGCGCTTATGGCGCTGAGGCAAAGGATTTTATTGAGAGCGTAGAGGTCTACGACCTAATGGAACGTCGCCAATGCACCTTCTGCAATGCAGACTGCCAGTTTGCCTACCGCGACTCCCTCTTCAAGCATCATCCAGGCCGCTACCTCATCCTCCGAGTCACCTATCGTTTGAGTAAGAAGTTTGTCCCCAACCTCAGCTACAAAGCCCTCGAGGGATTGCCTCATGCCACTGCCCAGCAGCTTCGCGAGGCCATCACAGAGGTGCGCTGGAGCAAACTCCCGCGTCCCGAGGAACACGGCTCCGCCGGCAGCTTTTTTAAAAATCCCGTCGTCGACGAATCCACCTACCTCTGTCTCAAAGCCGAATATCCTGATATGCCCGACGCCCATAGATCAGACAATGGTTACAAGCTTTCGGCCGGTTGGCTGATTGATAAAGCCGGCTGGAAAGGCCGCACGCAGGGTAGGGCAGGGGTCTGGCCGAAGAACGCCCTCGTCCTATACAATGCTGACGGCTGCTCCGGTGACGAAGTCCGCGCCCTTGCCGCAGCTATCCAGCAAGATGTGAAACAAAAATTCGGCGTCGCCCTCGACCCCGAAGCAATAATTATATGAAACATAATGGAAGATAAAAGAAGATAAAAGGAGATAGAGGAAGATAGAGGACAATACCAATTCAATTGTCCTTTATCTTCCGCGAGCACAGCGAGCTATCTTCCTTTATCTGCTTCTATCTCCCCCTCAAAATAATAATATGGAAAAGATAGAGAAATTCTGGCAGTGGTTTGTGGACCACAACGAGGAACTCGTCGCCATGGGCGACCTGGAAGATAAAGAGCGCGAACAGCTGGAGAACGCCCTGCAGTACCAGCTGACAAAATATTGCGACGGCCTCACCTACGAGATAGGCGACGCCACCGCCAACGGCCGTACGCTGACGTTCACCGCCGAGGGCGACACCGACCTCTTCCGCTATGTCGTGGAGCTCGTCGACAACGCCCCCGACCTCGACTGGTGGGAGTTCGTGGCCTTCAAGCAGCCTATGGGCACCGAGCTCAAAGTGCGCTTCGACAAGTTGCTCTTCGATACCCGCAAGATGTACTTCCAACAGCTTGAGTGCGAGGAAGAACCCGAGATGCTGGGTCTGCGCATTGCCGTCGAAGACGGCCAGCGGCAAGACGAGGATTTCCAAGTGGGAGTCTATGTGACGTTGGAGTCGTTGATGGGTGAGTTCGACTGTGCCACCCTCATCGGCTATATGGAGACCGTCCCCGTGCCCGCCGAGCCGTTCAAGAGCGGATTTCAGCCGTTGGACGACCTACCCAAGTTCGTCGAGTGGTTCAAAGCCAAACGTGACGAATAGTACTACATTTTTCATTTTTCATTTTTCATTTTTCATTTTTTTCGTATCTTTGCATTTTGTGTCAGTGTGAAATTCTGAGGGTGAGATGAGTTTTATTTGTTGATAATAAAGTATATATGACAAAGATAGATGTTCTCTTAGGACTCCAGTGGGGCGACGAAGGCAAGGGTAAGATTGTTGACGTGCTCACCCCTAACTATGATGTAGTGGCTCGTTTCCAGGGTGGCCCCAACGCGGGTCATACCCTTGAGTTCAACGGCACGAAGCATGTATTGCATATCATTCCCAGCGGTATCTTCCACAAGGACAAAATCAACCTTATCGGCAACGGTGTGCTCATTGAGCCCCGTATCTTCCGTCAGGAGATCGAGGCCCTCGTTGAGAAGGGTGTCGACGCTACCAAGAATCTCTTTATCAGCAAGAAGGCTCACCTTATCCTTCCCAGCCATCGCATGATGGATGCCGCCAACGAGCAGGCCAAGGGCAACAGCAAGATCGGCAGCACGCTGAAGGGCATTGGCCCCGCCTATACCGACAAGATTGCCCGTACGGGTCTTCGCGTGGGTGATATCATGACCGACGACTTCATTGAGCGCTATGGCCAGCTGAAACGTCAGCACCTGATGATGGCACATGCCATGGGCTTCGATGTCGACACCTTCCGCATCGACAATATGACCCTCAGCGAGTATGAGAAGGTGTGGATGGAGAGTCTGGCCACGCTGAAGAAGTTCCGCTTCGTCAACAGCGAGTATTTTATCAACCAGTGCCTCCGCGAGGACAAGAAAGTGCTGGCTGAGGGTGCCCAGGCCATGATGCTCGACATCGACTTCGGCACCTATCCTTTCGTGACCAGTTCGAATACCATTACCGCCGGTGTCTGCACCGGTCTAGGCGTGGCGCCGAGTACCATCGGCAAGGTGATGGGCATCACCAAGGCCTACTGCACCCGTGTGGGTGCCGGTCCCTTCCCCACGCAGCTTGACGACGAAACGGGCAAGCAGCTCTGCGAACTGGGCCATGAGTATGGCGCCACCACGGGTCGTCCGCGCCGCTGCGGATGGATAGACCTGCCGGCGCTGCGCTACGCCTGCATGATCAACGGCGTCACCGAGCTCTACGTCACCAAGCCCGACGTGATGAACGACTTCGAGACGGTCAACATGTGCACCGCCTACAATATCGACGGCCACAACACCGATGAGATTCCCTTCGAGTACAACACCGTGGCTATCACCCCGGTGCTCACCCCCTTCGAGGGATGGAAGCAGAGCCTCGAGGGTATCACCGAATACGGCAAGTTACCCGAGAAACTGCGCAAATTCCTTGGCGCCATCGAGGAGCAGACGGGTGTGACTATCGCTGCCGTCAGCATCAGCCCCGACCGTAAAGATGTGGTGTTCAAGAATTAAGAATTAAAAATTAAGAATTAAGAATCTGCTGACGCAAGAAATCGTTAATGCGAGATACTAAACAGAAAAAAACATACGATATGAAAAAGCTTTTCCTGTTAGCCGCCCTCTTTTCAATTGTCAATGTTCAGTTGTCAATTTCTCGGGCCCAGACCAAAGTCAAGGAGACTGCGGTGCCGCGTTCGGTGTTGCTGACTCTCGAAAGAACCTATGACTCCTACAAGGTGAAGACCTGGTATCAGGCTCCCGGTCAGTTCATTGCCGAGCTTATCATCGATGGACAGGAAGGTCGCAGCTTTTTCACCGCTGGCGGCGACTGGCAGTATTCCACCTTCCCTGTGAAGATGGAGGAGTGCCCCACCATGCTCACCAGCTATTTCACCAACAACTACCCCGGTTACAAGGTGAAATCCATCGACTATGTCGAGGAGATGAGCGGCGACAACTATTACCGCATGATAATTGTCAAGAAGGGTATCTCGGACACTGACTTCGAGCTTATCTTCGACACCCGTGGAAAGCTGCAGAAGAGCAACGCTCCCGACCCCGCCGCCGTGAAGCGCGACTACTACACGCATAACAACCCCGACGCCACGGAAGGCGACGTCACCAAGGCCACCAAGACCGAGCAGAGCCGTCACAGCGGCCGTCCTGCCCCCAAGGTCGACGAACCCCAGGTGGAGAAGTTCACCCCTCCGCAGACTGCCGTGGCTTTCTTCGAGAAGAACCTCGCCAAGAAAATTAAATCGGGTCCCGAATGGGTCAATCGCGATGACAAATATGCCGTGGCTTACTACACCGACAAGCAGAAGGTTGAGATGGACGCTGTCTTCGACATCAACACCGGCGCCCATATCAAGACCGGCAAGGTGCTCCCCAAGGAGCGTTACGGCACGGGTATCATGAAATACCTCGAGGAGAAGTTCAACGGCGAGAAGTACAAAATCGAGAAGATGGTCACCTACGACTACAGCTCGAAGTACCGTGAGAACGGCAAGAAGCCGAAATCCTACACCTATGTGGTTATCAGTCAGAAGGTCAAAGGCTCGAAAGAGCGCAAGTTCACCCGCATGATCTTCGACAGCAAGGGCGCCTTCCAGGAACTTCTGGCTCAGCCTCTCGACGAGAAAGATGTCCAGTAATAGTTAATAGTTGATAGTTAATAGATAAATAGATAATAGTTAACAATAATAAAAGAGACGGTCAAACGACCGTCTCTTTTTATTTTGTGTGGGATTAATCACTGCAATCCACTGAGCTCAGTAAGCACGTCGATGGCTTTTGTGATGGATTGTACACTTTCTATCGAGAGGGTGAGGCGGTCGGGGGTCTCCTTCAGGCGGCTGGTGCGAGGATGAGCCTGGGCGTACATGATGACCTTGGAGAAGTTGCCGCTCTGGTAAAAGGGACTCTGGGGATTGCTCACCAGATGTAGCACCATGCGGTCCTGCTTGAGGACGATTTTCTCGATGCCGAACTCCTTGGCCATGCGGCGCAGGGTGATGGTTCGTATGAGCTCGTCGACACATGTCGGCACGGGTCCGAAGCGGTCCTCTAGGTGCTCACGGTAGGTGGAGAGCTCTTCTTCTGTGGTAAGTTCGTTGAGCTCCTTATATAGCAACAGGCGCTCGGAGACAGAGGTGACATAGTCGTCGGGCAGCAGCACCTCGAGGTCGGTCTCGATGGTACATTCCTTCACATACTCCTTGTTCTCTTCGGCCTCGGCGGCGAAGAGGTCGGCAAAGTCGCTCTCCTTCAACTCCTCGATGGCCTCGTTGAGGATTTTGTGGTACATGTCGTAGCCAATCTCGGAGATGAAACCCGATTGCTCGGCACCGAGGATATTTCCGGCGCCGCGGATGTCGAGGTCACGCATGGCGATATTGAAGCCGGAACCTATGGAGGAGAACTCCTCGATGGCCTTGAGTCGCCGCTGGGCGTCGGGCGTGAGGGTGAGGTAGGAGGGGATGAGGAGGTAGCAGAAAGCCTTGCGGTTGGAACGTCCCACTCGGCCGCGCATCTGGTGCAGGTCGGAGAGACCGAACTGCTGCGCATTGTTGATAATCATGGTGTTGGCGTTCGGTATGTCGAGGCCGTTCTCCACGATGGAGGTGGCCACGAGCACGTCGATGTCGCCCTCGAGGAAGCGCATGAGGGTCTCCTCGGTATCCTTGCCTTCCATGCGGCCGTGGGCCATGGCCACGCGGGCGTCGGGCACGAGGCGCTGCACCAGACCCGCCATCTCGGGCAGGTTCTCCACGCGATTGGAGATGAAGAAGGTCTGTCCGCCGCGGTCCATCTCGTACATGATGGCGTCGCGGATGAGCTCCTCGTTGAAATCGGAGAGCTCCGTCTCGATGGGCTGGCGGTTGGGCGGCGGCGTCTGGATGACGCTGAGGTCGCGGGCACCCATGAGGGAGAACTGCAGGGTGCGCGGGATGGGTGTGGCGGTAAGGGTGAGGCAGTCGACGTTGGCTTTCAGCTGCTTGAGCTTCTCCTTGGCGCTGACGCCGAACTTCTGCTCCTCGTCGATGATGAGGAGTCCGAGGTCCTTGAATTTGAGGTTCTTGTTGGTGATGGCATGGGTGCCGATGAGGATGTCTATCTTGCCCTCTTCGACATCTTTATAAATCTGGTTCTTTTCCTTGGTGGTGCGGAAGCGGTTGAGATAGTCGACACGTATGGGCATGCCTTTGAGGCGTTCGCGGAAGGTGTTGTAGTGCTGGAAGGCGAGGATGGTGTTGGGCACGAGGACGGCCACCTGCTTGTCGTCGCAGCAGGCTTTGAAGGCTGCGCGGATGGCTACCTCGGTCTTGCCGAAACCCACGTCGCCGCAGATGAGGCGGTCCATGGGGGCGCGCATCTCCATGTCATGTTTCACTGCCACGGTGGCCTTGAGCTGGTCGGGGGTGTCCTCGTAGAGGAACGAGGCCTCGAGTTGCTCCTGCAACGAGCAGTCCTCGCTGAAGGCGAAGCCCTGCGAGGCTTTGCGCTTGGCATAGAGAGCGATGAGGTCTTTGGCGATATCCTTGACCTGCTTCTTGGTCTTGGCCTTGAGCACCTGCCACGAGTTGCTGCCCAGGCGGTTGAGGGTGGGAGCCTCGCCCTCACGACCTACGTAGCGTGATATCTTATGCAGGCCATGGATGGAGATGTATAGCACGTCGCCACCCTTGTAGATGAGACGGATGAGCTCCTGGCTCTTGCCGTTGTTGGTCACCTTCTCGAGACCCGAGAAGCGGCCGACGCCGTAGTCGATATGGGTGACGAAGTCGCCGGGCTTGAGCTCGAAGAGTTCCTTGAGGGTCAGCGCCTCGTGGGTGGAGCGCAGGTCCTTGACGGTGTATTTGTGGTAGCGGTCGAAGATTTCGTGGTCGGTGTAGCAGAGGACTTTGGTGTCGTGGTCGACGAAACCATGACTTAATTGAAAATTGAAAATTGAAAATTGAAAATTATTATCGTCCGATTCGTCGAGGATTTTTCGGAGTCTCTTTTCCTGGCTGTCGTTGCTGACGGTGATGAGGAGGTGGTAGCCGCGGTCGGCGTAGTCGGCGAGGTTGGCGGTGAGGAGGTCGAACTGCTTGTTGAAGGCGGGCTGCGGGTCGCTGTGGTGCTCTAGGCGGTCGGCCTGCGAGAAGTAGTGGCTGTTGCCGTATTCTATGATTCTGCAGTCGAGGAGTTTGTGGAGGAACTCGTTGGCGGAGCAGCTCATCTCCTCGGGCTTCGGTAGGGTCCCGGCCACGGGGTGCTCTTTGTCGGCCAGACGGTCGTTGTAGGCTTTTCGGGTGTCGGCCAGCAGCTTCTCCATCTGCTCTGCAGCCATCATCAGACTCTGAGTCCATACGATATCGTCGCTGCCGAAATACTCCATTAGCGACACTCTTGAACTGTTGTCTTGCACTCCTTCCTCTTTTTGCACTCCCTGAAAATCGGGTACGATATCGATACGGTCCATCTGCTTGACGCTGAGCTGGCTGACAGCGTTGTAGGTGCGGAGGGAGTCGACTTCGTCGTCAAAGAATTCGATGCGGAAGGGCAGGTCGGAGGCGTAGGAGTAGACGTCGACGATGCCGCCGCGGACGGCATACTGGCCGGGTTCGACGACGAAGTCCTCGCGCTCGAAGCCCAGCTCCTGCAGGCGCTCCACGGCCTCCCACATGTCGAGTTTCTGTCCTCGGCTGATGCGGAAGGTGTTGGCACGGAAGGTGTTCGAGGAGACCACCTTTTCGCTCAGCGCGTCGGCATAAGAGATTACGATGAGGGGCTCCGAGCTGCTCAAGGCTTTCACCACCTCGTTGCGCATCAGCAGGTTGGCATTCTCCGTCTGCTCCGGGTCATAATGGTATGCCTTGCGGTAGCTTGTTGGGAAGAGCATGACGGATAATGATGAATGATGAGTGATGAATGATGAATTGGCAGATTCACTTCGTTCATCATTCATCATTCCACATTCCACATTAAGCAGTGCTTCTATGTCGTTCTGCAGATAGTAGGCTTCCTCCTTCGACGGAGCGATGACCAGCTGGTTCACCGTCGGTCGCTGCATGGCCAGTGCCGCGATGGCTACCGCAGGCAAAGACCCTGTGAGACCGTCTACATGCACGCGCGCCTTCGTCGTTCCGAGGTGTTCTAAAATATCCTTGATGAGTGAGCTATCTTTGTATAGGTCAGTGAGTACCATGGAATACTAGCATTGAATCGAAAATGCAAATATACGAAATAAAGTTGACGGTCATATAATATTTATCGCGTGCGTGCGTTATTACTTAACTAAAAAATAGACTTATGAAGACATCGATTCTTTGGGCTGATGACGAGATAGAACTTTTGAAGCCTCATATTTTGTTTCTTGAGGAGAAAGGCTGTGAAGTGGTGGGCGTGCAGTCGGGTAGCGACGCATTGGATGTGCTGGAGGAGCAGCAGCCTGATATCGTGTTCCTCGACGAGCAGATGCCGGGTTTGAGCGGCATCGACACCCTGGGCCGCATCAAGGAGCGCTGGCCCCAGCTGCCGGTGGTGATGATCACCAAGAGCGAGGAAGAGGGAGTGATGGAGGATGCGCTGGGTGGAAAAATCAGCGACTACCTCATCAAGCCGGTGAATCCTAACCAGATATGGCTTACGGTGAAGAAGCACACTGAGCTGAAGCGTCTGCAGAGCGAGCACTCGACGATGAACTACCAGCAGCGCTTCCGCGAGATAGGCATGCAGCTGCAAGAACGCATGAACGCCGAGGAATGGATAGAGGTGTACAAGAAGCTTGTCTACTGGGACCTGGAGCTTGCCGGCACCGAGGACGACAATATCCATGAGATCTTCATGTCGCAGAAGCATGAAGCCGACCAGCAGTTCTGCCGTTTTTATGAGAATCACTACCTCGACTGGCTGAACGGCAGCGAGGAAAAGCCGGTGATGAGTCCTACGGTATTGAAAGAAAGGATGTTCCCTCTGCTGAAGGAAGGGAAGCCTACATTCTTGATAGTGATAGACAATTTCCGCTACGACCAGTGGAAGATGGTGCAGCCGTTGGTGGAGCAGTATTTCCGCATGGAGCGCGACGACATCTACTACACCATTGTGCCGACGACGACACAGTTCGCCCGCAATGCGATGTTCGCCGGATTGATGCCGAGCGAGATAGAGAAGAAATATCCGCAGTACTGGGTGAACGAG
Source organism: uncultured Bacteroidota bacterium (assembly GCA_902774395.1). Classification (GTDB taxonomy): domain Bacteria; phylum Bacteroidota; class Bacteroidia; order Bacteroidales; family P3; genus Colimorpha. Next base: position 35,456 of record CACYIK010000012.1, read on the forward strand.
GACGAGGAGGGATGGAAGAATCAGTATGAGTCCGAGCTGTTGCAGGAGAACCTGCGACGTCACGGCATCGGGGTGAAGATGAGCTACAACAAGGTGCTCAACGCCCAGTATGGCCGCAAGCTGGTGGATCGTGTGCCCGAATTGATGCACAACGGTCTGAATGTGATTATCTACAATTTCATCGACATGCTGAGTCATGCGCGCACAGACAGCGACATTGTGCGTGAGCTGGCGGTGGATGAGAAGGCCTACCGCAGCCTGACGCTGTCGTGGCTGGAACACTCGCCGCTGCTCGAGATACTGAAGGCGCTGTCGGAGCGGGATGTCAATATCATCATTACCACCGACCACGGCAGCGTGAAGATCGACCGGCCGGTGAAGGTGAAGGGTGACCGCGATATCAGCGTGAACCTGCGCTATAAGCAGGGCCGTCTGCTCGACTACAACGCCAAGGAGGTCTTCGAGGTGAAGGATCCTGCCAAACTGTTCCTGCCCCGCAGGCATGTGACGAGCCCCTATATCTTCTGCCGTGCGGGCGACTTCTTCGCCTACCCCAACAACTATAACGAGTATGTGCGCTACTACACAGGCACCTTCCAGCATGGTGGCGTGTCGATGGAGGAAGTTCTCGTCCCCTTCGTGAAGCTGGGGAATAAATAAGAATCAAATACATGAGGAATATGAAGAGAATAATACTGTTGATGGCCGCAGTCATGGTGGCGGGCGCCATGCAGGGACAGAATGTGATAATCAAGAAGGGCAACGAAGGCAATCGTACCGACCCGCAGATGGTGGCGAACGGACGCTACCTGGCTACCGTTGACGGTTTGGACTGCTGGCTGACCCAGAGCGAGGAGGGTGCGCGTGGATTTGTGGAGGACGAAGACTGGCAGGTGGTGCGTCTGAACGACGACATGTTCCCGCTGGAACGCCGTGAGTTGCTTATGACAGAACATTGTGTGCCGCTGGCCTGGGCTGTCAAAGGCAAGTGGGCCTCGATGTTGCTGGTGGACAGCAGCCAGCGCAAGCAGACCACGGTGCTCAAGGCTTCGGTGTCGCTGGACAGCCTGCAGCTGAAGGACGGTCGCGTGGACACGGTGACGAAGTTCGCCTATGCCAAGAAAGACCGCTGTCATGTGTGGGGCGCCATGTCGGCCAACGGAGAATACATGGGTACGCTGAGTGTGGTGCAGTATACCGAGCGGAAGCAGTATATCTCGATAGCCACGGTGTATGACGCCGAGCTGAAGGAGGTTTGGTCGAGGGAGTTCGCCGTAGGGACGGTAGAGTGCATCTATATCACCGACGATGGCCGTATGCTGACGCTGGGCACCGAGCGCGAGGGTGAAGAGGAACACTTCATCATCTGTGTGATAGACCGCCGTGGCGGCGACAAATTCAATATGACCGTGCAATGCGAGCCTGTGAAAGACATGCGGATAGTGAATGTCTTGGGGCCTCAGATGCTCTGCGCAGGTCTCATCAAGCCTGCCGACGCCAAGAAGGATGAGAACCTGACGTTAGGTGTGGCGACGCTGTCGTTCAACCTCGATTCGATGTCGATAGGTGGTTTCACGATGCGCTACTTCCAGAACGAGGACATCAACATCCTGACGAATGAGAAGACAAAGAAGATACAGAGAGATAGAGAGTTGCCTGATGTGGCCCCGCTGAGTTATGTCCCTACCTCCTATGGAATGGTGATGGCCGTGGGACGCATGGTGGAAGAAAAGGATGTCAACGCTAACGGCACGAAGACATGCGATTATAATGGAGTGGGTATCCATCTGGTGGCCGTCGACGCCACCGGTGCGGTGAAGTGGGTGCGCAACGTGCGCCGCAACGACAGACAGACCGACAGCAAGGCACTGCTGAGGACGCCGCTTTTCATGATGGGCGAGACGCTGTGTCTGGTGAAGAACGAGAACCGCAAGGAACCGGGTGAGTATATCATTTCGAACGATGCCAGAGAGTATGAGGTGGGCGACAAGAGCAACCTCGTGCTTTATCGCTTCAGCGAGGAGGGCGACGTGAGGAAAGATGTGCTGGAGCGCAAGACCAAGCAGGCCCTAGGCGCTGCGGCGTTGAGATACGACGGTACGGCGCTGCTGATAACCGTCAAAGGAAGCAAGACCCGTAAGATGGAGATGACGTTGCAGTAGGCAACAGTTAAGTAGTTCTGTAGACTGTGGATTATATCAAGATTAAGGGAGCACGGGCGAATAACCTGAAGAATATCGACGTCGAGATACCGCAAGGCAAGCTGGTGGTAATCACGGGCCTCAGCGGTAGCGGCAAGTCGAGTCTGGCTTTTGATACCCTCTTCGCCGAGGGACAGCGCCGCTATGTGGAGAGCATGAGCTCGTATGCCCGCCAGTTCCTGGGACGCATGACCAAGCCCGAGGTGGATTACATCCTCGGCCTCTCGCCGGCGGTGGCCATCGAACAGAAGGTCAACACCTCCAATCCCCGCTCCACCGTGGGCACCAGCACCGAGATTTACGAATACCTGAAGCTGATGTTCGCCCGCATCGGACGTACCTTCTCGCCCGTGAGCGGCACGGAGGTGAAACGTCATTCCGTGAGCGATGTGGTGGACTTTATTTTAGGAAGTAAGGAGTCAGGAGATAAGGAGACAGATAGTAAGGTGATGATACTGGCGCCGCTGGAGGACAGCAAGGAGCGTCCGCTGCGCTCGCAGCTAGAGATATTGCACCAGGAGGGCTACCAGCGTGTGATGGTGAAAGGTACGGTGATGCGCATCGAGGACATCGGCAATGTGGAGCTGGACAAGGAGGTCTACCTCGTCATCGACCGTGTGACGGTGAACCCCAACGACGACGAGCTGAAAGCCAGGGTAGGGGAGAGCGTACAGGCCGCCTTCTTCGAAGGACGCGGCTCGTGCCGCATCGCTGTGGTCGGCGGTTCTACTGCCGACTTCAGCAACCGCTTCGAGGCCGATGGCATCACCTTCGAGAAGCCCAATCCCAACTTCTTCTCTTTCAACAACCCCTATGGCGCCTGCCCCACCTGTCAGGGCTACGGCAGCGTCATCGGCATCGACGAGAACCTCGTGGTGCCCAACAAGAGCCGTAGTATCTACGAGAACGCTGTGGTGTGCTGGAATGGCGATAAGATGCAGGACGTGAAACGCGAATTCATCCGCCATGCTGCGGTAATCGACTTCCCCATACATAAGCCCTACTACGAGCTGACCCCCGAGCAGAAAGATATCCTTTGGCACGGCGACGGCACATGGGAGGGCATCGACGGCTTCTTCCGCTGGGTAGAGAGCCAGAGCTACAAGATACAGTACCGTGTCATGCTGGCACGTTACCGTGGCCGCACGGTGTGCCCCGAATGTCACGGCCGTCGTCTCCGCAAGGATGCGGAATATGTGAAGGTGGACGGCCTCAGCATCAGCGACCTCACGGAGATGCCCGTGTCGAAGTTGGTGACGTGGTTCTGCGATATCGAGAGTCGCCTCACACCTCACGAGTGCGCTGTCACCGAGCGCCTCCTCACCGAAATCAAGCACCGCCTCGGCTACCTCGTCGACGTGGGCCTAGGATACCTCACCCTCAACCGTCTGAGCAATAGCCTCAGCGGCGGCGAGAGCCAGCGCATCAACCTGGCTACCTCGTTGGGTAGTTCGCTGGTGGGAAGCATGTACATCCTCGATGAGCCCTCCATAGGACTCCACTCGCGCGATACCGGCCAGCTCATCAATGTCCTCAAGCGCCTGCGTGACCTCGGCAATACCGTCATCGTGGTGGAACACGACGAGGATATCATCCGCGCCGCCGACTACCTTATCGACATAGGCCCCGGCGCCGGCAGGCTCGGTGGCGAAGTGGTCTACAGCGGCGACCTAAAAATCCTTAATAACCCTAAGGGCGCTAAAGCCCCTAAGGTTCCTAAAGACAGCCTCACCTTCGACTACCTCCTCGGGCGCCGTGCCATCGCCGTCCCCAAGAGCCGTCGCCGCTGGCGCGACCGCATCTCGATACATGGAGCCTACTGCAACAACCTCAAGCATATCGATGTCGACATCCCTCTGGGGGTGTTGACGGTGGTCACGGGCGTGAGCGGCAGCGGCAAGACGAGCCTCATCCGCCGTGTGCTCTTCGACGTGCTGCAGCGGCGCTTCGAGGGCGCTTCGGACTATGTGGGCAGCTGTGTGGAGCTGGACGGCGACGTGCGCCGCATTGCGGCCGTCGAGATGGTCGACCAGAACCCCATCGGCCGCTCTTCGCGCAGCAACCCCGCCACCTACATGAAGGTCTTCGACGAGGTGCGTGCCCTCTATGCCAAGCAGCCGCTGGCGAAGACTCGCGGATACAAGGCGGGCTTCTTCTCCTTCAACGTCGAGGGCGGCCGCTGCGAGAACTGCCAGGGCGAGGGACAGGTCACCGTGAGCATGCAGTTTATGAGCGACGTCCACCTCGTCTGCGACGAGTGCCACGGCAGCCGCTATAAGGACGAAGCCCTGGAGGTACTCTACAAAGGGAAGAATATCAGCGAGATCCTCGAGATGACTGTCGACCAGGCTCTCGACTTCTTCGACAGCGACGAGACACGCTCCATCTACACCCGTCTGAAACCGCTGCAGGATGTCGGACTGGGCTATCTGATGCTGGGACAGTCGTCAAGTTCGCTTTCGGGAGGCGAATGCCAGCGCATCAAGCTGGCGTCCTACCTCGTCAAAGGCGAGGCCGAGCAGCCCATGCTGTTCATCTTCGACGAACCCTCCACGGGTCTCCATTTCCACGATATCCAGAAGCTCCTCGCGGCCTTCGACCGCCTCATTGAGCGTGGCCACAGCATCGTGGTCATCGAGCACCACCACGACATCATCAAGGTGGCCGACTGGGTCATCGACATGGGTCCCGAGGGTGGCGACGAGGGCGGCAACGTGGTCTTCGCCGGCACGCCCGAAGACCTCCTCAAATGCAAGGAATCCTATACCGCAAAATATCTCAAATTAGAGTAATTAGCCTGTAATTAAACTGTGTAAGCAATTAGTTGAATTAGAATAATTAGCCGTTTAATAAAAGTATATGTTCGAAACTGAAATCAAGAAAATCAAACGCACCTCACAGATTTGCCTGTGGGGCTCCGTGGCCGTGGTCATCCTGACGGCCCTCTTCCTGTATGCCACTCCGTGGTATTTCCCCCAGACACGTCAGGTGTCCGACGCGATGATGCTGTCCGGCAGCGTCCTGACGGTCCTGGCCGTCAGCATGGCCCTGCTGACTATCCGCAAGCGTGTGCCACGTCTGCGGCAGGCCGAAAGCCTCGATACCAAACTCAAAGGCTATGCCTCGCACGTGAGCTCTTTCTATGGCGCTATCTTCGTGGTGGTCTTGGTGCTCTCTGTGTTGGCAGTGTTGGCGAACCGTCGCATGCTCCTGCCTCTCTCCATGCTCACCACGCTGATGCTCTTCTTGGCCTTCCCCAACATCTACCGCATGAAGGTAGACCTCGGACTGACTGACGACGAGATGCGCTCCCTCTTTGGCGACGAGTATATCCCTGACGAGCGCCCCGAGGAGCCTGTGGTGCAGAACGAGGAAGAAACAAAAGAGGAGAATGAGGACTAAGGAGACCATCGTGGCAATCTCCACACCCCACGGGGTGGGAGGCATCGCCGTTGCTCGTCTCTCGGGCCCCGACGCATTGTCTATTGCCGAAAAACACCTTTCACCTCTCACCTCACACCTCTCACCTCGCCACGCCACCTATTGTACATTCTTCAGCTCCTCCCCTGAGACAGGGGAGGGGGACCGCCGCAAAGCGGTGGGGGAGGGGTATGACAATACCATACCTCTCGACGACGTCGTCGCGGTATACTTTCCGAAGGGCTATACAGGCGAACCTACGGTGGAGATTTCCTGTCATGGCTCACTCTATGTGCAGCAGGCGCTGCTGCAGGCCCTCGTCGACGACGGGGCACGTCTGGCGGAGCCTGGCGAGTTCACCCAACGTGCTTTCCTCAACGGTCGTCTCGACCTCTCACAGGCCGAGGCTGTGGCCGACCTCATCGACTCCGTTACCCCGGCACAGCACCGGCTGGCCGTCAGCCAGCTGCGTGGCGGATACGCGCAGAACCTCAAAGACCTGCGTCAGCAGCTCCTTGACCTTACCTCGCTCCTCGAACTCGAACTGGACTTCTCTCAGGAGGATGTCGAGTTCGCCGACCGTACTCAGTTGCGCAACCTCCTCTCCTCACTCCTCACTCAGCTCTCTACACTCATCGCCTCATTCAAGATGGGCAATGCCCTCAAGAGGGGTGTTCCAGTGGCTATCATCGGGTCTCCCAACGCAGGCAAGTCCTCGCTGCTCAACGCCTTGCTGGGCGACGACCGCGCCATCGTCAGCGATGTCCCTGGCACCACACGCGACACCATCGAAGAACTCTTCGTCCTCGACGGTGTCACTTTCCGCTTTATCGACACGGCGGGGCTGCGTCACAGCGACGATATTGTCGAGGCCATGGGTATCGAGCGCAGCCGTAAGGCTATCGCCGACGCACACCTCGTCATCTTCGTCCACGACGTCACTACCCTTTGGCACGAACCAGCCCTCGACCTCTCCGACAAGAAAGTGCTTGTCGTCCTCAACAAATCCGACCTACCCACACACTCATCACTCATCACTCCTCACTCATCACTCATCACTCCTCACTCCTCACTCCTCACTCCTCACTCCTCACTCCTCACTCCTCACTCAATCCCCCTCTCCGCCAAGACCGGCAAAGGCCTCGACGCCCTCCGAACCGCTATGGTGGAGGCCGTAAAGTCCGACATGCCGCAAGACGACAGCATTCTCCTTACCAATGCCCGCCATTACGAGGCGATGTGTCGAGTGAAGGAGGCTTTGTTACATGTCAGCGAGGGTCTCGACGGCGGCATGCCGTCCGACCTCGTGGCTGTCGACCTGCGCGACGCCCTCTACCACCTCGGCACCATCACCGGCGAGGTCTCCTCCGACGAGGTCCTGGGCAACATATTCTCCCGATTCTGCATCGGGAAATGAAAAAGGATGTTAATAAATGAGACAAAAACGGCCCTGCTCTGTCTATAGAGAAAAAGTTATAAAAAAATGAAACGCACACACGCAATCTCTAATTCTCGTTTTTCTATTCTGCTGATGCTCCTCATGCTCCCCATGGTCTCTTTCGGAGCCAAGAAGGATTATAAGATTACCTTCGTCGTCGACGGCTGCAAGGACTCGGTGGTCTACATGGGTTTCTATCTGGCCCAGAACCGTTACTACTGCGATACCGCCTACAACAACGGCAAAGGTAAGTTCGTCTTCGAGGGTAATAAGGAGCTTAAGCCCGGCCTGTATTATCTTACCAACAACGTCGACCGCTATGTGGAGTTCGTCGTCTATCACGAGAAACAACGCTTCACGCTGCACACCTCGCAGGACAACTGGAAGCTCGGCATGACGGTCAAGGACTCGAAGGAGAACGAGGTGTTCTTCAACTTCCACCGCGCCGAAGAGACCTTCTATCAGGCAATGGACGAGGCACATCGCACTGTCGACTCGGCAGAGTTCGTCACCGTGCTCCGTCCCCGCTATATCCAACAGCTCGATAGTCTGCGCATGAGCTACATCAACAAGTATCCCGACTATATGATCTCGAAGATGATGCTGGCCACCAAGGAGGTTACCGTGCCTAAGGAACATCCCGACGGTACCGCCTTGAGCGACCGCGAGCGTTTCGACTTGTTCATGCAGCACTACTTCGACAATGTGCCTCTCGACGACCCCTTCATCATCCGCACCCCCAAGGAGGTCTTCTACCAGCGTGTGATGGATTATGTCGACCGCTACATGAAAGGGATGCCGCCCGACATGATTTGCCCGTTGCTCGACAGCCTCATCGACCGCGCCGAACCTGCCCCGGAGGTCTACCGCTGGCTGATGCTTAACCTCACCGAACATTTCCTCCAGAGCCGCATCATGGTCTACGACGAGGTCTACGTGCATCTCGTCCAGCGCTATTTCGCCACCGGCAAGGTGGAGGGCCTCGCACCGTCGGTGATCGACGAGCAGATCGAGCGCGCCAACAAGTGGGAGCGTATCCTCGTCGGCAAGGTGGCTCCCGAGCTCGTCCTTTTCGACACCACCCACCGGGCCGCTTCGCTGCACCACATGCCGGGCGACTACACGCTGCTCCTCTTCTGGAGCCCCACCTGCGGCCACTGCCGCGAGATCATCCCCGCGGTCTATGAGGTCTATAAGCAATACACCGAATCGCTTAAGGTCAGCGCTTTCGCTATCCTTACCGAGCCCGACGAGCATACCGTCGGCAAATGGAAGAGTTTCCTCAAAGAGCACGGCATGACAGACCCGCGCTGGGTGAACCTCAACGGCGGCGAGGCCAATGTCGACTGGCGCGAGGTGTACGACATCACCACGACGCCCCAGATATTCCTTATCGACAATGCCAACCACAAGATACTCGCCAAGAAACTCAATGCCGAGTTGCTGGAGACTATCTTCAAGACGATGAAAAAATAATCAATATATAATATAATGACAATGAAACGTACCATCCTGCTTGCCGCCACGGCCATGCTTGCCGTCGCAGGCTGCAAAAACAACACAGACATGGATTCCAACCTCAAAGACAATCCCTTCCTCAGCGAATGGGGTACACCCTACAACATCCCCGACTTCTCGAAGATCAAGACCGAGCATTATATGCCCGCCTTCGAGGAGGGTATGCGTCAGCAGAAGGCCGAGATCGACGCCATCGTGAACAACACCGAGGCCCCGACCTTCGAGAACACTATCCTGGCTTACGAGTACAGCGGTCAGTTGCTCAAGGAAGTCAGCGCCATCTTCTTCAACCTCTCCGAGTGTGAGAACAGCAAGGAGATGGAGGCCATCGAAGAGAAGGTGACGCCGCTCCTCTCCGCCCACGGCGACGACATCGCCCTCAACGCCAAACTCTTCGCCCGCATCAAGGCCGTCTACGACCAGCGCGAGAGCCTTAACCTCAACTCCGAGCAGGCCCGCCTCCTCGAAGAGACCTACAAGGGCTTCGTCCGCAGCGGTGCCAACGTCCCCGAGGCACAGCAGGCCCGCTTCCGCGAGCTCAACGAGCAGATCGCCAACCTCACCATGCGCTTCGCCCAGAACGTGCTCAAGGCCACCAACGCCTATAGCAAGGAGCTGCCCGACGGCACCAAGGTCACCCTCGACATGCCCACCTGGGAGCCCTTCATGCAGACCTGCGCCGACCGCAAGCTCCGCGAGGAGGTGTGGCACGCCTTCACCGACCGCTGCAAGAGCGGCGAGTTCGACAATACCAAGATCATCGACACCCTCGTGAACCTCCGCCTCGAGCGCGCCAACATCCTGGGCTTCCCCACCCATGCCGACTGGGTCCTCGACGACTGCCTGGCCAAGAACCCCGCCAACGTCTACAAGTGCCTCCTCGACATCTGGAAACCCGCCCTCAAGGTGGCCAAGCAGGAGCGCGACCTCTATCAGAAGATGCTCGAGAAAGACGAGCCCGGTGCCAAGTTGCAGCCTTGGGATTGGCGCTACTATAGCGAGAAGCTCCGCGCCGAGAAGTACGCTCTCGACGATGCCGTCGTGCGCCCCTACTTCTGCCTCGACAGTGTACGCGAAGGCGCCTTCATGGTGGCCAACCGCCTCTACGGCATCACCTTCACCGAGCGCACCGACCTGCCTACCTACGACAAGGAGGCCCGCTGCTTCGAGGTGAAAGACGGCGACCGCACCATCGGTATCCTCTATATGGACTTCCATCCCCGCGCCTCCAAGCGCAGCGGCGCCTGGATGACCGAGTTCCGCGGCCAGTATCGTAACCAGAAGGGTGAGAATATCATCCCCATCATCCAGGTGGTCTGCAACTTCACCAAGCCTACGGCCGACAAGCCGTCGCTGCTGAACTTCGACGAGAGCGAGACCCTCTTCCATGAGTTCGGCCATGCCCTCCACGGCCTCCTCTCCAACTGCACCTATCCCTCGCTGGCGGGCACCAGCGTGCCGCGCGACTTCGTCGAGCTGCCTTCGCAGGTCATGGAGAACTGGTGCCGTCACCCGCAGGTGATGAAGATGTATGCCAAGCACTACAAGACCGGCGAGGCTATCCCCGACGAGCTCATCAAGAAGATTGAAGCTGCCGCCACCTACGGACAGGGCTTCATCACCACCGAACTCCTCGCCGCCTCGCTGCTCGATATGGACTATTACTCCATCAAGGAGAAACAGGCTATCGACCCGCTGGCCTTCGAGGAACAGGCCATGAAGAAGATCGGCCTCATCCCCGAGATCATCAGCCGCTACCGCAGCCCCTACTTCCAGCATATCTTCACCACGGGCTATGACGCTGGCTACTACAGCTACACCTGGACGGCTATCCTCGATGCTGACGCCTTCGAGGCTTTCGTCGAGAGTAAAGACCTCTTCAACCCCGAGCTCGCCAAGAAATTCCGCCACCTCCTCGAGAGCGGCAACACCGTCGAGCCTATGGAGCTCTACCGCGCCTTCCGCGGCAAAGACCCCAGCCCCAAGGCCCTGCTGAAACGCAAAGGAATGCTTTGAAAATTAAAAATTAAGAATTAAGAATTAAGGCTGACGCACCACATCGGACGCGCCAGCCTTAATTCTTAATTCTTAATTTTTAATTCTTAATTAATCTGCTGTATTACAGCAGCTGCAAGCTCGTTGGCGCGGGCCTCGGTGGCGGCCTCCGAGTAGATGCGGATGATGGGTTCGGTGTTGCTCTTGCGCAGGTGCACCCAGCCGTCGGCGAAGTCTATCTTCACACCGTCGATGGTGGTCACCTTCTCCACGCCGGCCATGCCGTTATAAAGCTTGGCGACTTTCGCCAGCAGGGCGTCGACATCCATGTCGGGCGTCAGGTCCTTGCGGTTCTTCGAGATGATGTATTCGGGATAGGTCTTGCGGAGTTCGCTGACCTTCATGCCGCGCTTGGCGAGCAGCGTGAGGAACAGCGCTACACCCACCAGGGCGTCGCGGCCGTAGTGCAGGGCGGGGTAGATGACACCTCCGTTGCCTTCGCCGCCGATGACGGCACCCGTCTGGCGCATCATTGTGGTGACGTTCACCTCACCCACGGCGGCGGCGTTGTACTCGCAGCCGGCATAGCGGCGCGTCACATCGCGCAGGGCGCGGCTGCTGGAGAGGTTCGAGACGGTATTGCCGGGCGTGTGCTGCAGCACATAGTCGGCCACGCTGACCAGCGTGTATTCCTCGCCGAACATCTCGCCGGTCTCGCAGACCAATGCCAGACGGTCGACGTCGGGGTCGACGACGATGCCCAGGTCGCAGTGGTTGTCGCGCACGCAGTCGCTGATCTGTGTGAGGTTCTGCGGGATGGGTTCGGGGTTATGGGCGAAATGGCCCGTGGGCTCGCAGTTGAGCTCCACGACATCCTGAACGCCCAGGCGGCGCAGCAGGCGCGGGATGGCGAGGCCCCCGGTCGAGTTCACGGCGTCGACGGCAACCTTGAAGCCAGCCTTCTTGATGGCTTCGACATCCACCAGCTCCAGACCAAGCACACGCTCGATATGGCGGTCAATCCAGTCCTCCTCAACGGTCACTTGACCGAGGTCGTCGACTTCGGCATAGTTGACTTCGCCGCTGTCAGCGAGACGCAGCACCTCCTTGCCTTCGGCGTCGGAGATGAACTCGCCCTTGCTGTTCAGCAGCTTGAGGGCATTCCAGTGCTTGGGGTTATGGCTGGCGGTGATGATGATGCCGCCGTCGCAGTGGCCGTCGATGACGGTCATCTCGGTGGTCGGCGTGGTGCTCAGGCCGGTCTCCAGCACGTCGACACCCATGCCCTGCAGGGTGCCCACCACCAGACGGTCCACCATGGCACCGCTCAGACGCGCGTCGCGTCCCACGGCCAGTCTCAACCGACGGCTGGGGTTGGCTCCTTTGAGGAAAGTGGCAAAAGCGGAAGTGAACTTAACGACGTCGAGGGGGGTGAGACCCTCGCCTGCGGGTCCGCCGATGGTGCCACGGATTCCCGAGATAGATTTGATAAGAGACATATTATTCTTTTGTTTTAGTAATTTGTTTTACGCGCATTATTATGCGCTAACGAACAAAACCTTTATTTATTGTCCATGTCAAAAAATCTTTCATCCATCCTGCCCGCCGAAGCAGGTGTATTGAAAAAAAAATTACCAGTTTCAAAAAAAGTTGTATCTTTGCATTCTGTTAATTCAATAACAATTATTAATAAACATTTAAAAACCAAACAATTATGCCAGCAAGAATTAGACTTCAGCGTCATGGTAAAAAGAATCAGCCTTTCTACCACATCGTTGTTGCGGATGGTCGTGCACCTCGAGATGGAAGATTTATCGAGAAGCTTGGCACCTACAATCCGTTGACCAACCCCGCCACCATCGACCTCAACTTCGACCGCGCCGTCGAATGGGTGAAGAATGGTGCCCAGCCCAGCGACACCGTGCGTCGCATCCTCAGCTATAAGGGCGTCCTGCTCCGTCGTCACCTCCAGATTGGTGTCGAGAAGGGTGCCATCAGCCAGGAGACCGCCGATGTGCGTTTCAACGAGTGGCTGCAGGCCAAAGAGGCTAAGATAAACAGCAAGCGCAGCGACATCGAGAATGACGCTCGCAATACCCGCAAGGCTCGTCTCGAGGCCGAGAAGAAAGCCAACGAGACCAAGGCTGCCGCCGTCGCCGCCAAGCGTCAGGCTGCCGCCGAGGCAGAAGCTGCCGCCAAGGCTGAGGCCGAGGCCGCTGCCGCCGCCGAGAACGAGAACGCCGAGGGCGAAGCCACCGCTGAGACCGAGGCTCCCGCCGAGGCTTAATTTAATTAAGAATTAAGAATTAAAAATTAAGAATTAGGGCTGACGCAAAAATTTTGCGTCAGCCTTAATTATAAAAGTTTAATTCATCACTCATCACTTATCACTCATCATTCATCACTCATCACTCATCACTCATCACTCATCATTCATCACTTATCATTCATCACTCATCACTCATCACTCATCATTCATCATTCATCATTATGAATATAGAGGATTGTTTTTATCTGGGCAAGGTTACCAAGCCTTGGGGCGTGAAGGGGCAGCAGGTGCTGTTCCTCGACGTCGACAGCCCCGAGGAGTACGCCGAGCTCGACTCCGCTTTCGTGGAGGTCAAGGGCAAACTCGTGCCCTACTTCTTCCATATCGACCAACTCAACGGCAACAAGGCCATCGTCACCTTCGAGGAGATTACCGTCGACCAGGCCGCCGCACTCTGCGGCCACGAGCTCTACCTGCCGCTCGACCTGCTGCCGAAACTCGAGGGCAACAAGTTCTACTTCCACGAAGTGGTGGGTTTCAAGGTGATAGACAGCGAGAAGGGCGACATTGGCACCCTCGAACAGGTGATAGACTACCCCGCCCAGCCGCTCTTCCAAGTGATGAAAAACGGCGTCGAGATACTCATCCCGGTCATCGACCAAGTCATCGACAAGGTCGACCGCGAACAAAAAACACTCTACATCACGGCACCTAAAGGGTTGATTGATTTGTATCTTGACAATATCAACATGTGATGTTGATATGTTTTTCCCGCCAGTTCACGGAAAATACCTATTTTTGCACGCAGAACTAATACGGAAAACAATGAAAGCTAACGCTAAACCCCAGGAGAAGAACCGTTATTCGCCCGATGAATTACAGGAGTTCAAAGAGTTGATATTAGGTAAGATAGCCAAGGCTGAGAAGGATCTGGAACTGCTGCAGCAGGCTGTGGCCGGCAGCGAGAACGACGTCAGCGACACCGCCCCCACCTTCAAGACCCTCGAGGAAGGCAGCAACGTGCTCTTGAAAGAAGAGAACCAGAAACTCGCCGCCCGTCAGCAGAAGTTCATCCGCGACCTGCGCGCCGCTCTCATCCGCATCGAGAACGGCACCTACGGCATCTGCCAGGCCACCGGCAAGCTCATCCCCAAGGAGCGCCTCATGATTGTGCCCCATGCCACCATGACCGTCGAGGCCAAGGAGGCCAGCAAGAAACGCAAATAAAGGATAACACATTCACAACTCAACATATAAACTTTGACAATGCCGAGTCCTCCCCGTTGCGACGGGGAGGACTCTTTTTTTTGTCCGTATCTGGAAAAAAACGTATCTTTGCAGCAGAATATATTCGCTGCCATGAGAATCAAGTCTTTGATAGTCTTTGCGTTTTGCATGTGTACGGGCGTCGTCTGGGCACAGCACGGCCCTACGGGACTCCTCGACGACATGCTTTCCACCAACAGCCGCCTGCAGCTGACGGCGGCGGTGGTGCATTTCGGCCTCGATGACGACGACATCGACGCTGCCGCCTGGCGCGAGCTCGACGCTGCCGTGGCCCTGATGAAAGCCGAAGGCGAAGGAGCGACGTTCTATCTCGTCGGCTCGGCCGACGTGCCGTCGGCCTCCCTGCGCTCGAAACGTAAACTCGCCGCACGGCGTTGCCGCAGCGTCTACGACGCGTTGGTAGACAAGCTGGGGGTAGAGAAGAAGTCGCTGACCCTGTTGGAAGATGGGGGCTTCTCCGAAGTCCTGTCACAGAAAGGCTGCCGCATGGTGCTGATAATCAAACGTACCGCCGACACCGAAGCCGTCGTCGAACGCTGGCTCCCCACCTATTAAAATTCATCATTCATCACTCATCACTCATCACTCATCACTAATCATTTATCACTCCTCACTCATCACTCATCACTCCTCACTCCTCACTCATCAAATCCTCGGGATTGCTTCGATGAGGGTGCGTGTGTAGTCTGTCTGTGGATGGGCGAAGAGCTCGTCGGGCGTGCCCTGCTCCACGATACGACCTTTCTGCATCACCATGATGCGGTCCGACAGGTATTTCACCACCGATAGGTCGTGGGTGATGAAGAGGTATGTGTAGTGGTAGCGGCGCTTGAGGTCGTTGAGGAGGTTGAGCACCTGGGCCTGCACGCTGACGTCGAGGGCCGACACGCTCTCGTCGCACACCACCAACTCGGGTTGCAGGATGAGGGCGCGGGCGATGCATACGCGCTGGCGCTGTCCGCCGCTGAGCTCGTGCGGATAACGCGTGTACCAGTCGGGCTGCAACCCCACCTGCTCCATGAGGGAAAGGACTGTCTCTTTCAGAGTATTCTGAGTAATCGGAGTATTCTGATTTTTCCGATGCACTTTCAGGGACTCTGCTATCGCGTCGCCTATCGTTATCCTCGGGTTGAGGCTGGAGTAGGGGTCTTGGAAGATGATCTGCAGCTTGGGACGCAGGGCGCGCATCTCGCGGCGGCTCAGGCTGTCGAGCGAGCGACCGCGGTAGCTGATATTGCCGGCGCTATGGTCTATCAGTCGTAGCAGGGCGCGGCCGAGGGTGCTCTTGCCACATCCGCTCTCGCCCACCAGACCGAGGGTCTCGCCCTCCATGATGTCGAAGCTGATGCCGTCGACACCCTTCAGCGTCTGCAGCGGCTTGCCAAAGAGGCTGCGCTTCAATGTGTAGGTGACATCGAGGCCGTGAACCGAGATTAATGTTGAATGAGGAGTGATGAATGATGAATTATCGGATGCGGTAGCTTGTTCCTCATTCCTCATTCCACATTCATCATTTTGCAAAAACTCTTCCACCGTCGGCAGTCGTTCCGGACGGCTGTCCAGTGGCGGACGGCAGGCCAGCAGCCCTTGGGTGTAAGGTTCGTGCGGGTGGCGCAGTATCGCGTCGGCGGGGCCTTGCTCCACCATCTTGCCGCGGTACATCACCAGTATCTCGTCGGCAATCTGCGCTATCACCCCCAGGTCGTGGGTGATGAAGATGATGCTGATGCCGTGCTTCTGCTGCAGCGTCTTGAGGAGGTCGAGTATGGTCTTCTGTACGGTCACGTCGAGTGCCGTGGTGGGCTCGTCGGCGATGATGATATCGGGCTGGTTGATCAGCGCCATGGCAATCATCACGCGCTGCTTCTGACCACCGCTGATCTCGTGGGGGTAGCTGTCGAAAATCTTCTCTGGCCTCGGCAAAAGCACCTCCTTGAACAGTTCTAGTACTTTCGTCCTTTCACTCCCTTTCTTCGTTGTCATTTGATTTAATTCAGCGGTGCTCAGATCCCCTTCAGGGTGCACTCCCTTATGCGCTCGCATCATCTCCATCACCTGCTCGCCGCATTTCTGCACGGGGTTGAGGCTCGTCATCGGCTCTTGGAAGATCATGCTGATGCGTTTGCCGCGGATATCGCGGAAACCCTCCTCGTCGAGCGTCAGCAACTCCAATGGTTGCTCCCCGTCCCCTCCCTGCAGGGAGGGGTGGCCGAAGGCCGGGGTGGGGGATAGCTTCGCGCTGCCGCGAACCGTAGCATTCTTAGGCAGCAGGCCCATCAGCGCCAGCGTGCTGACGCTCTTGCCCGAGCCGCTCTCGCCCACGATACCCAGCGTCTTGCCGCGCTCCAGGGTGAAGTTCAGACGCTCCACCACCGTCCGCTCGCCGAAGGCTATCGACAGGTCCTGTACCTCCAGTATTGTGTTGTCCGTTTTCACACAGAGATAACGCAGAATCCTGCGAAAAATTTTGCTCCCCGTAAAACTTTTCCAACTCCTCCCCTGAGACAGGGGAGGTGGATCCGCCAAAGGCGGAGACGGAGGGGTGTGTTTCAGTATCTTCTATCGGCCCATGCCCGATATAAAGCGTCTGCGACCAGCGGCCGGCGGCATCCTGCACCATGCCCCACACCTGCACCTCGCGGCCCGCGAAGCTCTCGGGCAGCACCACGGCGAGGCGTTGCTCGCGGCGGTAGACCGGAGCCGAGAAGAAACCGCGCTCAATCTCAGGACAGTAGACGTATATGTATACCCGGTCGTAGTTGTCGGCCCGCATGTGCAGCGGGTTGCGCTCGAAGGGCACAACGAGTGTCGTCCCGTCTGCCACCTCCGGAGCCCCGAAGGCCACCGGCGCCACCGGCCCCTCACTCAGCACCAACTTCTCCCAATCCACAGAAAGACGTGTACTATCTAGCTCTTCCTCAGCACCCCGCAGTTCGGCCTTTCCCGTCTCCCCCTCCTGAGGGGGAGTACCCCGTAGGGGGGAGGGGGTGGTAATAGTGCCGAACGCCTCCTGATTCCTCATAACAAAATAGTTACA
>CACYIK010000013.1 GCA_902774395.1 uncultured Bacteroidota bacterium
CATCGAAGGCGCCGCCACGGTGACGGTGGTCGACATGAACGGCCGCGAGACTGGTAAGTGGAACGTTGAGAACGGAAAACTCACCATCGATGTCAGCGAGCTGGCACAGGGTGCCTACTTCGTCCGCATCACGGGCGAGCAGGTCAATGCCATCCGTAAGCTGATTGTACGCTAACAAGAACTGGCGACACTAGCATTAGCTAGTGGGACCAGTCACAGAAGAAGGGCTTCGCCGCACGGCGAAGCCCTTCTTGTTGTATTTCAGTGCGTTATTTGATTTTGCCCTTTTTAGGCGTCCGGAAGGGGTCGAATTTTGCCGAAACGAGGGCCCCGGAGGGTGGAAAAAAGGGTAGGAAAGGCGCTGCCGGCAGGGAAATATGCAAAAAAATGAAGTTTCTATTTTTAAGGAAATCAACAGGTTGTGGAAAACTTTGAAAAAAAATAAAAAAAATCCTTTGTCGTATTGGGAAAAAGTAGTATTTTTGCACCCTCGATTAAAGAGAAAAAGAGTTGTTTGAAAGGTTGAATAAAGCCGATGTAACTCAGTTGGTAGAGTAGCTGATTTGTAATCAGCCTGTCGGGGGTTCGAGTCCCTTCATCGGCTCGAGCACTCAAGGCAGTACCAATTGAGTGCATCACACTGGGGGAGTCGCATAGCGGCAATTGCAACAGACTGTAAATCTGTCCTCGGAAGAGTTCGGTGGTTCGAGTCCACCCTCCCCCACGAAGACCAACTTCAACAGGCGGAAGTAGCTCATTTGGTAGAGCGATAGCCTTCCAAGCTATAGGTGGCGGGTTCGAGCCCCGTCTTCCGCTCCAAAGCAGCGGAGAAAGGGCTTAAAAACCGAGACCGACGCCCCGCGAAAAAGGTACTCAAAAGAGAGTGTGAGTAGAATGCAAGCCGCAGTAGCTCAGTGGTAGAGCGCTTCCTTGGTAAGGAAGAGGTCACGAGTCCGACTCTCGTCTGTGGCTCTCTTTTTTTGCAAAAAAAGCAAGAAGAGAAAAGAAAAAAAGAGGACGTAAGCCTTGAGCCCGCCCTCTTTGAACGTGAATGAAATAATAAATTATTTGTTAACATTTAATACGTATTAAAAATGGCAAAAGAAAAATTCGATCGTTCTAAACCGCATGTCAACATTGGTACTATCGGCCACGTTGACCATGGTAAGACCACTCTGACCGCTGCTATCACCAAGGTTCTCGCTGAGAAGGGCCTTTCCGAGGTGAAGAGCTTTGACTCCATCGACTCCGCTCCCGAAGAGAAAGAGCGTGGTATCACCATTAACACCGCTCACGTCGAGTATCAGACCGAGACTCGTCACTATGCCCACGTGGACTGCCCGGGTCACGCTGACTATGTGAAGAACATGGTTACCGGTGCTGCCCAGATGGACGGTGCTATCCTCGTTGTGGCCGCCACCGACGGTCCCATGCCCCAGACCCGTGAGCACATCCTGCTCGCCCGTCAGGTTGGTGTTCCCCAGCTCGTTGTTTTCCTGAACAAGTGCGACCTTGTTGACGACCCCGAGCTGCTCGACCTCGTCGAGATGGAGGTTCGCGAGCTCCTGAGCTCCTACGACTTCGATGGTGACAATATCCCCATCATCCGTGGTTCCGCTCTCGCCGCCCTGAACGGCGAACCCAGCGGTGTCAAAGCCGTTGAGGAGCTGATGAATGCCGTCGACACCTGGATCCCCCTGCCCACCCGCGCTGTGGATAAGGACTTCCTGATGCCCATCGAGGACGTGTTCTCCATCACCGGCCGTGGTACCGTTGCCACCGGTCGTATCGAGACTGGTGTTATCCACACCGGCGACCCCGTCGACATCATCGGTATGGGTGCCGAGAAGCTGAAGAGCACCGTCACCGGTGTTGAGATGTTCCGCAAGATCCTCGATGAGGGTGAGGCCGGCGACAACGTGGGTCTGCTCCTCCGCGGTATCGACAAGAACGAGATCCGTCGCGGTATGGTTATCGCCAAGCCCGGCTCGGTGAAACCTCACCACAAATTCGAGGCTGCTGTCTATATCCTGAAGAAAGAGGAAGGCGGCCGTCACACTCCGTTCCACAACAACTATCGTCCCCAGTTCTACTTCCGTACCACTGACGTCACCGGTACCATCATGCTCCCCGAGGGCCGCGAGATGGTCATGCCTGGCGACAACCTGACGATCACTGTGGAGCTGATCTCCGACATCGCTCTGAACGAGAACCTGCGCTTCGCTATCCGCGAGGGTGGCCGCACCGTTGGTTCCGGTCAGGTGACCAAGATCATCGAATAAGACGATCGGCAAACCTAGGAGCCGGGAGCGTTTAGGCCCGGCTCCATTACAGGGGCATAGTTAAATGGTATAATGGCGGTCTCCAAAACCGTGGTTGGGAGTTCGATTCTCTCTGCCCCTGCCAATAAAAAACTAGTTTAAGAGAAATGTCAAAGTTTGGTGAATATGTGAAGTCGAGCTACGACGAACTTGTGCACAAAGTGTCGTGGCCTACGTTCAGCGAGTTGCGCAACAGCGCCGTCGTGGTGGCTGTCGCATCGTTAGTCATCGCCCTCATTGTCTTCGTGATGAACTACGTCTTCGGGACGAATGTCGGAGGCTGGAAGGGTTTGCTTGGATTATTTTATGGAATCTGACAGGCAGCGTAAGGCAGGAGTCTTGCTTCCCAAATCTTTTTGAGACACTTGCCGGCGGCCATTCGAGCGTCAGACTGAAGTAAAGTATATTTTTTTCACTGTCCTTATTTCTACTTTGTTTAAAGCAATGGAACAACAGGAAAAGAAGTGGTATGTCGTCAGAGCAATCAGCGGCAAGGAGAAGAAAGCGAAGGAGTACATTGAGAGCGAAATGGCCAAGCGTGGCTGGAGCGCCGATGTGCCCACGGTTTTGATTCCTACCGAGCAGGTGGTGTCGATACGTAACGGTAAGAAGGTGGTCAAAGACCGCAACTATTTCCCCGGTTACGTGATTCTCGAGGCCGACCTGCGCGACGAGATTATCCCCGTTATCCAGAACTTGCCCAACGTTCTCGATTTCCTTCGTGAGCGTGAAGGCAAGCCCATCCCTATGCGTCAGTCCGAAATCAACCGCATCCTCGGCAAGATGGATGAGCAGATGGAGGGTGCCGACGCACTGGACCGTTTCATTGTGGGAGAGAACGTGAAGGTCATCGACGGTGCTTTCAACAGCTTCGTCGGTGTTGTGGAGGAAGTCAACGAAGAGAAGAAGAAATTGAAAGTTACGGTCAAGATCTTCGGACGCAAGACTCCTCTCGAGCTTGGTTTCTCGCAGGTGGAAAAAGAGCAGTAAACGGATCAACTAACCTATTTTAAAATTTAATTCAATGGCAAAAGAAGTTGCAGGATTGATTAAATTGCAAATCAAAGGCGGTGCTGCCAACCCCGCTCCTCCCGTCGGACCGGCTCTCGGTGCAAAGGGTGTGAACATCATGGAGTTCTGCAAGCAGTTCAACGCCCGTACACAGGACCAGGCCGGCAAAGTCGTGCCTGTCATCATCACTGTGTATACGGACAAGTCCTTTGACTTTGTACTTAAGACTCCTCCTGTTGCTGTCCAGCTGAAAGAGATGTCCAAAGCGCAGAAAGGCTCCGGTGAGCCCAACCGCGTGAAGGTCGCCTCTGTCACTTGGGAGCAAGTGCGCCAGATTGCCGAGGCCAAAATGCCCGACCTCAACTGCTTCACTGTTGAGAGCGCTATGAGCATGGTGGCCGGCACTGCCCGCAGCATGGGTATCACCGTTACGGGTGAGAATCCCCTCAAAAAGTAAAAAGAGTTAGAAACAGTGGTAGCATTAGTAGAAGGTTAAAAAGGGTCGCTACGCTTAAAAGGTTAAAAAGGTGACAGTCCCAAGACCCAAGACCTTTAAAACCTCTTAAACCTTTAAAACCCCTTAAACACTTTGAAAGTGCGGTGACCACAAAAACAGACCGAAATGGCAAAATTAACCAAAAAACAAAAAGAGGCTGTTGCCAAATTTGACGGTAGCAAAGTCTATTCGCTCGAGGAAGCCGTCAGCATCGTCAAGAAGATCACCTTCACCAAATTCGATGCATCCGTTGATATCGACGTTCGCCTGGGTGTTGACCCTCGTAAGGCCAACCAGATGGTTCGTGGCAGCGTGACCCTGCCCCACGGCACGGGTAAGACTGTCCGCGTTCTTGTGCTTTGCACCCCCGACAAGGAGGAAGAGGCCAAAGCCGCCGGCGCCGATTACTACGGCTTGGACGAGTACATCACCAAAATCAAGGGTGGCTGGACGGATGTGGATGTCATCATCACCATGCCGAGCTGCATGCCCAAGATTGGTTCTCTGGGACGTATCCTCGGACCCCGTGGCCTGATGCCGAACCCCAAGACGGGTACCGTCACCATGGAGGTGGGCAAGGCTGTCCAGGAAGCCAAGGCCGGTAAGATCGACTTCAAGGTCGACAAGTTCGGTATCATCCATACCGCCGTTGCCAAGTGCTCCTTCGACGACCAGAAGATTGTCGAGAACGCCCGCGAAGTGCTCCAGATGATTATGAAGCTCAAACCCAGCGCCGCTAAAGGCACCTATGTGAAGAGCATCGCCATCAGCAGCACCATGAGCCCCGGCGTCAAAGTCGACACCAAAGCCGCTACCTTGTAAATCCAATTAATTAAAGAAACATTATGAGAAAAGAACTGAAAGACCAGCATATCGACGCGCTGTGCGAAGAGATCAAGGCCTACCCCAATCTGTACATTGCAGATATCGGAGGTTTGAACTCGGTGCAGACCAGCAAACTGCGTCGTGCCGCCTTCCGCAATGAGGTGAAGCTGGAGGTTGTAAAGAACACTCTTCTCATCAAGGCCCTCGAGAAGTCGGGTTTCGACTATTCCGAGCTCTTCCCTGTGATCAAGGGTGAAACCGCCATAATGCTTTCGAACACCAACAATGCACCTGCAAAGCTCATCAAGAGCTTCCGCGCCGCCGAGAAGGCCGCTGAAAAGCCCATTCTCAAAGGTGCCTATGTCGAAGAGTGCTTCTATATCGGTCACGAGAACCTCGACGCTCTGGTCAACATCAAGAGCAAGAACGAGCTCATCGCCGATGTGGTGGCCCTGCTGCAGTCGCCCATCAAGAACGTCCTGTCGCAGGTTCAGTCGGCTGGCAATACCATTACCGGTGTGCTGAAAACATTGGAGGAGCGCGCCTAACCATCCGCGCAAAGGGGGTGGCTCCCTAGAAAAAGCCAAAAAATAAAAGATTAAAAAACAAATTTGTAAAACATTTAAAAACAATAAAGTCATGGCAGACATCAAAGCTATTGCTGAAGAATTGGTTAACCTTACCGTTAAAGAAGTTAAAGAACTCGCTGACGTCCTGAAAGAGGAGTACGGCATTGAACCCGCCGCTGCTGCTGTTGCAGTCGCCGCTCCCGCCGCCGGTGGTGCCGCCGCCGCTGCTGACGAGAAGACCTCCTTCGACGTGATCCTGAAGGGTGTTCCCGATCAGACCAAGAAACTTGGTGTTGTGAAGGCCGTCAAGGATATGGCTTCCCTCGGTCTGAAGGAGTCCAAAGAGCTCGTCGACAACGCCCCCAAACCCGTTAAGGAAGGCGTTTCCAAGGACGAGGCTGAGAGCCTGAAGAAAGCTCTCGAAGAGGCTGGTGCCGAAATCGAGATCAAGTAAGGTAGCCCCCTTGCTGACAAACACGAGGAATAGGGCCTCCGACAGGGTTCGGAGTGCCTATTCCTTGTTGCTATGGAAATCGATTCCACCCCATCTTCACACCCCTGCGGGGGTAACACCTCTTTCACTCGCGAGCAGTTTTAGAACACGATTAATATAAAGTCCCTTGGCAAAAAACGAACCCACAGTAGTAAATTTCGCGTCGGTAAGAAAGTTTGAGTACCCGGATTTCCTTGACATCCAGGTCAAGTCATTCAAAGACTTCTTCCAAATAGAAACCAACCCCGACAACCGTCTGGACGAAGGTCTCTTCAAAGTCTTCAAGGAGAATTTCCCCATCACGGATGCGCGAAACAATTTCGAACTCGAATTCTTGGATTATTATATCGATCCTCCCCGCTACAGCATTGAGGAGTGCATCGAGCGTGGCCTGACCTACAGCGTGCCGCTGAAGGCCAAGATGAAATTGAGTTGTAAAGACCCTGAGAACGAGGATTTCCAGACCCTGGAGCAGCATGTCTACCTGGGCATGATTCCTTATATGACCCCCAAAGGCACTTTCGTCATCAACGGTGCCGAGCGTGTGGTGGTCTCTCAGTTGCACCGTTCGCCCGGTGTGTTCTTCGGCACCCAGTTCCATTCCAACGGTACCCAGCTTTATTCCGCACGTATCATCCCCTTCAAGGGTTCGTGGATGGAGTTTACGACCGATATCAACAACGTGATGTATGCTTATATCGACCGTAAGAAGAAACTCCCCATCACCACACTGCTGCGCGCCATCGGCTTCGAGTCGGACAAGGATATCCTTGATATCTTCGAGTTGGCCGAGGAGGTGAAGGTGAACCGCAACAACCTGAAGAAGGTGCTCGGTAAGCAACTCGCCGCCCGTGTTGTCGAGTCGTGGACCGAGGACTTCGTGGATGAGGACACCGGCGAGGTGGTCTCCATGGAGCGTACCGAGGTGGTCATCGAGCGCGATGTCGAGTTGACCGAGGAGCATATCGAGAAGATTCTCGAAATGGATGTCAAGTCTATCCTCATCAAGGTGGAGGATAAGGACGGCATCGACTATTCTGTCATCTATAATACCCTGAAGAAGGATACCGCCAACAACGCCAAGGAGGCTTGCGAGTATATCTATCGTCAGCTGCGCAACGCTGAGCCGCCCGACGAGGAGACGGCCCGCAGCATCATCGAGAAGCTTTTCTTCTCGGAGAAGCGTTATGATCTGGGCGATGTGGGTCGCTACAGAATCAACACCAAACTGAACCTTGATGTCCCCGACAACGTCCGTGTGCTGACCAAGGAGGACATCACCTCTATCATCAAGTACCTTGTTGAGCTGATCAACCAGAAAGCCGAGGTGGACGATATCGACCACTTGTCGAACCGTCGTATCCGCACGGTGGGCGAGCAGCTCTCCAACCAGTTCGGCGTGGGCCTGGCCCGTATGAGCCGCACCATCCGTGAGCGCATGAATGTGCGTGACAACGAGGTGTTCACTCCCACCGAGCTTATCAACGCCAAGACCCTTTCGTCGGTCATCAACTCGTTCTTCGGCACCAACCAGCTGAGCCAGTTCATGGATCAGACCAACCCGCTGGCCGAGTTGACCCACAAGCGCCGTATCTCGGCTCTGGGTCCCGGCGGTCTGTCGCGTGAGCGTGCCGGCTTCGAGGTGCGCGACGTGCACTATACCCACTACGGACGTCTCTGTACCATCGAGACTCCCGAGGGTCCGAATATCGGTCTTATCTCCTCGCTCTGCGTCTATGCTAAGATTAACGAGCTGGGATTCATCGAGACCCCCTACCAGCGTGTCGAGAACGGCCAGGTGATGCTCAACGAGCCTCCCGTGTACCTCTCTGCCGAGGCTGAGGAGAACAAGACAGTGGCTCAGGCCACCACTCCCCAGGACGAGGAAGGCCACATCACCGAGAGCCGCGTGAAGGCCCGCCGTCAGGCCGACTTCCCCATTGTGTCGCCCGACGAGATCGACCTCATGGACATCGCTTCGAACCAGATTGCCTCTATCGCTGCATCGCTCATCCCCTTCCTGGAGCACGACGACGCCAACCGTGCCCTGATGGGATCGAACATGATGCGTCAGGCTGTGCCTCTGCTCAATCCCGAGATTCCCATCGTGGGTACCGGTATCGAGGAGGCTGTGGCCCATGACAGCCGCGTGCTGCTCAACGCCGAGGCCGACGGTGTCGTCGAGTATGTCGACTCCACCAAGATCGTCATCCGTCATAACCGCACGGAGAAGGAACGTCTTGTCTCCTTCGACGACGATGTGAAAGAATATCATCTTACCAAATACCAGCGCACCAACCACTCCACCGCCATCAACCTGCGTCCTATCGTCAAGAAGGGCGACAAGGTGAAGAAGGGTCAGGTGCTCTGCGAAGGCTATGCCACTCAGGGCGGCGAGCTCGCTCTCGGCCGCAACATGATGGTCGCCTTCATGCCCTGGAAGGGTTACAACTTCGAGGACGCCGTGGTGATTTCCGAGCGCGTGGTGCGCGAGGACATCTTCACCTCTGTCCACGTCGAGGAGTTCACCCTCGAGGTCCGCGAGACCAAGCGCGGCAACGAGGAGCTGACCCGCGACATCCCCAATGTCGGTAACGACGCCACCAAAGACCTTGACGAGAACGGTATCGTCCGTATCGGTGCCGAGGTCAAGGAGGGCGACATCCTCATCGGCAAGATTACGCCCAAGGGCGAGTCGGATCCCACTCCCGAGGAGAAGCTGCTCCGTGCCATCTTCGGCGACAAGGCCGGCGATGTGAAGGATGCCTCGCTGAAGGTTCCGCCTTCGATGCACGGCGTGGTCATCGACAAGAAACTCTTCGCCCGCGTCATCCGCGACCGCAAGGCTCGCGCCCGCGAGAAAGAGCTGCTTGCCAAGCCCGAGGAAGAGTATCGTTTCGAGTGCGAGGAGCTGAAAGAGAAGCTCATCTCGCGCCTCCTCATCCTCCTCAACGGCAAGGTGTCGAACGGTGTCTACACCAGCCACCGCGAGGAACTTATCCCCAAGAAGGTGAAATTCAGCGCCAAGACGCTGAAGACCATCGACTATACCGAGGTCAGCCCCAACAAGTGGACCACCGACAAGGAGACCAACGCCCTTATCAAGGAGTTGTTGAACAACTACAATATTAAATACCGTGAGATTTCTGGCCGCTTCACGCGCAACAAGTTCGCCCTCACTGTGGGCGACGACCTGCCCAGCGGCATCGTGCAGATGGCCAAAGTTTACATCGCCATGAAGCGCAAACTGCGCATCGGTGATAAGATGGCCGGTCGTCACGGTAACAAGGGTATCGTGTCGAAGATTGTGCGTGCCGAGGATATGCCGTTCCTGGCTGACGGTACGCCTGTCGACATCGTGCTGAATCCTCTGGGAGTGCCTTCGCGTATGAATCTGGGTCAGATTTACGAGACCGTTCTGGGTTGGGCCGGCAAGAAACTCAACAAGCGTTTCAAGACCCCCATCTTCGATGGTGCCACCCTCGAACAAATCAACGGATATATGCGTGAAGCCGGTCTTCCTGAGAACGGCCGTACCTACCTCTACGACGGCGAGACCGGCGACCGTTTCGACCAGCCCGCCACCGTCGGATATATCTACTACCTCAAGTTGCATCACATGATTGACGACAAGATGCACGCCCGTTCCATCGGACCTTACTCCCTCATCACCCAGCAGCCCCTTGGCGGTAAAGCCAACTTCGGTGGTCAGCGTTTCGGTGAGATGGAGGTCTGGGCTCTCGAGGCCTACGGTGCATCGCATGTGCTGCAGGAAGTCCTCACCGTCAAGTCGGACGATGTCATGGGCCGCGCTAAAGCCTACGAGTCTATCGTCAAGGGCGACAATATGCCGGTTCCGGGTATTCCCGAGTCGTTCAACGTCCTTGTCCACGAGCTCCGTGGTCTCGGCTTAGAGGTAACGTTTGATTAAAATTAAGAATTAATAATTAAGAATTAAAAATTCAAAAAAGTTCTCATCTGTACATGACCACTGAAAATTTTAATTTTTAATTTTTAATTTTCAATTAGGAAAATAAAATGGCTTTTAAACAAGAATCTCAGGTAAAGACCGATTTCAATTCGATCACCATCAGCTTGGCCTCGCCCGAGTCGATCAAGCGCCGTTCCTACGGTGAGGTGACGAAGCCTGAAACCATAAATTATCGCACCTACAAGCCTGAACGCGACGGCTTGTTCTGCGAGCGTATCTTCGGCCCCACCCGCGACTGGGAGTGCCACTGCGGTAAATACAAACGTATCCGTTACAAGGGTATCGTCTGCGACCGCTGCGGTGTGGAGGTCACCGAGAAGAAGGTCCGCCGTGAGCGTATGGGTCACATCGAGTTGGTGGTGCCCATCGCACACATCTGGTTCTTCCGCTCTCTGCCCAATAAGATCGGCACTCTGCTGAATATCCCTTCCAAGAAACTCGACCAGGTCATCTACTACGAGAAGTACATCGTGCTGCAGCCCGGCAAGGCCGTGCTCAATGAGCTCCCCGTGCAGAAACTTGACTTGCTCACCGAGGAGGAATACTACAATATCAAGGACAGCCTTCCCGAGGGTAACGAGCAGCTGCCTGACACCGATCCCGACAAGTTCATCGCCGGCATGGGTGCCGAGGCTCTCTACACGCTGCTGTGTGAGCTCGACCTCGATAAGCTGTCGTACGATTTGCGCGCCAAGGCCTCGAAGGAGACCGCCGTGGCCCGCAAGCAGGAGGCCCTGAAGCGCCTGAACGTCATCGAGTCGTTCCGCGAGTCGCAGCGTTCGATGCGTGCCCGTGGTATGGACAACCGTCCCGAGTGGATGATCATGAACATCATTCCTGTCATTCCTCCCGACCTGCGTCCCCTCGTACCGCTGGATGGCGGCCGTTTCGCCACCTCCGACATCAACGAGCTCTATCGTCGTGTCATCATCCGCAACAACCGTCTGAAACGTCTCGTCGAGATTAAGGCTCCCGAAGTCATCATGCGCAACGAGAAGCGTATGCTGCAGGAGTCTGTCGACTCGCTGTTCGACAACAGCCGCAAGGTGTCGAGCGTGAAGTCCGAGTCGAACCGCGCCCTTAAGTCGCTCTCCGACGCCCTCAAGGGTAAGCAGGGACGCTTCCGTCAGAACCTGCTCGGTAAACGTGTCGACTACTCCGGCCGTTCGGTCATCGTCGTCGGTCCCGAGCTGAAGATGCATGAGTGTGGTCTGCCCAAGGACATGGCCGCCGAGCTCTTCAAACCCTATGTCATTCGCAAACTCCTTGAGCGTGGCCTTGTGAAGACTGTCAAGAGCGCCAAGCGCATCGTCGACCGCAAGGAACCCGTGGTGTGGGAGATTCTGGAGAATATTCTGAAAGGACATCCTATCCTGCTCAACCGTGCTCCTACGCTGCACCGTCTGGGTATCCAGGCCTTCCAGCCCCGTCTCGTCGAGGGTAAGGCTATCCGACTGCATCCTCTGGTGTGTACCGGATTCAACGCCGACTTCGACGGTGACCAGATGGCTGTCCACGTGCCCATGGGCAACGCTGCTATCCTCGAGGCACAGCTGCTGATGCTCTCCACCCACAACATCCTCAACCCCGCTAACGGTGCTCCTATCACCGTTCCGTCGCAGGACATGGTGCTGGGTCTGTACTACATGACCAAGCCCCGTCGCACTACGGAAACTGAGATTGTCAAGGGTGAGGGTCAGCGCTTCTATTCCGCCGAGGAGGTTATCATCGCTTACAACGAGAAACGTGTCGACCTCAACGCCTGCATCTCTGTGCAGCTCGATGAGGACCACCGCTTCGACGAGTATAGCTATATCAAGACCGACCGCACCTTCATGGAAACCATTAAGGACAAGAAGGGCAAGGTCCTTACCGATATTGACTGCGCCACTCCTTCCGAGACGGCTCTCCACAGCCGTACCGAGTTCGAGATTAAGCGCGACAAGGACGGCAACCCCATCGTGGATGCCAAAGGTCACTACATCAAGACCAACCGTATTCGCACCACCGTCGGCCGTGTTATCTTCAACCAGGTCGTCCCGTCGGAATATGGCTTCATCAACCAGGTGATGGGCAAGAAGTCGCTGCGTGACATCATTGGCGACATCTTCACTCAGTGCGGCAATGCCGTCACTGCCATCTTCCTCGACGACATCAAGAACATGGGTTACCGTCAGGCATTCCGCGGCGGTCTCTCCTTCAACCTGGGCGATGTGCTCATCCCCGCCGAGAAGGAGCAGCTCATCGAGAAGGCCAACGAGGAGGTCGAAGAGGTTATGGCTCAGTATGCCATGGGTCTTATCACCAACAACGAACGTTATAACCACGTCATCGATATTTGGACCAACACCAACAACCAGCTTACCGAGACCTTGATGAAACAGCTCAAGGCTGATAACCAGGGCTTCAACCCCATCTATATGATGTATGATTCGGGTGCTCGTGGTAGTAAGGAGCAGATTCGTCAGCTCTCCGGTATGCGTGGACTGATGGCCAAGCCTCAGAAAGCTGGTGCCTCCGGTAACGAGATTATTGAGAACCCCATTATCTCCAACTTCAAGGAAGGTCTGTCGGTGCTCGAGTACTTCATCTCGACCCACGGTGCCCGTAAGGGTCTTGCCGATACCGCTCTGAAGACTGCTGACGCAGGTTATCTGACCCGTCGTCTTGTCGACGTGGCCCACGACGTGATTATCAACGAGGAAGACTGCGGCACCCTTCGCGGCCTTCCCACCACTGCCCTCAAGAAGGGTGAAGATATCGTTCAGAGCCTCGGTGAGCGTATCCTCGGCCGTACCTCTGTCCACGACATCTATCATCCCCAGACTGGCGAGCTCATCGCCCGCGCCGGTGAGGAACTCACCGAAGAAATCTGCAAGAAGATTGAGGAATCGCCCATCGAAGAGGTCGAGATTCGTTCCGTCCTCACCTGCGAGTCGAAGCATGGTGTCTGTGCCAAGTGCTACGGTCGTAACCTGGCCACTGGCAAGATGGTGCAGAAGGGCGAGGCTGTCGGCGTCATCGCCGCACAGGCCATCGGTGAGCCTGGTACGCAGCTGACCCTTCGTACCTTCCACGTCGGTGGTGTCGCCGGTGGCAACATCGGTACCGCCTCCAGCCTGCAGGCCAAATACGAGGGCCGCCTCATCATCGATGAGCTCCGCTCCATCCCCTACACTGATAACGAAAGCAACAGCTATCATATCGTTATGGGCCGTTCCGCCGAGATGCGCATCGTCGATGTCAATACCGACATCACCCTCTTCTCGTCGCTGCTGCCCTATGGCGCCAAGCTCTACAAGGCTTCGGGCGACATGCTTGCCAAGGGCGACCTCATCGCCGAATGGGATCCCTACAACGCCGTCATCATCTCCGATGTGGCTGGTAAGGTCTCCTTCGAGAATGTCATCGAGAACGTCACCTACCGTGTCGAGAGCGATGCCCAGACGGGCCTCCAGGACAAGGTGGTCATCGAGAGCCGTCAGCGCACCAAGAACCCCACCCTCAACATCGTCGACAGCGAGGGCAACATCCTCAAGGTTTACGACCTTCCCGTGGGTGCCCACATCGGTGTCGAGCAGGGTCAGGAGCTCAAGGCTGGTGACATCATGGTCAAGATTCCGCGTTCCTTCGGCAAGGCTGGCGATATCACGGGCGGTCTGCCGCGTGTCACCGAGCTCTTCGAGGCACGTAACCCCTCCGATCCCGCCATCGTGGCCGAGGTCGACGGTATCGTCTCCATCGCCAAGAA
Source organism: uncultured Bacteroidota bacterium (assembly GCA_902774395.1). Taxonomy (GTDB): domain Bacteria; phylum Bacteroidota; class Bacteroidia; order Bacteroidales; family P3; genus Colimorpha. The sequence goes on from CACYIK010000013.1 coordinate 13,458, forward strand.
GCTCAAGCGTGGCAACCGTGAGGTGACCATCACTTCCAAGACTGGCGAGCAGCGCTCCTACCTCATCCCCACCTCCAAGCAGATTCTGGCTCAGGACAGCGACTATGTCAAGGCAGGTACCCCGCTTTCCGACGGTGCTATCACGCCGAGCGACATCCTCGCCATCAAGGGACCCATGAAGGTGCAGGAATACATCGTCAACGAGGTACAGGAGGTCTACCGCCTGCAGGGTGTGAAGATCAACGACAAGCACTTCGAGGTCATTGTGCGCCAGATGATGCGCAAGGTCGAAATCGAAGACCCGGGCGACACCCGCTTCCTCGAAGGCGACCTGGTCAACAAACTCGACTTCAACGATGTCAACGACAATATCTTCGGTATGAAGGTCGTCGAGGACGCTGGCGACAGCACTGCCCTCTCTGTGGGACAGATTGTCACCGCCCGCGAACTGCGCGACGAGAACAGCGCCCTGCGCCGTCAGGACAAGAAACTTGTCACCGTTCGCGACGCCCGTCCGGCCACCTGCAAACAGGTCCTCCAGGGTATCACCCGCGCCTCTCTGCAGACCAAGTCCTTCATCTCCGCTGCCTCCTTCCAGGAGACCACCAAGGTGCTCACCGAGGCCGCCATCAACGCCAAGCGCGACACCCTCGTGGGTATGAAGGAAAACGTCATTGTCGGACACCTCATTCCTGCCGGTACCGGCCTGCGCGAGTACCAAGACCTCGTCGTCGGCAATGCTCCCGCCATGTCGGCTGCCAAGCAGAGCTAAAAAGACATCTTTTTAATCCTATCAAGCAGGACCTCCATCAGGAAGTCCTGCTTTTTTTATTCTATGTGTACCGTTCGATTCCCATAGAACACAAACAGAGACATTGTGGCACAATATTTGCAGTGAATAATCGTTAACCAAGAAAAACAATATAGATTATGGCAAACCAGAAAGAACAGAACAACCTGAAACTGAACATCCACCCCGACGTGGCCAAAGGTACCTACTCCAATCTTGTCGTTGTCAGCCACAATCCGTCGGAGATTGTCCTCGACTTCGCCCAGATGCTTCCTGGCCTCGAGGGTGCCACGGTGCGCGAGCGCGTCATCATGAGCCCCATCCATGCCAAACGCCTGCTTGCTGCGCTGAACGACAACCTGAAGAAGTACGAACAGCAGTTCGGTCCCATCGTTGAGCCGACGGCTGACGGCACCGTGCCTTACGATATTCTGGGCAAGGCCTGATTATAGGTGGAAAGCGTAAAGTGGAGAGTGGAAAGCGGCGAGTGGCGTACGCTCTCCGAGCAACGTGCCGCTGCTTATCGCCTGTTGGGTGAGCTGACAGGCGGTGAAGTTGTTGTGGAACACGACGACAAAGGGGCGCCCTATTTGCCGGACCATCCTGAGCTGTCGGTGAGCATCAGCCATTGTCGCAAGGCCGTGGCCGTGGCGGTGCGTTCTAAGGGGAGGGTGGGCATCGATGTGGAGTGCCGCCGAAAAATTGGCGACGGACTCATTGCGCGTGTCTGCACACCTGACGAGCAGGCTGTGGTACAAACTGCTTCCGACCCTACGATGGCCTTCCTGCAGCTTTGGACCCGCAAGGAGGCCGTTCTTAAGATGCGCGGTACCGGCATAAAAGGCTTTGGCAGCATGGTTGGCGCCCTCGGCCCCAACGGCAGCCATGTAATTGATTTGGAAACTTGTCTGCCCGATGTTGTAGCCTCACTGGCTACGGGCGAATGATGGTTTGTGTGCCGTCGGGGAGGATTTTGACGATGCGGCTGCCCCGGGTTTCGGTGGAGAGGAATTCGGGCAGCGGCGGCACGCAGAAGTCCACGCGGCGTTTTAATTCTTCTTCTATTTCTTCGTAGCGCTGTGGCGAAGGATGACCCGAGAGGTTGGCCGAGGTGCTCACCAGTGGAGCGCCAAGTTGGTGAATGACTTCTTGGCAGAAGGCGTGCTGCGGTACGCGGATGCCTAGCGAGTCATCGGCGGCAGGCAGGTTGTCGGCGATGCCGTTACCCAACAGGGCCTGCCAACGCTCGCGCGGCAGGATGTAGGTCGTTGGACGCTCCCCGCTCTCCACTCCCCACTCTCCACTCTCCACTAAAAGTAGCATGCTCTTGCTGTGGTCGCGTTCCTTGATGGCATATAGTTTTTCCACCGCCTCGCGGTCACGGGCATCGCAGCCGATGCCCCAGATGGTGTCGGTAGGGTAGAGGATAGTCCCTCCTCCCCGAAGTACTTTAACCGCCTGTTCTATAATTTCAATTTTCAATTTTCAATTTTCCTTTTTCCGTTGCAAAAATACGAAAAAAACATATTATTCCTTGTTCGGTTTAACTTTTTTTTGTAATTTTGCATATTGTTATTTGTGTAAAAAGCAGATTGAAAATAATTCAATAATTTATAAACCAAAAAATTACAACTATGTTTAAAAGTCATCCCAAGGGACTTGTCGCTGCAGCATTGAGTAATATGGGAGAGCGTTTTGGCTACTATATTATGAATGCTGTGCTGACATTGTTCATTTGCTCGAAGTTCGGATTGAGTGACCACACAGCGGGTATCATCTATGCCTGTTTCTATTTCGGCATTTACATCATGGCTCTGCCTGGTGGTATCATTGCCGATAAGCTGCAGAACTTTAAAGGTACGATTATTGCCGGTCTGTTGACGATGGTTGTGGGTTATCTGATTCTGTCGATTCCTGCTGGCTATGGCTCGATGGACATCTCGATGAATACGGTGCTTGTCATCACTTGTGTCGCCCTGCTGATTATCGCTTTCGGTAACGGCCTGTTCAAGGGTAACCTGCAAGCTATCGTGGGTCAGATGTATGACAACTTCGAGGCCGAGGCCGCCAAGAAAGGCCCCGAGGCCCTCGAAAAAGCCAAGGGCAAACGCGATCCTGGGTTTCAGATTTTCTACATGTTCATCAACATCGGCGGTCTGATTGCTCCTTTCGTGGCTCCTTTGCTGCGCAGCTGGTGGCTCGGTGTGAAGGGTATGGCCTATGAGTCGACCTTGCCGAAACTTTGTCACATGTTCCTGGAGAATCCCGACCAGATGACTCCCGAGCAGATGACCAACCTCAACACTTTGATGACTCAGGTTAACCAGGGAGGTCTCGATGTGTCTAATATGACGGAGGCTTGCAATAGCTACCTTGAGGTGTTCAACACGGGTGTCCACTATAGCTTCATTGCTTCCATTGCTGCCATGCTCATCTCCCTCACCATCTTCCTCTGCACCAAGAAGGGCATGCCCAATCCTGTGAAGAAAGCTGCCGCTGCAGCCGATGAGAAGAAGGAGGAGCTCACTCCCGAGCAGCGTGCTGCCGCTATCAAAGATGTCAAGCAGCGCATGGCTGGTCTCTATGCAGTGTTAGGTGTATGCGTCTTCTTCTGGATGTCGTTCCATCAGAATGGTGAGTCGCTGTCTCTCTTTGCTCGCGACTTCGTCAACACCTCCTCCATCCCGCCTGAGATCTTCCAGTGCATCAACCCCTTCTTCGTCTGCCTGCTCACTTTCCCCATCATGTGGATTTTTGGAACCAAGTGGGGTCGCAAGTTCTCTACTCCCAGTAAGATTGCTATGGGTATGGGTATCACGGCTCTGGCTTATGTCTTCCTGATGGTCTTCAGCTTGGTGATGGGTTATCCTAGTGGCGACGATTACATGAAACTGCCTCTCGATGTGCAGACGGGTATGAAGGCTGGTCCTTGGGTGCTTATTGTTACCTACTTCTGCCTCACTGTGGCCGAGCTCTTCATTAGCCCGCTGGGTATCAGTTTTGTTTCCAAGATTGCCCCGAAGCATATCCAGGGTATCTGCCAGGGTCTGTGGCTCGGTGCCACCGGTATTGGCAACGCCTTGATCATGCTTGGTCCCATCTTCTACTCCAAGCTTCCCAACTTGTGGATGTGCTGGACCGTCTTTATGATCATATGCCTCATCGCCATGGGTATCATGATTGGTATGCTGAAGTGGCTTGAGCGTATCACCTCTCAGCAGCAGTAAATTATCTGACTGATATTTTTCGGGGGCCTCCGTTAGGAAGCCCCCGATTTATTAAAAACATTACCATGAAAAAGATTCTAGTTTTTTTTGTTGCCTGCCTGACACTGATGGGAAGTGCGAGGGCTGAACGGGTGTCGTTGGAGGCGGCGAGAGCTGTGGCTCGCCATTTTATGGAGCGACAGGGTGTCAAAGCAACGTTGACGTTGACCGACTGTGGACTGCAAGAAATGTATCTGTTTACAGCTGCCGACGGTGGCTTTGTGCTGGTGGCTGCCGACGACTGCGTGAGGCCCATCCTGGGCTATTCGCTCACGGCTCCGTTTGCCAACCCGATGCCCGAACATGTGTCCGAGTGGCTTAATGGCTATGCCGAGGAGATTGTCCGCTTACGGGGGAGCACTCCTGCGCGGATGGTGCGTGACGAGTGGGAATCCCTTCTCAAGACAGAAGGGGAAGGCCCTCTTTATACAGTGGTGGTAGCACCTTTGCTGACAACCACATGGAAACAAGGGGCTCCCTTCAATACCATGTGCCCTCATGACACGCTGGACCGAGACACCAAGTCGGGTTGTGTGGCCATTGCACTGGCACAGGTGATGAAATACTGGAACCATCCAGCACAGGGTGTAGGCAGCTATAGCTACTCCACCGCCAACTGTGGCACGATGAGCGCTAATTTCGGTAACACAACATACGACTGGGCTCATATGACGAACTCGCTGACTTCAGTATCTCCGACGGTGAATATTAATGCTGTGGCCACGCTGGTCTACCATGTCGGAGTGTCGGTGAAGATGAAATACGCCCATTCCTCGTCGAGTGCCACCACGGTCTCGGGAAACGACTTGAACGAAGTTACTGGCGAGCGGGCTCTGCGTACATTTTTCAAGTATGATAAGGCATTGCACAGTGTGGTCCGTGATGTGGTAGGCGACTCTGTTTGGAAGGCTTTGTTGGACGAAGAGTTGGAAGCCTCCCGTCCTGTAATATTCTCGGGACGTGACACTGACGGCGGACATGCCTTCGTCTGCGACGGTGCCAACAATGCTGGCCTCTACCATTTCAACTGGGGCTGGGGAGGATATTGTGACGGCTACTATCAGATAGGGGCCTTGAATCCCGCTCCGGGTGGCGACGGTGGCAATGCTACCAGTCATTATAACCTCAAGAACAAGATGATTATCGGCATCCAGCCAGATACCACGACATCGGGTAACTATACCATTACCGCCATGCCTGACAATATACAGCATGGTAGTGTGACCGGTGGAGGTGTCCATGCCTATGGCGATACGGTGACACTTAGGGCATCGGCCAGCAGTGGCTACCGTTTTGCCCATTGGAGCGACGGCATGTGCTACAATCTTCGCAATGCTATTGTGGGAGGCAATAAGACTTATACGGCGGTCTACGAGGCTCTCGATGGCGACACATTGCGGTATGACAACGGCATCAATATGGGCTCTTTTGGCTACAATCCAGCCCGTCCTTTCTATTGGGGAGTAAAATTCGAGCCGTCAGTACTGTCGGGGCATGCCCTGATGGAGGGAGTGCAGGTGTATCTAAAGGACGGAACCTACAGAGTGAGTATCTATAGCGGCACTACCCCCTCGGCATCCACATTAGTGGATACGGTGTCGGTGACGCATAGCGGTGGCACTGACTGGCATACAGTCAGCTTGGCTACCCCGCACACCGTTGATGCCACACGGCCACTCTGGATAGTGCTCTACTGTGACAATGTTACCTATGCTGTCTGTTATGGAACCTATTGCGGCAGCACGCTGGCGTCCTACTACAACACCAATGGCACTTCGTGGAATAACATCGCCGAAAACCGTACATTCCTCATCCGCGGAATCTTTAGCACCCCCATTGTCAACTGCCAGCTCAACGTCAGTACTCAAAACGAGCAGGACGGCACCGTGAGCGGTGGCGGCAGCTATCAGATGGGCAGTGTGGTAACCATTGAAGCCTTCCCTGCCGCCTGTCGCCGTTTTGCAGGATGGAGCGACGGCAGTCTTGCCAACCCACGGCAGGTGTCGGTGATGGGAGACACCTCCTTCGTGGCGCTCTTCGATACAATCTCCTATCATAAGACTCAGGCCTTGCGGGACTGCGACAGCCTCACATGGATTGACGGAAATACTTATTACACTTCTGTCACTGGTCCATCGGTGACGCTTGCTTCGGTTGACGGGTGCGACAGTGTGGTGGCATTGAGGCTTGTATTGGGACATTCTTCGTCCGATACGGTAGAGGTTGACACCGTGGGTGCCTATGATTGGGATGGTGAAAACTATTTGGAAAGTGGCGTTTACACTCACCTTCACCACACTCCCGAAGGGTGCGACAGCGTCTTGGTGCTCGTGCTTACCATCCACGAAATACCTGATACGACAGGCATCGGTTCGATGGAAGATGTCTTGCCTCTTCTTTACCCCAATCCTACCGAAGGTGTCGTTAAGATAGACCTTCAAGGAGTGACAGAGGTGAGGGTTTATGATGTCGACGGACGGCAGCTGTCCACACTTAAGGGTGGGCCGTTGTTCGACCTCGGCGCTTTGCCGAAGGGTGTCTATATATTGATGGCCCAGATGCAAGACGGCCGTGTCGGGCGCTACCGTATCGTCAAGCGATAACATAAGAAAGCCCCGGAGCGATTGCTTCGGGGCTTTTCTTTTTCCAATGCGTTGTTTCCAACGCGAGTGGAGAGGATGGCTTACTTGTCGAGCTCGGCCTGACGCAGGTGCTGGACGTAGATGGCCTTCAGTCTCTTCTCGCGGTTGATGACACTGGGCTTGGTGAACTTCTGACGCTCGCGCAGCTCTTTCACCACGCCGGTTTTCTCGAATTTGCGTTTCAGTTTCTTGAGGGCTCTTTCGAGGTTGTCACCTTCTTTAATAGGAACTACGATCATTGTTAATACCTCTTTCTTGTTAAGGGTTAATAATTAATTTATTTAAGACTATTGTCTTCTTAGAACATCAGGAATCCCTTCTGTTTGTCATTTTGGCCTTGCGGCCAAGACGAATTAGAACATCAGGTGACCCTGGGCGGCAGCGTCGTTAAGAGCGGCGATGATGCCTTTCTTGTTGATGATGCGCATGCCTTTGGCGGAGACCTTCAGAGTGATCCACATGTCCTCTTCAGGAATGTAGAACTTCTTGGTCTGCAGGTTGGGCGAGAAGGTACGTTTGGTGTGGATACGGGAATGCGACACGTTGTTTCCCACAATCACTTTCTTTCCGGTAATTTCACATTTCTTTGACATTGTAGTATAATTTTTATTGTTTATTTACGTTATTATTCGCGCCTTTTTATTGTAACGGTTCGCTCCTCAAGGTCGCGTTCCGTTCCAAGAAAACGGGTGCAAAAGTACCACCTTTTTCCGATATGGCAAAACATTTGAGTGTCTTGAAATGGGATTTTAAATCTTTTTAACATTCTATTAAATGTAAATACGTGTAATATAGCGATATGTGTATTTTGTTAAAATGGAATTTAACATATTTTTTTCAGGCACTTATGAGTGAGTTTGGTGGTAAAAACGATACGAAAGATGGCTTTTTTGCAAAAATTATACTCTTGGTATGACGACTTTGGACGGACGCTTCCGTGGCGTGGCATAGACGACCCATACCGTATCTGGCTTTCGGAGATAATCCTTCAGCAGACGCGGATAGAGCAAGGGAGAGACTATTATCTTCGTTTTGTAGAGGCATTCCCCACGGTAACTGATTTGGCTGCTGCCAGCGAGGAGCAGGTGTTGCGTCTTTGGCAGGGTCTGGGTTACTATTCTCGGGCGCGCAATCTCCATGCTGCCGCCCAATACATGGCGACGGAATGTGGCGGGGTGTTCCCGTCGAGCTACGAAGGCATTCTCAAGTTGAAAGGAGTGGGCCGTTACACGGCTGCCGCCATCGCCTCGTTTGCTTTCCGCCTTCCGCATCCTGTCATCGACGGCAATGTCTATCGTTTTGTCAGTCGCCTATATGGCATTGCTACCCCCATTGCTACCGATGCGGCCTATAAAGAGTTCGAATCATTGCTACAGAAACAGATTGACCGCCAACGGCCCGATCGTTTCAATGCAGCCTTGATGGACTTTGGCTCGTTGCAGTGTAAGCCGCAGCCCGATTGTATGACATGCCCGTTTGCCGATGAGTGTGTCGCGCTACGTTCGGGACGCGTTGATGTGTTGCCCGTCAAATCCCCTAAAGCTAAGCCGAAAGACCGCTGGTTCTATTATTTCGACCTCCGGTGGCGCGAAGATGGTGCTGAGAAGACGTTGATGGAACAGCGCGACGGCAAGGATATCTGGCGTGGCCTCTACCAGTTCCCACTGATGGAGACAGACAAAGAGTTGACCGACAAGCAGCTGCAAGAGGCTTCAGCGAGGTATGCTCAAGAAAAATTTCAATTTTCAATTTTCAATTTTCAATTTTCCCCACCTTTCCTCCATCAACTCACTCACCGCACTATCCATGCACGGTTTGTCAGGGCAGAACTGGCGTCGGCACCCGCCGTTTTTCCCGAAAAAGACAGGTGTTTTACGGTGGAAGGGATAAAAAAAATACCTGTGTCGAGGTTGATTGATAGGTATTTGCAGACATTGTGAATATCTTTATTTTTGGGTGTCGGAAAAAAGTGGTAATTTCGCGGTCGTAATTTAGGTAAAAAACTATTAAGTATAGACATGATTGGAGTTAACAAAGTTATCCTTGTAGGAAATGTAGGAAGAAATCCTGATGTAGTCTCTTTCCCCTCCGAGGGTTCCGTGCCGGTGAAGAAGGCGTCGTTCCCTCTTGCCACGACAGAATATCGTCGTAACCGTGACAACGAAAAGGTGGAGATCACCGAATGGCACAATGTGGTGTGCTGGCGTGGCCTTGCCGATATCGCAGAGCGTATACTGCACAAAGGTGCACAAATCTATATCGAAGGTCGGCTGCAGAGCCGTACCTGGGAAGACAAAGAAGGTAATAAGCGTCATGTGACCGAGGTCGTCGCCGACAACCTGCTGTTGCTTTCCAGCCGTCAGCGCAATGAGGATTCCCAGATGGTGAATAACCCATTGGTGGACATTCTCAATGGCGATACCGAACCGATGGGTGATCTGCCCTTCTAAACGGTTAGCGTAGTAGTAATATTGAGCCAACGGTCGACTTCAACATCTCGGGGTGGTCGACCGCATGGTAGTCTAGTCTCCATACATAATTCCCTTGAACGCAACCGGCGCCGTCCCATCCTTGCTGGTTGAAGTCTTTGGTACGGAAAACCAATAATCCCTCGCGATTGTAAATGAACAGTTCACCGTCAATCACCCCTTGGGTGGCGATGGTGAATCTGTTGTTGATGTCGAGGCTGGGAGTGAACACGTTGGGTGCCAGGACGAGCACTTTGAGCACAGGAAGAATATAGACGGCGGTGTCGTAGCATTGCCCGTTATATACACGCAGGGCGATGACGATGCTGTCGTTCTCGGGAGAGCCTTGCCCACTCAGATGGCGCGAGGTCTCGTCCTGCTGCATCCAGTCGACATACCAGGTTCGGTCTTCGTATGGCAGAGAGGCATCGTATGCGTTATAATCCATGGCGTTGTACTTCAGCGCTTCGGGATTGACCTCCAGTACGGCCTTGGGAATCGTTATAGGGCGAAGGGTGAGGGTCTCGGTATAAGGACAGAACGGGGTCTCATAGTAGTCGACATAAAGGAGGTAGTCTGTGACGGAGTGCGGCGACACGGTGAGATGAGCGTCGTGCTCGTGTCCGTCGAGTAAAGAGTCGTAGGGGACTGACGACCAGGTGATGTACGGGACGTTGGTTGTGCCGGTGAGCCGGTAAGAGAGCTGGTCGCAGTCGTGCTCAAAGTAGAAGGAGATGGCGGGTTGGGCCATCTGTGTCAAGCGTATGGCCAGCACGGAGTCGCATCCGTCGATGGTGCGAAGGGTGTCGGTGAGGTAGTGGTCGACGGTGGTGTGGAGGGAGTCGCCATGGAGGGAGAAGTCTCGCCAATGGTAGGTCTGGTTATAGCAGAAGGTGTCGAGTGATTCCTCGTAAGTGGCGTAGTGAACCTGCAGGTCGAGCGACACCACCGAGTCGCATCCACTCCTCGTGACAAGGGTGTCTACGGGCCCGACGGCGTGATGGCTGCCCACAGGACCGGCATGACCTGCAGTGTCGCGATAATACCATTGGCCGTCAATCCATAGCATCGAGTCGCATGCGCTGATATGTTCGGTGAAGTGGTGTGTGTGGTTGAGGGTTAAGTTCAGATGACGAATGCTGTCGCATCCCAGCTGATTCTGTAGGACAATAGAAGGCCTCGAGGTGGATGATATATACAGGATGCCGTCGTTCCACAGGAGGGAGTCGCAGCTGTGGATTATGTCGACAGATGCCGATGTGTCCTTGGCGGTGACGGTCATCACCACGAGAGAGTCTATGCCGTCGAGGCCGCTGAGATGGACAGAGTCCTTAAGGGTCTGTAGGTTGCCTGAACGGCTTCCGTTGCCGTCGGCAAAAAGGAGCCCGTTCCATGTCATTGGCAGGTGGTTCTGACAAACGACGCTATCGATATAAGTGCGTCGGTTGCGCTGGAGGTGGAGGGTGCGCAGCGAGTCGCATCCGAAAGTGGCAGAAAGCAGGTGGGGGTAGATGCCGGTGGTGTCGTAGAGGGTGGCTTCGAACAGATAGGTGTCGCCCTCATAGATGGTGTCGAAGAGGTGAATGTCGTATGTGGGGTATATCTTCAGGTGGAGGGTGTGCAGGCTGTCGCATGAGAAGGAGGTATGGAAATGGTGAGTGTAGTTGCCTGTCAGACGATAGGTGGTGTCAATGAAGAAGCGGGACGAGTCATCGCAGAGGGTGTCATAGGTGTGTATGTCGTAGGCCGGCCACACCTGAAGATGGAGCGTGGAGAGGCTGTCGCACTGGTGTTGCGACTGCAGTGTGTGGGGATAGTCTCCGGTGGTGTTATAGGTTGTGTTTGTGAAAACGATAGTTTGGTTGGAACAAATGGTGTCGTAGGTATGATGGTCGAAAGTGGGGTGTACGGTGAGGTGGAGTGTGGAGAGCGAGTCGCAGCCATGTTGGGAGCGCAGACTGTCAAGGTGCACGATGGAGCCGTTGCCGCCAAGGAAGGTGCTGTCGCCGAAGGTATACTGCTGGTTGTCGCAGATGGCGACAGATAGGTGGTGGTCATAGAGGGGGTGGATAGTAAGGTTCATGGTGATGGTGCTGTCGGCACCATAGCGGTTGAGGAGCACAAAAGACCGTGTCATCGTGACGGTCTGGTTTACCGTGGTGTCGAAAGCAATGCCGTTCCAGACATAGGGCAGCTGGTCGTTGCAGAGGGTGTCGTAGAGGGTGGTGTCGACGTTCCAGTGGACGAAAAGAGTGTAGGTGATGTTGCTGTCGCAGCCGAAAGAGTTGGGTATGGTAATCATGGTGTCGAACGCGTCCGAGGAGAAGGAGACGTCGTTAAAGATATATGGCAGCTGGTTTTCGATAATGGTGTCATGGAGCGTGGTGTCGGAGGATTGGTGAAGGGTCAGGTGGAGCGTCGTCGTGCTGTCGCAGCCAAATATGTTGGGTGTCACCCGAGTGGCTACACTCCCTTCGGTAGTGTAGGTGGTACCATGCCATGTGAAGCTTTCGCAGGCTGTGGCCATGGTGTCGGTCGAACTGGTGTCGTTGACGGTGAGGAATACGGTGCCGGTGCTGTCGCAGCCGTGGATGGTGAGTTCTTTGTATGAGTAACTGCCGGTATCACTGGCGGTGGCGATGATGAGAGAGCCATAGGTGAAGGGCAGCTCGGGTGTGCAGATTACGGCGGTGTCACGGCGAGAGTAGGTGGGGTGGACGGCAATGGTATGTTCAAGGGAGTAGGTGCAGTTGGCGTCGTCAGTGGCAGAAACGGTGTAGGTGGTTGTCTGTGTGGGGGTGACAATCATGGTGTCGTTACCGAGGGAAGACCAGGCGGCGTTTTGTATATAGAGGGTGTCAGGGATGGGGTCGCCCTGGCAGCGTTCGGTGGGTCCAATGATAGTGGGGTTGGGACCAGGCGGCAAGATATCGATGGTGCGTTGGAGGGTGTCGGCACAGAGACCATTGGCGATGGTGGAGACCAGCGTTACCGTGTAGGTGCCGGGATGGTCGTAGTGGGTGGAAGCATGGTAGAACGACGAGGTGTCGCCGTTGCCGAAGTCCCACCAGGCGGTCTCGCAACCCTCACCCGTGCCGGAAGGGGTGACACCGTCGGCCGAGATGGTGCTGCGGTTGGTGAAGCTGACGTCAAACTGGCAGTTGTTGACGACCATCGTGGTGTCGAAGATCGACAGCGGATAGCGTACGCCGGCCAGGACGCTCATGGTGAAGTTACACTGGGGTTTGTCGATAAAGCTGAGAAGGCAGTGATAGATGGTGTTGGTGTTGGTGCTGACGTTGAGTGACTGCGAGGTGGAGATGGGGTTGGTGGGGGTGTCGGTGTACCATAGGTAGTTGAAGCCGGAGGGAACGGTGAAGGTGTTGTCTGTGTTGTCGCCGCAACTTTCAGACTGCATGTTTTTGCGGCCGCAGGAGAGGGAGAAATAGGCGTATCCATAGTGGGCGCCTTGGTCGCAGTCGTAGGTGGTGAGGCGGATGGAGATGATCTGTCCGGCATACGGTGAGAGGTCTATGCCTACGGTAGTCCAGTCTTTCCATAGATTGGTCCCATAGGTGTTCCATCCGAGGTTGCTGTTGGCGATGAAGTCGGCGGCACCACATACGGGGTCAATCAGCTGCATGTTAGAATTGAGGATTTCCAATCGGAAACGAGGTTGATCTTCGGGGGAGTGGTTGGGGTCCTGAAGCACGGCGGCATACTGAAGGATTAGCAGGTCGGATACCGTTGTGTCAACTTTCATCACATAGAGTATGGCCTCGGCCTCAGCGCTGGTCTGCCAGTTGCCCAGGCGAACCGACGAGGCGCCTCCTGGAGGCACTGTGCTTAGACGGCTCCCTGTGCGGGGGTCCTTCTCGTTTACATTGGTATGGATGGTGTGTCGGCTTGCTGAGCTGTTCGGGCCCGAATTGATGATTCCAGTATTGGCGTAGGGGTTGTCAAAGGTGCCATAATAGGCGGTGATGTAGCCGGAATTGAAGTTCGTGGGGTCAATGCATCCGTTTGCCGGGATATTTGTGGTGTGGAAAAAGGCCGTCTTGGTGCGGCTGCTGTCGGTGCTCGAGCATATCCGACGCACGGTGACGGAGTGGGAGGCGCCGGGGGCGAGCCCCGTGAGGTCAAGATGGTCGCCGTTGACAATCTGACAGGGGGAGCTGTCGACACATACCGAATAGTTGTCGTTGGCATCAAGGACATCCCATCGGACGGTAGCATGGGTGGTGTCGATATTCTCTAGGGTGATTTCGCCAGGGAAGAAACAGAGGTTGGGGTTGTAGATAAGTTTATAGTATCGGTTCTGCTCAGGCCAGGTTCCACTTGGGTTGTAGACGCTGATAGGGGGTGCTTCTGTCAGGAAGTCGGCGGTGTGGTTGGTGGTGTTGAATAAAACGATGTCGTTGACTCCCGAGGCCACCCCCATCTGGTAGTTGACGGCAGGAAGGACCTCTGGCACCTCGCCGAATACGTAGGTGATGCTGCGGTCCGATTCTTTCAACTGCACCTGGACGGTTACAGGGTAGTTGCGTGAAGCCGCAGTATAAGTAGAGTTGCGGTACTCGATGACGAGTTTGCGTGTCGCTTCTGTTGTCCCGAATAATTTGTATTTCACATATCCTTCGTCCGGTACGATATAGCCGTCACATCCCAGCACGACAATCTTCGGGAGGTTCTGGCTCGCATTGGTCTCGCTAAAAGGTTTGGTATAATAAGAAGTGCCAACGGGGATGTCGCCCAGACGTATGCAACCATTGGTGTTGACGGTCCAGTTTTGATAGGTGGTACCTGCAAGGTTGAAATTGAAACCAATGGGTATAAGGGATGTATAGGCTCGGTCGTCACTGGAGAGATTCAGCGTGGTGGCACCTGTCATGTCTTCCCACAAGGAGGCATTTACGCCTGTCGTGAATTCGTAGGCATCATTAAACGACTGCCCACGTGCCAACGGCGTGAGTAGGAGGAGCGTAAAGAGCCAGGCAACCTTGCTTATTTTTGGTGTATGTATCATAGTTTTAGATAAGTAGAGGGATGCGGGAAGGTGTGATAGTGTTGCAAATATACAAAAAATTATTAAATATATCTCGTTTAGGACAAAAAAAGAGCGAATTGACTTGAAATCAATTCGCTCTTTTTTGTTTATACTGAGAATAATGTGAGGATTCCGGGATTAGAATCCGGGTTTGCCCAGCAGGCGGAACATGTTCTTTTTGTAGGCTTCCACGCCTGGCTGGTCGAAGGGGTTGACGCCGAGGGTGTAGCCGCTGATGCCGCAGGCAAATTCGAAGAAGTAGATGAGCTGGCCGAGGGTGTACTCGTCCACGCGTTCAATCTCGATGCCTACCACAGGAACTCCACCTGCCACATGGGCCTCGATGGTGCCTTCCATGGCACAGTCGTTAATCTCTGTAAGGCTCTTGTTTACAAGATAGTTGATGCCGTCGAGGTTCTGCTCGTCGGTGGGTACCGGCACATGTGTGGCGGGGTGCTTCACATGAATCATGGTCTCCATCATCAAACGCTCGCCATCTTGTACATATTGACCCATCGAATGCAGATCGGTGGTAATGCTGAGACTATGCGGCAACAAGCCTTTGTGCTCTTTTCCTTCGCTCTCGCCATAGAGTTGTTTCCACCACTCAGCCAGATAGCGCAGGTTCGGCAGGCTGCTCACCAGCATCTCTACCTTTATTCCTTTACGATAGAGGACGTTGCGGATGGCTGCATACATCATGGCGGGGTTCTCCTCAAGGGTGTCTTTCTCAATGCAGACGCGGCGCATATCGCGGGCACCCTCCAGCAGACGGTCGATGTCATATCCGGCCATGGCGATGGGCAGCAGACCTACGGGGGTGAGTACGGAAAAACGGCCGCCGACGTTGTCGGGGATGACGTACATGGGGTAGCCTTCTTGGACGGCAATGGTGTGCAGAGCGCCCTTGTGGGCATCGGTGATGGCTATGATACGCTGGGCCGCCTCGGCCTTGCCATATTTCTTTTCAAGGTGGGCTTTGACGATGCGGAATGCCACGGCAGGCTCGGTAGTGGTGCCCGACTTGGAGATGACAGCGACGCTGTAATCCTCATGGTCCAAGAGGTTTAGCAGCTGGCTGTAGTAGTCCTCGCTGAGGGTGTGGCCGGCATAGACGATGTAGGGTCTCGCGCCGCGAACCATCGAAGCAAACTCTGACTGCAGAGCTTCAATCACCATGCGGGCACCAAGGTAGGAACCTCCGATGCCGATGACGACGAAGACCTTGCTCTTTCCTGCTAGACGTTCCACGTCGGCTTTGAGGCGGGCAAGCTCTTTCTGGTCAATCTCTTCCGGAAGGTTGACCCATCCAAGGAAGTCGTTGCCAGCGGCATCGCCTTTCAGCAGGTGCTCTTTTGCCTTGCAGACCTCGGGGAAGAGCTGAGTGTTAGCTTCTTGTTTGATTTCGTTGGACAAATGCCCCGTTTTGATACTGAATTGTTCCATATTTTTGCTACTTTTTATTGTAATTTCTTAATAATACTACTATTAAAAATGATTATTTTTATATTTTTTTAATTCGTAACTGCAATATTTTCTTCTAATTAACGAGCGGATGAAAAAAATATTTTCCGCGAATGAAAAAAAATGTGTATTTTTGCACCCGAATAATGCCGAAAAGGTATTGTGTTTTATTTTGAGTAATAACCTAAAAAGTATTGATATGCTGAAAAAATTAATCAAGATGGGCGTTGTGATGTCTGTTATGCTGGCATCCGTTAACGCTTTCGCCCAGAACACCGGCAAGCCCGAGTATCCTCGCTATGGTTTCTGGAGCAATTGGTCGATTGGTGGTGCTATTGACCTCAACGACCAGGCCGCCATGGGTGGTTTCAGTTTTGGTGATAACTGGCGCAAATCGACCAACATCGGTCTTGAAATCTTTGCCCAGCAGAAACTTAACCATGCTTTTGACTGGCGTATTCGTTTCGCCTTCCCCAACCTGTGGGCTCCTCTGACGGGTACAGCTAATGATGGCAACAACTACAAGATGGATCGCCACGCTACCCTCACCCTCGACATATTGTTCTCCCTCAACAACGCTATCAAGGGTTACGATCCCGATCGCCGCTTCAACTTCTATATCTATGCCGGTGGTGGTCTCGGTCTGAGCTTCAACCCCGACGAGTCGATTGTGGACTATGAAACTGTGGGTATCACCCTCGACGGTGGTATCGGTGCCAGCTATCGCTTTGGCGAGTCTCACCACATCTTCGGTGAGTATGGCTACGACATCAACGGCGACGCTCCCACTCCCAGCACCTTCTTCTCGAAAGATCTCCACCACACCAACCGTATCTTCCGCATCGGTTACTACTACTGCTTCGGTCTCACCGCTACCGACAAGGCCGTCGCTGCCCAGAAGGCCATGCTGACCCAGGAGAACTTCAGCGCTCTCAACTCGCAGGTCAACAACCTCGAGCGTCAGGTCAACACCTCCCGTGGTAATGAGAAGAAACTCGAGAACCGCATTGCCGAACTCGAGGATCAGCTCGCTCAGGCTCTTGAACAGGGCAAGGGTGGCAACAGCGCTGCTGCCGACAGCCTCCAGGCCGTCATCGACCAGATCAAGGCCGACCAGCTCAACTTCTACGCCATGCCCTTCTCCGTCCTTTACGGTGTCGACCAGTGGAGAGTTCCCGAGGAAGAGGAAATCAAAGTCAAGGCCGTCGCCCGCGTCCTCAAGGACAACTCCGACGTCAAGATTCTTGTTGTTGGCTTCGCCGACTACACCGGCAGCGACAAGTACAACATGAAGCTCTCTGAGAAGCGCGCCAACGAGGTCAAACGTCTCCTTGTCAAGAAGTATGGTATTGCTGAGGATCGCATCCAGACCGAGCATAAGGGTAAGAGTGTTGCCTTCGGTGACATCCAGTTCTCCCTCAACCGCCGTGTCAGCTTCTACCGTGTGATTGACTAATCTGTTTCAACGAAAATAAGGCGGGGATTCCGAAAGGAATCCCCGCTATTTTTATATATATAATACTATATATTATTTCTCCCGTACCAGGAACTCTACCCTTCGGTTGTTCTGGCGGCCTTCGGCGGTTTTGTTGTCGTCGATGGGCCGACTCTCGCCGAAGCCCACCCATGACAACCGGCGGCGTTGGATGCCTTTGCCGATGAGGAAGTCGGCTACGGCATGGGCTCGTTCTTCGGAGAGCTTCTGGTTGAATTCAGCGGTGCCTTGGTCGTCGGTATGTCCGCGCAATTCAATCTTCATCTCGGGATGAGTCTCGAGCATCTCTTTCAGGCGGATGAGCGCATTGTAGGACTGGGGTAGCACCTCACTTTCCCCTGTGGCGAAATAGATGCCGTCCACACGCACCACCTCGCCTTCCTTGGGTCCGTCGGACACTGGGGGGGCTGGCAGTTCTGGGGTAAGGGTGTCGATACAGGTAAGGCTGACATCATCGATATAGTAGTAGGCGCCGGCCAGAGGGCTGTTGCCACTTTGTACCAGGACGACATTCGACTTGTTGAAGGAGAAGAAGTTGCCTATGGTTAGGAATCTTTCTCCACCCTTGGCGGTGAACTCGCCACTGACTTCGACCCATTCCTTGGTGTTGGTCAGCGGAGCATCTAAGGGGTTGACTATCTGTGGTTCATGGTATACTGCTATCGATTGTGAAGCTTCGTTCCCGAATTGGGTTATCTCGCGGTTCATCAAAATGCCGTAGGTCGAGTCGGTGAGCGGCTCTTGGGTCAGCAGGGCTCCCAGGGTGGCAATGGCATGGGGCGATTTGTCGGCCAGGCTCACCCAAAAACTCACGCGGTAGCGTTTGCCGGCAACGAGGGTACTCTTGAGCTCGGTCTGGAGGTACTCGCGGTAGCGTTCCTGCGAACAGTAGATACCGCAGTAGGCGTCGCCGCTATGGGCTGCCTGGATGCCCATCTTGTTTCTGGGAACCACGCACTCGCGTCCGCCACACGCGTTGAAGTAGTCGCTGCTCCCCTGCGTGGGTTGCCACCAAGCCTCCACATCGCGCATCACCCCCAATGCCTCGACCTTCTGCGGACACCTGCGGTACTCCTCAAATGAAGGGTTATATACCATGTTATCAGGCGCTTGTCCGTAGATGGCACCCGCCGACAACAGATAGAGGAAGCCTGTAAGGGTGAACCAATGTTTTTTCATCGTTGTTCAAGGGTTTTCATCATGCTGTCCCAGAGTAGGTTGGAGGTATGTTCCCAGCTGAATTTCTGCCGTTGCAAGCGCCCTTTTTCGATAAGGCTATAGCGCAGTTTGGTATCTTGCAACCTGCTGATAGCATGTGCTATATCGTCTGGATTGGTAGGGTCTATATACAACACGGCATCGCCGCCCACTTCGGGCATGGAGGTAGTCCGCGAGGATACGACGGCAGTCTCGGCATACATGGCTTCCAGAATGGGGATGCCAAAGCCCTCAAAGTATGATGGATAGACCAACATCTCCGAGGCCGAGAGCAGCGCTGCAAGGTCGCCGGGCTCCACATGGCCGAGCATGATGACATCTGATTGGTGCTTCATGTTGTCGTAAGCTTCGGCCAACTCGTCCTGCCACCAAATGCGGTGTCCCACCACCACCAACTTAAGACCGCTTTGGTCGTCACGCTTCACCTTGTCGAAGGCCAGCAGCAGATTAGCTAGGTTCTTCCTTTTGATGATGGTGCTGATGAAGATGATAAAGGGACTTCTCTCCGTGAAACGGGCACGGATGGCCTCTTTTTCGTCTTCGCTGTGTGGCCGATAGTTGCTGTGGGCACCGTCGTATACCACATCGATCTTCGACGGGTCGATATGATAGGTCTCGGCAATGTCCTTTTTTGAGAATTCCGATACCGTGGCCAGCCGTGTGGCGTTGTGGGCAAAGCGCGGGAAGTAGCGTTTCAGGTAGCGCTGGTGTATTGATTTCAGGTAGTCGTCGGTATGTTCGAAATTGATGTCGTGTATCACGTTGAGTGTCGGCACACCGGGATGCAGCGGCATCATGCCGTCGGGTGAGAGATAAAGGTCTATTTTGTGTCGCTTCAACGCATGTACTGTACTCCATTCGAAGTAGATGTACCACAGCACGGGGTGCCGCGACTGGGGATGTAGCACCACCGGCGTCACATTGTCTGCAAAGAGGAACTCCTTGTCGGGTGTCCGGTCGAAAAAGAAAAAGAACTGGTGCTCGGGATGTGCCGTCACCAGATGGCGTGCGGTCTCGGCGGTGAACCAACCGATGCCGTCCATCTTGCCCTTCAGTAGCAGGCGTGTGTTGATGGCGATGCGCATTATTGTCGAGCCTTGATGGTTTCGTCTATCACGCGCGGGAAGTGCTCTTTTTCAAGCAGGTGTATTTTTGCCGCCAGCGTGTCGGGGGTGTCTTCGGGGGTGATTTGGCAGCGGGCCTGGAAGAGGGTGGTGCCGCGGTCGTAGTGGTTGTCGACGATATGGATGGTGATGCCGCTCTCCTTCTCGTGGTTGGCGATGACGGCCTCGTGCACATGGTGGCCGTACATGCCTTTGCCGCCGTAGGCAGGCAGCAGGGCGGGGTGGATGTTGATGATGCGGTTGGGGTAGGCAGCCAGCATATTCTCCGGCACCAGCCACAGGAAGCCGGCAAGAATCACCCAGTCGGCCTTCTTCTCTCTCAGGTAGTCGAGCACCGCGGTGCTCTCGTAGAAGTCGCGGCGGCCGAAATAGTGGGCCTCGACGCCCAGGTTCTTCGCGCGTTGCGCAATATAGGCGTCCTTCACGTTGTAGATGATGCAGGCCACCTCGACATCGGTGCGGCCGACGAAATATTCAGTAATCTGTTGCGCGTTGGTCCCGTTTCCGGATCCCAGTATGGCTAGTCTGGTCATATATAATATGTATAGTATTTAAAAATGCAAAGATAAGAATAAAAAATGAGATGTCGAAGAAATATGTGAAAAATAGTAAAAAATATCCGAAAAATAGGATTTAAAACTCACAATATCAATATTATATCTATATAATTTGCATCTAATTGACACGAAATCAGTACCATGTCCCTATCAACTCCGACTCAACTCCGACCCAAGTCCGACTTTAGTCGGAGTTGATACGGTGATGGTACGGTGATGGTACGGTGATGGTAGGGTGATGACATGAAGTTAGAGAGAAGTGGATGGGAAGGGGTCGATTTTTGCAAATTTTTATTAATTTTTGCCAAAATATCATTCCCAAGGGCTATCAAAAAGTCGAAAAAAAAGCATTTTTTTTTGAGATTAGAGTATTAGGAGTCAGTTTTTTATATTTTTTGACAGTGGTGAGAAATGTTAAAAAATGTTTACGTATGGAAAAAATTTCGTTTCTTTGCACCCAGTTTTATCAATTAAAATTAAAAGTAAAATGTCAGAAATTGCAACTAGAGTAACAAGCATCATCACCGACAAACTTGGTGTTGAAGAAAGTCAGGTCACCCCCGAAGCCAGCTTCACCAATGATCTTGGTGCAGATTCTTTGGACACCGTCGAGCTGATTATGGAGCTCGAGAAGGAATTTGACCTTTCCATTCCTGATGAGGAAGCTGAGAAGATTGTCACCGTTGGCGACGCTATCGCTTTCATCGAAAACGCAAAGAAGTAAAACGAACATTAGTTCCGCTCTTTCCGCTTTATGGAGTTGAAAAGAGTAGTTGTTACAGGTCTCGGCGCGCTCACCCCAATTGGCAACAATGTGCCTGCATTGTGGGATGCATTGGTCAAGGGAGTGAGCGGAGCCGGGCCAATAACACGTTTTGACGCCTCGAAATTCAGATGCCGTATTGCATCCGAATTGAAAGGCTTTAATGCTTTAGACTTCTTTGACAAGAAAGAGATGCGCCTCCTCGACGGCTATTCCATGTATGGTTTAGTGACCGTTGACGAGGCGATGCGTGATGCCGGTTTCGCAGACAGTATCGATGTCAACCGAGACCGGTTTGGCGTTATTTGGGGTTCGGGCATGGGAGGCGTGCAGAGTCTCCAGGACGAACTTATGGCGTATGCCCTCACCGACGGCACGCCGCGTTTCAGCCCCTACTGGGTGCCCAAGGTCATCACCGACATCTGCGCCGGTCAGATAGCCATCCGCTATGGCTTGCGTGGCCCCAACTACAGCACTGTGGCGGCCTGCGCCACGTCGGCTATCGCCATCAGCGACGCCTTCAACCTGATTCGTCTGGGCAAGGTGGACGCCATGGTGGCCGGTGGTTCAGAATGTGCCATCATCCAGGCCGGTATCGGCGGTTTCGGCAATATGCGTGCCCTTTCGACACGCAACGACGACCCGCAGACGGCTTCGCGCCCCTTCGACAAGGATCGCGACGGCTTCGTGTTGGGCGAAGGTTCTGCCGCTCTCATCCTTGAGGAGTTGGAACATGCCAAAGCCCGTGGAGCCCATATCTATGCCGAAGTTACCGGCACGGGTCTCTCGGCCGATGCCTATCATATCACGGCTTCCCATCCCGAGGGTTTGGGAACCATCAGCGTGATGCGGCAGGCGGTCGAGGAGTCAGGTATGGCTCTTTCCGATGTGGACCACATCAACACCCATGGCACTTCCACGCCGATAGGCGATATCTCGGAGCCCAAGGCTATCGTCGGTCTTTTTGGCGACCATGCTTACAAGATGGCTATCAACTCGACCAAGTCGATGACGGGACATCTGCTGGGCGCCGCCGGCGCTGTTGAGGCTATCGCCACCATCCTTACAATCAAAAACGGCATTGTCCCTCCGACAATCAACCACTTCACCGACGACCCGCAGATTCCTGCGCTCGACTTCACGTTCAACAAAGCGCAGCGGCGTGAGGTGAACTTTGCCCTCAGCAATGCTTTCGGTTTCGGCGGACACAATGTATGTCTGGCCTTCAGAAAGTACTAGCGATGCTGTTTTTCCGGAAAAACAAGGAGAGCAAAGAATTCAATAGTTTCTTTACGAATATCTTGGGTTATACTCCGCGCCATACGGAGTTGTACCATGTTGCCTTCACTCACCGCTCTTCGTCGGCTTCGCAGAACGGCCATCGCATCAACAACGAGCGCCTCGAATATTTGGGCGACGCTGTGCTGAGCACCGTGGTGGCGGATTTCCTCTATCGCAAGTATCCCTATCAGGGCGAGGGCTTCCTTACCGAGCTCCGCTCGAAGATAGTGAGTCGTGCCAGCCTGAACAAGTTGGCACAGAAGATAGGACTGCTGGAACTGATAGACTATCAGCGCGATTCGGGCGGCGGATTCAAGTCCATCGGGGGCAATGCATTCGAAGCCCTGATAGGCGCCATGTATATCGAGAAGGGATATATGTTCACCCGAAAGGTGTTGGTGGATAAAGTGTTGTGTACCTATCTCGATGTCGATGCCATGGCTACCACCGACTGGAACTTCAAGAGCAAGCTTATCGACTGGGGCCAGAAACACCACAAGAAGGTGACCTTCGAGGTGGTGCAAACCATTGCGCAGACCCATGCCTCGCGCAAGCAGTATGAGAGTCTCGTCAGCATTGACGGACAGCCTCAGAAGTCGGCTGTGGAGTTCTCCATCAAGGCGGCCGAGCAGCTGGCTGCCGAGAAGACCTACAAAGACCTTGTGGAACAGGGCCTGATTGTCCAGGCTCCGGCATAGTTTTCCCGTGTGAAAGTTGTCCTTATATCAATGGTTCTGCTGCTGTCGGCTCTTCCGGCAGGGGCGCAGTTTGCCGTTGTACCCTTGGATGCCCGCAGTGCCGCCATGGGCGGATGCCGGATGGAGGAGGAAGCACGGCATGTGGCTGTGAGCTACCGCAGTACCTTCTCCACCGAGGGACTCTCCTTCCGCATGATTGAGGGCGGGTGGGGCCTGTGGGACAAAGGGTTTGTGGAAGGTGCTTACCTCTTCTTCGGTGATCTGGATTACAACGAGCAGCAGGCCTTGCTGGGCTTCCGTCAACGTGTCGAGGAGTGGGCAACGGTGGGCGTGCGTGCCCGCTATTGCCGTCAGACGACAGGTGACGGCTATTATGAGCCGCAGCAATGGGTGGGGCTCTCCGCCTGGACACGTGTGGAACTGGGTCGGTCGGTGACTCTGACGGCAGAGGGCGGCACACGTCCATGGGAAGAAGAACGGCCGTGGATGGCGCGTCTGTCTGTCGCCTGGCACCCCGTGAGTTCGTTGCTGGGGGTCGCCGCCGTGGAGAGTGAAGAACGGATGCGCTTCCGCTTGGGAGCCGAATACCGCTATGAAAAATATCTGCTTTTTCGTGTCGGCATGGTCACGGCACCGCTGACGCTCACCTTCGGGTTGGGATTCATGCATGAAATATACCGTATCGATTTGGCGGTAGAGCATCACAACATCTTGGGCCTCACTCCGCAAATATCACTTGGACTATGGTTTTGACGAGACGGCTCATAGTGATGGTGTTGCTGTTGCTGGCGTTGCTGCCGGTGGCTGTGGCACAGGTGGAGGTGGATATGGAGCAGTGGGTGGAGGAGACTGGCAGCGACGAGTCCGCTGCCGACCTCAGTGACCAGCTGCTGCAGCTGGCCGACAATCCAGTAAACCTAAACGACACGGTGGCGATTGCCGACTTGCCGTTCCTCTCACCGTTCCAGATTCGGGCGTTGAAGACGTATATCACCCTGTATGGACAGCTGCTGAGTATCAAGGAACTGACGGTGGTGCCGGGATTCGACAGCGCCATGGTGGCGCTCCTTGCGCCGTTGGTGACGGTGGAACCGTACGAGCCTGCCGGACGGCTGACGCTGAAGGAGTTGCTCTCGCGGGGACGCCATACTGTGGTGGCAGGTGTGGGCGGCACCGTGGAGCAGGCGCAAGGTTATGCCAATGGACACTACGAGGGCGACAACCTTCGGGCCCTGCTGTGCTACAGCTACCAGCTTGACGACCGCGTCAGCGTGCGTCTCAGTGCCGACAAAGACCCCATGGAGGCGTGGGGGAAGGGTAATTTCTACGGCTATCATGTGATGTTGAAACACATGGGACGGTTGGAGACGTTGATAGTAGGTCGGTACAATCTGCAGTTCGGTCAGGGTGTAACGTTGTGGACGGGCTTCCATCCGTTCAGTCTGCTGGGAACTTCGCCGGTGCGCTACGGGCAAGGGGTGCGTGCCGCCAGCGCGTTCTATGAGACAGGCTGGCAGGAGGGCGTGGCCGCCACGTTGTCGCTGGGTCGGGGCTACAGCCTGTCGGCATTCGGGTCGCGTCATGACGGCGAGTGGTTCGGTGGTGGACATCTCACCTGGAGCAAGGGCAACCTGATGCTTGGCATCACGGCTACCGCCACGATGCTGGACGACAGCGTGCTGCTGCGTGACTACGCCTACAACCAAGACTATTTTCGTGGAGACCGGCAAGCAGCGTTGGGTGTCGACTTCCTCTGGCAGCGTGACCGCCTGCTGTTCTACGGCGAGGCCTCGCTGGACCAGGGTGGCGCGCCTGCGGCGCTGGGCGGAATACGTCTCTCGGTGGGAGGAGACAACAGCCTCGGAGTCGGCATCCGCCATTACGACCCGCAGTATCACAACCGTCATGCTGGCTCCTATGCTATAGGGGAAACGCGCAACGAGCAGGGTGTCACCCTCGACGCCCGCTTGCGGCTGCCGCTGGCAGTGACAGCCTTGCTGAGTGTTGACGTGCACCGCTTCCCATCGCTGCGCTATGGCAGTTACGCCCCCTCCTCGGGTACATGGCTGAGGACACAGCTGTCGCGCGAATTTGGCCGTCACGTGACGGCATCGCTGCGCTATTCTTGGCGACAGAAATACCGCAATATACCCAACCTTGACAGCACACTCTATCTGGGAGAGTCGACGTGCCGGCGTCAGCTGCAGGGGCAGGCGCGGCTGGCATTGGGAGGCTGGCAGCTCACCACGCGGGTTGTGCTGTCGCAGTTCGACGCCGAACAGTCGGAAGGCGAGTGGGGATGGCTGGTGGCACAGGAAGCCCGCTACGCAGTCAAGGATATGCAGGTGGCCCTGCAGGCGGCATGGTTCGACGTCGATGGCTATAATGCCCGCATATACCTCAGTGAGAGTAATCTGCAGTATGCCTACTCCATCCCGATGCTGATGAACCGTGGTCTGCGTGCCTCCGCGGTGGTACGGTGGGATGTGAGTCGTCGGCTCAATCTCAGCTTCAAGTATACGCTGACAGCCTACCAGGATGTGGCCGCTATTGGCAGTGGCGACGCCCAGACCGACGGAAACCACCGCCAGACATGGCACCTGCAGCTGCGGTGGAAGTTCTGACAGCGAAAAATCTACTCTCACCGATGCAATAAAATGGGTGAGGTGACGTTAATAAGTGTATGAAAGTATTGTTGCTGGGAGCGACAGGACTGCTCGGACACAATGTGCTGCGGCACTTGATGGACGAGGGTCACCGGGTGGTGGCGCTGGTGCGCCGCGCCGGAGGCATACAGTTGCCTGTTACTGACGCTTCTCAGCAAGTGCAGACGGTAGAAGGGTCGTTGCTGGACTACGATACGCTATCGTGTGCCGCCGAGGGGTGCGACGCCATCATCAACTGCGCGGGTACTACCGACATGTCGCTTCGCAGGTACGAGGACTTTCTGCCCGTCAACCGTGACCTCTGCGCGATGTTGGTGAGAGTGATGGAAGAAAGGAATATCCGTGTGTTGGTGCATACCTCGACAGTGAACACCATCGGATACGGGACGGCGGAACAGCCTGCCGACGAGTCGGCGCCGATGCGGCCGCCTTTCGCGGGTTCGTTCTATGCCGACAGCAAACGTGAGGGGGAGAAGATTGTCCTGGAGGCTGCGCAACGATGGCCCGAGTGGCATCTGGTGGTGATAAATCCGGGCTACATGCTCGGTCCATGGGATGTGAAGCCGTCGTCGGGGCAGATGCTTCTGGCGGCACGGGGCAGACGGCTGATGCTGGCTCCGAAAGGAGGCAAGGCTTTCGTTCATGTGGACGATGTGGCGCAGGCCGTTGTCGCGGCACTCGACCACGGACAGAACGGCCACCGCTATCTCGCCGTGAGCAGACAGGGAATGCTCTCCGTCAGGCAGCTGTATGAGCTGCAGGCCGAGGTGCTGGGGAAGAGACAGCGGGTGTGGACCGTGCCGAATGGACTGCTGCTGGCGGCAGGCAAGATAGGTGATGCACTGCGTGCATGTGGTGTGAGGACGCAACTGTCCACGCGCAATGTGCGTCAGTTGACGGTGAGGGAATACTATGACAACCGTCATGCGCTGGAGGATTTGGGAATGCCGGAGACGCCCATAGCGCAGGCCATCGCCGACTTCAACGAATGGATAAACTCAAAAAGATAAAGATATGAAGAAATTGTTTTTTGTTCTTTCGGCCGTGTTGCTTCTTGCTTCGTGCAATACCAAGCAGAACAAGGCTCTGATGGAGAAGAGCTCGTCGGGCAAGACCTTGGAGGTCTTGGTGGCTGCCGACCAGGGCAACTATGACGGGGCGACTCGTCAGTTGATAGACTCCATCTTCCGTCAGCCGCAACTGGGGCTGCCGCAGGCGGAGCCCCGATTCGACGTGACCGCCATCAGCGTGGCCAAACTCAACAACACGTCGATGTTCCAGAAATACCGCAATATCGTCATCTGCGAGGTTGCGGCCAACGGGAAGGACAAAGTGTATATAGACCGCGACAAGTGGGCTGCACCCCAGACGGTGGTGCATATCTCGGCCAAGAACGAGGCCTCGCTGCGCGACCTGTTGCGTCGCTACGAGCCCAATATGGTGAAGTCCATCTATGAGGCTGAGCACCGTCGCATGATCAAGGCTTTCGATGCCCATAAGAACCACGAGCTGATGCAGCGTGTGAAGGACCACTTCGGCTTTGGGATGACTTTCAGCGAAGAGTTCTCATGGGGCAAAGGAAGTGACGGCTTCGCCTGGATTAGGAAAGAGACCAAGGACTTCAGCTTGGGTGTGCTCATCTATGTGAGCCCTTATCGCAACCAGGGACAGTTCGAGGATGAACGTCTGTACAACCGTCTGGACACCATGATGCGCCGCAATGTGCCGGGCCCCTCGGAAGGTGGCTATATGGGCACGGAGCGACGGGTGGCACTGATGAGCCACAAGGTGGACTACCCCGGTACGGAATACTGCATAGAGACCCATGGCCTCTGGAGCCTGCACAACACCCGCGACCGTATGGGTGGCCCCTTCGTCTCCTATTCCATGCTGTCGCCCGATGGCAAGAATATCGTCGATGTGGTGGGCTTCGTCTATGCCCCTCGCTTCAACAAGCGTGACTACCTGATGCAGGTGGAGGGAATATGCAATTCTGTGAAATGGACCGAATAAGTGGAAAGATGAAAGGGGAAAAGGGAAAGATGATACGGATGGTTATGCTGGCTTGCGTCAGCATGGCTTTCCTCTTTCCGTGTTCCATGTTCCACACTCTTCGGGCCCAGCGACAGGACTTCCTCAGCCGTAGCGAACTGCTGTTGCGAGGTGGCGGGATGAACTATATCGGTGACCTCAACGACCAGAGCGTCTTCTCGCTTCCGCGACTGGCCTTTGGAGGCGGCATACGCTATAACTATAACAACCGTTGGTCTTTCCGTGGCGAGCTGGCTTTCGGGTCGGTAGAGTGCAAGGAGGATTACAACAAGTTGCGCAATTTGAGTTTCAAATCCGATATATTCGAGGTCTCCGCCCTTGCGGAGTTCAATTTCTCTCCCTATGGTCCCGGCGCCACCGAGAGGCTGTGGACCCCCTATCTCTTCGGCGGCTTGGCGGTATTCCACTATAACCCCATGGCCGAGTATTCGATAGGCCCCGGGGAGACCAGCTGGGCCGAGTTGCAGCCCCTGGGTACGGAAGGGCAGGGGACTGTCGAATATCCAGACAGGCAACCTTACACGCTGACGCAGCTGTGCCTGCCGTTCGGAGTGGGCGTGAAAGCCCGCCTGGGAAAGAACTTCTCGGTGGCGGTAGAGTACGGCTTCCGGCTGACCTGGACGGACTATCTTGACGACGTCAGCACCACGTATGTGGGCAAGGAGGTCTTGGAGGCCCATTCTGCCGATGGCGCTCTTGCCGCCACGCTCGCCGACCGTAGCAGCGAGGTGGTGGAGGGTTATGAGAACGCCCCGGGTATCAAGCGCGGCGACGACTCGCTCGACGACTGGTATGCCTATTTCCACATCTCGGTGGGCGTCAACCTGGACATGCTGTTTGGTTGGATGCGCTCGAAACGTTGCAAATATTAAAAAAACGAAATAATGGTTACGATAGACCAGATTGACAAGACCAGGGTGCCGCAGCATGTGGCAATCATCATGGATGGCAATGGCCGCTGGGCCATGAAGCAGCAGCATGAGAGGATCTTTGGCCATCAGAACGCCTTCACGGCTGTCAGACAAGCTGTCGAGGCTGCGGTGCAGCTGGGAGTGAAATACCTCACCCTCTACACCTTCAGTACCGAGAACTGGAACCGCCCGCAGGCAGAGGTCGATGGACTGATGGAGTTGCTCATCAAGGCCGTCAAGGAGGAAACCAAGACGCTGATGGATAACAACGTGAAGTTGGAGACGATAGGCGATATGAGCCGTATTCCCGAGAGGTCGCGTACCATGCTGGAGAAATGTATCGAAGAAACCTCGGGCAATACCGCCACGACGCTTGTCCTGGCGCTGAGCTACAGCTCGCGTTGGGAAATTGCCGAAGCACTGAAACAAATCTGCAGGGAAGGTCTTGCCGCCGAAACTATCGATGAGGATACCCTCCGTAGATATCTGAACACCAAAGACTATCCGGATCCCGACCTGCTGATACGTACGGGTGGCGAACTGAGGGTCTCGAACTTCCTCCTGTGGCAGATGGCTTACACGGAGTTCTATTTCACCGACCTGTTGTGGCCTGACTTCCGCCACGAGGATTTCTATGCTGCGGTACTCGACTACCAGAACCGTCAGCGCCGTTTTGGCAAGACCGAGGCACAGGTCGAAGCTCAGCAGTGAAATTTTTTTGTAAAAAATACTGCTTAAATATAATAATTTATACAGATGTGAGTTATTGTATAATTAAGTGCTAGTATTGATGAAACAAAAAAAGATATTACTGCTGCTTGTTGCCATGATGGCCATGATGCCTCTAGGGGCTCATGCACAGGTGGTTGTAGGCGGTAATGATGAATATGACCTCGACTATCTGACTCCCAAGACTTACGAGATTGGCGGCATCACTTTTGAAGGCGCCGAGAATTTTGACACCCGTGTGGTGCAGCTTGTGGCTGGTCTGCAGGTGGGTGACAAAGTAAAACTTCCTGGCGACAAAATCTCCAGTGCCATCGAGAACCTGTGGAAGCAGGGCATGTTTGACGACGTGCAGATTCGTGTGACCCGCATACAGGGTGGCATCGCTTTCCTCAAAATAATCCTCAAAGAGCGTCCCCGCATGTTGAAGTTCGCCTTCACCGGCGTGAAGAAAGGGGAGGACAAGAAACTTCGCGAGGAGATTCAAATCAAGACCGGCGATGTGGTGACGGAGAACATGCTCCGTACGTCGGCCAATAAAATCAAGGGCTATTATATCGAGAAAGGCTTCACGCGCGTCGAAGTGACGCCCACCACCGAGGCCGACACCTCGGGACGTCTTATCGTCACCTTCAATGTCAAACGTGGCAACAAGGTGAAGATCGACTCTTTGATTTTCGAGGGCAACCACGAAATCTCCAGCTCCACGCTGAAGGGCAAGATGCAGAAAACCCGCGACGTGCATTTCCGCAAGAGCTTGCGTTTCTGGAAGAAAGTCTTCTGGAAAAAGTCGCGCTATATCGAGAGCGATTTCCATGAGGATCTCGACAATGTGATTGCCTATTATAACGAGCAGGGTTTCCGTGATGCACGTATCGTGAAGGACACCGTATGGGATGTTTCCCGCGAGGAGGTCAAGAAAGCCGATCAGGACCGTGTGAAGGTCAAGGTGACTATCCATGAAGGCCACAGATTCTTCTTCCGCAACATCACCTTCTCGGGCAATACTGTCTACTCGGATGAGGTGCTCCGCCGTTCGCTGCGAATCAACAAAGGCGACCCCTACAACAAGAGTATGCTTGAGGAGAACCTCCAGTATAATCCATCAGGTACCGACATCACGTCGCTCTACATGGATAACGGATATCTTTTCTTCCGTGCCACTCCCGTGGAGGTGGCCGTGGAGAACGACAGTATCGATATAGAGATTCGCATCGTCGAGGGCAAGCAGGCCCGTATCCGCAACGTGTGGGTCGAGGGCAACACCATCACCAACGACAAGGTCATCATGCGTGAGCTGCATACGCGTCCGGGTGACCTCTTCAGCCGTGATGCCGTTCTGCGTAGCCGTCGTGAGTTGTTGACCTTGAAGTTCTTCAAAGAGGAGTCGGTGATTCCTGAGCCGCGTCCCAACGCCGAGGATGGCACCGTGGATATCGTCTATAAGGTTGAAGAGGGCTCTACCAGCCAGCTCAACCTGCAGGGCGGCTACGGCGCTGGCATGTTCATCGGACAGGTGGGCATACAGCTCAACAACTTCAGCATTCGCAACATCTTCAATAAAGATGCATGGGCACCGCTTCCTGCCGGTGACGGTCAGAAACTTGCACTCAACGCTACCACGAACGGTAGCTCCTATTATTCGCTCAGCGCTTCGTTCACCGAGCCGTGGCTCGGCGGCCGCAGAGCACAGTCGCTCACGGGGCAGATTTACCACAACTATATGAGTAATGGACTCTGGGTAAGGCGGGAGGATGAGAACTTCTACAGTCTGCAGATTTCCGGCCTTGGCGTCAGCTTCTCCAAACGTCTCAAATGGCCCGACGACTACTTTATCATGTCGCACGGTATCACTTACAAGCACTATATCCTCAATAACTATAACAACCTCGCCTTGGGACTCTTCGCCGACGGTACTTCCAACGATATCTCCTATGGCTTCACCCTGTCGCGCAACTCCTTCGACTCGCCTTTCTATACCCGCAGTGGTTCGGAGCTTTCGCTCAGCATCTATGCCACACCTCCTTTCTCGTTCCTGTCGGGCAAGACCATTGACGAGAACACTACAGCGCAGGAGAAATACAAGTGGATAGAGTATTATAAGATTAACCTGCGCGGAGCCTGGATGCTCAACTTGGTGGGCGACGTGGTGCTCAGCACACGCTTCCGCTTTGGCTTCATGGGATACTACAACAAGGACATCGGCTTGGCGCCCTTCGGACGCTATTTCCTTGGCGGCGATGGACTCTCGTCGTGGGTGCTTGACGGCCGTGAGGTTATCCCCCTGCGCGGTTATGAGAATAACTCGATTGGAGCCAGTGACAATGGCGGCGGCTCTGTCTTCGACCGCTTCACCATTGAGCTGCGCCAGCCTATCATCGAGAGCGGCAGCGCCACCATCTGGGTGCTGGGCTTCCTCGAGGGAGGTAACTGTTGGAAGGACCTCTCCGAATTCCAGCCGTTCAAGATGTACAACTCCGCCGGCCTCGGCGTCCGCCTCTATCTTCCCATGCTGGGCCTGATAGGTGTCGACTGGGGCTATGGCTTCGACGGTACTACCGGTGGTAGCCAGTTCCACTTCAGCATAGGCCAGAGCCTCGACTAGGGAAACGAAAGTTGATAATTGAAAAGAATCATTGAAATGAAAAGCGAAAAGTGTTTCGGACAGATATTGAAAGCTATGCTTTGCGTCAGCATAATTTTCAACTTTCAATTTTCAACTATCAATTCAGCGAGTGCGCAGAAGTATGCTGTCGTCAATACCGACTATGTCCTCCGTAGTATTCCCGACTACAGCAATGCGATAAAACGTCTCGACAAGTATGTGGAAGACTGGAAAAACGAGCTGGCGGAGAAGGCCGCCCAACTCGAGGCAATGCGTGTTGAGTATGAACAGGAGAGCTATCTCCTGCCCGAGAATCTTAAGAAAAGACGTAAGGAAGAGATTGCTGCCAAGGAGCAGGAATTGAAAGCGTTGCAGCAGCAGCGTTTCGGTCCCGACGGCGATCTCGACAAGAAACGTGCCGAACTACTCAAACCCGTACAGGACAGGGTCTTTGCCACCATCGAACGTGTGGCACACGAGAAAAACTATGCCTTCGTCTTCGACAAGGCCGGCAGCGCTACGGTGCTCTTCGCCAGCAAGAAATATGACATCAGTGACGAGGTCCTCGAGATGCTGGGCTACAAGCCCGGTGCAGCATCGGGAGAGGCCGAGGGTAAGGAGGCTGGCAAGAAGCCGACGAACCCCGAGATGCGTCCTGCCGACAAATCACGTGAGAGAAGCAATCCCATGCGTGAGATAGATAGGAGTAAAAACAAACAATAAATATTAAAAGATGAAAAAGACTTTAATTGCAATCATTGCCTGCCTCCTTGCTTTCGGAGGCACCGCTATGGCTCAGAAGACCGTCAAACTCGGTCACATCAATTCTAACGACCTGATGCAGATTATGCCGGGCCGCGATTCCGCCCAGACCGTCCTGCAGGCCGAGGTTCAGGAGCTTGAAACCACCCTTAAGACCATGCAGAGCGAGATGGAGAAGCGTTACAATGAGTATATGGAGAATCAGTCGGGTTGGACCGAGCTGATCCGCAACACCAAGCAGCGTGAAATCCAGGATATGGGTGCCCGTATTCAGGAGTTCCAGGAGAATGCACAGAAGCAGCTTCAGCAGCGCGAGCAGGAGCTTCTCAAGCCCATTATCGACCGTGCCAAGAAAGCTATCGAGGATGTGGCTGCCGAGGGTGGTTATTCCTACATCTTTGATTCGGGCGTCTCGGCTTTGCTCTATTCTCCCGAAAGCGACGACATCATGCCCCTCGTGAAAAAGAAACTGGGCCTGAAATAAGGCTTTTATAAAGTAATAAAAGAAACGCCGGAGATTCCCAAAGGAGATCTCCGGCGTTTCTTTTGCCTGTACTCTTTGCATCCATTGCTTTGTAAGAGTACATACTTATGTTACTTTATCGATAGTTTAACGTTCGTTTAACGTCTTATAACGTTAAACGAACGTTAATGTAACGTCGAAATGGCGTTGGAATGATATAGCGTTTATCTACGCTGTTGGCGTTTGTTCTGCTGCTCGAGGCGTTCGCGGCTCATGCGAATCCAGCGGTCGACAATTTCCTCGGTGACAGGAGTGCGCTGGATGACCAGCACCATACGGTTGTTCTCCTGTGGAGTGTAGTCGTTGATACCACCGGCATAGACGCGGATGAGTTGGTTCTCGCTCAGACCGAAGTTTTTCACCAGCATGTCATGGGCGGCGGCGCAACGTTTCTCGGAGAGCCACTGGTTATGAGGGATAGAGCCTGTGAGTGAGTCTGCGGCACCAATCATATAGAACTCTATAGTGTCGTCGAGGCTTTTGGCTTCGTTGGCGAAGTCCTGCAGCTTCTTGCGCGCGTTATAGTCTAGGTAGTATTTGTCGAGCTCGAAATAGACCACTGTGCTGGGCAGTTTGAGCACGTTGTTGATGTCCATCAGCTCGTCGATAAGTGTGTTGGGGTAGTGCTCTCCGTTGTAGCCATTGCCGGGAAGGTCGGGACGATAGTGGCTCAGCATCTCCTGTAGGTCGCCCAATTGTCGGTTGATGGAGTCGATCAGCAGCGAGTCTTTGCCCATCTTTTCCTTGTCGTTGCCGATGATGGTGGTCATATTGTCGGAGATGGAGTCTCGCTCCGAGATCAGTCGTTCAATCTTACCGTTGAGGATCTTGACGGTATTTGCCGAGCCATAGGCTAGGAACTCATGGTAGACGGTATCACGCGTTGACACTCGGGTGTCTGGGTGGAACTTATGGATGTGCGACAGCAGGTTGAATTTGGCTCCAACATGGAATGAGGGAATCAGGTCCACTCGTCGCATGTCCTCGTCGAGGTTGTAGTTGTAGTCATCGATGCTACCGCGAGCCAAGAAGAGCTCGAGCGCTGCATTGAGGGATACGTGTCTCGATACATAGTATTCCGTTGAAAGACCAGCGGTGAATCCCAGCTCAAAGTTACGGCTCATGTCGCCCAGGGCAATGGGGTCGTCGTCGGGGCCTAGATTGCTGTTGACTTTACTAACATAGTTGGGGTTGTCGATGTCGCCGAGCATGCAGGCGAGACCCAGTCCTACAGGGGTGCAGATGTGCCATTTCCTTTGTTTGCCGGTTTCATAACCCAGGAAGAAGTTGGTCCAGTCGAGGGTGACAATGCCCATCATCGTGAGGGCGTGGGCTTTGATGGGATAGTAGGTGTTGGAGACACCGGCATAGTTGATGGGGTTGCTGATGTCGGTCCATGGGTTGTTGCCGCCGTGGATGGACTGGCTATGCACGCTGGCCAGTCCAAGGCGCAGCGAGACAGAGAAGTCGGGGATAATCCATTTGCCTATTTCCGCACGGATGCTCCAGTCGGCGCTGTTCCATTGTGCTTTGGAGTCGGGCGTGTTTCCGATAAAGGTCTGTATGCCTAACGCAACGTTGATATGCCAGTTGTCGAAAGGCGATGCGATAATGTATTTCAGTGTGTCGCGGTCGGCACCCCATGCCACGCCACGCCGCAGCGTCTGTGCCTCGAGAGAGGTTGTGGCAATTGCCAGAAGTAATATGATGAGTAGCTTCTTCATGAAAGGGTCTCAGCAGTTTTTATTCTTTTGTGTTTTCCAGTTCCTCGTCTTCTATGCGCTCTTTTTCGCCATAGGGTTCTTCGCCATAGCCATAACCATAGCCGTACCCATAGCCATATCCGTAGCCGTAACCATACCCGTACCCATAGCCATATCCGTAGCCGTACTTCTTCTCATAGGGCATGAGTTTCTTGTAGTGTACGTCATTGAGGATGATGGAAAGATTGGGGAAGGCGCGGTCTGTGTATAGTTGCTCGAGCGAATTAAGAAGGCGTTTGTCAAATTTGTTTGCGCGGATGACGAACAAGGTGTTGTCAACCATGTGCTTGATGATATCGGTGTCGACTACCAGTCCCGAGGGGGCGGTGTCGATGATGATATATTCGTAGTGTTCCCTCAGCTTCGCCATCAGCTTCTCGAGTTTGCCATTGCTCAGCAACTCGGTGGGGTTGGGCGGTATCGGACCGGTGAAGATGCTGTCGACCTTGGGACATACAAGGTCTTTCTTGACGAGTTCTTCCCAGTTGCTGATTCTGCCGGTCAGATAGTTGGAGAGGCCGGCGTGTTTGCGGGAATAGAACTTGCGGGTGAGGGAGCCTTTGCGCAAGTCGAGGTCAAGGAGTATTACACGTTTGCCTGCCAGTCCGATACTGGCGGCGATATTGGTCGAAATAAAGGTTTTGCCCATGCCGGGAAGCAGCGAGGTAATCATGACGATACGGCTGTCGTCTTCCTCGTCCTTTACGCCGAGGAAGTCAATCTTGGTCCTCAGTAGGCGGAATGATTCAGACAGGGCATCGTGGTCATGGTTGGTTACCACCACGTCGCGGTCGTCTTTCTTTCCTCGGGCGGGTATCTCGCAGAGGAACGGCGCCGAGGTGTTGTTGACGATGTCGCTGTAGAATTTGACGTCGGTGTCGAAGATGCGGCGGAGGAAGAATATGGCGATGGGCAATGCCAAGCCTAGGAACAGGCCGATCAAGGTGGTGCGGCTTTCGTTGGGCGCCACGGGGTTGCGGTTGATGCGAGCAGGGTCAAGAATCTTTCCGTTAGGCTCGATGGAGGGCTGGCTGATCATCAGCTCCTCGCGACGGCTGAGCAGGTGGAGGTAGAGCTCCTCCTTGATTTTCTGCAGGCGCTCGATATTCTCCAGGTAGAGCTGCTGTTGGGGCACCTGACTCATCTTCGACGAGGCCGACGAGGCTTCAATCTGGGTCTCGGAGATTCGTTCTTGCAGCATTCCTATGTAGCCGTCAAGCAGGCGGTTCATGTTGCTGCGCAACGTGCGCAACTCCTCCAGCTTGGATTTCACCACGGGGCTGTTGGGACTTTGGTATTTCTCAAGTTCCAGAATCAGCGAGTTGTGCTTGCTGATTAACGACATGATGTTCTGGTCGTCAAGTCCGATGGTGGGCGGAATCAGGTGGGCGCTCTCTTCCGACTGGTTGATGTGGACGAGGTAGCGTGCCTGCGATAGCTGTTTTTTCAGTCGCTCAATCTCCTCCGACGACTGGATGCTCGATGCCAGATAGGACTGGCCGAACGACGAGATGTCGAGCAGCTGGTTCTCGCGTTTGAACTGCGCCAGCTCGTTCTCTTTCGCGCCGAGGTCGGTGTGCAGCAGTGTCAGACGCTCGTTGATATAGTCGTAGGTGTAGGCAATGATACGTTTCTTGTCTTTGATGGCGTCCTCGTTGTAAACGCGGATGGCTTCGTTGATGACTTCGGCGGCGCGGATGGGCGAGGCATCTCTCAACGTGATGTTGATGATGGTGTTCATGTCGTTGTCGCGCGACACCTGCATGGCACCACGGTAGCGGTCGGCGGTGGCACTAATGCTGTTGTGTGTTACCGTGACATCCTCATTCAAGAAACTAGGCGTGAAGAACCATGTTTTGTGTACCACGATGCGGCCATAAGGTGTGGCTACGGTGTCTTCAAAAGGTACGGTCTGTTCGCCAATTTCGTTCGACGTAAGGGTGATGCGTTGCTCGTCTTTGGCGACGGCCTTGATGGTGAAATAGGCATCCTCGTTGTCGTCGATGAAGTCGATAGTATAGGGCGACTCACCATAGAGGTCCTTGGTGCGGTTCACCAAGCGGGTCTTCGAGGTGTAGAAGATATGCAGTTTCAAGTTCTGCGCCACTTCGCGGATGGCAGTCTCCGAGGTGAGAATCATCATCTCGTTGTTGATGGAGCTGTTGTAGAGCGAACGTGTGGAGAACATGTTCTTGACAGAAGCTTCGCGCATGGTGCTCTCCGAAGAGCTGCCGGTGGAGCTGCCCTTGATAAGTACTCGGGCGTAGCTTTCGTAGACGCGGTCTTGGTGGCGCACATAATATCCTGCGATAAATGCGCCCAGCGCACCGCAAATCAGGAGCCAGTGCAGGTTCCGTAGTACGGTGAAGAGGATGTCCTTTACATGGATATTGGACTTCTTCTTCTCATCGAGAAACGAGAGCTCGTTTTGTTGATTCACTTCGGCCATTGCTTGTTTGCGGAATTGGACGTGTTAATAAGCTTTTTTGAGGATGATGAGAGACACAATGAGTGAGACAGCGGAGATGACGGTGCTGCCGATGGTCATCCAGTAGGAGAACTCTTGCCTGACGATGCCGTTGTTGTAGGTGTCGGCAATGATGAAGTCGTTCTGCTGCAGCATGAAGAAGGGGTCGTTGAAGACATCGGACGAGCGGGGGTCGAGATAACGCATGACCATTTTGCCGTTTATCTCGCGCATCACTGCGATGTGGTCGCGACGCACATGTATGTCGAGGTCGCCCAACATGGCGATGGCCTCGAGGAAGGTGCAGCGCTCGTTGGGGATGTTGAGTACTTTTCCGGTGGCACCGCCGAGGAAAAATACCTTGAAGTTGTTGAATCTCACCATGACAAACGGCTCGTCGATATATCCACCGTTTTTGAGCATGGCGGTCAGAGAATCTTGCAAGCGCAAGCGGGTAAGGCCGGCTACGTGCACGTTGCCGAGGATGGGAAGCTGAATGTTGCCGTTCACATCTACAAGGTAGCTGTTTCCATTCTGGCGATTGCCATTATTATTGTTGTTGATGTTGAAGGGCGCGGCCAGTTCTTGCTTGGTGTTCGAGGTGGTGACGGAGATGCTGAGCTCGTCGTAAGGGGCGATGACGGCCTCGAAACGGTTCTCTATCTCTATCTGGCTGCCGTGGGACATGTCCTGCAGGTAGTTCACCCGTCGAGGGGTCACGCACGAGGTCATCGACAAGATGACGACAAGGGTCATCGCAGCGATTATCGCCAGCCTTTTATCATTATTTTTATATTTTCTCATAGTCATAGTATTATTTATATAATACATAAAATGCACAAGATGAATGCCTTGTTGGGAAGGCACTTCCTTGAACATTTCTGCAAAGATACACAATATTTCGTAAATAGGAGACAGAATAAAGAAAAAATAAAAAAAAGTCCTCGTTTGGGGAGGACTTTTTATGGGTTGTGTAAAGTTGTTGTTCAGTGGGATATTATACTCACGATGATGTGCTCTGCGGCGTGTCCGTCGCCGAAGGCTGTGGGTGGGGTGGGCTGGACGGACCAGAGTTTTTGGCAGGCGTCGATGATACGGTCGGGGTCGGCGTCAGCCAGCAGGGCGGCACCGCAGTCGACAATCTCTTTCCATTCGGTCTCTGGCCGCAGGATAACGCACGGCCTTTTGTAGTGCCGCCAGGGTTTCCAGATAGGAGAGAGGCTCGACAAATTGAAAATTGAAAATTGAAAATTGAAAATTGAAAATCTCCAATTGTTTTTTTGTCCGGGGGTGTACTGGGAAAAGAATCTTGGTGTTGTATTGCTCTGCGATGTTGTTGAGTGCTGACAGTATGTTTTTTAAGCGTTCAGGATTGTCAGTGTTGAAGTCCCGGTGTACAGTAGTGAAAATAAATGGGGTGTCTTTGTCTGCGTCAGCCAATTCTTCATTCTTCATTCTTAATTCTTCATTCCGGGAA
>CACYIK010000014.1 GCA_902774395.1 uncultured Bacteroidota bacterium
CAATCTTTTCAACCCTCGTTTAACGTTCGTTTAACGTTCGTTTAACGTTTTACAATCGAAAAACGAGCGTTAAACAAGGGTTATACAATGGTTGCTACCCACTACCCATTCAGTCACTCAGACACACAGTCACTCATAATTCCTAATTCATCACTAAACACTTAACACTTAACACTAAACACTCATCACTCTTCTATCTCAATCAGAACTCTCAGAACTCTCAGAACTCTCAGAACTTCTTTCTCCGGCAGATTTTAAAAGATTTAAAAAGAATTCATCACTCCTCACTCCTCACTAACCACTAAACACTAAACACTCCTCATTCCTCATTATCATTGTTCTCCTGCTCGCTTCGCTCACGAAATCTATAAATCTTATAAATTATTTCCGCCTACGGCGGTGACCTGTCTCGGTTAATTCTTAATTCTTAATTTTTAATTCTTAATTCCTAATTCCTCACTCATCACTCTTAATCCATAACTCGCAAAGCCCCCGCCTCCGGAATCGGAGGCGGGGGCTTTGCCGACAGGTGCGGCGCGGGTGGCTACTGCACCAGGAGCTTGCGGGTGACGGTGCCCATGGGGGTGCGGACGCGGAGGAGGTAGGTGGCGCGGGGCCAGGAGCTGACGTCGAGGTCGGCCTTGAGGCCCTCGGCGGGGAGGGTCTGCAGCAGGCGCCCCTGGGTGTCGTAGACCTCGATGGCCGTCATGCCGAAGCTGGAGACCACCGTGGCGCGCCCGTGCGCCGGGTTGGGCTGCACTGCCACATAGCGCTCCATCATGTCCGGCCCCTGCACAGCCACGTTGCTGTCGCCGCCACTGGGCTTAGGCGTCAGGATGGGGAAGATGAAATAGCGACAGATATTCAAGTTATGTTCGAAGTACCATCGGATAGGAGAATTCACGTTCCCCTGATCCTGTACCAATGCTGCCTGCACCTCGTCGCCATAGCCAATATCTCCTCCACGGTCGTTGAAGCACAGGCATCCAACCCATGGACGCACGCGTCTCCACACTCCACTCACCTTGTCCCACTCTCCCTCGCTCTGCGTACACCCCACAAAGAAAGTATCCCTCACCGTCTGCGGAACTTCAAAATAGCGTTCATACACCGGCTTGGGCATCGTGTCGAAGAAGCTGACAACGGGCGTGTTCGACATCACATAGTACGTCACTGGCGTGTCGATGATGTGTATCGGCAATGCGTTGCCCAGCTGCAGCATCTCCGCCGTCGAATCGGGACCATGGTATTGATAAAGCAGCAACGACTCCACGCGGTCATCCAATGTGGGATGTTCGGGATACGAATTGTTGAGTTGCGTCTGCAAGTCATATGAAAAATACGAGGAATATCCAATCCACCAGAACTCATGCACCATCATGGCGGCGATGCCATAGACTCGAAGGGTATCGCTGGTAACATACTGACTGGCGATGGCGTGGGTGGGGCATCCGAATCCGCAAAGACTTGCCACATAAGCGACCGTCGTGTCAATCCAGTTGTTATAATAGTAATTGCTATGTGGAGCAGGCTTCTGCCACAGGGTGTCCTGCGCCTGCACACCGCCGCATAACAGGGCGGCAAATGCAACGAAAATAATACTCTTTTTCATAGTGATTTTGTTTTTATTGTTTAATAAATCTTGCGGTGTGAATATGTATCGAGGAAAAGTATAGCCACTATTGCTATAACCCTTTTCAGTTCTCTTCCCCCTCAAATTTCACATCAATTACTTCTATCACATGAGGAGGCCAGCAACATCCATAATCCCCACCAAACATTAAACCCGTCACGGTAAAATACACTTTCCTTCCCCAGCTGTAATCTCTGAAACACGACATAACCGAAGAATCTCCATCAATAATCATCACTGCCGTTTGCTGGTTATGCGGCTTCTTCCAGTTATCTCCAAAAAAGAAACCGAACGTCCGCGCATTGGAATCATATTCAAACGGACCCGTCTGGGCGGCATACCGAAGGGGATATCCCATGACTTTGAATGTATCGCCCGTATGCATCAAACACGTTTCCTCGTGACAGCCGAAATAATCCCATACTTGCTTCACGGTATTATAATCAGTCCAGGAAATCTCGAGATCATCCGAAGCATAAGGTTCACATTTTTCCTCCTTGCATCCTATCTCCATCAAACCGATGATGGCGGAGAGAATCATTGTCAATGCCTTTTTCATTTTATCCTTTATTATCTGTTGGACTTCAATTCGTCTATCTGCTTCTGGAGGTCGATCCTAACAACAGACCCTCACATGACAACAATAATGTCAATACAAAATAAACTTTTTCATATTTTATTCTATATGTTATTCTATCGGTATTGAATCTACCTGAATCATGTCAATCGTCGCAATATAATAATTGCAACAATCTATTTCCTCCTCTGCTGCTTCATCATACACAATCCTTCCTTTCACATACAGCTTTTTATGCCAAAGCGACTCCGGAATAAACACACTATCTCTGTTCCGCAACGCCGCCCATTTATACGGGCCTCCATCATCAGAGGGGCTATCTGAGATAATTATACGATGATAAGGCTCCGGCAAATTAGGATGCGGGCGAAGGAAGCGTCCGCCAGCATCCCACACAATCCATCCACATACACGTATGGTGTCGCCATTGTGAATCTTTGCCGCCATTGGATGGCATTGGAAGAAATCATAATACTCAGCCACTGTGTTATATTCCGTCCATGACAACTGCGAGTCATCAGGTACAAAGAGGATGCACTGTGATCTTCTGTCACATGACGCCATAACACATACAACCGCAAAGACAATAAAAATGTTTTTTTTCATATTACAATCGTTTTATCTGTTGGGCTTCAGTTCGTCAATCTGTTTCTGGAGGTCGATGATGTAGAGGGTGAGCTCTTCGACTTTCTCCATCAGCACCCGATTCATCTCGCCCAGGTCGGCACCCTGTTCCTCCACCTCCTGGGCCGTGGGCACGCCGGGCAGGTGCGGCGCGGGAGGCTACTGCACCAGGAGCTTGCGGGTGACGGTGCCCATGGGGGTGCAGCGGCAGAGGCTTTGATATTCAATCCACCCTCACCTTGGGACGCTGGTAACCGCCGCCATAGGCGATGCCTATCGAAATGTTCATCGACCAACCGCGGAGGTTCGCACCACTCTTCGGGTAGTCCTGATACATAGCATAGAGACGGGTCTCGATGCTCCAGTGGCTGAGCTCGGCACTATAGGCCGACGAAAAAAGATTCTTCGTCGGCAGTCGATGGCGCGACCAGAAGTGGTGACGAAGAGAGATACCCACCACGGGGCCGTGGCTTTCCACCTGTGCCAGTTCTCCGTCGCCAGCCGTCAGGGTGTGCGACCCTGTACTCCAGCCCACCATGGGCGTCAGCGTGCGCACGGGGTTGTCGACGACACGGTAGCCGTAGAAAACCATCGAGTTCGCGAACGGTGCCGACGCACCTGCGTTAACCGTATGGGTGCTGCCGTCACGCGACTCGAAATAGAGCGGCCATGATGCCGACGAGCTGCTGATGGTGAACGACGAAACGAAGAGGTGGCGTCCGTACCCCAGCTCGAAACCGAGGTCGATGCCCATGCCGCCCTTGAAATAATCCGCCACGTCGCCGAAGTTGACATGGCCGTCGGCTCCGAGATAGACAGCGCCGATGAAGCGTCGGGGGCCGTAATCTGGACGCGGTTCCATCGCATACTCCACCAGGCGCTCGCCCGACGAGTGCCTCCACGCCGCCAGTGCCGCCGTGTCGGTGCCTTGCGCGGTGCCGGTGCCGAGGGTGAGCAGTTTGTCCGAGAGGCTGGCTTTGGACATCGTCAGTGCTGTCTCGGGGTCGCAGCCCTCGAGAAGCACCGTCGCTAGGTGGCGACGTTCGGCTTCGACAAGGTCGAGGCACACCTGTAAGTAGCGCAGGCGGGCGTCGCTGCGGCTACCAGCGTCCACCCAGCTTTCGCGCTGGTCCATGCCACCCACGGCACGCCAGTAGATGCTCCGCACGCCGTCGGGGGCCATTGCTGTGTCTTCCTCATATCCAAGGCTGTAGGCAAAGCGGCAGGCCGTGCCGTCGGGCGAGGCAACGGAGGTGATGTCGTCCCATGTCAACGGTCCCTCGGCCCACTGCCTGATATTCTCCTGCGCCACCGCCGCAGAGCACATCAGCATAAGCGCCGCGGCAGCTATAATCCTGTAATTCTTCATGATTGTTTGTTTTTTTATTTTAGTTGTTGTTAGTCGTTTTTCACCTCTCCACTCTCCTCCCCAGCGAGTCATAGGTCCCATACGGAGGCCACATCTTGATGTCGCGCATCTCAGGTGTGGGCGGGAACGCCAATTGCCAGTCTAGCCGATACAAGTCATTCAATGTCAAATCATACCGTTGCGCAATCAAATAATGCTCTTTAACGTAGTCCCATCCATAAAATTCCAAAGTGTCTGCGTTGAACACAAACACACAAAGAGTATCCAATCCACACTCAAATTCAGTTTCAAACGAATCAGTGTTTCTTAATGCATTTCTGGTACTATGACCAGATTCAACATACAAATCCCAGCCTGGTGTTGAGACATTCTGCATACGTGAAAGCGTGGTATCGGGATGCTCCAAACTCCATTCAACAAACACGCCATACTCGGATTCATTATAAAATCCAATATGGAAATGATCTGAATCGGTATCCTTCGTACAAGTCATCGCTGTAAATAGAAGAAATCCGCAGCATATAAAAATCAATCTTTTCATAACTATTTTTATTGATTCTCGTAGTTTTCTAATGAAAGCCAATTAATATTGCTATGTGGAGCAGGCTTCTGCCACAGGGTGTCCTGCGCCTGCACACCGCCGCATAACAGGGCGGCAAATGCCAAGAAAATGATACTCTTTTTCATAGTGTTTTTGTTTTATTACATTCGAAACAATACGAAGGTGCACACCAATTGCCACCTCCTAGACCATATCCTATTAACCTATCCTCATCTATCAACTTATTAATCAACGAGGTATCAGTATGAACATCATCAGTCACTGGAACATGGAGCGTAATTTGAGGATTATAGACAGCAGAGTT
Organism: uncultured Bacteroidota bacterium; assembly: GCA_902774395.1. Classification (GTDB taxonomy): domain Bacteria; phylum Bacteroidota; class Bacteroidia; order Bacteroidales; family P3; genus Colimorpha. Next base: position 5,070 of record CACYIK010000014.1, read on the forward strand.
TTTATAATACCATTGAGAATTCTTACATCTACTTCTACCGAAATAGAGGACCCACTCGTGCACACATTCTTCTGGAAGAATTCGATAATCCCACCAATGATCGAACCAGTCTTCTGGTACGTTGCCGCTCTCTAAATCGGAATAGGTCAATGTCAAATAATGTATATTATCGTTACCTGGTCCAGGAAGAGATGGAATATTTCCTCCTAGATAATACCCCCCATGAAGTTTTATTGGTTCATACCCGGTAATATAATAGGCAGAAGTATCCCCCTCTCGAAGAGAGCCTATCACAATAACATGATTAGAATAATCCTTCCCTTCCATGAATTTATAGATGTACAAAGATGTATATTCCGGTTCATCAAACCCATTGCACGGAGGCTTACATGATACCGTCAGAATAAACAGCACTGACATAAACATCTTTCCTAAAAAAAACTTACTCATAGTTTTATGATTTTTTTTACGTATTTCCCATTTACAACCAAGAAATAAACGTCAGAGACTATTCCGGAGAGATTTATTTCATATTCTTTCTGCAGTATTTTATTATCAGAAATATCCATATGGCTTTGTAATTCTGGATTAATTCTTGCCTCAAACGAACTACCCATACAAACTTCAAAACCCGGTTCCAAATCTATCTCCAATCCGGCCTCCAATAAAACCTCACTCCCTGTCTGTGTAATAAGGCTATCTCCAGATGATGGCACCTGAATTGTATTAAATGCATACTCTGTTCTCCATTTGTGATTTTGTTTTTATCTATTGGACGGCTCATTCTGAGCCTCTTTATTATATAATACACCTTCTAATAACGAAAAATTCTACATGTCCCCCAAAAAAACATCGATTTTTAACATTATTTAACACCATCCGTATTCTTTTGATGAGTTATAACGCGGAAGCCGTTTCCGTTGTCATTCCTGACAGATCATCATTATTCTCTTTCTGGCATCCCATGGGAACCATGGCCATCGTGGCAAGCAGTGCCACACAAATCTTTTTTTTACTCATAATAATTGGGGGTTTGTCTTTTTAATTTATAGGATATAATTGCATTTACCTGTTCCTCGTTCTTTATGTCGAACACCGTCACGTTCTTCCTATACTGGGAGACCACCAGATAGTCATTGGCCAGCAGGACGGAATCCTTAGGCTGAGAATGGCCGTTTTTCGGTGCATATCTGAAATCCAGCGTATTAGTATCGATATAAGGGAGCGCCTCCTGCGGATAGTCTTTTATTCCGAAGTCCTCTTTCAGCGTTTCCCAGCCGGCCGAGTCGGTGGCCTGGAGGATGATAACATCAACACAAACAGAGTCGTTCAATGGGAATCCGCGGAGACAAGTGGCATCGACACCATGCCGCCCGGAATAGGAGTGGTACAGACCGGACGTATAATCCGGCGGGAAAAGCCGCGGCCAGAGCCTGCCAGCAGCCACCGCCATCGCGGCCACAAGCAGCACTACCAGGCTCATCAGCCAAAACAGTTTTATCCCTTTCGGTTTCATCGTGCCATTAATGTTTCATGTACCGAGGCCACAGCCTTGTCAGTGGTGAGAGTTCCTGTCGCCCACGGCTGACTCATGACAGTGTCCGTAAGTCTTCCCACAGCATACACCGTCCCTGCCAACAGCACGGCTACGCAAAGACAACGACGCACTACTGCACAACGACGCCAGCGGCGGCAGCGGACATCCAAACCCTCGCAATTCATTTCCGCCAAGACCATGGCATGCTGTTCCATCTCTCTTCGTGTTCTACCTTCTTCCATGTCTGTCATTGTTTTAAATATTCCTGTATCTTCTTCCTTATATTATGCCGCATCTGCACCAGACTGCGATGCTTCAATCCCAATTCCTTCTCTATCTCCTTTTCGCTCCTGCCCGCAGCCATGAGCAGGAAGCACCTGCGCTCCTTTTCCTCCAGGCAGGACATCAAATCCTCGGCGGTGAGCGCCGTAACCTCATGGGTCGATGTCGCATCCCCATGCTCTCCCTCGTCTATCAGCATCCGAAGGTACCTCTGTTCCCCGCGCCAATAGCGTGTAATGGCTCCCCGGCACTGCCAATAGACCCAAGCTCGCTCCTTCATCTCTGACATGCCAGCTTTGCGCCGCTCCATGCCATCCAACAGTGTCACATAGCATTCCTGCACCAAATCGGCGGAGTATTCCGCACGCCCATACGACGCCCTGCGACAGAGAAACTCTATGAGCCCCCTGTGCCGCTCGATGAGACGGTCAAACTCCTCTCTGCTATATTTCCCGTTGTACATTTATTTATTGAACTGCCCTTTATATAATAAAAGCAAAAAACACCCCAAAAGTATATTTTACCCTGTTATTTTTAACATTATTTAACATTACACAAACCCGTCAAATCGGCGAAACAAGCTGGCAAAAAAGTGTTAAAATACTGTTAAAAACCATTTTCCTCACCCTTCCTAACTCTCACTAAACCAAGAGCAAAGTAAGAGAGGAGTAAGAGAGGAGTAAGAGTTGAGTAAGAGGGGGTGGCTTAAAAGCCTGAAAATCAAGCCCCATTTTTGGGGTTATGTTAAGTAGGATTCCGGCGAAAAAAATTCTTGCCCTATATCATTTTTTTTTCCTATCTTTGCATTTTCGAAAGTCAATTAATTATTCATTAAAAATAATAGTTATGTCAAAACTCCTTCTTTTAGGCGACGAGGCTATAGCACAGGCATTTATCGATGCCGGCGGTAGCGCTATCAACAGCTATCCGGGCACCCCGTCGACCCAGATTACCGAATATGTGATGAAGAGCAAACAGGCCAAAGAACAGGGTGTTGTCGCCAACTGGTGCGCCAACGAGAAGACCGCCCTCGAGGCCTCCATCGGTGTGGCTTACAGCGGCAAACGCGCTATGACCTGCATGAAGCACGTGGGTCTCAACGTCTGCGGCGACCCCTTCATGAACGCCTCCATCATCGGCACCAAGGGTGTCATCATCGTCGTGGCCGACGACCCCAGCATGTTCTCCAGCCAGGACGAGCAGGACAGCCGCTACTACGGCCACTGGGCCATGATTCCCATGCTCGAGCCCTCGAACCAGCAGGAGGCCTACGACATGGTCTACTACGGCTATGACCTCTCCGAGCAGATGGGCACCCCCATCCTCATGCGCATCCCCACCCGCCTGGCCCACAGCCGCGCCGGCGTCGAGCGCAAGCCCGTCCGCGCACAGAACCCCCTCAGCAGCCCCAGCGATCCCAAGAGCTATGTGCTGCTGCCCGCCAACGCCAAGAACCTCTACCGCTCGCTCATCGACAAGCAGCCCGCCTTCACCAAGGCAAGCCAGGAGAGCGGCTTCAACCAGTATATCCCCGGCACCGACCACAAGCGCGGTATCATCACCACCGGCATCGCCTTCAACTACCTGCAGGAGAACTTCCCCGGCGGCAAATGCCCCTACCCCGTGGTGAAGATCACCCAGTACCCCCTGCCCTTCGACATGCTGAGCAAGCTCTATGACGAGGTCGAGGAGATCCTCGTGCTCGAGGACGGACAGCCCTTCGTCGAGGAGCACATCAAAGGCTTCCTGGGCAAAGGCAAGCCCGTGCACGGCCGCCTGGACGAGACCATCCGCCGCGACGGCGAGCTGAATGCAGAGAAGGTGGCTATCGCCCTCGGCAACCCCATGCCCAAAGGCCCCGCAGTGCCCGAGGTGGTCACCAACCGTCCTCCCGCCCTCTGCGTCGGCTGCCCCCACATCGACAGCTACCAGGCTGTGATCGACGTGATGAAGAAATACCCCAACGGCCGTGTCTTCGGTGACATCGGATGCTACACCCTGGGCTTCAACATGGGTGCCATCGACACCACCGTCTGCATGGGCGCCTCGGTGACCATGGCCAAGGGTGCCGCCGAGATGGGCATCTTCCCCGCCATCGGCGTCATCGGCGACGGTACCTTCGGCCACAGCGGCATGACCGGTCTGCTGGACTGCGTCAACGAGAAGGCCAACGTCATCATCATGATTCTCGACAACGACATCACGGCTATGACCGGCGGTCAGCCCTCGAGCGCCAACCAGAAGCTCTTCAACATCTGCAAGGGCCTCGGCGTCGACCCCGACCACATCCGCACCATCGTGCCGCTGCCCAAGAACCACGACGAGTTCATGAAGATCCTCGAAGAGGAGATCGCCTACAACGGCGTCAGCGTCATCATCCCGCAGCGCGTCTGCATCGTCGAGAACAAGAAACGTATTGCAGCGAATAAATAAAAGTTAAAAAGGTTAAAAAGGGCCGCTTCGCTTAAAAGGTTGAAAAGGTTCAAGCTAAAACCTGTCACCTTTAAAACCCTTTAAACCTTTAAAACCTCTTAAACTCAAAGAAACAATGAAGAAAGACATCATACTTTGCGGCGTAGGCGGCGACGGTATCGTCTCCGTGGCCAAAATCATCAGCGACGCCGCCCTCAACCTGGGCATGAACGTCAAGCAGAGCGAGATTCACGGTATGAGCCAGCGCGGCGGCTCGGTGTTCAGCCACCTCCGCATCAGCTCCGACCCCATCTTCGCCGACGTCATCCCCGAAGGCAAGGCCGACATCATCCTCAGCTCCGAGCCCATGGAGGCCCTGCGCTACCTGCCCTTCCTGGCTCCCGACGGCGCCGTCATCACCAACAGCGACCCCTTCATCAATATCACCAACTATCCTGAGATTGAGAAGGTCAACGCCGAACTCGGCAAGCTGAAGAAATGCGTCAGCTTCAACGCCAACGCCATCGCCAAGGAGCTCAACGCCCGTGGCAACATGGTGCTGCTGGGTGCTGCCGCCCCCTACCTCGAGCTTCCCTTCGAGGAGCTGGAAAAGGCCATCAAGGCCATCTTCGGCCGCAAGGGCGACGCCGTGGTGGAGACCAACATCAAGGCCATCCGCGCCGGCCGCGACGCCAAATAAACGCCAGGCACAAGCCGATCAACAGGGAGTTGTCGTAGACAGAATATGGCAACTCCCTATTTTTGCATTTTATTTGCTGATGTGCACAATATTTTGGCATTCGGTGCGTTATACATGTGAACCTATTATATTAATCCTTAAAAATTCACAGCGATGAAAAAGTTTATCTCAATTCTGATGGTCGCTTTTGCGATGACAGCGATGGTCGCATGCGACAAAGAAGACAACGGCGGCAACACGGGTGACGGCGATGGCTTCAGCACCGAAATGTTTGTCGGCACGTGGCGTGTTGACAACATGACCGTCGACGGACAGAACATGACGCCACAGAACATGCTTTTCATTATGAACGAAGACGGCAGTGGCCTGGCCAACGACAATGGCGAGACCGAAAACAACGAATTCACATGGAGCGTGGATGGCACCCAACTGACCATTACGCCGCGTAGCGGAGTCCATTATCTCTACACTGTCAAAAGCCTGACTGACAACGAGTGCACTTTCAGCGGCACAAATGTACCTATGGCCGACATCCCGGGCGAAGTTGTGGTTCATCTTGTACGTGTGCGATAACCACATCTCCATCGCGTAGGTAATACCTTCCCGACACCGGTTTATGTATGTAACAAAACGCAACCCTGCAATGCGAAGCGAGCTACCAGTTGGGCGCCCTCGCCGAGTTGCATCTGCTGACCGACAGGCCTACGCTTGAAGACGTTGCCCGTTTTATCGACTGATGCTCACTACAATACATATCATAGGGATTATGCTCACTGTCGGCGTGCTGCTGGCGGTGAGTATACTTTCTGGCCGCAAGGTCAAGGACGCCCGTAGCTTCACCACCGGCGGACGCGCAGGCTCATGGATGGTGTGCGGCGCTATCCTAGGCACCCTCGTGGGCGGCCAATCCACCATCGGCACCGCCCAGCTGGCCTTCTCCTTCGGCCTCTCGGCATGGTGGTTCACCATAGGCGCCGCCCTCGGCGCACTGGTGCTCGGCCTCCTCTACGCAGGTCCTCTCCGCCGCAGCGGCTGCTCGACGCTGATGGAGATAGTGCGACAGCAGTACGGCCGCCGTGCCGAAATGGTGGGGAGCATCCTCTTCCTCGTCGGCATCTTCATCAGCATCACCTCCCAACTCCTCTCCTCGTCGGCCATGATCGGCAGCCTCTTCGGCACACCCTCCACTATGGCACTCTGCATCGGTGCTCTTCTCATCGCCGCAATGGTGCTCTCGGGCGGCATCAAGAGCGCCGGCGCCGGAGGCATCGTGAAGCTGGTGCTGCTCTATGTCAGCTCGCTGGCCGCCGGCATTGCCGTGTGGAAGATAGGCCATGGCCTCGACGGCATCAGTGAAAGTGTCACCTCTCTGTATGAAACGCCGCAACTGGCGGCCTTGAACGACATCACATGCGCCGAGGACATCCACCGACGCTATGGCACCTTCCTGGCTCGCGGCCCGCTGAAAGACCTGGGCGGTTGTCTGTCGCTGACCCTCGGTGTGGTGTGCACACAGACCTACGCTCAGGCCATCTGGTCGGCCGCCACCACCCGCAAGGCACGCCGCGGCGCCGTCTACTGCGCGGCACTCATACCCCTTATCGGCGCCGCCTGCACCCTGGTGGGCATGTATATGCGCGGCCATTACGTGACCGCTGCCGAAGCCGCCGCCCTGCAAGAGGCCGGACAAAGCCTCCCTATCGGCATCGCTGTGCTGGAGAACTCGTTGCAGGCATTCCCCACCTTCATCCTGGCCCATCTGCCTGCCTGGCTTGGCGGCATAGCGTTGGGCACTCTGCTCATCAACATCCTCGGCTGCGGCAGCGGCCTGGTGCTCGGCGCCGCCACCATCCTCACCAGGGATGTCTACGGCAACCTGGCCACCCTGCTACGTCGCACGCCTCGTCTGGGACAGCTGGCGCAGACGCGTTTGAGCATCGTCCTGCTGCTGGCGCTGGGTGTTGTCTCCGCCCACTTCGTGCGCGGCTCATTCATCAACGACCTCGGCTTCCTCTCGCTAGGCCTACGGGCTGCGGCATTGCTGCTGCCACTGAGTTTCGCGCTGTGGCTGCCGGGACGCTTCCATCCACATGCCGTCACCGCCAGCATGATAACGGGCACCTTGGCCATGCTCGTCGCAGGATTTGCTGGCTTGCCCGCCGACCCCATGTACTACGGACTCGCCGCCTCGGCACTGGTGCTGCTGCCAAGAAGGAAAAGGAAATAGCGCCATCCTCCCCTGCCCTTCCACAGCACGTTAAAAAATGGCAAAAAGTGTTTCCTCAAACCGAAGAATCACAAAATCGCACTCTGGCAACTTTACCGAAACAAACAAAAATCACACTAGCACTCAGCATTTTATAAAGAATATTAAAAAAAGTTTTGCCAGTCCAAAAAAAGTGTGTACTTTTGCACCCGATTTTGAGAGTCGAAAATCGTTTTTTGGAAGGCAAAAACTTTCATTTTTCAGTTTTCAATTTTCAATTTACATGGTGGGCGTAGTTCAGCTGGTTAGAGCGCCAGATTGTGGATCTGGAGGTCGTGGGTTCGAACCCCACCTCCCACCCCGAAAGAGAGACCGACAACAACGGCCTCTCTTTTTTTACAGCAAATGTTTTTTTTATGAAAACGGCGAATTATTCTAATTAAACTAATTGCTGCCGCGATACAATTGCAAGCGAATTACGCGAACGGGCTTGCGCCAGCACAATTAGAGTCATTAGCCTAAAATTGACCTGCGTCAGCCTAATTCGTTAAATTAGTCAAATTCGCCGTCAAAAAAGAAAAAATCATTTTCCGTCAAAATTGATAAAATTACGACCCTTACAACCTCGTTTCAGCCGCAGAATTCGCCGACCAGATAAAAAATTTTCACACACCAATACACTGAAAATCAATTCTTAATTCTTAATTCTTAATTCTTAATTAATTTTTTTTTTGCCAGTTTCAAAAATGTTCGTACTTTTGCACCCGCTTTCGAGAGAAAGAAAGATGAAAAAGAGAAAAGAATTTCAATTTTCAATTCTCAATTTTCATTTTCAAACGGTCCGGTAGTTCAGTTTGGTTAGAATACATGCCTGTCACGCATGGGGTCGCGAGTTCGAGTCTCGTCCGGACCGCCAAACAAAAAAAAGGTTCTCAGCAGTGAGAACCTTTTTAGTAGTCAGTAGTCGGTATGCCATGCAGGCCAACGACCGCGGCAGCCAACTAAACACTAAACACTGACCACTAACCACTCATCTGGGGCTGCTTGGTTTTGACAGCAAGGATGATGGGTTTGTAAGCATGCAGGCTGACGCACCAGAAGCCTTGAAAACAGATGCAAAAAGATAATTGGCGAAAACAACTACGCTCTCGCTGCCTAACCGAAGCACAGTAAGTTCGGCTTAATTCCCGCGCAAGGCGCGGGAACGGGACATCTCCCAGCGGCCCTGACCGTCGGCGGCTGACCAGGAGGTGCTAAGAAAGACGGGATAGCCTGCACGACGTCTCTACCTGCGGGCGAAACCTTAGAGACTACGGGTGGCCTTGGGTGCCAGTGTCCGGAGCCACCCCGACAACCAACCACAGGATAAGCATGTAGAAAGCAGGTCTGTCACTTGTTTGGACGGCGGTTCGACCCCGCCCAGCTCCACAGAAAAGGCCCAATCACGGCCTTTTTTTGAGATATTTATGAAAAAAGGGACGTCGCTCTTCTTAAATATACTATATATAACCCTTACCCTCCTGACGCTAGGGTGCACAGGGGAAGGCGAGTCGCACCGCAAAGGACAATCTTCCGACACACTATACACCGCCGAGGCGGCCATGGAGGTCTTCGAGCAGGACCCCAACCGGGCCCTCGTCATCATCGACTCGGCACTCCTCATGGGCAACGTCGACGACGACCTTGCCACCATGCTCAAAGCCAAGGTCTACATCCAGTCGAACAACGAGCAGCACCTCGACACGGCACAGCAGATGCTCGAGGGACTGATGGAGAGCAGCTATGTGAAAGACCCCGGCCACCGCGAGGTGGTGCTCGACCTGCTGGTGAGCGCCTATCAGCTGCAGGACAACTACGAGCAATGCCTGCGTTGGGCCACCGAGAAGGCCGACCTCTGCCGTCAGCAGGACAACGAGACCGAGGCGCTGCGCACCGAAGCCGAGATAGGTGTCATCCTTGTCGAGCTGGGCAAGGAGGAGGAAGGCATTGCCAAGCTCAACAGCGTGATCGCCAGCCTCGAAGGCCAGCGCCACGTCAACGAGATGGACGCATGCGTCATCGCCCTCAAACGCAAAATACATGTGCTGAAGAAACTGGGCCGCGAGGAAGAGATCATCCCGCTGGCGCAACATATCATCGAGATTGTCAGCGACTACCGCGAGCACTACACCGAATATGCCGACAACTCCTACCGTCTGCCGACCGACAAGGAGGAGACGGAGCGCTATTGCGATTACTATACCGCCCAGGCCTACGGCAACCTGGCCCACGCCTACGCTTCACTGAACAAGACCAGCCAGGCACGGCACTACCTGTCGCTGTTTGAGAAGAGCACCTATGGACAGACCCTTTACGGCCGCCAGACCATCGCCCCGACATGGTGCCTGCTGGGAGACTACGGCAAGATGCTGGCCACCTACGACGAGGTGACGGCGCAGATGGGTGACGACACGAACAACCTCGACTACGCCAAGATGCTGCGCGACCGCGCCATCGCCGCCAAAGCCATGGGCAATACCGCCGCCAGCAGCAGTTACTGGCAGCGCTACTCCGAGTTGAAAGATCTGCTCAACAGCCAGTTGCAGGAGAGCAAGGCCCACGAGTATGCCGCCCGCTACCAGCTGCAGGAGGAGCGCCACAACACCGAGCGCGAAGAAGCTGCTAAGAACCGCATAGGCGTCATCGCCACGCTGCTGGGAATCATCCTGTTCATTGTGGCGACCTTCGTCTTCTTCCTGGTGAAGCAGCTGCGCTCCATCCGCGAGAAGAACGCCGTGCTCACCAAAGAAATCACCGACAAGATTGAGAACGAGGAGAAATACCTTGTCGCCATCAAACGGCAGGCTGACAGACAGCACGATACGGCATCCGGAACAGACCTGGCGACACTCTCTGACAGCGAGTTGTTTGAACAGATTCGCCACGTAATCCTCGAAGAGGAGCTGTACCTCGACCCGCAGTTCGGCCGCCAGCAGCTGATGGACCGCCTGCACCTGTCGAAAGAGAGCATCGGCGCCGCCTTCTCGAAGGGCAGCCAATACACGTCGTTGGCCTCCTTCATCAACGAGATGCGCCTGATACACGGTGCCAAACTCCTCGTCGAGCACCCCAAGATGAGCATCGCCGACGTGGCCACCGCCAGCGGCTTCACCAACAACATCACCTTCTCCCGCAACTTCAAGGAGCGCTACGCACTCACCCCCTCCAATTTCCGCGAAGGGAGAAGCGCTCAGCAACAGCAATAATTCTTCTTTTTTTGGCCTCGGCAGGGGCTATTTTCCACCCCAAACGACTTGATAATTTGTCTCAGACAAACTATTAACGATTTGTCATTATGTTGTAAAACAGTATAATGCACAGCGCTCGACCAATAGTTTGTCCGTAGGGGCCAATAGTCTGTCTGCGCACCCGCGCAGACAAGATTTTCTTTGTACTTTTGCCGCAGAAAAAAGACGGAAATGATACACCCAAGAGGAACAACACGGCTCCAAAAAATTGTCAACATCACGATCGTGGTGACAGCCCTGCTGGGGATGGCGCTGACGGTCTACGGCATCACGCTGCTGACCCACTAACGACTCCTTGGGCAGAACCTGTTTAAGAAAACAACAAACAATAATTATTAATACATTAAAGCCTTAACACAATGAAGAAAATGTACACGGTGCTCGCCGCCACCTTATTCTGCGGCGCATTCCTGTTCGCTTCCTGCGGCAAGGACGATGACGGCAACAATGGCAGTGGCGATCCCGAAACCCTCCAGTGGGTGGATCTGGGCCTGCCCTCGGGTCTGCAGTGGGCCGACCGCAACGTTGGCGCTTCCAAACCCGATGATTACGGCAGCTATTTCTCCTGGGCTGAGACAGAACCCAAAGAAAGTTACGGATGGGACACTTACCGCTACTGCACCTATAAAGATGGTATAGCCGGTCCCGTCTATGACCAGATAACCAAGTACAACACCATCGAGGGCTACGGTCCGGTGGACAACAAGACCGTCCTTGAGGAGATGGACGATGCTGCCACGGCAAACATCGGCGGCGATGCCTACACCCCCACCATAGAAGACTGGGAGGAACTGATAAACAACACCACCCACGAGTACACCACCAAAAACGGTGTCAACGGTCTCAAACTCACCGGCCCCAACGGCAATAGCATCTTCCTGCCCGCCGCCGGAACAAAAAACCTTCCGTCTGGCATTGGAGCCAAAGGCTATTACTGGTCTGCTGAGCTCAACCCAGAATATCCGACTGAAGGGAAATTTTTCTTCTTCTCTGCCTCAAAAGTCGATACTGGCGCAAAGGTCCGCATTGATGGTTTGCCGGTCCGTGCCGTCCGTGCCGGTAAGTAATTGCAAATAAGAACAAATACATTAACCAACAAAAAAAACATAAACCAATGAAAAGCCTTATTTCCATCATTTCGCTCGCCTTGGCTGCCATTGTCGCATTTACGTCGTGCAGCAAAGAGCTTGAGGGCATCTCCATCAACCCTGAGTCCGTCACCATGAAGGTCGGCGAGACCCGCACCCTCAAAATCAACTGCACCCCTGATGGTGCAGACAAACCCGCAGTGACTTGGACCTCCTCCGACACGAACATCGCCGTCGTCTCGAAGGGCAAGGTGACCACCATGAGGGCAGGCGCCGTTGTGATCACCGCCACCGCAGGTGAGTTCACCGCCAGCTGCAACATCACCGTGGAGAACGACACCCCCATCGAGGGCACCTCAAACATCTCTCTCATCGGCACCTTCCTGGGCACCAACTGGGACGTGGATTATCAACTTGCCGAAGTCGAGACCAACGTGTATGTCATCAAGCATGTCACGCTGACTGACACTGACAAGTTCAAGATTCGCTTCAATGGGAATTGGGACGTCAACCGAGGCACCGAAGTTGAGAACTTCGATGTAGAGCTTAACAAAGGCTTTGCCGTAGTTGAGCACGGCAAGGATGTGATACCTCATTGGAACGGCACCTACGACATCTGGTACAACCAAGCCAAGGAGCAGATGGCTGTTGTGGAAAAAGACGGCCAGCCCGTTTGGGCAGACTAAGCCACCCGTTAGACGAGACTGTCAGCCAAGCTGACCACACAATAAATCCTTCCATTCCGCGTTTTACGGATATGGAAGGATTTATTTTAGCAGCAGGACTGGGCACCCGACTGCGGCCGCTGACGAACGACAAGCCCAAGGCGCTGGTCGAGGTGAACGGCGTCACACTCTTGGAGCGTACTATCCACCGGATGGAAGCCGCCGGCATCAGCCATATCGTCGTCAACGTACACCACTTCGCCGAGAAAGTCATCGACTTCGTCGAAAGTCTGAAAGACAAAGAGCCAAAGAGTCAAAAAGTCTGCAAGATTGACATCAGCGACGAGCGAGACCTGTTGCTCGACACCGGCGGCGGATTGAAGAAGGCCGCGGCGTTGTTCTCCGGCCGCGAGAATGTGCTGGTACACAATGTAGACATCCTCTCCGACATCGACCTACAGGAGGTGGAACGGCAACACCGCGAGCAGGGCAACCTGGTGACGCTGTGCGTCAGCCAGCGGGAGACGAAGCGCATGCTGGAGTTCGACAACAACGGACTGCTGCTAGGTCGAGCAGGCACCTCTCACCTTTGGCTCCACAAGGTCGCCGACCTCAGTTCACCTTTCACCTCTCACCTTGCCTTCAGCGGCATCTCCGTCGTTTCCCCAGAACTGTTCGCCCTCCTGCCCGAGGCGGATCACCCCTACCCTATCATCGACGAATACATCCGGTTGAGCCAAGAAGGACACCGCATCGGCTCCTTTGTGCATTCCCCCGACCACTGGCTCGACGTCGGGAAGCCCGAGACCCTCGCCCTAGCTGCGACAGCCTTCTATAATCTATAACCTCTAACCCATAACCATTTGATGGACACATTCCTGAAACAGCTGGCCCTGCGCATCATCGACGATCACCCGACGGACACCGACGAGGTGCTGGTGGTGTTCAACAACAACCGTTCGAAGCGTTTCTTCACCAAACAATTCGAGGGCCTGGGGCGTCCCACCTTCCTGCCCCGGGTGATGACCATCGACGAACTCATCGGCGAACTGGGCGGCCTGGAGATAGTTCCCAACGAGTTCCTGCTCTTCGAGCTTTACCATATCCATGTGGGACTAGGTGGCACAGAGCGTAAATACCAGACCTTCGAGGAGTTCATCTCCTTCGGCGACCTGATGATGGGCGACTTCTCGGAGATAGACCAATACATGGTCGACGCGCGTCAGATCTTCGACAACCTGCACTCGCTGAAAGCCATCGGCGAATGGAACATCGAAGGCGGCGGACAGACTGATTTCCAACGGAAATACCTGGAGTTCTACCGCTCGCTGTACCTCTACTACAGCCGCCTGCACGAGACGCTCCTCGCCAAAGGCAAAGCCTACAAGGGAATGGCCTACCGCGAGGTAGCGGAGCATATCGACGAGTGGAAAATGGCGAGTGGAAAGTGGAATGCGGTATATTTCGTAGGATTCAACGCATTGTCGAAGTGCGAGGAGGTAATCATCCGCGAGTTTGTGCAACGCGGCATCGGCCACCTGCTGGCCGACAGCGACATCTACTATCTGGAGGAGCACCAGGAAGCCGGCTACTTCCTGGAGAAGCACATGGAGGCCTTCCCCGAGCTGCGCCCCATGGGTCCGTCGCTCTTCGAGACCTGCAAGAAAGAAATCACTATCGTAGACTGTCCCGAGAACATCCTGCAGTGCAAATATGCGGGGCAGCTGCTCTCGGAACACCTCGACTGGCTGAGCCGCGAAGAGGCCGAGAGCACCGCCGTGGTGCTGGCCGACGAAGGGCTGCTCATCCCCACCCTCAATGCACTGCCCGACACCGAGAAAGGCTACAATGTGAATATCACCATGGGCTATGCCTACAGCGACAGTATGGTACATGCGCTGACGGCGAAGCTCTTCTCGCTCTACCGCCGCCACAGCGGGCAGGGCTACTACCACGCCGACATCGTCGAGGTGCTGTCAGACCGTTTCATCTGCCAGCTCGCCGGCGCCGGCAACCTGAGGAATGCCGTCGAAGCTTTCCTCAAGGAAGGCAACCGCATACGCTGCAGCGGAGACGACCTGCTGCCGCTGCTGCAGAAAGCCGGCGGACAACATCCCGAGGACTTGCTTTTCCTCTTCCCCGAGCAGCAGCCGTCGCCGACGGAATGCCTCGCGTTGCTCACCCAGGTGGCCGAGAAGCTGGCCACTGCCGACACCACGGGCGCAAACCTCAAGGAGCGCCAGGCGCTGGGATGCCTGAAAGAAATCCTCGACAACCTCGGCGAACTGCAGCAGAGCTACCCCTATATCCAGAATCTCGAAACGCTGGAGAAAATCTATTCGCGCATCGCCCAGCGCCACTCCATCTCGCTCATCGGCGAGCCGCTGTCGGGCCTGCAGATACTGGGCATGCTGGAGACGCGCAACCTCGACTTCAAGCGCGTCATACTGCTCTCGGCCAACGAAGGTGTGCTGCCCGCAGGCCGTGGCGGCAACACCCTCATCCCCCACGAGCTGAAGGTCCACTTCGGCCTACCCACCTATGTGGAGAAAGACTCGGTCTATGCTTACCACTTCTACCACCTGCTGCAGCGTGCCGAGAAAGTCTATCTGGTCTACTGCTCGGAGAACGACAGCCTGGGCAAGGGTGAGCCGAGCCGTTTCCTGCGCCAAGTAGAAGGCGAGCTGGCACCGCGCTTCAGCATCCCACTGCACCACGCCCTGGTGAAGACCGACGTCAGCCTCACGCCGTCGCAAGGCGTCGCCGAGGCCGTGAAGAGCGATGCCGTCATGCGGCGTCTGTTGGAGATGGGCAGCAAGGGGCTGTCGCCCACCAGCTTCTCGGACTATATCGAATGTCCGCTGAAATACTACTACAGCCGTGTGCTGCGGGTCGACGAGGCCGACCGCGTGGAGGACGACCTCGACGCCGCCCAGTTGGGCGACAGCGTACACAAGGTACTCGAGAATATCTTCCTTCCACACCTAGAAAAGCCCCTCACCGAGGAGGTACTGACAGAAGCCCTGACGCACCTCACGGAGCGCATGGACGCAGTCTTCGAGGAGCTCTACCGCCACGGCCGCAGCGCCGAGGGGCGCAACCGCTTCCTCTACTCGGTGGCCGAAGCCCAGCTACGCCACATACTGGAGAACGAGGTGCGCCTGCTACGACAGGGCCGACGGCTGACGGTGCTCGCCGTGGAGAAAGGCATACAGGACTATGCCATCACGCCGCAGGTGAACCTCAAAGGCAAGATAGACCGTGTGGACCGTCTCGACGACTGCCTGCGCATCATCGACTACAAGACAGGCGGACTCAACGACAAAGAGATAGCCTACAACGACGACGCCGAGCGCATCCCCGGCAAATGGCTCCAGCTGATGTGGTACGCCCTCCTCTACACGCGCACCCCCAACTCATCACTCATCACTCATCACTCATCAGTCAAATCGGGCATCTACCCGTTGCGCAACCTGCGGTCGGACGTAAGGATGGCCAGCTGGAACGGCGACGAAGAGGTCACGGCAGAGCGGCTGGAGCGCTTCGAAGAGATGTTGCGCGAGCGCATCGAAGAGCTGATGAACCCCGCGGTGCCATTCACCCCCACCCCGTCGAAGGAGAGCTGCCGCTTCTGCCCTGCCAAGAACTTCTGCGAACAGTGCCAGCAATAACTTTTTTTTGCCAATCCAAAAAAAGTTATTATATTTGCAAGTTAAAAGAAAGGTCAAAACCACGGCTAAAGCGCCGTGTATATGACTGATACGTATGCATATAAATAAATATTAAATATTAAGATGAGAAGAACTCTTTTTGTCCTCATGCTCGTTTCTGTGCTGCTGAGCAGCTGCGGCGGACTGAAAAAAATGAAATCCTCCAGCGACGATGTGCGCTACCAGGCCAACCCCTCTCCCGTGGAGACCATGGACGACAAAGTGGTAGTGAAGTTCGTCGGGCAGATTCCCGAGAAATACTTCGACAAAGGCTGTGCCGTATTCATCCAGCCCGTGTTCACCTGGGACGGCGGTAGCATCCCCATGGAGCCCATGACCCTGAAGGGCGAGAAGGTGGAAGGCGACGGCACCATCATCAACTATAGCAAGGGTGGCCGCTTCACCTATACCGACATGATTGACTTCAAGCCCGGCATGGAGACTGGTCGCGTGACTCTCACCCCCATCGGATACAAAGCCAGCCGCACCAACGAGGACGCCCGTTTCATGGACGACATCCTGCATGACAACAACGGCGTGGAGTTCGCCACGGTGACGCTCTCCGACGGCGTGAACAACACCTCGTCATGGGTCGACATCAAGGGCAACATCTCCATCTCTCCCATCAACTACAACAAGAGTCAGGGCATCGTGGAGACCGCCGACATCTACTTCCTCAACGGTACCTCGGACCTCGACTGGAACTTCGAGATGAACCGCATCTATGACGCCCAGAACAGCGTGCAGAACCTCAAGCGCATCATGCTTGAACAGGGTCTTCCCAAACAGATTGCCATCACCGGCTGGGCCTCGCCCGAAGGTGAGGAGACCAACAACGTGGGTGTGTCGAAGAACCGCGCCGATATCGCCACCGCCCAACTCAACAAGATTCTCGACGAGGTGCTCACCATCATGGCCAAGCGCGCCAAGGTGAAACCCCAAGATGTGGAATACTACAAATACCAGCAACTCAAAAAACTCATCATCACCACCCGCGCCGCCGGCGAAGACTGGGTGCACTTCGTGGTGATGGTCGAGGGCTCAGAAATCCAGGACAAGCACGCCATCATCAACATCGTGGAGACTCAGCAGAACCTGCTCAAGCGCGAACAGATGATCCGCAATCTGGCCGAGACCTACGACGAGCTGAAGAACGAAATCTTCCCCAACCTGCGCCGCGCCCAGATAGCCCTCTACTACAGTGAGGCCCGCAAGACCGACGCCGAGTTGGCCAAGCTGGCATCCCTCAAGCCCGAGAAGCTCTCGTTCGACGAGCTGATGTATGCCGCCTATATCAACTATAACTACGACACCAAGCTCAAATACTATAAATGGGCCACCGAGAACCACTCGCAGGAATGGGGCGCTTGGAACAATGCCGGTGCCGTGGCCTTCTACCTCGACTCCATCGACGAGGCCGAGCGTTACCTCAACGTGGCCCGCGACCTCAACCCCCACAACCCCGACGTGCTCAACAACACCGGTCTGCTCTGCCTGGCCAAGAAAGACTACGCCTTGGCGAAGTACTACTTCGAGGAGGCCAAGCGTCAAGGTAGCACCGATGCCGATGCCAATATCCCTATCCTCAACCTCAAGCAGGGCAACTACACCGAGGCCCAGAAGAGCCTCAAAGGCAACAGCTGCACCTACAACCTGGCCTTTGCCCAGCTGATGAACGACGAGACTGGCACCGCCATCCGCACCCTCGACTGCTGCCTCGACCAGAACGCCGACGTCAAGTACCTCCGTGCTGTGGCTTACGCCCGTCTCGGCGACAAGGCCAACTGCCTGAAGAACCTCAAAGCCTCCATCGACGACAAGTACGAGTACAAGCACAAAGCCGCCGTCGACACCGAGTTCAAGGAGTACTGGAACGACGAGGAGTTCAAGCTGATTATCAAGCTCTGGTAAATGATTCGTCGCCAGATTCCCAACATCATCACCCTGGGCAACTTGTTGTGCGGGGTGATTGCTATTATCGCCGCCGCCAATGGAGCCCTTCCCGAGGCCGCCGTATTCATCTGCTTGGGCATCTTCCTCGACTTCTTCGACGGCTTGGCGGCACGCCTGTTGGGTGTAGCTTCGCCGCTGGGGAAAGAACTGGACTCGCTGGCCGACGTAGTAACCAGCGGTGTGGCTCCGGGAGTCATCTTACTGTTTCTGCTTCAGTGGGGGAATCCCCTGATAAGCAACCTCGGCTTGCTGGCGTTACTCATGCCGCTCTTCGCCGCCTACCGCTTGGCCAAATTCAATCTCGACACCCGGCAGAGCCATTCCTTCCTTGGATTGCCCGTCCCCGCCAATGCCCTCATATGGGTAGGTTTGGCCTTCTATGCCGTCCCGTTCGGATATTGTCCATGCGGGATATGCGAGGGTTTAAATCCCCTTTTCCAGAATAACTATTTCCTCATCGCGCTCATCGTCGTCTCCCTTATCACCGACGTACTGATGGTCACCGAGATGCCGATGTTCTCGCTGAAGTTTAACTTCAAGGATATGAGCTGGAAGAGCAACAGCGTGCAGTACCTCTTCCTCATCGGCTGTGTGGCCATTGTCGCCGTCACACGCCAGTGGTACGCCATCTCGCTTATCATCCTTTGGTATATCTTCCTCTCCGCAATCACACAGAAGAAACATGCTGAGTGAGCTGAAAAATATTGCTATCGCCGACTACGACTACCCGTTGCCCGAGGAGCGCATCGCCAAGTTCCCCATAGAACAGCGCGACCACTCCAAACTGCTCTGCCTCAAGGGCGACGACATCTCAGAGCACCATTTTTACGACCTCCCCGACCTGCTGCCGCAGGACACCATGCTGGTCTTCAACGACACCAAGGTCATCCACGCCCGCCTCTTCTTCCGCAAGGAGACCGGCGCGGTGATAGAGGTCTTCTGCCTTGAACCCCACCAGATGCCCGTCGTCCAGGCCTTCGAGCAACGTGAACGCTGCACATGGACCTGCTTCATCGGCAATAACAAGAAGTGGAAAAGCGGTCCCTTGACGCTAGAATTCTCAATTCTCAATTCTCAATTCTCAATTCAGGCCACCCGCCGAGAGGCCGTGGGTAATGCCTGGGTGGTTGACTTCGAATGGACCGGTGGTTTGAGTTTTGCCGAGGTCATCGAGGCTGCCGGCGTCATCCCTTTGCCCCCCTATCTGAACCGTCAAGCCGAAACCTCCGACGCCACACGTTACCAGACCGTCTACGCCCACCACGACGGCTCCGTGGCAGCCCCCACAGCAGGTCTCCACTTCACCCCCGAGGTATTCGACAACTTGAAAAGCAAAGGCATACAGACCGAATACATCACACTCCATGTCGGCGCCGGCACCTTCAAGCCCGTCAGTACCGACACCATCGGCGAGCACGAGATGCATGTGGAGCCTGTCCATGTCACCGCCGACAACCTGCGACACATCATCGCCCATCAGGGCAAGCCACTCATCGCCGTCGGCACCACCTCCGTACGCACCCTCGAGAGCCTTTACTGGTTCGGCGTGCAGCTCCAATCCAATCCCGACCTCGACCACATGCACGTCAACCAATGGGACCCCTACACTGTGTCGCAAGGTTCGGCCTTGCGGATGGATGAGTCCTATTCCAATATCCTCGCCTGGCTGGAGCGCCACGACACCGACCGCCTCGACGGCGAGACACAGCTCATGATAGCCCCCGGCTACCAGTATCGTGTCATCAATGGTCTCGTCACCAATTTCCACCAACCCAAGAGCACCCTCCTGCTGCTGGTCTCCGCACTCATCGGCGACCGATGGAAAGAGTGCTACCGCTATGCCCTCGACCATGGTTTCCGCTTCCTGAGCTACGGCGACAGCTGCCTATTTCTGAATTGAACACTGGGAATTGAAAATTGAGAATCAAAGACCCATGAAATATCAATTTTCAACCTTCTTTTCTCAATTATTACAGGCCATATTCCCCTCCACCTGCGCCTGTTGCGACGAAGTGTTGGTGAGCGGCGAACGCCAGATCTGCCTCCATTGCCTGACCTCCCTCTTCCGTACCTGCTACAGCAGCCACGACGAGAACCACACCGAACGACTCCTCGGCGGACGCATCCACAACCTCCAGCACGCCACCTCGCTCTTCACCTTCCACAAAGACAATACCGTCCAGAGGCTCGTCCATGCCATGAAGTTCCACAAGAATAGCGACCTGTGTCTCCTCATGGGACGCCAGATGGGACTTGATCTGCTTCACTCCGGCCGCTTCGACGACGTCGACCTGCTGGTCCCCGTACCCCTCCATTGGCGACGTCGCCTCCGCCGCGGTTACAACCAGAGCGAACTGCTCTGTCGCGGCATCGCCGAAGTCATGCCTCGAGAGATCAACGCCAAAGCCCTCGTCCGACACCGCCACACCTCCCAGCAAAGCCGTACCAGCGCCGCCGAGCGTGAGAGCAACGTCATGGGTGCCTTCCGCGTCAAACATCCCGAGCAACTCGAAGGCCGTCATATCCTCCTCGTCGACGACGTCCTCACCACCGGAGCCACCCTCGTCAGCTGCTGCGACGCCCTCTCAGCAGTTAAAGACATCCGCATTAGCATCGCCACCCTCAGCATCGCCGGCTGAAAAAAAATTTGCACGGTTCAAAAAATAATACTATCTTCGTTGTTTGAAACCATGTGGAGCATTTTCCACAATCCTCTAATAGACAATAAAATAATATCATGAAATACAAGAGAATATTGCTTAAACTGAGCGGCGAGTCGC
The DNA here is from genome assembly GCA_902774395.1 of uncultured Bacteroidota bacterium. Taxonomy (GTDB): domain Bacteria; phylum Bacteroidota; class Bacteroidia; order Bacteroidales; family P3; genus Colimorpha. The sequence goes on from CACYIK010000014.1 coordinate 25,690, forward strand.
TCATGGGAAGCCAAAGCTATGGCATCAGTCCCGAGATGCTGACCCAATACGCCCTTGACATCAAAAGTGCCGTAGAGAAAGGATGCGAGGTAGCCATCGTCATTGGTGGCGGCAACATCTTCCGCGGCCTCAGCGGTGCCGCCAAGGGCATGGACCGTGTGCAGGGCGACTACATGGGCATGATGGCCACGCTCATCAACAGCATGGCCCTCCAAGCCGAACTGGAACGTCAGGGTCTGAAGACCGAGCTGCTCAGCGGCCTGGCCATCGAGCCCATCTGCAAGGAGATGAGCCGTCGGCGCGCCATCGAGGCCATGCAGCAGGGCCGTGTCGTCATCATCGGCGGCGGCACCGGCAACCCCTATTTCACCACCGATACCGCCTCGACCCTCCGCGCCATAGAAATCATGGCCGACGTCATACTGAAAGGCACGCGCGTCGACGGCGTCTACACCGCCGACCCCGAGAAAGACCCCACAGCAACGAAATACCAGACCCTCAGCTACAGCGAGGCCCTCGAGAAGAAACTCAAGATTATGGATCTCACCGCCTTTGCGCTGGCCGAGGACAACAACCTGCCTATTTATGTCTTCGACATGAACCGCCCAGGCAACCTGCTGAAGGTGGTTGAAGGCGAAGAGATTGGTACCTTAGTTTGTAAATAATAATAAAACAATAACAATATGAACGACTTATCGAAAGCCTGCCTCGACGAGGCCAAAAACAGCATGCAGAACTCCATCAACTTCCTGGAGAAAGAGCTCGCCAAGATTCGTGCCGGCAAAGCCAATCCCGGCATGCTCGACGGTGTGAAAGTGGACTACTACGGCACCATGACCGAGATTAGCCAGGTGGCCAACATCAACACTCCCGATGCCCGCAGCATCGTCATCCAGCCGTGGGAGAAGACCCTCGTGGGTGCCATCAACAAGGCCATCCTCGACGCCAACCTCGGATTCACGCCGCGTCACGAAGGCGACATCCTGCGCATCACCGTTCCCCCGCTGACCGAGGAGCGCCGTAAAGAGCTCTGCAAGTCCGCCAAAGCGGAGATTGAGAATGCAAAAGTCAACATCCGCAACGTGCGTCGCAACGTCATGGACAAGGTAAAGAAGCTCAAAGACAAATCGGTCCCCGAAGACGAGGTGAAGCAGGTGGAGAAAGACCTTCAAGACATCACCGACAAGAACATCGCCGCGTGCGACAAGATTTACGCCGACAAGGAGAAAGAGATTATGAGCATCTAGGCAATCCTAGGTTCTCCTAGGCAAACCTAGAGTATCCTATGACCATTGTCAAACTGGCCTCTGTGGCCTCTACAAATAAGTATTGTGAAGTCCTCGACCTCGCTGAGGTGGAGGACTTTACTTGTTATTGGGCGTTGGAGCAGACTGCCGGCATTGGCCAGCGCGGCAACCACTGGGAGGCCGCACCCGGCAAAAACCTCACCTTCAGCCTTGTACTCCACCCCACATTTCTCCCCGCCGACCGCCAGTTCAAGCTCACCCAAGCCCTCTCGCTGGCCCTCTGCGATTGCCTTAAGGACCTTAAGGACTCTCAAGACCTTAAGGTCAAATGGCCCAATGATATCTATGTGGCCGGCAAGAAGATCTGTGGCACCCTCGTTAGCACCCACATCTCCACTCAAGCAATCAAACAATCAAACAATCAAGCAATCATTTCCTCCGCCGTTTGTGGCATCGGGCTCAATGTCAACCAGACGGACTTCCCCGACTGGGTACCCAATCCCACTTCGCTGGCTCTGCTCACAGGAAAAGAATACGAACTGGAGCCTCTCTTAAAAAAACTTCTTGCCCGTATCGAGACGAGATATAACGCTCTGAGAGCAGGGCAAGACCCCGAACAGGAATACCTCGCGCGCCTCTTGAATATATATGTTCCCGCGCGCTATATATATAATGAAAGGGAAATCATCGCCACCATCACTGGCGTCGATTCTCACGGAAGACTCCTGCTCACCACCTCCGAGGGCCAGCAGCTCAGTTGCGGGATGAAAGAGATTACATGGCTGGGATAAGCCCTACTTTGCCGAGTGCATCATTTTCTTCACCAGCAGCGACACCACGGCTTCGCTTTCCTCTTCACTGTCAGCGCTGAAAATATAGAGCGTACGTTTTAGGTAGGAGATGCCTACGTAGCAACTGTTGGCCACATCTATCTGTTCATTCACCACAGGGGCGTTCTGACTCGGGTTGTTGCGGTTGCGACGGGCGAATGTCACCACATCGGCACCCTCGCGCAGGTCGTTCATCTGACTCTGCTGCAGCGGGCTGATGGAGAACTCCTTCATCATCCAGTTCCACCCGGCATCGTCGACAGCCTCGATGACCGTCACGTCCACCTGGGTCTTGCTGTTGATGGAGAAATTCGACACCGAAGCCACCTTGACATGAGGCTGCTTGGCGTAGCGCCGGTAGATATCGGTCTGAGCCGAGAGACCATAACACAGCGCAAGCATCAATATGAGGACTGTCTTTTTCATGCCGAAAGGAATTTCCATATATCGTTGATTACCGCATCTTCGTCGCACTGTGTGTTGCAGACCACCACAGGCTTCTTGCTACGTTTAGCAGCCGGTTTCTCGGCCTTTATCACCGTTGCCTCCTCTTTGGCTTCCACTCTGTTGATCTCACTGGCAGAGGCCATCAGCACCGGGGCTTCCTCGTCCTTCACCTCCTTCGCCGCAGGCTGAGGCACCTCTTGTCGAGCCTCCTCTACCGCTGCAGACGTCTCGGTAACGACATTCGTCTCAGCCGTCAACCCTTGACGTTCCTGCCCGGGAGTGGCAAACCATATTCCAGCGCCTATCAGCACAAGTCCGGCCATGACAAACGAGACGGCACGTATCGTGCGTCGCCGTATGATAGCATTAGCCTTGCAGAAAGCGTCTTCCATCACCTCGTCCTTGCGCGTAAGTATACTCAGCTCGGCAAGTTCCTTGTCGGAGATTGTTCCCTGCTGGTACTTTGCCAGCAGTTCCTGAATGGCATCTTTTCTCATAATTCTTCCTCCATTCTTTTTTTCAGATAATCTTTCGTTTTTGCGATAATTCTTTTGGTCTTTGCTACACTGATTCCCACCTTCTGGGCAATATCGTCGACCGTATAGTTCTCTTCATAGTGCAACTCTATCACTGCCCTGTCGAGGAAAGACAACTCGTTCTTCACTTTCCTCAGCACACTGAGCTGCTCTTCGTGTTCCGGATCGGACACCAGCATCCACTCGTCGATTTTATTCAGACGGCTGTTGTGTTTCAACATGTCGATGCATTTGTTCTTCAATGCCTGACGGCAATAGAAGTACGGATCCTTCACATTATGATGCACCATCGTGTTCACCACAGCGTCCTGGACAGCATCTTTCGCATCCTGGTCATCTTTGAGCATAGCGACAGCCATAAGGTAAAAGTCGAAATAGTGATCGACTAGTATTTGCCTTTTTTCTGTCTTTTTCATAATGTGTAGACGCGGGACATGCATTTTTGGCTCATTTTTTAACATTTTTTTTCCAAGCCGGTATCTCTTTTAACATTTCCAGACGACCGCCCTGGTAGTCCACCCTCACCACAACCTGCTGATTTCCATTTGTCAACAACAGCATCGGCACATGCAGAACTGTATTGTAACGACAGGCTTGGTCGCAGACTTTCTGGGTGAGCGGGATTTCACTTTTTTTGCATTCCACAATCATCCAAGGATTACCGTCGCGGTAGACCACGATGTCGCAGCGGCGTGTCATGCCGTTCACCGTGATGGTGCCCTCCACCTGCATCACCTCCAGTGGATATCCGTAGTCCTCATGCATCCGTACGATGGTGTGCTGCCGCACCCACTCCTCGGGGGTCAGCGCCACCCACCGCCGCCGGACAGGGTCGAACACCTCCTGGTGACTATCGTTCACGCGGGTCAAGACTTCAGTATATGGTGCTTTCGTCGCCACCTTCTTCCTCTTGCTGTTGGGGTTTCTGCTTCAGGCCGTTGTTGATTTTCCAACTGAAGCCGAGGGTGACAGAGGGCGAGAGACGCTTGGATTTCGCCACACGGTTCAGCTGCTCGTTGTGGGTAGTATGGCCCCATCCGCCAGTGCAGAGCACGTCGCCGACACGCAGGCTGATGGTGCCTCGGCGCTGGAAGACATCCTTCTTCACCGCGAGGTCCACCCAATAGCTGGCATCCATATCGGTCTGGAGGTCGAGCCACGGCGCCCAGTACTGGCCGCTGAGCTGTATAGTCCAGTCGCCAGGAAGTGTCATGAACGAGTTGAATTTGCCGCTGGCCTGGAACGATTCCTTGTCCTTGTTGTCGAGCAAGGCGGTACCTTCGATGCGGTTCTCATAGAGATTCACGCTGACATTGAGTTTCCACCAACTGAAGACTTGCCAGTCGACGATAAACTCGAGGCCGTAGTTGTAGCCGCTGGCGAGGTTCTGCCATGTCGAGGCCCAATAGCCGTCATACTCGGGGTTGTAGGGCTCCCACCACGAATAGTGGGCAGCGCTGGCGGAGTCCCACACGTAGCCGTAGCGCGTCATCATATTGGTAGTCTGGCGGAAGTAAGCGGAAGTAAATATGTTCCACTTACCAAGGCCGAGGTTATAGCTGAGTTCAAAGGCATTGGTGTACTCAGGGTCGAGATTGGGGTTGCCAAAGTTGAGCTGCTGACCCTCGCGTACCTCCATGTATGGGTTGAGGTCCCACATGTGGGGACGGCGCACACGGCGCGAATAGCTGAGCTGCAGGCCCTGGTCGTCGTTGATTTTATACGACAGGTGCAGTGTGGGATAGAGCTGCCAGTATTTTTTGTCGACGGGCGGTGTGGCGGCGTGGTTGCGGTCCTCGCCGTAAGTGGAGGCAAACTCGCCGCGCAGTCCCGCCTGCAGCGAGAGAGCCTCGGTGAGGCTGCCACCCAGGGTGGCGTAGACGGCATGCACCTGCTGGGTGTAACGGAAATGGGTTGAGGAGAGCGAGTCGTAGTAACTGTAAAGGCTGTGGCCGGCATTATACTCGGTACGGGTATAGTCAGCCCGCTGGTCGGGCCAGTCCATACGGCCCTCATAGCCTGTCTCAAGGCGCCAGCCTTCCCTGCCCAAGAAAGAGTCGAGCGGACGCAGCCAGTTGAGTTTGAGGTTCAGTGCCTGGTGATGGTTCTTGGTCTCACTCTCACGCAGGTAATAGTTGTCCCAGTTGGCGATGGTATTGGCATAAGACTGCTCCTGAGTGCCGTCGCCCTTCACCCTGCGGGTACTGAAGGTGGCGTCGAACGTCAACTCCTCATCCTTGCGGTCGAATTTCTTCGTGTAGAGGAGGTTGAACGAGTGGTTGAAGTTGCGGTTGTTGCTGTGCGAGCTTTGGTCGTAGCGCAACGAGTCGCCATATAGCAAGTCGTGGGAGTAGATATCGGCATTGCGCTGGCGGTTGCCGCCACGCAGCTGGTAAGAGAGCAACAGACTGTTGTGCTCGTCGAAATAGTATTCGCCACCCACCTTGATGCTGCCCATGGTGTTGGGGTTCACGCTGTACTCGTTGATAGAGTCGTGACTGCGTGCCACACCGCCCTGAAGGCGTTCGATATCGGTGGTGCCGTAGTGTCCACGGGCGCGACGTCCCAGGTCGGCATTGAGGAAGAGGTTATACTTCTCGGTGGTGTAGTTGAGGCTCACGTTGCCCATCACCGTGGGGATGAACTGATCCATCTCACTGGGAATATTGAAGGGCAGCGGAGCGCCGACATTGAGGCTGGCCACGCCGTTGAGACCCAAAGCACCGGCGGTGCGGTCCTTGAGTTTGATATTGATGATGCCACTCATGCCCTCGGGGTCGTATTTCGCCGAAGGGTTGGTGATAACCTCCACATTCTCCACCGTCGAGGCAGGAATCTGCTCCAGCAGGGTAGCCAAGTCTGAGGCCAGCAGCTCGCTGGGGCGGCCATTGACAAGCACCTTGACATTGGTGGAGCCACGCAGTGTCACGTTGCCGTCGTTGTCGATGGCCACACTGGGGACCTGCTCCAGCACATCGGTGGCGGTGCCACCGCCAGCCACTATATTCTTGTCCACATTGACCACACGCTTGTCGAGCTGGTATTCCACCATCGAACGCTCGGCGGTAATCTCCACCGCCTCCATCATGGTGCCTGACATCTTCAGCTGCACCTTGCCGACATTCACGTCGCGGTGGCGGTCGTTGAGGGTCACAGGGTCAGTATAGTACCAGGTGTCGTAGCCGATGAAGGTGACACGCAGGATGTAACGGCCATAGGGTGCCGTCAGCGAGAAACTGCCATTGCTCTCACTCACGGTGCCGTTCACCAGCGTCGAGTCACTGGCCTTCAGCAAGGCGATATTGGCATACTCGATATTCTCACCCGAGAGCTTGTCCACCACACGGCCACGCACACCTCCCTGCTGCGCCAACAATGAATTGAAAATTGAAAATTGAAAATTGAAAATTATGCTAGCGCAAAAAACGACCTTCAGAAATCTTTTCATTTGCCTAAACTCCTTATCTCCTGTCTCCTTATCTCCTTTTACTGCTTCGGCTGACGCACATAGTGGGGCATTTCGAAGGGTATCTCTATCGAATACTCAATAAGGCCGCCGAAAGAGCCGTCCTCTTTGTACCAGGGAGTCTGGTAGATCAGTTTCTTCACCTTACTGCCGTCGGCAAGGGTCTTCTCAATGGTGTAGGCGTTGAGTTCCTGATGTTCCAGCAAACCCTTGAGTTTGGTCTTCGCCGGCTCTGGGTGGCAGTTCATCAGGTTGTAGCCGATGATTTTCTGGCCGTGACTATTCACGTCGGCCGAATGTTGGTTCATATCCAAAATATTGCCCTCGGCGTCACACACCGTGATGGCGATATTCGTCAATCCTTCAAAATATTGTTCCATAATAGCTGTTCAACGAGACAAAATTAAAGGTTAATGGCCAAAGCGCTTGCGTCAGCCTCTTTAACCATTAACCTTTAAACGTTAATCGTTACCTTATTTGCACTGCAGGGCAGCGAGGGCGATGCTGTAAAGCTTGGTGTTCATGCTGTCGCCACGGCTGGTGAGGACACAGGGAACCTTGGCACCCATGACCATGCAGGCGAGCTCGGCGTGAGCAAACTTGGTGCAAGCTTTGTAGAAGATGTTGCCAGACTCGATGTTGGGGAACAGCAGGCAGTCGGCATCACCGGCGACCTCGCTGGTGAGCTTCTTGGTCTGGGCGCTTTCCTTGTCGATGGCGCAGTCGAGGCTCAGAGGACCGTCGACGATGGCACCGGGAATCTGGCCACGCTGGCTCTGCATACCCAGCCATGCGGCTTCGGCGCAAGCGGGCATTCCGATGGAGACCTGCTCGGTAGCGGCGAGGACAGCCACTTTGGGTTTGGGGTTCTCAAGGCTCTTGGAGACCTGGATGAGGAAGTTCATGATGGCGGTCTTCTGCTTGAAGTCGGGAGCGGGGATGATGGCCATGTCAGAGCAGCAGAGCAGCTTGTGGTAGGCGGGAACCTCCATGACAGCCATGTGGGTCAGCATATCGTTCTTCTTGCCGGGCATGAGGCCGTTTTCCTTGTTGAGGATGGCACGCATATACTTATCGGTGGAGAGCAGACCCTTCATCAGGAAGTCGGCCTTGCCTTCATTAATCAGGGCCACAGCCTTGGCACCAGCCTTGTTGTCGTTGGCCTCCTGAATCATCTCAAACTTGTTGGGATCGATACCCTCCTCAGCGCAGACCTTCTTCATGGTCTCGATGTCGCCCACGAGGGTAGCCTCAACGATACCGCGGTCGATGGCAGCACTGACAGCACCAATGGTGTGGCTATCGTTAGCATAAGCAACGGCTAATCTTTTTTTACCTTTCGATTTGACCAGCTCCAGCAGGTCGTCAAGTTTTGTAATCATCTTATTAATAATTTTTTAATAGTTAATAAATCAATATTTGAAACTGCAAATATACAACATTATATGGAAACCACCAAATAAAAATAAAATTATAAAAAAATTTGCCAGTTCGAAAAATGTTCGTACCTTTGCAGCGGAATGAGAGAGGTCGAAAACCTCTCTTTTTGTTAGTTATGATAGAGAAAATCAAGATATTAGAGCTGGTAAACAGCGCACTGGAAGGCAGCGAGAAATTCCTCGTGAGCCTCAAAATCACGCCTGACAACCGCATCTTTGTCGACATCGACGGCGACAACGGCGTCAACATCGACGACTGTATCGAATTGAGCCGTGCCATCGAAAGCCAGCTGGACCGCGACGCCGAGGACTTTGAGCTCAACGTCTCCTCCGCCGGCGCCGACCAGCCGCTGAAACTAGTCCGCCAATACCGCAAGAACGTGGGTCGCGACCTCGAGGTGGTCACCCTCGACGGCGAACGCGCCGAGGGCACCCTTGAAGACGCCAGCGACGACGGCATCGTCATCCGCACCCCCGGCACCAAGAAACAGCCCGCCGAGACGCTCCGCTTCGCCTACAAGGACATCAAGAGCGCCCGCGTGGCAATAAAGTTCTAGGAAAACCTAGGATTGCCCAGGAATGCCTAGGAGCACCTAGGAAAGCCTAGAAAAAAAAAGAAACAAAGAAAACAAATAATAACAGCAATGAAGACCTTAGACTTGAGTGGTTCCTTTCAGGAATTCAAGGAATTTAAGAACATCGACCGCGAAACGCTGATGCGCATCCTCGAAGAGGTATTCCGCACCGCCCTGGCCAAACGCTACGGCTCGGAAGACAATTTCGACATCATCGTCAACATCGACAAGGGTGACCTCGAAATCTTCCGCAACCGTACCATCGTCGAAGACGGTGCCGTGGAGGACGACAGCCGCGAGATTGCGTTGAGCGACGCTCAGAAGATTGAATCGGACTTCGAGGTCGGAGAGGAGTGCTCCGAGCCCATCCTCATGACCGACTTCGGCCGCCGCGAGATTCTCAGCATCCGCCAAAATCTTGTCAGCAAGATTCAGGACTACGAGAAGAGCCTTATCTTCCAGAAATACAAGGAGAAAGTCGGCGAGATCATCGTCGGCGAGGTCTACCAGCCCTGGAACAAGGAGGTACTCATCCTCGACGAGGAGAAGATCGAGTTGGTGCTGCCCAAGAGCGAGCAGATTCCGGCCGACCACTTCCGCAAAGGCGACACCGTACGTGCCGTGGTGCTGAAGGTGGAGATGAAGAACAACAACCCCGTCATCATCCTCAGCCGTACTAGTCCCATCTTCCTTGAGCGCCTGCTCGAGGCCGAGGTGCCGGAAATCTACGATGGCCTCATCACCATCAAGAACATCGTCCGCCAGCCCGGCGAGCGCGCCAAGGTGGCCGTCGAGAGCTACGACGACCGCATCGACCCCGTGGGAAGCTGCGTGGGTGTCAAGGGTGGTCGTATCCACGGCATCGTCCGCGAGCTCCGCAACGAGAACATCGACGTCATCAACTATACCACCCGCGTGGATCTCATGATCCAGCGCGCCCTCTCCCCCGCCAAGGTCAGCAACATCAAGATCAACGAGGAGAACAAAACCGCCGAGGTCTTCATGCAGCCCGACCAGGTCAGCCTGGCCATCGGCAAGGGCGGCTACAACATCAAACTGGCCTCCAAGCTCGTCGGCTACGAGATCGAGGTCTACCGCGACACCGACGAGGACTACGACGATGTGGCACTCGTGGAATTCAACGACGAAATCGACCAGTGGATCATTGACGAGCTCATCAAGATTGGCTGCGACACCGCCAAGAGCGTGCTCGCGCTGCCTAAGGAAGAACTCATGACCCGCACCGACCTCGAAGAAGAGACCATCGACCACGTCATTGAGGTGTTACAATCGGAGTTTGAATAAAACAAAGCTGAAAAGATAAAAAGTTGAAAAGATAAAAAGTTGCAGAACCTTTTAATCTTTCAGCGACCAAAGGGAGCGCAACCTTTAAACTTTTAAACCGTTCAGAACCTTTTAATCTTTCAGCGACCAAAGGGAGCGCAACCTTTAAACTTTTAAACCGTTAAAAAGAAAGGACTCGACAATATGGCAAGTTTCAGACTGACAAAAGTAGCCAAGGATTTCAACGTGGGCATTCAGACCCTCGTGGAACACCTGGCCAAGAAGGGGCATCAGGTGGACGCCAACCCCAACACGAAGATTAGCGAGGAGCAGTATGAACTGCTGGCCACGGCTTTCCAAGGCGAACGCAAAGTGAAAGAGGAAGCCGATAAAATTGAGCTGATGACCACTGGCAGCAACCAGGTGGTGGAGCTTGCCCCGAAGGAGGAAGCCGAGAACGAACATGAGGAGGTGATCATCAAGAACTACACCCCCATCAAGAGCCAGGCCGAACCCGAGCCCAAAGCCGAGCCCGAACCTGAACCTGAACCCGAGCCCGAGCCCGAGGTGGCAGAGCCCGCTGAAGTCGCAGAGAGCAAAGAAGAAGCTCCCGAGCCCGTCGAGGAGCACGAACCCGAGCCCGAGGCTCCCGCCGTACAGCAGGACCCCAACAGCCCCTTCAAAGTGGTGGGTACCGTGGACCTCAGCGCCCTCAACCAGCGCATGCGTCCCGAGAAAAAGAAAAAAGCCAAGAAAGGCGAGAAAAACGAGCCTGCCGTGGCACCGGCTGCCGCCGCCAAACCCAAAGCGGAGAAAGTCGAAGCGCCCAAACCAGAACCACAGCCCGCTCCCGAGCCCGAAGTGGTCGAAACACCCAAGCCCGTCGAGCCTGCCAAGCCCGAGCCCGAATTCATCCAGACCCAATACACCAAACTCGAAGGCCCGAAGGTGCTGGACAAGATTGACCTCAGTCAGTTCAGCAAGGACGGCGCCGACACCCCCGGCAGCAAACGCAAACGCAAACACACCAAAAAGGACGCCGTCAGCGCCCAGGAGGTGAAGAAGATTGGCGCCGAGGTGGCCAAGAAGGAGAGCAAGGAGAAGGAGAAAGCCAAGAAGGAGAGCCAGCGTCTGGCTGCCCAGCAGCAACAGGTTCCTGGCAAGAAGAAGAAAAAGAAAGAGGAGAAGAAACCCGTCGAGATCGACGACAACGAGATCGAGAAGCAGATACGCGACACCCTCGCCCGCCTCTCCCCCATGGGCAAGAGTAAGACCTCCAAGCACAACCGCGAGAAGCGCCAGAAGGTGCACGCCCAGATGGAGGAGGAGATGATGCACGAGATGGAGCAGCAGAACGTGCTGCAGGTGACCGAATTCGTTACCGCCAACGAGCTGGCCACCATGATGAACGTGCCGGTGACCAAGATTATTGCCACCTGCATGAGCGTCGGCATCTTCGTGAGCATCAACCAGCGCCTCGACGCCGAGACCATCAAACTCATCGCCGACGAGTTCGGCTTCGAGGTCAACTTCGCCTCCGAGGATGTGGTCAACACCATCCACAAGATCGAAGAAGAGGACAAGCCCGAGGACCTCGTGCCGCGCAACCCCATCATCACCGTCATGGGTCACGTCGACCACGGTAAGACCTCGCTGCTCGACTATATCCGCAAGACCAACGTCATCGCCGGCGAGGCGGGCGGCATCACCCAGCACATCGGTGCCTACGAGGTGCAGACGGCCGACGGCCGCAAGATCACCTTCCTCGACACCCCCGGTCACGAGGCCTTCACCGCCATGCGTGCCCGCGGTGCCAAGATGACCGATATCGCCATCATCGTCATCGCCGCCGACGACAAGATTATGCCACAGACCATCGAGGCTATCAACCACGCCCAGTCGGCCGGTGTGCCCATCGTCTTCGCCATCAACAAGATTGATAAACCCGGTGCCGACCCCGACCGCATCAAGACCGAGTTGGCCAACATGAACCTCCTCGTCGAGGAATGGGGCGGTAAATACCAGAGCCAAGACATCAGCGCCAAGAAGGGTATCGGCGTCGAGGAACTGCTCGAGAAAGTCATCCTTCAGGCCGATATCATGGAACTGAAGGGCAACCCCAACAAGCGCGCCAAGGGCGTCGTCATCGAGAGCGCCCTCGACAAGGGCCGTGGCTATGTGGCCAAACTGCTCGTGCAGGAAGGCACCATGCGCAAGGGCGACCCCATCGTGGCCGGTGCCATTGCAGGCCGCGTGCGTGCTATGTACAACGAGCGTAACCAGGAGGTCATGTCCGCCGGTCCCTCGCAGCCCGTGCTGCTCCTCGGCCTCACCGGTGCCTGCCAGGCTGGCGACACCTTCAACATTATGGAGAACGAGAAGGAAGCCAAGGATATCGCCGCCAAGCGCACCCAGCTACAGCGTGAGCAGGGCATCCGCACGCAGACCCACCTCACCCTCGAGGAAATCGGCCGCCGCCGCGCCCTCGGCAACTTCAAGGAGCTCAACATCATCGTCAAAGGCGATGTGGACGGCTCCGTGGAAGCCCTCAGCGACTCGCTGCTCAAGCTCAGCAACGAAGAGGTGCAGGTCAACGTCATCCACAAGGGTGTGGGCCAGATCTCAGAGAACGACGTCACGCTGGCCATGGCCTCCGACGCCATCATCGTCGGCTTCCAGGTGCGTCCCTCTGTGGGCGCCCGCAAGATGGCCGAGACCGAGCATATCGACATCCGCCTCTACAGCATCATCTACGATGCCATCAACGAGCTCAAGGATGCTATCGAGGGCATGCTCGCCCCCGAGACGCAGGAGAAGATCGTGGCCAACCTCGAGATCCGCGAGACCTTCAAGATCAGCAAGGTCGGCACCATCGCCGGCTGTATGTGCCTCGACGGCAAGATCAACCGTCAGAGCAACATCCGCATCATCCGCGACGGTATCGTGGTCTACACCGGCAAGCTCGCCTCCCTCAAACGCTTCAAAGACGACGTCAAGGAGGTTGTCAGTGGCCAGGACTGCGGCTTGAACATCGAAAACTACAACGACATCAAGGTCGGCGACATCGTCGAAGCCTACGAAGTCATCGAAATAAAGCGTAAGCTTTGAATGTGTTAATGTGGGAATTTGTTAATTCGTGAATCAATTAAGAATGTGTTAATGTGGGAATTTGTTAATTTGTGAATCAATTAAGAATGTGTTAATGTGGAAATTTGTTAATTCGTGAATCAATAAGGATGCGTGAATTTGTTAATTCGTTAGTCTTTGAATCATGAGGGCAGAAGGAGCGTTATATGACAAGAGTAAGGCGTTTGCGCTGGGTGTGATTGCCTTGTGCAACGAATTGCGTGAGAAAGGTGAATATGTCATGTCCAAGCAGATTCTCAAATCAGGCACAAGCATTGGAGCAAACTACTGCGAAGCTGTCTGTGCCGAGAGTCCACAAGACTTTATTCACAAAGTGTCCATCTCCCTCAAAGAAGCAAATGAGACATATTTCTGGCTCGACCTTTTACATGACAGTAAATACCTTGATGATGAACGGTATAACCAAATGAAAGCACAGGTAGAAGAACTATACAAAATGCTCAACGCCTCAGCAATAACCGTCAAACAAAGGCTCAAGAAAGACTAACACATTCAAAAAGACTAACAAATTTACATGTTAACGAATTGACGAATTTAAAAAGACTAACACATTAACATATTTACAAATTAACACATTCAAAACCTGCCTCCTTAGTTCAACGGATAGAATAGAGGTTTCCTAAACCTTAGATGAGGGTTCGATTCCCCCAGGGGGTACAAAAGCACCGCAAGTAGCGGTGCTTTTTTTGCCCATCGTAGTCTCTACCTCCCATATATTATTATACCGTAGGTATAATAACACCTTCTATCATACCCAAACACTTCGTCTCTCCATCACCATACCATCCCTATATCAACCCTATACCATCTCTATACCAACTCTATGGTGACAAGTGGGTGCCCCCAGTGTACCGCCTATGTACCTCCGGTGTTCCTTCGACCATCCTATACCCTAGGCCTATCTTTCCCACGCTCTACCCTTATCCGCCGGATGTGCCAAGGGTATGGCTGAACCTTGGGTACAGCCTGTCTGCAGTATAGCGGCGGCGCAATAAAACCAGCCTTCCGACGTTATAATCCCAAAGACAAACACTTATGGCAAGGAAACAAGGCGATGCCGAGAGCGGCAAACTCGGCAACAAGATATACTACACCTGGCACGGGCGCCAATGCGAGCGCTCCATGCCCACCTCTGTGGCCAATCCGCGAACCGAAGCGCAGCAGGCCCACCGCAGCAACTTTGCGATGATATCCAAGCTCTCTTCATATATGAAGGAGGCCCACCTCATAGGCCTCCACTGGCATGCCATCAGGGAGCACAACAGCACCTACGCCATCTTCCGCAACCTCAACAAAGACTGCTTCACCCCCGACGGCGAGATCGACCTTTCGCGCGTCATCGTCAGTCGCGGCTCGGTGGAGCGAGTAGAAATCACTTCGGCCTCCATCGACGACAATGTAATTACTGTCACTTTCGACAGCCGTGCCTACGGCGGCCGTGCCACCGACGAGTTCTACCTCTTTATATATTGTCCCGCCTTCTGCACCGGTCGTCTCGCCACCCCCGTCCTCCGCTCAGCCAGCCTCGTCACCGCTGTCCTCCCTTCCGAATGGCTCCAACCCACCGAACTCACACAGGCAGATACTAACACATTAACGCACTCCCACACTAACGCATTCCCACTTCACTTCTACGCCTTCCTCCGCTCCACCCGCGGCCGCACCTCCGACACCATCCACCTTTCGTTACACATCTGAACGCCTCCCTCGCGGGTAAGTTCCAATAAGAAACGCAACTTATTAAGAGAAAACGAAGGTTGAAAAAAAGAGTTTTTCCTTGCAAATGATCCACCATATTGCTACCGTCGTTTGGTAGAACGGGAAAAAAATTGTATATTTGCAGGTGTAAATATAATAGAATAAAAAACGTATTAATAAGAAAAACAGAGTAATATAAGAGTAGAACATCCTTGATTAGGCTGAGATACCAGAATTAGGACCTCTTGTAACACATCAGTCAGACAAGGCGACGGGTGTTCACGCTCCAGATAAAGAAATGGGCGTGAGCGAGAGTTGTGTCTGATGTGGGTAGTCCTAAACCCTGGTATCGTCAACCCCACCACGCCCTCTTTTAAGAAACGAAGAGGGCTTTTTTGTGCCCATCTGAAAATAGTTGCAAGGATGGATATAAAAGAATTTGCACAGGAATTTATCGACAATGTTAAGATGTCGGCCGAAATGACGGGCAACGACTACGACCAGGAACTAGCCACCAGCATTCTGGAATATATCGAGGACAACGGTGAGGTAAATGCCCCCGAAATCTGCTCATTCCAAAAGACCCGCACCCGCATCACCGCCTACGACTACAACGACGAGGCTGAGTCGCTCGACCTTTTCTACCTTATCAAGGCTGACACCCTCCTTGGCAAGGTGAACAACAGCAAGGTTCAGCAAGGCTTCAACTATCTGAGTGCCTTCTACCGTGAGGCCATGAACGGACAACTGTTCAAGAATTCCGATGTGACCCCCAGCGATGAGATTGTCGAGGTTGCCAAACTTGTGCAAAGCACCAAAGGTCTTATCAACCAGCTGCGCATCTATGTCATCACCGACGGATTGACAGACCCCTCGGTTGTGCCTCCGGCAGTGGAAAGCGAGAATGATGAATTCGTAATCGAATTCAACGTATGGGATATGCAGCGTGTCTATCAGCAACACAACATCCGTGCCGGCAAAGAGAAAGTGGAGATTGACTTCCCGACAACCTACAACACCGAGCTGCAATGCCTGAAGATGACCGAGCAGAACCTTTTCGTCGACGCCTATCTTGCCATCATTCCCGGCATCACGTTGGCCAAGATTTATCGCCAATACCAGCAGGTGCTTTTGGAGAAGAACGTGCGTACCTTCCTCCAGTTCAAAGGCAAGGTGAACAAAGAAATCCGTCGCACGTTGCGCGAGAAGCCCGATATGTTCTTCTCGTTCAACAACGGAATCTCTACCACCGCCAGCGAGATAGAAACCAAGGAGAAGGACGGAATGCTGTATATCACCCGCCTGTACGATTGGCAGATTGTGAATGGCGGCCAGACAACGGCCTCCATAGCTGCCTCCCTGTCCGACAAGAGTGTGGACCTCAGCCGTGTGTTTGTGCCTATGAAGATCAGCGTGATTCACGATGCCGACCACAACGACGAACTCATCAAACAGATATCCGTCTCGGCCAACAGCCAGACGGCCATCAAGAATTCCGACTTCTCTGCCAACGACCCCTACCTTGTGAACCTTGAAAAGTTCAGCCGTACCGAGTGGGTGCCCAATGGCAACAACAAGCCCATCTGCAAGTGGTATTTTGAGCGTACTCGTGGGCAGTATCTCGACCAGCTGGCTCAGCTGGATGGTTTCAACGAGCGCAGCTTTAAGGTGGAGTATCCCAAGAAGCAGAAAGTCACCAAGACCGACATTGCCAAGTACGAAGTTGCCTGGCGGCAGCGCCCAGGGGACGTTTGTAGAGGAGCTGAACAGAATTACAAATTGTTTGTGGCCGACATCAAGCGTGAGAAACCGACCATTTCGGCTGTCTATTTCAAGAAGGTCATTGCCAAAGGCATCCTCTTCAACAAGATTGACGAGTTGGTGAAGTCGAAGAATCTGGGTGGTTACAAGGCCAATATGAATGCCTATCTGATGTCCTCTGTCTCTTTCCTTTCGGGTGGCAATCTTGATTTGACATATATCTGGGAGCACCAGGCGGTGCAACCCGAAGTGGTCAGCAAGGTAGAGAGTTTGATCCCCTTGGTATGGGAGCATCTGACGGGTGGCGCATCGGGCGGAAACCAGTCGTCGAATGTTGGTGAGTGGAGCAAGCGTCCCGATTGTTGGAACAAACTGAAGCTGAAGCTGGGCGAGGTGGAAAAGTTTGGCGACAATCTGATGCAGCCGGACACCAACGACGACGGTTCCTATCTGAACGAGACGCAGCAGATCCGCATCCAGGAGGCCGAGGCCATTGAACCCAATTACTGGTTTGAGTTGGCCAAGTGGGCCAAGAGTCAGAACCTGCTCACCCCCATTGAGCGCAAGGCAGCGTTCAATTTCGGCACCATGAAGTCCCGCAATCGTGGAATAACCTCATTGAAACAGGCTCTCTTTGCATTGAAGATAGTGGAGAAGGCCAAAGAGCAAGGATTTGAAGGATAATTCCTTGCGGTGGAAGTGGAAATAACAGAATAGTGATTGTTTATGCCAAAGAACGATATACATAAAAGACGAGGCCGGCTTCCATCCATTGAGGTGGTTGACCTATTCTGCGGAATAGGAGGCCTTAGTTATGGCATGAAGTCAAAGGGATTCAACATTCTTGAAGGCTTTGATGTCGATGCGACTTGCCAATATGCTTACGAGACTAACAACAACGCAAAGTTTGTATACAAAGACATCAGAAAAGTAACAAAAGAAGACATATCTCCTCTGTATTCGAAAAAATCCATCAAAGTCTTGGCCGGATGTGCACCATGCCAGCCATTCTCTTCGTACGCTTTTAAGAACAAAATCAAAGACGAGAAGAAATACAGCCTTTTAGACGAGTTTGGTCGGCTGGTTAAGGAAGTTCACCCCGACATTGTGACCATGGAGAATGTTCCTGCGATAGTCTCCTTTAAACTGAGATCGGTTTTGGCAGATTTCGTAAAAGTATTGCAAGAGGAAAACTATCATGTCAAGTACCAAGTCGTCTATTGCCCGGACTATGGTATTCCACAGACTCGCAAAAGACTAGTCTTATTAGCTTCTAGGTTAGGTGAGATTGAACTTATACCACCAACTCACGATAAAGCCAATTACGTTACCGTAAGGGACACTATAGAGTCACTTCCTCCTTTGAAGGCAGGTGAAGGCTGCCCAACGGATGCGTTGCATAGATGTCGTGCATTGTCGCCACTGAATATGCAAAGAATGTTAGCGACACCTTATGGCGGAAGTTGGAAAGATTGGCCAGAGGAATTATTGTTGGATTGCCATAAGAAAGAAGGAGGCAAAAGCTTCGGTAGCGTTTATGGCCGCATGGTTTGGGATGAACCGGCACCCACAATGACCACCCTCTGCACCGGAATTGGCAATGGCCGTTTTGGACATCCTGAGCAGAACCGAGCTATCTCTGCTCGTGAAGCTGCATTGTTTCAAACGTTTCCTACCACTTACAAGTTCTTCCCCGACGAACAGGAAGTCTCTCTCTCCAAAGCCTCAAGATATATTGGGAATGCTGTGCCACCAAGATTAGGAGAAGTGATAGCAGAGAGTATCAAGCAACATATTAGAACCCATAAATAATTGCCTATGAACGAAAACGGAACCCTAAAATGGCGTTTTGACGTCAGCGCATTTCGGCTTATAGGACGCGATTTGATTACGGATCGGATTACGGCTTTGTTTGAGTTGGTAAAAAACTGCTATGATGCAAATGCCACAGAAGTGACTATTAGATTTAATCATGCGGGAGAAACATCTGCTGATAACGGTATCATCATTGAGGACAATGGATTTGGAATGTCCTTTGAGGATGTCCGTGACAAATGGATGGTTATTGGGACCTCTAGTAAAAGACGCAACCCTGTTTCCGCTCCTCCTTTTTCTCGCCGTTGTGTGGGAGAGAAAGGTATTGGTCGTTTCGCTGTTGATAAATTAGGGGAATATTTGGAAATATCTACAAAACAAGTAAAGTCTCCTAATTGGTTGTCTGTAAACATCAATTGGAACCAATACCAAAAAAGAAGTGAAGAAGAACAAGACATTCAACTGTTCACAGAAATAGAAAACTCATATTCCCAAATACCTACCCCTAATATAGATGATCATGGAACCGTATTGTCTATAAAAGGTCTGCATGATATATGGGAGAAAAAAGACATCATTCGACTTTTAAGGGAATCTTCCAGAATTGTTTCACCATACATTCAGCTAAGATATCCATTTCGAGTACACGTCATAGCAGAAGAGTTTGGTTTGGATGCTTGGGCTGATGAGTTCAAGGTAGAAGCGTCAGATATGGCTACCATTTCCGGAGAAATACACTATGATACCCAAAACAACACTCAGGAAACTCTGCTGTTCAATTCAGAAACCGGAAGGATGGAAGTGCAGAAAACCCCAATTAAGTCATTTGGGGGGGTGAGCATGCAACTGTATTTCTTTGATAAGAACGCTCGTGCTGCATTTAGGAAGAAGTTCCCATCAGAAGAAATAGACGGAATAAAGATTTATAGAGACGGAATTATCACAACTCCGTTTGCAGAGAGGGAGGAAGAATCCGACAAAAAACGAGATATTCTCGGTATTGACAAACGTTTGTGGCAAGACTTGTTTAACAAGGTAGGCACTCGAGAAATAATAGGCATTGTCAATATCACCAAAGATGGCAATCCCAAAATTATTGATGCGACAAATCGCCAAGATTTTACCGATACCCCGGAATATAGGGAGTTGAAAGAATTTATTCTCCTGCAAGTTTCAGCTTTTGATGATTATAAAGTCTATCAACGAAACAAGAAACAATCACCAGTTGCTGAAAAAATGGATGATGCAGGTAAGGCTCTGTCAGACTTATCAAAAGCTTTAGAGAACACTATTCAACAATCCACTCCACAAGTGGCAGCTCAACTAACGCCATTGCGAGAATCTGTCAGTCAAGTGGCAAAAAACATTGAAAAAGCCATTAAGGTTCAGAGTGAAGAAGACAGCGAACGAGAACGTCACGAGAGTATGTATCTCCGAATTATGAGTCGACAAGAGGATGCAATAAATATTACTCATGCCGTTAAAACATCCATGGGTAAAATTCATCGTCAAGCAGGTTTCTTTAAGGACCGATTCCCCAATAAGGAGTTGGATGATTATTTTGAGTTGTATGCAAAGCAGATATTCTATGAGATGACACAACTTGACAGGGCGACTGATGAATTATTCGACTATTCTAAAACGAATTTGCCGTTTACGGATGTCAACATGAAGCAATTGATAGAGTATCTGCTGAATTCATATCTCGAAAGATTTACTGAAGAAGGCATTACTTTAGAGATGCGGATAGAAGACAATTTGATTTTGAATTGCAATGAAATGTTTTTCTACGATATCGTTCAGAATATTACCGATAACGCCATCAAGGCAATGAAAGGGTCTGATACCAAGATTTATCGCTGTACAATGAAGGCTCTTAGTGATAAACTGGTGATAGACTTTTCTGATTCCGGTTGTGGTATACCTGTCGAGAAACGAGAATGGGTATTTGGTATTTACAATACAACAACAGCGGATCAAGGAGGAGGAGGTATAGGTCTGTATGCGGTGCGTCTTCGGGTGAATGCTCTTCGTGGTAGTGTTCGAGTGATTGATAGTGAATTTGCCCCTTTGGGTACAACAATACATATTGAATTACCATTTAAAAGATAGAAGCATGGAAGATAAGAAATTTCATATTATCATTGTTGATGACACGATGGGAGAGAAGGACCCTTTTGTCGTGGAACTTAAATTATGCTTTAAGAAAGAGGCCATTATTACATATTTTGCGAAAGTGGAAGATGCATTGGCTTTTGTTGATGAACACATGTCAGAGCGAATGGTCATCATTATGGATTGCCGTTTTGGTTCTGTATGGCAGGGCGTGGATGCTGTAAAAGAGCTCCGCAAAAAGACATCGCTCATCTATGTCATAATGATGTCTGCCAACAATGTGAATCAATTGTCGAGTCAAGATATTATGTCATTGATCAACATGGACAGTATTTTCTTTATAAAAAATACTGACATTGAAGGAGCCAGAGAAAAAATCGAAACAATTCGCAATTTATGGAATGTCCGTTTTGACTGTGTCCTTGAGCAATGGCTTCTACGTCACCCTGAAGACAACAATAAGGAGGCTTTCAGCGAAGCTTCTACAGGGAAATCCTACACTTGGGCCGACATCCTTGTAGAATTGCGTCTTCAAACGCCT
Source organism: uncultured Bacteroidota bacterium (assembly GCA_902774395.1). GTDB lineage: Bacteria > Bacteroidota > Bacteroidia > Bacteroidales > P3 > Colimorpha. The sequence goes on from CACYIK010000014.1 coordinate 46,591, forward strand.
GTCGGAAAGTCTTTTGAGAAAATGCTCAACGAATACTATATCTATCAACTTACCCATTCCAAGAAATGACCATGAGAAAGGCGTTGATTGCATATAACAACGATTCCGGCATCGTGTTGCATGATTTCTTTGAATCTTGTGCCGACGAAGCAAAACAAATCTGCCTTGACAACAAAGTGGATTATACCGCAGCCTGTCCCCCCAACATGAATGAGCAGATTGTTTGTGATGCTATGTCCGCCCATCAAATCTGTGTCATTGCAGGACATGGTGATTCCGATGGTATTTACAACGAGCTTGGAAAATCTGTTGTGTCTTGTGGCACGACCAATTACAATTTCAATGGCAAGGGCTTCTATAGTGTGGCTTGTTCAAGTGCGCAGAATCTTTATCCTCATCTGAAATCTCTCGGATTATTGTTTTTCGTTGGCTATAATGACACTTTTAGGGTGAAGGGCGATACAGAACCTTTTGTCAATAGTGCTATGGCAGGACTGAAAAGCTTTCTTTCGGGCGACGATGCTAAAACAGCAAAAGAAAAAATGCTTGATGAGTATGATGCGCAGATAGCTGCATTGGATGAAGAATCATGGGAAGCCAAGTTTCTTGTTCACAATAAAGAGTCGTTGGTATTTAACAGTGATAATAATTTGGTATTTACTGATTTGAAATAACCCCTTAACTCTCCTTCAAAACCATGAAGACTACAAAAACAGAACTGACAGACAAAATAGGGAACATCAGAGGCTGCTTGTTCTTCTTCAAGCAATGGGACACTTGGGGCAGCGATGGCGTAAAACGTAGCAAACACAAAAACGGCAAATTGCTTGATGGAAAAATCCTTCAAGCAATGCCAATGTAATAAAGTGTGATTATGCCGAAGAAGAAATATACATTCATAGACTTGTTCGCAGGGTGCGGAGGACTTTCGGAAGGATTTCTCCAAACGGGACGCTTCGAAGCACTTGCTCACGTGGAGTGGGAGAAGCCTATGGTGGATACTCTTCGAAACAGATTAGTAACTAAATGGGGCGAATCTGAATCAAGTGCTCTAAAAAAGGTTGTTCTTTTCGACATTCAGAAAACAGAAGAATTGATAAAGGGTTCATGGTCAGATGATTCAATTTTAAAGTATGGTAATTATAATTCTGATATTGTAAAAAAGAGAGGGCTGAAGGGAGTTGTCGGAAAGAAACACGTGGACTTGATAATAGGAGGGCCTCCTTGTCAGGCATATTCGATTCATGGTAGGGCAACGGACAAAAACTCCATGCAAAATGATTATCGTAATTATCTGTTTGAGAGCTTTTGTAAAGTTGTGGATGCTTTTCGTCCAGACTTGTTTGTTTTTGAGAATGTTGGGGGATTATTGAGTGCTAAGCCAGGCGGAATACCTGTTCGCAGCAGAATCTATAATGCTTTTACAGATATAGGGTATATTATCCGTACACCAGAAGATATGCCAAAAGCATTGTATAATGCTGTGGATTTTAATGTTCCGCAAAATCGTCCGCGAGTAATAATTGTAGGTATTAAACATGACACAAACTACTCTCTTGACGAGCTTTATTCTTCTATTGAAAAAGAACAAACCCCTAATTTTCACTTGACGGTCAGAGACGCTATTGGTAAGTTGCCTGCATTATATCCATTGCCAAAACCGATAAAAGAAGGTCGAATTGTTCATTCTCATCAATTCAACCCAGACCCTGAAATCACCCAACATGAGGCTAGAAATCATGGAGCAAGAGAAAGACAAATTTTCAAAGAGTGGGTGGAAAAAGACATGAATCACATGTGCCATCAGGAAATGATTGATTACTACTTCCATAAAACAGGACACAAAACCCTATATCAGAAATACAAAAGCCTTGAATGGGACAAACCATCTCATACGATTGTTGCACATCTGAGTAAAGACGGATATATGTTTATCCATCCTGACCCAAAGCAGGAAAGAAGTATTACTATTCGTGAAGCAGCATGTTTAATGACGTTCCCTATGGATTTCCAATTCCTAGGAAGTACACCATACAACTATAAAATGATAGGAAATGCAGTTCCTGTGAACTTTGCGAAAGCAATTGCAACAGGTTTATATAAATTGATAGATAAGAAAAGGTAGATATGAATGTATTAATTGCATGTGAAGAAAGTCAAGCTGTATGCAAAGCCTTCCGTGAAAGAGGGCATAATGCATATAGTTGTGATATTTTGGAATGCAGTGGAGGACATCCTGAATGGCACTTTCAACAGGACGTTTTACAAGTTATTCCTAATCATGGAGGAAAGTTGGAGAATGGAGAAGATTATTATTTACCAGATGGAGAAAAATGGGACTTGATGATAGCGCATCCTCCATGTACATATTTGTCCGTAAGTGGTGCGCGTTGGCTCTACCATCCTGATGACGCAAATCTCCCTGTTGAGAAGAGAAGGGAGCACCCTCACCATATTGGTAGAAGAAAAATGAAAGAAGAAGCAATACAATTCTTTTTGGAGTTTACGAGAACGGATATTGAACATTGGGCAATAGAGAATCCTGTAGGTTGTATGAATTCTGAGTATCGCAAACCAGATCAAATTGTGCAACCCTTTTGGTTCGGAGACCAAGCATCCAAAAAAACGTGTCTCTGGCTTCATAATTTACCGCCTCTGAAACCAACAAAAATGGTTGAAGAAGGACCTAGGGTTGTTCTATCTAGTGGACGTTCTTTACCAAAATGGTATTCAGATTCTTTTAATACAAAAATATCTACTGAAGAAAGAAGAAAATTAAGAAGTAAAACTTTCCCGGGCTTTGCAGAAGCTCTCGCTGAGCAATGGGGTAAATACATAGAAGATTATGCTGTACATCCGTAAATTATTCACACAAGATTTGAGAGATGGGAAGCAAATAGCATTCCCAAAGGAACCTTCCTATTCGTTCTTTTCATTTGATTATTTAGATGGAGAGGAAGATAGACAGGTTAAGTTTGTATTCAAAGCAAAATTTGAACAATTTCAAGAGTTTGATGGAAGGGTAATTACCACTCGTTTGTATGCGGCAGGTTCGGAATCAAGAATGGATGGGGAGGTCAAAGCGTTTATACGAGACGAACTTGGGGCAGAAGTAGATGATCTCCTTATTTTCAAAAACAAAGGTACAAAATACTCGGATTTCGAATTTATGTTTGTTCCCCAAAACAATCCATATTATTCATTGTTATTCAAATTGTGTGGAGGTGAAAACCATTCAGTATATTGTTTTGATGAAAAACGGGATGAACAAATTGAAACTAAGAAAGACTATCAATGCATATATTATGGAGCCCCAGGCACAGGCAAGTCCTTCGAGATAAACCGACTCACGGAAGGGAAAGAGGTCATCCGCACCACATTCCACCCCGACAGCGACTACTCAACATTCGTCGGAGCCTATAAGCCCACCTCTATTGAAATCCCCGTGCGCGACGTGACTGGCAAGATTATCATCGAACACGACGCACAAGTGACCGAGAACCGCATCGTATATGAATTCGTGGAGCAAGCATTCCTGCAAGCTTACATCAAAGCATGGAACGCCTATGCCAGCGCAGCGGAAGGTGAGAAAGCTACGGAACAATATCTCATCATCGAGGAGATAAACCGTGGCAATTGTGCACAAATATTCGGTGACTTGTTCCAACTGCTCGACCGCAACGCACAGGGATTTTCCGACTACCCCATCACTGCCGACAAGGACATAAAGAAACAACTGTCAAAGGCCTTCAAGGACAAGACCATCTCCAATGCCGACTACATCAACAGTATCTACAAGAAGGACATCCTGAGCCAGGTACTGAAGGGCGAGGTGCTTCTGCTGCCCGACAACCTCTACATCTGGGCCACCATGAACACCAGCGACCAAAGCCTCTTCCCCATTGACAGCGCCTTCAAACGCCGCTGGGATTGGAAATACATGCCCATCTGCGAAGGAAGGGAAAACGGTGTGTCGCTCGGTTGGAAAATCAAAGTGAAAGAGAACCTTTACGACTGGTGGCAGTTCGTAGAGAAAATCAATAACGAAATCAACGAGCAAACCAAGTCGGAAGATAAGAAACTGGGCTATTTCTTCTGCAAGGCTGAGGACGGCATAATAACTGCTGAGACATTCGTTGGCAAGGTGGTGTTCTACCTTTGGAACGACGTGTTCAAAGACCAGGCTTTCGCCAGCGACATCTTCCAGGACGGCGATGAGGAACTGACCTTCAATAAATTCTACGATGTGGATGCCAACGGGAAAGCCATCGTCAGAGAAGACAAAGTGGAGCTCTTCTTGAAGAACCTGGGAGTGGGTTATCTACTTTCAAATACTGATGATGGAACTATAGAGATTGAGGATTTGGAAAATAATAATACCTCCACCAACTCGAAAACAACTTTGAAAGAAATAGAGTTCCCTGATGGCACAATTATAGATTCCACATCTGGTATTTTTGATGCATACATGCATGCTATTGAGAAAATCGGTATAGATACAGTATGTTCTGTGGCTGACAGGTTAAAATATCGCAGACGCGGTAAGCCCCTAATATCAAAAGAGAAATATCCTGAATTGGAAACAGACTATGGCTATTCATATTATATGATGGGTGACTACTATTTTCTCAGAGGGGCAAATACATATACATATGTAAGAATCCTTGAGGATTTGAATAGTATATTACAATTAGGAATGATTATTCGTAATTAACCAATGAGAATACTGATAGAAGAATATAGATACAGGGCCGACGATGTCAGGCAGACTATCCACGGCATTGATGCGCTGGAGGATATCGAAGGCTTCGTCTCGGTGAACTACGTGGGTTACTATTTCAACAGTCACCCCGACGTTTATGACTGTGTCTTTGTTCTTCCAAAGGTTCTGTTGGAGGTAAAAGAGGGTCAAGAACTAGTGTTCGGACAGTACCGTCCTGAGGACATCATCTGTGTCAACGAGGACTTACCACTGACCGAGGAGCAGAAGAACTTCATCTACGACTTCTCCGTCTGGATCTACCGCGCAGTGGTGGTGTTCTACAATGACAAGCGCAACGACACCTCGATTGTCTACCACCGCAAGATGGCGCAGGTGAACAAAGGCCGTCGCCAACGCAACAACACCATCCTCGACATCCTGCTGTCGCTGATACAGTTCAACGACGACAACCAGCAGTTCTTCATGTTCATCATCAAGAACATGCACTCGGGGTTCAACAAAATCAACTGGACAAGGACGATAGCTCGGACTAATGCCGTTGTGCAGGACGACAACGTCATCTATGTGAACCCTGTCAACAAGAAGCGGCAGATCAACTTCGACGAAGAGCTGTTGGTCATTTTCTTTTCCATATTGAACTACATCAACGAGCATTATGGATTCCCCGTCAAGATAAACTGCAATTACGAGCTCATCATAGGACGCAAGTTCCAAAACTACTTGAACGGATTTGGCAAGATTCGTTTACAGCAGATCAAGTATAAATACTTCTCGGACAAGGCCCTCCAACTGTGGAACCTCTGCTATGCTTTCTTCGACAGAGCCAAGAATGTTGCCATCGACATGGGGCAGAAGGACTACCTGCTGGTGAAGAACTTCAACATCGTGTTTGAGGCCATCATCGATGAACTGATTGGCGAGACGGGAGAGGTGCCTGCCGGATTGAAGAAGCAGGAAGACGGCAAGATGGTCGACCATATCTACACCTACAAAGGGTTGACCACCCACGAAGACAAGCCCATCTACTATATAGGTGACTCGAAATACTACAAACGCAACAATCAAGTGGGACGCGAGTCAGTGGCCAAGCAATTCACTTATGCCCGCAACGTGATTCAATGGAATCTGAACCTATTTATGAGGGGCGACGAGAACGACGAAGACTGGAAACAGGATTGGAACCAATTTAGAGAGGTGCCGAAGTTGCGCGACGATGTGACGGAGGGCTACAATATCATCCCGAATTTCTTTATCAGCGCCACAATGGAGGAAGACCTGAGCTATCGCGACACCATCCGGCTGACGGAGAAAAAGAACAAATATTTCACAACAGACCAGTTCAGCAACCGATTGTTCGACAGAGATACGCTGTTGGTATGCCACTATGACGTCAACTTCCTGTTTGTGGTGTCGCTCTATGCATTGAACAACAAGTTCAAGAAAGCCAGCTGGAAGAAGAAGGTAAGGGGTATTTTCCGCGAAGAGATACAGAAGATGCTTCAGACAAACTACCAATTCTATGCGATGAGAGCCCTCCCCAATGAGGATGGGAAGCACTATATAAAGACCCACTTCCAAGAAGTGTTGGGTAAGATGTACACACCTTACGCCGACACCAGCTACTACTCGTTGGCATTGGACAAGCAAGACGAAGAGAACAACGAGAAACTGTTGGAAGAACTCCGCAAGCATTTCTATGTGGTGGATTGTACTTTGGGTGAGAATCCGCGAGAGGTGATAGAACGTGCAATCGTGGAAACGCCAGCTCTCATCAAAGAGAAGCCAGAAGAAAAGAATATCCTTACGGGTTTGGTGCGTCGTACAGACAGCAACTTCAAACAGTTTGTAGATCACGAAGCCAAATCGTATATAATGGAACGCATACCAGCTGTAAATTTGATGAATATTCTTTACTTCCTGCCGATGGTGGCGGGTGGTATCGATGGCTATTATGAGGTCGTGAGGATTGGTTTCACAACCGTCGAGGGAAATCCTGCATTGAGGTTGCGTTTGGGACGTTATATACCTATTGGTGAATCGGTGGTGGATATTTACCGTTCCAAGATGCAACCCGGTGAGCTGATTTCATATGAATATACGATGAAGATGTATAACGGGGAGGTATAACTCCGATGACCGACACGATGACAGCGGAGCAGCGGCTTGCGTAGCCAAAGGCACTCAAGATGAATACAAAATCTAACAATAACAATTTGAGACATATGGTAAGAAAGAAAACTATCGATGTGGCGCTGGTATACGATTTCGACGGGACGCTGTCGCCTGGCAACATGCAAGAGTTTGGATTCGTGCAGGCCATCGGTAAGGATTCCAAAGAGTTTTGGCAGAAGAACCGCGAATTGGCCGAGCAAAACGATGCCAACGAGATTCTGTGCTATATGTATCTAATGCTGCAAGAGGCTAAGGCCAACAACATCTCACTGAAACGGAAATCATTCAAAAAGTTTGGCGATCAGATAGCGCTGTTCAAAGGCGTTGAGGAATGGTTTTCGCTAATCAACGAGTACGGAAAATCGATAGGCTTGAACCTCAAACACTATATCAATTCCTCCGGATTGAGGGAGATGATAGAAGGCACGAAGATTGCCAAAAGGTTCGAGAATATCTACGCCTGCTCTTACCTATACGATGTGGACGGTATCGCCTACTGGCCCGCCGTCGCTGTCGACTATACCACCAAGACCCAGTTCCTTTTCAAAATAAACAAGGGCATCAAAGAAATCCGAGACAACAAGAAAATCAACGAATACCTGGCCAAGGAGGAACGCCCAATCCCATTTGAGAGAATGATATATTTCGGCGACGGCGAGACGGATATCCCCTGCATGAAGGTAGTGAAAGAACACGGAGGTCACTCCATCGCCGTCTACGGACCCCCTCGCAAGAAAGCAACTGCTCTGAAACTCATCCACGAAGACCGTGTGAATTTCGTATGCAAGGCTGACTACTCTGAAGGGAAAGAGATACATATCACTGTTCAGAGAATCCTCGACAAAATCCGCGCCGACTACGATTTCCAGCAACTGCTTGACTCTCATAAACGGACAGCAAAACAATAAGTGACTCATGGCCGACACGATGACACCGGAGCAGCGGCATAGGTGTATGTCGCATATACGGTCGAAGGGGACGAAGCCGGAGATGAAGGTGCGGCGCTGGCTGTGGAATCATGGGTATCGATATCGGCTGAACGTCAGGAGTGTGCCGGGAAAGCCGGACATCGTGTTGCGGCCGTATAGGACGGCGATATTCGTCAACGGGTGCTTCTGGCATGGGCACGGGGTGGCGGAGCCACAAGTTAAGAGTTATGAGTTAAGAGATAAGAGTGATTTGATAAACTCGGCCTGCTGCAAGATACCATCTTCTAACCGCGAGTTCTGGGTCGCCAAAATCAGGCGGAACCAGGAGCGAGACCAACAAAATTACAACATACTTTACGAAAACGGCTGGCATGTGATAGTTATCTGGGAGTGCCAACTTACTCCCACAAAAATCGAGCACACCATGCGCGAGGTTGAGGTTCTGCTCGAAGAAAACATGCTCGCACTTTACAAGAAACGCACGTCCCTACCCTATTCCTTCGACGAGGAGCCCGCACTGCCTATGGCCGCCGAAGATGGCAGGAATTAGTCGCCCGGCCGGCGGAGCCAGGTGAGGCTGCGGGTGCGGAAGGTTTTGCCATACATTTTGCCGGGTTTCCATCGGGGCATGGAGGGCAACAGGGGGCGGAGCGATTCGATGAAGGCGCGTTCTTTGGCATCCTTCACCGACGGTGGAGCTTTCACATCGGTCACACTGCCGTCGATTTCAATGGTGAAACAAGCCAAGGTAACCTTGGCGTCGTCGGGCCACGAAATCCGCTCGGCAATCCAGCGGGCCAGAGCCTCCTTGCCGTCAGGAAACTCCGGCTTTTCTGTAGGATATTCTACCACAATGCTGTCTATCGGTCCCCACGGGACGAAGGCATCGAATGGATAGACACGTTGCACCGTCCCGTCTGCTCCCAACATCAGATAACGTTCATCCTCGGCACAAATGCAAACCGACTCGCTATTGGAATGCCGTTCAGTGTAGCGGAGACCCGTCTTGCGGAAAAATTCGGGCGATGGATTATTGATGATACAGAGCCTCCTGCCCACCTTGACACAAGCCTTGGCCTCGGAAAAGAAAATGCTGTCAGACTTTATATCGTAATAGTCAGGATGGAAATCTCTCAGTTTGGCGTTATATGGCGCACCTTGTTCAGGATCAACGTCGGGCATATCCCCATAGAGCCTGTTCTCCGGGAGGATGGTCAGCTCAAGAAAATGGTTCCACTCGCGGAAACAGCTATCGGCCACCTGACCGAGCTGCTGTTCGAGGGCGGGGTTGACAAACTCGTAGAGGGGGATGGTGGCCGTGACATCGCGTGTGGGAATGTCCACTGGCTGTGCCGACACCCGTTGCTGGCACCCAACCATCACAAAAACAAGCAGAAGCAAAGAAATTCTATAGGCCATATTGCTCAATATTGGACATGCAAATATACACATAATTTCTAGCACTTAATAGAAAAATTTGGTCGGGTCGGGGAAAAGTTGTATTTTTGCATTTTTGAATCACTGGAATCACTACGGATGAAAAATATACGAAATTTCTGCATCATAGCGCATATCGACCACGGCAAGAGCACGTTGGCCGACCGACTGCTGGAGGTGACCAACACCGTCAGCCAGCGCGACATGCAGGATCAGGTACTCGACGACATGGATCTGGAGAAGGAGCGCGGCATCACCATCAAGAGCCACGCCATCCAGATGAATTATGTGAGGAGACAGGAGACAGGAGATAAGGAGATAAGGAGCGAGGAGTATGTGTTAAACCTTATCGACACGCCGGGTCATGTGGACTTCAGCTATGAGGTCTCGCGTGCCATCGCAGCCTGCGAGGGTGCGCTGCTGGTGGTCGACGCCACACAGGGCATTCAGGCCCAGACGATAAGTAACCTCTACCTGGCGCTGGAGAACGACTTGGAGATCATCCCTGTGATGAACAAGATAGACCTCGACAGCGCCATGCCCGAAGAGGTGGCCGACGAGATTGTCGACCTGCTGGGCTGCAAGCCGGAAGAGATCCTGCGCTGCTCGGCCAAGACCGGCATGGGCGTGCCCGAGATACTGGACGCCATCGTCGACCGCATCCCCGCCCCCGAGGGCGACCCCAACGCGCCGCTACAGGCACTGGTGTTCGACTCGGTGTTCAACCCCTTCCGTGGCATCATCAGCTACTTCCGTATCATGAACGGCACCATCAAAACCGGCGACCACGTGAAGTTCTTCTCCACCGGCAAGGAGTACGACGCCGACGAGGTGGGTGTGCTGCGCCTGAACATGGAGCCCTGCAAGCAGCTGAGTGCCGGCAATGTAGGTTACATCATCAGTGGCATCAAGACCAGCAAGGAGGTGCGCGTGGGCGACACCATCACCCATGTGGGTGAACCCTGCGAGAAACCCATCGAGGGCTTCGAGGCCGTCAAGCCGATGGTCTTCGCGGGTGTCTATCCCGTGGATACCGACGACTATGAGGAGCTGCGTGCCAGCATCGAAAAGCTGCAGCTGAACGACGCCAGCCTCACCTTCGAGCCCGAGAGCTCTTTGGCCCTGGGCTTCGGCTTCCGCTGCGGATTCCTCGGCCTGCTGCACATGGAGATCGTGCAGGAGCGACTGACTCGCGAGTTCAACATGGACGTCATCACCACGGTACCCAACGTGCAGTACAAGGTGAAGCTCACCAACGGCAGCGAGATTGACGTCTACAATCCCTCGGGCATGCCCGAGCCGAACAATATCGCCGAGGTGTACGAGCCTTACATCCACGCGCAGATTATCACCAAGGCCGACTTCATCGGGCCGGTGATAAAACTCTGCATGGACAAGCGCGGCATCCTGAAGAACCAGAACTACCTCACCACCGACCGCATCGAGATCACCTTCGACCTGCCGCTGGGCGAGGTAGTGTTCGACTTCTACGACAAGCTGAAAAGCATCTCGAAAGGCTATGCCTCGTTCGACTACTACATCAACGGCTACCAGCCGTCGAAACTTGTCAAGCTGGAGATACTCCTCAACGGCGACCCCGTCGACGCCCTCAGCACGCTGACTTATGTCGACAACGCCTACCCCATCGGCCGCAAGATGTGCGAGAAGCTCAAGGATCTCATCCCGCGCCAGCAGTTCGACGTGGCCATCCAGGCCGCCATCGGCAGCAAGATTATTGCCCGCGAGACGGTGCGTCAGGTGCGCAAGGATGTGACCGCCAAGTGCTACGGCGGCGACATCACGCGTAAAAGAAAGCTCCTCGAGAAGCAGAAAGAGGGCAAGAAGCGCATGCGCCAGGTGGGCAACGTGGAGGTGCCGCAGAGCGCCTTCCTCGCAGTGCTGAAGCTGGATTAAGCCCCGCAATACAGGACAACAATATTTGAAACAATAAAACCCAAAAAACAATGAAAAAGATAAGCAAACTTATGATGGCTGCCGTCATGATGATGGCAACGCTGAACCTTGTCAGCTGCGGTGGCGACGATGAGAAAAACGACGAGGGTAGCAACTCGAACTCGTATGCCTTCATCTATATGGGCAGAACGCTCGAACCCGCCCAGATTGTTTATGCCAACCCTACAGATGACGAGATTCGCGACAACTTCGCCGCGCTGGAGTTCTTTGTCGAGAACAAGACCGATGCAGAGCTGAACTCGAAAATAAAGATCGAGAAACTCTCGGGTCCCGCAGAGATGGACGACCTGATGATTTGCTATGGCGAGGAATGCACCTCCACCGGCTCGATGCCCTGGAAATCGGAGAACATCGTCTTCACACCCGGCATCAACCAAAACATGATGATTAAAATCGAGTATATGCCGTCGGTTGTGACCAGCACCACCAAATACCGCATCACCGTGGGCAAGGGTGGCAACCTGACCGACCCGCAGGTGATGTACCTCGTGATGAATGCAGACTAAGCTTTAATCTTCGTGCAGGCTGCGTTCGTAGCGACGCACCTGCCACACATACCATAACAGCAGGGACGCCGACGCAAGCGCCCCTGCTGTTGCATAGAGGCGTATGCCCGTCAGGAAGTCGGCGACATGGATACCCACAACAACGGCCGCCACACGCAATCCCAGCAACGCCAGATAGAAGAAGAACTCGGTACGCTGGGTGGAGAACACATTGGGGATGAAGGTCAGCGACGCCGAACTCAGCGAGAGGAATATCCACGGCAGGAGTGCCTGGATATAGACACCGCTGCCGCTCCATCTCTCGCCGAAGAAGAAGGCGCACAGAGGCTCGGCGAAGAACCACCCCACCACACATACGGGCAAGGCAATTGAATTGATATAAAGCAGGAAACGTCCTATCAGACGGCTTATGCTCTGCCGCTGACGTACCTGCTCAGCGGTGCGGGCATAGAGCACGCGCTCGAAAGCCGCATTGAGCACATTGGCAGGGCGCATGGTGAACGTCAACGCCAAGCCGAAGAGTCCCACCTCGGCCTTATCGAAATAGAGCGCCAGCCAGAGGAACGGAAGATTGAAAGAGAAACTGTTGATGAAATCCTTGGGTGCCGCAAAGAGAGGGAAATTGCGATGCTTGCGCGCTGCCATCTTCCGTTGCTCTGCCGATGTCTTGGGCAGGTGCAATCCCGGGAGGCGGAAACGGTAGAGCAGATTGGAGGCAGCCTGACCCAGGACGGCACCCAGAGGCATGCCCGCCTGCTTCATGCCGAGCAGGCCGAACAGCGCCTTGAGGAAGGCGCCAGCAGTGGCATTGGAGGCCTCGGAAGCCGCTATCAGACGGTATCGCCGCACACGGTTGAAAAGGGCGGCATATACGCGCGAGGTGCCGGTAAAGTACACCATCGGCGGGATGAGCAACGCGATCATGCCCAGCTGAGAGAAGTCGCCGGGCAAGGCCTGGGTAAGATAGAGCAACGTAGCCACGGCCAGCAGGACCAACGAGACCCAAGTATTGAGTCGCAGCGCGAAACGGGCCATAGCGGCACTCTCGGCCTCATCGTCGGCCACCATAACAGCGAGCTCGTACTTACATGTGGAGAAGATAATCAGCACCTCTATATAGGAATAGAAGATATTGAAAAGAGCGAAGTCGGACGGCGAGAAGATACGCGTGAGGAGCAGATAGGCCAACACGGAGATGACCTGCGCCAGCACATTGCCACTCACCAGCGTCACCGCCTCGCCTACTATGCCTTTCTTTTTCATACTTCACCGTGATATTTTCGTAACACCCACTCGGCGCCGAGCAGCAGGATTATCAGTATCAGCACCCACGGCAGGTTCAGTAGTTCAGAGAAACGGGTGTGGGTATAGATGACGGGCTTAAGCGTCGAGAGTTGGGCGTCGAGGGCCGAGAGCTCGTTGGGGTAGTACATCTTGCCACCGGTGATGGCGCTGATGGTCGCCAGGAGCGAGTGGTCGGCGGTGAGGTTGGCCTGTTCAAGATGTAAAGCCTCGACGGCGAAAGAGCCCTGTGCGGTCAGGTTCTCCCCGTCGAAGGTAGTGGCAGCGGTATAATGGTAGAGTCCTTCGGGAAGAGCACCCAGCGAGAGACTATAGCCGCTGCCGCGGCGTGAGAAGTTATAGTCTCCTTTTATCGAGTCGCCTTGGAGCGAGAATGTGGCGTCGGGGCCGTTGACAGGTTCAAAGTTGGCATTGTAGAGCTGTGCCGAGACAACAATCTCGTCGCCTTCGGCATAGTGGCGGTCGGTCTCAACGATGAACCGCTCACGGTTGTCGTTGACAGCCGTAAAGTTGACAATCTGGCTCACCACGTGGTCGAAATGCTCGTGGGTGTTATTGTTTAGATAGTCGCCCAGTCGCCATTTCCACAGTCCTTCACCCCATACAAAGGCACGGCGTTGACCGCCACGGGTGGTGGCAGCCACCAACGGCTGGCGGCTGTCGATGCTGCCCAGCCGAGCTGTGAAGAGCGACTGCAGGCCCACCGCCATCTTGCCTTCGCCGAAGGGAGCCGACAACGGAGGCAGCTGCTCGATGGCGCTACCGTCGCCCTCCTCCAAGGTAAAGAGTGAGAACTGGCCATTGAAGACTGCCGTCACCTCGCTGGACTTCTTTACTTTGGAGACAATCTCCAGTCCGGTATGCAAGGCGTTGAAGCGCGGCAGGTCGGTCTGGCCGCCAATGACAAACACCTGTGGCAGCCCCTCACATTCTTTTGGAACCTGATGCGTGGCCGACGGAAGATTATGAAGAACGACCAAAGAGTAGTCTTTCCATTCTTCATTCTTTATCCTTAACTCATCACTCAAGAACACCGCTGCCTCATAGTTTGGGTTGCTCCCAACGGCCTGTTTGAGCGCCGTCAAGTCGGGATGCGGGGCATTGCCGATGATGGCCACCTTACGGTGCCCGTCGATGACGTCGGTGTAAAACACCTGTGTGTTGTTGGTAATCGTCTTCTCACCCTCGACGACAGAGAGGTGCAGCGTATATTTCTGAAGTCCTGCCACGGCCGCTTTCAGACTGAATGCGAGTGTGGTGCTAAAGCGGCTGTCGCTATAGTCCACCCTCTGTTCCGCCACTTTGTGGCCCTGACCGTCGACGATGGTCAGCAGTGCCGACTGTCCTTTCAGTCGGTTGGCGTTGACTGTGACCTCGACGGGGAACGTGCTTTCCAGAAAGGCTATGCGGTTGTGGCGCACCGATGCCAGTGCGGCGTCGCGCTGCGGAGTGGTATCGCCCAAGGCGACGGTGTAGACGGGGAAGGAGAGTCGCTCGGCCGTCGTGGCGGGGTTGCCGCCACGGTTGTATATGCCGTCGGTAGCCAGCACCACGGCACCCAGGTTGCGGCCTTGATAGCGTGAGGCAATATCGGACAGTTCAGATGCGATATCGGTAGTGGTGCCACCAAAGGTTTCATACACCATCTCATACGGTTCGCCTTTCAAGAAACCATCGACAGTCAGCTGCGTGCTGTCAATCGACTCAGACACATCCTGAGCCACCACGACGATGGGCGTTTGTTGTTCGTTGACAGTCCGCTTGGCCACGGGTGCCAGCAACAGCAGCGCGATGGCCGACACTGCCACAAAGCGCAGCGCCGCCAGCAGCGCGTTGACACCCTTGCCGAAACGGCGGCGTCCCACATAGTAGAGCCCCGCGGCGTAGGCGGCACCTGCCAAGAGGCAGAACAGAACGTAGTACCAAGGATAGTCGATGATCATAGTGCGTTAGCGTGCTAAAATGTTAGTTCCCATATACCAAAGTGCTGAAGCGATCGGGGCAGAAGCGTTCCTGTGCCACGCGCATCAGGTCGGCGGGTGTTACGGACATCAGGTCGGCATTCATTTCCTCGAGGGTGTTCACGTGGTCATAGCTCAGATAAGCCTTTCCGATGCTCTGCATCTCATTCATGCCGAAGTCGTCGTTGATGGCCATCTGACCTATCATCTGACGTTGTGCCGACCGCAGCTGGCGCTCCGTCAGCGATGTCTCGGCCATACGCATCAGTTCGTCGGTAATCAGGCGGCGAGCCTTCTCCTCGGCGTCGAGGTCCACGCCGGCATAGATATAGAACAGTCCCGTGTCGGAGAACGGCACATACTGCGACTCGATATTGTAGCAGAAGCCGTAGCGTTCGCGGATGGCGACATTGAGACGCGAGTTCATCGCCGGGCCACCGAGGATATTGTTCAACAAAGTGAAGGCCGTCTTGTCGGCATGGTAAATGTCGGGAGCCTCGCAGCCGATGAGCAGATGTGCCTGGTGCGTGTGGCGGTTGATGTGGCGGTCGAAGACATGGAATGCGGGCTTTTCTTTCCGAGTATTCTGAATACTCAAAGTATTCTGTTTATTCCGAAAACTTCCGAAATGTTTCTCGCACAGTCTCACCAGCCGCTCCATCTTCACGTCGCCGCTCACCGTAATCACCATCTTCTCGGGAGTGTAGTTCAACTCCATGTGGCGGCGCAGCCGCTCGGGAGTGAATTTCTTCACGTTGCGCTTGGTGCCCAGAATATTGTGTGCCAGCGGGTGGCCCTCATAGGCCAGCTCCTCATACTGGTCGTATATCAGTTCCGAAGGGCTGTCGCTATAGCTGTTGATTTCCTCCAGCACGACGTCTTTCTCCCTTTCTATTTCGTTCAATGGGAACGAGCTATGAAACAGGATGTCGGCGAACAGTTCCAGACATCGTTCCAGATGCTCGCTCATCGACGAGGCGTAGACACAGGTCTCCTCCTTAGTAGTGAAGGCGTTGAGTTCGCCGCCCACGCCATCGATGCGGTTCAATATATGGTAGGCCTTGCGATGCTCGGTTCCTTTGAAGAGCGAATGCTCGATGAAATGCGCCATGCCCTCGTCGGCTCCGCTTTCGTCGCGCGAACCCACGTTGACATACACGCCGCTGTAAGTCACCCTCGACGGTGTTTGGCTCAGTATTATCTTAATGCCATTAGGCAATGTGTGGTATTCATACATAGTTCAGTCTTTCATGTTAGTTTTTGGCATTCCCCTGAAAGGGAGAAACCATGTGCACACCATGATACCGGCGAGGGTATCAAGTGTATTCTCGGTGAGGAACGAGAGAAGTATCATTGTCAGCCATGCCAACATCAAGGGCGAGGAAGGTTTTCTCAAGGCCCGAAGGAAGAAGAAGGCAACGATGGCGAAGCCCAACACGCCGAACATAGCCAACAGAGTCAAGTATTGATTGTGCGGGTGCTTGTTATATTCCTGCAAAGGAGAATCCTCATCCACAAACACCCGATGCATCTCATCCTGCAAATCTCCTGTGCCCGTGCCTATCAAAGGCTGGCTTAAGAAGACCTTCCATGCACACTCCCACAAAGCGATGCGCTGAAGCATGGTGAATCCCTCGACTGCATGGTAGCAGCGATAGCTCTCATACTCGAAGAGCATCACATAAAGCATCCTCTTCGGCATAAAGCCATGTCGATAGACCGGGTTGGCAATACCCTGAGCAATCTCGTCGACCTGATCATCGGTGAGTGCAGCCACCCCCACGCTGTCCTTGGGCAGACCGAGTGCGTTGAGGTAACGAATCAACGATTTCTCCAAGGCGAAACCCGAAGGGCTCACGTTGTCGAGCGACACAGAGCTACGACGTGCCCAACCGGCACGGAGCTCTTCACGGCAGATATAGTTGTTGACATAGTTGCCGTTCTCCACGAAGCCGTCCTGCGCATGATAATAAGGGCGTCCGGCTTCAGTATATTCCTTTAGCGGTTCGGTAGCCATGGGAACGAGGTGGTAGTAGGAGCGGCAACCCAGCCATACCATGAGCACACAAAGAGCAGTTCCCGTCAGCCACAACGCCAGCCACTTCCACCGACGATAGTAAAGGCATATCACCAGCGAAGCAACTGCCAATACCACGAATCCAGTATAGGAGCGCAGGAGAAGGAGGAAGAAAAGCAGCCAAACGGCAAACGCTACACGGACAATGACAAAGAGTGTTCGAAATCGGCCATCTGTCAGCATCGAATGTTTGCTGCAAACAATGAAGATAGCCATGCAGCAGATAAGAGAGAAGCGGATGTGTGATATATAGGGGATAATGTCGCGGTAGGGCAAATCTGGAATGGTGAGCCACCGCACGAATCCGATAATCGTCACCACCATAACAGCTATCACAAAACAACCTAATATAATCGTACGTGTGATTCCACGTACCGGACGGCTGGTAAGGAAGATGGTTGGAGCCACCCAAAGGGGCACCATGCTTCTCACCGTCTCCATGCCCTCCGGCAGGTTGTCTGTCCACAACAAACCTACCACATACATCAGCGAGAGCACCCAGAAAGCATGCAAAAGCTTACTCGCCTTGGCCATCTGCCACTTCTCCTGCCAACGGCCTTCCAGCAGCCAGTTGACAATCAATAGCAAGCCAGTGGTATATGTCATACCCGTGGAGCATGACATACATACTCCGGCCATGATTATCAATAGCAGATAGATCAGTCTATGGAACCTCTCCCCGAACAACTTCAGTGACTCTTATCTCTTACTATTCAACTCTTCGATGGCACGCTTCACCACCTTGTCGTCTCGCAAGGCTCCCTCTATACGGCCTTCATCATAATAGTAGCGGTTAAGCAGTTCTCCCTTCAACATCTCGCACACCTCCTCACGATGCTTCTGCAGGTCACCTTCCTTCTCCGCTTTCAGGCGTTGTTCCATCTCTTTAAGCTGCTGTTCGACAGCCTCGTCGTATTTCTCCTGCTTGGCCACCTCGCGCAACTCATCAATCACACGTTCCGTGACAGTGGAATAGCTAAGATTCTTCTCTTTGAGGAAACGGCAGAAATCGGCATAGAGTTCGTCACTCACTTCGAACTCCGATGCCGGCGCAATGCTTTCATGTGTACGATAGAACTGCGTGGCATAGTCGAACACCAGCATCTTCTGCGTCAGGGCAATACCCAGGTTCGACATATACTCGGGTTCCACCTCCACATCGGGCTCGATACCGAAGCCGTCGTACACGATGCGGCCGCTCTTGGTCTTGAAGGCCGTCTTCAGCGAGTCGGGCACCTTCATGGCGCGTCCTTGTGCATCGCGATGGCTATAGTCGATGGCCTGGATACAACGGCCACTGGGTATATAATACTTGGAGACGGTCACCTTCATCTGGCTGTTGTAGGGCATAGGCAGTATATTCTGTACTAAGCCCTTGCCATAGCTTCGCTGACCGATAACCACAGCACGGTCAAGGTCCTGCAGGCTGCCACTGACAATCTCGCTGGCCGAGGCCGATGTGTTGTCTATCAGCACCGCCACCGGTATCTCGGTGTCCTCAGGCTGCTGACGCGTGTAACTCTTGAGGTTCTTGGAAGCCACCTTACCCTTGGTCTCCACCACCAAGGTACCCCGTGGCACCCAGATATTGACGATATCGACGGCCTCGTTCATCAGTCCGCCGCCATTGCCGCGGAGGTCGAGGATAACGCCCTTCATGTCAGGCTTCTCTTTCTTCAACTTCACAAAAGCCTCACGCACGTTCTTGGCGGCATCGGAGGTAAACTCGTCGAGTTTGATATATCCCATGTCGCCACCGACGTATCCATAATAGGGCACGTTGGGCAGTTTGATGGCACGACGGGTCAGGGTGCGTTCAAATGTATCCCCTTCCCTCCGCAATTTGAGTGTCACCTGTGTACCCGCCTGGCCACGCATGGCGCCACTGACGTCGGCGGTAGTCTTGCCCTTGGTACTCTCTCCATTGACCTCCAGAATGATGTCGCCGGCCTTCAGGCCGCCCTCATCAGCGGGCAAACCCTTATACGGCTCCGAAATCATAATGGTGTCACCACGCTGCATAATCAAAGCGCCCACACCGCCATACTCACCCAGAAGCTGCATCTTCACATCCTCGATGTCGCTCTCAGGGAAATAGTTGGTATAGGGGTCGAGAGACCCCAGCATGGCGTCGATTGCCACCTTGATGGTCTTGCCGGGATCCACATCATCCACGTAGTTCTGGTTCAAACTCTTGTACACCGACGAGAAAATCTCGAGGTTCTTCGCAATCTCGAATCCGCGGTCGGTGCTCTGGGCACACAAGGGCCCGACTAGTCCGACTAGTCCAACCAGCCCGACAATTATTATCTTTCTCATATCTTGACTAATTTATTCTCAAAACCTTTTAATGTCAAATCGCCGTCCGGCGACACAAACCACAACACATCGCCAGCCCTGAATATCTCATCGCGGCTGGGGTTGACAATCTTCTCGCCGTCACGCTCAATGGCGATGACTATGGCATGCTGGCGCGAGAGCGTCGAATAGCGCACCTCCACCCCACACAACGGTCCGTGGGCATCGACATGGTAGCGGTACATGTGCAATTCGTGGTCGGAGTGGTCGTGGACCAGTATTTCGGGTTCCACCTCGATAACAGGCCTGATCTTTGCCACCTCATCCTCGGTGCCGATGACTGTCAACACGTCACAAGGCATCAACACCTCGTCCTTGTCAGGAAGGTCTATGATGTTGCCCGCACGTTCTATCGTGACGATATTGGCGCCGAAACGTTCACGCAGCTGACCTTCCGCCAGGCTCCTTCCAGCCAACGGAGAATACTGCGTCATCACCAGCCGCTCCATAGCGAACTCGTCCTCCATCGCCGTCGGGATATGGAACGAATTCTGCGCCTGACGCTGGTTGAAGTTACTGAAGAATCGGTCTTCGATTTGTGCGTAGAAGCCGTTGGCACGACGCGAATAGAGCACCGCCAGCATGACTATCACCGCTATCACCATCAGCAGACCGACCGCCATGTTTACATAACGGCCTACCACCAAGCCCACGAAGAACAAGGCAACAAAATAGCGCAAAATCAACAGAGGTATGACAACCACCTGACTGTGGTGCCATGTCTCGAACATCTTCTTGATTCTCTCCTTGCTCACATTCTTCACCGCCACAGCCCACAGGAAGGGCGTCATCAACATCAGCGTGACCAACATACCGGTCAGACGGCTCCATATCTGCGGGATGCCTGTCTTGTCAAACAAGTCGTCCAACAACGGCAACAACAACGATGACGACAGCAGCACCATGACACCCAAGATGACACCATGGATAAAGATATTGGTCAGCTGCTTACGCAGGAATATCCGCATAGTGGCCTTGTTGCCTCCATCACGGTTAGCGTGCTCGCTGTACTGTTCCAGACGGTGCTTGAGACCAGCGGGAATCTTAGGATCCAGCCAGTTATAGAACGGCAAAGCGCCTTTGATCATATAGGGGGTGACGAAGGTGGTGAGAATCGACACCGAAACGATGATGGGATAGAGGGTTTCGTCAATAACGCCGAAACTCAATCCCAGTCCCGCGATGATAAATGAGAACTCACCAATCTGGCAGAAGCAGAAACCGCTCTGTATAGCCGTTTTCAGCGGCCGACCGCTCAGCGTCACACCAATGGTGGCCGACAAACTCTTGAAGATGATGACCGACATGGCGATAACCAAGATAGTCACCCAATACTCCACCAACACTGAAGGCTGGATAAGCATACCCACAGAGACAAAGAATATGGCGCCGAAAAGGTTCTTCAGCGGCGTTACCAGACGGTGTATGACCTCCACCTCGATAGTCTCGCTGAGGATGGCTCCCATCACAAAGGCTCCCAGAGCCGTCGAGAAGCCTGCCTTCGAAGCCAACACCACCATGCCAAAGCACAGGCCGACAGCCAGAATGAGCAGGGTCTCTTCACTCATATATTTGCGCATCCACCGCAGGAAGGTAGGTATCAGATAGATGCCGAATACGAACCACGCCACCAAGAAGAACAGCAGCTTGGCCATCTGCTCCACCAACTCGCCGCCGTCGAAGCTCTTGCTCACGCTCACCGTACTCAACACAACTAACAGCAACACCGCTATCAAATCCTCCACCACAAGCACTGCCGTCACCGTCGAGGTAAACTTCTGCTGCTTCAACTTCAGGTCGTCGAAACTCTTGATGATAATACTCGTAGACGAGATAGAGAGCATGCAACCCAGAAAGGTGCATTCCATCGAGCCAAACCCGAGGATTTTACCCACCGTGCTTCCGATGACGAACATGATGGCCAGCTCGGTTAACGCCGTGATGGCGCCTGTGGCGCCCACCTTTTTCAACTTCTTAATGCTGAACTCCAAGCCCAGACCGAACATCAGGAACACGATACCGATATCGCTCCATACCGTCAGGTTGGCCTTGTCGGTGATAGCCGGAAACCACGGGAAATAGGGGCCAATGAAAAAGCCTGCCAGGATATAGCCGAGCACCAACGGTTGCTTCAACCTTTTAAATACGACCGTTATCACTCCCGCTGCGACCAAAATAACCGCCAAATCCATGAATATTGCAGGCATTCCTTCCATCTCGTATTCTTGTTTTTTAACGTTCAATAATTCCATTAACGAGAAAAGAACAGTTTTATTGCTTTTCCCCTCTTTTTTCATTTTTTCAGCGTATATATAATATTTTTTGTATATTTGCAAGTTTAATGTGAAAGGATATGCAGTTTAAAGACATTGTCGGACAACGAGATACCATCAACCGCCTCACTGCCGTTATCGACAGCGGACGCGTAAGTCATGCCCAGATGCTCCTTGGCGAAGCCTCTTCCGCCACACCTTTGGCATGGGCCTACCTGCAATACTTATGCTGCGAGCACCGCGTACACCACGAACATGGAGACCTCCATGCCGACTCCTGCGGCGAGTGCCCCAGCTGCAAGAAGATTGCCTCCCTGATGCATCCCGACCTCCACTTTGTCTTCCCCACAGCCACCACCTCACGTGTGAAGGAAAAACCCTGCAGCAGCGAATTCCAGACCGAGTTCCGCGACTTCATGCTACAAACCCAAGGACATTGCGACATCGATGACTGGTACGACACCCTCGGCATCGAGAACAAGCAAGGCCTCATCCGCGAGATGGACGCCGACGAAGCCATCACCACCCTCAGCCTCAAACCCTATGAAGGCGGTTGGCGAATGATGGTGGTTTGGATGGCCGAGAAGATGAACGACTCTTTCGCCAACAAGTTCCTCAAAACCCTTGAGGAGCCCATGCCCGGCACCTTGATACTCCTGGTATGCGAGAGCGACGAGCGCCTGCTCTCCACCATCAAAAGCCGTGTGCAGACCCTGCGGGTGGAAAGTGGAAAGAAGAAAGAGGAAAACAACGCCGAGTTTGCTGGGATGCTGGTGGGCTGGCTTCGAATGCTCTTCAAACTGAAGATGAAGGAGCTTTCGGCGCAGGTCGACAAAATGGCCTCGCTCAACCGCGAGCAGCTGAAACTGTTCCTGCAATACTCGCTCAAGGTAATGCGCGACTGCTTCCTCAACACCGCCGCAGGCATCGACTGCCATCTCGGCTCCGGCGACGAGAAATTCGACAGCCAATTCCCGAAAATGATTACTACCAACAATATTGAACTCATCGAGAGTGCTTTCGACGACGCCATCTTCGCTATCGAACGCAACGCCTATGCCAAGATAGCCCTGATGGAACTGTCGTTCCGCATCAGCAAAGCACTGAAGAAAAGGTAAAACAACACACAAAAATGGAAGAAAACAAAAAAGATACGAAAGAGATAATCGACGACGAGAAGAACGTCAAACCTGCCGAGAACGTACTACCCGACGACATCGTCATTGACGAGGAAGAGACCGTAGCTACGGCAGAAGATGTCGCCAATTTCATGAAGAACCGCCGGAAGGCTCAACAGGAGAAGAAAAACATCGAGCGCGAGAACCCCGAAGTGGAAGAATACCACAGCGAGGAAAGCCAACTCGACCCCTACCTCGAGCCCGACCCCGATATTCCCTGGGTGAAGTACGAAGAGCCTGTCTACCTCTCCCGCGGATGCCGCTGCAAGCCCGAATGCTACAAGCCCATCCATAACTGCGAATGCCAGAGCTGTTCTAAGGTCACCTCGACCAACTGGATGGCAGGCATCCGCCAGCCCACAGACCGCCCGTTCGACTGTGTGGAGGTGCGCTTCAAGAACAACCACAAGGAGTTCTACCGCCTCCCCGACGGTCTGGAAGTGACCGAGGGCGACGTGGTAGCCGTCGAAGGCCAACCTGGCCACGACGTCGGCATCGTCAGCCTCACCGGCGAGCTTTGCCGTCTCCAGATGCGCAAACACCGCATCAACCCCGAGTCGGAGAGCATCAAAAAGCTCTTCCGCCGCGCCAAAGAGGCCGACATCGACCGCTGGGCCGACACCCTCAAGGAAGAACGGGCTGCCCTGCTGCGCACACGCCGCATTGTGGCCGACCTCGGACTCGACATGAAGGTGAACGACGTCGAATTCCAAGGCGACCACTCCAAGGCTATCTTCTACTACACCGCCGACGAGCGTGTGGATTTCCGCGTACTCATCAAGGTGCTGGCTGAGGAGTTCCACGTGCGCATCGAGATGAAACAAATCGGCGTGCGACAGGAAGCAGGCAAAGTGGGTGGCATTGGCACCTGCGGACGCGAGCTCTGCTGCGCCACATGGCTCACCACCTTCAAGAGCGTCACCACCAGCTCGGCCAAGACCCAGCAAATCCTGCCCAACCCCCAGAAACTGGCTGGCCAATGTGGCAAACTGAAATGCTGCCTCAACTTCGAGTATGAGGTCTACGCCGACGCACTGAAGAAATTCCCGCCGGCAGGTCATGCCATCCGCTTCCAGAAAGGATTGGCCCTGTACAAGAAGACCGACGTCTTCCGCGGCATCATGTGGTACGCCTACGAAGGCGACCGCGAACGTGGTGGAGCAAACGACCTCATCGCCATCAAAGCCGAGGACGTGAAAGCCATCATCGAGATGAACCGCCGTCAGGAATATCCCGAGAAACTCGAGGACTATCAGGTTGAACTCATGTCCACCAGTGCCCTGGCCCAGGAAAGCACCAACGAAGAGGTGGAACGCGAGATCCAGCGCCTTGCCGAAGGCGGCAACGGCGTCGTCGGCGAAGAGCGCAAATCCGAAGGTCGGCGCCCGTCCTCCGAGTCGGCAGAGAGCCACGACAGGAAATCGGAGGGCCGCGAACGCCGCAACGTCAAACCCGACCGCGGCGACGGCAATCGCGGCGACCGTCGCGACCGCGACCGCAAAGCCCGCGACGAACGTCACAATACCAAGAAAATCCGCGAGCAACACCAACAAAAAGAGAATAACGAAAAGTCCCATCGCGAGAAAGGCGAACAGCCTCGCCGCAGCAGTAACCACGACCGCAGAGGTTAAGACAAAAACAAAAATATTTCTGACCAATGATGTTCAGTAAATTCATAAAAACCATCCCCATCGCCCTGGCATTCCTGCTGGCCTCGTGCGACGGCACCGTCTACTATTCCGAGTATGCCGACATCGACGAGGGAGGATGGAGCCCTACCGACAGCGTCTGCTTCGACATGGAGGTCGACGACACCACACACCTCTTCGACCTCATGGTCGAGGTGCGCAACAACATCAACTACCCCTACTCCAACACCTTCCTATTCATCAACACCACCTTCCCCGACGGCAGCATCGCCCGCGACACCATGGAATTCCCCCTCACCGACGCCACAGGCAACTGGCTCGGCAAGACCTCGGGACGCTATGTCGACACCCGCTACCGCCTGCGCAACACCGCCACACGCTTCCCCATGTCGGGCAACTACCGCTTCGCCATCACCAACGGCATGCGCGACAGCGCCATCAGCGGCATCCGCCACATCGGACTGAGGGCAGAATACAGCAACAACAAGAAATAAGCGTATACTATGAAAAAGAACGACACCAAGGCCGACAACAAAATATTCAGCAAGCCATGGCCCAAACACATCAGGGTGATGTGGTGGACCTTCGGAGGACTTTGGCTCTTCGCTTTCCTCTTCTTCACCTTCCTGTCGCTGGGATGGCTGGGCGACATGCCTCCCCTTGAGGAACTCGAAGACCCCCGCAGCCTCCAGGCCTCAGAGGTCATCTCCGACGACGGCGAGGTGCTCGGCTACATCGGCATCGAGAACCGCTCCAACCTCAACTACATGGAGATTACCGACAGCAACCGCAACATGAACCTCGTCAACGCTCTCGTGGCCACCGAGGATGTGCGATTCTACGACCACTCCGGCATCGATGCCCGCAGCCTCTTCCGCGTGCTCTTCAAGACCGTCCTCGGACGCCATTCTGGCTCCGGCGGCGGAAGCACCATCACCCAGCAGCTGGCGAAGAACCTCTTCAAGATGCGCGAGCGCAACGGCGGCCGCGGCGGCACCATCTTCTCCAAATTCAGCGAGTGGGTCGTCGCCGTCAAGTTGGAACACAACTACTCCAAGCAGGAAATCCTCGCCATGTATTTCAATACCGTCGACTTCGGCAGCAACTCCTTCGGCATCAAGACCGCCGCCAACACCTTCTTCGGAAAGGCTCCTTGCGAACTCGACGTCGACGAGGCCGCCATTCTAGTGGGTCTGCTCAAAGCCCCCACCTCCTACAGTCCTGTGCGCCATCCCGAACGCTCCAAGGAGCGCCGCAACGTGGTACTCTACCAGATGAACCACAACACCAACCCCGCCACGGGCGAGAAATACCTCAGCGACGAAGACTACGAGCGCTACAAGGAGAAACCTATCGACATGTCGCGCTACACTCCCCAGACCCACAACGATGGCCTGGCGCCCTACCTGCGCGAATATGTCCGCGAATACATGAAAGACTGGTGCAAGCACCACCGCAAGCCCAACGGAGAATACTACAACGTCCATGAGGACGGTCTCAAAATCTACACCACCATCGACTCCCGCATGCAGCGCTATGCCGAGCAGGCTGTCGTCGCACATTTCAGCAAGGAAATCCAGCCCGCCTTCGACCGCGAGGTGAAGAATCGCAAAGGCAACCCCTTCTGCCCCGGCGACATCCCCGACGCCAAGAAGTACAAGAAGGTGCAGGACAACATCCTCACCCAGGCCATGAAACGCAGCGACCGCTACCGCTCCCTCAAAGAGGCCGGCCTCAGCCAGAAAGAGATCCGTGCCAACTTCGACAAGAAAGTACACATGAGTGTCTTCAGCTGGAATGGTGTGAAAGACACCCTCATGTCGCCCTGGGACTCGCTGATTTACTACAAGCGTTTCCTCAACGTCGGCATGATGTCGGTCGAGCCCGGCACCGGCTACGTCCGCGTCTATGTCGGCGGCATCAACTATCGCTATTTCAAGAACGACAACGTGCGCACACACCGTCAGGTGGGTTCCACCTTCAAGCCCTTCGTCTACACGATGGCGCTGCAGGACCTGGGCATGTATCCCTGCACCGAGGTGCCCAACAGCGAGGTCTGCTTCGAAGTGTGGAACAGCTCCGACTGGTGCCCCAAGAACTCCTCGCATGAACGCGAGGGCGAGATGGTCACACTCAAATGGGCTCTGGCACACTCCATCAACTGGGTCTCGGCCTACCTCATGAAGCAGGGTTCGCCGGAACAGGTCATCAGCATCGCTCGCAAGATGGGTGTCAAGAGTCCCATCGACGCCGTACCCTCCATCGCCGTGGGAGCCCCCGAGATTCCCGTCTATGAGATGGCCGGCGCCATGGCTACCTTCGCCAACAAGGGCGAATACGTAGAGCCTATCATCATCACCCGCATCGAAGACAGCAAAGGCATGGTGCTCGAGCGCTTCACCGCCTCCCGCCACGAGGCCATCAGCGAGGCCACGGCCTACATGATGATTGAACTGATGAAGGGCGTGGTGCAGAGCGGCACGGGTACCCGCCTCAACTACAAATACCACCTCAACCAATACTCCACCGCCATCGCCGGAAAGACCGGTACCACCAACCGCAACTCCGACTGCTGGTTCGTGGGCATCACTCCCAAGCTGGCCACAGCCATCTGGACCGGCGGTGAGGAACGCTACATCCATTTCAGCGGCATGACCTTCGGCCAAGGTGCCGCACAGGCTCTACCCATCTTTGGCCGCTTCATGGAGAAAGTCTACCAAGACAAAAAGCTTAACTTCTACCGCGGCGACTTCGAACGTCCCGCCGAGCCCATCGAGATGGACTGTTCCAACTTCCAGCAGGAGATTCAGAACGAATCGTATGAGTGGGACTTTTAGGAATTGATAATTGAGAATTGAAAATTGAAAATTAATCTTCTAGGACAGACCCTACCTCAGCTGCAGGAACTCTGTGCCGGCGAGGGATTTCCCCGCTTCACGGCCAAGCAGCTCTGCGACTGGCTCTATAAGAAGCGTGTCGACAGTATCGACGCCATGACGAACCTGTCGCTCACCCAGCGTGCCCGCCTCAACGAGATAGCCTTTATCGGCCGCGAACACCCCGTGCGCTGCCAGGTCTCTAAAGACGGCACGAAAAAATATCTCTTTCCCGTATTAGACGGCCACTTCATCGAGGCGGTCTTTATCCCCGAGGAAGATCGCGCTACGTTGTGCGTGAGCTGTCAGGTGGGCTGCAAGATGGGCTGCCGCTTCTGCGTCACCGGCCAGCAAGGCTTCCACGGAAACCTCTCCGCCGGCGACATCCTCAACCAGCTCTTCAGCATTCCTGAATTCGAGCAACTCACCAACGTGGTCTTCATGGGTATGGGAGAACCGATGGATAACCTCGACGCCGTGCTTGCCGCCACACAGGTGCTCACCGCCGACTGGGGTCTCGGATGGAGTCCCAAACGCATCACCGTCAGCACCGTAGGCATCATCCCCGGACTCAAACGGTTCCTCGACGAGAGCCAGTGCCACCTTGCCGTGAGCCTCCATAACCCCGTGCCGCAGGAGCGCCTGGCCATGATGCCCGTACAGAAAGCATTCCCCCTGAACCAGGTACTTGCCCTGCTCAGAGAATACGACTGGAGCGGACAGCGCCGCCTCTCGTTCGAATACACCATGTTCCGGGGCGAGAACGACGACCCCATCCATGCGCAGAAGCTAGTGGAACTATTGAAAGGCCTCGACTGTCGCGTCAACCTCATCCGATTCCACGAATCGCCAGAGGCCCCCTTCAAGACCTCCATGCCTACTACAATAAAGTCTTTCCAGGATTATCTCAACCGCCACGGTATCATCTGCACCCTCCGTGCTTCGCGCGGACAGGACATTGATGCTGCTTGCGGCCTGCTTGCAGGTAAAGAATAATAAGCCATCCGAGGCTGACGCCGAGGAAGTTGGCTATCATGTCGTTGATATCAAAACCTCGGTAGGGCAATAGCCATTGTACACTTTCCGTCAGCACCCCAATGCCGACGGCCGTAAGCCATACCAACCATCTATTCCCTTTCCGGTATAAGTCATAGAGAAACAGCGAGCAAGGGATAAACACCGACGCATGCAACAGGTGGTCCATACGGAGCCCGAGGACAAACTTGTCCATCTCAACGCCCAGCCCGTTCAGCGGTGCCCACATCAGGATAGCCAGCATCACAAAATACCATGGTCTCAGCTGCCTACGACCCTTATGGCCTAGCCAGCGAACCGCCAGATGCTTCACCTTATGACGCTTCTTCACCCCTACCATCTTCGCCACAATATCCTTCCGGAGCGCTTCCTCATGGGTCTCACAATTGTCCCCGCGCATAGTGAAGCGGTCGCCATCGATGGCAACGATTCTGTGCAAGAGATGATGCCCGGCATAGCGGAACAGCACCACATCGCCCACCTTCAAATCCTCCTCACGTGACAAAATAATCTCGTCGCCCTCTATCAGTGTCGGGCGCATACTGGTACCCACGAGCGTTATCTTCACCCGCTCGCCGGCAGCCACACGCTCCTCTACCAATGCGAAATATACCTCGTTGTCAACCTTCATCCTATGATAGTGTCATGCGAGAGTCTCGCCGCGTCAGCATTGGGCAGACAGCCCATGCGATAGACCGGCACACGCTCTATCACATTAGATATAAATTCCACCAGTAAATCCAGACAGCGTTCCTCATGCGCAAAGCAGGGAGGACAAGAAGGCTGCAGTGCAGTGAAACCCTCCACCACGCCAAGCCGCCGGATGGTGTTCTCCTTGCGCTGCTCGAGGCGCATCAGACCAGCAATGGGATAGTGCTCCTGACGGAAGCAGGGGGTCTTGCCACTCCACGGCGAACCATAGACGCGGGCCTCATCACCGTCGACCCTCACTATAGGGCTGTCATCGTTCAAAAGAGACGTACCCTCAATATTCTCCAGCCACAACCTCGTGTGCGTGCTCTTGCCGGTGCCGCTCTCGCCAAGGCACATCACGCTCTGGCCGTTGCATACCACCACCGACGAATGTACGGGTACTGCCCCCATCCTCACGCCCATCATGCCGTAGGCTGTCCACAGCGCGAAGCGCAGGGCCGACATGTCGCCTTCCATGGCGATGTCCACACCTTCACCCTCGCGGTAGCGCAACAGGCCATGGCGGTCGAAGGTATAGTAATAGGTCCCGTCGACATCCACGCCGAAATGGCAGCGTTGCTGTCCATCGACGATGTCGAACTCGTGGAGAATTCGGAAACCGGAGGTCGGAGGCCTGAGGTCGGAACAATCGAGGCGAATCTCCATACTAGGGGTTCCGACCTCCGACTTCCGACTTTCAAAAACCATCATGCCGGGAATACGCATCGCCAACGACACAGAGTCGCCGCCCGAAAGGACAACGTCCAATCCTCCTATGTTCAAATGTGCCTCAGCCATCAGACCACAAGTCCGTTCTTCATCATATCGGCCACCCAGGCCTCGCCGTCCTTGC
Source organism: uncultured Bacteroidota bacterium (assembly GCA_902774395.1). Taxonomy (GTDB): domain Bacteria; phylum Bacteroidota; class Bacteroidia; order Bacteroidales; family P3; genus Colimorpha. The sequence goes on from CACYIK010000014.1 coordinate 76,587, forward strand.
GGGCATCGGCCTCGTTGACCTCATACTCGTCGGTGAGCACACGCACCACATCCTCCACCTCGAACTCACGACCTAACAACTTGTTATACAACAACAAGGCACTCTCATTCAATGCCACCACACGAGTCATATCGGTACCCTCCACACCCTGTATCATCACGATATTCTCTCCCGCGACGGTGCGCACCTTCATCTTCTCGTTGATTCTCATAACAGTATATCTAAAAGGTTTTCAAAATCGTCTATCAGCCAGTCGGCGCCGGCATCGCGCAGCTGGGCGGCGCTCTGGTTGCCGTATGTCACTCCACATGTCGGGCAGCCTGCGGCACGTCCCATCAGGATGTCATACGACGCATCGCCCACCATCAACGCCTCCTGTGGCTGGCAACCGGTGAGGCTCAGCACCCTCAAGGCAGGGTCGGGATGGGGCTTGCCTCGCTTCACATCGTCGGCGCTAACCACCGCCTGCACCATCTCGTCGAAACCGAACGACCGCACAAAGCCGTCGAGTGTAGGCCGCGCACGGCTGCTGCAGATAGCCATCCCGTAACCACGGCGGTGCAACTCACGGAGTGTCGCCTCCACATGCGGGAACAGTGTCACTGCACCAGGGTGGTTGTATTCGTCAAAGAGGCGCCGATAGACCTCGCAGCAGCGCTCGGCAAGAGGGTCGTCGGCATCCATCAACTGCACAAAACACTCCTTCAGTGGCAGCCCGATGATGGAGGCGCACTCGGCATCCGTCCTCGACGGCAGCCCCAACTCCGCTATCGTACCCTGCAACGAGCGGATAATCAGCGGTTGAGTGTCGGCCAGCGTGCCGTCGAAATCCAGAATGACCAGTCGTATCTTTTCCATCTTTCTTTTACAACGTCGCCCACCCTTGTTTTATTGTACAAATGTTAAAAAACAGTCGATTTTTACCCCAAAAATACGCTCATCCTACTATAACACAATAAATTATAATGTTAAAACACACATAACTCGCACTAAATCAGTATCATCTCCGTACCAAGTCCGTATCAACACCGTACCAAGTCCGACTACAGTCGGAGATGATACGGTGTTGGTAGGGTGATGATAGGTTGATGGTAGGGGGTCGGTAGAGGGTAAAAAGGGCGGCAGCCCCGGATGGGGCTGCCGCCATAGTAGTTGGTGGTGGTTGTACAAAGGTTAGAGGGTCTGCAGGGCGGCGCGGACACTCTTGGAGACACCGTTGGAGGTGTAGGTGGCACCGCTGACAGCGTCGACATCCTTCTTCAGCGCCTGCTTGACAGTGAGGCCGTTCCAGCTCTTGTAGAAGCCGGCATCCTCGACTTTCTTGGCAAATTTGGGGGTCTCCTTGTTCTGGAGCAGGTAAACGCCGGTGATGACCATCTTGGCATCGAAGGCGATAAGGACGGGAGTCTCGCCGGCATAGCCCTTGATGCCATCGCTGGCGGGCTTGGAGTAGACCACATAGCCGAGCACCTTGTTCTGGGCATCCATGACGGCGGTACGCTTAGCCTCTTTCTTGACACTCTTGACGGTGGGGAAAGCCTTGATGATGGCTTTGTCGATACCGCCGGTCTGGGGTTGCTGGTTCTCGCACTGCTGCGTCTGGTGTTGTTTGTGGTGCGGACAGTTGCCGCAGTTGCCATGGTGCTGCGCCGAGGTTATGCCGCCGGCGAGGAAGGCCATGAAGGCCAATGCTATAAGTTTTTTCATCGTGATATTGTGTTTTTATTTGTTCTTATTATTAGTACTGTTTTTCGTCTTTTCTTGCAGCAAGGCCCGCAGCAACGGGTTGCCGCGCAGCGGCACCACGCCGCTGGCCTTGGGATGGATGGGCAGGGTATTGCGGTAGTAGATACACTCTTCTATGTTGTATCCATTCTTCAGGCGACAAGCTTCCAACCGCTTACGTGTGTTAGCATCAAAGAGTTGCAACGCTTTTAGGTCGGCGCCTTTAATTTGATAGCTATCGGGATAGGCCACAGCATCGGTGCTTGGAACGATATAATACTGGTAAAGCCCGTCGACAGTGCCACGATGAACCCAATAGGGCAGGTAGTTCCAGTCGTCCAACACCCAGTGTCCTCTGTCTTCGATGCCACCCACTTCGATTCCCACCGAGAGCGTCAGTTCAACCATGATGCCACCATCGGTATTCACATCGCGCTGGTTGCTGACGAGGTTGCCCAATGAGTAGACCACCACTTCGGGATAACGTCCGTTGTCGGGGATGGCATCAAGTGTGAAATTCTGCACCACATGGGGATGCCCTCCGATGACGGCATCGCTACCATGCTCCAGCAGCCAACGGGCAATCGACTCCTGCTCCTTGTTGGCCTTGACGGCATACTCTATCCCCCAATGAATCAAAGTGATGACAAAATCGGCCCCTTTCTCTTTTGCCACACGCAAATCGCGGGCCATTTCAAGGGTATCGATAAGATTCACAATATTAGGTGCCACGGCGGGAATGCCGTTGGTGCCATAGGTATAGTTGAGCAGCGCCAGGCGAATGCCGTTTCGTTCCACCATCATGGGATGCTCTGCATCGCGCTGATCGCGGTCACGATAGGTGCCAAGGTGGGGAATGCCGAGACTGTCGAGGGCACGCAGTGTGCGTTCGAGACCATGCTTTCCCCGGTCCATGCAGTGATTGTTGGCGGTGGTCATGATGTCAAACCCCGCCTCCTTGGCACACGCCGCCAAAGCATCGGGTGCCGAAAACTGGGGATAGCCGCTGTAGGGTTTGCCGGCCAGCGGCACCTCGAGGTTGAGGATGGCCAGGTCGGCACTCTGGATATAGTCTTTCACATAGCGGAAGCAGGGGCTGTAGTCGTAGCTGCCGTCGGCCTGCTTGGCGGCGTTGTGCTGCGGCATGTGACCCATGAGGTCACCTGCGAAGATAATCTTCACGCTCTGAGCCTGAGCCGAATTGAAAATTGAAAAATGAAAATTGAAAATTAGGCTTGCGCAAACAAGCAGTAGGTATCGTTTCATGGCTTAATATTCTATGATTAATGCTCCGCTGACGGCCCAGTGGCTGAACATGCCTTCGACAGGCTTGCCTTGTGGGATGGCGACGGTCATTGTATGCTCTTTGCCGTCGGCCCAGGGCGAGAGATCGAAGTATACGGGTTGCGTGGCGGTGCCGGGGCACCAGCCAGAGCGCGAATAGTCGCTGCTAGAGAGTCCGTTCCAGAAGTTGCCGGAGACGGGGTTAAGGTCGCGGTAGCAGCCGCAGTCCTGCCGCCAGGGGGTGTAGGTGAAAGCCACCTTGCCATCGATAAGGATGGTGTTCTGTTTAGGCACGAACTCGTCACCCTCGTCCCAGCCTCCGTGGCCAGTGGAGATATAGCGCAGCTTGGTAGTGACATTATCGGGAACGGTAAAGGTTACCGTCAGCGAGTCGGTGCCAAACAGCTTGCCGTAGTTCTGTCCAGCCATCTCCAGCACGTTGCAGGTATTGAAGAGTGAGAGGCATATCTCGTCGTCGCCTTCATAGGTCTTACCATCGTTGCGGGTGTCGTTGGGATACGATTTCAGGTCGACAGTAACGATATGGCCACCACGGTCATAGTTACCAATCCAGACGCCAATCCAGATGTCGTCGCCCTGAAGATAACCGCTTAGGTCGGTGACTTCCTGCCGGTAGTATGTCTCCGTACGCCAATCGACGCCAAAGTCTTTCATACGCTCGTTGAAGTGCCCCACGCCGAAGGGGGTGAAAAAACGCATCAGCTCCACTGGAGGATGATAGCGTATAACCCATTCGTATTGAGGATGGCTTTCTCTAGTGCAAACCATGCCCTGATAGCGCTGTCCATCACGGCCAACGATGGTGGGCAGCGAGTCGGGGTGTTCGAAAATGCCTTGCATGAAATACTCGCCGAAATAGCTTGTGGGAATAACGAAGAGGCTACCCGTGCGGTCGTAAGCATCGCCGTTGCTGCGCTGGTGCAATTCAACGAAGGTCTGGTAGTGACGTGGCAGCACCGGCAGCTTGACGCGTTTGAGAGCCAGTGTGCCACCGGCGAAATGCATCACGGTGTCGTAGGGTATGGCCTCATAGTTGAAGGTGTCGGCATAGTTCTTCATCCCCCAGCAAAGTTGCACACTGTCGAAGATGCGGGTGGTGACCACGAGGCGCTCTTTCATGATGCGGTCGAGCTCGCGGGGCGACACACGGCGGCCGCCGTCTTCGACCACCCTCATCCCAAGCCCATGGTATGCTAGTGCATCATCATACTCAGCCTTGACGAGTTTCAGTCGCAGCTGCCCGTTGCGGGTGAAACTGCGTAGCACGCCACGGTTGAGACCGTAGTAAGGGAGCGGGTTGGCGCTGACGGGGGCCCGCTCGTCCATCTCAAACACCAATGTGTTGCTGTTGATGGAGCAAGTGTATTTTGCGCCTTCCCGCTTCCATTCTATGTCGTTGCGGCTGAAACGGGTGCGGTAATAGTAAACGCTATCAGGATAGGTGGCGGTGACCGTGATGCTGTCGGCTGCATAGTCGACCGAGGTCTCCGTCTGGCAGTAGCCTTGTATCAGTTCGCCTTGGGGTCTGTCGGTGAGAATGGTGATGATATCCCCCTCCCTCGCCACGTTGATGACCGTCGTATCGGTCTTCTCTCCGTATTCAAACTGGTAGTAGGTAAACCTATTGGCACCCTTCGGAATCTTCACCTCCTGCGCTTGCGCCGAAATGAAAAATGAAAAATGAAAAATGAAAAATAAACCGACGCAAAAGAACCTGCGCCAACCACTGACCACTGACCACTGACTACTGGTTACTTTCATAATTTTCAATTCTCAATTTTCAATTTTCAATTTCTCAGAATCCCATTCCGAACATCTGCCAGTAGTCGGCTTCGAGGTTCTTCCAGGCAGCGGTGGTGCTCTCGTAGATCTGCTTGGTGTAGGCGTTGAGGCGTTTGTAGGCTTTCTTGGGGCTGTCCTTGATTTCCTCTTCGAGGGCTTTGAGGCCGCTGAAGGCGCTGCCTTCCTGCTGGAGGACGGCGTTCATGTGCTGCTTCTTGGTGCGCTGCCAGGCGACGGTAGCCAGCTTGTTGGCACGGCGGAACTGCCAGAGCCAGGCTTCGGGGTCGTAGCTCTTTTGGCCGCAGCGGGTGAAGGCTTCGGGCAGCTCGGTGGTGCCACAGAAGATGGGGATGCGGGGGCTCTGGCCGGGATTGTCGACGGCCATCCAGCAGATGCCACCCACCTCGTCGGGAAGCCAGTCGCGCAGCTGGGCCACGAAGCTGTAGCTGCACCACGCCACACTGACGGTACGCTTGAAGTCGATGGTGCCGGGAGCCAGCATATTAAGTGTCTGCTGCATGGTGCCACCCAGCCAGGGGTTGGCGATGGGGCTGATGATGGTATCTTTGTAGCTGCTGCCGTCGTCGCGCTTGCGGTTCACCACCACCTTGAGGTTCTTGCACATATCCATGTCGGTGCCCTCGTAGGTGGAGCGCAGCAGTTCCATGACGTCGGTGACGTCGACGGGGTTGTCGGGCTTGATGCTGAAGGGCAACTCAGGCATGTCGTAGGTGAATCCCTGCGAGGGTGCCAGAGCGTTGAAGATAAACCACTCGCGCTCGCGGAAGTTACGGCCGTTGGCCCACGAAGTATTGTAGGCTTTCCAGAAGCAGAACTCGCCCTCGCCGTCCCAGAGGAAGTATTTCTTGGCCACAGCCTCGACATTGTCGGAGCACATGAAGTACTCGGGGTTGTTGCGCTGCAGCTTGCCGATGCGCGGGATGTTGCAACTCACGGCGATGTGGTCGTCGGGCACACGTTGTGCCACCCACACGGCGCCAATCTCGGTGCGGCCGCAGCCGATGATTTCCATCTGCCACACCTCCTTGCGGTCGGCGATGGTGATGCATTCGCCACCGTCGGCATAGCCGTATTTCGTCGCCAGCGATCCGATGAGACGTATGGCCTCACGCGCCGTAGTACAGCGTTGCAGGGCGATGCGTTCCAGCTCCTCGATGAGGAACATGGCGTTGGGGTTCTCCAGCGTATCGGGACCGCTGAAGGTGCTCTCTCCAATGGCCAGCTGGTGCTCGTTGAGGCAGGGGTATGAGCTATTGAGATAGGCATAGGTGTGGGCCACCTCGGGGATGGTGCCGGCCACACGGACTCCCGTGGTGTCGGTGGGCGAGACGGTATGCATCGTACCCTTGCGGACCTCGTGCTTGGTGCCTTTCTTGTGGTCCGCCGCCGGCTCGACGGTCATCCAGGTGCGGTAGCGACCGTCGCAGGTGTGCGACGTGATGACGCTGCCGTCGGTCGAAGCACGCTTGCCCACCATGATGGAGGTGCAACTCTCCTTGTGATTTATCTGGGCGCCTGCCATCAGCGGCAACGCCAAAGCCAAAAGTATCAGTATTTTCTTCATCGTGTTGTGTTATCTAAGAAGTCGCAAAGATACGAAATATTTTTCATTCCCCACATTTTTCCAGCAGAAAACTGACGGGACGGAAGCCGTCGTTGCAACTGATCATCGCGCTGTAGGGGTTTCGCATCCAACCGTCGTAGAAGTTACCCTCGCCACGTGACAATGCCTCGACGAAAGTTCGCATGCTCTCCCATGCGCTGTCGCACATGCCGTCGGGTTTCCTTCCCTCACATGCAAGCCACGTCTGGCCCTCCTGCACATCGCAGGTATGTTCTATCGGATTTTCGTAGAGTTGCTGCAGATCCTTGTAGTCTGCCTTGCGTATGGCGGTTATCTTGACGTCGTACATAATTCTTTCATTCAAGCATTCATTTGATCCTCGTGCCAATACTCCACATCCTTGATTCCCAACTTATCGGGATTGAACACCGGCTCGAGGCCCTGCTTCTTCTGCTGCTCGTAGTCGCGGAGCGTCCGCAGTGCCTTAGGAGAGAGGATAAGGATAGTGACGATGTTGATCCATGCCATCGCGCCCACACCGATGTCGCCCACCTTCCACACGATACCGCTGCCGACAAGGGAGCCGATGAACACAGCACTGATGGTGGCTATACGTAGCACCCATACCACTATCTTCTCGACGCGGTCGTCGCCGAAATGGAGGTCTTCACGCTCCAGTTCATCGAGACGTTCGGGATGTTTCTTATAGATGCGGCGGCGGTAGCGGTTGAAGAGGTACACGAGGTTAGTCTCGGCGTAATAGTAACAAGCCATGATGGTGGTGAAGGCGAAGAAGAAGAGGGCAATGGAGACAATCATCTCGCCGACATTGGGGCCCACCAATGTGCTGACGGCACCGGTGGTGTAGAACACGCCGGGTTCGCCTGCCGGTGCGGCAGGGTTCTGCTGAAGGTAGGACACCACGGGGCCGCCAGGTGTCTGCGCCACAGATTCGATGAGGTTGTAGGTCTTGCAGGCCAATATCATCATGGCCGTGGCGGTGCAGACCAGCAGGGTGTCGATATAGACCGAGAAAGCCTGGACGAGGCCCTGCTTGACGGGGTGGCTCACTTTGGCGGCTGCCGCCACGATGGGACCTGTACCCTGCCCTGCCTCGTTGCTATAGATACCACGTTTCACGCCCCATGCGATGGTGGTTCCCAGCAAGGCTCCCGTCACCTCGTTGACACCCACGGCGCCTCGCAGCATCTGCATGAAGACATCGGGCACAATCTGCCAATGGACAGCCAGCACCACCAACGAGAGGATGATGTATACCACAGCCATCACGGGAGCCACGATCTGCGCCACGCTGGCGATACGTTTCACGCCACCGATGATGACCATAGCGATGAGCATGGCCACGACGAGGCCTATCACCCACACGTCGACGCCAAAGGCTTGAGAGCAGCTGAGGGCGATGCCGTTGCACTGCACCGGCGGCAGGAAGACACCACAAGCCAATGCCACCAGCACGGCGAACACACACCCCAGGAAGGGGCTGCGGAGACCTTTCTCGATATAGTAGGCCGGGCCACCACGGAACTGGCCGTTGTGGTTCTCCTTGTATATCTGTGCCAGCGTAGCCTCGACGAAGGCGCTGCCGGCGCCGAAGAAGGCGATGACCCACATCCAGACAATGGCGCCAGGGCCGCCGAAGCCGATGGCGGTGGCCACACCGACGATATTACCCGTACCCACACGGCCCGAGAGGGCCATGGCGAAAGCTTGGAACGACGAGATGCCGACGGTCTTTTTACCGCCTTCCTGCTTGCCGAAGAGCAACTTCATCATCTCGCGGAAACGGCGCACCTGCACGAAACGTGTGCGGAAAGAGAAATAGAGGCCCGCCAGCAGACACAGAATCACCAGTGCCGGGCTCCACACCCAGTCATTGACGGTCTCTATCGCCGTCGTCAACCATTGTCTAAAAGATTCCATCTTACAGTAATTTTTTCATTATAAACAAAACAACTGCAAAAGTACAAACTTTCCCCGACATAGCAAAATATTTTTTCCACCGTTCCGAAAATATTACGTATTTTTGCACCATGAAAAACGACGTCACCATACGTTCTTGTCCCGAGCTGATGGAAGCCATCCAGCAGATAGGGCTCGTACCGCTGCTGGACAGCGGCATTCCTGGTTTTTCGGCCGACGAACTCGTCGACCCGAGCTGCCGCTATGTGAGGACTGACGACGGCTGGGAGTGGCCGCTGTGGCAGTGGAAAGGCCCCATCGTCACCGAAGGGCACTTTGCCTATGGCAAGTTCTTCAACAGCAAGGCTGGATTCGTCTCCATGGACTGGTGGCCCGACCTCTGCAACTACCGCCGCGCCAAATACCCTGAACCCGACAGTGAGAGCATCGAAGGTGTGGTGCTGGACATCCTGAGAGTCAACGGCAGCATGATCACCCGCGAGCTGCGCTCTGCCTGTGGCTTTGACGGGCCCAAGATGCGCAGCCGTTTCGACACCTATGTCACACGCCTCCAGATGGCCTGCCGCGTTGTCACCGAAGACTTCGTCTACCCCACCGACAAGCACGGCAACAGCTACGGCTGGGGGTGGGCCCTCCTCACCACCCCGGAGCACCTCTTTGGCCACGATGCCAACCCGTGCCGCCGCAGTCCCGAGGAGTCGCTTGCACGCCTCGTAGCCCACCTGCACGCGCTCCTGCCGCAGGCTTCCGAAAAGAGCATCCTCAAACTTATCGGCTGACGGACAAAAAAGTGAATAGAGAAATCAAAAAAAGTCGTATCTTTGCACCGATTTTCCCTCCTCTGGAGACCATATATCTATTTTATTTTTAGTGATGAAACAAGGATTTGACAACGAGAAGTATCTGCGGATACAGTCCGAACACATCAAGGAGCGCATCAGCAAGTTCGGCAACAAACTTTATCTAGAATTTGGCGGTAAACTGTTCGACGACTACCACGCCAGTCGTGTGCTGCCCGGCTTCGAGCCCGACAGCAAGTTGAAGATGCTCACCCAGCTGAAGGACGACGCTGAAATCGTCATCGTCATCAGCGCCGTGGACATCGAGAAAAACAAGAAACGCGGCGACCTGGGCATCACCTATGACGAGGATGTGCTGCGTCTGCGCGAAGTCTTCACGGAGCGCGGCTTCCTTGTGAGCGGCGTCGTCATCACCCACTACAGCGGCCAGCGCAGCGCCACTGCCTACCGCGAGCGTCTGGAGCGCATGGGCATCAAGGCCTACTACCATTATATCATCGAGGGCTATCCCACGAATGTGGAGCTCATCGACTCGGACGACGGCTTCGGCAAGAACGACTATGTCGAGACCACACGCCCGCTGGTGGTCATCACCGCCCCAGGTCCCGGCAGCGGCAAGATGGCTGTCTGCCTCAGCCAGCTCTACCAGGAGAACAAGAGAGGCATCAAAGCCGGCTATGCCAAGTTTGAGACCTTCCCCATCTGGAGCATCCCGCTGAAGCACCCCGTCAACATCGCCTATGAGGCCGCCACCGCCGACCTCAACGACGTCAACATGATCGACCCCTTCCACCTCGAAGCCTACGGCGAGACTGCCGTCAACTACAACCGCGACATCGAGATCTTCCCCGTGCTCAATGCCATCTTCGACGGCATTTATGGAGAGAACCCCTATAAGTCGCCCACCGACATGGGCGTCAACATGGCGGGCTTCTGCATCTGCGACGACGACGTCTGCTGTAAGGCCTCGAAGGACGAGATTATCCGCCGCTACTACACCGCCCTGTGCGACTATGCCAACGGCAAAGCCACCGACAGTGAAATCAACAAGATAGCCCTGCTTATGAAGCAGGCCAAGATATCGACCGACGACCGTCGCGCCACCGTGGCCGCCAAAGAGCGCCGCGACAGAGAAGGAGTCCCCTCCGCCGCCATCGAGCTGGCCGACGGCACCATCATCACCGCCACCACCAGCGACCTGCTCGGCGCCTGTGCTGCCCTGCTGCTCAACGCTTTGAAGCACCTCGCAGGCATCGACCATAGCGTCAAGCTCATCGCGCAGAAGATGATTGAACCCATCCAGCACACGAAGGTCACGATGCTCCACGGCAGCAACCCGCGCCTGCACACCGACGAGGTGCTGGTGACGCTGTCGATATTGAGCCTCCTCGACGACAACTGCCGCCGAGCCCTTGACTGCCTGCCTTTGCTCGACGGCTGCCAGATGCACACCACCGTCATGACCAGCGAAGTAGACCGCAAGATCTTCAAGAAACTCGGTGTCGGCCTCACCTCCGAGCCCGTGCGCAAAGATTGAACAATCCTCCTAACATAGAAAAGGGAGGCTCTGTGTGTAATGAACCCCGAAAGTTTTTTGTCCAACTTTCGGGGTTCATTACACATCGGAGCTCCTTTTAAAATTACCGAATATTCATTGCGGCTTTTATGCTGGCTGTCTGGTGAGAGGAGTGGGGTGTAGTAATCAGCAGCCATGGGTGCTGGAGCGTCAATGACAATCTCCCGTCGGGATTCTTCAATGAAATCATGAAGCTCTTCTTCGCTGATACCGATTACAGCCATATTTTTTCTGTTCATGTATAGCAGATGGTTGGCATTGAATTTTATGTAGCATATCTTGTTATGCTTCAGTCCCATGGATTCGCGCATTGCCGGGTTGCGCAACACTTTCGAGCAACGGTATTTGCCTGGATATTGGTCGGGATTCTTGAGTATCATGTCTTCCTGCGCACCGTCTTCGTCTATCCATTTGTTCCATTCATCTGCCATGACACGCATATAGTCGAAACAGTATTCCACATTATTGATAAACTGGAAGCTGCCCATGTTTTTCCAAGTCTCGAGGGTGCTGGAGAAGATACTTTCCGCCGCACGGTCATATACGATTTGGAAGTTAAAAAAGGCTGTTCTCATCAGCATGCTCAATTCATTCTCAGGCAACAATTCCAGTTCGTCAACAGGCACACTCAACAGCCATGTGCAAACAGAATCGGCTTGTTCCAGTCTCTCAATTCCTTCGAGTTGGTCGTTGGCGAAATTCTCGATGCTTGCCATCACCATCAGTGCCGACAGTCGGCGGTCTTTGGCCCGCTGATGACTTTCGAGTAGCTGGGCGGCGACGATAGTAAGCACCAGCGAGATAGTGGTACCAATAATGATCATGCCAATCTGTGACCAGAAACCTTTGCCTTTACCGTCTATTTTGACTTTCGGCGGGCGGATAATATTGAGCGAAGCCATAATTAAGGTTATTTGATTATCAATTTGCAAAGATACGCACTTTTTCAGTAACCGCCAAAAATATTTTGTCGAGAAAGGCCACGGATGAGCCGTTGTAAGAAAAGAAAGGCCACGGCAAGCGTTGGGTGCGCTTGCCGTAGCCAGGGGGTGAAACTAAACTGTTGACGCTTCCCTCGACTATCTCATCACTACGACTTTCTGTGCCGGGCGGTCGCCGATGCACACCACCGTCATGACCAGCGAAGTAGACCGCAAGATCTTCAAGAAACTCGGCGTCGGCCTCACCTCCGAGCCCATCCGCAAAGATTGAACAATCCTCCTAACATAGAAAAGGGAGGCTCTGTTGTAATGAACCCCGAAAGTTTTTTGTCCAACTTTCGGGGTTCATTACACATCGGAGCTCCTTTTAAAATTACCGAATATTCATTGCGGCTTTTATGCTGACGGTGGTGATGCTGTCGGGTGAGAGGTAGCGGGTGTAGTAGTCGTCGGCGTTGGGCTTTGGTGCGTCTATGGCAATCTCGCGTTGCGAATCCTCAATGAATTTGTCCAGCTCTTCCTTGCTGATGCCGATTACCTCCATGTTCTTTTTGTTCATGTAAAGCAGATAGTTGGCATTGTACCGCATATAACATATTTTGTTATGCTTTAGCTCCATGGATTCGCGCATGGTTGGGTTGCGCAGCACTTTCGAGCATTTGTATTTGCCTGGATACTGATCCGGGTGTCCGCGTATCGTATTCTCCAGCGCTTCATCTTCATCAGACCATTGGTTCCATTCTGCGGCTATGTTCCGCATAAAGTCGAAGCAAATCTCCACATTGTTGATAAACTGGAAGTTTCCCATGTTTTTCCAAGTCTCGAGGGTGCTGGAGAAGATGTTTTCAGCAGCGCGGTCATAAACGATTTGATAATTATACAAGGCTCTGTTCATCAGCCTGCCCAACTCGATTTCGGGCAGTAGCTCCAGTTCTTCTGGCGGCACACTCAACAGCCAGGCACATATTGAATCGGATGTTTCCAGTTTCTTGAGTCCATCGAGTTGGTCGTTTGCGAATCTTTCGATGCTTGCCATCACCATCAGTGCCGATAGTCGGCGGTCTTTGGCCCGCTGATGACTTTCGAGTAGCTGAGCGGCCACAATGGTGAACACCAGCGAGATAGTGGTACCGATAATGATCATGCCAATCTGGGACCAGAAACCTTTGCCTTTGCCGTCAATTTTGACTTTCGGCGGGCGGATAATATTGAGAGAAGCCATAATTAAGTTTATTTGATTATCAATTTGCAAAGATACACACTTTTTCAGTAACCGCCAAAAAATATTTTGTCGAGAAAGGCCACGGATGAGCCGTTGTAAGAAAAGAAAGGCCACGGCAAGCGTTGGGTGCGCTTGCCGTAGCCAGGGGGTGAAACTGTGAAAGGTGAGAGGTGAGCGGTAGCGAGTTGGCGGCCCATCATATCGTAGAGCTGCACCTCGTCGGTGGTGCCGTCGACGGTGATGCGAGCGTGGTCGACGCGGATGCTGACGGCGGAACCGTCAGGCACCGTCACGATGGCGGTGCAGGACTCGACGATGTTGGGGAAGAGGCCCCAGAGGGAGTCGGCGCGGTAGGCGTCGGCGGAGCCGCAGGGGACGATGAGGGTGGCGGTGTACTCGCTGAAAGTGGTGCGGCCCCGAGACTCGATGAGCGCGGGGGCACGGTGCACTCGATCACGAGGGTATCGAGCGGCGAGTTGTCGAAGAGGCCCCAATATAGGGTGGTGACGCTGGCAGGCAGGGTGACTTTGTGCAGGCGGGGGCATTCGGCAAAGACCTCATAGGCGATGGCCTGCACGTGCGGCGGCACCACGAAGCTCTCAATGTCGGTGCCATAGAGCAGGATTGGCTGCATCACCTCCAGATTCTGGGGCAGATGCACGTAGGTGAGGCCGGAGCATTCCATCAGGGCGCCGCCGCCGAGGTAGGTCAGCCCTTCGGGGAAGATGACGCTGTCGAGGTGAGTGTCTCCACGGAAGGCGTCGGCCCCGACCACCTCGAGCGACGAGGGCAGGTCGATGCGGCGCAGGTTGGTGTCCTGCTCGAAGGCCTGATGGTCAATAACGCGCAAGCCTCCAATCGGGGATTATACAATTATGAAAGGCATGAGACTTGTGCGCCTGACGGCAATGCCCCCCTATGGAAACTTCATCCATTATGGCGGTAACCTTGCCCATTCCTCCTTTCGCCACCATCACTCTATTGGTTTTGCTGTTGTCAAAAACTGCCCAATAGTCGACCTCGGCATCGTCTATGTCGACTACCCTGCCGCTCTCGCCGACGAACGATTACTTCTTCATTCCCTTCTCCACAAACTCCTTCAGCGTTCCTTTTTTCCTCATCTTAAGGAGTTTCTCTGCGCCCTTGTCTTTCCCCAACTCGTCCTTGTACTGTTCATAATAGCCGAGTGCTGTCTCCAATCCGGCGTAGCATCCATTCACTTGATCGTTATCCTTGTGCTGGATGGCATATTGCGCCCATCCTCCTAGAAGTATCATAAGAAGGCTTCCATTCTCAAACTTCACCACATCGGAGTTGAGTTCCATGCGTATGTCGGGCGAGCCCGAAAGCCACCACAACACAAAAGCCGACGCATCCTTCTGCCCCTGTTCCGACGGAGCATGGGTATTCATCCAGTCGATACAGTTCATCACATCCGGTACGTACTGGGCATACCCTTCCTTTTCGATAGAGCCGGGAATCGCCGGCACCACAAGTTTCTGTGCTCTCACCCCCTGCACAAGCAGCAGACAAAGAGCGATAAAAAGATACTTTTTCATGTGCAATTTAATATAGTTCATCATTTCCTTTAATTTCCGCAAACATAGCGTATCCCGCTCACAACTGATTTTCTGTCAGATGCACGAAATCATCGTCAAAAATCACATCAAAACGCACTGCAAAGATACTAGTTTTCTAGCAATACAGGGCCAAAAAAATTAGTTATTGTTCCCCGATTTGCTCTTCATGAAGGTCCAGGAACCCTGGCGGCTCTTGATGAGCGCCAAAGGGAATCTTGGGACAGGAACTTTGATACACATTTTTTCAATTAGCAAAGATACGCATTATTTCAGTAACCGCCAAAAATATTTTGTAGTGAATTGCCATGAATGAGCCGTTGTAAGAAAAGAAAGGCCACGGCAAGCGTTGGGTGCGCTTGCCGTAGCTAGGGGGTGAAACTGTTGACGCTTCCCTCGACTATCTCATCACTACGACTTTCTGTGCCGGGCGGTCGCCAACTTTTACGAGGTAGACTCCAGGAGTTGAAAGGTGAAAGGTGAAAGGTGAGAGGTGAGCGGTAGCGAGTTGGCGGCCCATCATATCGTAGAGCTGCACCTCGTCGGTGGTGCCCCATGATTAGCATAGACCTTGATGTCGGCGAAGGGGTCAACATTCTCAATTCCTGTACAGTCCTCAATAATATTGGTAAACCGGCCCCAGACGGTGTCGGCGCGGTAGGCGTCGGCGGAGCCGCAGGGGACGATGAGGGTGGCGGTGTACTCGCTGAAAGTAGTGCGGCCCCGATACTCAATGAGCGCGGGGGGCACGGTGCACTCGAGCAGGAGGGTGTCGAGCGGCGAGTTGTCGAAGAGGCCCCAATATAGGGTGGTGACGCTGGCTGGCAGGGTGACTTTGTGCAGGCGGGGGCATTCGGCAAAGACCTCATAGGCGATGGTCTGCACGTGCGGCGGCACCACGAAGCTCTCGAGGCCGGTGCCATAGAGCAGGACTGGCTGCATCAGCTCCAGATTCTGGGGCAGATGCACGTAGGTGAGGCCGGAGCATTCCATCAGGGCGCCGCCGCCGAGGTAGGTCAGCCCTTCGGGAAAGATGACGCTGTCGAGGTGAGTGTCACTACGGAAGGCGTCGCCCCCGACCACCTCGAGCGACGAGGGCAGGTCGATGCGGCGCAGGTTGGTGTCCTGCTCGAAGGCCTGAAGGTCAATAACGCGCAAGCCATCGGGTAGGGTGATGTGCTCGAGAGCGAGGCAACGGCAGAAAGCGCGCCTGCCGATGGTGTCGAGTCCCTGGTGGAGGGTCAGCGACTGCATATTAAGGCAGCCGAGGAAGCCGAACTCCTCGATGACGCTCACGCTGGCGGGGACGTCGACCGACTGCATGGCGTAGCAGCCCGCGAAGCAGCCGTAGGGGATGCGACTCACGCCGTCGGGGATATTGACGGACTGCATGCTGTGGCACGAATAGAAGGCAAAGGCTCCGATGTCGCGGACCGAAGCGGGCAGCGCCACGGAGGTAATCTCGTCACACCGTCTGAAGGTTTGGTCGGCCACGGCGGTGACTGCGTGCATCGTGCCGAGGTAGGGCACCGAGTCGGGCACGGTGACGGCTCCCACGGGCTTGGTGTAGCCCTCCCAGGCGTCGACGTTGGCGTCGCTGACGGAGCTGGAGACTCTGACGGGGAACAGCGGCGGCACCACGGAGGCATTTGCTCCACTATGGTCGCAGGCCGTGTCTCCTGCGGAGCCAGACAGGCCCTCGGCGTCGACGATATAATATAAGGTGGTGCCCTGGTAGGTGTAGGGGAACACCTCGGCGATGTTCATGAAGAGGCCCCAGTAGGGATGGGCGCGGTAGGCCGCTGTCGAACCTTGCGGGACGACGAGGAGGGTATGATAGTCGTTGAGGATGCTGTCGTCAACGGTGGTGGCGGGCGGTACGCTGCCGCGAAACACCAGCGTGTCAATCTGCGTGTCGTAGAAGGCGTAGGGGGCGATGCTGTCGAGGCTGGCGGGGAGCGTCAGGCTGTGCAGGTTCGGGCAGTAGGCAAAGGTTGCATAGCCAATCGTCGCGATGCCCTCGCCGAGGGTGACTTTGGAGAGATTGGTGCAGCCCCAGAACACAGCCCAGGGTACCGTCGTCATCGTTCCCGGCAGCGAGATGGTGGTGAGGCTTTGGTTGTCGCCGAAGACCGTAGTGCCCATCGTGGTGAAGCCCTCGGGCAGGACGAGGTTGGAACTCAGCGAGCTGTCGTACTGGAAGGCGAAGCTGTCGATGACCGTCAGCGTGGAGGGGTAGTTGATGTACAGCAGGTTGCCACATTCTAGGAAGGCAGCGTAGCCAATGGTGTCAACACCCTCGTCGAGCTGTACGAAACGGAGGTTGTTGCATCGGGCGAAAGACCATGAGCTGATAGTGTGCACGCTGCCGGGAATGACAACCGCCGAGATGGAGTCGCAACGACGGAAAGCACCTTCGCCAATGGTGGTCAGGCCAGCAGGGAGGTTCACCAACGCGGGGCCGGCGCACCCTTCGAAGGCATAGTTGCCGATAGAGCGCAGGCTGTCGGGGAAGTTGATAGTCTGGAGAGCGGGGCAGTCGGCGAAAGCCCGGTCACCAATGCAGGTAAGCCCTGCTGGGAGATTGACTTCGGCCAACAGGCTGTCCTTATAGAAGCAGCTGCCGGGAATTTCGGTGACACCCTCGGGGATGGTGACGGAGGTGAGACCGTAGCACCTAGCGAAAGCATAAGGGCTGATGGCGGTGACGGAGGCGGGCAGCGTAAAGGAGGTCAGGCCGTGGCACTTGCCGAAAGCCCATTCGCCAATGGCGATAACAGCCTCAGGCAGCGTGACTGATGTCACCAGCTCGCAGTGGTAGAAAGCGTCGTGGCCCACCTCGGTGACGGCGTGCATCGTGCCGCCGAAGGACACCGAGTCGGGCACGGTGACGGCACCCGACGGCTGGGTGTAGCCGGTCCACGAGGCATCGTTCACCGTGTCGTAGATGGGCCACAGCGGCGACACCACGGTGGCGTCGCCCGCCGAGTCGATGATGTAGTACAGCGTGGTCCCTTGGTGGGAGTAGGGAAAAACGGAATCCTGAGCGCGGGCGGAATTGAAAATTAAAAATTGAAAATTGAAAATTAGGCTGGCGCACAATAGTGCCTTGAGTACTTTTTTCTTCATTTCTATATGCTGGTTTATTGATTACTATTTGCCTGCTTTCACAGGTCGTATGGACTGGCCGTCGGAGCGGTAGCCGAAACTGCCAATGCGGTGGTCGCCGGGCAGGAAGCTGAAGCTCCAAGCGTCGTCGGGGCTGTCGGTGAAGAGCGAGGCGGACCAGTAGAATCCGTACTCGCCGGCGGCGACCAGCTCGGTGCCGTTGCTGCTGCCGGCGGCAGGCAGGAAGAGGCTGTTGCCGTTGGGGGCGGTGAGGCGGTAGCCGCCGACGCCGTTCTGCATGGTCCACTCGGCAATGGTGCCCGCCAGCAGTTCCTCCCAGTCCTCGCGGGTCGGGATGCGGGTGCCGGAGAGGCGGGCAGTGGCGGCATCGTCCATGGTCTGCAGGCTGGTCAGGCCGTCTACCGTGCCATAAGCCTCCGATGTATTGTACTTGGTTAGCGTCAGCAGGCTGTCGCCCTCTGCCGTGCAGTAGCGGTAGGTGCTCCAGTCGTAGAGGTCTTTTGTGTTGGTCTCGCCCCAAGCGAAGTAGTCGCCGTAGTCCTCAGGCGTGTCGGCGCCAAGGTTGCAGGTGGCCCAGAGCGTGCCGCTGGGCAGACCAAGGTCGACCCAATTGTCGTTGCCGGTGTTGTCATCTTTGCTGCAGGAGGCAATGAAAAATAGTAGTAAAAAGCCGATAGCTGGTAGCCGGTAGCCGTTAGCCAATAGCCCTGCCTGGCTCCAAAGGAGACACGGCCTACGACCGCAGTGGAGCAAACGGCCAATAGCTAACTGCTGTCCGCTACCTGCTATCCGCTTAAGAAATTGAAAAATGAAAAATGAAAAATGAAAATGTTTCATATTCTTAATTCTATTTTTTTACGTTAAAGTTGACGTTAACGGTTATTTCACCACCACCACTTTCTGTGCCGGGCGGTTGCCGACCTTGACGAGGTAGACACCGTTGGGGACTGGCTGGGTGCTGGAGTGTTTGAAGGTTTGGGTGAGGCGACCGACCATGTCGTAGACCTGCACGGTCTCGCCGTCGGCACCTTCAACCACAATGCGGCCGTGGTTGACGCGGATGCTGACGACAGAGTCGTCAACCACATCCTCTATGCCGGCGCTGTTGTTCCCCGTGATCGCTTTGATCATGAAAGCATTGAGGAGTCCGCGGGAGACGAGGGTGGCCCATGTCGTCCCGTCGTTGGAGATAAAGCTGGCATTTTCACCCGCGTAGCCGCTGACGGCCATCGTGTGACCCGCGTCGGTGATGCAGAAGGTAACCCAGAGGTTCTCTCCCAAGATGGGCACCGAGTCGGTCAGCACAACCTCCTGCCAGCCCTCCTGGGCGGAGGAGATGCTCAGGGGCTGGGTGTGCACCAGGGTGCCGGGGGCATCTTCGCCGCCACGGTAGATGTTCAGCGTGTAGTCGCAAGTCCCCGTCGAATAGAGCATCACGCCGCGCAGGAAGTCACAGTCGGCGAGTGCCGCAGCCGGCAGCATCATGCCGAAATGGAAATTGGGCGAGCCGTTGGCTATCTTGGTCAGCATCGGGTCGTCGGCGCAGTGGCTGATGGTGTCGCCGGAACGCACGGGGCGCTGGGTGATGAAGTTGGCGGTGAAGCTATAGTTGGCGGTGGCGATGAAGGTGAGCGTCGGGGTGAGGATATTGGGGTTCCAGTAGGCGAACTGGTAGCCCTCGGCGGGCAGAGCCTGCAGGGTGACGGTGTCGCCCTCCTCATAGAGGCCGCTGCCGCTGACGCTGCCCGCGTGGGCGTTGTTCACCGAGGCGGAGATATAGTGGTATACCCGGGCGCTGTCGTTCTGGCCGACGCGGATGTCGTCGAGCTTCATCGGCGAGAGGCAGTGGAAGGCAATGTGGACGGTCTGTCCGGCGTAGGGGGCCAGCGAGATGGAGCGCTGCTGCCAGCCCGAGGTGCTGCCGCCTTCGATGTAGATGAGGTTGGTGAAATTGGTGAGGTTGTCGCCGCTGACGGAGAGACGCACCTCATAGGCGAGGCCCACGGGAGCGTTGATATAGTAAGAGAGGCCGATAACGGAGCTGTCGGCAGGCAGGACAATGGCGGGAGAGATAGCCCAGGCGTTGCCAGTGGAGGCCAGGTAGGCGCTGCCGCTGTGGCCCCCGTCGCTGGCCACGTTCCATTGGCCGGCACCCATGCGGAGCCAGCAGTCGGCACCCTCCTCGAAGCTCTCGTCCCAGGCCAGTTCCTTCACGGCGCAGCGGGCGGCGCTGCCGTCGCCGAAGAGGCCACGGATGAGGAAGTCCACCCCAGTACCTGTCTCGGAAATACCGTTAATCACACATCCGTCGGCATTGCAGTTGGTGAGAGCGAATGTCATAGGCGTTGCGGCGTCGCTTGTAAAGAGCAGCCAGAGCGCCTGTGTGGTGTCGACGGGCAAGGTGTCGGTAAGGGTGATGCTGCACCAACCGCCGATGTCGGTGGAGGCGAAGCGCTGGGTTGTGGTGTAGAGCGTGTCGGTAGGGGCATCGGTGCCGGAGAGGACGTGAAGGGTGTAGTTGCCGGGCGAAGCGACATAGAGCTGCACGGCTTTGAGGTAGCGTCCCGCCGTGAGCACCGAGGCGGGCAGGCGGATGCCCCACGTGTCGTCGGGATTTTCGAGTGCACGGCTGCTCAAAAGGGTGGCGTAGGGGTCGCAGTAGGCAAGGGTGTCGCCGCTGAGGCGCGTCACCTCGGCGTTGAAAGTGTAGTTGCCTCCCTGGGCGATGAATTGGCGCAAGGGAAGAACATTGCCGTCGCTCCAGCGATTGAAACGATAGCCCTCGGGAACGGCGACTTGGAGGGTGACGGTGTCGCCAAAGGCATAGCTGCCGCTGCCACTGACGGTGGCGGGGCTGTTCACAGTGGCGGTGACCACAGTGGTGCTACCCTCGGCCCAGTCGGCGTTGGGACGGATGCCTATGAGGGCTCTGTTATCCAGGTTGTAGGTGCCGCTGTTGGCTCCCGCTCCGCCGGCCGCAGGCACAAGACCGCCAATCCTGTAGTAGCCGTCGGCGAGACCGTTCCAGCCCCAGTTGAAGTGGAAGAGACCGGCATCGTCGTAGCCGTCGCAGACGAAGCTGTGGCCCATCTGATCGTCGCTGCCGCTGTAGAGGATGGGACGTCCCTCATCGAGCTCGGCACGCAAGCGGGCACAGTACTCCGTAAGGCTGTACTTGTGGCGCATCACCAAGGCGACGTCGGGACGGTATTTGAAGTAGGAGATGAGGGCCGTCAGGGCGGAGGATGTCAGGCGCCCATTGGAGCTGCAGTTACGGGAGGAACTCAACTGGGGAGAGTACGACATGTCGACACCCACGCCAACATGGTACATCAGGGTGGCGACGGCGTTCACCTCGGTCTCGCTGCTCGCGGCGGTAAGGGCGCTGGGCATGTGGCTCCAGTCGTAGGTGGCGGCAGAGAAGTCTACCGTCAGCGGGCCGTAGGCGGGGTTGACGTTGTTGGTGTGCTGGCCGTAGCCCGTGGCAGGCCAGTTGTGGAACTTCATCACCTGGGCCGTGGCGGTGGCCACACAGCCGGTGATAGCGCGTTGGTTCGCCGCACTGTCGAAAGGGCACAAGGCGTTATAGTATGGGGTCTGGTTCCATGTGGTGGTGAGCAGCGGCGCCACCGCCGACTTACGGCCACCGGCCACCGAACCACTGACCACACTCTCCCACTCTTTCGTCAAACTCGGCTCTCCATGCTTTTTGGCCGAGAGAACGATGCGCTCGTATTCGTCGAGCAGGCTACGCAGATTCTCCGGCATGCCGTCGGTTTC
The DNA here is from genome assembly GCA_902774395.1 of uncultured Bacteroidota bacterium. Lineage (GTDB taxonomy): Bacteria > Bacteroidota > Bacteroidia > Bacteroidales > P3 > Colimorpha. The sequence continues at coordinate 97,950 of CACYIK010000014.1, forward strand.
GAAACGGCCGGTCACCGAATAGCCCAGCACAGGCACCACGCAGTCATCGCCGCTGACGAGGATGAAGCCTCCCTCGCTGGCGGCAAAGATAAAGAACTCCGTGTAGGGAGTCGACGAAGTGACATCCACCAGTGCCTCAGGATTTTTCATCCCATTGGCACTCATATAGTTCTCGGCCACACGGCGTGCCATAGTGACATCAACAGGTTTGGCACTCACGGTGCCCCCCATCATCAGCATTGCTGCAATCGCAGTAAGTAATCGTTTCATCTTTCCTTAATTCTTAGTTCTTAGTTTTTAGTTCTTACTTCATCACCACCGGACGATAGAGGACTTGGCTGTAGCCATTTGCATCGGTGTTATATAGTGCCTCGGTCTGGCCGTCGGAAGAGAGGTAGCGTGCAAGGGTGTCGTCACCAAACACCACGGTATCTCCGGTGGAATGGAATCCCTGATGTACCAGCGTGTTCCTAAACTTCTCGGCGGGCACGGTGTTGTTCCAGCAGATGCTGATGGCGTAGCGCAGGTTCTGTCCGTCCTCCGTCTCGAAGAGGTACTGCTCGGTGAGCATGAGATCTACATTACCCACATAATACCATTTGTGCCAGCATTGGTAGGGGTCTTCCCAATATTGGAGTTGGTTGTTTCCGTTCTGCCACCACTCCTTGCTCTGTATATGCTGCTCCACATCGGCGATGTTGCATCCCCACTGAAGGAGGGGATCAAAGGCGAGGATTTCGGTCTCGGGATCCGTCTTGTCGTCATCCTTACTGCAGGACGCAAAGAAAATCGGCAGGCACATCATGGCGGCCACCATCACCACACGGAAGTTTCTCAATTGTTTCATATTTTTATTTCTTATTTTTTAATTCTTAATTATTAGCTCTAAGTTCTTACTTCACCACCACCACTTTCTGTGCTGGGCGGTCGCCGACCTTAACCAAGTAGACTCCGGAAGCGGGAAGGTGGTAAGTGAAAGTTGAAAGGCGAGAGCTAGCCAGCTGGCGACCCATAATATCATAGAGGCCGACCTCCTCACCGTACCGATTGTCGACACGGATATTGAGACCGTTAATCTCCACTCTCCACTCTCCACTCTCAACTTCCCCGACCCCCTCGGTGCTGAGGAAGTGGACATGGAAGGTGAGCTCGGTGCCGTTCTCCTGGATGTTCGTGATTTCGAAGCTGGTCTCCGGCGTGCCGTCGGTGAGGTAGGGGTGCGGGTCGGTGGTGGGGCCGAAGGAAGTGCGGCCCGTGGCGGCGCTGAAATTGGCATCAATCCAATCGCCGTTCACCGTGTCGATGGCGCTACCGGGACGGAAGACCCAGTACTGGTGGGCTTGGGTGTAGAAGTCGAATAAACCGTTGGTATAGATGTCGAGCGGCACGGTGTCGTTCCAACGGGCGGCGATGAGGCCGGTGCCGGGGATACCTTCCTCATAGGGGTCCTGATAGCGACGGTACTCGAAGGTGAACCACTGCGTGGGGTCGACGGCGGAGCGAATGTAGTAGCAGTTCTGCGAAGGACTGGAGCCTACGCTGCGCAGCGTGTAGTCGCCGTCGCAGATAATCTCTATGGGGTCGTCGCAGACATGGAGGTATTTGCTTTTGATGATGGCAGCGGTGTGGTTGGCACCCCACCAGTTGGCATCCATGACGTCCCAGCATCCGGCGGTATATATGTTGGTGTAGTGACTGTAGTGGTAAAGGTCAGGCAGGCCCAGCGAGTGGCACATCTCGTGGCAGAAGATCTTGGGGGTGAAGTAGATGCTGTCAGCCTCGAACTCAAAGTTATAGGCATGGACCCTCACACCATTGATAGTCACGGTGTGACCCACCGAGTCGTGGGGGAAGAACTCCATGTGAGGCCAAAGCAGGTCGCCCCAGTCGTCGCACAGGCCCTTGACAATGATGCTGACGTTGTCGATATCACCGTCACCGTTGCCGTCGAGCACCACGTTGGGGTTCACCCAGCCAGCAGTGTCAACATAGTTGAAGATACGCTCCAGCAACTCAATCTCAAGCATCGAGATTCCCACTAAGGGCAGCTCGCCGACATACCCTTCGGGGTTGTCCTCGCTATAGGGGCGGAAGTGGCCGCGCGGATAAATGTCGCGATAGGAGACTATGACGTTGTTCCTCACATTGTTGGTATAGACCGTGTTGTAGTGGATGTTGCCGTAGGTCATGGCGTCGAAGTAGTTGTAGACGCTGTAGCAGCCCGTCGTGCGGCCGTTGAACATCGAGTCGATATCAACGAACGAGTGGTCAATCTCCTCGTCGTCAGCGAAGCGCACGAAGATGACGAGGTTGGTGAGTGCATTGCTGTCGACATCAGTCGGGTCGGAGGTCAAGCCCGCGAGGGGATTAATTTTACCCCAGCCCCACTGGTTGCTGCCGCTGGCGGGGAGGATGCCGGTGAGGCTGTCTGTACGGCCAGTGCTACGGATGAGGACGAGGGCCGAGTCGTAGCGCAGCTGCGGGTTCTGCTGGAGCCAGAGGGCCATGATGCCGGCCACGGCGGGCGACGCCATCGAGGTGCCGCGCTCGGAGGCATAGTAGGCGGTGTCGCCGTTGAAGATTGTGTAGGTGGCGCAGTTGGGAGCGGTCACGATGGCGGAGTTGTAACTGTTGATGGCCGAGATGAGATGCTCGCCGGGAGCGCAGATGTCGGGCTTGGTGCGGAGGTCGATGGTGGGGCCGTGGGAAGAGAAGAAGGTGACATCGCCCAGCACCTCGGTACCGTAAGTATGGTTGCTGCCGTCGATGCCCGTCCACGAGGTGGCGGTGGTGTAGGCACCCACAGTGATGATGGAGCGGGCGGTGCCGCCAATCTCGCCGATGGTGCAGTCAGTGTTTCCTTCCATCACACCGGGCAGGCCGCCGCTAACGAAGGTAACTTGGTCACTCCAGGCGTGGACTTCGGCCTGCGCGGTACTTTTGAGGAAGAGGGCCACGCGGTAGGTGTCGGCGCTGTCGGGCCTGTTGTAAATGGTGAGGGTGATGTTCTGGTGGTTGTTGACGGGGTAGGTACCGTTGCAACTGGCGATGCAGAAGGTCTTGTTCAGATAAATGGGATCTTGGTAGACTTGCAGCTCGCTGGAGTTACGCCAGGGGCCTTGGGTAATGGTGTCTCCCGTGGCGGGGTCGATAAGGCCCACACTGACCGCAAAGGGGAGGTCGGCAGTGCTCCAGAGGTCGATTCTGTTCACCTCAGTGGCGGGGTTCTTGAGTGCGACTAGGGCGAGGGCGCAAGTGTCTGTGGCGGTAAAGGATTTGTGCAAATGCAGTTTGTTGTGGCCCTCGTTACCGGCAGCACCCACCACAAGGAAGCCCTCGGGGTACTGCTCATGGAGACCGTCCATCATGCGGTCGAGCGACGAAGTGCCGTCGTGAGGCCCCACATGTATTCCAAGACTCATGTTGACGACACAGGGTTTGCCCACCGAGGCGGCATAGTCGCGGATGTAGGCAATGCCGTCGTAGAGGCTCGCAACAGTGGTAGCGCTCACCATCACGATATCAGCGTTGGGAGCCATACCGCGGTAGCGGCGGCCGAGGGAGTCGGGGCCACCACAGCCAGCGGCGATGCCGGCCACATGGCTACCGTGGATACCGTTGGGGTCGTCGGTGCGAGCAGCAAGAATCTCGCTCTCGGTGGCGAGCTCACGGCCGTAGCTGTAGCCCGCAGGGGCGGTGCCGATGGTGTCGCCCTGTATCCAGACGCGCTTGATACGAAGAGTGGTGCCCGTCGAGTCGTAGAAGGCAGGGTGGTCGTACTGGAATCCGTTGTCGATGATGCCCACCACCACGCCGGTACCGTCATAGCCGTGGGGCAGGTCTACACCATTGTAGATACCGTCAATGCCCAGTTCAGCGCGGGCGTTCTCGAGCTTTTGTTGGGGCTTGCTCCCCACGTCGAGCCACGAACAGAGGCCCGACTGGGCGAAGGCCACATAGTTCTTCAGCGGGATGCAGACGGTCTGCATGCCGCCAACACGCGACTGCACCTTCACGCCAAAGTCTTCGAGGGCTTTCTCGTCACCGCTGAGTTCCACAAAGGCGGTGATGTTGGCCTCGCCATTGACATACACAAGGCCGTACTGTTCGGCTACCTGTTTCTCATTGAGGAGACCCGACTGGATTTCGGCCATCAGCAGGGCGCTGGTGCCCGACATTAAACCCTTCTGCGCCGTAGCCATCGAAACGACAGCCAGCAACATTATAATAAAAGTAAATGTTCTCTTCATTGTTTATTCTTAATTTTCAATTCTCAATTTTCAATTTTCACGCCGTTGGCATCAAAGGAGAGGGTGTAGGTTTTGTCGTAGTCGCCGGCCTGGACGTGTTCGGCGATACGGGCGCCCACGCCGACGGAGGTCGAGGCGCTGTTGTAGCTGTCGCTGAGGCCGGGGATGGCGGTAGCGCTGGAGTCGAAGACCTGGTAGGCGTAGCCGTGGCTGCGGGTAAAGTGGATGGTGTCGGCGGCGGCGAGGGCATCATACATGCCTTCCTTGACGCGGATGTGGGTCTTGATGGTGAAGGTGGCGGGAAGGGAGGCAGTGAGCGTTTTCTCCCAGCGGTTGCTAACGACGCTCTCCTGGCGCTCGCCGGTGCCATCGTCATAGGTCACCATGTAGTCGAGGTACTGCAACATGTCGTCGGTGGCGTCGAGGTAGTACATCATCGACACGATGGCGGGCACCTGCTCTGCGGGTTCCCCGGGAGTGGTGTGTTCCTGATCTTCTTTGCCGCAGGCGGCGAAAAGCATCGCCGCAAAGGAGAACATAAAGACTACTTTCTTCATTGTAATATTGTTTTATTGTTATTATTTGTTTTCTCGTGTAGCAGCACCTCCTCCTTGATGATACGAGCGAGGGTGCGATGGCTGTCCTTCAGGCGACACCTGTAATATATAATGACCGCCACCAGTCCCACAACCAAGAGGACGAAAGCGGCAGCCAATGCCACGGTGAAGATGAAAGTAATGCCATTCATTTTTTTCTTTTAAATCGAATGCAAAAATAAAGGGAAACTCCGGAAGGCGTTTCCCATGGATGCAAATCTTTGTACTATATTTGCAAAAAGCTGTATATCAATCTTTCGCAGCGCGTCTAAATTCGGTTGGCGACATAGAATAATAGTCGTGAAAAAGGCGTGCAAAGGTACTTCGATTGGTGATTCCGCTCTGTTCGATGATGAGTCCTACAGGGTCATTTGTGGTGGCAAGCAGCCTTGCCGCATAGCGGATACGGTACTGGTTGATGAAGTCGGCGGGCGTCAGGTCAGCACACTCGTGGAGAGCGTCGGAGACATATTTGTAGTTGGTACCGACGAGGCGTGCGAGCGTGTCGCGGTTGGCCTCGGCATCGGTGTAGACAGCGGGGTCCTCCATCAGCTCGCAGAGGCGGCGGTAAAGCAGTTGGTTCTGACTAAGGGTCTCGGCGGGTTGCGCCTGCTGCCGCTCGCGCTCTTCCGTCTCGGCTTGCTCGCGCTGCCGTATCTGCTCATAGAGTACATGGTTCTTCTCGGTCAACAAGCGGTTGTAGCGGTGCACGCGCCATAGGATGTAGATTGTCAGCAAGAGCAACAGCAAGGCACCCACGGCTATGATTAGATAGATAGTGGATTTTGTTCTCGACTCCTCCAGCGCTAGCTCCTTCTCGTGAGTCTGGTAGATGACCGCCAGCTCGGCGGCATCACTGCTCTTCTGCCAGACAAGAGCCGAGTCAATGGCACCCGCCATGTCGGCTCCGATAGTCAAAGCCTCCTGCGTACGTCCGGCCTTCATCTCGGCCAGGTAACGCGGCGCAAGACATTCGCTTATCTTGTCGAAGGTCATCGTTGCATTGCTGGCTCTGGCGTAGGTGGTATCGAGACGGGCATACATGTCGGCCGACTCGCCATAGCGTCCGGCATCCGACAGCCAACTGGCCGCACATCCAATGGCCAAGGGGGTAAAGATTCGACTGGCGGGGATAGCGTCGTAGACGGCGTTGGCCTCGCGGACATGACCCGTGGTCAGCAGCAGTCGTGCATGGCACAATGCCAGATGTCCCTTGTATTCCTCGATGATTTGGGGCGAGGCATCGGGCAACTGTTCGTATACCGCGAACTCCTTCTCCATTCGGCCAAGCCAATGGGCGGCCTCGTTGTATTCGCCATAATCCATGAAAGAATCGTAGATGAAGTAGCAGCTTACCATCATATTGAATCGGTCAACGCTATTGTCGCCGTTGTAGTAGCACAAGCTCGCCTCGAGGGCTTTGGAGAAGCTCTCCTTAGCCGCATCGCGCTGTCCCAGACGCAGCTGACATTCGCCCATTAACTGGAGGATAGCCGACCGCTCATAATCGCGGATATCGCGGGTCAAGAGGTCGCTCATGACCGCTATCGCGCCCTCGGTGTCGCCCCGCCGATAGCGCATCACAGCATAGCGATAGCCTGCGTCGCCATAGAGAAACCAAGAAAACGATTGGCCATCATCGTCCCGAGGAAACAAACCATCCTCATTGGCCTTCTTCATCGCCTCATAAGCCTTACGATAGTACATCTCCGCTAGCCGCACCTGCCACTTCCCATCATAATCCAATGCTTGATTGTAGTCCTTATCCGCCTGCACCATCCATTCCGGACGTTGGTCGGTTTTAGGAGTCCCCGTGCAACCCACAAGAGTCATCAGTACACATATAATCAATAGCTTAAAGCTCATCCTGGCAATCAATTTCATTTTGCAAAGATATGAAAAACACCCCACACGACAAAACAAAAAAAAGGGAACCGTTATCGGTTCCCTTATAAAAAATTGGCGGCGACCTACTTTTCCACAAACAAGTGCAGTATCATCGGCGATGTGAGGCTTAACTTCTCTGTTCGGAATGG
>CACYIK010000015.1:0-50076 GCA_902774395.1 uncultured Bacteroidota bacterium
GAAGAACATGGTATACTGAGTATAGCCGGACATAGCCACACATTGAACGACTCTGTGAAAATCGTGTGGTATAACCAGACAAGAGTGCTGAGACTCTTCTCCCATATTAATGATGAAACACTCGTCACTAAATATGTAGAGACGATCATCAGAAGAACTTTCGGCACCAAAGATGCAATGAAACTCGCAAAACCGGTACCAAAGAATAACAATGTAGCGAGGAATTGAAAAATGAGTGTTTTGACTGAAATACAGAAAACAGCAGCCAATGCTGACGAAAAGATAAAACATCTTTATGAAACGGCATTTATGGAGCGTGTGCTGGACGCCGATGTCGTCTGCTGGGCGACGCCCATCTATTATTACGAGATGAGCGGCCAGATGAAGGCCCTCATCGACCGCATGAACGCCATGTACACGAAGGACTACCGCTTCCGCGACATCTACCTGCTGACCACCGCCTCGCTCGACAAGCATTCCGCCACGCCGGAATTCAAAAAGTACTCGCCCATGATGCGCCAATGTGGCCAGATGAAAGTAGAGAAATTTGAATTCTAACAACAATGAATGAATGCTTGATTGTGTAAATGTTAGATGTTGATATGTTTGGTGTTGATATGTTGCTATCCGTATAAACTTATCAACTTATCAACGGACAACGAAATAAAACAATCAAGCAATCAAACAATCAAGCAATCAACAGGTTTACGAATTTGCACATTAACGAATTTTTTTTCGTATATTTGTAAACGAAAAACAGGATATGTACATACCGTCAAACCCCTGTTTTTCCGCTTGGTAGAGCGGACAACTCCACATGGTTTTATTAACAAAAATACGACAAGACATGAAACAAAACATGCGGGGATTCTATTCCACAATGAAGAAATCAATGATTTGGGCAATATGCCTGTTGAGCCTTACCGCCTGTGCTCAAAGAAACGGTGGCGAGGATAAACCAAACGACAAAGGTCCACGCTTCGGAGGTGGAGGCATGATGATGAACTCTAAAGAGAACGATTCTTTGTTTGTCGCCTTAAAGTACGAGAACTTGGGGAAGTTCCGGCAGTTCACTTTCGAAGATGCTGCAACTGGCAAGACCATGCAATTCAATCTTCTTATCCCAGATGGGTATGACGGGAAAACATATTATCCTCTGGTGCTTTTCATGGCCGATGCAAGCACCGTGGGAAAGGATGTGACCACCCCACTCACCCAGGGCTACGGGGCTCTTGAGTTTGCCTCTGACCGCGACCAGCGGAAGCACCCCTCTTTTGTGTTGGTTCCGCAATATACCGGCTGGGCTGTGCAGGATGACTGGAGCACCTCCGACGAGGTAGAGATGACCATCCGCCTGTTGCAATACGTATGCAAAGAGTATAAGGTTGACCAAAGACGACTTTACACAACCGGCCAATCGATGGGTGGCATGATGTCCTTCTATTTCAACATCGCCCATCCCGACCTATTCGCTGCTTCGCTGTTTGTCAGCAGCCAATGGGACACATCGAAGATGAAAGACTTTGGCAAGCGCAAGTTCTTCTACATCGTGGCTGGCGGTGACGAAAAGGCAACGGGAGGCATGAGAGAACTGGCCGAGGTGTTGAAAAAACAAAACGCCCATATCGACTCGGCGTCATGGAGTGCCAAGTTGACTCCAGCAGAGCAGGAACGTCTGGCAGAAACTTTGATAGCCAAGGGAGGCAACATCAATTTCATTTGCTTCGAGAAAGGTTCAGTACTCCCAGAATCCAGACAAGGCATGGAACACATGGCCTCTTTCGACTTTGGATACAAGATTGCCGCTGTCCGTGACTGGCTATTTGAGCAAAGCAAATAATCCCCCCCCCCCCTGACACACCTCCGATGACACAATATTTCTTGAATCTCAGCGTTAAGATAATAAGATTAAAAAAACGATATTATGATACGGTTAAACTGTTTTTTCCAAGCCAACGATGGCGAGCAGTACAAGACCGCCCTGCAGGCGGCTATAGCCCTTACCGAACACTCGCAGCACCATGAGGGGTGCATCGCCTACGATGTATTCCAGAGCGCCACGCGTCCGGATGTATTTATGATTTGCGAGACATGGCAAGACGCCGCTTCGCTCGACAAGCACGCTGCCACGCCGGAGTTCAAGAAATACTCGCCCATGATGCGTCAATGCGGCCAAATGAAAGTAGAAAAATTCAACATGGACTGACCATCAAACCGCATGAAACGCACGATGAACTTGATAGTCGCCATGATGCTTTTCTTTGCTACGGCTTGCTCATCTGAAGACAAACCCCTCACACCCTCAACTACAACCGTAGGTGACATAACGCTCACCATTGGCGACCGAACTTTCACAGCCACGATGGAGCAGAACAGCACCGCCGAAGCCTTCCGGGCCCTGCTGCCCTTGACGTTGGAGATGCAGGAACTGAACGGCAACGAGAAATACCACTACCTCTCCCAGTCGCTCCCCGCCAACCGCACCAAAGTAGGCACCATCCACGCGGGCGACATTATGCTTTACGGCGACAACTGCGTGGTGGTCTTCTACGAGACCTTCACGACCTCCTACCAATACACCCCAATCGGCCACATCACCAACCCCGAAGGCCTCAAAGAAGCCCTCGGCAGCGGCAAAGTGACTATTAATTTTACCATCACTGGCTCTAGCCGCTTGCAATCTATATAAGAACCTATAAAACTATCACATCATGAAGAAAAGTTTACTGATTATCCCCATTATATTTATTCTGTTCGTTGCCTGTCAGGGCAGAAAAAACACCACCGTCGACGAACCTGTGCGCATCGGCATTGCCTGGCGTGCCGACACGCTGTCAGAATTCTACACAAACGTAGTGCGGGCTATTGAGGAAGCAGGCGCAGAACCTGTGCTGCTGCCGCAAGTGCGTATGAATAACTTCGCTTATATCGATTCAACGCTTGACCTTACCTACACGGACGAGAATGGTATCCTGTTACAGCAGTATGCCGATATGGTAAAGCATGGCTACACAAACTCCAATGTCGGCACTTCAATAGGCGGCGTTGACGCCGTGGTCTTTACCGGAGGCGAGGACATCGCTCCAAGCCTGTTGCTCCAGCCCGAACCGTGGCACGGTATAGAGGCAGAAAAAGATTACAATGCCACACGCGACATATCGGACTACCTGACTATGACGTATTGTCTCGATAAAGATATACCCCTGATGGGTTTCTGTCGCGGAATGCAGATGCTTGTTGTTGTCTCTGGCGGAACAATCATACAGGACATACCCACTTACTTCGCCCAACAGGGCAAGACCTACAGCAACGAACACCGCAATCCAGCGGAGCCCGACACCTATCGCGACTACGTGCCGCACGATGTCAGCGTTTTAGACACAGCCTCGTGGCTCTATCGCATCGTCGGCAGCTCCACGGTGCACGGTGTCCCCTCGTGGCACCATCAGGCAGCGGGAAGTGTGGCTGGCACATCGCTCCGTGTTACAGGGACAACAAGCACTGGCGGCATTGACATTGTCGAGGCAGTGCAACGTACCGACAAGACTTTCGCCGTGGGCCTGCAATACCACCCGGAGGCGGCACTTGTCAAACGGCTCGACCACGACGAGAACGCCAATGACTTTATGTCCTATGACGAGGCTGTGGCCTATTTCAAAGAGCTCGTTCTCCAAGCTCGCACAAGGACCAAATCACAAAAGTGAAACACTGTGAAGAAAGTAATCGTTATATCAACCAGTCTCCCTCCTGGCTCGAACAGCCACGCTTTGGCGGAGCAGTTGTTGTAGCCCGCACCTGTGCGAGGTCGATTTTCCCACAAAGACAACACCCCGCTGCCGAGCGCGGTGAAAATGCACGAATATTCTTTTCATTACCACAAGAAACAATGCTGCAACTGAACAAAGTACATCACATCGCCATCATCTGCTCCGACTATCGGCGGAGCCTCGAGTTCTACACATGTGTCCTCGGCTTGCGCGTCCTCGCCGAGCACTACCGCGCCGAAAGGCAATCGTACAAGACCGACCTGGCCCTGGGCGAGGATTACGTCGTCGAGTTGTTTTCGTTTCCCTCGCCACCACCGCGGCCGACACGCCCCGAAGCCACGGGACTGCGCCATCTGGCCTTCGAGGTCGACGAAATCGATGCAGCGGTGAACGAGTTGGACCGTCTCTTCATTCCGCACGAGGCAATCAGGACGGACGAATATACCGACCGCCGGTTCCTCTTCCTTCAAGACCCCGACGGACTGCCAATCGAGCTCTACGAGAAATAACGCGGTGAAATGCAGGTTACCATCGGTGGCCAGAGTTTCACGGCGAAGATGGAGCAGAACAGCACCGCCGAAGCCTTCCGGGCCCTGCTGCCCTTGACGCTGGAGTAGGCACCATCCACGTGGGCGACATGATGCTCTATGGGGACAACTGCGTGGTGGTCTTCTACGAGTCCTTCACGACCTCCTACCAATACACCCCAATCGGCCACATCACCAACCCCGAAGGCCTCAAAGAAGCCCTTGGCAGCGGCAAAGTGACCATCAATTTTACCATAAAAAAATAAAGAAATATGAAACATAGAAGTCTGCCTGCCACAGGCATTATTATGGCGACACTGGCTTTGTCCGCCTGCAGCAACAAACAAGAAACTAAACACACTGACAATATGAAACAGGAACTCGTTTTGACTCAAGAGTGGGACAAGGTGTTCCCGCTGAGCGAGAAAGTGGATCACCGCAAGGTGACCTTCGAGACACAATATGGGCTGACGCTGGCCGCCGACCTCTATACGCCCAAGGATGCCAAAGGCAAACTGGCGGCCATCGCCGTGAGCGGCCCCTTTGGCGCCGTCAAGGAGCAGAGCAGCGGCCTCTACGCCATGCGGATGGCGGAGCATGGATTCGTGGCGCTGGCTTTCGACCCGTCGTACACCGGCGAGAGCAGCGGTGAACCCCGCCGTACGGCTTCGCCCGACATCAACACCGAAGACTTCATGGCTGCCGTCGACTATCTTTCCAAACTGGAGAATGTCGACCCCGAACGTATCGGCATCATCGGCATCTGTGGTTGGGGAGGCATCGCCCTCAACGCTGCCGCTGCCGACACTCGCATCAAGGCCACTGTGGCCAGCACGATGTACGATATGAGCCGCATCAGCGGCAATGGCTACTACGACAGCGAGGACAAAGAGGAGTCGCGCCACGCTGCCTGTGAGGCAATGGGCAAGCAGCGTTTGAGCGACCCCACGGCAATGGCTGGCGGTGTCGTCGACCCGCTGCCCGAAGACGCCCCACAGTTCGTCAAAGACTACCATGCCTACTACAAGACCCCGCGTGGCTATCACAAACGTAGCGGCAACAGCAACGACGGCTGGCGCGTCATTGGCACACAAGCCTACGCAAACGCCCGTTTCCTTTACTACATTAACGAGATACGCTCAGCTGTCCTCATGATGCACGGTGCGGAGGCCCATTCACGCTATTTTGGCGAAGCCGCCTACCACTATATGGTGGAAGGAAAAGCCGAAGGCTACAATTTCGTCGGCAAGCCCAATCCCAACCCCGAGAACAAGCAGCTGCTCATCATCCCCGGTGCCACTCACTGCGACCTCTACGACGGTGGTGAGAAGAATTATATACCCTGGGACACGCTGGCTGCCTTCTTTAACAAGAACCTATAAAATCATTCCGGCATGAAGAAAGTAGTCGTTATATCAACCAGTCTCCGTCCGGGCTCGAACAGCCACGCTTTGGCGGAGCAGTTTGCCCGCGGTGCAGAAGCCGCAGGGCATCAGGTGGAGCTTGTCTCGCTGCGCGGCAAGGACATCAAGTTCTGCGTTGGCTGCCTGTCGTGCCAACAAACGGGTACCTGCATCTTCAAGGACGACGTGCCCGCCATCATGGAGAGCGTCTTGAATGCCGACGTTGTCTGCTGGGCGACGCCCATCTACTACTACGAGATGAGTGGCCAGATGAAGACTCTCATCGACCGCATGAACGCCATGTACCCCAAGGACTACCGCTTCCGCGACATCTACCTGCTGACCACCGCCTTCGAGAACGAGCCCCACGTCCCCGCACGCGCCGAGAGCGGCTTGCAGGGCTGGATTGACTGCTTCGGCAAGTCGTCGCTCAAAGGCCACCTTTTCTGCGGTGGTGTGGGTGCCCCTAACGAGATTTCCGGCAACGCCAAGCTGCAGGAAGCTTTTGAAATGGGCAAAAACATTTAAGTTATGATACTCTATTTTTCAGGCACCGGAAACAGCCTGGCCATCAGCCGTCAACTGGCGGAAAGACTTGGCGAGCAGGTGATGCCGTTAGGCCTGGCGGTGAAGCACGACCTTTCCCAGGAACGGCGCATAGGCTTTGTATTAATATCACCATCCCAAAGTGACGATCGGCGATATGTGCTAACCCAAGCCTCTGCTACCGGGTCAGGCCGCCGTAGCTTTCGGCGGCTTCCTGCAGGGCCTCCTCGGTGGTGAATTGCTCGTAGTAGCGGCAGCGGGTGACCAGCGACTGCGACGAGCAGCGGCCACCCTCGACTCGCACCAGCGCCCAGCCCTTCATCCCGTCGGCAAAAGCGTCGTCCACCAAAGCCAGACAGCCCGAAACCTCCGTGAACTCCGCCGGCGCCACCTCGCGCACCCGCAGGAAGCGCACCCTGGGCGTCCGGCCCTCGATGCGCTGCTCAGCAGTGTAGAGCCACAGCACCTCGCCGCCGTGCAGTTCCGAAGCCTTCAGGGCCGTCATCAGCGCTGCGGTGCCGTCCACCTCGCCCAGCCACTGCTTCACGTGAGGCAGGTTGCCGTCGCTCACCGGCATGTCGGGCAGCAGCAGCGACGCCCCGTCGAGCGGCCCTTTGCAGGGAATAAACACCGCCGGCAGACGGTTGGCTAACGTGGCGAAGCGTGCATAGGCGCTCTTTCCGCCGATGAACATGGGGTCCACCATCTTCAGCATCTGCCACAGCGCCGTGGTGTGGCGCATGCGTTGCCGCTGGATGAACTGTCCGCGCGTGTTGCTCCGACGCTCCCTTGAGTGCGCTACTCGCACAATCATCTGACCTTGTTTTTGGTAGAATGTTACTCCTGCTTTTTTCAAGCTGCCTCCCAACAGCAGCCCTGTTGTCTTTGCCATAGTGTTGTCTCTGTTTTAAGTGTGTCTCTTATTGTCGACCGAAAGCGGATACCAAGGCATCCGACAGACCTTTTGTATGCTTCATATTCGTTTGTTGTCCGCTTGTTGTCCGCTTATAAAGCGGACAACAAGCGGACAACAAGCGGACAATAGGCGTATAAAATACATTCCGTCTGCCACTTGGATGCTCTCAGTCCCGTCGGTCCATGTTGCAAATATACAACTTTCCCCTCATCCAAGCAAAAAAAAAAATCGACTCTCCCGACAAGAGAGAATCACATTATTTCGTTATCGGCCAAATCTTTTTTCTGTATGTCAGGAATTTATTGTATCTTTGCACTTTCTTTTTGCCGGTCTTTGGATGCCCGACGATGGAGATAGTAATTTGAATATTAACACTTTTATGGGTCTCGGGGACGGTCCCCGGGGCTGCGGTAAAGTAATAGAAAACAATAAAAACAAATGAACGAACACATTATCACTAAACGTTTCGATCTCGGCGATGGCCGCATGATTGAAATCGAGACCGGCAAGCTGGCCAAACAGGCCGACGGCGCTGCCGTTGTCCGCATGAACGACACAATGCTTCTGGCTACCGTCTGCTCGAAGAAGGAGGTGGGCGAGAACGTCGACTTCATGCCTCTCACCGTTGACTATCAGGAAAAATATGCCGCCATGGGTCGCTTCCCCGGCGGTTTCTTCAAACGTGAGGCCCGTCCTTCGGAGCATGAGATCCTCATCGCCCGCCTGGTCGACCGAGCCCTGCGTCCCCTCTTCCCCGACAATTTCCACGCCGAGGTTCAGGTACAGATCACCCTCATCAGCGGCGACAAAGACACCATGCCCGACCAGCTGGCCGCCCTGGCCGCTGCTTCGGCCCTCGCCGTGAGCGACATCCCCTTCAACGGCCCCGTCAGTGAGGTGCGCGTGAGCTACCTCGACGGCAAGTACGTCATCAACACCCCCATGGAGGACATCGAGCGCGCCGACCTCGACCTCATCGTGGCCGCCACCGCCGACAACATCATGATGGTGGAAGGCGAGATGAAGGAGGTCAGCGAAGACGTCATGCTCAACGCACTCAAGGCCGCCCACGAAGCCATCAAGATCCAGTGCCGCGTGCTCGACGAGCTGACCATTGAGGCCGGCAAGACCGAGAAGCGCGAATACTGCCACGAGGTGAACGACGAGGAGCTGCGCCAGCGCCTCCACGACGCCGTCTACCAGAAGTGCTACGATTTTTCTAAACAGGGCATCGCCAACAAGCACCAGCGCGAGGACGGCTTCGCCGCCATCAAGCAGGAGTTCATCGACGCCAACTATACCGAGGAGACTCTCACCGACGAGATCAAGTTTATGATCGACCGTTACTATCACGACACCGAGCGTGAGGCCATGCGCGACATGGTGCTCAACGAGCGCACCCGTCTCGACGGCCGTCAGCTCGACGAGATCCGCCCCATCTGGTGCGAGACCGACTACCTGCCTTCGGCCCACGGTAGCGCCATCTTCACCCGCGGCGAGACCCAGTCCCTCAGCACCTGCACCCTCGGCACCAAGCTCGACGAGCAGAAGATTGACGGCGCCGTCATCGAGGGCATGCGTCGCTTCCTGCTGCACTACAACTTCCCCGGCTTCGCCACTGGTGAGGTGAAACGTAGTGGTAGCACCAGCCGCCGCGAGGTGGGTCACGGCCACCTGGCCTGGCGCGCCCTCAAGGAGGTGCTCCCCACCGAGGAGGAATGCCCCTACACCATCCGTGTGGTCTCCGACATTCTCGAGAGTAACGGCTCCAGCTCGATGGCCACTGTCTGCGCCGGCTGCATGGCGCTGATGGATGCCGGCGTGAAGCTGCGCAAGCCCGTGGCTGGTATCGCCATGGGTCTCATCTCGAAGGGTGACAAGTGGGCCGTGCTGAGCGACATCCTTGGCGACGAGGATCACCTCGGCGACATGGACTTCAAGGTCTGCGGTACCCGCGACGGTATCACCGCCTGCCAGATGGATATCAAGGTCGATGGCCTCAGCTACGACGTGCTGGCCAAGGCCCTCGAGCAGGCCCGCCAGGGTCGTCTCTATATCCTCGACAAGATCCTCGAGACCATCCCCGAGCCTCGTCAGGACTACAAAGACTTTGTGCCCCGTATCGAGCAGATCAAGATTCCGAAAGACTTCATTGGTGCCGTCATCGGTAAGGGTGGCGAGGTCATCCAGAAGATTCAGGCTGAGACCAACACCATCATCAATATCGAGGAAGAAGGCGACTATGGTATCGTCGACGTCGCCTCGTCGAACAAGGAAGACATCGCTGCTGCCCTCAAGTGGATTAAAGATATCTGCACCGTTCCTGAGGTGGGCGATATCTTCAATGCCAAGGTGGTTAGCATCGTCGAGTTCGGTGCCTTTATGGAGTTCCTGCCCGGCAAGGAAGGCCTGATGCACATCAGCGAGTACCAGTGGGGCCGCACCGAGACCCTCGAAGGTCTCATCCATGAGGGCGACGAGTTCGAGGTGAAGGTCATCGCTTTTGACGAGAAGAACGGCAAGATTAAGCTCAGCCGCAAGGCTTTGCTGCCCAAGCCCGAAGGCTATGTGGAGGAGAAACCCTCCCGTGGTCCGCGCCGCGAGGGTGGTGACCATGGCCACGGCCGTCGCGAAGGCGGCAACGGTGGCGAGCGCCGCTCTGGTGGCAATGGTGGCCGCCGTCGCTAGTTGACAGATATCAGTTAACAGAAAATAGTAAGAGGATGTCCAGATGGGCATCCTCTTTTTGTTTTTTTTATTTCTGTTGGAGTTCTAGAATCATCTGTCGGAGGGAATCAAGGAAGTTGTCGGGGGCTTCGACTTTTTTGAAATTGGTGATGGCCAGTTCAATCCAGGGAATGGCATCGGCGGGTGCAGTATCGGAGATTATCTGGCCAATGAAGAGGCTGCTGATGCCGCGTTCGAAGTCGTCAGTGGTATCGGCGTTACGTATTTTGAGGAGTTTGAGGACGTCGTTGCGCCGGTTCTGCTCCATGCAGCGGGAGAGCAAATCCTGGACTGCGCTGAAGGGCTCGTCATCTTCCATGGCAGCACTCCAACAATTGGCCATCATCTGCTGGATATCGGGACTCTTATTGTCGAGGTGCCACTGGAGTAGGAAAACTTGATTGAGATAGCTTGGGTAGATGTCGACGGCCTTTTGGAGGTAGAGAAGGGCGCTGTCAGCGTTATTGAGATTCTCGCCATAGATGATGCCGAGAGTTCGTGCGGCATCGGCTTTCTCGCTGGGCCGTTGGTAGCCTTGGTAGGCACGACGCAGGTGATGGGTGGCTGTGTTGAAGGCTTGTAGGTAGTATTCCGCGATACCGAGGTTGTAGTGGGCGCGATAGTGCGTGTCGCATTGTGTTACGGTGCGCACAAAGTAGGGTGCGGCCTTCTCATAGTTCTCGTTCATGGTATAGTATAGTCCGAGTTGATAGCCTGCCGAGGGGTTCTCGTTGTCGTCCATTAAAAGCTCGAGGCAGGCGGAATCGAGATACATGCCCCATATATCCGTGGAGTAATCGTCGAGCAACGCCTCGAGGAACCGTGTATGACCGCCGAGAAGGGCTTTGTCGCCAGGATGTTTCGCCAACAGACGCCGAATTAGGCTGTCGGCTTCGAAGGTAAAGAGCTGTCCTTCGGTGAAGTTGACTCGGACAGAGTCAAGGTTTTCTCCTTCAGCAAGGTCTTTCAGCGAGAATACGCGGTGCATGATGCTTTGTGTGAAATAGTTCAGCACGATAGTCTCTTTTTTGAGCACCACAGCAGGACGGTCGTTTGTGGGGTCGAACTCGTCAAGCAGTTGGTAAGCCGACAGGTACTGCCGGTCGGCAATCATCTTGTCGACTTTCTTGAGGATGGAGCTTTCTTTCTGCGCAAAAGCAGAACCTGTCAGGGTTATCAGAAAGAGGGTAAAGACGATGCGTTTCATGGTCTGGATATTATTTGTGGAATAATAAGGTTATTTCTTCTTTTTGTAGTGGAAGTCGGCAGAGGCGAAGAGTCCAACAATGGGGAGGAAGAGGTATATGTAGCCTTCGATGCACTCGATGGTGAGCATGGTGATGGCCTCGAAGACTACGAGGAAGCAGAGCGCAGAGAGGAGGCAGCGGCCGAATTTCCGGGTGCGCACTGTATCGGTAATCAGTTTAGCTATCGTCATCAGCAGAACAACCACATGGTAGACAATCATAATCCAGACTCCTGTGAAGGCAGCGAAGTCATCGGTAATGCCAGCGATGGAGGCACCCAGTAACATGGCTGCGACAATCCAACTCCATTCACGCCATTGCTTCTCGTTGAGGCCCATGCGGTCGCTCTGGTGGGCAATGACTTGGAAGAGGATATTGAGCATGACGTAGATTACAAAACTGAGCATGGCCACGCCAAGCAACGACCAGCCGATACTCACTATCTGCCTTTGGCAGAACCATCCGACGCATATTTCGGTGCGCCCGAGGTCTGTATCCTCGAAGAGAGGCAGGTCGCCGGAAAAGCAGTAGTAATAGATTGCTGCCACAGCAATCCACCACATGGAGTAGAGTAGGGGAAAGAGGCTACGTTTTTCCTTGTGGTAGATGATATTTGAGGTGATGCACATGGCAACTGCCAGTACCACGAGGAGGATTGGTATTGTAATGGGATGCAGCCCAAGGGGGTTGTCGTGATGAAGTCCGAGCAACTCGGGAATATTGCTCATCGGGGCATTCTCATGTATGTAATCGGAAAGGGTAGAAAAAATCATATCTTTATTCTTTTCTCATAATTCATAAATCATAAATCTGAATTCATCACTCCTCATTCATCACTTCTATTGCGAGTCGGTAGCCCTCTAGTCCGAGACCGCAAATCATGCCGCGGCAGGCGGAGGTGATGAGGGAGTGGTGTCGGTAGTCTTCGCGTGCGAAGATGTTGGAGAGGTGTACCTCGATTTTGGCCGCAGGAACAGACAAAAGGGCGTCGCGCAGGGCTACGGAGGTGTGGCTGTAGCCACCAAGGT
The DNA here is from genome assembly GCA_902774395.1 of uncultured Bacteroidota bacterium. GTDB lineage: Bacteria > Bacteroidota > Bacteroidia > Bacteroidales > P3 > Colimorpha. The sequence continues at coordinate 12,162 of CACYIK010000015.1, forward strand.
TGACGATGAGACCGTCGGCGCTGAAGCCTGTCTGCTGGATGTAGTTGATAAGCTCTCCTTCCACATTGCTTTGGTAGTATCCAATCTCCACCTCGGGGAAGGCGGCGCGCAACTGTTTCAGTTTCTCTTCCATCGTGACGCAACCATATACCATAGGCTCCCTCAGTCCTGTAAGGTTCAGGTTCGGTCCGTTGATGATCTCTATATGCTTCATTTCTTTTTTTGGGTACGCAGGCGTCTCGCCTGCATTATATTAACTCATATAAACCCAATAACGAAAAAGGATGCCAATTATTGTGATAAAAAAAAGAAAGCCACTCGGTAAGAGTGGCTTTCGTGGTTTGTATTATCTAATTGGATTAGAAAAATTCTACCGAAATTAGATGATACCCTGAGCAACCATGGCATTAGCAACGCGCATGAAGCCGGCGATGTTGGCACCCTTCACGTAGTTGATGGTACCGTCGGCCTGCTTGCCGTGCTCGACGCACATGTCGTAGATGTTGTTCATGATGGTGTGGAGGTTCTTGTCAACCTCTTCAGCGGTCCAGTTGCGGTGCTCAGCGTTCTGGCAGATCTCGAGGCCAGAGGTGGCAACACCACCAGCGTTGACAGCCTTACCGGGGCCGAAGGGCACCTTGGCAGCCTGGATGGCGGCGATAGCGGCGGGCTGGCAACCCATGTTGGAGACCTCAGCAACATACTTCACGCCATTGGCGAGGAGCATCTTGGCATCTTCCTCGGCGAGCTCGTTCTGGAAGGCGCAGGGCATAGCGATGTCGCACTTCACGGTCCAAGCCTTCTTGCCGGCGGTGAACTTGGCCTTGCCGGGGAACTTGGTGGCCATATCCTCAACTTTGTTGCGGTTGCTGGCACGCATCACGAGCATGTAGTCGATCATCTCTTTGGTGATACCGTCGGCGATTTCGCAGACACCGTCGGGACCGGAGATGGCGACGACCTTGGCACCGAGCTCAGTGGCCTTGATGGCGGCACCCCAAGCAACGTTACCGAAGCCGGAGAGGGCGATGCGCTTGCCTTCCATCTTGTCACCCTGCTGCTTCACCATGCGCTCGACATAGTAGATGGCACCGAAACCAGTGGCCTCGGGACGGATGAGGGAACCACCCCAGCCGTAGCTCTTGCCGGTCAGAGCACCAGTGCTGTGCTCGCGGGCGAGTTTCTTGTAGGCACCGTACATGTAGCCAATCTCGCGGCCACCAACTCCCACGTCACCAGCGGGGCTGTCCTGATCGGGACCGATGTTGCGCCACAGCTCATACATGAAGGCCTGGCAGAAACGCATGATCTCAGCGTCGCTCTTTCCAACGGGGTCGAAGTCGGAACCACCCTTACCACCGCCGAGGGGCAGCATGGTGAGGCTGTTCTTGAAGATCTGCTCGAAGCCGAGGAATTTCAGCATGGAGACGTTGACGGCTTTGTGGAAGCGGAGACCACCCTTGTAGGCGCCGAGGGCGGCGTTGAACTGCACGCGGTAGCCGAGGTTGGTGCAAACCTCACCCTTATCGTTGACCCAGGTCACACGGAAAGTGAAGATACGGTCGGGCTCGACAATGCGCTCAACGATTTTGTTCTTCTCGAACTCGGGGTGTTTGTTGTATTCTTCCTCGATGGTTTCCAGAACCTCGCGGACAGCCTGCAAGTACTCGTTTTCACCAGGATGTTTGGCCTCCAGGTTGGCCATGATTTCGTTTACTTTCATGATATACAATAAATTAGGTTAAACTTAAATTTTTATTCAGTTCAGCAAATGTACAATTAAAATTTTATATGGAAAAATAAATTTTGTAATTTAACATAATTATTTTTCGCTTATCAATAGTAGCACGTATCGACGAAGTTTTTGATGCGGGGTTTCACATATTCACGCTCTTCGATGAAGGCCATGTGGCCAACGTTGTCGAGAATGAGAATCTCGGCGTGATGGGGTATCATGGCCTGCGAGATGGCGAGTTCAAGAGGGATACGGTTGTCGTTCTTTCCGTAAATAAACAGTATGGGAACCTCGAGTTGGCGTAGGACGTCGATGCGTGAGGGTCGGTTCATCATGCCGTTCTGGGCAGCAATAATGGACTCGGAACGTGTCTCGAGGCATTGGTCCTGCAGGTCCTTGATATCTTGCGAGAGCCCCGCGCGGTTATGGTCGTCGAAGAGGGTGGGCACGAAGTTAACGATATAGGAAGCGCGGTTTTCTTTCACCTGCTCGCAGATGGCCTGACGCCAGTGGCGATGTTCTTCGCTGTCGGGGAGCGCATGTGAGTTGATGAGCCCGAGGCCGCGGAGTAAGTAAGGATGTTTCTCAGCGAAGGCGAGAGCGACGTAGCCTCCCATGGAGTGACCAATCATGACGCATTGGTCGACGCCAGCTTCGTCGAGGACAGTCTTCACCATGCGTGCCATGAAGTCCATGGAATGGGTCTCGCTAAAGGTCTCGGTCTGTCCGTGACCCGGCAGGTCGATGGTGATTACGCGGAGATGGTGCATGTAGCTCAGCACGTAGGAGCTCCATACATCAAGGTTCTGCAAAAATCCATGAAGCAGAACCACGGTTTTTTTGTTGTTACGACCTTCGTCGCGGTAGTGGACCGTGTGGCCGTCGACCATGATTGTACGGTGTTGTTCCATATTTCTCTATTTTTCGCGGAGTCGGACGGAAACGCCCGATTTCCCTTGACGTTTGACGTTAACATTACCGTAGGGCGAAATGATGATATGAGCATCGTCGATGCCCTGCTGGTTCATGAAGTTGTGGATGATGTTTCCTTGCTCGAGGGATAGGTTGTAGCAGAGTTTGTCGTTGGTGCCGGCAACGTCGATGCAGAACTCGGCCACGCCCGTGGGGTTGTTGCGGAGAAACGATGCCAGCTGTTCGAGCTGTAGTTTGGCAATGGGAAGCAGTTCGGTGGAGTGCTCGTCAAACTCGACGGCGTAGAGTGGCACGGGCTTGTCGAGAGCCACGAAGACGGGGAAGGTGTAGCCTTTCATGCGCTGCTTGCCTTTGTTCTTGTTGTCGATGATGACGGCGGGGACGAAGTAAAGGCCGGCATCGCCGATGACGGCATAGCGTTTGTCTTTGTGAATGTTGATGTTGATGATGTTGCTCTCGCCGGAGCAGTCAATCATCTGTGTCACCGCCTGCTGTGTAAGGTCTGCCACGCGGATGCGTAACAGCGACGATTCCATTCCGAGAATATCGAGACTATACGAGGTATAGGAGTTGGAAGCATCGTGCCATGTGGGGAAACTGAAGCAAGTGTATTGACCAAGGTTGGTGTTGGCGGAGTAGTAGATGCGCTTCTCGTCGGGGCTGAAGCTGAGGGAGGTCTCGCTGTAGCCTGTATTGATTTCCTTGCCGATATTCTGGGGCTTAGACCACGAGGTCCAGTCCTGGATGTTGGTGCGGGTGACAGAATAGATGTCGGTGTAGCCCAAACTACCATGTCCGTCGGAGACGAAATAGAGGGTCTTGAGGTTGCGGCTTAGGATAGGGCTGCGTTCGGAGTAGGGGGTATTGATCTTGTCTCCGAGGTTGATAGGAGTTCCCCAACTGTTGTTGATGTAAGGAATGAAGTAGAGGTCACTGGCCAGCGCGGTGTCGCCGTGGAAGTAGGCTCCCGAGCGTTGGAGATTGTAGCCATTGGGACGGTCGGAAGCGAGGAGTATGCCGCTGCCGTCGGGCAGCATATAGGCATCGGTCTCGATGTAGTCGGTGTTGACGGGGTAGGGAGGAATGTCGGTCACGCGCCAGTTGTCGCCGTCGCGTTCTGCCATCATGATGTTGCCTTCCGATCCCAGGAGCATGCGGTTGCCGTCGGCGTAGAAGCTGAAGAGCGTGAGGCCGTCGTTGACAGTGGAGGCTGCGAAAGGCACCTCGCCGGCGGGACGCCACTGTCCATTTTCTTTGACGGCGTAGCAGATGCGGCGGCTGGAACCTGCGGCACGGGTGAAGTAAAGTTTGCCGTCGGCTTTGTTGAGGCAGGGATGAATGATGTGGTAGGTGGCGCTGAGTTCGCGGGTGGCACGGCGTCCTGAGGCAGGAGCCGAGAGCACTTTCACTATCTCGTTGTATTGTCCACCATATTCATTCTCGAAGCAGAGGTCGAATTTGCGTATGCGTTCGAGTGCTGCAGCATAGTTGGAGGTGGCCAACTGCACCTGAATCATGCGCTGCAGGGGCACGATGGCGATACCTTTGCCGGTGAAGCGACGCACGTAGTCGGCATAGCGAGTGTATTCTACCTCGAGGAAGTCTTCCATAAGGTTGATGCGGTCGATACGTTCGGCGTTGTCGAGGTCGTTTTCGACAGAGCGCTGATAGGGGAAGTCGGGGTTCTCCTTGGCGAAGCGTTTGATGGGCTCGCCATTGCCTTCGGCGGAATGCCAAGAGTAGTAGCGGCTGTAGACTTCGCTGTAGTTTTGATCGAATTTAAAGTGCTGGAGGTAATAGCGGGCAGCTTCGACGTCGCGGTGTTTCTTTAGGATGCGGCACATCTCGGCAATGGCTTTCTCCGCCAGCTGGATGTCGGGATAGGTATTGGCGAAGACGGCATAGTCCATGGCCGTCTTGCATTTGGCAAAGGTAACTTCGAGGAGTTTGTCTAGGCGGTCGCGGGCCTGCTGGCTCTCGTCACTGGTGGGGTAGCGGTCGATGAATTTCTTGAAGGCTTCGACATCGTTGATGCGGCTGGCATCGGCATAGGCCAAGCGGCTTTTCTGCTTTTCGGCAGCACGTTGTACCGACGGGCTCAGCGGGAATCGTGCCGCCACGCTGTCGGCCTGACCTTCCTCGTTTACGCCTTCAAAGAGGCCAGGGGCCAGTTTGGCAAGGCGTGCCTCCATCTGTTCAGCTTCGGCGGTGCCGGGGTATATGTCGATGAAGTGATAGTAGGATTCGGCGGTACCTTTCTTGAGGTCCTCGTCATAGACTTGGTTGATACGGCGTTGGCGCAGCAGTCGTACCATGTCCATGTCAATGCTGAAAGCTTCCATGTAGGTGTCCAGTTCGACGCGCGACATGTCGGTGCGCAACTCGAGCGTGTTGTAGGCGGCATCGGTGATGGCCTGTTTGGTTTGACGGATGATGGGGAGGGTGATGCCGCAACGCACCAGACGTCCCAACTCGCCAGTCTTGTCTTTCTCGATGAGCTGTATGTGGCATTGCTCGGCTCGTTGGATGTATTTCATGGCCATGGGCAGATTGCGCATGGGATGCGAGTTGTCGAAGTAGAACTGGGCCAGATTGTAGAGGGCTTCGACATTGTCGGGAGCCTTGGCATAGGCTTTGTTGAGTTTGGAGAACCGCGCTTGATAGTCGCCGAGGGAGTCGACCAGCGAGGTTTGTGCGAATGTTGCCGTGGTGGCGAGCCAGCAGCCGATTATGAGGAGTAGCTTTTTCATTTTCAGACTATTTTATTGAGCCTAAGATGTCTTTGAATTCGAAGTCCATATCGTCAAAGGTGTCCTTGGTGGTTTCGAGACGGAATTCCACTGCCGTTTTGTTGTTGGTAAAGTAGGTCATGTAGAACTGGTAGTCTTTTTGGTCGGCGGGGTTGGTATAGGCACCGATGTAACCGATGCCGCCGCTGGAGGGCAGGCCGTCGCCTTTGCTGTATTCCTTCAGCGACTGATAGGGCTGTGTTACATAGCGGTTGTATACCAACTCGTAGAGGTCGCCGGAATAGTTCTTGTTGACGTAGATGCGCAGGAAGGGTAGGATGGTGTCTCCTTCGCTGTCCACAACCACATGGCCTGTGTAGCAGTAGAGGTAGACGTCGCCACCCTCGGGCAACTCAAAGGTGCGTAGATATCGCCAATCCTCATTGTTGAGGCGGAAGGTGACTTTAGTCCCCGGAATGGTCAACTGTGCCGATGCTATAGAGCAGCATGCCAGCAGGACCAAGAGGGTGACAATCTTTTTGAATGTTTGTTTTTTCATACGCTGAGTTGGTTGTTGTAAAAATCGAGCAGTTTCTTGGTGAGCATCTCTTCGTTGTATTGCTCTGCAATCAGTCGGGAGGCGGCCTGTCCAATGCTGGCGCATAACTCCTCGTCGTCAAGACATCGTTTGATCTGTTGGGCAAATTCTTCCGGGGTGTTGGCGATAAGGATGTTGACACCGTCAGTGTAATTGATGCCTTGGGCGCCTACGGTGGTAGTGACGACAACTTTGCCTATCGACATGGCCTCGATGATTTTTATGCGGATGCCGCTGCCGCTGAGCAGAGGGACGACGTTGATCTTTTTGCTGCCGATGAAGTACATGGCGTCGGGCACTTCGCCGATGACGGAGACGCCGTCGAAGGAACCCTTCATCCAGCGTTCAGGCATCTTGCGCCCGGCCAGATAGAGCTTGGCTTGGGGTACCTCGCGATGCACCACGGGCCATATTTCGTCGAGCAGCCATTGTATGCTTTCCTGGTTGGGGAGCCAGTCCATGGCTCCGATGTGGAACAGTGAGTTGGGCTCGACAGCGACGCTGGGTGTTTCATCGGGCTCGATGCCGAAAGGAATAGAAATAACCGGCTTGCGGCATCCGTTTTGACGGAAATAGTCTGCGTCATTTTCGGTGATGCAGATGACGCCGTCGTAGTTGTTGATGTGTTCGAGTTCGTAAGCCCGGAGGGTGAGGGACAGGTGCTTTAAGTACCAACGCTTAAAGACGTTGTGGCAACTCTGGGCCACCCGCTTCCAGATGAGGTGCTCCACGTTATGGGCGCGCAGCAGTACACGGGCGTTGGTGAGCTTGCGGATGAGTGGCACATAGGGTGTGAGGAAGATGCTTTCGACATGCACGATATCGAACTGTTCGTGCTCCAGAATGTCACGCAGCTTGGCGGCGAAGTCGGGGCTGATATAGCGCTTCACGTGGTAGGACTCTCCGCAGAGCATGGCGAAGGCGGCCGGCAGCAGTTTCACCCCGAGGTCTATATAGACGGCCTCGAAAGAGGTGTTATGAAGATACTCGTCGGTCATGCGGTGGGTGTTGACGGGGTGTTTGTCGGTCTTTACCGACAGCACTCTGACCTCGCAGCCCTGCGACAGCAACCCACGGGTGATGCTGTTCATGGCCATTGTGCCGCCGTCGACGGGCGGATAGGGAGGCTTGTTGCAGAGCTGGAGTATCTTCATGGCTAATTTACAACGTCGTTCTGTCTCTTTTGTTGTGTCAGCACAGGGTTTTTTACTCCGTCGGGAGGGCCTTGAAGCCCATGCCGAGAATCTCGGAGCTGTCCATGATGTTGACGAAGGCCTTGGGGTCGATGCGGTGGAGGTTGGATTTGAGTTTCACCATATCGGCACGGTCTAGGGTGACATAAATCATCTTGCGCTCGTTGCCTTGGTAGAGACCGGTGCCGGTGAGGCATGTGCCGCCGCGCTTGAGGTCGTTGAGGATGTAGTTGCGCACGGTCTCCATCTCGTCGGTGACGATGAACATGGTCTTGTAGCTCTTCATGCCGTCGACAACGAGGTCGATAACCTTGCCCTCGATGTAGATGATGATGATGGAGTAGATGGGCAGACGGATGTCGCCAAAGGCGATGAAGGTGCTGATGGTGATGATGCCGTCGACAATCATGACGAGGGTGCCGAGGGATATCTTGGTGTACTTGTGGAGGATCATGGAGATGATGTCCGAACCGCCGCTGGTGGCGCCGCTGCGGAAAATCATGCCGATGGCCACACCGTAGATAAGGCCGGCAACGACGGTGTTGAGGATATAGTCGGGCTTGAACCAGATGCTGTGTTCTGTCAGGGCTACATAGCCGTCCAAACTTTCGGGGGCCGTGGTCAGCACAGTCCCGTCGTGGATTACGGGCGCATAGCCCCATACCAACTCAAGCAGATATGTGAATCCGAAGATGAGGAAAGTGGAAATGATGGTTTTTATACCGAACTTGGGGCCGAGAATCCAAGTGCCGATAATCAGCAGGGGAATGTCCATGCAGATGGCGTAGAGAGCAATGCGGCCGCCCCAGAGGCTGCTGAAGACGTTGGAGAGACCATAGGTGCCGCCGGGAGCCATGAGGTAGGGGTTGACGAACATTACGTCACCCACGGCGAAGAGGGCGCTGCCCGCAATCAGTAGTAGATAGGCGAAAAACTCTTGTTTGAACGTGCTCTTTTTGTCGATATTTGTCATAATTGGTTTATTATTAGTATATAATATTATTATTCCGCATTGTATGTAATTTGCAAATATACAAATTTTCTCGGATATGAGAAAAAAGAATCTTCCGAGGATAAAAAATGCCCCGCAAACCTGTCGTCTCGACGGGTCTGCGGGGCTTTGCTTTTTCTCTAGATACTAGAATTTTACGATGTCGATGAGTCGGACGCCGTCGAGCCAGACGGCAATGCAGCCCACGGCCCCATTCTCCTTCGCCTCGTCCCAGTCTTCGATAGGCTGGAGGGTGATGGCGTCGACAATTTCGAAATATTCGGGTTCGAACTTTAGACCGTTAGGAGAGTCGTTCACCTCGTGGTAGGAGCTGAGGGTGTCGAGAACCCATTCCTTGACGTCGTCGACCTCCTCGTATTCGGCCATCTCGGCGGCCTGCTCGAGGGTGGCGTTGATGGCGGGAGCCATGGCGCGGGCCTCGGGAGAGAGGCGCATGTTGCGGCTGCTGAGGGCCAGTCCGTCGTCGGCGCGGACGATGGGGCAGGGGATGAGCTCGATGGGGTACTTAATCTGCGCGAGGAGCGAGCGGATGACAGCAATCTGCTGGTAGTCTTTCTCGCCGAAGTAGGCGCGCTTGGGTTGTGCCAGGTCGAAAAGACGACGCACCACTACGGCGACACCGCTGAAGTGGCCGGGACGGCGCGGCCCTTCCATCACCTCCTCCACGGGACCGAAATGGTACACCTCCTTGGGCTCTCCCTGGGGATACATCTCCTCCACGGTAGGCGTGAATGCCAGCAGGTTGTCCGAGCAAGAATTCTTAATTTTTAATTCTAGTTTCTTGATCAACTCCAGGTCGGCTTCGATGGTGCGAGGGTATTTCGCCAGGTCTTCTTTGTTGTTGAACTGGATGGGGTTGACAAAGAGGCTGACGACGACGAGGTCGTTCTCTTTCAGCGCCCGTTCGATGAGCGAGAGGTGGCCTTCGTGGAGAGCGCCCATGGTGGGCACAAGGCCTATCTCAAGGTTTTTTGCTTTGGCTTCTTTGACGGCCGACTCCAGGTCGGCAGCTTTGATGACTTGTTTCATATCTGTATTTCTTTATTGCTGCTTTATTAACGGCGAATTATTCTAATTAAACTAATTGGCTTCCGCAGGTCAATTTGTGGCTAATTACTCGAATGCCGCTCGCTCCGCTGCGGTTGGACTGCCGTAGGCAATTTAGCGTAATTTGCTTGTAATTGTATTGAGTAGACATTTGTTGAATTTGTTAAATTAGCCGTTTCGTAATTTATTCTACTTCTTCGTAGGGAGTGAACCCCTCATCGTCTGTGTCGTTGTCTGTCTGTGTGAACGTAGGACTCCCGGGCTGCTGCAAGTTCTTCCGGTTGAGGTATTTGTTGGGCAACTCCAGCAGATAGTTCACACCCATCAGCACCAGGCTGAAGAGCAGCGCCGAACCGAAGTTGTCGACATGGAATCCATTCACCATTTCCGAGGCCATCAGGATGATGATGGCGTTGATGATGAAAAGGAAAAATCCAAGGGTGACGATGGTGGCGGGGAGGGTGATGACGATGAGGATTGGACGAAGGATGTTGTTGAGGATGGAGATGACGAGGGCGGTGAGCAGCACGGCGCCGAACGATTCGACGACGATGCCGGGCAATAGCCAAGCCCCCACCATCACGGCGATGGAGAGCAGCATGAGCCGTGTCAGACAGCCGCTCTGGCTGGCATAGAAGTGGCCTCTGCCTCCGTTATTAATAGTGACTTTCATATAGTTTTTTCGTTTAACGGCTAATTGAGACTAATTGAACTAATTTGCTTCTGCGTTGGTCAATTTAAGTCTAATTACTCGAATGCCGCCCGCTTTGCTGTGGCTGGACTGCCGTAGGCTATTTAGCGTAATACGCTTGTAATTGGACTGCGTAGCCATTAGTTAAATAAGTTGAATTCGCCGTTTATAAATCCAATACGCCTTTGCCTTGGCGGATGACCTCGATGCCGTCGCTGCAGTCGACCACCGTCGAGGGAGCCGGGTCGGCAATGCCGCCGTCGACGACGAGGTCGACACGCGCACCGAAGCGGTCGTGGATGAGGTCGGGGTCGGTATAGTTCTCGGGTTCGTCTTCTTCGCCGAGGGGACGCACGGAGGTGCAGATGAGCGGCATGCCCACTTCATTGATGATGGCCAAGGTGATGTCGTTGTCGGGCACACGGATGCCGATGGTCTTGTTGGCGTTCTGGAAGTTGCGGGGCAGGTTGCCACTGGCCTCAAGGATGAAGGTGTATGGGCCGGGAAGATGGGCTTTGAGGAGGGCGAAAGTGTCCTTGTCCATGGCGCGGACATACTCCGAGGCTTGGCTGAGGCTGTCGCAGAGCATCGAGTATTTGGCCTGTTTGAGCCGGAAGCCTTTGAGTTGGGCAATGTTCTCGGCGGCTTTCTTGTGCTCGAGGCTGCAGGCGAAACAATAGAGGGTGTCGGTGGGCAGGATGACGATGCCACCGTCACGCAGGATGTCGGCTACACGCCTTACATCGCGCACGTTAGGGTTTCCATTGTATAATTTCAGTATCATATACTATGAGTGAAAATGAATTTGCAAAAGTACAAAAAAAAATTTTTAAGAAAAGACATTTTTGATGATTTTAACTTTTCCTTGCGACAAAAAATATTTCCAACCACAATAAAAGGAATAGTTTCGAGTTATTTGTTACGAGTTTTTGTATCATAGAGGAAGATGAGAAAAATTACATATATTACATTATTGTTTGTGCTGTTTGACATGGCAATGCCGGCCTTCGGACAAAAGGTGAAGTTCGACAAGTATTTCACCGGGCAGACGCTTCGTATCGACTGCCAGCGCGAGGGCAATGCGCAGCGCGATACTGTGTGGGTGAGTCGTTGGCTCGACCGCTCGGCCGAGTGGCACGGCTCGCGGACACGGATGATAGATCCATTCGACAATGGCGACTACCGGGTGGAGATGCGCGATGCCAAGAGTGGCAAGGTGATTTACTCGCGCTGCTACAGCACGCTTTTCCGCGAGTACCGCGACACCCCTAAGGGTGCCACGGAAGTGCAGCGTTTCGAGGAGACGCTCCTGCTGCCGATGCCTAAGAAGGCGGTGAAGATTGCCCTTCAACAACGTTCCGGTGCGCAGGGTTTCATCGACCAGACGGTGGTGGATTTTGTGCCGGGAGAGCGCGAGCTGGAGTTTAACTACCATATCGGCGAAGCCGTGGACCTGGAGCTGCATGGCGACCCGAAGGAGAAGGTCGATGTGGTGATAGTGGCACAAGGCTATGAGGAGGGTGACGTGAGACTGAATGTGGACTACTATCGTATGCGCGAAATACTCTTCGGCAAGGAGCCTTTCAAGAGCCATCGGCAGGATTTCAATGTCTATGGTGTGTGGGCCGATGTGGATGCCGAGTTCAACACCTTCGGTATCGACCGCTACCTGATGACGCGAAGCGTATGGAAGCTGCACGACAGGATTGGGACCACGCCGTGCGACTATATTATCATCATGGTGAACGACAGCCGCTATGGCGGCGGTGCCTTGTATAACTGCTATGCGGTGAGCACGATGCACGACATGGCCGCGTCGGTGCTGCCGCACGAGATGGGCCACTGCTTCGGAGGACTGGCCGACGAGTATGTCGACGAGGATTTGTCCTACAATACGCTCCATGTGAAGGATTACGAGCCTACGGAGCCCAATATCACCAATCTGAAAGACTTCGACCACAAGTGGAAGTCGATGCTCCCCAAAGGCACGCCGGTGCCGACACCCGACGTGGAGGTGCCGTGGAGCGAATGCGGCCCGCTGGGTGTGTATGAGGGCGCCGGCTATGCGTCGAAAGGCGTCTACCGCCCGACGATGCGCTGCATGATGCGCGACTATGCTCCCTTCTGCCCTGTTTGCGCAAAGCGGCTGGAGGAGATATTCGAGCTGTATACAAAATAAGTAGTTAAGTAGACAGTAGTTAAGTAGACAGGAGATAAGACAAATGAAAAAGTTGCTGTATATGATTGTCTTGTCGGTGATGCCGATGATACTCCTTTCATGCGAGCAGGAGACGTTCGTGCGTGACGGCGGCGAGGTGCAGCTGGCTTTCTCCATCGACACGGTGGCGTTCGACACGGTGTTCACCACCATGGGTACAGCGACGCAGAAGGTGACGGTGTACAACCGTTCCGATGATAACTTGATACTAAGTTCGGTGACGCTGGAAAAGGGGCGTTCGAGCCGCTTTCGCCTGAATGTCGACGGCGACACCTCGATGATTGCACACGATGTGGAGATCGAGGCCGGCGACAGCATCTTTGTCTTCGTGCAGGCCAATATCAACCCCAACGACGAACAGTCCCCCTTCCTGGTGGAGGATGCCGTGAGCTTCAGCAACGGACAGCGTCTGCCGCTGACGGCATGGGGCCGCAACGCGGTGTATCATATCACGCCGCGCGACTCGGTGTGGCTGCGCATCGGCAGCGAGACCTGGACCGACAGTCTCCCGCATGTGGTAGTGGGCAATGTACTGGTGAGCGAGGACTGCACGCTGCGTCTGACGGCAGGCGCCGAAGTACATTTCGCCACCAACGCCATGCTTATCGTCGACTCGGCGGCGCGTCTGCTGGTGCAGGGTACGGCGGAGCGACCGGTACTCCTGACAAGCCTGCGCCACGACGGCTGGTACCGCTTCCTGCCGGGACAGTGGCAGACGGTGTGGTTCTACAATTACAGCACCGGCAATATGATAGACCATGCCGTGATAGAGAACGCTACGGGAGGCCTGCGCTGCTACCCCGGCGCACAGCTGACGGTGAGCAACAGCATCCTGCGGAATATAAGCGACTGCGCCATCATTGGCCAGGGTGCCACGGTGACGGGAAACAACCTGTTGGTATACGACTGCTTGGCAGGTTTCACGGCGCTGATGGGCGGCAGCTACGACTTCCGCCACAGCACCTTTGCCAACTACTGGAGCTATAACGCCCGCAAGATAGAGACCATCGTGCTGAGCAACCAGATGCTGACATCCGCCGGCGTGGTGGGTGGCGCACTGACCAAGGCCGACTTCGTCGATTGTATCATCTGGGGTACGCGAAGCTCCGAGGTACTGCTGAGCGAGGACGAGCGGTGGTCGTTCAACTACCGTTTTATGCATAGCATCGTCCGCGGCGGCGAATGGGACGAAGATCCGCTCTTCACCGATCCCCGCGAGGACGACTACACGCTGCAGGAAGGCAGTCCTGCCGAAGGAATAGGATATAATTTTTAGACCATGTACGAATACTTTGAAGGAAAACTGGCATCATTGGAACCCACGCAGGCAGTCATCGACTGCGGCGGCGTGGGTTACCTGTTGGAAATAACGCTGAATACCTATGAGGCGCTGCGAAGGGCCGACGCGTCGCGGGTGAAGCTCTATGCCCACCTGGCGGTGCGCGAGGATGCTCATCAGCTCTACGGCTTCTACGATATGGCGGAGCGCGAGATGTTCCGCCTGCTGGTGGCTGTCAACGGCGTGGGCAACCAGACGGCGCGAGTGATGCTGTCGTCGCTCACCGTCGACGAGCTCCGCGCCGCCATCCAGACGCAGGATGTCAAGAAGGTACAGCGCGTGAAAGGCATCGGCGCCAAGACGGCGCAGCGTATCGTCCTCGAGCTGGCCGACAAGATGGGCGCCGGAGTGGATAGCGGAAAGTGGAGAGTGGAGAGCGGAATGGCCAACCAGGCTCGCGATGAGGCACTTACGGCGCTGACGATGCTGGGCTTCGCCAAGCCGGCCGTCGAAAAACTCCTGATGTCCACCGACTGGCGCAATGCCGACGGCAGCGCGATGACCGTGGAGGAGATCATCAAGGAAGGCCTGAAACGGCTCTAGCGATAAATATTTTTTATATATTAGTGCAATAATAATAGCCGAGTTGCGTTTTATGTAGGTTAAATGAAAAACGCAACTCGGTTTATACTTTTATTGGCACTGCTGTTCTGTGTGCATGCGGGCGTGTGGGCTCAGACCGACTCGTCGGCGTTTACGCCGATGGGCAGCGGCTACCAGCCGACGGCCGTCAAGACCGAAGTGGAGTATAATCCTGAGACAGGCGACTATGTGAAGGTGACGAAGGTGGGCGACGTGGTGATCAGCCGCGAGTATATGTCGTTCGACGACTATCAGGACTGGCGTATGGACCAGCTCATGCGCGAGTACTGGGACGAGAAAAGCGCCGGCACGGCACTGGACAACAGCGGCGGCGGATTGCTGAGCAAGATTCCCGGCTTCAACCAAATCAGCGAGAAACTCGAAAGCCTGATGGGTAAGCCCGAAATCACGATTACCCCGAAGGGTAGCGCCGAGTTGAAGTTCCAGATAGTGAACAACTACCGCAATGACCCGCAGCGCGACGCCAGCGAGCGCAGCGTGACGACCTTCGACTTCGACGAGAACATCCAGCTGAACATCAACGCCAAGATCGGCGACCTCATCAATTTCGACATCAATCACAACACCCAGGCTACCTTCGACTTCGAGAACAAGATCAAGCTGCGCTACGAAGGTAAGGAGGACGATATCCTGCAGCTCTTCGAGGCGGCGGATATCTCGTTCCCCTTGCAGACGACGCTCATCAAGGGCAGCCAGCAGCTCTTCGGCTTCCATACGAAGCTGAAGTTCGGACGCCTGACGGTGGATGCCGTGGTGAGCGAGAAAGAGACGAGTACGGAGAATATGCAGGTGAAGGGCGGCGCCAGCAGCCACGAGTTCGAAATCCGCGCTGACGAATACGAGGATAACCGCCATTTCTTTATCTCGCAGTATTTCTACGACAACTATAACAAGGCCATGAGCACGCTGCCTGTGGTGAACAGCAACGTGAAGATTATCCGCATCGAGGTGTGGCGTACGAATGTGGGCGCTGCGGTGCAGCAGAACCGCAATATCCTGGCCTTGACCGACCTCGGCGAGGGGACACCATGGAACCCGCGGGTACACGGCAGTGGCCCGCAGCTGCCGCGCAATAGCGCCAACGACCTGCTGCAACTGGTCAACCCATCGAGCGTGCGTAGCATCAACTCGGTGACGAACTATATGCAGGGCGTGGGCATGACGGCAGGCACCGACTACGAGAAGGTGGAGAGCGCCCGACTGCTGAACAGCAACGAGTATACCTTCAACCGCGAGCTGGGATTCATCTCGCTGAGTCAGCCGCTGGCCAACGACCAGGTGCTGGCAGTGGCTTACCAATACCAGGTGGTTGGTGATACGACAGTCTATCAGGTGGGCGAGCTGACGACCGACGGTATCAACGACCCCAATACCCTTGTCGTCAAACTGCTGAAGAGCACCTCCGTGGATACCCATGGTCCGCTGTGGAAGCTGATGATGAAGAATGTCTACTTCCTGAAGAGCAGCCAGCTGAGCCGTGACGGCTTCCGCCTGAATGTGCTTTATGAGAGCACCGATGGCGGCGTGGGAGTGGGATACTTCACGGAAGGTCCCCGCCAGGGCGTGCCGCTGATTGAACTCTTCGGCATGGACCGCATGGACGCCAGCCAGAGCTACTACTATGCCGATGGTGTCTTCGACTGGTTCGACTCGGCGGCCTTCAAGGGCGGCCTTATCCAGGCCTCCACGGGACGTATCTTCTTCCCCTATGTCGAGCCTTTCGGCAAGGACCTGCGGACACTGTTGGGTGACGAGGAGATGGCCAACCGCTATTGCTTCGACTCACTCTATACCATGACGCAGGCGTTGGCGCAGCAGTATGCCGAGCGCAACCGTTTCTATCTGGAGGGTTATTATACGAGCAGCGTGAGTGGCGAGATAAGCCTGGGCTACAGCGTGACGCAAGGTAGCGTGACGGTGACGGCGGGCGGCGTGCCGCTGATAGAGAATGTCGACTATACCGTCGACTACACCATGGGTACCGTGCGCATCATCAACGAGAGCATCCTCTCGTCGGGCACCCCCATCAGCGTCAGCTCGGAGAACAACTCCTTCAGCATGACCACCAAGCGTATGCTGGGTCTGCACCTGAATTACGAGTTCGCGCCCGACTTCAATCTGGGTGCTACGGTGATGAACCTGCACGAGAAGCCGCTGACGCAGAAGAACAATTTCGGCGACGAGCCGACCTCCAACAGCATCTGGGGTGTCGACCTGAACTGGCGCGGCGAGGTGCCCATCATCACAAAAATCATGGACATGCTGCCCGGCATCGACACCAAGGCGCCGAGCAACCTGAGCCTGCAGGCCGAGTTCGCCCATTTCATCCCCGGCATGTCGCAGACGGGCATGGGCGAGGGCAGCGTGAGCTATATCGACGACTTCGAGGGCGCCGAGAGCAGCATCAACCTCACCACGGTGAGCTCATGGGTCCTGGCCAGCACGCCGCAAGACTGGCGACGCCCCATGTCTATGTTCCCCGAGACATTCCCCAACAGCGGACTGGCTTATGGCTTTAACCGCGCCAAACTGGCCTGGTACCGCATCAGCAACGACTTCTACAACAGCGGCACACGTCCCGAGAATATCACCCTCGACGACCTGTCGAAGCCTTATGCCCGCCGCATCTACGAGCAGGAGGTGTTCCCCAACAAGGACCGCGTGGCGGGACAGCCCACCTATATCTACGAGCTGAACCTGGCCTACTACCCCGAGGAGCGTGGCCCCTACAACTTCGATGTGGCACCGACGGCCTACAGCGCCGGTCTCACCGACAGCGGTACGCTGGCGAACCCCAGAAGCCGCTGGGGCGGTATCATGCGCAAGCTCGACTATACCGACTTCGAGACACAGAACATCGAGACCCTCGAGTTCTGGCTCATGGACCCCTTCATTGAACGGCCCGACCACACGGGTGGTAAGCTCTATATCAACCTCGGCGACATCAGCGAGGATATCTTGCGCGACGGCAAGAAGGCTTTCGAGAACGGCCTGCCTACGAGCGCCGTGGTGGTCAATGTCGACACCACCATCTGGGGCCGTGTGCCGACGACACAGCCCGTGGTCAACGCCTTCGACAACGACGCGCAGAGCCGCAAGTACCAGGACGTGGGTTACGACGGCTTGGGAAGCACGCAGGGCCTCGACGACGAGCAGACCTTCTTCTCCGACTACCTCGAGGCCATCGCCCAGCGCTACGGCACGGCTTCCAGAGCCTACCAGATGGCTGCCGAGGACCCGTCGGCCGACGACTACCGCTATTTCCGCAGCAGCTACTACGACCAGAACAACGTCAAAATCAACGACCGCTATAAGCGTTACAACAACCCCGAGGGCAACTCGCCTGTCGACGAGTCCAACGAAGAGGAATATATGACCTCGGGCAGCGCCTACCCCAATGTCGAGGACATCAACAAGGACAACACGCTGAGCGAGTCGGAGAACTACTACCAGTATGAGATAGACCTGCGCCCCGACCGCATGGTGATAGGCGAGAACCACATCGTCGACATCCAAGAGGCTCACAACGTGCAGCTGGCCAACGGCGAGACGACGACCTGCCGCTGGTACCAGTTCCGCATCCCCATCCGCGAGCCCAACGAGAAAGTGGGCACCATCAACGGCTTCCAGTCCATCCGCTTCATGCGTATGTTCCTCAACGATTTCGAGGAACCCGTCATCCTCCGTTTCGCCACCCTCGACCTCGTCTACTCCACCTGGCGCAAATACAGCGAGGACCTCCTGCAGCCGGGCGACTACCCCACGGGTACCACCGAGGAGACGAGCTTCAATATCTCGACGGTGAATATCGAGGAGAACGGCAGCCGCCAGCCGGTGCCATACGTGCTGCCTCCCGGCATCGAGCGCGAGGAGTGGTATTCCTCGGGCAACAGCTACACGCAGCTCAACGAGCAGTCGATAGCCCTCGACGTCGACCACCTGACGAGTGGCGACGCCCGCGCCATCTACCGCTCCACCAGCTACGACCTGCGCCAGTACGGCCACATGAAGATGTTCGTCCATGCCGAGCAGAAGTATGCCGCCGACCAGATGCAGGACGACGACCTGGTGCTGTTTGTGCGTCTGGGTACCGACTACACGAGCAACTACTACGAGTATGAGCTGCCGCTGAAGTTCACGCCGTGGTATACGCCCTCCGACGACGCCTACGCCATCTGGCCGCGCGAGAACCTCGTCGACATCGACCTCAAGCGGATGACCGAAATCAAGACCAACCGCAACTACAAGATACGCCACGGCGAGGGCGGCTATTCGCCCACGATGCTCTACAGCGAGATAGTCGATGGCAAGAAGTATACCGTGCTGGGCACGCCGAACCTCGGCAAGGTCAAGGTGATCATGGTGGGCGTGCGCAACCCCAAGAAGGAGAGCCTCACCGACGGCAATAATATGCTGCCGAAGTCGGCCATCGTCTGGGTCAACGAGCTGCGCCTGAGCGACTACAGCAACAAGGGTGGCTGGGCAGCCATGGCGTTGGCCAGGACGAACCTGGCCGACGTGGGTAACCTGTCACTCTATGGTAGCTACACCACGGCGCATTTCGGCAACCTCGAAGACCCGCTCATCAAGGAGGAGTTGATGAATACCTTCACCATCCAGACGACCTTCGACATGGAGCTGGGCAAGTTCCTGCCCGAGGAGTGGGGCCTGCACATACCGTTCTACCTCGACTACAACCGCGAGATCGGCAGCCCGGAATACAACCCTAACAACCCCGACGTGCTGCTCTCCGACGACCTCAACACCTACGCCACTTCGGCAGAGCGCGACAGCCTGCGTCGCGTGACACAGCGCCGCAAGTCCACGACCAACGTCACGCTGGCCAACATCCACAAGGACCGCGTCGGCAAGGAGTCGCTCAAGCCGCATATCTACGACATCGAGAACTTCTCCTTCTCCTATGCCTACAGCGGCGAGCGCAGCAGCGACGAGGAGACGGAATACTACAACAAGGACCAGCACCGCGGTGGCTTCACCTACAACTACAGCCTCCAGCCCGAGCCGGTGAAGCCCTTCGACAAGGTGAAACTCTTCCGCGGCAAGGCTTGGAAGATTATCAAAGAGTTCAACTTCTACTACCTGCCGAAGAACCTCAGCTTCTCGACCGAGATCTACCGCGACTTCGAGGAGACGTTGCTGCGCAACAAGAGCGCCGCGCTGGTGATCATCAAGCCTACCTACTTCAAGCAGTTCACCTGGCAGCGCAACTACGGCCTGCAGTACGACCTGATGAAGTCGTTCCATATCCAGTATTCCGCCAACGCCAACGCCCGCATAGAGGAGCCTGTCGGACGCATCGAGAGCTCGTCGGCTGTCGACTCGATATGGCACTCCATAGCCCAGGGTGGTACCATGCAGAATTTCCAGCAGTCTATCACCGCCAGCTACGATCTGCCCATCACTAAGCTGCCCTACCTCGATTTCCTGAAGGTGCCGCTGAGCTACCGCACCAACTACACTTACCAGGGCACTACCCAGGCGCTGAAGTCGCTGGGTTCGGTGCTGCAGGGCTCGTCGAACTTCCAGGTCACGGCTACGGCCAGCTTCACCACGCTCTATAACAAGATCAAAATCCTCAAGGATGCCAACGCCCCGGTGAGCAACAAGGGTAACAAGAAGGGCGGCGGCCAACGTCCGCCGAAGAAGCAGCCCAAGATGAGCGCTCAGGACTCCCTGGCAGCGGCCGACAGCCTGCGCAAGGCAGAGCTGAAGGAGATGCTCAAGCAGGTGGGCTATTTCAGCCTCCGTCTGCTCACCGCCGTGAAGGACGCTACCATCCAGTACAACGTCACCAACGGCTCACGTTTGCCAGGCTACATGGGCGAGCCCAAGTATGTGGGCCTCGACCCGCGCAACGGCTGGACCCCGGGACTGGGCTATATCCTCGGCTACGACTACGACGTGGTGGATGACCTGCGCCGTCAGGATCTGCTTTCTCGCGACTCGCTGTTCAACCAGGCCCACGAGGCTACCACCAACCGTACACTCTCGTTGCAGTCCACCGTGGAGCCTATCCGCGACTTCAAGATAACCGTCAACGCCAATCAGACCTACTCTTCGCGCGAGGAATACTATTATAAGTACCTCTCCGACCGCGGCTTCGTCGACGGACCGCTGTCGTCACGCCTCACGGGTAACTATACCACTACCACCTGGAGCTTCTCCACCGCCTTCAGCAACGCCGACGACCTCTTCCAGCAGTTCCTCGACAACCGCTCCGTGGTGGCCAACCGCCTGGCCGAGGCCAACCCCGACCCCTACAACGACCAGATGGTGCTCGACACCATGAATGGCCAGTACTATCCCGCCGGCTATAGCGCTAACTCACAGACGGTACTGCTGACCTCCTTCCTGGCCACCTACCTCGGCAAGGATCCCGCCAAGCAGTCCTTCTCGCCCTTCCAGCGCTTCCCGCTGCCCAACTGGAACATCACCTACAATGGCTTGAACAAGATCCAGTTCCTCAAGAAGTGGTTCACCAATATCACCCTCTCGCACCGCTATTCGTCGACCTACAGCGTGGGCAGCTTCTACACCGACGCGCTGCTGTCGGCATCCGACGACTATGACTACGGCACGGAGAACGTACTCAACAGCACCGGCGACTATGTGCCGCCGCTGAGCATGGACGGCGTGCAGATCTCCGAGCAGTTCAACCCCCTCATCCGCATCTCGGTCAACATGGTCAACAGCTTCCAGTTCAACTTCTCCATCCAGAAGAACCGCACCCTGCTGCTCTCCTTCTCTAACAACCAGCTCACCGAGACCTCGCGCGACGGCTTCACCTTCGGCGCCGGCTACCGCTTCAAGGATATCTCCTTCGACGTGAAGTTCGCCGAGAAGGTCCACAAGCTCAAGAGCGACCTCGTGGTGCAGCTCAACCTCACCTATAACAGCAACATGGTTGTCATACGCAAGATTAACCAGAACCTCAGCCAGATCTCGTCGGGCAGCTCGGTATGGATGGCCGAGCTCAGCGCCGAGTACGCGCTGACACAGAACCTCACGGCCAAGGCTTTCTTCCAGACCAATATCAATACCCCCTATATCTCCAACGCCTACCCCAACTCCACCACCAAAGGCGGCCTCTCCATCCGCTTCTCGTTCTGATTGTATAAAGGTAGTTAAAGGTAGTTAAGGTAGTTAAAGTAGTTGAAGGTAGTTAAAGTAGTTAAAAGTAGTTAAAGGACGATACAATTTGTTGACAAATAACATAGGTAGTTAAAGGATAATACAATATTTTATGACAAATACTTTTGAGAGTGTTATCGCGTGGCAAAAGGCTAGACAGTTTATCCTTCATGTCTATAAGGTGACAAAAGCCTTCCCGGAGGATGAGAAGTTTGGCCTCATCTCCCAGTTCCGCCGTGCGGCAGTGTCCATCGCAGGCAACATTGCGGAAGGGTATAAGAGAATGGGAAAGGACGATAAACTGCGTTTCTATAATTATGCGCAAGGGAGTTTGGAGGAATGTCGTTGCTACATTATTCTTAGCTGCGACTTATCCTATATTAATCAGTCGGAGTGTGATTCTTTGATACAGGAAATAGAAGAAACAAGCAAGTTTCTGAACTCATATAGCGTCGCAATAGTGACCAAAAAGAAATGGGAAGACTGAAAACGGAAAATAAAAAAGGAAGATAGAAAAAGAAAAATAAAAAAGAGAAGATGAAAATAGAATAAAAATGGGAAGAAAAAAAAGGAAAATAAAAAGGGAAGATAGTACATTTGTCCTTTAACTACCTTAACTACCTTAACTACTTTAACTACCCTGAAAAAAAGTACATTTGTCCATTAACTACTTTATCTACCTTTAACTACTTTAACTACCCCTGAAAAAAAGTACATTTGTCCTTTAACTACCTTAACTACCTTTAACTACTTTAACTACCCCTGAAAAAAAGTACATTTGTCCTTTAACTACTTTAACTACCTTTAACTACTTTAACTACCCCCAAAAAAAGACAATGAATTTGAAAAAAGACAGATTCAAAAATTTCGACGACGAGGTTCGCGAGCTGGTGCTCGACTTCGAGAACACCGTTCTCCGAGGCGAGAGCCAGTTCTTCGATGCCGACGAGCTGGAGATCATCATCGACTACTATTTCGAGGTGAACGACCAGAAGCCCTTGGAGCGTGCCGTACAGTACGCCGAGCAGCTCTATCCCACCAACACGTCGATACGGCTGCGCCGCGCACACCTCTTCATCGCCCGGGAGAACTACAAGGAGGCCCTGGCTATCCTCAAGCGTCTCCGCAGCGAGGAGCCGACGAATACCGACATCGCCTATTCCCTCGGCGTGGCCTATAGCGCCATGGACGACCCCGAGACCTCTATCCGCTATTTCAACGAGGCAGCCTCCGACGGCTGGATGCTCGGCCGCGTCTACGCCAACCTCGCAGAGGAATACTACAAGCTCAAGAACTACGACACCGCCCTCGATTGCTACCGCAAGGCCATGGAGAGCGACTCCTGTGACGATATCGCCATCTACAACTACTACGACGTCTGCTATGAGATAGGCCGTGTCGAGGAAAGCGCCGACTACCTGTCCAAATATGTCAAGGACAACCCCTACTGCAAGGAGGCCTGGCATTGTCTGGGCTGCGCCTACCGCGACCTGACACTCTACGAGAAGGCCGTCGACGCCTTCGAGTTCGCTATAGCCATCGACAAGAACTATGTCGACGCCTATATCGCCCTCTCACAGACACAGGACCTCATGGGCCATACCTCCGAGGCGGTGACGACGATGCTGCGCGTGCTCGACTACACCGACGACCGGGCCCGCATCTACCGCACCGTGGGCTCCCTCTACGCCCGCGAGGCCAACTACGCCTCCGCCGTGGCCTATTTCCGCAAGGCCATCGACGAGAACCCCGTCGACGCCGAGGCCTACGCCTCCATGGCAGTATGCTGCCTCGAGACCGGCGACCTGCCCTCGGCGAGGAACTTCGCCGACAAGGCGCTGGCACTCAACGAGGCCAACGACGACCCCAACTACCCCAACGGCCACCCCGACGTGCTGTGCTCTGCCGCCATGGTCTACGACAGCCTCGGCAATTTCGACAAGGCCTCCGAGTGCTTCGAGCAGATGCTCCTCACCGACCTCTACACCGAGCCCCAGTGCCAGCTCTACACACAGTTCCTATTCGACCACAAGGTCTACGACCTCATGGAACAGTTCGCCGAGGAGTCGCTCGACGTCTACCCCCACAACGCCTTCTACAGCACCTATCTCGCGGCGGCCTATTTCTATACCAACCACTACAACCGCGCCCGCAGGATGCTGCCCGACGTGTCGCCGATGCTGCTCTCCGAGCTCTGCCCCGAGATCATCAAACACCCGCTACTCGGACCCCTCGTCCCTACCGACCCGTATAATGGGGACAAGTAGTTAAGAAGTTAAGAAGTTATGAAGTTAAGAAGTTAAGCCAATACATACAAGAAGTTAAGCCAATACATATAAGAAGTTAAGCCAATACATACAATATGAAACGTTTCTTGCCGATAATGATTCTTTTGGCGATGCTTGTCGCCACAAACCCTGTCACCGCACAGGATACCGTCCTCCAGGCACAGGCACCTGCCGCCGCTGCCGTCACGGCCGATACCGCCCATTCCGGCTGGGTGATGGAGCTGATCAATTTCTACGAGAAGCACATGAACTACTGGACCACCGGTGCCCTCATGGCTGTCGAGAGCTCCTTCATCCCGTTCCCCTCCGAGGTGGTGGTGCCGCCGGCGGTCTTCTTCGCCCTCGACGAGGACAGCAACATCGACATGCTCTGGTGGCTGATTATCCTGGTGGGCACCCTGGGCGCTCTCGTGGGAGCCTATATCAACTACTTCCTCTCCATGTGGCTGGGTCGCCCCATCATCTATAAGTTCGCCAACAGCAAGGTGGGACATCTCCTGCGCCTCTCGCAGGAGAAGATTGAGCAAGCCGAGGTCTACTTCAACGACCATGGCGCCATGTCGACCCTCGTGGGCCGCTTCATCCCTGTCGTCCGTCAGCTCATCTCTATCCCGGCGGGACTGTCGCGCATGAACTTGGGCTCCTTTACCTTGTATACTGCCCTCGGCGCCTTCGTCTGGAACTGTATACTGGCACTCTTGGGATACCTGGCACATCTGGCCGGCGACAAAAAAGTCATCGCTGAATACAGCCACGAGATCAGCATCGGCATCCTCGCCCTCCTGGCCGTCGTCATCCTCTTCTTCGTCATCCGCTACTTACTGAAAAAACGTAAAAAATGAATATCCGCGCCCAATTCCCCATCCTCGACACCCAGGTGCATGGCCACCCGCTGGTCTACCTCGACAATGCGGCTACCACGCAGAAGCCGCAGCGTGTCATCGAGGTCCTCGATGGCTACTACCGCACCCTCAACAGCAATATCCACCGTGGGGCTCACCACCTCGCCGCCGAGGCTACCGAGCGCTACGAGGCCGTGCGCCGCCAGGTGCAGGCCTTCATCAACGCCCGCCACAACTACGAGATCGTCTTCACCCGCGGCACCACCGAGAGCATCAACCTCGTGGCCTCCTCCTTCGCCAAACGCTACTTTACCGGCGACGATGAAGTCATTGTTTCAGGAATGGAACATCATTCCGACATCGTCCCTTGGCAGCTTGCCGGCGCGACCCTTCGCCCCATTCCCTTCAGCGACGAGGGCGTCCTCGACCTCGAGGCCTACGAAAAACTCTTCACCGACAAGACCCGCATCGTGGCCGTCAACCACGTCTCCAATACCCTCGGCACCGTCAACCCCGTCAAGCAGATTGTCGACATTGCCCATGCCCACGGCGTCCCCGTGCTCATCGACGGCGCCCAGGCCATCTCGCACCTTAAGGTCGATGTGCAGGAGCTGGGATGCGACTTCTACTGCTTCTCGGGCCATAAAATGTACGGTCCCATGGGCGTCGGCGTCATGTATGGCCGCGAGGAGCTCCTCGACGAGATGCCGCCGTACCAGGGTGGGGGAGAGATGATCGAGACCGTCACCTTCGAGCGCACCACCTACAACGCCCTGCCGTTCAAGTTCGAGGCCGGCACGCCCTCCGTGGGCGACGTCATAGGCCTCGGCGAGGCCATCAACTTCATGCAGGAGGTGGGTGTCGACACCATCGCCGCCCATGAGGACGACCTGCTGCGCTATGCCACCGAAGGACTTAAGGAGATTCCCGGCGCACGCCTCTTCGGCACCGCGCCCCACAAGACCTCCGTCCTCTCGTTCCTCATCGGCAACTCCCATCCGTATGATGTGGGAACGCTGCTCGACCAACTCGGCATCGCCGTGCGCACGGGCCACCACTGCACGCAGCCCATCATGGATCGCTACGGCATCCCCGGCACCGTCCGCGCCTCCTTCGCCGTCTACAACACCCGCGAAGAGGTGGACATCTTTCTCAACGCCCTGAAGCGTATCATGCCAATGCTGATATGAGAAAGGTTATAGATATGAGAAAGGTTATAGGTTATTGGTTATAGGTTAGAGACGCTACGCAGTCGAATTGGCGACAACAGGATGCGGCAGCCCTCTATAACCAATAACCTATAACCAATAACCTTTAAAGAACAGGATTCACTCCGTCAAGAACAATGGGGGCCTTCAGATAGAAAGGCTCCCTTTTTTTTAGCTCTTCCGCTATCTGGCAGCGCAGCTCCTCCTCGGAGAGCCCTTGGAGCTTGGGCCGCGGGTTGCGGCTGCGGAGGGCGCGCTCCACGATGCCGTCGACGGTCATCTGCAGGTAGATGGCGGTGCCATGGGCGAGGATGAAGTCCATGTTGTCGGAATGACAGGGCGTGCCGCCGCCACAGGAGATGACGACGTTGTCGAGCTCGGCGGTGTCATGCAGCACGACTTTCTCGAGCTTGCGGAACGCCTCCTCGCCGAAGGTCGCGAAGAAGCGCGGCACGGTGTAGTGGTAGCGGTCCTCGAAGGCACTGTCGAGGTCAAGGAACTCCATCCCCTTCTCCTCCGCCAGCTGCCGCCCGAAGGTTGTCTTCCCACTATACATATATCCGACGAGGTAGTATTTCATTTTTTTAGTAGTTAAGAAGTTAAAGAAGTTAAGAAGTTAAGCCAATAGACCTTTTCAGTAGTTAAGAAGTTAAGAAGTTAAGAAGTTAAGCCAATACAAAAAAGCATAAACTCAACTTTTTCATTTGTCCCCTTCACTCCCCCCATCACTTCCCCATCACTCCTCTTTCACTCCCCATCACTTCCCCATCACTTCTCTTTCACTTCCCCATCACTCCTCTTTCACTCCCCCATCACTTTCCCATCAACTCTCTCGCCGTCTGCAGCGCTGCCGCCGTGGGTGGGTCAGAGCTGAGCATCGTGGCCACCTCGGTGATGCGGTCGTCGGGCGTCAGCTCGCGGATGTGCGACACGGTGCTGTCGCCGACGGTCTCCTTGTACACTTTCAGGTGCTGCGAGACCTTGGCGGCAATCTGTGGCAGATGGGTGATGGCGATGACCTGCATGTGCGCTGCCATACGCCTCATGATGGTGCCCACGGCGACGGAGATGTCGCCGCTTACGCCGGTGTCTATCTCGTCGAAGATGATGGTGGGCAGCAGCTGGTGGCTGGTGAGCATGCTCTTGATGGCCAGCATCAGGCGCGACAGTTCGCCGCCCGAGGCCACCTTGGCGATGTCGCGCATCTCGCCGCCGCGGTTGGCGTTGAAGAGGAAGGTCACGGCGTCGTGACCCGTGGGGCCGTAGGTCGTGGCCGGCGTGAGCTCCACGGCGAAGCGTGCTTCTGCCATGCCCAGGTCGTGAAGGATGGGCAGGATATTCTTCGACAGGGCGTCGCCGGCCTTGCGGCGCGAGGCGGTGAGCTTGTCGGCTGCCGCCTGCAGCTTGGCGAACGAGCGGTCCACCTGCTCCATGAGGCTCTGTATGCGCTCGTCGAGCGACGAGATGGACTGCAGCCGCTCGTCGAGGCTGTCGCGTATCTCTATGAGCTGTCCCACGCTCTCTACCCCGTGTTTCTTCTCCAGGCGGTAGAGCAGGGCCAGGCGCTCGTCGACTTGTTGCTGCCGCTCGGGACTGTAGGTCACGCCGTCGGCGGCATGCTGCAGCTCGCCGCAGATGTCGTCGAGCTCTATGAGCGACGAGTCGACGCGTGCCAGCAGCGCCTCGGCGGCGGGGTGGTAGGCGGCGATATGTGACAGGGCGGCTTTGGCCTGCCGCAGGCGCGGCAGGATGGCCTGTCCCTCGTCGTCGTCCATCAGCGAGGCCGCGGCGGAGAGGCCTTCGCGGACGGCTTCGGCATGCGCCAGCAGCTGCGACTCCTGCTCCAGCTCTTCCTGCTCGCCGTCCGTCAGACGGGCGTCGTCGAGTTCGGTGAACTGGAACTGCAGGTAGTCGGCGTCGCGGCGGTTCTGCGCCTCCTCGGTGGTGAGGGCTTCGAGCTCGCGCTTCAGGGCGCTATAGTCGGTATAGGCTTGTTGGTAAGTCTTGAAAGGACTCCCGCCGGCGGTGTCGGCGAGGGTATCGAGCAGCGACAGGCGGAAGCGGCTGTCGCCGAGGGTGAGGGTCTGGTGCTGCGAGTGGATATCGATGATCAGGGGCGCCAGGGCCTTGAGGAAGGGCAGCTGTACGGGCGTGTCGTTGGCGAAGGCGCGGCTCTTCCCTGCGGGGAGTATCTCGCGGCGCAGGATGAGGAGGTCGTCGTAGTCGACATCCGCCTCGTCGAAGAGTGGCTGCAGGGCGAGACCCGCAATGTCGAAGCGGGCTTCGACGACGCATTTGCGCTCTTTGTCGGCCAGCACGGCGCTGTCGGCACGTTGGCCCAGCAGCAGCCCCAGGGCACCCAGCAGGATGCTCTTGCCGGCACCCGTCTCACCCGTGATGGCCGTGAAGCCGTCGCCGAAACGGATATCCGTCTCGCGGATCAGGGCATAGTTCTCTATATGTAGCGTCTGCAGCATTTTTATAGACTTCGAGACTTGCTCACTTTTATTTATTCTTCGCTTCGCTCAATTTCAGCGGTGTTCGCCACCCCTTCGGGGGCCGAGACGTCAAGACTTCGAGTTTTTTAATTCTTAATTCTTAATTTTTAATTCTTAATTCTTAATTCTCAATACTCGAACACGCTTCCGCCCAAAAACTCTCTCATGATGGAGTTGTAGGGAATGAACTTGTCGTCTATCGGCAGCAGCAGCTCGGAGAAGCCCAGCAGCTGTTGGGCGATGGAGTACTCCGTGCAGTCTTCGGGCACCTGCTTCAGCAGGGGCTCGGCATAGCGCTTCAGCACACCCAGTTCATAGAGCAGCGCGCTGTTGAACATCACGTTGGCGTTCTCCTGGTAGGGGAAGATATGCTTGCGCTCGCCGCGCACCACCTCGGGCCAGCGGTGCAGCGTCTCGTAGGCGTTCCATCCGCGGAAGTTGTTGTCCCTCACGATGCGGCGCACCAGACGGTTGTCGGTGCCGTGGATGATATTCTGGTCGTCGATGGAGAGCTGCGTCAGGGCCGACACATAGACCTTGAATTTCAGTCCCTCGTCGATCTCTGCCGTCAGCTTGGGGTTCAGCGCGTGGATGCCCTCCACCACGAGGATGCTGCGGGGTCCCAGCTTCAGCGTCTTGCCGCTGAAGAAAGGCTCGCCGCGCTTGAAGTCGAAGGTGGGTATCTGCACCTCCTCGCCACGGAAGAGGCGTGTGAGGTGGTCGTTGAGCATGGGTATGTCGAGGGCGTCGATGCTCTCGAAGTCGTACTCGCCATTGGGCAGCTTGGGTGTGCGGTCGCGTCCCAGGAAGTAGTCGTCGAGCGACAGCTGGTTGACGTCGTAGCCCAGCACGCTGAGCTGCACGCTGAGGCGGCGGCAGGAGGTCGTCTTGCCGCTGCTCGACGG
The DNA here is from genome assembly GCA_902774395.1 of uncultured Bacteroidota bacterium. Classification (GTDB taxonomy): domain Bacteria; phylum Bacteroidota; class Bacteroidia; order Bacteroidales; family P3; genus Colimorpha. The sequence goes on from CACYIK010000015.1 coordinate 41,153, forward strand.
GCCTGCCAGCAGCACCATCTTGGCGCCGCTCTGGCGCACCTGGTCGGCAATCTCGGCGTATTTCTTCTCGTGCAGCGCCTCGGCCAGCAGGATGAGGTTCTGTCCTCTGCCATCCCACACGATGCGGTTGTAGTCGGCGATGGTCGACATGTGCATCAGCTCGGTCCACTGGTAGTGCTCGCGGAAGATGGAGAAGAGCTTGGGGGTCTCGGTGAAGAGCGACAGCTTGTCGGGATGCTCGGGGTCGGCGCACTGCAGCATGTAGCCGTCGTCGCCGTACTGGCGGAAGTCCCAGGTCGTCAGGCATCCCGTGCTGGGTGCCAGCTTGCCGTTGATCTTGTGTATCGTGTCCCCTAGGAAGTTCATCTCTATGTAGAGCTGCTTCTGGTGCTCCAGGATGTAGAGTGTACGCGGTATGTTGAGCGGACGCACCAGCTCGACGGCGTCTGTGCGGAGCATGGTCTTGGCCACGAAGGGCAGGTCCTGCTCCTGCAGCGCTATCATGCGCTCACGCACCGTGCGGCACACCTCGTCATTCGGCGGCAGCGCAGCCGTTCCGGAATTTCCGGACTTTCCGGAATCTCCGGGAAGTTCAATACGGCAATAGAACCCGTTCTGCAGCGAATGGTCGATATGCAGCTCCGCCTGGGGGTAGCTGTCGCGCACCGCCTTGTAGAGCATCATCTCCAGCGAGTTGCGGTACATGCGGAAGCCCTGGCGGGTGGTGATGTCGAGCAGTTGGATGGTCTTGGGGTTGTAGATGCGGTATTGCAGGGGCTCCACCCTGTTGTTCACCAGGGCGCCGAGCACGGGCCACGGTGCCTTGCCGTCGGCTAGGGTCTTCTGTTTCACGTAGCCTTCCGCCAGCTCCGCCACCGCCGTCCCCGGCGCAATCATCATCCGCTCACCCGTGTTGGCAAGCACTATCTCTACTTCGGTCATATCTCGATATATCTTATTTCTTTTTTTATTCTCCTGTTCGCCCTGCGGGCTCACGAAATCTTGTAAATCTAGTAAATTAATGCGCTTCGCGAAATTGTCTGCGTCAGCATCCCGCCGCAGGCGGAAATCCTCCTGTTCACCCTGCGGGCTCACGAAATCTATAAATCTAGTAAATTAATGCGCTTCGCGAAATTGTCTGCGTCAGCATCCCGCCGCAGGCGGAAATAATTTATAAGATTTACTAGATTTCGTGAGCGAAGCGAGCAGGCGAATCATGATTTACTGAGCCATGGTCTCCTCGATTTCGGCGACGGTCTTCGGTATCGGCTTGCCGAGGACGCGGCAGCCGGTCTCGGTGACCAGGATGTCGTCCTCGATGCGGATGCCGCCGAAGTCTTTCCATTTCTCCAGCTCGTCGAAGTTCACGAAGTCCTTGCCGGTGCCTTCGGCCTTCCATTTGTCGATGAGGGCGGGGATGAAGTAGCATCCGGGCTCGTCGGTGATGACGAAGCCGGGCTGCAGCTTGCGGCCGCAGCGCAGGCTGCCGAGGCCGAACTGCTCGCTGGGACGCGTCTCGTTGTCGTAGCCCACGTTGATCTGGCCGTAGTTCTCCATGTCGTGCACGTCGAGGCCCATCATGTGGCCCAGGCCGTGGGGCATCAGCAGGCTGTGGGCGCCGGACTCGACGATGTCGTCGACATTGCCGCGCAAGATGCCCAGACCCTTGTAGCCCTCGGCCAGCTTGCGGCTCGCCGCCTGGTGCACCTCCTTGTAGGTGATGCCGGGTTTGGTGACGCGGATGGCCTCCAGGTTGGCGCCGAGGACAATCTCGTAGATGGCCTTCTGGCGGGCGTCGAACTTGCCGCCCACGGGGACCGTGCGTGTGATGTCGCTGCAGTAGTTCATGGCGGTCTCGGCGCCGGCGTCCATCACCAGCATGCGGCCCACCTCCAGACGGTTGTTGTGGCCGTGGTTATGCAGCGTCTCGCCGTGGACGGTCATGATGACGGGGAAGCTCACGGGGCCGTTGCCCTTCCAGGCTTCGCCCTGCATGAATCCTGCCAGCTCGTACTCGTAGCGGCCGGGCATGGCCAGCTTCATGGCACCCACATGCATGTTGTAGGCCGTCTCGATGGCCTTCTCGATCTCGGCGATTTCCTCGGCGCTCTTGATGCTGCGCTGCTTCACGCAGGCCAGGATGAGCTCCATCGAGGCGTGGCGGTCGACGGTGGGGTATTTCAGACCGATGAGGTCGGCCAGGTCGGCGCGTATGTCGGCACGGTAGGGCGGCAGGTAGAGCGGCATGGGGGTGTCGCAGGTCGGCGAACGCAGGGCATAGATCATGTCGTGCAGCTCCTTCAGCGTGCCGGTGTTCTCCACACCCACGCTGGCGGCCAGCTCCTTGACGCTGGGCAGCGGACCCGTCCAGACGATGTCGTCGATATCGTAGTCGTTGGCGAAGATATAGTCCTTGCCTTTGTCACAGTCGATGACGCCCACCAGGTCTTCGCGCTGAAGGCCGAAGAAATAGAGGAACGTGCTGTCCTGGCGGAACCAGTAGGTGTTGTCTTTGTAGTTGCAGGGGGCTTCGTGGTTGCCCGGGAGGATGATGATGCCGTGGCCCATGTCCTTGCGCAGCTGCTCGCGACGGGCCATATAAATCTCTTTCTTGAACATAATTCGGGGTTTGATTTTAAAGTTTCGTATGCCTACATAACGCGCGAGACGGGGGTTTAGTATGCCTCTTTGTTAAAAAAAATAATCGACTGATAATCATGCAATTATGCGTTTGGTCGGAGTGTGTTTGTAACATACTGGAAATCAATATCAAAACCGTACCAAGTCCGTATCAAGTCCGTATCAACTCCGACCCATCTCCGACCACCGTCGGAGATGGGTCGGTGATGGTACCTTTTTGGTACCGTCATGATGCCTTTTTGAGCCCTCCCGAAGGGGGGGTGTGGGAAATGTTAAACTTTTTTTGTTATGGTATTGTCTATTAGTGGGGAACGCATTAACAAATGGGCGGTGGCGCGAAAAAATTTGGTTGGATAAAAAAGATATGGTATCTTTGCACTAGTGAGTAGGGAGTATATTGTTGTGTAAGGAAAACAATATCAGAGCATACAATAAGAAAAAAAATAAAACAATTTAACCAATATTATTTATTAACCAAAATCACAACATCATGCAAAAGTTTTTACGGACTTTGACCCTTGTGGCAATGCTTTGCTTGCCGTGGGTCGCGAATGCACAGGTGAGCGTGATTATCGGAGATACGACGTCGACAGCCGAAGACTCCTATCTCCCGATGAACTCGCTCTTCGAGTATTCCTACTCGCAGCAGATTTACACTGCTGAGGAGATAGGAATGCCGGGTACCATTACCTCCATCACTGTATGGTTGAAAGGTAATGCAAACCTCTATGAGATGCCCTTTGTCATCTACATGAAAGAGGTTAACAAAACTTCGTTTGAAAGTAACTCTGATTGGGTGGCGATTGCAGCTTCGGATGCAGTCTATTCAAGCTCCATAACTGTTCACCACTCTGAATATCAGGCTTACACCTTCACTCTTACCACACCGTTCGACTATAGCGGTACTGGTAACCTGTTGATTGCTTTCGATAACAACACAGGCCACTGGAAAAGCGGTCTGAACGGTAAAGTGTTCACTATTGATGGTGATAACACGACCAGATCTATCTATGCTCGCCGTGATGGCACGGCTTATGATCCTACCAACATGACTGGCGTCACTGCTGATGGTACGCTTGCCAAAAGAGATGTCATTAAACTTGACATTCTCCCTGTTTCTGACCTCCCCTGCGCTAGTGTACTTGGTCTCGGTATCGACACCATTACCTACAACAGCATGACTCTCCGTTGGGCCGACACCAACACGGCTGCTTCGTTCAAAGTCTATGCTGTCACTGCTACCGACACCACCCTTATCTCTGGTGCTACTGGCATCACCGATTCTTCCTACACCGTCACCGGCCTCAATGCCAACACGACCTACACCTTTGGTGTGAAGGCTGACTGCGGCGAAACGGACGGCCTCTCCGCCCTGCGCACCGTCACCGGCCGCACGCTGAACAACGTCGCTGCCATCAACACCTTTACCGCATCTGGTTCCACCATTGTGCGCGGTGACATCGTGTTCGACACCGTCGGCCACGCCATCACCGTCCCCGTGTGGTACACCAACAGCCTCTCTAGCTTATCCCTAAACTGGACTCTCTCCGACCATGCCACCGGCATGTATGTCGACACCGCCAACGATGGTAGCTACACCTGCAAGGTGACCAACTATTCCATCCGGAACTACCTCAAGATGCGTACCCCCCTGACCGTCCGCGTCAAGGCTGAGGTGCCCACCTTCTATGCCGACTACACCATCACCCTCGCTGCCGAGGATTGCGTCAAGGACCGCAACCTGGCTCTTACGCCCGAGCGTATCCGCTACACCGCCACTTGGGACAACCCCGACACCATGGTGACCACCCACTACTTCATCAACAGCCCCGTGCGCCTCACCGCCGATCAGCTGTCCAGTGTCAACTATGTCATTGTCAACAATGCCCATGAGTACACCGTCGAGGGTCTGGACCGTGCCACCACGTACTATGCCTACCTGAAGGCCGCCTGCGACACCGTCTGGATTGAGGACAGTGTCACCACCAATGGATTGATGGATTGCGAGGTGTTTGACGGTTCCACGGGTACTTCCACTGCACAGTATTTCTTCCCGGGCTACTATGGATACCAGTATACTGGAAACCTCTATGATATTGATGCTAATATCGGCATTACGGGTATCTCGGCCTATCTTAGTTCTGGTAGTTCCAGCACTGGTGCTACCATGAAGGTGTGGGTCAAGGAGGTTCCTGCCGACTTTGCTTTCAGCAGCACCATTACTTTCGAGGAAATGACCACCGGCGCCACCCTTATTTATGATGGCGATGCCGACTTTACCAGCGCCAATGTGGGTTGGGTAAACTTCCCCTTTGCCGAGACTATGAATGTCACTGCTGGCAACCAGTTGCTCGTTCTTTCTCGCGGTGTTGGTTGCAGCGGTTCTGGCGGTTGTGGCCGCTATGAAAGATATACCTCCAAGGCTAACAAGCAGTGGTATAAGCGTATAGATAGAAATGATCCCGGTATGTCCACCACCGGTGATGTTTCCAGTTACCGAGTCAATCTCCAAATTTGCTATGTCGGCAACCCCTGCCCCGATGTGACCAACATCGATGTTGACAGCCTGAGCCACGACTTCGCTCGCATCGAGTGGACCGCTTCGAATGCTGACTACCGTGTGGCTAACCAGATTATCGTCAGCCCCACCGTCCTCGACGAGGCCGCCCTGGCCAATGCCACCGGTGCCGTCACCCTCGCTGCCGACGCCACGAGCTACGACGCTACCGGCCTCACCCCCGAGCACGACTACTACGTCTACGTCAAGGCCCTCTGCAACGGCGAGGCTCACCCCGAAGGTACCTCCGGCTGGGCTTCCTACCAGTTCCAGACCTATCCCGCCGTGCGCGTTCCTGTGATCGTTTACTCGCAGGTCTCTGGCAAGCATAGCGCCAAGGTGATTGTCGCCAATACGGGTATCACCGCGGGTCAGCCCACCAACTTCAGCTATGTCCTCAGCACCACGGCACTCGATTCCGCTGCCCTGGCTACCGCCACTCCCACCGTCACCGGTATCGACACCATGATTGTTGAGATCAACAACCTGAACAGCGACACCAAATATTTCTTTGCCTTCCGCAACGAGGTGAACGGTGAGGTCTCTCACTGGAGCACCCCCGACAGTCTGACCACGCCCGTGGCCATGCCCGCCGTCCGTTACCTCCAGGTGACTGAGGTCGCCCACAACGCTATGACCGCTATCTGGCAGCCCAACTTTAGCCAGTTTGCCGACGAGACCGCTTGGCGTGCCGCCATCGTGCTGCACGGTCAGCAGCCCGCCGCCGCCGCTTGGCAGACCGTCACCACCACCATCGAGGGAACTAATAACACCTATAGTGCTTACAGCCCCTTCATCGGTCTGATTGCCGACACGGCTTACGACATCTATGTCGCCGCCTACGACGTTGAGAGCGGTGCCACTAGCGACACCGTCATCCTCGACAGCGTCCGCACCGCTGAGTTCCCCGGCACCGGCCTCGTTGTGGCCAATGGTACCACCACCAATGCCTATCTGCCTGTCCATGGTAACTATGCTGACGCCCTGCAGCGCAGCCAGAGCATCTATCCCGCCAGCATGCTCACCGCCCTCCAGGGCCAGAGCATCACTGCCATGCGCTACTTTGCCAACGGCAGCAGCTTCACCAGTGGTGTGAACAAGTGGGCCAACAAGCCCTTCACCGTCAGCTTGAAAGTTGTCGAGCAGGCCAACCTGGCCACCGCTTGGGCCGACACCACCGGTGCCACTGTGGTCTACACTGGCGACCTCGCAGTCGACGAAACCGGCATGATGCTTGTCACCTTCGCACAGCCCTTTACCTACACTGGCGGCAACCTGCTGGTGAGCTTTAATTTGCCTGACAATGTTAATGATAATTATAGAAATCTTTCCTTCTATGGCACCACTATCGACAGCGCCAGCCGTTATGGTTACGTAAGTTCTTGGAGTTCCGCTCCCATTGCTACCGGCGCTGTGCAGAACTTCCTGCCCAAGGTGATGTTCGACTATACTGGCGCCAGCACTTGCCTGCCCGTGAGCACTATCTATGTGATGGATGTCACCGATGCCAATGCCAACGCCATCTGGTATCCCGGCAACGAGGAGAACGCTTGGGAGTATGCCCTCAGCACCAGCGACAGCATGACCGCTGCCGAGCTTGAGGCCGCCGCCCTGCCCGTGACGACCAACAACGTCGCCCTCTCCGGCCTGGTCCGCGACACCAACTACACCTTCTACATCCGTCCCGTCTGCTCCGCTAGCGAGAAAGGTTTCTGGAGCCACCAGACCTTCACCACTCCTCATGTGGACTACTACTATGATGTCACCGTCAACGTCAACGACGACGAGATGGGCGAGGTCGAAGGCCTGACCCATGTCCTCGAAGGCACCGACACCATCCTCGTGGCTGAGGCCAACCTCGGCTACCACTTCGTCAGCTGGACCATGGGCGCCACCGTCCTCGGCACCAACGACACCCTCGAGGTCACCGTCGACAGCAACATGACCATCATGGCTAACTTCGCCTCCGACACCTTCCACGTCACCTTCGCCGTGAACGACGCCACCATGGGTACCATCAGCCCCGCCGGTGTCCAGGCTTACGTGATGAACGATCCTATCACCATCACCGCCACTCCCAACATGGGCTACCACATGGTGGGTTGGAACCTCACGCTCCCCGGCCAGCTTGACACCACCCTCGCCACCGATGTCCTGACCTATGAGGACACCGTCAGCTTCATGTGGGACGGCGTCATCGTCACCGCCATCTTCGAGCAGAACGACAGCATCACCATGACCTTCGGCGTCAACTATGCCGCCGCCGGTAGCATCAGCCTTACTGGCGAGCAGCACCCCGTCGAGGGTACCATCCTGAGCGTCACCGCTACCCCCAATGCCGGTTATCACCTGGCTGGCTGGCTCTTCGTTGACGAAGGCCGTGACACTCTGATTACCGAGATCGGTCTTACCTACAGCGACACTGTCGAGACCTACATGGATAGCGCCAAGGTCTTCGCCGTCTTTGCCAAGGATGCTCCTCTGCCCGTCGAGGCTACCATCGCCGCCAGCGACATCGAGTACAAGGTGGGTACCGGTAGCAACGAGGCCGTCATCGCCGTCAACTGGGCTGACACCGCCTTCGCATGGGCCGTCAAGTTCAACGGCAGCATCACCGTCCAGGATGCTATGGATACCATCGCCGCCTACGACAGCCGCTTCAACTATGTTGCTGGTGCCTGGGGTCTTTCCGACATCACCTTCACCGAGGGTGACCTCAGCTTCAGCGGCAACGCTATGAGCTACTGGGAGAGCAACAACGGTACGGATGCCGGTCTCGGCCAGGCCCTTGCCAACGGCTCCTTCGAGAAATGGGCACAGCCCGAGGCTGGCGTCTGGGTCAGCAGCTACTACGCTGTTGATTGGAATTGGTGGTCGCCCGTCTATGTCTATGACATGAACATCACCCCGATGTGGGCTCCCGCAGTTCCTCAGACTGTCACCGTCACCTTCGCTGTGAACGATGCCTCCATGGGTAGCATCGAGCCCAACGGTACGCATGTGTACACTGTCGGCGAGACCGTCAACGTCACCGCTACCGCCAACGAGGGTTACCACCTCGCCTCCTGGCACCTTGTCATCCCGATGCTTGGTGTCGACACCACCGTCTCCGCAGAGTCTGAGCTGTCGCACCCCGACACCGTCAGCGCCTACCTCGATGGTGCCACCTTCACCGCCAACTTCGAGCGCGATGCCGTCAGCATCGACGATGTTGAGACTGTCGACTTCACCGTCTACAGCGTCGACAACACGGTTGTCGTGAAGGGTGTGGAGAACATGAATGTCTATCTCTTCGATGTCAACGGTCGCTCCATCGAGCACATGGCCCAGGCTACCGAGACTGTCGAGTTCACCGTGCCTAGCACCGGTGTCTACCTCGTCAAGGTCGGCAACGCCGCCGCCAAGCGCGTCGTCGTGATTCGCTAACGTCGAGTAACACTTACAACAAAGAGGAAGGGCTCCCGTTGAGGAGCCCTTCCTCTTTGTTGTAGTGGGGGAGTGAGAGGGGAGTGAGGGAGGAGTGAGGGGGGAGTGAGGGGGACAAATGAAGGCTGCCGCGGTTGTTTCTTTTTGGGGGTAGTTAAAGTAGTTTTTTCTGGGGTAGTTAAAGTAGTTAAAGGTAGTTAATGTAGTTAAAGGACAAATGAAGGCTGCCGCGGTTGTTTTTTGGGGGGGTAGTAAAAGTAGTTAAAGGTAGTTAAAGTAGTTAAAGGACAAATGAAGGCTG
>CACYIK010000015.1:50081-81293 GCA_902774395.1 uncultured Bacteroidota bacterium
AAGGACAAATGAAGGCTGCCGCGGTTGTTTTTTGGGGGGGTAGTAAAAGTAGTTAAAGGTAGTTAAAGTAGTTAAAGGACAAATGAAGGCTGCCGCGGTCTGTGTTTGCTGTGGATGTAGTCAATGTTTGCTGCAGTTTGGTATATTTTTGTTTGCAGCAGGTGTAGTCAATGTTTGCGGCAGTTTGGAGTGGCTTTTGTTTGCAGCAGGTGCTATTGTCCCTTTCACTCCCCTCTCACTCCCCCCTCACTCCCCTTTCACTCCCCCAAAAATAATCACACAATAAATAAATCATCTCTCCGTTATATTAATCCAACTTTTTAAATCAACATATATATCATGACACAAGAACAACTGAAATTCAACCCCAATCCTTTGGTGGCTTTCCTGGAGAAACCCATGGCTGAGTTTACCAAGGCCGATATCCTCAAGGTCATCGAGGAGTTCCAAATCGAGATGATCAACTTCCGCTACCTGGCGGATGACGGCAAGCTGCACACGCTGAACTTCGTCATCCAGAGCCTGTCGCATGCCGACGAGGTGCTGACCTCCGGCGAGCGTGTCGACGGCTCGAGCCTCTTCCCCTACATCGAGGCCGGCAACTCCGACCTCTACGTCATCCCGCGTTTCCGCACCGCCTTCCTCGACCCCTTCACCGAGGTGCCTACCCTCGACCTCCTCTGCTCGTTCTACAACAAGGACGGTGAACCCTTCGAGATGGCCCCCGAATACACCCTCCAGAAAGCCGGCCGCGCCTTCCGCGAGGCCACGGGCGGCATGGAGTTCGAGGTGATGGGCGAGCTGGAGTACTACGCCATCGCCCCGCGTCAGGACGACTACATGCCCGAGGATCAGCACGGCTACCACGTGTCGATGCCCTATTGCAAGTTCGAGGAGTTCCGCACCGAGGCCATGCGCATGATTGCCGCCGCCGGTGGCGAAATCAAGTACGGCCACTCCGAGGTGGGCAACTTCACCATGGGCGACATGATGTACGAGCAGAACGAGATTGAATTCCTTCCCACACGCCTCGAGGATGCCGCCGACCAGCTGGTCATCGCCAAATGGATGATGCGTGAGCTGGGCTACAAGTACGGCATCACCATCACCTTCGCCCCCAAGATTACCGTCGGCAAAGCCGGCAGCGGCATGCATGTGCACACCCGCGTCAGCAAGGACGGCAAGAATATGTATGTCGGCGACAATGGCCTGAGCGAGGTGGCCATGAAGACCATGGCCGGCATCCTGTCGCTCGCCGGTTCCCTCACCGCCTTCGGCAATACCAACCCCACGAGCTACTTCCGTCTGGTGCCCCATCAGGAGGCTCCGACGAACATCTGCTGGGGCGACCGCAACCGCAGCGCCATGGTGCGCGTGCCGCTGGGATGGAGCAAGAGCGCCGGCAACATGATGGCCCATGCCAATCCCCTGGAGAAGAACGACAAGGTGGACTTCACCCGCAAGCAGACCATCGAGCTGCGCACGCCCGACGGCAGCGCCAATATCTACCTGCTGCTGGCAGGCATGACGGTGGCGGCACGCCACGGCTTCGAGATGCAGGACGCCGTGCAGTATGCCAAGGACCGCTATGTCAGCGTGAATATCTTCGAGCATGAGGATGTGCTGGCCAAGCTCGACGTGCTGCCCGACAGCTGCGCCGCCAGCGCCGACCTGCTGGAGAAAGACCGCGCCGTGTATGAGCAGGACGGCATCTTCAGCCCCTGCCTCATCGACGGCATCCTCAAGGGCCTCCGCGCCTTCAACGACCGCACCCTCCGCGCCGACATCGGCAACGACCCCGAGAAGACCCTGGAGCTCGTGGAGAGGTTCTTGCATTGTGGATGATTTCTTTTCGAGAAGTTAAGAAGTTAAAGAAGTTAGAGAAGTTAAAGAATATAGTGGGTGGTTAAAGGTAGTTAATCCAGTAGGTAGTTAAAGGTAGTTAATCCAGTAGGTAGTTAAAGTAGTTAAAAGTAGTTAGCTCGCTTCGCTCGCCTGGGTAGTTAAAGGCCAATAGCACCATCAGCGAAGAATGACTACCACCAATCAGCAGCAAACAACGATCGCGCCAGCCTTCATTTGTCCTTTAACTACTTTAACTACCTTTAACTACTTTAACTACCCAAGAAAAGAAAACTTCTTTAACTACCCAAGAAAAGTACCCATAAAAAAAAGAATGAGCAAAGTATCCCTCCTCATCGGCGGCAACCAGGGCGACCGCCAGGCTCTGATGGAACAAGCGACAGAGCAGATACGGCAGCGTATCGGCTCTGTCGTTGCTCTTTCGCGGGTCTATGAGACGGAACCCTGGGGCGAGTTCGAGGAGACCCCCACCCCGTCCGCCTATGGCGGCCACCCCTCCCTGCAGGGAGGGGATGTGGAAGGTTCCCTCGTTGCTGCGCCAGCCGTCCCCTCCCTGCAGGGAGGGGTGCCCGTAGGGCGGGGTGGGGGAAAGGTCCCGATGTTCCTCAACCGGGGACTCCTCGTCGAGACCACGCTGTCGCCTTGGCAGGTGCTGCGCACGGCGCTGAGCATTGAAGCAGGCCTGGGGCGTCAGAGGGACCTTAAAGACCCTAAGGACCTTAAAGACCTTAAGGACCTTAAAGACCTTAAGGACCCTAAGGTCCCTAGACTCTATCATTCCCGTCCTATGGACATCGACCTCATCTTCTACGATGACCTCGTTGTCGACACTTCCGAGCTGACGCTGCCGCATCCCCGCATGCACCTGCGCCGCTTCGTCCTCGAGCCCTTGGCGGAGATCATGCCCGACTACCGCCACCCGCTAATGGGTAAGACCATGAAAGAACTCCTATCAGAATTATGAAACGCTTTGTCATACCCCTGCTGCTGATGCTGCTCCCCCTGCTGGCGGTGGCGCAGAACGCCACGGTCAGCGGCACCATCACCGACGCCAAGACCGGCGAGACGCTCATCGGCGCCACGGTGGTGGACACGCGCAGCGGCAAGGGCACCGTCACCAACGTCTATGGCCACTACTCGCTGACCCTCAGGCGCGACTCCGTGGACCTCAAGGTTACCTATGTGGGCTATGAGCCCCAGTTCTTCCAGTTCCGGCTCGACAAGAACCGTGAGGTCAACGTCAAACTGTCGTCCAGCGTCACCCTCGACGAGGTGGTCATCACCGCCGAGCGCACGGGTGACACGCGCTCGTCGCAGATGAGTGCCGTGGTGGTGCCCGTGGAGAAACTCAAGGCTGTGCCCGTGATGTTCGGCGAGGCCGACCTCATCAAGGCCCTGCAGCTTATGCCGGGAGTGCAGAGCGGCTCGGAGGGCAACAGCGGCATGTATGTGCGTGGCGGCGGCCCCGACGAGAACCTCTTCCTCCTCGACGGCGTACCCCTCTACAACGTCAGCCACATGGGCGGCTTCTTTTCGGCCTTCAACACCGACGCCATCAAGAACGTCACCCTCTATAAGGGCAGCTTCCCCGCCCGCTTCGGCGGCCGCCTGAGTTCCGTGCTCGATGTCACGCAGAACAACGGCAACGACAAAGAAATCCACGGCAACCTCTCCATAGGCCTTATCTCGGCCAAGTTCAACCTCGAAGGCCCTCTCGTCAAGGAGAAGACCACCTTCAGCCTCTCGGCCCGCCGCACCTATGCCGAGCTCTTCATCATCCCCGCCGTCATGTGGCTCAACGACCTCGGCGAAGAAGAGAAACCCGCGGCCCCCACCGTGGCCGCCAACGCCAAGTTCGATGCCGGCTACTGGTTCTACGACATCAACGCCAAGATTACCCACAAGTTCAGCGACAAAAGCCGCCTCTACGGCTCGTTTTACATGGGTGAGGACAAGATCCACGGCAACATCAACACCGTCACCTCGCTCGAGGAGAATATGGACCTGGGCTTCGCCAACAAGTGGGGCAACCTCGTGGGTGCGCTGCGCTGGAACTACGAGCTCACACCGCAACTCTTCATGAATCTGGCGCTCAACTACACGCAATACAAGAACGATATCGTGGGCACGGTGAAGAAGATTGACTCGCCGGGCGACCTCAATGCCTCCACCATGGAGGGCACCTACCGGTCGGGCATCAAGGAAGCCACGCTGAGGGCCGACTTCGACTATACGCCCGCCCCCGAGCACAACGCCAAGTTCGGCGCCTCCTTTACACGCCACTGGTTCACCCCCGAGGTGGCCGACGGCAGCATCAACTACTACGACTCCATCCAGATGAACCATGCCTTCCAGTTCGACTCCTCCATCTTCAGCGGCGTGATACCCGCCAACGAGATGGTGGCCTATGCCGAGGACGACTGGGCCATCACCGAGGCTCTGAAGGTGAACTACGGTCTCCACCTCAGCGCCTTCCGTGTACAGAATTCCTTCTACACGGCGCTCCAGCCGCGCCTCTCGGGCCGCATGATGCTCAGCGACGACCTCTCTGTCAAGGTGGGCTATGCCCGCATGAGGCAGTATGTGCACCTGCTGAGCACCACCAGCGTCACGCTGCCCACGGACCTCTGGGTGCCCGTCACCGACAGGGTGCGCCCCATGGTCTCCGACCAGGTGGCCGGCGGCGTCAGCTATAGCCGCAGCGGCATCGCCGACTTCAGTGTCGAGGTCTACTACAAACACATGGACAACCTCATCGAATACAAAGACGGCGCCACCTTCTTCGGCAGCAGCGAGAACTGGGAGAACCTGGTGTATAGCGGCGAGGGCTGGAGCTATGGCGTCGAACTCCTCGTGCAGCGTGAGGTGGGCAACCTCACGGGCTGGGTGGGCTACACCTGGAGCCGCACGATGCACCTCTTCGACCGTCCCGGCCAGGTGCTCAACGAGGGCCGCGCCTTCCCCGCCAAATACGATCGTCGCCACGACCTCTCGGTGGTCCTCAGCTATAAGTTCAGCGACCGCTTCGATGTCAGCGCCACCTGGGTCTTCTCTACCGGCAACGCCGCCTCGCTGGCCACGCAGAGCTACCCCGTGGCGCAGGAAGACCCCGACGACTACGACCTCGGCGGCGCCGGACAAGGGGCGTCGGTCAATTATATCGAGGGGCGCAACAACTACCGCATGCCCAACTACCATCGCCTCGACCTCGGTGCCAACTTCCACCGCAAGTTCAAGCGCGCCCACCGCACCATCAGCGTCAGTATATATAATGTATATAACCGACAGAACCCCTACATGCTCTACCGTTCGCGCAACGAGAGCTACAACGGCTATCCCTCGGCACTGGTCCAGCTGAGCCTCTTCCCGATACTGCCCAGCGTGGGGTATACGTTGTTCTTCTAGTTCTTTCGGAGTAATCAGAAAAATCGGAGTAATCAGATGAAAAGGATCGCACATATAGGCCTCTTAGCTTTCATTTTTCATTTTTCATTTTTCATTTTCGGTTGCGAGAAGATTATCGATATCAGCGAAGACCCGTCGAAGCAGCAGCTGGTGCTCAATGCCGTGCCTATCGCGGGGCAGCGCGCCTTCGTCTATTTCGCCCATACGCGCTTCTTCCTCGACGCCTCCAACGACCAGCCCTTCGACGAGCCTGCGACGGTGACGCTCTACGTCAACGGCACCCCCTATACGCCCGACTCTGTGGCCTATTGCAAGTATTTCTTCCCTTACACCTACGCCGAGGGCGACAGCCTCGAGGTGGTGGCTACCGTGGGCGACCGCGTGGCGCACGCGCGCACCTATATCCCCAAGACCCCTGTGTTCAGCAATGTGCAGCTCGTCAACAACGCCTTCGGCTCCACCTTCCGCTATTACCTCGCCGACTTCGACTTCCAGGACCATGCCGACGAGCGGGAGTACTACAGTCTCGCCGTTGCGGTGCGCGACAGCGGCGTGCGCTACAACGAGTGGGAGCAGCGCTTCGACACCGTCGACACCGTCCATGTCTCCTACTTCATGCTTCGCAGCAACCCCGAGATTACGGGCGACGCCTCCTATACTGTCCCTATGTTGGGGTACCTCTACACCCGCAATCTCTTCAACGACGGTGCCATCGATGGCCGCAACTACCATGTGGCCATGCGCATCCTCAACCTCATCGACACCAATGAGGTGCAGCCCTTTAAGCACGAATATACCGTCAGCCTCGAATCGCTGACATTTGCGCGCCTGCGATACCTTATCGACGTGAGTCGTCAGGGAGGAGGCTTCAGCTTCTTTGCCGAGCAGGGGCAGGTGCGAGGCAATGTCGAGGGCGCCCAGGGCATCTTCGCCGGCTGCGCCCGCAGCAAGGTAGTCTTCTGGCCCGACACCCTCGCCGTCAGCAAGAAGGCCCTGGAACCGCTTCCGGAGGCGGTGCGGAGGGCGCTGAAATGAAAAAAAACGGAAAAATATTTTGCCAGTTTCAAAAATGTTTGTATTTTTGCAGTCCGAATTCGAGGGGAAAAACCTTCGGTTATTTGTGAAAGTAATTTAAAAACAATAAGTTAAAAAATGTACGCAATCGTAGAAATCGCAGGCAAGCAATTCAAGGTCGCCCAAGATCAGAAGATTTTCGTCAACCGTCTGAAGAACGACGAGGGTAGCGAAGTTTCTTTTGACACCGTGATGCTTAAAGACAATGATGGCAAAGTTGAGGTTGGCAAACCTTACATTGCTGGTGCTAATGTAAAGGCTACCGTCCTCCGCCACCTTAAGGGCGATAAGGTTTTGGTGTTCAAGAAAATCCGTCGTAAAGGCTATCAGAAAATGAACGGCCACCGCGACTATCTGACCCAGATCAAAATCGATAGCATCAACTAATCCTAGTGTCTAACCTTTTAAAAACAGTATAGTATGGCTCATAAAAAAGGTGTCGGTAGTTCCAGCAATGGTCGTGAATCCGAAAGCAAACGCTTAGGCGTTAAAATCTTTGGTGGTCAGAAGTGCATCGCCGGCAACATCATCGTTCGCCAGCGCGGTACTGCCCACAACCCCGGCCAGAATGTTGGCATGGGTAAGGACCACACCCTCTTTGCGCTTATCGACGGTGTCGTTAAGTTCCACAAAGGCCGCGAAGACCGTAGTTACGTCTCCGTGCTTCCCGTTGAAGAGTAATTTTTTCATAGTTTTGCGATGGCCCTGCTCTGTCTTGGAGCGGGGCTTTTTTTGTCCCCCGCTCGCAAAACATTTCAATTAGATTTATGGATTATGTCCACAGGACAGGAGATGGTTAGTCCATCTGGACGCGGACGCTCTCGCCGTGGATTTTCTCCAAGAGCTCTTTGATGAATTCGGGATTGAGGCCTAGGCTTTCAGCCTGCTGCAGGCGGTCGTTCATGACCTCTTCCCAGCGTTTGGCCTGGTAGACGGTGAGTTTCTGCTCACGTTTCACGGAGGCTATCTGTCGCGAGAGGTTCATGCGGTGGCTGAGGAGGCTGAGGAGTTCGTGGTCGATGTCGTCGATCTGCTTGCGCAGGGGCTCCAGGCTGGCATCGTTGTCCTGGCCCGAAGAACAGGGCAGCGAGGATAGCAGCGAGGTCAGCTCGTCGGGGGTGAGCTGCTGTGCCGCGTCGGAGAGGGCGGCGGAAGGGGAGGGGTGTACCTCGACGAGGAGGCCGTCGTAGTCGAGCTGTACGGCTGCCAGCGACAGCGGTGCCACAAGGCTGCGGTCGCCGCCGATATGGCTGGGGTCGCAGAGGATGGGTATGTCGGGCCGATGGCGGCGGAACTCCAAGGCTACCTCCCAGAGGGGCGCGTTGCGGTAGCCTAGGTTGTTGAACATGCTGAAGCCGCGGTGGATGGCCATGATACGGTCGATGCCGGCCTGCTGCAGGCGTTCGACGGCGCCAATCCACAACTTCAGGTCGGGACTCACGGGATTCTTCACCATCACCTGCATGCCGCTGCCGCTCAGTGCCTCGCAGATCTCCTCCACCATGAAGGGGTTGGCGGTGGTGCGGGCGCCAATCCAGACGGTCTGGATGCCATACTGCTGGCAGAGCGCCACATGCTCGGGACGTGCAACCTCGCAGCAGAAGCGCACGGGTTGGCCATCGGCCATGCGCAAGGGGCTGTCGCTGATTTCTTTCATCCACCGCAGTGCGGGCTCGCCGAGGCCTTCGAAAGCCCCCGGACGGGTGCGTGGCTTCCAGACGCCGCCGCGGATCATCCGCACACGCGGCATGCGGCACAAGGCCTTGCTGACGGCCAGCAACTGCTCGCGGCTCTCCACACTGCAAGGACCGGCGATGATAAAAGGTTTGTCGTTCTGTTCCATAAAATGATTTGCAAAAATACACAATTTTTTTGACATGGCGGCTAAACGCTTTTTTGAAACGGCGAATTAATCTAATTAAACTAATGGGCTGCCGCAGGTCAATGGTTGGCTAATGACACTAATTGGCCTGCGGCAGCACAATTCGAGTAATTAGTATAATTAGCCGTTATACAATAAAACAGTCTTTTCGCCGTTATCTAGGGTATGAAAGTAAAATATCTCAAACTCAAGAACTGGCTGCTCGTCACTGTGATGGGCGCTTTTGGCCTGTCGGCCTGCCATTGCCACAAGGAGGCGGTGGCGACCGAGCCCGAGGAGGCTCCGCAGGTGAAGCCTCGCGAGGAGATACGCCTGATGTACGGCGTGCCGACGATGAACTACATGATTCGCGGCCAGGTGAAGGATGCAGACGGACGTCCCGTGAAGGACATTCGCGTCAATATGCTGGAGCGCAACATGGAGGTGAAGGATGGCGAGTTGCAGGGCGACCCCGAGCGTGTGCGGCTGTGGCTCGAGCAGAGTGCCGTGAAGACCGACAAGAACGGCAACTTCCTCATCAACAACAGCGGCCTTCCTCAGGAGGAAGTGAAGCTGATGGTGCGCGACGTCGACGGTCCGGAGAACGGCGAGTTCAAGAACCAGGTGCTCGAGATGGAGGTGCGGCAGGCCGATATAGACCGCACCAACGCCGGCGGCTGGAACCAGGGAACCTTCAACAAAGAGGTGGAGATTAAACTGGAAGGAAAATAGGGATTACCTAGGGTCGCCTAGGGAAGCCTAGGAGAGCCTAGGATTGCCTGGGAAAGCCTAGGACTTCTTATCAAAAAAGATGAGCCTCTCCCTCAAACAACGTATAGGTCTAGAGCTGCAGCGCTCGCTGCGGCATACCAACGAGCAGTTGCACCCGTTGCGGACGCTTTTCTGGGAGTGTACGCTGCGATGCAATATGAGTTGTCGCCACTGTGGCAGCGACTGCAAGGTGGCTCCGGCGGTGAAGGATATGCCTGCGGAGGATTTCCTCCGCGTCATTGACACTATCACCCCTCATGTCGACCCTCATAAGACTTTTGTTATTTTCACCGGTGGCGAGGCGCTGCTGCGCGACGACCTCGAGGAGGTGGGTCTCGAACTTTATCGCCGCGAGTACCCCTGGGGACTGGTGACCAATGGTTTTCTCTTGGACGAGAAACGGATTGCAAGCCTGATGGCCAGCGGTATGCACTCCATTACTGTTAGCCTCGACGGCTTTGAGGAACAGCACAACTGGATTCGCCGCCATCCGCAGTCGTTCGAGAAGGCCACACAGGCCATCAAGTTGCTTGCCCAGCAGAAAGACCTCCTCTGGGATGTCGTCACCTGCGTCAATCCACAGAGCTATCCACATCTACACGAGTTCAGGAATTTCCTCGTTTCACTCGGCGTTCCTGCCTGGCGCTTGTTCAGCATCTTCCCCATGGGCCGTGCCGCCAGCAACCCAGACTTGCAGCTGAGCGACGAGCAGTTCTGTGGCCTTCTCGATTTTATCCGCGACTGTCGCGAAAAGAATACTCAAGCAATCAAGCAATCAAGCAATCAAGCAATCATCGATGTTAGCTACGCCTGCGAGGGTTTCCTCGGCCCTTACGAGCAGAAGGTTCGCGACCATTTCTTCTACTGCCGCAGTGGTGTCGAGGTGGCCTCGATACGTTGTGACGGTGCCATCAGTGGCTGCACCTCGGTCCGCAGCCACATGGACCAGGGCAACATCTACCGCGACGACTTCTGGGACGTCTGGCAGAACCGCTTCCAAGTGATGCGTGACCGAAGCTGGGCCAAGAAAGGCCAATGCAAGGGCTGCAAGGTGTGGCGCTACTGCGAAGGCTCCGGCCTCCACCTCTACGACGACAACGGCGACCTGCTCGCCTGCCACTACAAGAAGGTGAAAGGTGAAAGGTGAGAGGTGAGAGGTGGGTATCGCCATCCTTAATAATAGGTATTTTCGTTTTTTCTTTTTGCTGTTGCCGAAAAAAGTTGTATTTTTGCAACCGCAAATGTGGATAGATTTGTAATGATTGCAACCACTTGAAAAAATGCTAAAGCACTAATTCAACGGTAATTTCAGTACAATCTTTTCACTGTTAAAACATAGTATTAACAGTTAAAAGTAATGTAATTATGAGTTATTTCTTCACTTCAGAAAGTGTCAGTGAGGGCCATCCCGACAAGGTGGCCGACCAGATCAGCGATGCGCTGCTCGACGAATTCCTCCGCCGCGACCCCGAGAGTCATGTGGCCTGCGAGACGCTGGTAACCACGGGTCTTGCCGTCGTCAGCGGCGAGGTGACCTGCAACGGCTGGGTCGATATCCAGGAGACCGTGCGCGACGTCATCAAGGAGATAGGCTACACCAAGGGCGAGTACAAGTTCGAGTCTGAGTCGTGTGCCGTCCTCTCCACCATCCACGGCCAGAGTGGCGACATCAACCAAGGTGTCAGCCGCAAGCGTGAGGAAGAGCAGGGTGCCGGCGACCAGGGCATGATGTTCGGCTACGCCTGCAACGAGACGCGCGAGTACATGCCGCTGCCCATCACGTTGGCCCATATCCTCCTGCAGGAACTCACCAAGATACGCAAGGAGGGCAAGGTGATGACCTATCTGCGTCCCGACGCCAAGAGTCAGATTACCATCGAATACAGCGACGACCACCGTCCGCTTCGCGTCGACACCATCGTGCTCTCCACCCAGCACGACGAGTTCGACACCGAGCGCAAGATGCTCAAGCAGATTGAGAAGGACGTGCGCGAGATACTGATACCGCGTGTGCTCAAGCGCATCAACGCCAAGAACCGCGCCCTCTTCGAAAAGAAGGACTACAAGCTGTTCGTCAACCCCACGGGTAAGTTCGTCATCGGCGGTCCCCACGGCGACACGGGCCTCACGGGCCGCAAGATTATCGTCGACACCTACGGTGGCCGCGGTGCCCACGGCGGTGGCGCCTTCAGCGGCAAGGACCCCTCGAAGGTCGACCGCTCGGCGGCCTACGCCACGCGCCATATCGCCAAGAATATGGTGGCTGCGGGACTCTGCGACGAGGTGCTCGTGCAGGTGGCCTACGCCATCGGCGTGGCCGAGCCTGTAGGCTTCTATGTGAATACCTACGGCACCGCGAAAGTAAAACTTACCGACGGCGAGATAGCCAAGCGCGTGGAGAAACTCTTCGATATGCGCCCCTATGCCATCACGCAGCGCTTCGGCTTGAAGAACCCCATCTACCGCCGCACCGCCGCCTACGGCCACATGGGCCGCGACCCCAAGGAGGAGACCGTCGTCCTCTACGACGCCGACGGCCGCAAGCACACCAAGAAGGTGCAGTTCTTCGGCTGGGAGAAACTCGACATGGTCGAGGCGATAAAGAAGGAATTTAAATTGAAATAAGGAAGTTGGAGAAGTTAGTAGTAGTTAAAGTAGATAAATTAGTGGTAGTTAAAGTAGTTAAAGGTAGTTAGCTCGCTTCGCTCGCATGGGTAGTTAAAGGCCAATAGCACCAGCAGCGAACAATGACTACACCAATTGGCAACAAACACGGACCGCGTCAGCCATCATTTGTCCTTTAACTACGTTAACTACCCATAAAAAAGAAAAAAATAATGACAAAACTCAGTGTCAATATCAACAAGGTGGCCACCATCCGTAATGCGCGTGGCGGCAACACCCCTGATGTGTTAAAATTTGCGCAGGATTGCGAACGTTTCGGTGCGCAGGGTATCACGGTGCACCCGAGGCCCGACGAGCGCCATATCCGCTATGCTGACGCATTGGCGATCAAGCCGCTTATCGGCGTGGAGTATAATATTGAAGGCAACCCCAAGGGTGTCTCAAAGAGCAAGCCCTATGGCTTCATCGACTTGGTGAAGGAGATCCGTCCTGCACAGGTGACGCTGGTGCCCGACGCCGAAGGAGTGCTGACCAGCAATGCCGGCTGGGACACCGTGAAGAATCAGGACTATTTGTGTGATGTCGTCAAAGAATTCAAGCAGTGCGGCATCCGTGTGAGCATCTTCATCGACGCCAATCCGCAGATGATTGAGATGGCTGCGAAGACCGGCACCGACCGTGTGGAGCTCTATACCGAGAGTTATGCCAGTCGTTACGCTGCCGGCCGTGAAGAGGCCATCAAGCCCTTCGTGGAGGCCGCCATGGTGGCCCGCGACTGCGGTCTCGGCCTCAATGCCGGACACGACCTCAGTTTGGAAAACCTCACCTACTTCCATCAGCAGATTCCCTGGTGCGACGAGGTGAGCATCGGCCACGCCCTTATCAGCGACGCCCTCTACCTCGGTATCGAGGAGACCATCCACCGCTACCTAGACTGCCTGAAGTAGGGAGTGAAGGGAAGTGAAGGGGAGTGAGAAGGAGTGAAGGGGACAAATGTTTTATTTATTATGTAAGTGTATGAAACGAATTGTAATAGTCTTTCTGCTGGCCTTCACTCTGAACACTGCCGCGCAGGATCATGTCAACCTCGGTCTGATACCCACGCCGCAGAGGGTGAAATTGTCAGAGTCACAAGCTCCTTCGTACCCAAAGAAGATTAAATCGCAGAAAGTCGACACTCTCCCAGTAGAAGCCAACCTCGACCAAGCCTATCAGCTTATCATCAGTAGAAGGCAGGTGACCATCCGCTATGTCGGCGAGGAAGGCTTGCGCAACGCCCATCTCACGCTGGATCAGCTCCAGCGTCTCTATGGCGCCGCCATTCCCTGCTGCACCATCACCGACTGGCCGGCGTATAAGTATCGCGGCTGGATGGACGACATTAGCCGCGGACCTGTACCCCACGAGGCCTACCGCCAGAAGCAGTACGAGGTGTTGCATGCGCTGAAGTACAATTTCAGCAACTACTACACCGAGCATACGCTGTACCAGAAGGAGTTCCCCGACCTGGCGCCTGCCTATGCCGCCGACTGCAAGCCGCTGCCCGACGAGGTGATAAACCTTCAGCTCTTCGCGCATGCCGAGAAGACATTGCGGGTGCCGTTCTATCAGTATATGATGGACAGCAAGAACAACTTCAATCCCGCCAAGGAGGCTACCTATGAGTTCTTAAGGAAGCGTATCGCAGGTGCTTTCGAGCGCATCCCCAACTCGCCCTTCTTCATCATCAACTGCGACGAGACCGAGCAGCTGGGCACTGGCCGAGCCAAACGACTGGTGGACTCGCTGGGTGCTGATCAGGTTTATGTCAACCACATCAACCGATGCTACAACCTCATCCGACAACTCTCCACTCGCCACTCTCCACTCTCCACTCGTGTGGTGATGTGGGGTGACATCGTGGCGAAGAATCCGGCGATGATGCGGCAGCTGCCGAAGGATATGACCTACATCATGTGGGCCTATGAGCCGTTGGACAGCTACGACCACTTGATAAAACCCTTCAAGGATAACGGTACGCCCTTCTGGGTGGCGCCGTCGCTGAGTCACAGCAGCAACATGATTTCCAATCCTTACCGCTACATGAAGAACATCGCCAACCTGGCGAGGGACGGCTGGCGCAATGGTGCCGAGGGGTTGATGAATACCTGCTGGGACGACAACGGCGAAGCCCTCTTCGACAACTGCTGGCACGGCCTCTTCTGGAGCGCCGAGATGGCCTGGAACCCCATCAAGACCGATGACCCTGAAGAGTTCAAACGCCGCGAGAAGCAGTTCAACCAGAACTTCGAACGCCTGTTCTACAATGCTAAGAACATAGTCAACGTCAACACCCTCTACGAGATGGGTGCCCTCGAGAGCAATCCGCTGATTGCCGACTGGTACACCTCCGCTGCCCTGATGGAACCCCTCCTCAACATCAACCCCGAAAACATCGGCAAGGAAATGCGGGACAGAATTGACTATGTGATGCATCTGGTGGATACTTTCTATGTTGATTCCGCTGCCAACCCGCATGTCCACTATGCTTTGATGCGTATGAAAGCCACCGCCGAGAAGTGTAATCTCCGAATGGATATCCCATGGAAGCTCTCGGGAGGAGGTGTTGTCTTTCCTAACGTGGAAGGCGATTGTCAAAGTTACTTGAAGACACTTTTTGACCTCAAGCGCGAATACCTCCGACTCTGGGATCAGGAGAACGGCGAGTATGAGCGCTATATCGTCTGCAATCGCTACGACGACCTCGCCCGTGAAGTTCTTGAACTTGACCGTCACGTCTTTGCTCAGATTATTCAGAATAATCAGAATACTCAGAGTATTCCGATGGTGAAACTGAAAACCCTCTATGACGACCGTCCCATCTACTACACTCTCGATGGCTCGGAGCCCACTGCCGCCTCGACTAAGTATGAAGGGCCCTTCCCGCTGGAACGTTCCACCACCATTCGTGCCATATCATATAATGAATACGGTGAGGGGGTCGTTACCGAGCAGTACCTCCTTTCGCACCTCGCTATGAGCGCCAAAATCACCCTCAACACCCCTTACTCCACCTATAAGTCCATCTACAGCGGTGGGGGAGAGAACGCCCTCATCGACGGCCAGCTTGGCAGTAACACCACCTATGCCGACGGCCACTGGCAGGGCTACTGGGGCGACAGCATCGATGCCGTCATCGACTTTGGCAAGCCTACTGAAATCCACGAAGTCACAATGCGCTTCATGCAAAACACATTCGACTGGATATTGGCACCGAAGGAGATTAAAGCATATGTCTCCAATGACGGAAAAGAATGGGATTTGGTTTCGGATTGGACCTTCGACATGGATTCGCGAGAAACTGGTATGCGCCTGAAAAACTATAATATAACATTGGGGATTCCTTCATATTATTCGTCAATCTACATAGGCCCCTTCGTTGTCCGCTATCTCCGTGTCGTGGTCCCCAACCCCGGCCCCTTGCCCTCGTGGCATCCCGCCCCCGGCCAGCCCTCCTATCTCTTCACCGACGAGATTATCGTTAGGTAATTTTAGTTGGCGGTTAAAGGTAGTTAAAGTAGTTAAAGGTAGTTAAAGGACAAATGAGGTCTTGCGCAATCATTGTTTGCTGCAGGATCTATTGTCCTTTAACTACCCAAGCGAGCGAAGCGAGCTAACTACCTTTAACTACCTTTAACTACCCGTTAATCATTACCTCACCAAGGTCACCGTGCCCACCTCGGACTGCTCTTCTTCGGGGTGGTCGATGGCGTGGTAGATCATGCGCCAGACGTAGGCGCTCTGCTGGCAGCGTGTGCCGTCGAGGGCTACGCCGTTCCAGCCGCGCTCGAGGTCGTCGGTCTGGTAGACCAGCAGACCCTCGCGGTTGTAGATGTAGAGCTGCGCGTCAATGACGCCACGAGTGACGATGATGAAGCGATTGTTCGTGTTCTCGTCGGGTGTGAAGATGTTGGGTGCGAAGATGGCCACGCGGAGGATGGGCAGGGGCTTCGTGGCGGTGTCGGGACACTGGCCGTTGAAGACGCGCAGCGACATATACAGCGTGTCGGCATGGGTGAGGAACTCCTCCACCTCGGAGTGGTAGTGGCGCGATTGCTCCTCCTGCTCCTCATAGTCGACGAGCCAGGTGCGTGTCCACAGTTCCTCGTCGCCGGGGTGGATGCTACGCGGGTCGGGGATGGAAATGTCGTAGGCGTCGAAAGAGGCGGCATTGTAGCGCAGCGCCTCGGGGTTGACCTGCATCAGTGCCTGCGGCACGACGATGGGCCTCAGCCAGAGGCTGTCGCTGACGGGACAGAGCGGCGTCTCGTGGTAGTCGACATAAGCGCGGTACAGGGTGTTCTCCGTGGGGCTGACATCGACGACGCTGTCTTCCGTAGACCAGAGGGTTGCCGGCAGCTGGTGGCCGGTAGAGGCTGTCCACTTGAAGTACGGCACATCCGTGCTCAGTTTCAGGCGGTAGTGCTCCCAGCGACAGTCGATGCTGTCGACGATGCTGAGGTGCGGGCGCGCCATCTGCGTCAGCTGGATGGCCAGGATGGAGTCACAGGTGATGGTGAGGGGTGTTGAACGATGAGTGAAGGTGTGCGTCTGCAGGGTATCGGCGAGGTCGTAGTGGTGCGTGGTGTAGAGGTCCGCCGTGTCGCCCACGATGTGTTCGCGCCAGCGGTAGAGGCGGTCGTAGCAGAAAGTGTCGATGACGCCCTCAAAGGTGGCATGGTGGACGTTGAGGTCGAGGTTGACCACCGAGTCGCACCCTCCCACGGTGAGCAGCGTGTCGACGGGTCCCACGGCGCGGTGCGAGCCCAAGGAGCCGGGGACGCCGAGGGTGTCGCGGTAGTAGTAGCGGGTAGCCGATAGCGGGTAGCCGGCAGCATCCATGGGCCACTGGAGACTGTCGCAGGCGATGCGGTAGTCGGTGGCATAGTGGGTGTAGTCCACCGTCAGCTGCAGGTGGCGCACGGAGTCACACTGAATGTTGAAGGGTGAGTGATGAATGGTGAATGGCGCGAGGTAGGGGGCAGGCTGCTGGGTGTAGAGGCCTGTGGTGTCGAAGGACGAGAGCTGCATGAGGTACTTGTAGGGCTCGTCCGTGCTCACGCGATAGGTTGTATCGGGCGTGTGCTGCCAGATGAGCGAGTCGCACGTATGCACGATGTCGACGGTCGCCGTCGTGTCGCGCGCAATCACCGTCATCACCAGCAGCGAGTCTACGCCGCCGACACCACGCAGATGCAGCGTGTCGCGCAGCACCTGCATCCTCCCCATGCGGCTGCCCCCATCGTTGCTGAAGAGGCGTCCTCCGTGCCATCTCACCGGCAGCCCGTTCTGGCAGACCACCGTGTCGATGAAGGTCCGACGGTTGCACTGCAGGTGCAAGGTGCGGAGGCTGTCGCAGCTCGTGGCGGGCTGTAATGCAGGCGTGAAGCCTGCGTAGCCGTAGCTCGAGGCCAGCAGGTGGGGGTAGTGGCCGGTGGCGTTGTACGACGTCCCTTCAAAAGTGTATTCGTCGCCATCGTAGATGGTGTCGTAGAGGTGTATGTCGTAGGTGGGATACACCTTCAGGTGCAGCGTCCGTGTGCTGTCGCAGCCGAGTGACTGAGGGGAGAGTCGTGAGTGGAGCGTGGAGAACAGGTGGGGGTAGGTGCCCGTCGCGTCGTAGGCGGCGTTCTCGAAGGGATAGCTGTGCGCTAGCCACTGTCTGCTGCCTGTTACCCACTCATTACTACAGATCGTGTCGCTGAAGTGCAGGTCGTAGGTCGGCAGCACGTTCAGGTGCAGCGAAGAGAGCGAGTCACAGCCGTGAACCGACAACAGCGAGTCGGTAAAGGAATAGCCGGTAGCCGCTACCTGGTAGCCCGTAGCTGTGTCGTGGGCGTGGGTGTGGACCACGACGCTGTCCACAGCCACCATCTCGCGCTGCGGCGTGCCCCAGGTGTACGAGTCGTTCGAACAGACCGTGTCGTACAGGTGGTGGTCGTAGGTGGGATGTACCGTCAGCTCGATCGTGCTCAGCGAGTCGCAGCCGATAGAACTAAACAGCGAGTCGGTATAGTGGAATAGATAGCCGATAGCCGGTAGCGGGTGGCCCGTGGCGGCTCCAGGCCTCAGCAGGCTGTCGGAGAAGTAGTACGAACGGTTGTCGCACACCGCGTCGTAGGCCGTGTCGCGCTTCGTGTAGTCGCTGTTGCGGTAGACATGCAGGTCGAGGGTGAGGATGCTGTCGCAGCCGCCCGCGGTCTGTCTGTGTAACCGAGTGACCGTGTGACTGAGTGCCTGTGTCACTGCAGGGTTCAGCGTCGTGTCGCGCCACGAGTAGGGGAAGCGCAGCGAGCACAGGTCTAGCGTGTCGTACTCTCTATACACCGGATGCACCGTGAACGAGTGGGTGACCCTCTCTGTGCACCCCACGCTGTCCTCAGCCTCCACGCTCAGCGTGTAGCTCCCGGGGGCGTAGCTCGCACTGTCCACCACATGGCGGTAGTGGCGCAGCACGTGGGTGCCCACGATGGCACTATCCACCGCCCTCCACAGCGGGTCGCTCAAGGGCGCCGCCACGTTGTACAGCTCCAGCGTGTCGGGGGCGTCGTTCAGGCAGCGCTCCTCACGTCCCACCATACGCAGCCCCGTCTCGGGGAACGCCAGCGTGAGGGGCATCACCAGCGTGTCGAGACATTCGTCGCCCGCAATGCCGCTCACCAGGGTGACATAGTAGGTGCCAGGGGCGCTGTAGGCTGCCGACGCGTGGTAGGAAGAGGAGCCCAGTCCGTTACCGAAGTCCCAGAGGGCCGTCTCGCAGGGCTCTCCCGTGCCCACGGGGGTGAGGCCGTCCGACGAGATCGTGCTGCGGTTGTTGAAGCCCACGACGAAGCTGCAGGGCGCCAGCTCCACCTGTGGCTCGACGAGCGCCAGCGGGAAGCGGATGCCCGCGAAAGCGCTGATGTCGAAAGCGCACGAGGGATTGTCGATGAACGTCAGGGTGCAGTAGTAGGTCACGTCGTTGTTCGAGGGTACGACGATAGACTGCTCGTCGGTGAGGGTGCCAGAGGGGTTGCTGGAGGAGTACCAGCGGTAGTTGAACCCCGAGGGGGCGGTGAACTCGTTGTCGGCGATGATGCCGCAGCCGCTGGCAACGACGCGCTTGTTGCCGCAGCGGAGGGTGAAGTAGGCATAGCCGTAGTGCGAGCCCTCATTGCAGTCGCGGGTAGTGAGGCGAACATAGACGGTCTGGCCGGCATAGGGCGAGAGGTCGAAACCGACGGTCGTCCAGTCTTTCCAGAGGACATTGTTGTCGGCCTCGTTCCAGCCCATCTGGTAGTTGGCTATGAAGTCGGCGCGTCCGCAGTTGCTATCGATGACGTGCATCTGGTCGTCGAGGAGCTCGAGACTGAAGCGCGGCTGGTCCTTGGGGTCATGGAGGGCGTCCTGGAGGACGGCGGCATACTGCATGATGAGAAGGTCGAAGGCGAGGGTGTCGACGGTGATGCCGTAGACGATAGACTCGGCCTCGGGGGCACTCATGGAGGAACTCCAGTTACCCAAGCGCACAGAGGCAACGGCTCCCGGCGGCACGGTGGAGAGCTGGTTGCCCGTGCGTGGGTCGAGCTCCGTCAGGTCGTAGTGGACAGTGTGGCGGCTGTAGGGTGAGACGTAGCCATAGTTGACGACGCCGGTGTGGGAGTAGGGGTTGCCATAGGTGCCGTAGAAGCAAGAGGTGTAGGAGGCGTTGAGGTTGGTGGGGTCGATGCACTCGGAGCCGCCGGCGGGGGTGAACACCTGGCAGGTGTCGAAGTAGTTGGAGGTGCAGTAGCCGGCGCCCTCGTCACAGAGCGATGAGAAGTAGAAGGTGTAGTTGGTGAGGGGTGTGAGGCCGGAAACGGGGAGTATCTGAGAGGCCGAGGAGCTGAGTGTCTGAGCGGCTGAGTCGGTGAGGTCGATGGTCCAAGAGGTGCCGTTGTCGGGGACCACCTCGACGGTGATGGCGGGGTTGCCGGTCTGGCGCCAGGCGAGGGTGATCTCGTCGGCCTGCACGTTTGTTACATGCAGGCTGTTGGCACCACATTCGGAAATGAAGATATCGTCGACCCAGAAGCGGTTGTTGCCGCTCATACCGTTGCAGCGCATTGCTATGAAGTAGGCGCTGTCGGGTGCATCGGCAAAGTCCATCAGCTGGCGCTCCCAGCGGTTGCTGCCGGAGCAGATGAAGGTCTTGAGGGGATAGAAGGTCTCGGGGTCCGAGGCATCGGAGATGACGCCCACCTCGAGGCGGCCGTTGCCGGCGGAGTTCATCCATAACGAGAGGGAGAGCCCGCGGAGGGTGTCGCGTCCGAGGTCGGGAAGGACGACGATGTTCGAGTGGCCGAGGGTGCTGTTGAAGTAGAGCGACTTCGAGGGCGTGTGGCTGCGGGAGCTCACAAGCTTGATGTCCTGCGCGTTGTTGAGGGGCGACACGGTGCGCCAGCTGGAGGGCAGCGTGCCGAGGGTGCTCTCTTCGAAGTCCTCACACCAGGCGAGGGCCGGCGGGGCGTCGAGGGTGCGTATGCTCTGTCGCGGCAGGCAGAAGCCTCCGAGGCTGTCGCAGCGGAGGATGAACTCATAGTCGGTGCTGTTGGCCAGGGTGAGGTCCATGGGTAGGCTGTCGCAGCGCACAATGGTGCCGCTGCCGGGCGTGAAGCCCGCGGCCCCGTACTCGAGCCAGAGCTCTCTGCTCAGGTCGGCGTCAGCGGCGTCGACGCGCACGATGTTGTGGCGCAGCAGTGCGACGGAGGCCTGTTGCGGTGGCAGACAGTGGTCGAGGGAGAGGTTGGACAGGGTGGCTGAGTAGCTGAGAGTCTGGGTGGCTGGGTTGGGCAGCAGTTTGAGGGCCAGGAAGCGACCGTGGTGGTTCCAGCGACTGAGTGAGGAGTGGATAGAGGAGAGTGAAGAGTTGAGGGTGAGGGTGTCGAGGGGGTGGAACGAGGTGTCGCTGTTGCGCACATGCATAGTACCCACCACGAGGCGCAGCCCCGCGGTGCTGGAGCTAACATCGGCACGGAGGATGAGTGTCGAGATGTCGGGATCTGCCAGTTCGGGACCCAGCCAGAGGGGTGCCGAGGTATAGAGGTTGACCTGGAGGCCGCAGATCGGCGTGGTGTCTAGGTGCGTGGTGTTGACTTCGACGGAGGGGACGCAAGTGGTGAGTGGAGATTGGAGAGAGAGGAGTGAGAAGTGATAGGTGGCGTCGGGGTCGAGGCCCGTGACCAGCTGCGGCAGGGTGTCGACGAGGACAGAACCGCTACCCGCTGATGAACTGTAGCTGATATAAAAACTGTCGACAGGTTGCGGCATATCGGGGGCGGTGACGAGGACACTGTTGTGGCCCACAAGCAGGTAGTCGGCGAAGGGTACTGTCTGCAATTCGACGTTGTCGAGGACGACATTCTGGGGGTTGCTGCCTATTGCGCGGAAGGCCAGGTAGAGGCCCGCGCCGCGATAGTTGGCCAGGCTGAGGGTGGCTTCCACGTTCTGACCTGCAACATCCGAATAGGTGGCCACATGCGTGAAGGTGTTCTCGTTGTAGGGGCTGTCCATCACACCTACCTCGAGGGCGGTGCCGGCCTGTGGGATGCGGTAGCGCATACGCAGATAGACGGGATAGATGCTGTCGAGGTCTATGATGGGCATGATGGCGTAGCGCGTGCCGGCGGCAGCCTCAAGGGTGAACCATCCCGCGGGCAGCGTCGACGAGGCACGGAAGGTGTATCCGTTCAGCGGAGCGCAGTGGGGCACCTCCATGAGCACGCCGGTGAGTATGTTTGCCGGCGGCAGACAGGTAGCGATGGCACTGTCGCAGCGGTAGCGGAACGCGTAGGGGGTGTTCTGTTCCAAGCCTCCAATAACGAAGGGATTCGTGGTGGCATGGACAATCTCCCCGCTTGGGTACGCAGGCGTCCCGCCTGCAGATATTTCTATCCAGTAGTCCGGCGTCTCGTCGTCGGGCAGCGTGAAGGTGACCTCGTTATACGCCGTCAGCGTCGCCGCGGGTACAGGGCACTGGTGCAGGTAGACACTCTGCAGCTCGCCGCCGCGGAAGGCTATGTAGTGGCGCGCGGCAATGGAGTCGGCATAGTCGGCCAGACGCACGGTGTGCTCCTCCCAGTCGCCGGAGAGTGGCGAGTGGAAAGTGGAGAGTGTAGAGAAACTAGCGGTGTCGGTGAGGGTGCTCTGCGAGCCGATGGCGAGGTCGCCGCGGGAGCGGAAGGTGACATATACCGAGGTCATCGTGTCAACGTCGGTATAGGGCATCACGCGGAAGCGTCCTTCGCTGTACCAACCTTCGGTGGCGGGTCCCAGGGTCTCGCAGTAGGGGGGATAGATGTCCAGATGGGTCTGCAGTCTCACGGGCGGCGCACAGGTGACCTGCCCCGAGTCGGCCAGCACATAGAGGTCGTAGGGGGTGAACATGTCGAGGTCTGTGATGAGGTAGGTGTTGCTACCTGCTATCGGCTGTCCGCTACTGACTATATGGTGCAGTATGCCGCTGCCCTGGAGGCCGCCTGCGTGGCAGACCTCGACCCAGTAGTCGAGGCTCTCGCCTGCCGGCGAGGTGACGGAGATGGTGTGGCTGCTCTCGACGGCAAACTGCGGCCGCGGAACGGTCTGCACGACGATGTCGGAGACGGCGGCAGCGCCATCATCGTAGCGGAAGGCCAGATAGCGGTGGGCGCTGTCGGTGATCCACTGCGTGCTGTCGATGCGGAAATAGCTGGTAGTGGGTAATGGGTAGTGGAGAGTGGAGAGTGGAGAGAAGCTGGCGGTGTCGTAGAGGGTGCGCAGGGTGCCGAGGGTGACGGTGCCCTTGGTGGTGGCATAGAGGTGGAGGTTGACGGCATTGTCGCTGAGGATATAGGGCATCACGCGGTAGCGTCCCGCGAGGTTCCAGCCGTTGGGAAGAGAAGTGAGTGATGTGCAGTAAGGCGCGGCGATGTCGAGGTGCGTGCGCAGCGTGACAGGCAGTGCGCAGGTGCTGGTGGACAGGGTGTCCATCACGTAGAGATTGTACTGCGTATAGGGGGTGAGGTTAGTGATGAGTGAGGAGTGATGAGTGAGGGGTGATGAATTAGGAGTGATACGGTAAACAGTATCGGTGCCGTCGGCACTGGAACTTACGCGGACGTTGAAGTCGGTGCTGTCCTGCGGGACGACCTCGATGGTGCTGCTGTTGAGCACATGGAACTCCGGCTGCGGTACCGACTGCAGCGAGAGGTTGCGGATGTAGCCCGAGGCTCCGACGAAGCGCAGCGCCACGAAGTGGCCGGTGTCACTATAGGAGGAGAGGCTGATGGCGGAGCGCTGGAACTCGGAAGTGGAGACTGGGTAGAGAGTGTCGACGGCCTGGAATGTTCCGTTGTTGTTGATGTTACTGACGGCTCCCACCTCGAGGCGGCCGCTGGCACCCGTCCGCCAGTCGAGCAGCAACGTCAGCTGCGAGACGGGAAGCTCGACCTCGGGGAGGATGTATAGACTGTTGCTGTTAAGGCTGCGCTGTGCGGGTTCGCAGTAGGTGAGCTCCACGGGCGCGTCCATAGAGGTGAACTCCCTCGGGTAGCAGAAGCGGTTGCCGAGGGTGTCGAGGAAGTAGTACTGGTAGTGCGTGCTGGGGGTGAGAGGACCAAGACAGAGGTGGCAACTGTCGCTGTAGACAACGGTGCCGCTGCCTGGGGTGAAACCTTTGGGTCCCCATTCCACATGATAGCGCGAGACGCCACCAATGGTGTCCCAGCGGAGGTGCTGCCAGCGGCTACCCGTCTTTAACTCCCATACGCCAATGGGCTCGGGATAGGCGGAGAGCTGCAGGTCGTCGATGTTGATGGTGCGGGATCCCGAGTAGGAGGCGGCTCGCAGCACAAGCTGCCGTGCACTGCAGTCGGGCAGGGTGACGAAGTGGGTCTCCGTGTTATTGGTGTTGGTCAGAAAGGCCAGCGTGCGGAAAGTGCCGCCGCTGTAGTAGCCCAAGTCTAGTTCGACGTAGCTGCGGTCGGCACTGCTGGTGCTCATGGTGAGCCTGACCTGTACTCCCCCGAGGGTGTGCCCCGTGAGTGCGGGCAGCATCACCCTGTCGTTGTTATCCGGGTCGTTACTGTTGGGCTTCATCACGTAGTGGCCGTTTTCCACGCGCGGATAGCGGCCGTCGTTGTGGCTCAACACTTGCCACCCCATGGGGTCGATGCCGTCGGTGTTGAAGTCGTGGCAGTAAGGCAGCGCGATATGCTGTCCGACGACGAGGCTCTCCTCGTTGCAGACGAAGGCCGTGCTGTCGGCGCAGAGGGGATGTGCCACAAGGGTGTAGGCGGTGTCGGGCGAGAGGCCGATGGATGCCAAGCTCCGCGTGCCGCCGTCGAGGGTGAGCTCGCGGTAGGTGCTGTCCTCGTTGTTGTGGATGCTGAGCAGATAGTGAGTAGCGTCGCCCAGGGTGGTGACGGTGATGTCGTCGCCGTCGCTGGTGATGGGACTGACGCCGCAGGTGGAGACCGAGAGGTCGTCGAGGTAGAGGTGGTAGGTGGCGGTGGGCGAGAAGCGCAGGGCTATGTAGTCGGCTCCTGCCGTCTGCCTCATATCACGGGTAATCACCACATGGAAACTCTCCCAGTGGTCGACGGCGTCCAGCGTGATGTCGTCGACAGGCGTGAAGGTGCCGTTGTCGAACTGGCTGTTATAAAGGCCCACCTGGAAGCGGGGACCCGTGGTGGCGTTGACATTGGTGCAGTAGAGTCGGCCGCTGACAACGAGGGTTCCCACAGTGTCGGCCACAGGATCGAGCACCACGGTGGAGGGATTGCCCGAGGAGGTGTAGAAGTCGAGGGAGCGAGCGCCGCTGTAGTGGCGGCTGGTGGTTGTCCGCGGATAGTTGCTGTAGGGACTGCCGAAGCGACGCCACGATTCCGGGAAGCCGCTCTCGTCCAACGAGTAGCAGTTGGGTATCTCCATGGGTTCGGCGGGTTGCAGGACGCTGCTGCCGGTGCCGCAGCCCTCGCCGATGCAGTGGCCGTAGACATTGCAGCCACAGTTGAGCGTGAAGTGGAAGGTGTAGTTCTGGTTGGGGTTGAGGCCCGTGACGGTGTAGGGACTGGTGGTGGCGGTGGCACTGCCGCCGTTCCAAGAGATATTGAGGCTCGAGGCTCCGTAGCCGCCCCATTCCACCGTCACCGAGGTGGCGGTCTGTTCAATAATCCTGGCATTGGCGCCCATACAATAGGCGACACACACATCGTCGAGGTAGATGCCTGGCGGCCCGCTCAGACGGAAGGCTATGAAGCCCCCGTCCACCAGGGCGATGGGAATGCCAACGACGGTGTCGACCCACGTGGCCGCCGGCAAGGAGGAGATGTCGATGGTATGCAGCGCTCCGAAGGTCTCCATCCCGCGGCTGTGGTCGCTGACGGTACCTACTTCAAGGGTGCCACTCGAGGAGAGTTTGTAAACGCTGAAGCGCACATACACGGTGCTGATATCGTTGCAGGCGTCGCTGACATCGACCTCGGGCATGATGAACAACGACGGCGATGTCGGATAGCAGGCCATCTGCACCGAGCGGCCAGTCACACCGTAGTAGACAGAACTTATGGGTCCCTGATAGCTCCAGTCGTCGGGTATCGCGTAACCGTCGAAATGCTGGCAGTAGGTGAGACTCAGCGGTTCGGGCAGCGTCTGCAACTCCGCCTCCACTTTGTGGCATTCGAAGAGGCTGTCGGTGCCGCAGATGGACCAGGCACGCACGGTATAGTTCGTCGAACTCGACAGGCCCGTCAGCGTGTAGGGCGAGCTGCTCACCCGGCGCCGCTGCATGTTATTGTTCGACGTGCCCCACTCGAGCCATATCTCGCCCCCTCCCGTCCAGCTGACGTCGAGGGAGTGGCTGTGGGGGTTGTCCAGCGTCAGCACAGGCATCGCACAGCGCTGCAGCATCAGGTCGTCGAGGTAACCGTAGCCGGCACCATCCATGTAACGGAAGCGGAAGGCGATGAATCGGTCTGTCGCCGGCACGCCGCTCAGCAGCACCTCGCTGCGTGTCCAGCTGCCGGCGCCGCTCACCGTAGCTACCAGCGTGAAGCTCGCCGTGTCGTCGGACGACGACATCACACCCACCTCCCACACGCTGCCCGCAGGGGCGTTGTGGTAGAACGAGACATAGAGGCCCTCCAGGGTGCTCTCCTCGATCACGGGCGACACGCCCATGCAGTGGCTCTGGCTGGCGTAGAACTGCAGCGCCCGCGAGCCGCTGTGGCGGGTGCCGGTCTGCGACACGGGGTGGCTGCCATAGGGACGCAGCCAGCCCACAGGCAGCCCTGTGCTGGAATAATAGTCTTCAAAACCATAGCACAGCGGAACCTCCATCGCCACCAGCATCGTCCGCGCCGTCACGCTCACCGTCTGGCAGTCGCTCTCGCTGTCGCCGCTGGCGGGGATGATGTAGAAGTTGTGGTCGGCTCCCGCACTGAGGTTCGTAATCACGGCGCTCCAGCGCCCACCGGCCACGGGCTGCCCCGTGAAGTTCACCCACGGGTCGCTGCCTACACGTATCTTCACTTGCTGTGCACCCGACCACGTCAGCCTCACGCTGTGGTTCGTTACCTCGCTGGCCATAGGCTCGCCCACCTGCTCGGCGGCGAGACCCAGGTTGGTGACATAAACGCTGCTCGCGCCCGAGCCCGAGATATATTTCAACGCTATCACACGGCCGCTGCCGCTGTAGCTTCCGAGGTCCAGTATGCTGACTCTGCGGCTGGCAACGGGATACACCGTGTCGCAGGGCGTGAATGTTGTCACATCTCCCGCGTCGGTCATCACACCCGCGATGAGCATGCTCCCCTCGGGAATGCCATTGGGGGCCACCGTCTCGAGGCGCAGCTGCAGACCGTTCACCGCCGTCGCAGCACTCGGCATCGCCACCACCGTGGATTCCGAGCCCGTCGCCGAAAGGTTCAGCCAGCGGCTGCCGGAATAGGTCACTATTCCTGTGGCCCCGTTGCCGCCGGCGACCAAACGCCAGCCTGTGGGAATTCCGCTGTTGCTGTAGAGGAATCGCTCGCACCAGCCCTCCTGGAGGTCTTGGTGCAGCGTGACGAAGCTGCCGTCGAGCGACGAGCAGTTCCTCGCCGACGCCCCGTTGTAGGGCGTGACGACATAGGTGTAGGTGGTGCCCGCCGTGAGGCCCGTCAGCGTCAGCGTGGTGTCGGTCACCACATAGCCGACGGTCTGGCCGCCACCTTGCGGCGTCACCTCCACTCTCACGCTGTCCACCACACCCGTCTCGCTCCACTGCAGCGTGGCCGACGTAGCACTCTCGTCTCCCACCGTCAGGTCGTAAGCCTCACCGCGGCTGATACGGAGGTTACGCACCTGGATGGTTCCGCTGCTGCTCTTCAGCGCCAGGTAGTGACCCTGCGCCTCGTGGCCCGTCAGCGACACATGGTGGTGCGCCCACTCTCCCGCAACAGTGGGGAAAGAGGCCAGCTCGGTGAAGGTCGACGCTACATCGGGGTCGGTCATCAGACCTACCTTCAGCGTCGCCCCGCTATTGCTGCTCTTGTTGTCGAGACTCACAATCAGTCCCGTATAGGAGGTCTCCTCCAGATAGGGGAGAGTCCAGAGGGTCGTGCCGATGCTCTCCTGCGTGGGGTGGCAGTAGTCGGCCCTCATGGCATCGTCGTTGGTGGTGAAGCTGCCGCCATAGACCCAGCAGCTCTCGCCTCCGCAACGGCTGCGGAAATAGTAGGCGTAGGTCGTTCCTTCCTCCAGACCGCTGAACACCAGCGGGCTGGTGGCGTCCGCTTGCGGCGCCATACTGATGGTGCCGTTCTTGCGCAGCTGCACGTCGACCGTGACGCCGGTGCTGTTCCACGAAAGGGTGGCACCCGTCGACCGCACGTCGTGCACTTCGTCGCCGCTCACGCCGCACTCCATCACCGTCAGGTCGTCAATCCACAGCGCACGCTCGCCACTGCCCGAACGGAAGTAGCGCAGCGCCAGCCGCTCGCCAGCCGCAGGGGCCGCAACGGTGACCGCATAACGGTGCCAGTCTCCGCTGGTGGCACTCTCGCTGCCACGCGAGGTGAAGGTGCTCTCGTTATTGGGATTGGTGATGACGCCCACCTGCAGCGTGCTGCCCGCATAGGCAGTGTAGGCCGCGAAGCTCACCGTCACCATCGACGCGCTGCCCGTCTCGACGGGAGGCAGCACCGTCAGCGTGTGGCTTGCCGACAGGTTGCCGTAGGCGTTCATCTTCAGCGCACGGCTGCCGCTGTGGGACTGGGCGTTGTCGAGTCTCGGACAACTGTTGTAGGTCGTCGTGTTATGCCAGTCGGTGGGCAGCGTGCCGCTCTCCTCGAAGTCTGTACAGTAGGGTAGGGTATACTCGGCAGTGAAGGTCGTCGCACTCACACTCGCCACGCCGCAAGGGCTTTCGTCGCAGGCGCCGTAGACCAGATAGGTGTGGCTGCTGCCGGGAGTCAGGCCGCTGATGGTGTAGACCCATTTGCCGTTCTCCACCGTGCAGTCGGCGGCGGTAACCGTCGTCGTGGTGCCGCCACCCACCGTGGGCTCCACCACCACGCTGTCTCCTGCCGCGGGCGCATCCCATTCCATCGTGATGCTGCTCGAGGTATACTCCCTCAGCGCTACGCCGCTCAGCAAGCAGCGTCCCATGCGCAGGGCGTCGATATAGAAGGTGCCGCTCAGCGGCTTCAAGATCAGATAGCGTCCCGTGCCGCTGTAGCGCGACAGCCGCGGACGACACATCGTCCAGCTGCCCGCGCTGACCGTCAGGGTGTCGACGGGCTCAAAGGTCGAAATCTCTTCGGGATAGTCGGTGACGGCCACCAGCAGGCGGTTGCTGCTGGAGCTGCTGTAGGCCATCAACTCCATCATCAGCTGGCCGAAGCCCAAGACGGTGCCGTCCACCAGGGTCTGCGGTACCACCGCGTAGCCGCCGTTGGCGATGCTCAGCGCCCGGCTGCCGTCATAGATTGTCGAGCTCTGTGTCGTCGCGCTGCCGTAGCCCATCCATCCTTCGGGCAGCTGGCTGGCATCGAAGCCCTCGCAGTAGGTCAGGCCGCTGCGTGGACCCGTCAGCGTCGACGACGTGATGCTCTTCTCCTCGCCCGGCAAGGTCTCGCCCTCGCAGCGCGGCGTCAGCGTCAGCGTGTAGGAGGTCAGCGGCGTCAGTCCCTGGATGCGGTAGGGACTCGTCACCGACGTGAACGACTGCAGGGTGTCGCCACTCAGAGACCTCACCGTCAGGTCGGCGGTACCGTTGCCGATGCTCGTCCAGTGAAGCGTCAGCTCGTCGCTCGAACGGTGGCTCACACTCAGCCCCGTTACACTGCAACGCTCTATCGTCATCTCGTCCAGATAGATAATCCTTCCCACATGGCCTCCCTGCATCGATTGTATCATCCTGAACGCCGGACGGTCGCCGTCGCCGCTATAGTTCGAAAAGTCTATCTCGTATTCATTCCATGTGTTGGCACTGCCGATGGTGATGGTGTCCACGGGCACAAAGCCGTATAGCTGGTTGAGGGTCGTACCGCTCTTGCACACACCCACCATGATGACGGCACCCGCCTGGTTGGCACGCATCTTGATTTTCATCCGGATGCCCGAGGGCGACAGCGTCAGCTTCCGCGCCATCACGATCGACTGGTGCACCTGCGTGTTGTCGGCTCCGCACGAGATCATCAGCGACCCGATGCCGAAGGCCGGACTTCCCACCACATGCGCCTTCATTTCCTCGGCGTCGAAGTTCTCGCCCTTGTTCCAGCATTCGGGCAGCAGCTGCGTCGTGTTGA
Organism: uncultured Bacteroidota bacterium; assembly: GCA_902774395.1. Lineage (GTDB taxonomy): Bacteria > Bacteroidota > Bacteroidia > Bacteroidales > P3 > Colimorpha. The sequence continues at coordinate 79,506 of CACYIK010000015.1, forward strand.
AGTCTTCATAGAAGGGTAGCCCCACGGGCGGACAGAGTCCCTGTCCGCGTCCCAAAGTCGGGTACAAAAACAGCGCAATGGCAAGCGTTATGTAAGTTTTTTTGAATCTGGTAAGTGAGTAAAGTTTGTTCATTTTCTTGTTATATATGTAGTTGCGCGCGTCGCGCGTTCAAATAATAAAACTGCAAATATACGTTTTTTCCCAGACTTGCTAAAAAAATATCCGCCGAGCCATCGCCGCCGGACACTTCTCACCATCGCCGTATCAAGTCCGACTGAACTCCGACTCATCTCCGACCACCGTCGGAGATAACACGCTGTAGCTGCGCCACTCATACGCCCTTCCCCGCAGCTTCCCGCCACCGGCCCCTCAAGGCGCCGAAAAGTTAAATTAGTGTTAAAAAATCCGATGTTACCACTTCAGACCTTATATTATATAGTGACCCTAGGGTCCTTAAGGTCCCTAAAGTCCTTAAGGTCCCTAAAGACCCTAAGGTCCCTAAAGTCCTTAAGGTCTTTAAGGTCTTTAATCATTAATCATTAATCATTAATCATTACAAAAATGGCAAAACAAAGATTCGGAATCAACGACGGCTACCGCGGGACCGTGGGAACGGTCATCGGGTATATGTGGCGTGGCCGCTGGTGCCTGCGTGCGCGTCCGCGTCAGGTGCACAACCCGCGTACCGAGCTGCAGCAGGCAGGCCGCACGGTCTTCGGCACCGCCTCGAGACTGGCGGCCGGCATGTCGCAGGCCCTGCGTATGGGCCTCGGCGCTGCTTCGCGCAAGGCCTGCATGACGGCGCGCAACCTCTTCATCAGTCTCAACCGCCCGCATATCTCTCTCGACGGCAATGCCGCCGTCGTCGACTATCCCTCCCTTGTCCTCTCCTCTGGTCCCGTCGCACCCGTCGCCTTCGCTTCGCCTGCATCCGCATCAGGCGGCAGTGGGGTGACGGTTACGGTCACTTTTGAGAAGAACCCGCTCCACCTCCGCGCTTCCGGCGACGACACCGTCTATCTCTATGCTTGGTGCCCCGGGGTGGGAGAGGGGGTGTTGTCGGCACCCGCGGCGCGCCGTGGCCAGACGGCCTCCGTCGAATTGCCCGCGGAATGGACCGACTATTCGGTACACCTCTATGGCTTCGTGACCGACTATGCAGGTCGTGCTTCGGCGTCGACTTATGTCGGTGAGTTGGCACCGGAACCTTCCCCCGCCGACGAATCCGACCATACCCTTGATTTGCCCGAAGTCCGCTCTATAGAATTTAATGATAATTGTAAATCAATGAGTTATAAATTGCCATATTTGCATAAACGATTAAGATACAATATGTTACAATGATTTTATTTGAGGGTCATTTTGTTCCGTTTCGATTTTTGCTTATTTGAGCTGTCTTCGGCGTGTTTTGTGGCCTGTTTTCTTCTGCTTTGAAAAAAAAGTTTCAATTTTAAATGGCTGCAAATCAATATTTGATAACAAGAAATAAATTTTTTTTGAAAAAATATTTTGTCGGTTTGAAAATTGGTTGTATCTTTGCATCCGCTTTCGACGAAAAACGAGTTGTTGAAAAACTTGTTGATAACGAGAGCGAGAGAAATTTGAAACAGATGAGAAGATAGAGATAGCGTGTGTCAAACATCTTATAATGATAGGATGTGGACACGAGACGAGTCAATAGGTAAAAAGAACAATTCTTACAATGAAGAGTTTGATCCTGGCTCAGGATGAACGCTAGCGGCAGGCTTAACACATGCAAGTCGAGGGGTAACGCGGGGTAGCAATAC
>CACYIK010000016.1 GCA_902774395.1 uncultured Bacteroidota bacterium
AGGCTTCCATCCCCACATGCTCCACACCGTCACCTACGGTTGTGACTCCCTGCGGGTGCTTAACCTCGAAGTCCGCCCCACTACCACCGGCGACACCGTTGCCGACCACTGCGACAGCTTCATTTGGTACGGCACAGAATACACAGCCTCTACCGATACACCAACACACCTCTCCTCCAACGCCGTAAACTGTGACAGCACCACCACTCTCCATCTCACCATCCGCTACTCGACCATAGGCGTAGAGGTGGACACCGTCATCGAGAACCTACTGCCCTACAACTATCACGACAGCACCTTTGCCGACAGCATCAGCCATGTCTCCGTGGTGTTCTCCAACACGGTACAGTGCGACTCAGTAGTGGACTTCACACTCTTCGTGCACCGGAACGTCGACACGACACTCTATGACACGGTCTGCAACGACGCGTTGCCACTGACGTGGAACGGCGTGGTCTTCGACACTCTGGTGGCTGAGAGCGCGACGATGACGCGTGCGACAGTCTTCACTGCCCGCACGGGAGCCGACAGCACCATCACCATGTATCTGACGGTGCATGCCCTCTACGACCACCACAGCACCGTAGCCATCTGTGACAACCAGCAGTATACCTTCGGTGACAGCACTTTCGTGCCCAATGCCTCGCTGACCCACAACATTGACACCAGCCAGTATATCGAGCATCTCGACAGCCTACTGTCGATACACGGCTGCGACTCGCTCTCGACGCTGCACCTCACCTCATGGAGTACCTACGATCACCACCTGAGCGACACCGTCTGCACCAACCACACCTATACGTGGGGGACACCGCAACGCGGCATCTTTGCTCCAGGCAGCGTCACCGCCTCGCTCCACAGTCGCGATACCACCGTCCAACTCACCATCCTCGACTCGCACTTCCCCGCCGACACCTTGGTCACCGACCACTTGGCAAGCGCCCACAGCTGTGATTCGCTCTCGATCCTCCACCTCCACCTCCTGCCCTCCTACGACCTCCACTTCAGCGACACAATCTGCAATGCAGAGTGGGCAATGGCTAGTGGGCAGTGGGTACCGCATAGTTATCCTTTCGAAGACACAACCTGCAGTACTACTGGCACCTACCCCCACCTACTCTCCACTCTTCATTCTCCACTCTCCACTCAGCCACGCTCCTGCGACAGTACACGCACCCTCCACCTCAAGGTATGGCCCACCTACGACCAACATCTTTACGACACCATCTACGATGGCGACCACTATACCTTTGAGGGCACCGTCTACGACACCACCGGAGTCTATCTGCACCGCCTCGATGCCGTCTTCGCCTGCGACTCGTTGCGCACCCTCCACCTCCAGCGCAACCGCCGCACCTACAACGACAGCAACCTCTGCCAGAACGCCCTGCCGCTTGTATGGAACGGCGTCACCTTTGCCGACAGGCCACACACTGGTGGCATGCTGGCGATGAGCGACAGCGTCCATCTCAGCGGTCTCAACGGCATTGACTCGCTGGTGGTGATGACGGTCTACGCCCACGACACCTCTTCCACCGTCGACCTCCTCCACGGCTGCGACAGCCTCACCTGGCAGGACGGCCACACCTACCATGCTTCCACCACGGCACCTTTCGTCACCCTCACCAACCGCGCCCAGTGCGATTCCGTCGTCCACCTCGCGCTCACCGTTGATTACACACACTACTACACCGACCGTCACGTCGTATGCGACTCGATGCGATGGATCAACAACAGCTGGTACTACCGCGATACCGCGGGTGTCGTCGACACCATCCGCACCATTGCCGACTGCGACTCCGTCGTCACACTCAACCTCACCGTCCACTACTCGACCTCCACGGCTTTGCACGACACCATCTGCTACAACGACACCTACTACTGGCACGGCTTCACCATCCACTCCACCGCCGTCTACCGCACCGAGGACTTCCCCCTCACCGACACCCTCCGCACCATCCACGGATGCGACTCCGTCGTCGGCATGATTGTCACCAAGATGGCACTGCCGCAAGTCGACCTAGTCCACGAGATTGACTGTGCCGCTAAAGGCTACCGCATCATTGCCGACGCCCGTGCGCCATTCTCCCCCGACAGTGACCCGCAGCCCATGCCCTACCTCCTCTGGAACGCCGTCCCTATCGACGACGCCCTTGAAGGCCAGGAGCGCCAAACCGTCGTCAAGGTCGCGCCACAGTCACTCACGGAATACATGGTCTTCGTCGACTACCGTGAGACTCCCTTCTGTCCCACCACGGCCCGCCTCACTCTGCGGCCCGTCATCATCGACACCGCCTCTATCAAGGTCAACCCACAGATACTCACCTACGACAACCTCAGCTTCGATGCCTACGACCTCACCACAGAGCACGCACGCAGCCAGCGACCCGGAGAGATAGAGCAGTGGCAGCGCACCTGGTATGTCGACGGCGTGCGCCAATGGGAACGCGACCGCCACCTCGCCGGGGAAGCCGACGCAGAAAGCGACAGCGTCATCGTCGCCCTCGAAGTATACAACGGCATATGTTACGACACCGCCCTCACCGTCATCCCCATCCGCCGCGTGGCACTCTTCGCACCCAACATCTTCACACCCCTCGAGGACGACAACAACCGCTTCGTCATCGTCACCACGGGAGTCATCGACGCTGAACTATACATCTACAACCGTGAAGGTCTCCTCGTCTACTACACCTCCGACCTCTCGCATGGATGGGACGGCCGGACCAACGACGGGAAGATTTGCCCACAGGGCAACTACGTCTGGCGTCTCAACTACCACGCCACCGACCGGCCCCACCACCTCCGCACCGAGGTAGGTTCCGTCATACTACTCAAATAATGTGCTAAACAAAAAAAGTTTCGTATATTTGCAAATCTTTATCTAGCAACATTAAATAAACAACAAATTGAAGACAAGAATATTAACCCTTACAGCTGCAGTTTTTATGCTGCTCACCCCCGCCCTCTCTCACGCCCAGGTGAATTGGGGCGAGGTATTCAACAAACTCAAACTTGAGGTCCGCGCCGACGGCGAAATCACCACCACCGACTCCACACCCAACCTAGGCATCCATGGCAAATACTTCAACTTCATGCTCGGCGGAGACCTCGGCAGCGGCTTCAGCTACTACTTCAAGCAGCGCATCATCGCCAACCCCGGCACGGTGACCTTCTTCGACAACACCGACTTCCTCTACCTCGACTATATGCCCAACCAGAACTGGCGCATACGCTTCGGTAAGGACGCTATGGCCCTCGGCGGCTTCGAGTACGACGCCTCCCCCATCGACGTCTACTTCCCCACCAACATCTGGCGCAACATCTACTGCTTCCAGCTCGCCGCCAGCGGTGCCTACATCACTGACGACGGCAACCACACCTTCATCGCTCAGGTCTCCAACTCGCCCTACATCAACTACAACAACCTCAACTACGACGCCGGCCTCGTGGCCTACAACCTCTACTGGGCAGGCAATATGGGTCACATCCACACCCTCTGGAGCACCTCTATGGTCGAGTACAAGTGGAACAACTACCTCAACATGACCATGCTCGGCGTCAAGCTAATCTACGACAAGTGGGACCTCTATTTCGACTTCATGCACCACGCGCTGGCCGTCGATGACTGGGGCAAAAACTTCGGTTTCGTTTCCTGCGCCAACTACTACTTCACCGACCGCTTCAACATCTTCGTCAAGGGCATGTACGAGCAGAACAAGTCGAAGGAGACACTGGGCTCGTCGGTATCGATGGACCACCAGCTGGCCGCTGGTCACACCACCGCCCGCTACGGTCTCGGCTTCGAATGGTTCCCCTCGGCCGAAAAGAACGTCCGCCTGCACATCTACGGCTGCCGCATGACCGACAGCTACACCGACGCCATCACCGGCAACGACGTCACCGACGCCTCCTGGAACTTCAATATCGGCGCCACCTGGACAATGGACTACCATAAACTGTTCAAAAAATAAATTAAATTAGTAGTTAAAAGTAGTTAATGTAGTTAAAGGACAAATGAGGACTGGCGCGGTCATTGATTATTGCTGGTGCTATTGTCCTTTAACTACCCAAGCGAACGAAGTGAGCTAACTTCCTTTAACTTCTTTAACTACCAAAAATTTAATATTATGAGTGACAAAAGCAACAACCTGATGAACACCATGTTGTCGGTCATCGACCCGCTGCATGTCTTCCGCCATCACGAGACCGACCCCAACAAGAAAAGCGGCAAACCCCGCCGCCTGAAGTTCACCACCAGCCGTAGCCTCGAGGCTCTCATCTTCCTCGTCCTCTTCTTCGGCTTCTTCGGCTTCATGGCCTACAAGATGACGCTGCCCAATATGCTCAACACCTTCATGCAGACGGCCTACCACCTGCTGCTCGAGACGGTGTTCTACATCATGGCCATCTGCGTCCTCATGGGTGCTATCAGCAAGATGTTCACCGAGTTCGGCGTCGTGCGTCTGCTGGAGAATCTCCTTCGCCCTCTGATGAAACCCCTCTATAACCTCCCCGGCGTCGCCGCCCTGGGTGCCGTGATGACCTTCCTCTCCGACAACCCCGCCATCATCTCGCTGGCCAAGGACAACAACTTCGCCCGCTATTTCAAGAAATACCAGCTCGTCTCCCTCACCAACTTCGGCACCGCCTTCGGCATGGGCCTCGTGGTCATCATGTTCATGGCCGCCCTCGGATTTATGAAAGGAGCCCTCGTGGGCCTCGCCGGCGCCGTCATCGGCAGCATCATCTCCACCCGTCTCATGCAACACTTCACCCTCAAGGCCTATCCCGAAATGGACAGCCCCGTCACCGAAGAGGAGGGCACCGAGCAGAACATCTCTTTCAAGAGCGAAGGTGGCGTCTTCCAGCGTTTCCTCAACTCCATGCTTGACGGCGGCAAGAGTGGCGTGGGTATTGGCGTAGCCATCATCCCCGGCGTCCTGTGCATCTCCACCATCGTCATGATGCTCACCTTCGGCAAAGGTGCCGAAGGCTACACCGGCGCCGCCTATCAAGGTGTGCCCGTCATCACATGGCTAGCCGACAAGGTCGACATCGTCTTCCACTGGCTCTTCGGCTTCGACAACGGAGCCCTCGTGGGCTTCCCCATCACCGCCCTCGGCGCCGTGGGTGCAGCCCTCGGTCTCGTGCCCACCTTCGTCGACAACGGCATCATCACCAACAACGCCATCGCCGTCTTCACCGCCATGGGCATGTGCTGGAGCGGCTACCTCTCCACCCACACCGCCATGCTCGACTCCCTCGGCTACCGCAAACTCATCGGCAAAGCCATCACCGCCCACACCATCGGCGGCCTCTGCGCCGGCATCGCCGCCCACTGGCTGTATGTGCTGCTCGCAATGATTTTCTAAATGCAGTTCAAGGAACGATACCACCGTTTCCGCTTCTGGCAGAAAGAACCCCGCCATTATTCCGTCAAGGAATCGGGCTCCCACCGCTGCGCCTGCTGCAACAATGAGTTCGAAGGCAACTATTGTCCCGTCTGCGGACAGGCCGCCAACGTCGGACGTATTACATGGCAGTCACTATGGAAAAACGTGACCATGCTCTGGGGCATGGACTCTCACTCCATGCCATACTCCCTCTGGCAACTACTCTGGAGGCCGGGATACTTTATCAGCGAATACCTTAGCGGCAAACGCCAGGTAAGCTATCCCCCCGTAAAGATGCTGTTCGTTCTTGCCGTCTTCTACGCCGTTGTCCGACAATTCCTAGGATTTGATCTTCCTCAGTCTGACAACATAATGGGCGACACATTCAGAGTCACCGTCAACTGGCTCAGACAGAACCCAGGATGGGCCATGATGGGTATGACTATGTTCTTCTCCATCCCCACATGGTTCTTTTTCCGCTTCGCACCACGCCATCCACAGCACACCTTTCCAGAAGGCCTCTTCATACAACTCTTCATGGCCACGCTGATGCTCATTTGCCTATTGATTGAGAAGTTCATCCCCATCCTCATCCTTCTCATCCCATTCTACTATTACATCACCTACCGCCAACTTTTCGGCTATCGTTTTTGGGGCACGCTATGGCGGCTCTCTCTGGCATTCTTCGTATGGGCACTATCCCTTCTCTTCTTAGCCACTATCATATTGATGTTTTCCGACTCCTCTTCAAAAGACATCAGTATTGCCAACCTCCTCGAAGTAGTCATAATCTTCATGGCCATCCTGTCGATACTCCTTTTCGCCGGCTATTGGATTAGCAAACGGGCAGGAAAAACGCAGTCACAAAAGGCTGATACACAAACCTCATCCGGCAGTCCCTCACCAAAAATGGTGAAATAATTTTGCCGTATCCGAAATTGTTCGTATCTTTGCATTCGCTTTTAAAGCAATAATTGATCAATTATTAATCCTAAAAACAAAAAGAACAATGGCTTACAAAATCACTGACATCTGTGTTGCTTGCGGCACCTGCATCGATGAGTGCCCCGTCGGAGCTATCAGCGAAGGCGACATCTACAAGATTGACGAGAACGCTTGCGTTAGCTGCGGTACCTGCGCTGGCGCCTGCCCCACCGGTGCTATCCAGGAGGGTTAATCGCTCACAGATTCGAAAAAAAGGGAGGTTTGCTTCGGCAGACCTCCTTTCTTTTTCCCCTTTACCATACCATCGACCTGCCATCAACGCACCATCTCCGACCGTGTTCGGACATCGGTCGGAGATGGGTCGGAGTTCAGTCGGACTTGGTACGGAGATGGTGCTAATTATCAACCAGTTGCATTTCGCATTTTTCGGAGTGTTTTTTTTCCGTATTTTTGCATGCGAAAAAGGAGGGAAAGAAAATCATCATGAAACATAGAATCAGCCTATTAGGAGTCCTCTTACTCACCGTGAACATCCTGCAGGGGCAGGAGCGCGACCGGAGGGCGGAGCTCCACATGGAATGCCGCAACCCGTATGTCACCCACACCTCGGTGGCACCCGATGGCTCCCTCTGGATGGTAACAGAATGCAGTGAAATCTTCCATGCCAACAACATCCACTCGTCTTGGCATATAATAAAAGAAGGACAACTGGGATCCTCGGGTGAAGAATATGAAAATGTCACTGCCTTCGACCGCAACACGGTGGTGCTTTCGGGCCTCATCTGGGATGGAGACATCAAGCGCACCAGTACGGGAGGCCGTCTTTGGGACCAGTTCAATGCCCCCAAAAGCCCCAAGGGATTCAATTGGTTCCACCCCGCCTGGCGTGGCGAGGAAGGACGCATGTGGATAGGCTCGCAGGACGGCATGCTGGCCTTCAGTGCTGACAGTGGACGCACCTTCACCGCGCTGAGAGACACCGCCTTCGACCGCAAGACGGGAATTGATGAGATTTACATGTGCTCGGCCCAGAGTGGCTTCATCGGCTGCCACGACAACAGCCTCTACGCCACCACCGACAACTGGCGCACCTACCACCGTCTGCCCACGCCTTTCGACCAGAAAGTCATCACAAAGAACGACATCGTGGGCCGTGTCCGGCAATGGAAAAACTACCTGATTATAGAACAGGGAGGAGAGAGTTTCTACAGCCCCGTCAAGAAAATCCGTTGGAAACGTACACCTGTGACATTGCGGTATTTCGAGGTAGACCCCGCCACAGGCAGGCTGTGGGGAATCGACGACAGCCATCAGGTGGTGATGACGGAGGACCTTCAACGTTGGAAACCGATGGGTGTCAACGCGCTGTTCACCATAGGAATCCACGATAGACACCTCTACTGCCGCATTGAGGAAGGGGTGATGCGTGTGGGAGCCAACGGGGTGGTGGACACCTGTCCGTTTCTCACCACCGAGCGAACCATCGAAGAGCCAAAGACAACGGTCTCCCACGGCTCGCGCCTGTGGGGTCACGACGGCAATAGTATCTACATCCTCGATTCCGAGGGTTGGTACCGCGTGGCGCGTGTGCCCGACATCTGGGGCATGACCCCCGACCCCAGCCGCGAAGACCGCGTCATCATCATGAACGACAAGAAAGAGAACTACAGCGTCGACACCGCCGGACATGTGGAGCCCTATACCTACCCGCAGCCGCTGGCAGCATTCGTCTCGTCAGGTCTACAAAGCTTGAACATTCAGACCTACGAGAATGTAGGCTACCATTATTTTCAGGAAGAGATTGGCTACCGGCGCATGGGTGACAGTCTGCTGGAGATGCACAACACCGTGAAGAATGACAGCACCTTCGGGCGACACTTACCGGTGGCCCTCGTTGAACAGGCCCTGCTGATCCTCGGAGAACGTTACAGCCACTACCCTACCCCACAAGACTTCGGCCTGAAAGATACCACATTGGACCTGCACACCGTCTTCGAGACCGAGAGTTCTGGCCGCAGTTCCAACAAGCATGGCTACGTCATCACCTTCGTCAACCAGGCGGGCGATACCCTCAAGGCCTTTGGCCAGACCGACTCGCATAACAGCCTCGGCGGCAGCACCCGCTTTCCGTGGCTGCTGCCCATGTATGTCTTCTGGCGCGAAGCCCAGTTCTTCACCTACCAGCCCGTGCTGTGGCAGACGCTTCGCGAGGCGATGCCCGACAGCATGTTTATGAAGGACTATCTTGACAACAGCACTCTGCGACCCGAAGAGAAGCTGCAGAGCGGCGACCTGCTGTTCGTTTCGAGTAAGTGGTACGAATCGGACATGGAACAAGCCATCAAGGCCAGCACCGGGCAATACTCGCATGTGGCCTTGGTGGAGGTGGATAGTTTGGGGGTGGTGTGGGTCATCGAGGCCACGCCCGACGATGGGGTAAAACGCAAATCATTCTCTAGTTTCGAGCGAGCCAACGACTTCTTCATGTTCGGTTCCTACGACATCTACCGTCTCACAATGCCCTTCGACACGGCGGCAGTCATCGCACGTGCCAAAGGTTTCATTGGACAGCCCTACGACAACGCCTTCCTGCCCAACAACGGCGCGCTCTATTGCTCAGAACTCGTCTATGAGTGCTTCCTGGATGCCGACGGCAAGCACCTCTTCGAGTCCAAGCCTATGAACTGGCGCGACAAGGAGGGCAAGCTGCCCGATTACTGGAAGAGACACTTCGAGGAACTCGGCGTAGCAGTCCCCGAGGGCGTTCCTGGTACCAATCCTACCGACATGTCACAATCTCCGCTGCTGCGGAAACTGTGAGAGTCAATCCCAGTCCTGTCGGCGGAAGGGGATATTCCAACCGCGATAGATATGTGTGTACTCGCCGTTGATATACCATATCTTCCAGGGACGGATATTCAAGATGTATTGTTTGAACTCCATTGCCAACTGCGGCAGTATATCCTCATGGCAACGACAAATAGCCTTCACCTCGACATCGGTCATATTGCCCAAAGTGTCGATGGTCCAATGGTTCATTGAGAAATAGACCTTACCTACCGTATCCAACTCATGATACTTGCGAAGGACGGGGGCAAATTCTTCCCTGAATTTATCCAATCCCTCAAAACTCAAATCATCGAAGCAGAATCCATCGACCACCACTCTATTGTGGTATAGCGTTCTATTCACAACGCGGCCTTGTTCTACTTTGAGGATTAGTTCTGTCTCATAAAAGCGCTCCCATCCACTATGTTCGTAGTAAAGACGTTGCCCTTGAGTCACCCGGATGTTCTCCCAGGTCACAAAGGTAGCCTCAATCCTGCCATTATGATAATAGTTACCAAACACCTCTTGCATTACCTCTTTCGGCAATGATTCTTCGTGGTACTCTTTATGCTCATAATCATTGTAGACTTCGCACACCACGCTATCGAGAATCAGGATGTCGCCATCCAGACTCCAATAACCTATATAGCCGTCCCAGTTGGCAGTTGATTGCGACCTGTTTTCAGGCAGATGGGAAACAAGTATGTCATAATGTGCAGAATCCAAAAAAGTCACAGCCCGTCCCATCAGCCACCACTGCTGGCCGTCGATATAGATTATGTCAGCCGCCTGTCCCGTAGCCGAAGCCACCACAGGAGCCAACGCCAACAGCATGAGCAATAAGACCTTACTGATTCGCATATTGCTGCACTTCGTCGTGGAAGAACTCGAGCTGGATGCCGGCCTGACGGAACAGCTCCTCGCTCTCGGCACCACTGTGGTATTTGCGCTCGCAGACCACACGCTTGATGCCGCAGTTAATGATGAGCATAGCGCAGGTGCGGCAGGGTGTCATGCGGCAGTAGAGCGTGGCGCCGTCGAGGGCGATACCGCGGCGGGCAGCCTGGCAGATGGCGTTCTGCTCGGCATGCACGGTACGGACGCAATGCGTCGAAATATGGCCGTCGGCGTCGATGGTCTGGCGAAAGAGGTGTCCCACCTCGTCGCAGTGCGGCAGGCCGCTGGGCGAACCCACGTAGCCCGTCACCAGCAGCTGCTTGTCCTTCACGATGACGCATCCCGAGCGACCACGGTCGCAGGTGGCGCGACGCGAGGCGGCATTGGCTAGCTCCATGAAATACTCATCCCATGAGGGACGGTGGTAGGTAATCTGACGCAGCACCTCCTCCACCTGCTTATGCAGGTCCTCGAACGAGCCGCCGTTGTCGAAGCGGAAGTCCGCCTCGCGGATGCAGACGCCGAGGTTCTGCTTGTTGGGGTCGGTGTTGTCCATCTCGCGCTGCTCGTTGGCGATGAAGGTCTCGTAGGAGACGTGGTCAGTCTCGCTTCCGCGCAGCACAGCGCGCTCATAGCGCACCTTGGGGTCGGCATCGACGGCGAAGAGGTAGAAGTTGGGCTTGCCACGCAGGGCCTCCACCTCGCCGGGAGTACGCACACTCTCGATGATGCAGTTGCAGCCCGAAGCAGAAGCCTGCTCATAGAGCTGCTCGACAATCCACGACGGCGTATGCTTGGCCCGCAGGTCGTTGCCCACCTCGGTCATGGTGTCTCTATTGACCTCCAATCCGCGCCGCTTGATTTCCTCGGTGAGGAAGGCCCGCACACTGTAGTGCACAAATCCTTTGTTCTGTACCAGATAGTCGACGATTGTGCCCTTTCCGGCCCCCAGCGTCCCAGTGATGCCTATGGTTATCATTAGGTTTAAAGTTTTAGGTTTAAAGGCTATTGGCATTTGAATTTATACTCCAACTTGGCAAGCTCCTCGTTGGCCTTGACGATTTTCTTCTTGAGGCCGGACTTGTAGGCTGTGAGTTTCTGCATGAGGGCGTCGTCGCCGAGGGCGAGCATCTGCATGGCGAGGATGGCGGCATTCTGGGCACCGTTGATGGCGACGGTAGCCACGGGGATTCCCGGAGGCATCTGGAGGATGGCCAGGGTGGCGTCGAGGCCCTCGAGGCAGGAGCCCTTGATGGGCACGCCGATGACAGGCAGCGGTGTCTCGGCGGCGATGACGCCCGGCAGGGCGGCAGCCATGCCGGCACCGGCGATGATGACCTTGATGCCACGACCGGCGGCACCGCGGGCGAAGTCGCTCACCTCGGCAGGCGTTCGGTGTGCGGAGAGGGCGTTGACCTCGAAGGGTATCTCCATCTCCTCAAAGAACTGGCAGGCTTTCTCCATGACCGGAAGGTCGGAGGTGGAGCCCATGATGATGCTGACGATAGGTTTCATATTGCAATAAACTTTTTTTCTTAACGTCATTCTGCAGAAAAAATTGTGCAAAATGTTAAAATATCCTTAAAATACCATTTTCATACCCTGTTTAACTCTCACTAAACCAAGACCAAAGTAAGAGAGGAGTAAGAGTTGAGTAAGAGTTGAGTAAGACCTAGAGGCTTAAAGGTCTGAAAATCAAACCCAATTTTTAGGATTTGCTCCACGATGGTCGCAGGCCTGCAAGCAGGCAGATGTTAAGTAGGATTTTCCGTGGTCGGGATAATAAAAAAAGGGTGGTGTCGTTTTTTTAGGGTAGATAATGAAAGGATTTTTTACAATAATTCTCGTCATGATGTGCTGTGCGAGCGCTAGTGCGCTAGCCCAAGGTACCTTGGTTGTCAGCGAGATACTATTCCAGCCCCGCAGCGGCGAGGCTGAGTATGTGGAACTGCACAACGGTAGCGACAGCCATGTAGATTTGTCTGCCTATCATATCGTCCGATGGGTCGGCGATTCTCTCGGCAAATACTATCCCCTACCCTCCTATACGGTGGCGCCGCACGACTATGTAGTGCTGACGAAAGATGCCACCTCGGTGGCAGCGAACTACGCTGTCAAATATCCAAGCAAAGTGATTGAATGCCAGCTGCCCACCTACCCGAACGATGGCGGCAGCGTGGTATTGGCGAAAGCCGACGGCACGGTGGTGGAGAAGGTCGACTACCTGCCCTCGATGCACAGCCGGCTGTTGCGCAACAAAGCGGGGGTAGCGCTGGAGCGGAGGGATATGGGGCGGCCCTGCGACGAGCCCAGCAACTGGTTCTCGGCCTCGTCGGTGGCAGGTTACGGCACTCCGGGTTATGAGAACTCGCAAAGCACGGAGTGGCTGGCGGAAGAGACGGCCTTCGTGCTGTCGTCGTCTCTTATCTCGCCCGACGGCGACGGCTACCAAGACGAGATCACAATCAGCTACCAACTGGGCGACAGCTACCTCTACGCCAATGTCGACCTCTATGACCTGCGCGGCAATCCGGTGCGGCATCTGCTGAGCAACGCACTGCTGGGCACCCATGGCGAATGGGTGTGGGACGGCCGCGGCGAAAACGGGACCTCGCTGCCGCAGGGCCGTTACGTATTATATATCAACCTCTACGATTTGCACGGAACGCGGCAGGTCATCAAAAGGACTATTTCCGTAGTGAGACGGTGAGGCTAGCGCGAGGAGAGTCGCGCAGTGGTCTTGTAGAGCCGCTGAAGGACAGCTTCGACAAAGTGCTTGTCGGCAGCATTGTCGGGCTGCAGGGTACGGCTGACGCAGTCGTAGAACGACGAGCCCTCGGGGGTGATGTAGTTGAGGCGGTTCTTGACTGCGTGCATAGCGAATTTCTTTCTTTCAGGATATCTAACACCCAGCACATTGCGGCTAAAAATAAAGGGTGTGATATCGACATGCATCTGGGCTAGGAGCGTGGCTGCGAGGTCGCTCTGGCTCATCAGGCAGTCGACGGTGGCAGGCTTTTTCAGTGCACCGCCGAGCCATAGGATGGGTATCTCGGCCACCGAGACCTCAGAGAGCGACTGACCGGGGCGGAAGCAGGCGCCATGGTCGGGAACAACGATAAGGAGCAGGCTGTCCCACTGGGGCGAGGCTTTGAGCTGGTCAACGAATACGCCGAGACAGGAGTCGGTATAGGCAAAGGCATTCTCGCGCTCGTCGGGCAGTCTGTGGTAGTCGACATCCCAGGGTTCGTGGCTACTCAGGGTGAGCACCGCCGAGAAGAAGGGTCCGTGGGCAGGCAGAAGGGCAGGTGTGAGGACATGCTCGTCGGGGACGCCCCAGGCACCGGTATAGAGGTCGGAGGGGAAAGTCTCACCACCGCTGACAGTGGTGAAGCCCGTCTCCATAAAGTACATGCGCATGTTGGTATAGTCGATGTCGCCCGCGAAGGTCATCGCGGTAGCATAGCCCTCGGCTTTAAGCGAGGAGGCCATTGACGGCAGGCAGCGGCAGAGGTCGGGACGCTTCATGAGCGTGGCTGTGGGTAGGCCCATCCAGCCGCTGAGGACAGACACTAGGCCGCGGTCGGTGCGATAGTTGCTCGAATAGGCATTAGTGAAATAGACGCCCTCCTTGATGAGACGCTGCAGGTTGGGTCCTACACGGTCGTTGCCCACCATGCCTTTTCCGCCACCTTCCCAGATAACCAGCATAATGTTGGGACGCTCGATGCGCAACAGGGTGTCGGAGAGTGTCGGATCGGGCTCAAAGATGTCGCCCAGCAAGGCGTCCACCTCGCTGTCGGGCATAACGTCGAACTCCTTGGCGAGGTTCTGTGCCTTGAAGAGCGAGTGGAACATGTTGAAGGTGGGGTTGAGGGCCGAGTGATTGCAGAACTGGTGAGTGGAGAAATAGGCGAAGGAAGGGTTGGCGGTAGACTCGGTGACGCTGCCTCGCATGCCGAGGAAAAGCAGTCCCGCCAAAGGAATATACCATAACGCATGGAGACGCGGATGACGTCCGGTGAGAGGGTCAAGTGTACGGGGCGTAAACCTGCGGAAGAGCCACACACAGCCCCAGACCAGCAGACCCACCGCAGCAAAGCCCAGGAGGGTGAACCACACCGGCAAGCCGGCGAACATCTCCTTGGGTTTCTCCGCATAGATGAGGTCGTTGGCATCGGGCTTGGAGCCCCAGTAGCTGTAGAGCACCAGATCGACGGCGAACGCCAGCGTGAACACCAACGCGATAAGGATATAATAGGGTACGAGGATGCGTCGCAGCGGCATCCGCTTGACGAAGCAGCTTATCACCAGCACGATGACGGGCACCACCAGAAGGTAGCAGGCGGTGGCGATGTCAAGGCCCAGGCCATGCCACAGGGCTGCCAGACACGACGTGAAGGGAGCACCGTCGGCCATACCCATGTTGTAGAGCATGAAGACCACCTTCTGCGCCACGAAGAGCAGGAGCAGAAGGAGGAAAAGGGTGAGGAGGAAGCGCAGTCGCTGTTTCATTATCAATTATTCAACGCGCTGAGGGGGGGGGGTAGAAGTATCTAATTTACAGTAGATTGAGTTGTTCGAAAGAAACTCAGGAACAATATTCTTCATCTTGGCCACAATCTGCATGTCGTCCATCTGTTCAAGGATGGTCCAGAGCTCGTTGTACTCGCGGTCGATGGCATCGATGGGGTAGCGACGCACCTGGGCGCGCATAATCTTGGGGTGGTAGGTGGGGATGGTGTTCTCCTTGGTGGCGAGGAGTTCCTCGTAGAGTTTCTCACCCGGGCGGAGACCGATCTCCTTTATCTCGATGCCCTTCATGCCGCTGAGCTGTATCATCTTGCGGGCCATGTCGTAAATCTTGACGGGCTTGCCCATGTCAAAAACGAAGATGTCGCCACCCTCGCCCATGGCGCCGGCCTCGAGGACGAGGTTGCAGGCCTCGGGTATGGTCATGAAGTAGCGTATGATGTCCTTGTGGGTGACCGTCAGCGGGCCGCCGGCAGCAAGCTGCTTCTTGAAGAGCGGAATCACCGAGCCATTGGAGCCAAGGACGTTGCCGAAGCGGGTGGTCACGAAGTGGGTCTGCTCGTTGGAGCGGCTCTGGATATAGATTTCGGCCATGCGCTTGGTAGCGCCCATGACGTTGGTGGGGTTGACAGCCTTGTCGGTAGAAATCATGACGAACTTCTGCACGCCGTACTTGATGGCAAGGTCGGCCAGGTTGCGGGTGCCGAAGACATTGATAAAGACTGCCTCGTAGGGGTTCTCCTCCATGAAGGGCACATGCTTGTAGGCGGCGGCATGGTAGACCAGCTGGGGGTGGTAGAGTTCGAAGACCTCCTCCATGCGGGCCTTGTCCTTGACGTTGGCGATGACAAACGCCATGCGGTCGAGGTGATCCTTGTAGGTATTCTTCAACTCGAACTGGAGGTCGTACATAGGACTCTCAGCCTGGTCGAGCATAATGACCTTCTTGGGTTGGTAGGTCATCAGCTGGCGGCATATCTCGGAGCCTATGGATCCAGCGGCGCCGGTAACGAGCACCACCTTGTCGACAACCTCGCGGACGATATTGACGTTGTCCATCTTGATAGGCTCACGCTCCAGCAGGTCCTCAATCTTGATATCCTGAATCTGGTTGGCCGAGAAGGAGCCATTGAGCCACGTAGAGACGTGTGGGACGGCCTTGACGGTCATGCCGAGGTCGAGGGCCTTGTTAGTAATGGCCTGCTTGTGAAGCGTGCGGATGGTGGGAATGGCGATGATGAGCTGTTTGACATTCTTGGACTCGATGAACTTGGTGTTGAGCACCGAGCGGGCACGCATCACAGGGACACCATTGAGCTGCTGGTTGACCTTCGACATGTCGTCGTCGATGAAAGCCAAAACATGGTATTCGTAGTTGCTCTCCTGTTTAAGGGCGTTATAGGCTATCATACCCGCAGCGCCGGCACCGTAGATGACCACATTGACAGAGGGACGGCGACGACGGAAGAACTCGTTGTAGACGCGCTGCATGAACATGCGCGATAAGATCATCAGTATGCCCAAGATAAGGTAGAGCGTCAGAGACTCACGGTAGGAAAGCATGTAGGCAGTAGAGACGATGGGGGGAGTGAACTGGTAGTTGATAATATTGACAATCCAGCACAAAATTAAAGGAGCGATGGCGGTCGTCATGATCTTGTAGATATCCCTCATGCCGGCATGGCGGATGATGCCGCGGTAGGAGCCGGTGATGAAGAAGAAGATGGTGGTGAGCATGAACGACCAGATGAACTTAATCAAGTTGCCACGGGTGAAGACCTCGGGAAGTCCGTTGGCACGGAAAGCCTCCATCAGCCCGAAAGCCATCAGGAACAGCACCACATCTATGACAAGAACGAGCCACTGTGAGATAGTGGAATGGCGATACTTCCTAATGAGATAGAATGACCATCTCCTAAGCATTGATCGGTGAGAGTTTTTTTCCATATAGCGCTAAAGTTTATAATCTTGCATCAATAATATTACGAGGCAGCATGCCTTTGACATCGTATATAACCCCCGGCTGCGGCACCAAGGCCCGCAGGTCGAGGTCGCGGAAGCAGTCATGGGCCACCGCAAGGATGGCAGCGTCATAAGAACCTTCCGGCAACTGGTTGGTCACCTGAGGATTCTTGTCTGTGTCGACCCAAGGGTCGTAGATGGTGATATTGGGTGTATATTCGCGGAGGGTGTGGTAGATGTCGACAATTTTGGTGTTGCGGGTGTCGGGGCAGTTCTCCTTGAAGGTGAAGCCGAGGATAAGGATGCGGGCATCCTTGACAGGCACACCCTTGAGGTTCATCTGACGGATGGTCTGGTTGGCCACATAAGCCCCCATGGAGTTGTTGAGGCGACGGGCGTTGCTCATCACACGCGGCAGCACACCATAGAGTTGCGATTTCTGGATGAGGTAGTAGGGGTCGACACTGATACAATGACCGCCTACCAAGCCCGGCTTGAGTTTGATGAAGTTCCACTTGGAGGCTGCGGCGTCAAGCACATCGTTGGTGTCGATACCCATGGCGTTGAATATCTTAGCCAGCTCGTTGACGAAAGCGATATTGACGTCGCGCTGGCTGTTCTCGATAATCTTCGAGGCTTCGGCAACCTTGATGGAAGGGGCCTTGTGGGTGCCGTTGACGAGTACCGAGTTGTACATGTCGTCGATGAGGTCGGCGGCTTCGGGTGTGGAACCAGAGGTTACCTTACGGATGGTCTCCACACGGTGCTGCTTGTCGCCGGGGTTGATGCGCTCGGGACTGTAGCCGGCGTAGTAGTCGACATTGAGGGTGAATCCCGTGAGTTTTTCTATTACCGGCAGGCACTCCTCTTCGGTGACACCAGGGTATACGGTGCTCTCGTAGATGACGATATCGTCCTTGGAGATCACCTTGCCCACCACCTCGGAAGCTCCCAACAGGGGGCTGAGGTCGGGGCGGTTATTGTCGTCGACAGGCGTGGGTACGGCAACGATATAGACGTTGCAGTCTTTGATATCCTCGAGCGACGAGGTGCAGCGGAAGCCGTGGTTGCGGATAGCATCCTGCAGAAGGTCGTCCTCCACCTCGAGGGTGGCGTCATGTCCCTGCATGAGTGCCTCCACACGGCGGCTGTTGATGTCGAAGCCCACGGTGGGGTACTCCGTCGAGAAAAGACGCGCCAAGGGAAGTCCCACATAGCCGAGACCCACAACGCAAATCTTTATGTCGCTCAGTGTTATCATGTTTAGTAGTTAAGCTGTTAAGACAATAGATACAATATGCTCAATTTCCTCGTCGGTGAGGTAGGGGTGCATGGGCAGCGACAGGACGGTCTCGGTCAGACGCTTGGCCACAGGGCAAGGCTCCTGCCCAAGGCTGGCAAAGGCCGTCTGCTGGCTCATGGCGCGGGGATAGTAGACCATCGAAGGGATGCCGGCGGCTTTGAGGCGGGCCTGTATCTCGTCACGATTCTCCGCCTGGATGGTATACTGCGCCCAAGAGGAGGTGTATCCATCAGGTACTTTAGGAGACTTTATCTTGCCGGCGAGGAGTTCGTCATATTTTCGTGCCACACGGTTCACGGCCTCCACCTCCTCGTTGAAATGATGCATCTTTACCTGAAGCACCGCAGCCTGGAGGGTATCGAGACGTGAATTGAAGCCGAGGCGGACGTTGTCGTATTTATCTGTGCCCTTGCCATGTACGCGCAGTGAACGCAACAGGGCGGCATAGTCGTCGTTGTCAGTGAAAAGGGCACCACCGTCGCCATAACAACCCAAAGGTTTTGCAGGGAAGAAGGAGGTGGTGGCGATGTCGCCGAAGGAGCAGTTCCTACGGCCCTGAAGAGAGCCTCCAAAGCCCTGGGCACCGTCCTCGATAAGGTCGAGAGCCATACCCCGACAGAACTCATGGAGTCTTTCGTAATCGGCAGGCAGACCGAAGAGGTCGACAGCCATCACCGCCACTGGCGTGGGACCGTCGCCCTGCTCGATGAGAGCATAATATTTCTTTATCAGGTCGTCGACATCAATATTAAAGGTATCCTTGTTGACGTCGACAAACACGGGCGTAGCCCCAACCATCGCCACGGCCTCGGCAGTGGCGAAGAAAGTGAAGTCGGGCACGAAAACGGCATCGCCCGGACCGATATTCAAAGCCATCAGTGCCATCGAAAGGGCGTCGGTACCGTTGCCACAGGAGATGCAGTGCTTTACTCCCACATAGTCGGCCAGCTGCTGCTCCAACTCGGCCACCTGCGAACCCATGATATAGGCTCCGCTACGGGCGACTCCCAGCAGGGCTTCGTCCATCTCGGCACGCATGGCCTCATATTGTCTATGTAGATCGCGGAACTGCATATTATTCTTCTACTTTTCCAATGATTTTTGCTGGTACTCCGGCCACAATTGCATAATCGGGCACATCCTTCGTTACCACGGCGCCGGCACCCACCAAGGCATGGCGGCCAACGGTGTGACCGCAGACGATGGTAGCGTTGGCTCCTATCGAAGCTCCCTCCTTGACCAGCGTGCGCTCGTAGTGGCCATTGGCGGGACGGTCAAGTCTCGGCATCAGTACGTTGGTGAAGACACAACTGGGACCGAGGAAGACATTGTCCTCTATCTCCACACCCTCGTAGACCGACACGTTGTTCTGTATGCGTACGCCGTTGCCAATCTTGACATTGGGGCCGATGTTGACATTCTGTCCCAACGAGCATTTCTCGCCCAGCACGGCACCCTTCTGGATATGGCAGAAATGCCACACCTTGGTACCTTTGCCCAGGGTCACGCCATCGTCAACATACGAGCTCTCGTGTATATATACTTCTTCGTTCAATTTCTAATTAATCATTAATCGTTAACCATTAACCGTTATTTACCATCCGAAGGGATGTTTGGTTAAAGGATATTTGGCCATGGGGTGATAGTCGCCAACGAGGCCAATGGGTTCAGCATGGCGTATATCGTAAACGGTCTGGATGCACTCCTTGGCCTCGGCGATGCGGAAACCACGGCCGGCAAGAATTTCCTCGTAGCTGCGGGTGTGGAGGTCGGTGAAGCCTTGGCTGAACTCGAACTCCTCGCCGTCGACCAGGATGGCGCGATAGCTGCCGGTATGACCCTCGGGAAGGTGCTCGCCATTGATGCTGAGGAAATAGCGCACACGGGCCTGACGCAGTTCGAGGTAGCCAGCCACACGGTCGTGGCTGCTGACATGCACTACGCTCTTCTGCACCGGACCAAATATCCACTGCAACATATCATAGAAATGGACACCAATGTTGGTGGCCACGCCGCCGCTTTTCTGGAGGTTGCCCTTCCACGAGGCATAGTACCAGTAGCCACGGGGGGTGATATAGGTGAGGTCGACATCGTAAATCTTATCCTTCGGTCCCTCTTCTATTTTTTTCTTCAAAGCGATGACAGAAGGGTGGAGTCGAAGCTGGAAGATGGTGTAGGCACGGTGGCCCGTCTCGTTCTCGATCTGTTCCAGGGCGTCGATATTCCAAGGGCTGAGTACCACGGGCTTCTCGCAGATGACGTCGCAGCCCAGACGCAGTCCGTAACGGGTATGGGCGTCGTGGAGGTAGTTGGGCGAGCAGACGGTGAGGTAGTCGATGCTGTTGCCCTGCGACATGAACCAGTTATTGTGACGGTCGAAGAGCTCCTGCTCGGTGAAGAACGAGGCACGGGGGAAGTAGCTGTCGATGATGCCGACAGAGTCGTTCTTGTCGTATGCTGCCACAAGGTCGTTACCAGTCTCCTTGATGGCCTTGAGGTGACGCGGGGCGATGTATCCGCCCACTCCTATTATTGCAAAATTCTTCATTTTACCTATCTCAATACATTTGTCCTTTCACTCCCTCTCACTTCTTTTCACTCCCTTTAAACAAACAGTCACACTGTCGGTCCAGTAAGGGATAGAGCGGTGGAAGGTCTGTTTGTATTTGGTTTTGTCGAGCACCGAATAGGCCGGCCGTTTCACCGGGCTGGGGAACTCGTCGCTGTGGCACGGCATGATATTGCAGGCGGTTTGGCCACTCTGGCGTGCTATCTCCTTGGTAAAGTCGTACCATGAGCAGACGCCCTCGTTACTGAAGTGATAGACGCCCTCGTGTCCTCGATAGCTGCCTTCTTCAATAATATCGAATATCGCGCGCGCGAGGTCACCGGCATAGGTAGGGGTGCCTACCTGGTCGAAGACCACCTTGAGTTCGGGCTTGGTGGCCGTAAGGGTGAGCATGGTCAGCAGGAAGTTCTTTCCGTATTCGCTGTAGAGCCATGCCGTGCGGAATATCAGGTGACGGCACTGCATGGCAGCCTGTTCGCCTGCCAGCTTGGTACGGCCGTAAGCGCCCGTGGGGTTGCTGGGTTCCTCCTCGCGACAGGGAGTGTTGTTCATGTTGCCGCCGAAGACATAGTCGGTAGAGACATGTATCAGGGTGCCGTCGACCGCCTTCATGGCCTCGGCCAGATAGCCCACAGCCTCGGCATTGATGCGAAGGGCTGTGGCCTCATCGCTCTCGGCACGGTCGACATTGGTGTAGGCCGCACAGTTGACGATTAGCTGTATACCATGGTCGGCCACAAAGGAGCGCACCGCCTCGCGAGAGGTGATGTCCAACTCGGCCACATCGGTAAAGAACCACGTGTGTTGCGAACGCGGCGCCAATAGCCGCATGTGTGTGCCAAGTTGTCCGTTTGAGCCTGTAACCAAGATATTCATCAGAAACCAATGTTTAGTTAAAAGGGGTTATAAAGTCAGCGAAAAGAGGATGGTGGCTGTCTTTCTCCGAGAGGAGCACCTCGCCTTTGGGTAGCTGCCAGTCGATGGCCAGCATAGGGTCGTCCCAAGCTATGGCACCTTCGGACTCGGGGTGGTAGTATTCGTCGCACTTGTATTGAAACACCGCCTCGTCGCTCAGCACGGCAAAGCCATGGGCCATGCCCTTGGGGAGGAAGAACTGACGATGGTTCTCGCCGGTGAGTTCCACAGCGATATGGCGGCCGTAGGTCTTCGAGTCACGACGGATATCGACGGCCACGTCAAGCACTCGTCCTTGGACCACCCTCACCAGTTTCGACTGGGCATAGGGCGGTTTCTGGAAGTGGAGGCCACGCACCACACCGTAGCGCGACTTAGACTCATTGTCCTGCACGAAGGTCACCTGCATGCCCGTCTGGGCGGCGAAGTCGCGCACGCTGAAACTCTCGAAGAAGTATCCACGCGCATCGCCGAAGACACGGGGCTCGATAATCTTGACGCCTTCTATCTCTGTATCAATTACGTTCATTGTCTATCAGTTTCAATAGATACTGTCCGTACTGGTTCTTCACCATAGGCTGAGCCACGCGACGGATATCGTCTGCGCTAAGCCAGCCCTGCTCGTAGCCGATGCTCTCCAAGCAAGCCACCTTCAGACCCTGACGTTTCTCGATGACCTCGATAAAGGTCGACGCCTCGGCCAACGAGTCGTGGGTGCCGGTGTCGAGCCAGGCAAAGCCACGGCCCATGAGTTGCACGTTAAGTTCTCCGTCCTTGAGGAATTCCTGGTTCACCGTGGTGATTTCCAGCTCGCCACGGGCGCTGGGTTTGATGCCCTTGGCCACACGGACCACCTTGTTGGGGTAGAAATAGAGTCCCACGACGGCATAGTTGGACTTGGGCTCCGTGGGTTTCTCCTCGATGGAGAGCACACGGCCGGTGTTGTCGAACTCGGCCACGCCGTAGCGCTCGGGGTCGGCCACCCAGTAGCCGAAGACCGTAGCCTCTTTCTTCTCCTCGGCGGTAGCCACCGCTTGGCGCAGCATTTTGCTCAAGCCGTTGCCGTGGAAAATATTGTCGCCCAGCACCAAACACACGTCATCATCGCCAATAAACTCCTCGCCGATGATGAAAGCCTGTGCCAGTCCGTCGGGCGAAGGCTGTTCGGCATAGGAGAAGCGGACGCCGAAGTCGCTGCCGTCGCCCAACAGGCGACGGAAACCCGGCAAGTCGTGCGGGGTGGAGATAATCAGGATGTCGCGGATGCCGGCGAGCATCAGCACCGAGATGGGGTAGTACACCATCGGTTTGTCGTAGATGGGGAGGAGCTGCTTGCTGACCCCCTTGGTAATAGGATAAAGGCGGGTGCCGGAGCCTCCCGCCAATACGATACCTTTCATTATTCTAAGGTTTGATTCAGTTTACTTTTCTTTTGATGCGTCACTCTCTTCTCCATAGCCGTAGCCATAACCGTAACCATAGCCGTAACCATAGCCATAACCATAGCCATAACCGTAACCATAGCCGTAGCCATAACCATAGCCGCCGTAGCGCTTCTTGATGAGAGGCACGTCGGTAAGGATGACAGCCATATTCTTGAAACGATCCTTATCAGCCATCTCCTGGATGAAGGGCAGCGAGTTCTTGTTCAGGTAACCCACACGCATGATATAGGCAGTGAGGTCGGACACACGGTTGATGACCGCCGAGTCGGCGACAATCTGGCCAGGCGTAGAGTCGAAGATGATATAGTCGTAGTGCTGACGGAGATAGGCCACGAGGCGATCAAGTTTATCGCCCATCAGCAGCTGTGTGGCGTTGGGCGGCGTCTTCTCGCAGACGATATAGTCGAGGTGGTCACTCGTCTCACTGTGCATGATATACTTGTCGAAGTTATCGTCCTGGTCGAGCAGATAGTGGATCAAGCCCGTGCGGTTGTGACGGTCGATGGTCTTCGAGAGGCTGCGCTTACGCAGGTCGAAGTCGGCCAACAGCGTCCGCTTGCCTGTATAGGCCAGCGAGAGGGCCAGGTTCAGAGCCGTGTACGACTTACCCTCGCCAGGTACCGTCGACACCGTCTGGATGACCTTCTCACCATCCTTCAGGAAGAACGGTATATTCGACTGCAATAGTCGGAAGGCTTCGGTGACGACATCCGTACCGTTGGCAGTGACGATAATCTCATCGTTGGCACGGGCCGCAGGCTTCTGCGGAATCTCACCCAGGATGGGGATATTCGTGGCACGTTCGACATCCATCTTCGAACGCACCTTGGTGTCGAAGAAGTTGATGGCGAACATGATGAGTGCCGGCAAAGCCAGACCGAGGAGGATAGCCACCAAGGCATGCATAATCAGGCTGGGACCCGAGAGGTTCACGATGGCGGGCTCCACCACCTTGGCGTTGGCCACGGTGACAGCCAGGTTCATCGCCGTCTCCTCGCGTTTGCTCAACAGGTAGAGGTACAGCTCCTCTTTGATTTTCTGCTGACGGGTGACCTCGGTGACAGCCTTGGTCTGCGTAGGCATGGCAGCAATCTGTCCGCGGGCGCGGGCCTCCTGACTACGGGCATCCTGCAGACGAACACGCGTGGCGTTCATCAAGTTGCTGATGGAGGAGTTGATGGCACTCAACTGGTCGTCCAACTGCTGCTTGTACTGGCGTACCTGCGGGTTGTTAGGACCGGCGGTGGTCTTCAGTTTCTTGTACTGGCTGACAACACTGTTATACTGGCTGATCATGCTTTGGATGCCAGCATCGCTGATACCCACGTTGGCGGGAATCAGTTCCTCTTTGTTCACAGGGTCGGAGACATGGTTCTTGATGTAGCTGATCAGCGTCATCTCGGTCTCCAGCTTGGTCACCTCATCATTATAGCGCTGTCCCTGCTGCAACAGCTGGGACGAAGCACCGGTGAGGTCGGGCAGCTGGGAACCACGCTTAATGGACTCCACCTGAGCGTCGACGACATCCAGCTCGCCAGATATCAAGGCGATACGCTCGGAGATAAACTGGTTGGTCTTCTGTGCCACCTTGTTCTTGTCGTCCACTGCGTCGTCGTTATATACGGCAATCAGGGTGTCCACAACCTGGTTGGCACGCTTGGAGTTGTTGTCATTGAAGACGATGGAGACAATCGACGCCATCTTGTCAACGCGGCTAATGCTCAACTTATTAAGCATCGCACGAGCCACCGTCAACGACGGATGCACACCCATGTGGAGGGTCACACCTTCGAAACTCTTGTTGTAATACTTGGTGCGCTCGATGACAAAGGCCACGCTGTCGTCAAACTGTACCGGCTGGCTGAAATACGCCTCGGCCTGTTTGACCACACCGTCTTTCGACGCCTTGAACATATACTTGTTGTTGGCCTTGGGCGTAACGTCGATGGAGATATCCAGATCACGGACAAACTGGCCGCTGTCGCGTACAACCAGCTCTAACGGGGCATCGTCGAAATAGGATATCTTCTTGAACATGTCCGTACGCTCACAAGGATAGTTCAGTTTCAGACGCTGCACCACCTGGTTCATCAACCACGAAGATTTCAGCATGTATATCTCATTCTCGAGCGACATACTTCCGTTGCCGAGGTCCATGCTGCTCAGGATGGCGTCCATGTTCTTCTGCGAGTACCTGATGTTGTTGCCCTCATCCCTTACGAGGATGGTGCCCGACGCGGTGTAGGTCTTGGGCTTCGACTTGTAATAGAAGCCCGCCACAATCAAGCACACCAACACGGAGATGACGAACCACCACCAGTTGTTCAACACCATGAAGATGAGGTCGCGAATCGTGATCGAGTTACCGTTCTCGTTCGACTCATTATCTCCGTTCTGGAGCTGTCTGTTGTTGTATCTTTCCATCTTTGTTATCTAGGATTTTTCTGTTATTTCAGTTTTGAGGCCATCACATAGTAGTAGAAGGCCGACGTCAGCAGTGAGACAATCGACACCACGCTCGAGATGTAGCTCAGCGTCATGGGGTCGCGCTCTGCCGACTTCTTCTTCTTCATATTCGGCTCCACATACACCACATCGTTCTGATGCAGATAATAGAAGGGGGAGTTGAAGACATCCTTCGAGGTCAGGTCCACCTCGCCGACGGTACGCGTGCCGTTCTCCTCGCGGATAACCGTCACGTTGGTACGCTGACCATAGATAGTCAGATCGCCCACCATACTGAGGGCCTCGAAGATGGTCAGGCGCTCGCCGGTGGCCTGGATAACACCGGGTCTCACGACATCGCCCAACACACTCACCTTGAAGTTCATCAGTTTCACCGTCACCACGGCATCGAGGATGTGACCTTCACCCACCAGACGCTGTTCAAGCTCTGCCGCCAACTGCGCATGGGTCTTGCCGACGACATGTATCTTACCCAGCACAGGGAAGATGATGTCGCCTTCGTTGCTCACCAGATAACCCGTCACTGCCGACGAGCCGGGGTTCATCACCACACCGCCATCCACGGCAATCTTGTTCGTCTCCTGATTGAAACGCACCGTTGCCTCAGGTGCACGGCTTTCTACATAGATGTACAGCAGGTCGTTCGTCTGGATACCTTTCGAGAACTGGCCGCTCTGTTCCATCTCGACATCCCTCGGAGCATCCTTGATGTAGGCAATTTCCAAAGGCTCACTGCACGAGGCCAGCATCAGCATCCCCATTGCAGCCGCAATCAAGGGTAATTTCTTATAGTGATTTCGCATATTAATAATATATTTCTTCTTTTATACGTTCAAACACAGAGTTATACGAATCTATCGTATAATTCTATCAAAATGCAAATATACATAATTTTTTTGAAAAGGGAAAAAATATTTTGCATTCTGCGTCGGTAAAGCATTTTTTTCGTATTTTTGCAACCGATTTTATGCCTTTTATTTCAAACATACTACAGCACAAAAGTCTCTCCATCGTCGGCCTCGAGAAGAACACTGGCAAGACCGTATGCCTAAACTATATTCTCCATAGACTAAACGAGTTAGGCGTACAGGTAGGAGTCACCTCCATCGGTGTCGACGGCGAGCAGGTGGACAGCGTTTTCGCCACCGCCAAACCCGAGATCACCCTCTTCCGTGACACCTATTTCATCACCTCGGAGAAGCACTACCTGATGCGGCAGGCACTCTCCAATATCGTGGCCGTCGACAGCCAACGCACCTCGCTGGGTCCTTTGGTCACCGCCAAAGTACTCATCCCCGGCAAAGTTTTGCTCTCGGGAGCAGCCACCACCTCCATCCTGCGGAGACAGATTCAAACATTTGATTCCATGGGTATTGGACTCTCCATTGTCGACGGAGCCCTCTCGCGCCTGAGCCTTGCCTCCCCCACCGTCACCGAAGCCATGATTCTGGCCACCGGGGCAGCCGTATCGGCCAACGTCAAACAGCTCATCGCCAAGACACGCCACCTCTACCAGTTCATCATGCTCGACGAGGTGGAGGAACCCCTACGCACCATACTAGGAGACATAGAATCAGGACTCTGGGCCATCGACAGTGACCAACAAGTCCACGACCTCGGCATCACCTCGGTATTCCTTATCGACCGTTCCGAACAGAACATCCTGCGCTTCGGACACACCCTCTTCGCCGCCGGCGCCATCAGCGACCGACTGCTGAAAATACTGGCCGCCAAAGGCAAGGATATCACACTGATAGCAAGAGACTTCACCAAGATATTCGTCACCCCTGAGGTCTACACCGAATACACGCGACGAGGCAACCGGCTCATGGTGCTGCAGCGCTCCAAACTCATCGCCATCACCCTCAACCCCACCTCTCCCCAAGGCTTTCTCCTTGATTCCAAGAGCACTTGCGATGCTCTGAGCGACGCACTCCAGACCCCAGTATACGACGTTGTCCAGATAAGGAGTGAAGGGGAGTGAAAGGAAGTGAAAGAAAAACACACAAATAATGAAAATCAAAGAACTGATAAAGAACGACGCCGGGTTCCAGTATATCATTGACAACATGGATCTTCAGTCGGCGGCAGGACGCCGAGGCATGCTCAATGCCGAGTTCGTCAACAACCCCACAGCGCTTGAGGAGGAATGGGACCGCGTAGCCGAAGCCATCCGCGCCACCAACGACATACCCAACCGACGCTATTACATAGACTTGCGTCACTGCCTGATGTGCCTGCACGACCTCTCGGGTACCTTCGCCTCACTGGCCAACCACACCCCGCTCAATGAGGTAGAGTTATTCGAAATCAAGAACCTATGCTACATGTCGAAAGCTGCATCAACAGCCATCGAAGGCTTGTCGCTCACCCCTACCCTGTCGCTACCCGACTGCAGCGAGATTTTCGCCCTCCTCGACCCCGACCATACAGGCATCGCAAACTTCTACATCTATGATAGTTACGACTCGCGTCTAGCACCGCTTCGGCGCGAGCTCAACGCCTTGCAGACCAGCGGCGGCGACCCCATGCGCATCAGCGAGCTGCTGGCACAGCAGAGCGACATCCAGAACGAAGTATGTCTTCGCCTCTCCGACCAGCTCCACCCCTGGGTCGACACCCTCGTAAAGACCTTGGAACAAATGTCATACGGCGACTTCCTGCTGGCAAAAGCCAAACTGGCTATTGACTGGCAGCTGGTACGTCCCACCCTCGGCGATGTCACCCGCTACAAAAACCTCTTCAATCCGCGCCTCAAGCAGCGCAACGAGGAGATGCACCTGCGCTACCAGCCCGTCAGCATCGAGATACGTCCCGGCGTGTGCCTCATCACAGGTGCCAACATGGCAGGCAAGACGGTATTGCTCAAGAGCATCGGCACCGCCCAGATGATGGCCCAGTGCGGCATGTACGTACCGGCCGAAGAGGCCACCGTACGTCTGCTCGACGGCGTAGCCACCTCCATCGGCGACGACCAGGACGAGATGAACGGCCTCTCCTCCTACGCTTCCGAAATCATCAAAATCAGCAACATACTGAGCGACTGCCGAGAGAGGGAGCTGCTGGTGCTCATCGACGAACCTGCCCGCACCACCAACCCCGTCGAGGGCAAAGCCCTGGTACAGGCGATCATAAAAATACTGGAGGGAAGGCCCTCGTTCACCCTCATCACCACCCACTACGGACAACTTGGGAGCAGTTGCCGCAGGCTGAGAGTCAAAGGCTTCGTCGAGGACATGGACAACATCCCGCTTACACCGCAGAGCATCAACCGCTTCATCGACTACTCCCTCACCGAGGACCAGAGCGACAACGTGCCACATGAAGCCCTCCGCATCGCCGCCATCCTCAACTGCGACCCCGAGATGATAGCCCTCGCATCGGCACAGATACAATAAAGAAAAAGGAGACCTCATCAGTCTCCTTTTTCTTTTGGCGGAAAGGAGGGGATTCGAACCCCTGAAGCGCTGTTAACGCTTACTCGCTTTCCAGGCGGGCCTCTTCAACCACTCGAGCACCTTTCCAAATTGAAAATTGAGAATTGAAAATTGAAAAATAATCTCTTTCCCTCTCTCAAAATCGGCTGCAAAAGTACAACAATTTTCCGACATGACAAAAAAAATGTATATTTGCAGAAAAGAAAAAATAATCACAAATATTAAAAACAACTAATAATGAAGAAATTAATCATCTGCGTTATGGCATTGACAACGCTATTAGGCACCGCCGTCCAAGCCCAGAAAAAAGTGCAAAAAGAGGTCGGCATCAAACAAAAAGTGGAAGAATATGCCGAGTTCAAACTGACCTCCGACCTCGTCGAGACCCTCTCCGACAACGAGCGTAAACTGGTCGGCATCTTCATTGAAATCGGCAAAATAATGGATGACATCTATTGGGACGAGTATTTCGGCAACGAGAACCGTGCCAAGCTCAACAAAATCAAGAATCCCGCCGTCCGTGCCTTCGCCGAGATCCACTACGGCGCCTGGGACCGCCTCGACAGCGAGCGCCCCTTCATCCCCGGCTACAAAGAGCGCCCCGCCGGCTGCAACTTCTACCCCACCGACATGACCAAGAAGGAGTTCGACGCCCTCAAAGACCCTCTGAAAGAGAGCCAGTACAGCCTGATTCGCCGCGACGAGAAAGGCAACCTTTACGCCATCCCCTACCACGAGGCCTATGCCAAAGAGCTTGAGAAAGTCGACCGCCTCCTTGAAGAAGCCATCGGCCTGGCCGAGAACGACGGTCTGAGAAAATACCTCGAGGCACGCCGCGAAGCCTTCCATACCGACGACTACTTCGAGAGCGACATGGTGTGGATGGACATGAAAGACAGCCGCTTGGACTTCGTCGTGGGACCCATCGAGAACTACGACGACGGCATCAACGGACTGAAATGCTCCCACGAAGCCTTCGTGCTCATCAAAGACGAGAAATGGAGCAACGACCTCAGCAAGTTCGCCGCCCTGCTGCCCGAAATGCAGAAGCTGCTGCCCTGCGAGGATAAATACAAGAAAGAGGTGCCCGGTACCGACTGCGACATCAACGTCTACGACGTGGTCTACTACGCCGGCGACTGCAATGCGGGTTCCAAGACCATCGCCATCAACCTGCCCAACGACGAGCGCGTGCAGCTCAAGAAAGGCAGCCGTCGTCTGCAGCTCAAGAACGCCATGCGTGCCAAGTTCGACAACATCATGGTCCCCATCGCCAAACAGATGGTCACCGAGAAGCAGGTCGACAAAGTGACCTTCAACGCCTTCTTCGGCAACACCTGCTACCATGAGGTGGCCCACGGCCTCGGCATCAAGCAGACCATCACCGGCCGCGGCCCCTGCCGTCAGGCCCTCGGCGCCCTCTACAGCGCCTGGGAGGAAGCCAAGGCTGACGTCTGCGGACTCTTCCTCACCGAACAACTCATCGAGCAGGGCTACATCACCAACAGCACCATCGAAGAGAACTACATCACCTTCATCGCCGGCATCCTCCGCTCTGTCCGCTTCGGCGCCACCGAGGCCCACGGTGTTGCCAACATCATGTGCTACAACTACTTCAAGGAGCATGGTGCCTTCACCCGCGACAAAAAAGGCAAATATGTCATCGATGTCGACAAGGCCCGCAAGGCTGCCCGCGAATGGGCTGCCATCATCATCAAGATGGAAGGCGATGGCGACCTCGACGCTGCCAAGAAATACACCGAGAAAAACGGCAAAATCAGCCCCGAGCTCCAGAACGACCTCGACCTTATCCGCAAGGCCAACATCCCGCGCGACATCATCTACAAACAGGGTACCGACGTCCTCGGACTCTAAAACGACCCTTCAACATAGCGGAACCGGCTGCAATGCAGTCGGTTCCGCTTCTTAATATCCCCCTATCAACACCGTACCAACACCGTACCAAGTCCGACTGAACTCCGACTACAGTCGGACTTGATACGGTGTTGGTACGTCTTTCATACGGCATTAATGTCTGGATGACAGGGAGGCTTTCCGCCATATAAAAGTTGAAACCATAAATAAAAAAATTTTTAATATTTAAAAAAAAGTGTATATTTGCAGAAGACTTCCCCAAGAGAGGTTTTTCCTTTCTTGCTGTGAATGATAGGGTTGCGGCAACACTCCTGGATAGGAGCGCCCGTGAATCAGAGCCCAAACGACTGATGAACCTGCCAGAAACTCCGCCCCTTAGGGAGGAGGAGGGGAAGCAATGCAAAATGATGAACAAGCACTGGTACGCTTTTCGGGTCTTCTACAATCGGTTACAGCCACTGATAGCCGACTGCAAAGAGTTGGGGTGTGAATTTTTCGCCCCGACGGAGGTCATCCGCTCACTGCTGTTCCTCCACTGCGAGGAGCAGATTATGGCGGGACTCGCCGAAGAGCACCACAAGGAGGCCATGGTATACCGCCGCATGGACAGCCGCGAGGCCGCCGTCATCCCGGACCGCGAGATGGAGATTTTCCGTTTTGTGGCCACGGCGGGTCACCAGGGGCTGACCCTGCTGGGCGACGACCGTCCGGAGTACCACATGGGCGACCGTGTGGTGGTGACCGGTGGACCCTTCAAGGGGGCAGAAGGTCACATCAAGCGTATCAAGCGTGACAGGCGGCTGGTGGTAACCATCCCCGGCATCGTGGCCGTAGCCACCGCTTACATCCACCCAGACCTGCTTAAGAAAGTGGATAGTGTCGCCGAGGACAATGGCATATTCAACAAGAGATGAAACGCGGACTTTTCCAGTTGCAGTATGAGCTAGATGCCGACATGGTCTATACCGAGCAAGGTACAGACCGCGGGGCAAAGCTGTCGGAGAGCCATGTCGACAACGACGAGGTGCGCACCATCCTCGACGCCACCTCGCATCTGTCGACGAAGGAGTGGATCAAATGGCTGAGCATCCACCGCGACGACTATCCCTTTATGTCGGTGGTGCCGCTTTCAACAATCACTCCGCAGGCACTGCGCTACCGTCTGGAAGGCCAACGGCCCTCCCTCATGTTCGTCACCCGCCCGCTACATACCATCCAGGAGCTGAACGAGTTCCTCTACGCCGCCAACGACCTGATGGATGACGGCGCCTACCTCTGCTGCCACTCGATGACCGCCGTGCTGAAGCGCAAGATGCTCGAGGAGCGTTACCCCTGGGGCATCCGACGGTTGGCTGTCGGCCTGCACTACCTATGGCACCGCCTCTGTCCAAAGCTGGGGCTCACACGCGAGCTCTACTTCACCATCACCAGTGGCAAGAACCGCACCTTCAACCGCGTGGAGATTCTCGGACGCCTCTACCGCGCGGGCTTCGAGGTCGTCGACGAGGAGTTCCGCTCCGGCGAGTTCTTCGTCACCGCCCGCAAGGTCAAAGCGCCAGTACAAGATGCCGAGCCCACAGGATCGCCCATCATACACCTGCGCCGCAAAGGCAAGGACGGCAAGGAGATAGTGGTGCACAAGTTCCGCACCATGTACACCTACTCGGAATACATACAGACCTACATGTACCAATACCAGCACCTGCAGAGCGGAGGCAAGTTCAAGGACGACTACCGCGTCAATTTCTGGGGACGCTTCCTGCGCAAGGTGTGGCTCGACGAGCTGCCCATGGTGTGGAACATGCTGCGTGGAGACCTCAAGCTGGTGGGCGTGCGCCCGCTGAGCAAGCAATATTTCAACCTCTACAGCCCCGAGATGCAAGAGCTTCGTACCCGCACCAAGCCGGGACTGCTGCCGCCGTTCTACTACGACCGCAAGACCCCCGAGACCATCGACGAGATACAGGCCAGCGAGCGCCGCTACCTCGAAGCCTACCTCAAGCACCCCTTCCGTACCGACTGGCGCTACTTCTGGGGCATCGTCGGGAACATCGTATTGCACCGCAAGCGGTCGAAATAGAGACATCGAGACTTCGAGACTTCGAGACATCAAGACAAAGTAACCATACACTATTTCATATGGAAAGAGCTCTTGAAAACCTATACATCTGGAAAGAATCACGTATGGTCGTGAATGGCATCTATAAATGCCGTAAAAAGGATAACGGCTGGCATAGTTAACTTAATAGGAATTATCTCAAATGAGACACAACAATAACTCAGAACTCGACGACTTGAAGTCTTGCGAAAGCAATAACTCGAAGTCTCGTGGTGTGCCGTCGGCTTGGCCGACAAGTCCCGAAGTCTCGAAGTCTAGCGACAGCGGCTGGACCACTGTTATACAGCCTAAGGAGAAGCTGCTGCAGGTGAACCTGCGGGAGATTTGGGACTACCGTGACCTGTGCATGCTCTTCGTCAAGCGCAACATCACGACACAATTCAAGCAGACCATCCTCGGACCGCTGTGGTACCTCATCCAACCCACCATGACGGTCATCATGTACATGGTGGTCTTCGGCGGCATCGCCAATATCCCCACCGACGGCCTGCCCCAGCCGCTGTTCTACCTCAGCGGCATCTGCCTCTGGCAGTATTTCAACGACTGCCTCAGCAAGACCTCCTCGACCTTCACTGCCAACGCCGGCATCTTCGGCAAGGTCTACTTCCCACGACTGGTGGTGCCCCTCTCCACGGTCATCTCCAACCTGCTGCGTTTCGGCATACAGTTGGGTCTGTTCCTGGTGGTCTACGCCATCTACCAGATTTGGATAATCCCCGGGCAGATACACACCAACTGGTACGCGCTGTTACTGCCGCTGCTGGTAATGATGCTGGCAGGACTGGCACTGGGTTTCGGCATCCTCTTCTCGAGCATGACGACGAAATACCGCGACATGACGCTGCTTTTGGACTACTTCGTGCGCCTGTGGATGTATGCCACCCCCGTCATCTATCCCTTGAGCACCATCACCAACGAAAAACTGCGCTTCGTCATGAGTCTCAACCCCTTGACGGGCATCGTCGAAGCCTTCAAATACGGCATGCTCGGCGAAGGACAGTTCAGCTGGACCATGCTGGGCTACAGCTTCACCTTCATGCTGGTGCTGCTAGCCATCGGCATCGTCATCTTCAACCGCGTGCAGAAGACCTTCATGGACACAGTCTAAAGTCTTCGAGACTTCAAGACAACAAGTTCTTTTAAAATCTTTTCAAATCTGCCGGAAAATAAAGTTCTGATAGTTCTTTTAGTTCCTCACTGCATTAAATATCATTGTATTGGTGTTCGGTTCCCCTTCGGGGTTTTGATTGAGATTGAAAAAGGAAATTGACATAGCATTTGCATTGTTGCGCGGGGCGCTGGAGGGCACAATCCCCGAGGTGAAGCGACTCGAGACCGACACCTGGTGGCGGATGTTCCGACTGCTGCAGCAGAACCATGTGGCAGCCCTGACAGCCGACGCCATGTCGAAGCTCGACGTGCCCCGCGAGGTGAAGATTCCGTGGCTGGCAGAGTGCGACAAGGCAGAGCGATGGCACCGCTACCAACAGGAAGTCCAAACGGAGATTATAGGTGTCATGCATCAGCGCGGCATCCCTACGCTGGTACTGAAAGGCACACACCTCGCGCAATACTACCCACAACCCGAGCTGAGAGAGTTCGGCGACCTGGACCTCTACTTCTACGACAAGCACGACGAGGCCGACCGTGTGGCTCGCGAAGTGCTAAAAGTGGAGGTCAGCGATGACGCCCACCACCATACGAAATACAACTACCGCGGCGTAACGGTAGAAAGCCATTACGACTTCCTCAACACCCACTATCCCCCCAGCAACCGCCGCTATGAGGCCCTGCTCAAAGAGTTAATCAGCACAAGCGACAGCCATTCATCATTCATCACTCATCATTCATCATTCGAAGTTCTCTTCCTCCTCCGCCACATGGCATGCCATTTCGCCGCCAGCCGCATCACCCTGCGCGACCTGGTGGACTGGGCACTCACCTGCCGGGCTTTAGAAGACAAGGCCGACTGGACGTTAGTGGAGAAAACCATCGAAGACTACGGCATGACGGAATTCGTCGCCGCCCTCAACACCATCGCCGAACAACGCCTCGGATTCTCGATATCTCAACGTCTTGAAGTCTTGTGGTGTGCCGTCGGCTTGGCCGACAAGTCTCGATGTCTTGATGTCTCTCTTGTTCACAAGATAGAGCACGACATCGTCTATGGCAGCAAGGAGGCCGACAACAAAGCCGACGGATGGGAACGTCTAGGATGGAAGCTGCGCCGCTGGCAAGCGCTGGCATGGAAACGTCGCATGGTCTTCAACGACCCACCCGCCCGCCTCCTCTTCGCCAGCCTCACCTCCCACGCCGAGAAACCCCAGAGCATCCTGCACAAGATGTAAGTGGTTTACCGTTTTTTTGTTTACTGTTTACGGTTTACAGTTTACTGTTGTTTCTAATAACATACCAATATAGTTGATCATGTACGCCTGTTAGACAAGTTCCCGAATTTTGAGAAATATGCCTTGTGTGACCAGATAAGGAGATCCATCGTATCAGTTCCCTCAAACTTGGCAGAAGGCAGTGGTCGTGTATCCCCTAAGGAGCAACTTCATTTCTATGAAATTTCGTATGGCTCATTGATGGAATCCTACAATCAACTAATTCTGGCTGCCGACCTCAAATATATCAGCAACGACGAACTGGAAGGCATATTTCCTCAGATAGACACCGTAGCCAGAATGCTCAACGGCCTCCGTTCCTCAATCATAAAAAAACTATCAACCGTAAACGGTAAACAGTAAACCGTAAACCAACATGCCAACAGCAATAGAATTCAATAATATCAGCAAGATCTACCGCCTAGG
>CACYIK010000017.1 GCA_902774395.1 uncultured Bacteroidota bacterium
CTCCTGAGGGGGAGTACCCCGTAGGGGGGAGGGGGTGGTAATAGTGCCGAACGCCTCCTGATTCCTCATAACAAAATAGTTACACGGCGTCATGCCATGCTCCATGGAGACGAGGTCGAGGGTCTCGCGTAGCACCCAGTTGAGGCGTCCGGCGAGCTGCACCTGCTGTTTGAAGAGCATGCGGTGCTCCTGCTGTGCCGCGGTGCGTGGGTTGCGGGGGTGACTCGAGAAGGTGCGCACCACCCATTTGCCGCGCCACTGGTATCCCACCGTCGGCCCCATCCTCCCCTGGAACCCGCCCAGGTATCCATCACGTATAATAGCCATATCTATAAGGTTTTAAGTTACTATAACAATATATTATCCACTTATCATAACGTTACTTTCTCCTACATATTGCCTACCCAAGAAACTTTAATTAAAGACAGTATAAAGGGTATATAAAGAGTAATGTAAGAGATGATAGTATGAAGACCTGAAAATAAACCGGTTACAAAGCCCTAATTCCAGGCTTTCAACAGTGTTTTGAAAAAAAATATCAATATGCAATCTTGAAACAGTCCATCTTATCGGCAAATTTTTAACAGAAACGTGCTTAAACGATACCACTTTTTGCCGATACCGGCAAGTTTTGTTTGTAAAAAGATTGGGACGGTAACATTAACTGAGGTGCATAGTGTTTCATAAATTTCGTACAGAAAAACGATTTTTTTTCGTTTATCTGTACAAAATGTGTATATTTGCACTTCAAATAGGTAAATGTTTTATGTGGCAAAGCAATCTATATCAATTCGGTAGCTCGCCATTTCCCTTGTCTGCCCTATCGGATATTTATCCATCGACAAAGCATATTTCCGACAAGGCGAGGCGATTGGAGCAAGAAGGCCGCATCATAAGGCTGAAAAAGGGTCTTTATGTGAGAAGTGCAGAGGATGGCGCAGAACCAGTGTCTGAGCTTATCGCCAACCACCTGTACGGTCCCTCGTATGTGAGTATGCAGTCGGCCTTGCGCCACTATGGGTTAATCCCCGAACGAGTGTATGCCACGCAGTCGTTGACCATAAAGCACAGCCGCAGCTTCGATACGCCACTCGGACGATATGATTACTTCTCCTGCGGGGTGAATTACTTCCCAATAGGAGTAACCCAGCATCATGACGCAGGCATTCAGTTTCTTGTAGCCAGTCCGGAAAAGGCATTGTGCGACCTGCTGGTGAAAACGCGCAGGCTGGAATTTGACTCTCCAGACGTGCTATTCGATTATCTCGAAAACGAC
This sequence comes from uncultured Bacteroidota bacterium, assembly GCA_902774395.1. Taxonomy (GTDB): domain Bacteria; phylum Bacteroidota; class Bacteroidia; order Bacteroidales; family P3; genus Colimorpha. The sequence continues at coordinate 1,277 of CACYIK010000017.1, forward strand.
CTGCGCTTTGATACAGACGCCTTGAAGACAATGGACGTCGAAATTCTTCGCCAGTGTTGCGCGAACGCTACGACGAGACGGAATAATATTGCTTTACTGATTATACTTGTAGAGAATGGACAATAGCGTATTTGAGCGGATGATATCGCAGTATCCGCAGAAGAATGCGGGCGACCGACGCAATGCCACCTATGAGGTGATGCAGCAGGTGGTGTTGGCCGGATTGTACCGTGGCGGATTCTTTGAACATGCGGCTTTCTATGGAGGCACCTGCTTGCGTCTGTTTCACGGCGTGGAGCGCTATTCAGAGGATATGGATTTCTCTCTCCTAAAAAAGGACGAAAACTTCTCGTTGGAACGATACTTCCCTGCCATCATCGACGAGTGCCGATTGCTCGGCCGCGATGTCGAGATAACACGCAAAGACAAACGCACTTTCGGCAAGGTGGAGTCCGCCTTTCTTAAAGACACTACTGACGTTTACAACATCACATTCCAGACGGAGAAGTCCATACGGATAAAGATAGAGGTGGATACCATGCCGCCGTTGCAGTTTGACACAGAGCAGCAATTGCTTCTGCAGCCTTTCTCGTTCATGGTGCGCTGTTTCACCCTTCCATGCCTTTTTGCCGGGAAGATGCATGCGTTATTGTTCCGCCAGTGGAAGAGCAGGGTGAAGGGACGTGACTGGTATGACTTTGAATGGTATGTGCGTACGGCTGTGCCGCTCAACTTTGCGCACTTGCAGGCGAGGGTAAAGGAGTTCAACGGCATGGACATTGATCGAGAACAGTTCCAGGCAATGCTCAAAGAACGTCTGTCGCAGACTGATATCCGTCAGGTAAAGGCCGATGTACTACCTTTTGTAAAAAATTCACACGAACTAGACATTTGGAGTAACGATTATTTTGTGCAACTGGCTGGAATGATACGCTATATTTAGAATACCTCTGTTCCTTATAAATAAATTGGAGTCGCCACGCATGTGGCAGCTCCGCTTCACATTAGCTGTAACGCGAATTGCCGTCAATTGTCCGTTAATTATTTTGGGATAGGTACCAGTCCCGTGTTCTTTTAGGTAATATATTTGTGACTAATAATGCGCTTACTAATTGTTTTATTACTTGCTTTCGGTTTTTTGCGCTGGAAAACAAATATTTATTTCATCGGTGTGCAAGGCTTTAGGCAGAATTGCCGTCAATTGTCCGTTAATTACTTTCCGATAACTGCTTTAGGCGACGGAACATGACTATGAACCATTCTCGGTCTTCTTCCTTGAGACCACTACCCGCCCAGTGGTTGAAGTAGCGCCATTGTGAGAAGATGGCAGAACCCAGCAGTTTCTTATCGTTGATGCTGTCTATTATTCGTTGTAATCCATCGACCGACCGCCAAGCGTCCTCGCCGCAGGTCCTGATAAAAGATTGCCCACAATCCATCTTAAAGCCAAGCGAACAGCATTCATCAGGGAATGCCATATCGTCCAAAAATCTGTACATCTCTCTGTCTTCCGCAGCTGTCCGCTCGAAGAAGTCGAGGTATTTCTGCGCAAAATCCCCTAGGGTAATCAGTGGAATGTCGTTTCTCATTGCTTTTAGAAATATTAGTGAATGCTACTTGGGCAGAACATTCACATCCTCCAGTCTTTTGCTTCAGTGTCGAAGTAGCGCAGGACGGCTTCGTTACCCTCTTTATGGGTTAGGGTTGCGGCGAGATGGCTGGTGGCTCGTGAGATACCGACATAGAGGTAGCGGTTCATCAGTTCTTTGTCGTCACCCTGCAAAGCATCGTCGAGGTCGTAGAAGAATACCACCTCAAACTCCATACCTTTCACTTCCTTGAGTTCATACACCTTCACGGCTCTCGAAGCGGTCGTGTCGCTGCCAGCCTCAATCCTAATCTCCCCCAAATCATCCTCCTCCGACAGCCGCTTCACAAACTGCTCCACACTTCTGCCATCGGGAATAAACACACCCACAGAAGGCATTTCTTTGTTGTATGCCATATACACCTCCCGAAGTCGAGCCACCATCCATTCTATCTTTTCGTCTTCATCATCCGACACCATCATCAACGGCTGTGGTTCTCCTTCGGCTCTTTGCCTCAAACTCTGATAGGGTGGATAATTCCCTTGTTCATCACGATAGATATTGCGCGACATCTCCACCAAGGTGGGTATCTGTCGGTAAGAAGTCTTCAATTCTGTCACTTCCAACTTGGGCATTACTTTCTGTACTTCACTCCAAGCCATAATGCCGTGAGAGTTTAATCCCTGCATGATATCGCCACACAGGGTTACAGCGTTATAGTCATAGTGACGGAACGAGTACATCATGTAGTAATCCATCACGGTATAGTCGGTGGCCTCATCGATACCAATTACTGGTTTCTTATTGTTGTCGTAAGCTTGGATATATTTGTTTTTCAGTAGTTTCTCATAGCGTTCTTTCGAGCGTTTGCGGATATCAATGGCCATATTGTTGATGAACCCTATCAGCAGGTCTTGCTCATCGTAGTGTAAATGTTTATTACTATCCTTTTCAATCAGTTTCTTCAACAACTCTCGGTTATAACAGGCAGAAGTGTCGGAAGAGGCAACCGTTTTTCTGTACACTTTGTATAGTCGGGGAATTTGATTGATGATATTACTCTCAATACCGCGACAGAGGAACAGGTATTTCTTTGCGAAGATTGCCAACTCACCTACTTGTTGTAGGTCCATCTCGCTGATAACAGGATGGACTATATGCCTGAAAAGTCGTTGTCGGGTAGAAATCTTTGCCTTTCCATCTACGCGACTCAATGAGTAAACCCGCAGGAACGATTGCAGGTAGCGGAACAGGCGTTGCTCGAAATCCTGGATAACAATTTCTTCGGCCTCCTCTTCGTTGCTGTCATCCATCTCGAACTCGTCTACCTCTTCTGTCGTTTCTTTCCGCCGTTCAGCATCCCATTTGACAAACAATTCTTTAATCTCCTTCACCATCTCGTCATTCTTCATGATGACGTTCTTGATTTCGACAGCCTTCTTTTGCAACAGTTCTCTCAGCTCATTATCTTTGGCTTTTGCCATCTTCTGCTCGTTGTCCTGCAATGCATTGAAGAGCCGCATCAGTCCTTCCAAATCCTTCACCGAAGCCGCTCTCATGCAGTAGGCTTTGATGCCCAATGCTTCTTTGTGCCAGCTGAAGGCATCGGTTTTCAGCGATCCTGCGTTGAGCAATATTTTGGTCAGATTCTGCACGCAGTAGGCCTCGAAGTCTTTGATGGCAGTCTGGGGGGCAAAAATGAGGGGCTCGTCTGTCGAACGACGGTAGTTTTTGAATGGCCCATCGGTATCCATATTGAACAAGTGGTATTCGCTCAGCATTTCCTTGCGGAAGTCGTCGATGGTGATGATGTTCTTCCCCTCCACTGCGCTCAACCCCTCCTCGTTCATGTTGTTCATCAAGTAGCGTAGCAGTAGCGGTGTAGGAGAGAAGAAGAGCCACTTGAAGCTGATGTCGTCGGTCAGTTCTTTCTTTTGTGCTTCTGTCAGCGGCAACTGGTAGTCGGACAATGCGTCGGTATCGAGTAGGAATTTCAGACGCTGAATCATCGTGGTGGTCTTTCCTGTACCGGGGCCACCTTCAATCACAATGGGTACACCATCGTAGAAATGCGAACGTTTCGCCATCTCCTGCGTCGGGTCGAGGATATGCTGCGAACGTAGCGACACACCTTCGCGGATGAAGTTCCGCATCGAAGCCATCTTCGCTTGATGTTCCTGGTATTCGTTGTTCAGTCGTTCAATCTCCTCCTGTTGTATCCGCTCTTCTTCCTCCTTGCGACGACGCTCCTCTTCCAATCTACGAGCTTCTTCTTCCAGCCGTAGACGTTCTGCCTCTTCTTTTGCCCGTTTGGCTGCCCGTTCTGCCGCCTCTTGCTCTTTCTTTGCTCGCTCCCGTTCCTCTTCCAGCCGCTTTTGCTTCTCCATCTCCTCTACAAGCTTGTTGCGGAGCTGGGTGTCGTCATCTATCATCTGCTGAAGAGTACGATAGAAGTGCGTCTGATTATCGCCGTCGATATGCAGAGTAAGGTCTTTTGCGAAGCCACCAGAAGGAATGTAGGTTGTGAAATTCTCGATGTCGATTGTGCCTTTCGCGTATGTATGCCTACCCGTTACCCCCTGAATGATGACACCGCCAAGCATACTGTTCTTCGAGATGGTCATTCCATATGTCTGCTGGCGTGCGATAGGAGGCAAGTTTAGGTTTGTTATCCACAATTCGTTGTCACCATAACCGCTCAAGTTGCAACCGACACGTGCAACGGTAATAAGTTTGTATGAACCCTGCCATTCTCCCCATCGATGGTCTTTGATGGCTTGGGCTATTGATGAAATATTGCTTGACATACTCTCTATTATTGGATCGTTATTCTTCGTATCTGTCCATTATTAGGGATTTTCTCTTATCCTTCTTATTCTCCAAATAATATTCTTCTGCTTGTTGCATCCATGTTTTGTGCCCTTTATGTCTCTGCTCAACCCCCTCTATCTTACGTCTCATACTCTTGGTTCCATCATCAATTGGGGTTCTTTCTCCATTCAAGGTGTAATAGTTAATGTATCTGGTAGGGAACATATCTCCGACTATGGTTTCTGTTGCTTTCACATATACTGAATCACAATTGGTAAAGTATATTGCGGAAATTGCGTTTTCAATGTCCAGATAGTCCTCATTTCTACAAATGAGTCGATACTCATTCTCATAACTCCAATCACTTGTCTTTTCAAAGAATATCTTCTCAATATTCTGACTGACAAAAGACTCAACATCGTTGATTGTTTCAGCGTTCTTGGGTATCAATAAATCATCTTTCAATAAAGATCTATATGATACCCTTCCGTGAACTATTGATTCTGGCAAGCTGATTTTCTCAAAGTCAAATTCTATACACACTCCATTGTATCTGTCACCATAATGATACCACATGGAATTAGACATACATCCTCTTTTATTATCCTCAAAATCCATCGTAAAACTAATTTGCCTGTATGAATTCAATGTGTCTCTAAGGGCAAAAAGCAAGGGCAACTGTTTGAGGTTACTCGCTCCCATTTGCTTGTTCTTTTCTAGAATATCATTCAAATTTACAGCATCACCAAATTTTAGTTTTCCGCTGTAAAAGATTTTCAAGAACGATTCGAACGTTGTATAATGGAACAAGGGAATTTGCCTATTCATTTTTGCTCTATTATTGTGATTTCTTCGGGGGTGAGGTTGTAGAGTTGGTGGACTTTTATTCCCCAGCCATGCGGAATTCTAATTCGTAGTTTTTTATGAAGTCTATCTCCTCTTGCGTCAGACCATATAGTGGACCAATGTAGTCATCTATCTCATCAATGATGGATTTTGAACGGACTATTTTGTATTCTTTAAATGAATCTACCAAATATTTAGATTCTCCTGTAGAAGTTCTTATGTTAGCATTCTTTTCAATATCTTGTAAGTACTTCTCGTAATGAGCTTCCAGCCATGCAATATTTTTCTCAGTCAGCTTGGGTATAGAGAAATTGTCTATTTCATATGACTTCCAATCCAAATTATTAGAATATATTTGATAGAACCAAAATGACAAATTACTACTTAAAATACACCCTATGGCATTAGCATAATTTTTCTCAAAAAGTAACGGTTTTTCCTTTGTGGAACCTGTTGGGTAATTTGTAACGACTTTAAAATAGCGACCGCCTGTTGTCCTATAATATATTGGATTGCCGATGCTATTATAATATTGTGATAACCTATTGTGTGTAAAAAGTCGTTCCAGGATATTTCTCTCCAATTCAGTACCAATCTTGGGAATTCGTCCATATAACATCATGTCTTTTACATCAACAAATTGTAGATTACTTACCAGATGTTGTAGGTCAAACTCTTCGTCTTTTCTACGTCTATACATCTTTGTTGAGAAGAGATGATTGCACTGTGTTTTAGTTTTCTGAAACATCAAGATGGAAGTGTTAACAACGGCTCTTTCAAAAACAGGTACGGGGCGAACTGCATATGATGAAATATGAATATTGTCACAATTACTTAATAGGAGTTTATGTACGCCTGCTAAAGAGTCGCTGGATGTTAGAGAAATAGGGACAATGTATGCAAAAGAACCTCCATTACGCAACAAATTATACCCATGTTCAATAAACAAAGTATACGTATCAAGAGATCCTTTTTGCTTTCCGTGTATTGTTTTTGCGGTATTGTAAATTGTCTTATAATATCGTTTTTCTTCTTCTCCGTATTTGGCTCCATATGGAGGATTTGCAATTACAATATCAAAACCATCTTTATCAAATATGTCTTTGAACCAAGTGTGCCAGAGGAAGAAGTCTTGGTTGGCGGAGCAATCCATCTTCTCCAACTTGGCGAGGGAGGCGGGTGTGCCACCGATGCTCTCACGGATGAGGGTCTTTACCTCTTCGTTGATGGCTTGACGCATACTGGCTTTCTGCTTGTGGTCGGTGACGGAGAAATACTCGCGCAACAGGCGTTGCAGGTTCTGTCGGCTGGTATGGCTATCAAGTCCCAGCACCAACTGCATCGATTTGGATTGTCCGCCACGTAAACGGCTCGAGATACGACTGAGGTCAAAGCCCTCGAAACTCTCTATTAGGCTGTTGCCCTGCATAAACTTGTAGTCGAAGTTGGGCAATGGCTCCGGTTCCTCGGCATCGACAACTATGGAGAGCCAAAAGCGCAGGCGGGCGATGTCAATGGCACCTTTCTCTATATCGACACCGTAGATGTTGTTCTCGATGATTTCTTTCTTTAACTCGACGCGAGAAGCGGTTTCTTCTATTGCCTCGCGGCAACGCCACAATTCATTCAGCAGGCCCATGGGGAAGGCTCCGCTACCAATGGCGGGGTCGCAAATCTTCACCTCGCGTAGGGCGGTGTCGAGGGCGTCGCGATAAGGCTCCAACTCGGGTTGCATCTCGTGGGTCTCGACAAAAGCCCGAATGTATTTATCGCGAGCAGGACTATCTGATTTTTCTTTTTGTTCTTTTCGTTCTGATTGAGATTTGTCTATCTGTGTGGCGAGGTAGGCAATGAGCGACTCTTTGCACATATAGCGCACTATCTCCTTGGGAGTATAGAACGCTCCTTTGGCTTTGTTGTCCTCCAGCAGACTCTCGAAGATCTTACCCAGCATCTCGGGGTCGACACCCACTTCAGCATCGTCGGGGTCATTTTCGTCGACGGTGAAATTGTAGGAGGCCATGAATTTGAAGAGTTCTTCAAAAAGTGTGGCGGGCAGCTTTATCTTCAGATTGTCCACCTCGTCGCGCTCAAACAAGCCACCATTCAGATAGGGCAACTTCTCCCATTGTTTCAAGAGGCCTTTGTCCCAATGCTCATCAGCAAAGAGTTTCTCTCGCTGGTTGCTCTCGGTGTTGAAGATGCCAAAGAACAGAGGCTCCAGCACTTTCTCGAGGAAGTCGGCCCTGCGGTCGAATGGCTGCATAAAGAAGAGGTTCTTCAGAAACTCGGGGTCGTCATCCAGCCAACGTTTCTTCTGCAGGAAATGCAGGAAGACAATGCGTCCCATCATCTTCTTCACATAGTCGTGAATGGTAGCACCCTCAAAGCCCTGTCCCTTCAACTCATTGATGATAATGTCGTAGTGGCGATGGTATTCGTCGAAGAACTCCTTGCTGAGAGCATCGACGGAGAAGGCCTCCCTGAGGTCGGACAGCTTGAAACGGCCATTCTTCTCTGCCACCTTTCCCAGTCGCTCTAACGGGGTTTTGTATTGTCCCTGTTCGTCACCAAGGATATAAGAGAAACGCTTGGCTGCGGTATTGCCTTCTTTGAGGTCGCAAATGTAGGAGAGGCGCCAATGATTACCGTCGTCGAAGATGGCAATGGCTCCATCGACATCGTACTTCAGATAAGGGCTAATCAGTTTGCGCAACCCCACCCGCTTGCGACGCACATCGCCTCCATCGGCCACACGGGTATAGAAGAAACCCAACAGACGGCCGTCGGTGTCTTCCATCTGGCAGATATAATGGCTTTTGTCGCCAGTAGCATTAGTGTCGAGCAATTCTGGCGTTGTGGCCACATCGTTGCTGCCGAATAGGCGGTGGACAATCTCGTTGCTATAGGTCTTATAGTCGAACGGCGATTTGAATATCTTGCGGAGGGTTTCGGGGTTCATATTGAAGAGTTTAAAGGTTCAAAGGTTTAAGGGTTCAAAAAGATAGCAGATGAATTAGGCGGGAATAAAAGTTTCGGAAAGGATGATGTCGGCTGTGGTGAGGGCCACCTTCTTTGTGGTGTTTTGCGTTTGCGGCTGCCCGTAGCGGTTGTCCAACTCTTCGAGCTGCTCCAGAATCTTGATGATGGGAGCCGGCTCTTTCTTTTGTTTTTTCGACATGCGGATAAGTGCGTCGGCCAACTGGTTGTAAGTCCCGCGTTCCACCAACTGTTTCAGTCGGTCGAGGGTGTGGCGGCCTTCATCGTCAAGCATAGGACGTATCTCGCGCAGGAATGCGGCGGCTTTCTTGGCGTCGTTGTCTTTGCTGCCAATCTTGGGCTTGTCATCCTGATGCTCGCGCTGCTGGTCGAAGGTGTATTGCTTCAAGGCTGTCTGCACCTGCTCATAGTGTAGGGACTCGCTGTCGCCGAAAGGCACGGCCTTCTCGTCGGGCTCAGCATAGAAGATATCCGCTGCTTCAAGGAAGGATAGCTCGCGGATGGATTCACCGACAAGATAGAAGGCCTTCTTAAGAGGAGAAGCGAGGTAGGATATGGTTTGAGGTCGCGTACCTTCGGCACGCATGGATGTGGGATTTTGGTTGCCCCACACTGCGCCTTCGGCTTGTGTGGGGTTATTGAGATTGAGCCTCTCCGAGGCTCTTGCACAGCGGCTTTTGGGGGGCAGCTGTTTGATTTTGCGATAAAGGGCGGGATTGGTATCGTGGAGGTGCCGCACTTCGCCGATCAACTCGAAGTTGCGGTCGGTCTCGTCGCGCACGTCGGCGTTGAAGAGTTTGAATTCATGCACCATCTCTTCGTGCGAGTAGATTCTGGTGTCCTCGCCGAGGGCGGAATGGAAACTTTGCAGTTTGATGAGCGAGTTCTTCTTCAGGCTGATGATGGCATCGCCTGGGTCGGAGGGGTAGAACATATAGTTGTAGATGGCGTCGGCGGTGGAGCCGATACGGTTCACACGACCGATGCGCTGCATCAGGCGGGTGGCATTCCAAGGACTGTCGTAGTTGACAATGACATTGGCGCGGTGCAGGTTGACACCTTCGGCCAGCACATCGGAGGTGATGATTATGTTATAGTCGTTTCGCCACTCCTTCTTGTATTTGGCATCGAAGTTCGCCTGTATGGTCTCGCGCAGACGGTTGCGATTTTTTGCACAAACGGCAAGGATGTCGTTGCGGTGCAGACGTTCTTTCAGTTCCTTCTCCAGATAGTTGACGGTATCGACACTCTCGCTGAACACCACCAGTTTGCCCTCGAGATTCTTGTCCTTTTCGAACAATTCGCCTTCCAACATGCTGACAAATAGGTCGAGTTTGGGGTCGCTTTTCACTTTATCCCAGCGCTTGCATAGGTTTTCGAGTACCTCAGCATCGTATTCCAACATTGGCAGGAAGTCGGGCTGAAAGTCGGCAGCTTTAAAAACGATCTCTTTTTGGTCAAGCCCCTTGCCGATGGCTATCTCGATAATCTCATCCAACTCCAACCCGTCGGACTGCAGTTTCTTTACGTTCAGTTCGGGAGCGATGATGACCTTGTCTTCCTCGAACATCTTTATCATGCCCATGGTGGCGTCGAGGAGGGTGTGGAGCGAACGGCGGAAAGCGTCGAAACTGCTCTCCAAACGTTTGACCATGTGTGTTTGGTAGATAGATGCCAGAGAGTCGGCCATGTGTTTGGCCGTTTTGCCAGAAGGAATCTTGTAAGACGGACAATATTCTATAGCTCGGTAACGGGCATAACGTAAGCCGCTTCCGTCGAATATTTCGGGATTATCATCCTTTAGGTTGGCGGTAGGTGTATCCACCAGTTTCTTGTAGGTGTCGACAAAGAGCATCAGTACATCGGGTGACATCTGGTAGGTGCGGTCGGTGGGGTCGAGCAGTTGAGGGAAGTGTATCTCGCTGGCATAACGGGGCTCATGCTGGATATTGCTGCGGGTACGGCGCACCATCACCTTCTCCAACACGGTGTGACGGAGTTTCTGGTTAATCTCATCGATGTGGCTGGTGAGGTATTCGGCACTCAAGGTGCGGCGTTGCGACATAAGGCTTTTGAATTCCTTAATCCATGGAGCAAAGGTGTCGGCAATGTTTCCCACTCCATCGAGGGTACAGCGGGCGGTATCTTGGAACAGCAGCAGCTGGTTCTTGATATCCTCCGGGGTGTTGTTGAGTGGAGTGGCCGAAAGCAGAAGCACCCTCTTGTTTCCTTTTATGTTGCCTTTGTTGAGTCGCGCTGATTTACAGATGCGTTGCAGCAGGTCGTAGTTGCAGTTGCTGTCGTGCCGGAAGTTGTGGGCTTCATCGACAATGATGAGGTCGTAGTATTCCTTCTCGTCGTAGCCGTCACCCTCGATGATTTTCTCAAGGCTTCCATTGGTGATAAAGCGGCTGTATTTGTTCTTGATGCCGAAATCCTTGAAGGTGTCCTCCCAGTTGCTTTTAACCGATGGCGGGAAGATGACGAGGATACGGGTGTTGTCGCCGTTGGCGGCGATAAAACGCTGGGCAATCATGGCAGCCACCACGGTCTTTCCCAAACCCACCACGTCGGCAATGAAGCAACCGCCGTGTTTCATCATGATATCATAACCCTGCACTACGGCGTCGCGTTGATAGGTGAGGTTGTCGTAATTGTCGGGGAGCTGAGGAACGAAGTCATCCTCAACCTGGTTGCCGAAATGGTCGATGAGCATACGCATGTACAACTCGTATGGGGTCGGCTGGTCTTCATCGGGAGCGAGATGGGTCTTCCCGACGATTTGGTTCACATCTTCTAGCGTTATTGGGATTGCGTCGTTCCACAGCTCTTGGAACTGCTCCTCACAATAGTGCACATCATCGTAATCCTTCATGGCCACGTTGAGCTCGTAACGGGGCGGTTCGGTGGTTCCGAGACCCTGAGCGCTGAGGTTACTGCTACCCATGATAACCCATCCGTCGCTGTGTTCGCTGTGATTCTTTGGCAGGCAGAGGTAAAACTTCGCGTGGAGGTCTTTGGTGGGGTGGATGCGCAGTTGCAGATGGCCTTCTGACACATCAGTACAGAACTGACGTATGCCTTCGTCTACCTCGGACGAGTATTCGGATTGGTAGACATCACGAAGGAAATCTTCACAATATTGCTCGAGACTGACCTCTTTGTCTCCGAAGAATAGTTTACCAGCAGCCTGCGACTGACGGAAGATATTGTCGATATTGATACCGACGAGGATTCGAATTTCTTGGACATTGTCCAGTTCCTTGCGCAGTTTGAAGTAACCGCTGGAACGAAAATAGCCAACTACGGCATGGAAGATGTCGAAGTTGGCCATTCCTTGAGAGATACCGTGGAACTTGTCCATCAGCGTCGTCTCAATATTATTGAAGAATTTGGTGCTCATAAGGCTCAACGTTTGGGGGCGTTTCACCTTTCAGAGAAGAAAAAAGTTATCCGTGATACTTTCAATGTACCCGAGGATTTACTGGACTACCTACTACCATACAAGAAAGCACACGGATAAACCGCGTGCGTTCTGCTTTCTTGGCAGGTAGTACAATGAAAAGTGTCCAGTTTTTCGGGTACTCCAAAGAAAAGCAAAAACGCTTTAAATTATGTATTTACGCTCTATTCTATATTTCTTATTCTATATCTTTTAAATTAAATTGATTTGTTCTAATTGACGATTGCAAAGGTACAAACTTTTTCTGAATCAGCCAAATTTATTTTTCCCGCCGGCATAAAATGAGACCGAAGTGAACTTTTCGTAACATTTCTGTTTTGTGCATACTATACTGATGAAAGCAATAAGAAAGCAAAAAGGGCCAGGGGATGATACATCCCCTGGCCCACATTCTTCGCGCAAAAACAAAAAAAGTGGTCAGATTTGACCACTTTCTTGCAATTCTTACCCCTTCGAATTCGAGAGGTTTGTATATTTCCCAGCAGTTCTTCTGTGGTAATCTTCATCCTGACTCTTACAGGCATGGGGTCATATATTCAAAAATACACCAAATGCAAAATATCTTTAGTAAAAATATACACTAAATAGAGATTAATTTTGATAAAGACATATAAAATTTCTGGAGTGGCAAAATGTTTGGTTGAATAAAATTATTTTGCGGATTGGTTTTTTTAGTGTATCTTTGCATTCCAAAACGATACTACTATGAATGACGAAAAGCCGTTGGTGATACCTAAGTCGACGCTGAGCAGGATGCCCATTTACTACTGCTATCTGCAGGAGCGGATGCAGGAGGGTGCGGAGTATGTGTCGTCGTCGACCATCGCCGAGAGTCTGGGACTGAACAGCGTGCAAGTGCGTAAGGACCTGGCGGGTGTGAGCACGACACCCGGACGGTCGAAGGTGGGCTTCAAGACCAAGCAGCTGCTGGACGACATGAAGCGTTTCCTGGGTTATGACACGCTGGAGGAGGCTATCCTGGTGGGCGCGGGAGGACTGGGCAGGACGCTGCTGCAGTACCCCGGCTTCAAGAACTACGGTCTGGATATCGTGGCGGGCTTTGACACTGACGAGAGCCTGTGGGGCCGCAGCTTCGGCGGCAAGCCTATCTATAGCATCGCGAAGATGGAGACGGTGGTGAAGAGCCACGAGGTGAGGATAGGCATCATCACGGTGCCGGGTCCTCAGGCCCAGCGTGTGGCCGACGCCATGGTGGCGTGCGGCATCAAGGCTATCTGGAATTTCGCCCCCGCACATGTGGACCTGCCACGGGGGGTAGTCATCAAGAACGAGAATCTTGCCGCCTCGCTGGCGGTGCTGGCGTTGAAGCTAGACTAGCTCGCCATAGAGGTCGTGTGTCTCGGCCGCAGTGATGCGCACCTTAGTAAATTGAGAATTTGCTCCACTGCGGTCGCAGGCCGTGTCTCCGTTGGAGCCAGGCAGGAGAATGGAGAATTGAGAATTATCGTTTGCGCAAGCCGAATTTTCAATTTTCAATTTTAAATTTTCAATTGGTATAAGTACTTCGTCGTCGACCTCGGGACTGTCGTATTGTGTGCGGCCGACGAGGTAGTCGCCTTCCATTCTATCTATTAATACATCGTAGGTGTGGCCTACGCGGGCGAGGTTTTTCTCGAGGGATATCTGCTCTTGTAGTTCCATGAGCTCGGCCACGCGACGTTCTTTCTCTTCCTGCGGCACGTCGTCGGGGAGGTCGTAGGCTGCGGTGCCTTCTTCGGGCGAGTAGGCGAAGCAGCCCATGCGGTCGAAACGTGCGGTGCGGACGAACTCCTTGAGTTCCTCGAATTCCTCGCGGGTCTCGCCGGGGTAGCCGACGATGAGGGTGGTGCGCACGGCGACATCAGGCAGTTCGCGGCGGAAGTGGTCGAGCAGTCGGAGGGTGCCCTCGCGGTCGATGCCGCGTTGCATGGAGGTGAGGATGCGGGTGTTGATATGCTGTAGGGGTATGTCGATGTAGTTGCAGATGTTGGGATGGCGGCGGATGACGTCGATGGCGTCGAGGGGGAAGGAGGAGGGGTAGGTGTAGTGGAGGCGGATCCAGGGGAGTGATGAATGATGAGTGATGAGTGATGAATGATGAGTGATGAGTGATGAATGATGAGTGATGAGTGATGAGTGATGAGTGGGGGGGAGGGAGACTTCGGTGGCGAGGCGTTCGAGGAGGGTGCCAAGCATGCGTTTGCCGTAGAGGTCAAGTCCGTAGTAGGTGGTGTCCTGTGCGATAATGATGAGCTCTTTCACGCCGTCGGCTACCATGCGCTTGGCTTCGTCGACGATGTCGTCGATGGGACGCGACACATGTTTTCCGCGTATCAGCGGTATGGCGCAGTAGGAGCATGTGCGGTTGCAGCCTTCGCTGATCTTCAGGTAGGCGTAATGCTTGGGGGTGGACTGTATGCGCTCGGCCTCGAGGCAGTCGTGGTACTCTGCCTCCAGCGACCTGACCAACTCACCCCATTGGTGCACACCGTAGAAGGCGTCGATCTCAGGCAGCTCTTCGCGCAGCTCTTTCTCGTAGCGCTGGATAAGGCATCCGACAGCTATCAGACGGCTCTTCTTGCGGCTACGCTTTTTGAGGGCTATCTGCTCGAGGAGCACGTTGATGGACTCCTCTTTGGCGTCGCCGATGAAGCCGCAGGTGTTGACGATGACGATGTCGAAATGATTGCTTTGCTCCACTGCGGTCGCAGGCCGTGTCTCCCTTGGAGCCAGGCAGGATTGCTTTTTCGCTAATTGATTTATTTCAGCGGTGCTCAAGGCCGCTCCCTGGCGGTCGGGTAGGATTGTCTGATTTTTCGCTGGATTTGATTTTATTTCAGCGGTGCTCAAAGCCGTTCCCTTGCGGTCAGGCAGGCTTGAGTGGGTGGGTTGGCCGTCGAAAAAGATTTCGAAGCCAGCCTTGCGCAGATGGCCAGCGATATGCTCACTGTCGACGATATTCTTGCTGCAGCCTAAGGTTATTATGTTAATTTTCAATGCGCAGGATGATTTTCAATTTTCAATTTTCAATTCTCAATTTTTAATTTTCGAAGAGTGAGTTGACGAAGTCGGTGGGGTTGAAGAGTTGGAGGTCGGTCATCTTCTCGCCGAGGCCGATGTAGCGGACGGGGATGTGGAACTGGTCGGAGATGCCGATGATGACGCCGCCCTTGGCAGTGCCGTCGAGTTTGGTGAGTGCGAGGGCATTGACGTCGGTGGCCTGGGTGAACTGGCGCGCCTGTTCGACGGCGTTCTGGCCTGTGGAGGCGTCGAGGACGAGGAGCACCTCGTGGGGCGCGTCGGGGACGAGTTTCTGCATGACACGCCGTATCTTGGAGAGCTCGTTCATGAGGCCCACCTTGTTGTGGAGACGTCCGGCGGTGTCGATGATGACGACGTCGGAGTCCTTGGCGAGTGCCGACTGGAGGGTGTCGAAGGCCACGGAGGCGGGGTCGGCGCCCATGCCCTGCTGGACGATGGGTACGTCGACACGCTCGGCCCAGAGCATGAGCTGCTCGACGGCAGCGGCACGGAAGGTGTCGGCGGCGCCGAGGATGACGCTTTTGCCGGCGGCCTTGTAACGGTAGGCCAGCTTGGCGATGGTGGTGGTCTTGCCTACACCGTTGACGCCCACGACGAGGATGACATAAGGCTTCTTGGGCATGGGGGCGTTGAAGTCGGCAGGGAACTGCGAGTTGTCCTGCCGCAGCAGCTGCGCCACCTCGGCCTTGAGGACGGAATTGAGTTCGTTGGTGGAGATATAACGGTCGCGTTTGATACGTTCCTGCAGGTGCTCGATGATTTTGAGCGTGGTGTCGACACCCACGTCGGAGGTCACGAGGGTCTCCTCGAGGTTGTCGAGTACTTCGTCGTCGACGGTCGACTTGCCGATGATGCTCTTGGTGAGCTTCTGGAAGAGGGAGGTCTTGGTTTTCTCCAGTCCCTGGTCGAGGGTCTGTTTCTCCTCTTCTTTACTTTTGCGAATGAAATCAAAAAGGCCCATGGCGGTATGTAACGGTTAATGGTTAATGATTAACGATTAATGATTAACGATTAGTCTTTGAGGGCTTTGTCCATGGCGGGACGGATGTCCTTGTCGAAGATTTTCTGGTAGCGGTCGAAGGCGTAGCGGTTGTAGTCGCCGTTGACGAAGTACCATAGGATGACGGTGAACTCCTTGGCGGTGGAGAATCCCGGGATGGTCTGGAGTACGGAGCCGTCGGCTTTGACGAGTGCGAAAGAGGGATAGCCCTGCAGTCCGCGAGCGAACTCGTGGGTGCGGTTGCGGCCGGAGTTGACGGGGTGGTAGGTCTTGCCGAACCAGGTGAAGGTGTTGCTGCCTTCGGCGTTGAACTTCACGGGGTAGAAGTAACGGTTGAGGATTTTTGCCACCGTGGGGTCGGAGAAGGTCTCGCGGTCCATCTTCTTGCAGTAGCCGCACCAGGAGGTGTAGAAGTCGATGAAGTACATCTTGGTGCCTATCTTGGCATTGGCAGCCTCCTCGATGGTGTGCCAGGTCACCTGGGAGTGAACGGAATTGAAAATTGAAAATTGAAAATTGAAAATTAGGCTGATGCAAATTATTTTGCACAGTCTGAAATAATTCTTCATTCTTAATTCTTTATTCTTAATTTTTCTTTTACCATTCATATTGCCAGTCTTTTTCGTTGTCTTGTTCGGATTCGTTGTATATCTCCTCGCGTTCTTCGCGGTCGCTGAGGCGGAAGAGGCGTCCGAGCCAGTCGTTTTTGCGCGAGGTCTTTTTCGAGGTGCGTTTGCTGTCTTCGTCGATGATTTGTGTGATGCGGTCGATGTACTGTTCGACATAGTTGCGGTTGGCGAAGGGGTCGTGGTGCAGCACGGCGCCGGTGTAGTAGTGGTAGAGGATGCTGTCGTAGGGTATGCCGAGGGATACCATGCGGATGGCGCCCTCTTGGGAGAGGCCCACGCCGTGGCCGTAGCCGTGGCCGTGGAGGACGACGCTGTTGGTGGCGGAGTCGAGGGAGACGGAGAAGAAGGTGGACTTGAGTTGCAGGTCGACACGTATGCGTGTCAGGGGGATGCCGAGGAGGCGCACCTTGCGGTGCTCCTGTGAGAAGGTGAGGAGGCTGTCGCGCAGGGCGCTGTCGCGGGTGTCGATTTTATGGGTGCGGGAGAAGTAGTTGAGCCAGCGGTCGACGGGTATGTTCTTGACCCAGTCGGTCTGCCGCATGCCGAAGGAGAAGGTGTCGGTGACGGAGCGCAGGTAGGGCAGCGCCGAACGCCAGACATCTTCTGAGTTGGCGGTCTCGCCGCCGGAGTTGGAGTGGAAGGGGGTCTCGATGAGGTTGCCGTCGGCATCGACGAGGGTCTCGCCGCTGCTCTCGATGGCGCCGAGCATGATGTCGGGTCGTATGCAGCGGTTGAGGTAGGCCTGGCAGTGGACGTGGTCGCAGAAGTTGTAGCCGTCGGCAGCATGTTTGGCGAGGTTACGCAGCGCCCAGGTTCGCGAGATGATGGCCTGGATGCGGAAGATGTCGGTCTGGTTGCCGTAGATCTCGCTCTGTACCACGCCGGCGATATAGGTCTCGAACTCGACGTCGTTGACGATGAGCAGTCCGCCGGACAGGGGTGTGACCTCCAGGTTGCCCTCATAGGTGCGCTGCTTGCAGTTGGCAGGATTGAGGCAGAGGATGCAGGCGGTGTCGACGGCCTCGAGGCGTATGGACCGGTAGGTGCCGTAGTCGATGTCGTTGACGTTCAGATGCAGCTTCTTGCCGTCGGGACGGATGATCACAGAGCGACCTTCGCCGAGCATATCTTCGATGAGGGTGGTATCGTCGGCATAGAGGTTGTAGTTGCCCAGGTCGAAGGAGATGTTGAGTGTCTTGACGGTGTTGGAGGAGAAGAGGCGTACGCGCACCCTGTCGGCGTGTGCGACACCGGCGAGGAGTAGGAGGAGTAGTATGGAGGTGAGTCGTTTCATTTTTCGGTGTGAGAAGAGATGAGGTGGATGATGGCTTCGGCCACGCGGTTGCTGGCATTGGAGGCTCCCAGTGCCTGTTCGACACGATGGTAGCCTTCGAGCATGCGGTCGCGGTTGCCTTGGTCGGTGGTGATGAGTTGGAACTCCTGTTCGAGGCGGTCGTCGTTGAAGTCCTGTTGTAGCAGCTCGGTGACCACGTCGCTGTTGTCGATGAGGTTCACGAGGGCGATGTGGTTGATGCGTTTGCCTACGAGTTTCTTGGCGATGGCGATGGAGATGGGGTTGGCTCGGTAGCAAACCACCTGAGGCACGTGGAAGAGTCCAGTCTCGAGGGTGGCGGTGCCGGAGCATACCACGGCAGCATGAGCTTGGGAGAGGAGAGCGTAGGTCTGGTCGTAGGCGATGTTAAGTGATGAATGATGAGTGATGTGCGATGAATTGATTATTTTATCGTAAAACTCGTTGCCGATGAGGCTCATGCCTGCTATGACGAACTGATACTCGGGATGGCGGTGTGCCAGGCGCACCATCGTGGGGAGGCTGTTCTTGATTTCCTGTCGGCGGCTGCCGGGAAGGAGGGCGATGAGGGGTTTATTTAGTGATGAGTGATGAGTGATGAGTGATGAATCTGTTTCGTGATGAGTGATGAGTGATGAATCTGTTTCGTGATGAGTGATGAGTGATGAATCTGTTTCGGGATGAGTGATGAGTGATGAATCTGTTTCGTGATGAGTGAGAATCAGATCTCTTTTGGTTGATGACCTCAATGAGGGGGTGGCCGACGTAGGTGGCTTGTGGCAGGCTGTTCTTTGCGTAGAAGTCTTGCTCGAAGGGCAGGATGTAGCACAGCAGGTCGAGGTACTGGCGCATCCCTTTCAGACGTCCTTTTTTCCACGCCCACAGCTGTGGCGAGATGTAATGGATGGCCTTGAAGCCGTGTTCGTGGGCCCATTTCTCAATCTTGAGGTTGAAGCCTGGGTAGTCGATACCAATCACAGCGTCGGGCTTCCAGTCCTGTATGTCGCGTTTGCAGAATCTGATGTTTCCCAGCACGGTACGCAGGTGCATGACGACTTCGACGAAGCCCATGATGGCGAGGTCGCGGATGTGGCGCACCGGTTCACCAGCTTCTCTCTTCATGGCGTCGCCGCCCCAGAAGCGGAACTGTGCCTCGGGGTCCTGCGAGCGCAGGGCCTTGATGAGGTTGGCGCCATAAAGGTCACCCGAGGCTTCGCCGGCTATGATGTAGTACTTCATTTTTAGTTAAGAGTTAAAAGTTAGTTGGTTTGTGCTGAAAAGGAGGTATATGAAGGCGATGAAGGTGATGAAGAGTATGACGAAGAGGGCTTTGGTGACGACGAGCTGCTGCCGTTTGATGTAGAGGCGCAGTATCAGGATGAAGGGGATGAAGACTCCGCCGTACCAGCTGAGGTGTGCAGTGATGGGCTCGCCAGCGATGTACAACCCTGCCGTCAGCAGCAGTGCTGTGACGACAATGGTACCCAGTCCTGCGACGAGAGCCACCGAGAGTTTGTCTTGAGAGAAGAAGCGTTTCATCCTTTTTGCGTTTTAGGTTTAAGATTAGCTGTTGAACATGTGGTCCAGTTCGTGCAGGGCAGGGTAGTGGGTGAAGTCGGGATGGATGGGTACCACCGAGACGTATCCGTGGTCGAGAGCCCAGACGTCGCTGGCCTCGGGCGGGTTATCGCAGACGAATTTGCCTGTCAGCCACCAGTAGGGCCGCCCTTGGGGGTCGGTGCGTTTCTCGAAGCTGTCGTGCCACATGGCGTGGGCCTCGTGGCAGACGCGGATGCCTTTGATTTCGTCGGCCGGCAGTCGCGGGATGTTGACGTTGAGCGATATGCCCAGCGGCAGGCCGCCGCGTTCCAGCGTGGTGCCTATGATGTGGCGCACGAAAGGTATGCAGGGGGTGAAGTCGGCTTCGGGGTTGTGGTTGAGGAGCGAGAAGCCGATGGCGTCGATGCCGAGGGCTGACGCCTCGATGACGGCGCCCATGGTGCCGCTATACAGCACGTTGATGGAGCTGTTGCTGCCGTGGTTGATGCCGGAGAGCACCAGGTCGGGACGGCGGGGACAGAAGTATTCGACGGCCAGTTTCACGCTGTCGACGGGGGTGCCGTCGCAGCAGTAGACGCTGAGACCGGGGGCTTGCTTCACTTCGCGCACGCGCAGCGGTCGCGAGGAGGTGATGCTGTGGCTCATGCCTGAGGCATTGTATTCCGGTGCCATCACCACCACGTCGCCAAACTCCATGGCCACCTCGTCGAGGGTACGGAGACCTTTGGCGGCGACGCCGTCATCGTTGGTGATAAGTATCAGGGGTTTCATTTGGCGAAGGAGGATTGTGGGGCACCGAGGAAATAGCTGGCGGGTTGCAGGATGTTGTCGAAGACATAGTACTGTATTAGCACCGTGTCTTTCTGGTCAAGGATGGCGTAGAGACGGTTGATGTCAAAAGCGTCGTAGAGTTCCTGGTCCTGCATGATCTCCATGTCGGCGGGGTTGTCATATTTGATGTAGGTTTTCAGTACGTGGGTCTCGCCCTTGGTGTCGGTGATGCGCAGCACGGTGCGCGGCGCGCCGCTGACGCAGCTGTCGGCGAAGGTGTTGGGCACGATGGAGGCGAACTCGTCGAAGTTAAGATTCTTGAAAGCCGAGAGCATCTGTGCTACGCGGACGGTGTCGAAGCGTGCCACACGGGTGTGGCTCTTCAACAGCTCGAAGTGGAAGTCATCGCCCTCGTGGACCACGGCGAACGACTCGTTGGGCGAAGAGGGGATTTCCAGCTCGATGCGGGCGATATTGTTGACGTCGAGGTCGACGATGCGGTGGCTGCGCCATTTAATGGGGTCGGACACGAAACGGGGGGTGAGGAATCCGCGGAAACCGGGGATATGGACGATGCTGGGAGTTTTCTCGCCTTCGCGGAGCATGTAGCTGGCCATCATGTCCTGGGTTTCGCGGCCCACATAGAAGACGTACTTGTCGCCACCCTCCTGGTAGATCTCCACCTTGATGCCGTGTGCGGCAATGTCCTTGATGACATTGGGCACGGCGTTGCGGTTTACGTCGGAGCGCTTGCGCATGTCCTTTAGGGTCTTGAGAAGAAGGTCGACCATGGGCTGGCTGGCGGGGTACTGGCCGTCGATGGTCCACGAGGAGGCACTGTTGCGTGTCAGCGTCACCATGTTGTCCTGCTTGTCGGCGATGAATATCTTATTGATGGCGGCGGTATCCTCGATATTGTATTCGGAGTTGTAGGTGTTGCCGGCGGCCTCGTTCCATTTGATGAGTGCCACCACGCCGGCGGCAAGGATGATGGCGCCGGTGACGATGATGAGGATGATGTTGCGTTTCTTCACGTGAGAAAATGTTTTAGTGGTTTGGACGGATTAAAGTTTCTTGGCGAATTTTTTGCGGCGGAGGATGACAATGGCCACTCCCGCGATGGCGAGCAGCAGCAGGGGGATGACAATGTTGATGATTTGGTAGAAGGAGCGGCTTTCCTCGGCTTTCTGCATGTCGAGTTTGCGAACCTTCACCTCCTTGCTTCGCGACTCGATGAGGCCTTCGTCGTCGAGCAGGTAGTTGATGGCGTTGAGCAGGAACTCCTTGTTCTCGTAGAGTGTCATGCTATAGTAGTCGAGACCCAGGGGGTAGGGGAACACCACGCCGCGGGTGGTGTCGACGCGGAAGCGGTTGCGGATGATGTCGCCGTCGGCGATGACAATCATCTTGTTGGGGACGCTCTGCTCGCGGTAACCGAAGGCCTCCTGAGAGGTCAACTCGGGAGCCAGACGGTGACGCGGCCACGAGGTCTTGAACTCGCCTTCGAGGAGTACGGCCACGGGGAGGCGGCTCTTGTTGTAGAGTCGCTGGTCGGGCTCGGCGAGGGCGTCGGTAATCTCCACGGAGGCCGGCGCATTCTTGATGCGGGAATACTCGGAAGTGGTAAGCAGGACGGTCTTCTTGATGTCGTTGTCGATGAGGTCGATGCTGCTGATGAAGTCGCTGCGCACGGCGTCAATCTTGGCCACGATGGGGTGGCTGCCCTTGGCGGGTGTCAGGTCGGGGAAGTAGTACCAGGGGTAGAAGCGGTACTGTGCGCTCTCACCCACGCGGCTTCCCGGCAAGGGGATAGGCCGGCAGCGGATATCCATCAGCAGGTTGGCGTTGAGACGCACACCATAGGTGAAGAACATCTCGTCGAGACCTAATGGGTAGCGTGTGGCAATGGTCACGCCACGTTCCGACAGACTGTCCATGTCGGCGTTCAGCGGGTCGACGAGCCACAGCACGCGGCCGCCATACATGATGTATTGGTCGATGAGGAAGAGGTCCTCGTCGGAGAAATGCTGCGTGGGTTTGGCCACAATCAGCAAGTCGAATTTGTTGAAGTAGCGGTAGGAGGAGTCCTTACCCGTGGGCTCATGCATCGTGAGGGCCTGCACCTGGCCGTTGATGTTCACGGTGTCGAGGTCGTACATCTTGCTCAGTGAGCGCTGGATGTCGTAGAGCGTGGGTCCGAAGAGTTCGCCGTGGCCCAGCAGGAATCCTATGCGGGGTTTCTTGTTGCGTGTCAGCTCGCCGATGGCGCTGATGAAGGTGTTCTCGAGGTTGGCTATCGACGCTTCGGCGATGACCTGCGAGTTGCCGAGGGCACCGAGCATAATCATCGTGTAGATGTCTTCGGGCAGCAGGGCGAAGGAGGTGGTGTTGCCCTGGTAGGTGATGTCGATGGCCGGCAGCAGGCGCAGGCGTGTCTCGCTGCTTGCCTTGCGGATGATGTCGGGGATGGGGTAGATGCCGCGCTTCTCCATGTCGTCGAACACGTTGCCGCCCTCGTCGGGGTTGGTGTAGGTGTTGGGGTCTACAAATTCGTAGGTGATGTTGCTATTGGAAGCGCGCAGCTTGTTCAGCATCTCGCGAGTCTCGTACTGCAGATGCTTGTAGGCGGGTGACATCTCGCCTTCGAGGTAGACGCGGAAGAGCATAGGCTCGTCGATCTTCTCCAGCATCTCCTCTGTCGAGTCGGTGAGGGTATAGCGTTTCTCCTCGGTGAGGTCGAGACGGGTGTATACGAAATGGTCGAAGATGTTCACGCTGATGACTATCAGCAGGGTGGCACCCAGCTCCAGCCAGTGGGTACGTTTCAGGTTCTTGCGGTTTTTCCAGCCGTTCCACATGCGGCTTTGCAGCACCATGCGTGTGGCCATGAGGAAGAGTGCCGCTATGCTGACGAAATAGAGAAGGTCGCGAGTGTCGATGACGCCGCGGCTGATGCTCTCGTAGTGCTCTTTCAGTCCGAGACCTCTGATGAAGATGTCGCCGCCGCTCTCCAGCAGGTTCATTCCTGCCACAGCCTCGAAACCGAGGTGTGCCGCGGCGCTGAAGGCCAGGGCCAGGATGAAGGAAACGATCTGGTTGCCTGTCAGCGCGCTGGCGAAGATGCCGATAGCCACAAAGGCGGCTCCCAGCAGCAGAAGGCCGAAATAGGAACCTATCACGCTTCCGGTGTCGATGTTTCCCACGCTCTCGCCCAAGGCGTAGACGCTGAAGTAACACACCAGTGTGGGCAGCAGGGAGATGAATACCAGCGTCCATGAGGCCAGGAATTTGGCGAAGACGATGGTCCAGTCGCTCAGCGGATGAGTCATCAGCATCTCGATGGTGCCACCACGCCGCTCTTCGGCGAAGGTGCGCATAGTGATGGCCGGGATGAGGAAGAGGTAGAGGTACTGTCCCACGTCGAACAGGCCTTCCATGCCTGCGTATTCGTGGTCAATGATGTTGTAGCTGCCGTTGAAGACCCACAGCTGCAGGCCTGTCAGTATGAGGAATACCGCGATGGTGAGGTATCCAATCAGCGAGGAGAAGAAACTCGCCAGTTCTTTTTTGTAGAGTGTGTACACTTAATCTTTTAGTATTAGAAATCAAACTTTTGTGCTTTGCTTTTCGGGCTGCGGCCCTGATAGTATCCGTCCGCGAGCTCACGGACCGTCTCCACGACCACCTGTATGGTGCCGGTGAGTATCTTCTGGTCAATGTTCTCCCAGATGTCGGTCGTCACATGGTTGTGAGGCAGTCCGTTGTGGGTGGTGAACACCAGCGAGGGAATCTTTATCTGGTCGAAGGCGCGGGCGTCGCCTCTGGGGTTCGTCTTCTCTGGGTTGTGCCAGATGAGGCTGAGGTTTGCGCTGTCGCGCACGCGGGCGATGTCCCAGAGGGCGGGGTAGCGGTTGTCGCCCAGCAGCATGATGCTGTCGCCGTGGCCGATGCTCTGCACGTTGATGAAGGCCTCCACCTTGCGCAGCTTGGCGTAATCGCGGAGGAAGACACGTGAGCCCATGAAGCGCTGTTCGCTGCCGCTGAAGAGCACGAAGAGGACGCTGCGGCGTGGACGGTACTGGTCCTGCGAAAGTAGACGGGCGGTCTCGAGTACCGCTGCCACTCCCGAGGCATTCACGTCGGCGCCGGGGAACAGGCAGGTCTCGCCTTGCATACCCACGTGGTCGAGGCTGGCGCCCACCACGATGATCTCGTCGTTGTATTTCTTGTCGGTACCTTTTATCAGACCCAGCACGTTGGAGGTGACGGCACGCTGGCGGTAGATGGCGTTGACGTCAATCTCGGCCCTCTTGCGCAGGGCAAATGACTGGGCGTGATGCTTGCTGGCGATGGCGGCGATGGCGGAGTCCAAACTCATGGCCTCGCCCTGCAGCAGCTCGCGTCCGCAGTCGTAGGTCAGTCTAAGAATGGGGAATGTGGCCAGGTGCGGCAGGGCGCCGCAGTAGGTGCGGCCCTGCACCTCGTAGGGGAGACAGCTGGTGCTGGTGTTGATAGCCAGCAGACCCAGGGCGCCGTGTTTCTCGGCGGCACGTGCTTTGTCGCGCAGCAGCGTGTAGCGGTCGGTGATGTGGCTCGGCAGCCACGAACCTGCGGGCATACCTGTGAGTACCACCACTAACTTGCCTTGCACGTCCACTTTGTCGAAGTCGCCCATCAGTTCGTTGTCGATGCCGTAGCCGCAGAAGACCATCTCGGCGTCGACATATCCGCGGCCGGTCATGCCGGCGCAGGCGAACTCGTTGCCCAGCGTGAAGACACGTTTCTCTTTGGTGCCGGGAGTGTAGATGTTGAACTTGCAGTTCTCCACCTCGTTGCACTCCACCTCGAACTTCTGCTCGCTGATTTCGGCGCCGTATCTTTTCAGCACACCTTTCACGTACTTCATCGCCATGTCGTATCCTGTGCTGCCCGCGAGGCGTCCCTGATAGGATTCCGACGACAACTCGACGATATGTTTCATTATCGAGTCTTCTTCCACCACAGGCATGAACAGCGGTTCTTTTGTTTGTCCGTTGGCTACTGCCCACAGGCCGCTGACCGCTATCGCCGTCAGCACGCACAGCCTGCCCAATCTGCTCAGCAATCCCTTTTTAACCATGTTATTTATAT
The DNA here is from genome assembly GCA_902774395.1 of uncultured Bacteroidota bacterium. Classification (GTDB taxonomy): domain Bacteria; phylum Bacteroidota; class Bacteroidia; order Bacteroidales; family P3; genus Colimorpha. The sequence continues at coordinate 26,430 of CACYIK010000017.1, forward strand.
AAATAATTTTATTAATATATTATTCCACAAAGTGTTATGCCTTCTGCGCCGAAGCGCAAAAGACATACAAATATACGAATATTTTTAGAAACTGGAACTTTTTTTGTGGAGGCGTCCCGTGTGACGTCTCTACTTAAGCTCGTTCAGCAGCTTGTCGAGGTTCGGTGTGAGGATGATTTCGGTGCGGCGGTTGGCGGCTTTACCCTCGGCAGTGGCGTTGGAGGCCTTGGGGGCGAATTCGCCGTGGCCACAGGCTTCCACGCGTGCGGGGTTGATGCCGGGGCCGTTGTTCAGCAGTAGCTTCACTATCGATGTGGCACGCATCACACTCAGGTCCCAGTTATCCTTCACGGCGGTGTTGCCGCGGTAGGCGTCGTTGTCTGTATGACCTTCAACCATAATGTTTAAGGTGGTGTCCTGCTCGAGCACTTTTGCCAGCTCTTTGATGGCGTTGACGCCCTCTTTCGACACGGTCCAGCTGGCCGACGGGAAGAGCAGCTTGTTCTCCATCGAGACATACACCTTGCCGTCTTTCGTCTCAATTTTCAGACCTTTGTCGGCAAAGCCTGTGAGCGCTTTGGTTACCGAGTTGCGCACATTCTCCAGCTCGCGCTCCTTGGCTTCGAGTTGGGCGCGTGTGGCGGCTTCCTCTTTTTCGAGTTCCTTTTGTTTGGCTATCAGTTCGCTACGTTGCAGCTGGAAGCTTTCTTGCTGCTCCTGCAGCTGGCGTTCTTTCTGTTGCAGTTCACTCTCTTTAGAGTTCAGTTCTTTGGTGCGGGCCGAGAGGAGGTTCTGTGCTCGCGTCAGGTCGCGGCTCTTTCCTGCCACCTCCTGCATGTAGTTTTCCATGGTCGTATCGTAGTGACGCTGAAGCTTTTCCAGACGGCGTGAGAGGCTGTCCACCACGATGTCGCAACGGCCCTTTGCGGCGGCAATCTCGTTATAGTCGGCCAGTTGTGCCGAATACTGTTGGTTCAGGGCTGCGTTTTCACCTCGGAGCTCCTCCACCTCCTGCATCTTGAGCTTGTATTGCTTGGAGGTCTGGTCGTATTTCGCCTGCAGGCTTTCATGCTTGCTCAGCGACACACACGAGGTGAATGCGATGGTGGCAAGAACGCCGATGAAAAGAGTGTTTTTCCTAGTCATAATTGTTATTTTTTATTAAAGGATAACGTGGTTTGTATATTTTTCGTATTTTTGCACCCGCATTTTTTTGAAAAAGTATGAATATTGTCGGCAAATTATACCGTTGGCGTCGTCGCCATTTCAGTGAGCAGAGTTTTGTGCTGATGCTGGCTGTAGTGGTGGGCGTGCTGGCGGGACTGGCGGCGGTGGCGCTGAAGACACTGGTCTTCTATGGAGGACGGTGGGTGTCGCAGTTTGGTGCCATGACCCCATTCGGGGGCAATGTGATGATGCTGCTGTTCCCGCTGGTGGGTATATTGCTGACGGTGCTGTTTGTGCGCTATATCGTGCGTGGCGACATCGGCCATGGGTTGCCGAGTGTGCTGCTGGCCATCAGCCGCAAGCGCTCGCAGCTGCCATCGAAGAATATGTACACGTCGCTGATAGCGTCGACGTTGACGGTGGCCTTCGGCGGCAGCGTGGGTTTGGAGGCACCGATAGCGTCGACGGGTTCGGCCATCGGTTCGAATATTGGCCGTTGGTTCCATCTGAGACCCAAGTATGTGCGCTTGCTCCTGGGCTGTGGCGCCGCGGGTGCCATTGCGGGTATCTTCAAGGCTCCCTTTGCGGGTATACTCTTTGTGCTTGAGGTCTTCATGTTCGACCTCACCGCCACCACGGCGTTGCCACTGCTCATTTCGGCCTTGACGGCGGCCTCGGTGGCTTATTTCACCATGGGCACGGATGTGCAGTTCCATTTCGAGGTGACACATCCTTTTGCCCTGTCGCAGTTGCCGTACTATGCCGTGCTGGGAGTCTTCTGCGCCCTGGTTTCGCTCTATTTCCTCCGCACGACAGACAAGGTGGAAGGACTTATTGCACGTTTGCGCAACCCATGGGCAAAGGTGGCTGTGGGAGGTGTGGTCTTGGGACTGCTCATTTTCCTCTTCCCGCCGCTTTACGGTGAGGGTTACGGTATGCTGTCGGAGTTGCTGAAGGGTGACTCGACGAGCCTTTTCACGCATACCGTGTACACGTCGTGGGCAGGGAATGCTTGGCTCACGCTAGGCGTACTCTTTGCCCTTATCCTGCTGAAGGCCGTGGCGACGGCCACGACTATCGGCAGCGGCGGCGTGGGCGGTACGTTCGGTCCGTCACTCATCGTGGGAGGTCTGTCAGGCTATTTCGTGGCGATGCTGAGCAACGAGCTGGGCTTTGCTCCGCAGGATACCGCCAACTTCGCCCTTGTCGGCATGGCGGCGGTGATGACGGGTGTGATGCACGCACCGTTTATGGCGACATTCCTTATTGCCGACATTACCGGCGGCTACCAGCTGCTGGTGCCGCTGCTGACGGCTTCGGCAGTGACATACCTGTGTGTCAGTCCGTTTGAACATCATTCCATCTATGCCCGCAAGTTGGCGAAGAAAGGCGACCTGCTGACGCACGATAAGGATGCTTCGGCTTGGCGGTTGCTCGACATGAGTTCGCTCGTAGAGACCAACTTTGTCATTGTCCGCTCGGGCGATAAATTACGCGACCTTATTGATGCCATACAGAACTCGAAACGTAACCTCTTCCCAGTGTTAAGTGAGGATGACAAGTTCTTGGGAGTTATTGTTTTGGATGACGTGAGGAAGATTATGTTCCGCTCCGACCTTTATGATACCGTCACTGTCGACGAACTGATGCATCCCCTCTCAGAGGGCGACTTGGTGCGCAGCAGCGACAATCTGAGGGATGTGGTGGAGAAGTTCCGTGTAGGCAACCGCTATAACCTGGTGGTTATCGACGAGAACGAGCGTTATCTTGGCTTCCTCTCCCGTGCCAACACCTTCAGCGCCTATCGCCGCTTCATCTCCTCTACGAGCGATGAGTAATGTTGTATGGCGGCTAGAGAATAAATGTCTTAATTTTTGAATCGTTTTTCTTCTCACCATACACATCCAGTGCTACGACGACTGCCGTGAATCCCCAGAAGGGGACGGAGAGTTTGTCGGTGTCGAGGAAGTTGTTGAATACACCATGGATGTAATATGTCAGTAATGACAGGGTGAATGCCAGTGCCATGCGCGCCACCTGCGGGTCTTTGGCGGTGCGGTAGACGCGTACGCCGGTGGCGAAGGTGGTGAGGAAGAGCAGCGCCACCAGTGCCACGCCAGGCACGCCCTGTTCTGTGAGCGGACCTATGTATTCGCTGTGGGCGTTGCCGAGGTCGCCGGCGTTGGTGCTGATGGTGGAGAGCTGGTAGGAACGTTGGTAGCCGGCATAGAGGAACTGGTAGGTTCCGGGGCCGCAGCCCAGCACGGGCCGTTCCTCCCACATGCGGAAGGCCGATGCCCAGCGGTTCAGACGCTCGAGGTTCGAGGCGTCGGTCGAGATGTTCGAGATGCTCTTCACCTGGTCAGCCAGCGTGTAGCTCGAGTCTTGATGGTTCTTGCCGAGTTTGTAGATAAGGTCGTTCTGGTAGACAAAGAACGCGCCGACGCCTAGTCCGAAGAGCAGTACCATCCATTTGACTTTCAGCCCCAGACGGATGAGCACATAGACGCCAATGACGCCTGCGATGCTGATCCATGCCGCCCGGCAGTAGCTGAAGAAGAGACCTATAAGGAGGAGTGCAAGGAGGAGTAAACCGAAAATGGAGTGAAAGGGAGTGAAATGGAGTGAGAGGGAGTGAGAGGACAAATGATTTTTTTTCACACCTTCTAAAACAAAATATACGGCTGCCGGCAGCATGAGTGCGATGGCGCAACCGTAGGCGGTGTGGTCGTTGTAGTAGGGCTGCATGACGCGGTGCAGCGTCTGCAGGTCGCTGAAGTTGCCTAGGGTCTTGCTGGTGGCCATCAGGATGATGACGCCGAGACCAATGGCGTAGGCCCAGAAGAACTGGCGTATGCGTCGCTGGTTCTTGAATATCTGTGCTGCAGCGAAGAAGAAAGGTACTACGAACCACACCCTTGCCAGGGTGTATTTGAACGACACCCAAGGCAGTTCGGAGGTGGACGAGGTGATGACCATCCAAGCCAACGATGCTAGGATTAGCAGCGTTACGGGATGGCGTAGAAGACTTTGGGACTTCGATAGTTCGAGGCTTGGAGACGTTGGGAATTTGCCATCTTGTTGCCGTGAAACCAGTACGCGGAAGAAGAAGATGAAGGTGAAGAGTATCATCATGGGCTCCACGGGCATGGAGAGCTCCATGCCGGGCAGTAGGGCCATGTTGACAGCAAAGGGGGTGAGCAAAGCGATGAGGAGAAATCCGGTCTCCAGCCGTGTCACGAAGAGCCACAATACCAGCAGTGCCAACGGCACCATGGCCACAGAGGCGTCGCCCTTGTACCACAGCGCATATCCCTCGGCGACGATGAACGCCAGAATCAGCACAGTGGCCACCAGCAGTCCAACGTTCTTTTTGAGCCAGTTATTCATTGCTTTTTTAGGTACTCCCAGGTTTTCCTAGGCACTCCTAGGCATTCCTAGGAAGATCTATTCCTCTTTTTTATTCGGGCAGAAAACCAGCAGCGCGAAGATGGCTACCACGACGGCGCCGAAGCTTCCGCCGAGGATGATGAGAAGCCGTTTGGGATAGGCTTTCTTGTCGGCGGGCGTAGCCTCGTCGACGCTGTATTTGTAGGAGACTTCGAGGTTCTTGTCTACACGGGTTTGCGTGGCGCGGGTCTGCAGGTCGGCCAGCTGTTCACATTTGTCGGCGATGAGCTTCGCACGCCAGTCGGTTTTAGGCAGCTGTGACAGCGAGTCGATTTCGCGTTCCATCGAGGCGCAGACGCCATCCATCACCTCGGCGGCCGAGAGGGCGCGGTCGTGGTGAATCTCATGGCACAGCGTGTCATACATGGAGGCGATATAGTTGGCGATGTCGGCGGCCCACTGCGGGTCTTGGTCGAGGACGCCAATTTCCACGCCGAGGAACTCGGTGCGGCGCACCGTGACGTTGCTGCGGTACTGCTCGTCGAGTTTGAAGAGCTTATGCTCGTCGTCGGTAGGGATGCCGTAGTGCTCCATAAGGTTGAAGTGGTCGCACACGGCCTGTTCCATACGCTTAGAACTAAGAATCTGGATGGCATACTCGCAGTCGCGCTCGATGCCATAGTCCATGAAGTCAAGGCTATAGTGGTAGTCCATGATGGCCTTGGAGAGGCGGTTTGAGTTGGTGGGGAAAATCACAGCGCTCGACTTGTAGAGCGGCTTGATGCACCAGGCGGCGATGCCCGACGCGATGGCGCCCAGCACCAACACCACCAGCAGCACTTTCCACCAGCGGCGGAAGAAGCGGCGCGTGGCCTCGTGGTCGTAGTTGTTTCCAAATCCGATGTTTCCTTCTTGCATGATATTATATTGTAGAATTAATACACTATATAACGAGGGTAGTGGGATAATATTGTTCCTTCATCTAAAAATAACCACTCAGGAGGTTGTCCTCGTCTGCTTTTCTCTTGGCGAAGTGAGAGGTGACTAAGAGAGGAGTAAGAGAAGAGTAAGAGTTGAGTAAGAGTTAGGGGTTACTAGGTACAGAAAAACAGTATGTTATGAAATGTAAAAAAAGGGCTTTTGGACTATGTGTTTTAGTATTTTGTTGTTTTGTTGTATATTATTGATTATTATATTGTTGCGTTTTACGCGTAAGAAAAAGTGTTAAAATTATGTTAAATTTTTTCGCCATACGGAAAATAGTATTACTTTTGCAGTGTATTAGTTAACTAGTACACAAGTAAAGAAAGTAAATAGTAAACTGTAAAACAATTAAATAGACTAAAAAATGAACTTCAAAGAACATATCAAGAAAAAAGACTGGGTGTTCTACTTGATGGAATTCTTAGTTTTTGTGGTGATATTCTTTCTGGGCAGCTGGCTGTTTGGTGGCGAGCTGAGGAAGTCTGTCATCAGTGCTGTTGTGAGTGGCATCTTCTTCACGGTGTTTACCGTTTTCACGAATCACATGGGTGAGGATGTCAAAAAGGCTGTGGAAGAGGACAAAAAGAATGGAATTACGAAACAATAAATAAAATCATTATACCATGAAAAAGATTGTTTTTGCTCTGTTAATTTTCAATTTTGACTCCGTCAACGCAGCTTGGCTTCGAAAAAGCAAATTAGTTTGTTTTTTGCTCATCTTTGGCTGCTCCCAATTTTCAATTTTCAATTTAGCAGAGGCTCAGAATGTAAAGGTGTCGGGCTCTGTTCGCGACGCCAAAACCGGAGAGGCGATGCCTTTTGTCAATGTAGGACTGATGCGTAGCAACGACACGGTGTTTGTTCGCGGTGCCGCGAGTGATATGAACGGTACTTTCACCATCCAGGACGTGAAGCCGGGCCAGTACCTGCTGCAGGCCAGTTGTGTGGGTTATGAAACTTATAGTAAGGATATTAGTGTTCTTAAGGACCTTAAAGACCTTACCATTGAACTCAAAGGCGGCACGCTGCTGGAAATGGTGGAGGTCAGTGCAGAGAAGCCCCTCTATGTGATGGATGGCGAGAAAAACATGTACAACGCCAGCGAGGATGTCTCCATACAGACGGGCACCGCCAGCGACGCCCTGCAGAACGCCCCGGGCGTGGAGGTCGATGCCGAGGGTAACATCACGCTGCGCGGTGTGTCGAGTGTGGAAATCTGGATTAACGACCAACCTTCGCACATGAATGCGGAGGCCTTGAAACAGTATATCAAAACGCTGCCTGCCAACGCCATCGATCGCATTGAGGTCATCACTAACCCTTCGGCACGCTACTCGACCTCCGGCGGAGTCATCAACATCGTCACCAACCAGACGGTGAAGCGCAACGAACTGCTCTGCGTGGGTCTGCGCGCCACCACCACGCCGGACATCGCTCCCTGGGTTTCCTATGTGTGGGCCAACGAGAAGGTGGACTTCAATATCTACCTCAGTGGAAACTTTGGCAACCGCAATATGGAGTCTGACGGCACCTCAACACTCTTCGATGCCAACGGCGACACCAGCCGCTTCACCCGTTACGACAACAAGAACAAGATGCCCTTCCAAGGTGCCTATGCTGGCTTCAACACCAACTGGAGAATCGACGACCAAACCACCCTTGCGGCATGGGCCGGTTTCTATCCCTACTGGGACCAGAACTCGTACTATAACAACGTTGAACACATCGAGTACCAGCCCGTGCGTACCGACCTCGGTTACCTCGACACCACGCTCAATCATGGCTTCAGCCATGGTGCCTATGCTGGCGCATGGTTCGAGCACCGCTACGACACCACGGGACGTAAGTTGAGCGTCACCTTCAACGGTAACTATTGGACCAATAGCGGTTATAGCGACAATATGCGCGACTTTCGTTCTACCTCGGTCACTGACTTCACACGCCATATGGAAGGCTCGATGTTCAGCGGCAACGGCCAGTTGGGTGTCAACTACACTCTGCCGCTGAAGCACGACATTACCATTGAAGTCGGTGGTGAACTGGGATTTGCGCATAACAACAACGACGAGGACCGCGACAGCCTGCTTCCCTCGGGCGCATGGAGCGACATGCTTTACCGTTCGTATAAATCGCATGGTACTGGCATCGAGCCGAATGTGTACGTGACGGCACAGAAGCGCTGGGGCGGCCTCACTGCCAAGTTGGGCCTGCGCTACAACAACACGTTCGAGAGCGGATGGTTGGAGCATCCCTCGCTGGGCGACCGCATGAGCATCGACACCGTCTTCTCCGGCTTTGTGCCCAGCATCCACCTCAGCTACCAGACCCAGAATTTCACCAGCTACAGCCTCAGCTACACGCGTCGTTTCTCGCATGAGGGTGATCTGGCCAGCTACCTGCCCTTCCGCATGTACGACGACTATAGCTACAGCACCGGCAACCCCAACCTGCTGATGAGCTACACCCACAATCTCGAAGCCGCCTGGAATAAATATGTCATGGGCTTCGGCAACATCGGCCTCAATGCCTACTTCCGCGCCAACACCGACGAGATAGGTACCATGACCGCCGCCGATTACGACCCTGTCATCGGTCCTTACATGGTCAACTACTCCTATCCTGTGAACATCGGCTCCTCGCACACCGAGGGCTTCGAGGCCAACATTACCTATCGTCCCACGGGCTTCTTCAACGTGCGCATGAATGCATCGGTGTTCAACTATGGCTACGACTACAACGGCAATAAGGACAACAAGTGGAGTTGGAGCGCACGTGTCAATGTGTGGGCCAAGGTGTGGGGCTGGCTCGAACTCTTTGCCAATGCCCACTACACCTCGCCGCGCCTGGGTCTCTACAGCCTCACCAACGCCAACAAAGGTTTGGATTTCGGCGCCAGTGCCGACTTCTTCGAGCGTCAGCTGAGCGTGAACCTCACGGTCAACGACATCTTGGGTATGGCTGAATTTGGCAGCAATACCACGGCTCCAGCCTTCCAGACCACCGGAAGCAGCCGCTTCGACTCGCGTTTCGTCAGCCTCGGTATCACCTGGCGTATTGGTAAGATGGAGCTGGAAAGCAAGGCCCGCCAGGGTGCCACCGACAACACTCCTCAGATGTAGTTAATAGATTATAATTAAAAGATAATAGTTTAAAAAGATAGTATTATGAAAATTGTAACAGTAGAAACCCTTCAGGGTGTGAATTATGAAGAACTAGGTGTCGTCACCGGCAGTACCATCCAGAGCAAGAACATGTTTGCCGACTTCGGTCAGGGATTGAAAAGCATTGTGGGCGGTGAGCTGAAAAGCTACACCGGCATGATGGACAAGGCCCGCGATATGGCCACGCAGCGTATGATTGATCAGGCCAAAAAGATGGACGCCGACGCCATCATCGGAGTGCGCTACACCACCAACAGCATCATGGCCCAGGCTGCCGAGGTGCTGGTGTTTGGAACGGCAATAAGATATAAGTAAACGAACTGGTAGTTAAGTAGTCAGTAGTTAAGTAGTTAAGTAGTTAAGCCGATACGGCTGTTGCAACGTCACTTCTGCCATAACTACATAAAAACCATAGAAAATGATAGAAATAAATAATCTTAGTTTCAGTTATAAGAAGATGCCGGTCTTCGAGAATATCAACCTGACGTTCCCCGAAGGCAGCATCTATGGCCTGCTGGGCGAGAACGGGGTGGGAAAGACCACACTGTTGAAACTGATCTGCGGACTGCTGCGCCCCACGCAGGGCACCTGTACGGTTGACGGCTTCACCAGCCATGAGCGTCGGCCCGAGATGCTGCAGCGTGTCGTGATGCTGCCCGACGAAATCAGCCTGCCCGACGGTGCCACGCCGCAGTGCTATGTCAACGAGTTGGCTCCCTTCTATCCGGGCTTCGCCCAGGGGACTTTCCTGCATCTGATGCAGGAACTCGAGGTGGAGCCCAACCGTAAGTTCAAAGAGATGAGCTTCGGCCAGCAGAAGAAGAGCCTCATCGCCGTGAGCCTCTCGCTGGGTACCGACTATGTGATTCTCGACGAGCCTACCAATGGGCTGGATATCCCCAGCAAGACCCAGTTCCGATCCATTCTCAGCAAACGTGTCGATGAGAAGAGCACCATCATCATCTCCACCCATCAAGTGAAGGATGTGGAAAACCTCATCGACCCCATCGTTATCCTCAACAACAACGCGGTGCTGCTGGATGCCAGCGTGCAGCGTATCATGGAGAAACTCTATTTCGAGTATGGTGGCGAGAAGTGTGACGACGCCTTCTACAGCGAGATGTTGCCGGGAGGCTACCTCAATGTTATTCCCAACGAGAGTGGCGAGGAGAGCCCGCTCAACATCGAAGCACTGTTCAATGCCGTACTGAGGCACAAGAACCAGATTAAAGAACTGTTTAAATAAGGAGGAATGTCTATGAACAACACTTTTGACTGGAATCGTTTTTGTAAGGTTGTCAAGAAAGACTTCCGAAACCTATGGCCGATGTTCGGTACCACGATGATTGTGCTGGCGTCGCTGCCCTTCGCCGTGTGGCTGATGGCATTGGTTATCGACCGCACCGCTATCATCACGCCCAATGTCCGTGTGGCGATGATTATGATTTTCTCCTCGCTGGCCGCCCTTATGCTGCCCTCGCGCCTCTACCGTACCATGAACCTCCGCAACGAAGGTATCTACTATGCTATGCTGCCAGCCTCCAAGCTGGAGAAGTTCGTCTCCATGCTGCTCTTCACCTTCATCGTGGCTCCCGTGGTGACCTATCTGGGCAGTATGGCGCTTGACGTCATCCTGCGCCTGATGCCTACCGGCCCTTACCACCAGTGGCTCTGGCAGGGCGATGGTGGTTTCCCGCTGATTACCACCATCCCCATGGACGACGAGGTGATGCCGGGATTCCATAGCTGGATGCTCACCGCTGCTACCTATTCGGGTCTCCTGGCTTCGCCTGCTATCTTCCTCTATGCCGCCACACTCTTCAAGAAACACAAAGTGCTTTACACGTTCCTTATCCTTTACCTGATTGAGTTTGTTCTTACTGTCATCGCCATTCCCGTCGTCGTGTCGCTCGTGAAGAATCCCGATTTCATGGAGTGGTTCTATGACACCGTCTTCAAGTGTGGCTATGAGAATATGATGAACTGGCTCATGGGTATTGTCGCAGTGTTCAACATCATTATCTTTGTTCTCTTCACCTGGATGACCTGGCGCAGACTGAAGAAGATGCCCTACTAATGTTAGTTAAGAGTTAATAGATAATAGTTGAGAGTTATGAAACGGATAATGATAATGACGGCTGTCTTGGGAGGCCTGATGGCAACGGGTTGCTATTTCAACCGTGGCATCGACGAGACCTTCGAGACTGACCGCTACACGATGCGTATGGTGTCTTGGGATATGGATGTGGACAGCGTGAATAGGTACGACGATGTATATGGTGGCACTGTGCCTGAAATTGCAGCCGTGTTGGCCATAGTTTCCGACACGATAATTAATTCAACCACCATGTATTGGTATGATCAAGAGAAGCAAGGATTCCTGCCGGGTTATACCTATTTTATTGTCGACCGCGACACCACACAGCCAAAGGACTACACGTCCCTGCTGCGCGCCATGATGGAAAAAGGTGTCCTTCGTGCTGATACCACCTATGAACCGATGCTGGTGCTTGAGGTATTCGACACGGTGAGGTTCGACGTTGGCAAGGATTCGCTTAAGGCGATAACCATCAACGAAGACGGCGATACGATTATTGACAATTACTGTTATTCAAATGCCGTCAGCATTATGAACAACCTGCGGGAAAGCTACCGCAAACCCATTGTCCTTGCTCCGGGACTATCCCCCTGGCGTGAAACCCACTGGGATTGGTCGAAAGGAAACTGGGATTTTGTGGTCAAACAATTAGAACAGCGCGGCTTGCGTATAGTCCCAGACCCGCAGGGTCGCAAGATGCGCGTCGTCGAGTTCAACCGCTGCAAAGGGAAAATTTAAAGAAAGGAATGTTATGGAATTTAGGAAACAGAAACCGATATACCTGCAGATAGCCGACCGGCTGATGGAGCAGATTCTTGGTGGCGAGCCCGCCGAGGACGACCGCATGCCGTCGGTGCGCGATGTGGCCGCGGCTATGGGCGTGAATCCCAATACGGTGATGCGCACCTTTGAGTACCTGCAGGGAGAAGAGATTATCTACAACCGACGAGGTGTGGGCTATTTTGTTAGCCCTGACGCCAAGAATAAGATTCTTGCTGAGCAGCGGCGCGAATTCCTTGAAGAGGAGCTGCCCCTCATCAAGCAAAAGATGCAAATGCTGGGTATCGGCATGGATGAACTGCTCAAATAGAATTCCCCCCTGGGGGATAAATAAAAAGAGAGAGTGCCGCAGCCAATGGCTGCGGCACTCTCGTTGTATATAACCTGTCTTAGAGATTATTGTTTGTTGAAGACGATGGTCTCGGGCAGGGTGAAGTAGGAGGCGTACTCTGCGGGGATGGGGAGACCAACGGTGGAGAAGGTGATGGTGTTGGCACTGGCGTTGATGGTGTAGTCGATGTTGGCAGGTGCGGCACCATCGGCGGTGAAGGTCATGACGCCAGAGGTGGTCTCGGCATTATAAGTGTAGGTGAAGTTGAGGCCATAGGAAATGGGCAGACCCTGGAAGTTGGTGCTCACATTCAGCGAGCCGCCATTGCCATACTGGTTGAACTTCAGAGTGGAGTTGAGAGTGATTTGGATGGAGTCACCTTCGTAATTGACCATGGTGTTGGTGGTGTTTCTCCAGGTGGTGTTTCCGGGGTAGGGAGCGGGATCACCCTGAGGATTATCGGAGCCGCCGCCGTTGCGGGTCATGAAGAGTTTCACGTCGCCTTCCATGCCAACGAAGGGGATGACGGTGCCGGTGACGTTGAACTCATTGTTGGTGAGTTTGATGACGGTGTAGTTCAGCTGCTGACCATTGTAGAGGGTGATGGTCAGGGTGTGGTCTGCATCGTTGGAGAGGGTCCAAGAGAACTGGGTCTCTTCGATGGGAATGACGAAGCCGTAGTCTTTGACAAGACCGGTGCCATCGTTATTGAACTGGAGGGTGAAGCTCAGGTTGTCGGCGGACACCACAGAGTTATTCAGATAGGCGGTTTTCAGGTGCCACTCTCCCACGGGGGAGGCGTTGATGGGACCAGAACCGTCGTCGACGGTTTCGACTTTCTCGCAGGAGGCAAAAGCTCCGATGCTGGCGATGGCGAACATCGTCATCAGGATTCTGTTAAACTTTTTCATTTTGTTTGATTTTTAGGGTTAATAATAATGTTTAATGGATTTCACTGAATGTTGTAGTCGACAGGTTTTGCCGTCTCGTGGTCGACGCCGAAGGGGTCGGGCGTTTCTGTGGTTGTAGTTTGTTTGGCAGCGCTGTCTTTTTTGTACTCAAGGCCGCGCTCGGGGCGACGGCAGTTGCTCATGTTGTCCTGGATGCGAGCAACGTCTTCTTCGGACAGGGCTTTGTTGGCGCTGACGAAGCGTTCGCGCTGGTAGGGGAATGTCTCGGCCAATTCACCACTGTAGTAGAAGTCGAAGCCAATGCCGCCGAAGGTGTAGATGCGTCCTCCCACCTCGATGTGGCTGCCGCCCGCGACGGGGTCGGCTTTGGGTATCGATTGAGAGAAGCCGACGTTGAAGAGGGTGAAGAGCACGTCGGGACGGTCGCTGATGTCGAAGCCGGCGCGGCGCCACTGCAGCATGGTCTGGTGCAGGATACATCCGGTGTAGATGTAGCTGTAGAGGTGGTTACGATAGTCCACCAGTCGGTTGTAGCGCTCGGTGACATGGTCTTTGGTCTCGAAGTCGAGCAGGTTCTCGTAGGCTTTGCCCATGTAGTACTCTGACGTGGGATCTTTCAGGTGCTCCTCGACGGCTCGGGCGGTGAAGTCTTTGATACCGTTGACGCCGTAGGAGAACTGGCTTTGTACGCTCAGCACCTTGACGGGGCCGAGGTATTTTTTGAACATCTCGCGCTTGGAGTTGAAGAGACGTATCTGCTCGCCCACGAGGCAGCCGACAATCATGCGGGGCTCGACGCCGGTGAGACGACCTGCCTCGTTGATGAGTGCGCTGTCGCGCAGGATGGCTTCACGCAAGGCGGGCCATTCGGGACCGTTCATCCAGGGGATGACGTTTCCGTTCTGCTGCTGCGGCACTTTGTCGAGGATGCTCGAAATCTGGCCTGCGAGGTTGTCGAGGTCTTTGTTTTCGCCCATATAGATGCGCGCGGCGGCAATCATGCGGTCGACGACGAGGGGGTTGTTGCTGTGTTGTGCCGCCGTGATGATGAGGCGTGCGTTGACGGGGTAGTAACGCGCCAAAGCTGCCATCTGGCCGTAGCGGTTGGCCCATTCGGCGTCAATCTGCTCTTGTGTGAGCTTGGCGTCTTTGAGTTCTTCAATCTCCGACACCGACATCAGGGAGCGGTAGTTCTCGTCGACGGCGCCGCCGTTGTTGGTCCATCCGAATTGATAGACGGCCCAGGCGCCGATGATGGCGAAGCCCGCACCGGCAAAGAGAAGTTCAACGATGTTGAACGTTTTGCGCCACCAAGGGCGCTGCTTGAATTCAGTCCAAATTTCTTTTATCATACCATTTCACTCCACCAGGAGTAGGGTTCTAATGCCAAATTCATGGCGATAAACACTATGGCACCGGCGATATAGCCCACGAGTGCCAGCCAGGATATTTTCTTGAGATACCAGATGAAGTCGATTTTCTCCATGCCCATGACGGCCACGCCTGCGGCTGAGCCGATGATGAGGAGCGATCCGCCAGTGCCGGCACAGTAGGCCAGGAACTCCCAGAAGGGATGGTTCTGGATGAAGATGGCGTCGGCGCCTTCGAAGGGATACATGCCCATGGCGGCAGCCACCAGCGGCACATTGTCGACGACGGAAGAGAGCACGCCGATGATGAGGTCGATGAAGAAGAATCCGGGAACGTCGGTGCCGAAGGCACTGTTCAGACTGCCGGCCAAGCCGCCCAGGATACCAGCCACCTTGAGGCAGGAGACAGCCATTAGGATGCCGAGGAAGAAGAGGATGGTGGGCACGTCGATATGCTCAAGGGTAGAGACGGCCGTGGGCATCTTCGTGCCATCTTTGGAGTATTTGTGGCTTATGATTTCGGTGGTAATCCAGAGGATTCCGAGGCCGAAGAGCATGCCGAGGTAGGGAGGCAGGTGGGTGAGGGTCTTGAAGACGGGCACGAAGACCAAGGCGGAGACACCCATGATGAGGATAAGCTTGCGGTAGCGCGGCTTGATCTCGAAGCCGGTCTCGCTTTCTTCAGGACGCTGGATGTCGCCCTTGAGGGTGTGGCCGAGGATGAGCACGGGAACGACCATGCAGACAAGGCTGGGGATGAGAGTTTTGACGATGATATTGACAGTGGTGACCTGTCCCTTGATCCAGAGCATGATGGTGGTGACGTCGCCGATGGGACTCCATGCGCCACCGGCGTTGGCGGCGAGGATGACCATGCCAGCGAAGAGCCAGCGCTCTTTCTTGTCGGCGATGAGTTTCCTTAACAATGCTATCATCACGATGGCCGTGGTCATGTTGTCGAGCAGGGCCGAGAGGAAGAAGGTGAGGATGGAGATGACCCAGAGGAGTTTCTTCTTGTTGGTGGTGACAATCTTGTCGGTGATGACGCGGAAGCCCTGGTAGTCTTCAATCAGGGTGACGATGGTCATGGCACCCAGCAGGAAGAACACGATCTCCGCCGTTTCGCCGAGATTCTCAATGAGGTTGCTGGAGATGAAGGAATGCCAGCCTCTATTCGGATCTTTGATGATGGAAAGGATGTCGGCATCGGCTTTGACGGTGGGGTCGAGCATACCAGTGAAGGTCGCTTCGCAGAAAACGAAGAACGACCAAAGTGCGGTGCCTAACAGCAGGGCTGTGGCTGTTTTGTTGATTCGGAACGGATGCTCCATCGCTATGAAGAAGTATCCGATGATGAATATGGTAACGAGAGCTACTACCATGTTTTTTGTGTTTTAGGTGTTGTTGTTTATCGTTTATTGTTTATCGTCTATTTTGTTGTTTCTCGCGTTGCTTCTGCATGGCTTCGGCCTGTTTCTGCATCTCTTCGAGACGTTTGGCGAAGTTACTTTTCTTCTTGGGTTTGCCGGCGGCGTTCTTGGCGTAGGCGGCCATACGGGCGCGAACCTTCTTCTCATCGGTGAACTTACGGATGAGAATCATGGTGGTCATGGTGAAGGTGAGCGATACCAGATAGTAGAGGTTCAGTCCGGCGCTCTGGCTGTTGAAGATGAAGAGCATCATGAAGGGCATGAAATACATCACGAACTTCATGCCGGGCATGGTCTGGGTGCCCGCTTGCTGCTTCATGGTGTACCAGGTATAGAAGAACTGCATGCCGAACATCAGGAGGCAGAAGAGGGAGATATGGTCACCGTAGAGCGGAATGTTGAATCCGAAGTCGAGGATGGAGTCGTAGGTGGAGAGGTCGTCGCACCAGAGGAACGATTTCTGGCGCAGCTCGATAGCCTGGGGGAAGAACATGAACATGGCCGTGAGGAAGGGCATCTGCAGCAGCACGGGGAGGCAGCCCGCCATGGGACTATAGCCTGCGCTCTTCTGCAGGGCCATCATGGCCTGCTGTTTCTGCATGGCCTGTTCTTTCTTGGGGAATTTCTGGTTGAGGGCGTCCATCTCGGGTTTGAGGATGCGCATGATGGCGCCGCCGCGGTAGCTCTTGTAGACCAAGGGCAGCAGCAACAGACGGATGAGCAGGGTGAAGATGATGATGATGATACCGTAGTTCCAGTTGAACTGCTCCAGGAAGTTGAAGGCTGGGATGATGAGCCATCGGCTGATGTTCTTCGAGATGAAGGTCCAGCCAAGGGGCAGCATCTTGTCGAAATCGCGGTCGAAGGCGCGGAGGTCGCGGAACTTGGTGGGACCGAAATAGAAGCCCATGTGCAGTTCTTTGGTGTCGTGACCGAAGGGTATGCCGAGGGTGGCATACATGTCGGTGAGGTAGTTGCGCATGGTGTCGCCCTTGTCGGTACGCACCTTGAGTTCGGCGTTTTCGAAGGGAGTCGATTCGGCGGTGAGGATGGCGCTGAAGTACTGCTGTTTGAAGGCTATCCATTCGAGCTGGTTCTTGACCTGCTCGGTGACATCTTTGCCGGCGGTGAGGTCATCGACATCGTCCTCGACGGGCTTGTAGTAGATGCTGGTGTAGGTGCGCTCGCTGCGGGTACCCTCACGGGCTTGCTCCTGGCGCAGCATGCGGTTTCTCCACTGCAGGTCGACGCGGTTGTCGCTGAGGATGAACTCCTCGAGACCCACGAAGTTGATGTCGAAGCCTACCTCGTAGCTGTCGCCACGGACGGTGTAGACGAACTCGAGGTAGTGTTTGCCGGCGGCGGCATTGCTGTCGAGGGCGGCAGAAATGTCGGCGCGCATGCTGATGCGCAGCGAATCGCCAGCCTTGACGGTGAGGGTGTCGCCGTTCCAGGCGTGTCCGTCAATAAGGGTGCTGAAGGTGATGTCTTGGGTGTTGACAGTAAGACCTTCTGTGGTAGAGAAGATAAGGTTGAGGTTGTCGTCGGCAGGGGTGATGAGTTCGAGGATCTGCTTGTCGAAGGTCTGGTAGTCGGCCAGCACCACTTTGTTGATGCGGGCGCCTTTGGAGTAGAATTCGAGGCTCATGCGCTCGCTCTTCACGGGGATGAGGATGCCCTCGCCTGTGCAGGCGTTGAACGAGCCCATATCGGTGGTCTGGGCGGTGGCGGCGATAGCGGCGCTGTCGCCTGCTGCGACCAACGAGTCTACCGTTGCCTGTGCCGTGGCGATGGAGTCGGCTATCCTTTTCTCTTCTGCCTTGCGTGTGGAGTCCTCGATATAGGCTTTTCTCATTTTTGCTCTTTCCTCCTCGGTGGGGGCGGTCCAAGCCATATATCCTACGAAGATTCCGAAGATAAGAACCAGTCCAATGATAGATTTTTTGTCCATTTCTGTTAGGTCGTTTTCTTTCTTAATAGTTATTATACAATAGTTTGTCTTCCCTTTCTGCAAAGGGTTTAATTTGCAAATATACGAAAAAAAATATATAATGTACAATAATGTAAAAGTTTTTTGCGTTATTTGCTTGTTATGAAGAAATTATTCGTTTGTCTTTTTGTCCTGCTGCCGACGATGGCGATGGCGTATGATTTTTCGCTGGCGGTGCCTAGCGGTCAGACGCTGTATTTCAACTATGTAGAGGGTGGGGTAGAGGTAACCTATCCCAATAGTGGTTCTTCCATGGTAAATGCATGGAATGGATATACTAAACCCACGGGAGCGATAGTGATACCTTCTTCTGTGACATATCAGGGGATTGTCTATCAAGTGAAGTCGGTAGGTCCTTTTGCCTTGTATGGCTGCAATAGTCATACTTCGTTGGTGATTTCCGAGGGTATTACTTCTTTGGGTAACAGTGCATTCAGCCATAATACGGCTATGACCATGGCTTCTGTTCCGGCATCGGTGACCAGTGTGGGTAGTCAGACTTTTGGCAACTGCGATGCTTTGTCGGATGTCTGGATTTATGCCTCGGTGCCGCCCACGACAGCCACGGGGGCTTTCTTCCAAACAGACTTGACGTCTAGCACATTGCATGTCAACTGCAGTAGCGACAGTATCTATGGCGCGACGGCTCCCTGGAGCAGTTTCGGCACCATAGTGTCCATGCCGTGTATGGTGACAATCTCCACGGCGGTGAACGACCCGGCCCGTGGCTCTGTTACGGGTGGCGACTCCTATGTTTATGGTGCACAAGTGGTGCTCGCGGCACAGCCGGCGACGGGATATGCTTTTATCTGCTGGAATGATGGTAATACGCAGAATCCAAGGACCTTGGTGGCGGAGCAGGACGTTACTCTGACGGCGATGTTCTATGCACTTATTCATGACACCATAGAACTCCATGATACCACAGTTGTCCACGATACGATATATGACACTATCCATGTGACGGATACGTTGAACCTGATAGATACTATGTATGTGACAGATACTGTGCATGTGACGGATACCATTCCGCTGACATATTACCAGCTGCAGGTGTTCTCCGACAACAATGCCTTGGGTGTGGGAGTAGGAAGTGCGCGCCTGCTTGCCGGCAGTGAGGTGGAAATCTGCGCGTTGCCATTGGAGGGAGGGCGTTTCCTGAACTGGAGTGATGGCGTTAGCGACAACCCTCGCCGTGTCGTTGTCAATGCTGACCGCACCCTGACTGCGCAGTTTGATAGGTTGGGTATCCCGCCAGTGACATCTCCCGGGTGGCACGTGAGTGTCTCCGACAGACTGCTGACGGTGGAGAATGTCAAGGGAGAGCGGGTGCGTCTCTATGATACCGCAGGAAGACTGGTGGAAGAGGTGCAATCTGTTGGTAATGATGTTTTTGTCACGGTACGTTCGGCGGGTGTCTACATCGTCCGCGTGGGTGAATTTGGGGCACAAAAAGTGGTCATTGAATAACTTTTTTATTCTATATATAAAAAAAGTCGTATATTTGCATTTTCTAGGTAAAAATGTAATATACAATGAAACTGCAATTTATGGGTGCTGCCCGTGAGGTGACGGGGAGCAAACATCTGATAACGACCAAAAGTGGGCTGAAAATCCTGTTGGATTGTGGCATGTACCAGGGTAAGGGTCTGGAGACCGATGCCATGAACCGCGACCTGGGCTTCGAACCATCGGAGATAGACTACCTGATCCTTTCCCATGCCCATATCGACCATAGCGGTCTTATCCCCTATATCTACAAGAATGGTTTCCGTGGCACCGTGCTTTGCACTCCTGCCACGCGCGACCTCTGCGCCATCATGCTGGCCGACGCCGGCCGCATCCAGATGCAGGATACCGCCACCTTCAACAAGAAGCGTAAAAGCCAAGGTCTGGACCCCGTGGAGCCTATCTACGACGAGCAGGATGCCCAGCAGTGCATGAGCTGCTTTATCAGTGTGCCTTACCACAAGAAGTTCAATATCGAGGGCGAGGTGACGGTGGAATTCTTCGATGCCGGCCATATCTTGGGTTCGGCACTTGTCTACCTTGAGATTAAGGACGGCCGTCGCAAGATACGGCTGGGCTTCACGGGCGACATTGGACGTTATGACAAGCAGATTCTGAAAGACCCGGAGCCGTTCCCCCAGGTAGACTACCTCATCATGGAGAGCACTTATGGTGACCGGCTGCATGAGAGCATGAAGAATGCCGAGCAGGAACTGCTGATGGCGGTGCTCGACACCTGCACCAAGAAGAAGGGTAAGCTCATCATCCCCAGCTTCGCCATCGGACGTGCACAGGAGATTATCTATGCCCTCGACCGGCTGGAGCATGCCAAACTGCTGCCCGATATCGATGTCTTTGTCGACAGTCCGCTAAGTATCAGCGCCACCGATATCATGCGTCTGCATACCGAGTGCTTCAACGAGGATATCGCCGAATACTGCAAGACCGACCCCGACCCCTTTGGTTTCAATCGTTTGCACTATATCCAGAGCGTCATGGAAAGCAAGCAGCTCAACATACGCCACAAGCCTTGTGTCATCATCGCCGCCAGCGGCATGATGGAGGCTGGACGTGTGAAGCACCACCTGGCCAACCATATCGATAATCCTGCGACGACCATCCTCTGCGTGGGCTACTGCGAGCCCTCGACGCTGGGAGCGAAGATTATGCGCGGTGACGAGACCGTGAGTATCTTCGGCCAGCCGCACAAGGTGCGTGCCGAGTTGCGCCGCATCGACTCCCTCTCCGGTCATGGCGACTACAAGGAAATGATGCGCTATATCGGTTGTCTGGACAAGCATAAGGTCAAAGGGCTCTTCATCGTCCATGGCGAGGAGGAGACTCAGCGCAACTTTGCCCAGATACTTGGTGAAGACGGATGGAAACACATCACGATACCGGCTTTCCGTGAGGAGGTGGAGCTGTAAGGAATAGAGGATAATGAGACGTTGGTTGTTCATAGGAGTAATGGTGGCCGTCGCCGCGTTGACGGTGGGCTTCTGGGCTTCCCAGCGGCCTGCCAATGCTATTGTGACGGTTCAAGGACTCGAGTTGCCGCAGTATGCGGCCGACGAGGACGTGGTCACGCATACGGGCTACACCGCCTCCTATAACCATCAGACGCTCTGCCCCAATTGGGTGGCGTGGGAGCTGACAGCCGAAGAGGTCGACGGAGACCTCGGTGGCAGCTACTCCTTTAGCCGCGACCCCGATGTAGAGGAACCCAAGGCTTCGCGCGAGGACTACAAGAACTCAGGCTACGACAAGGGACACATGGCCCCCCGTGCCGACATGAAATGGAGCGAGATGGCTCTCCGCGAGAGCTACTATTTCACCAATATCTGTCCTCAGAACCACCAGATGAACTCACAGGGGTGGCGTAAGATTGAGGAACTCTCGCGCCGGCTGGCTAAGCACTATGGCAGACTGTATATTGTCTGTGGACCTATTTACAAGGAACATCGTCTCGGCACTATCGGCAGCCAGGGACTGCATGTGCCCGACCGCTTCTTTAAGGCTTTGGCTGTCACTACTGACGACGGCTACCGGACGGTGGCGTTCATCATGGAGAATAGTCCGCAGAACAAGTCGCCACACCATTATGCCGTGAGTGTCGACAGTGTGGAGCGTATCCTCGGCCGCAACCTCTTCCCTAAGGTCGACGAGTTGGCGGAGCGCGACTACGACTGGAATGATTGGAATATAAAATAATACAGGATATGAAAAAGATACTATTTGTTTTACCTCTGACAGCATGTCTGTTGGCTACGGGATGCCGGCAGCAGGCCGAAGAACCGGAGGTGATGGATACGCTAGAGGTGAAAGCCGAGGCTCTTGGCGAGCCCATAGACCTCGAGCTGATACCTATGACGGAAGAGAATCAGAAACAGATGGAGGCAACCGTCAGACTTGACGAACAGGAGTCTGAGGCTTCCTGCCAGGTCGCCACTCCACGCCATGTCGCCACTCCGGCTAAACCCGCCGCCAAGCCTGTGGCCTCGGCCAAAGACAATGGCAAGGCAGAGACTATCTATGTGGAGACTGACGACGCCCATGGACGTGTATGGGGCCATGTCACCATGAAGGGCGACCGCGGCACCGGCACCGTCCACGACGAGGGTGAGAACACCTGGACCGTCACCGTCACCCGCCACGGCAACGAACTCTTCGCCGTCGACCAGAACTCGCGACAGTATGTATTTAAGTTGAAGAATAAATAAGAAAGTCAACGCGTACCGGAGGCACGCTTTCTCAATAACCCCTTATAGAAGGGGTGTGCGACCAAAGGGAACAAACTCCTTCTATATGTGGGGACAAGAAAAATAAAAAAATCCAATATATAAATGAAAAATACACAAGAACTCCAGCAGATTGCGACGCAGGTGCGCCGCGACATTCTCCGTATGACCACCAACGCCAAGAGCGGCCACCCGGGCGGCTCGCTCGGCACCGCCGACTGGTTCGTGGCCATGAACTTCAACCTTATGGACTTCGAGCCCAAGAACTTCACCATGAGTGGTGAGGGCGAGGACATGCTCTTCGTCTCGCAGGGCCACATCACGCCGGTCATCTACAGCACCATGGCGCGCCGCGGCTACTTCCCCGTGGATGAGCTCAAGACCTTCCGTAAGTTTGGCACCCGCCTGCAGGGTCACCCCAGCACCGAGCACGGCCTGCCGGGCATCCGCATGGCTTCGGGTTCCCTCGGCCAGGGTCTGAGCGTCGGCGTCGGCGCCGCCCTCGGCAAGAAGATGACGGGCGACAAGCACCTCGTCTACACCATGCACGGTGACGGCGAGCTCGAGGAAGGCCAGATCTGGGAGGCCGCGATGTTCGCAGGTGCCAAGCACGTCGACAACCTCATCGCCACCATCGACTACAATAACCAGCAGATCGACGCCACCGTCGATGAGGTGATGACCCTCGGCGACCTCAAGGCCAAATTCGAGAGCTTCCTCTGGAAGGTCGTCGTCATCGACAACGGCAATGACATGCAGCAGGTGCTCGACGGCATGGCCAAGGCCAAGGCTATGAGCGGCCAGGGCAGCCCCGTATGTGTCATCCTCAAGACCAAGATGGGCTACGGCGTCGACTTCATGCAGGACACCAATAAGTACCACGGCTCGGTGCTCTCGGCCGACGACCTGCCCAAGGCCCTCGCCCAGCTGCCTGAAACCCTCGGCGACTTTTAATCTCCTGCTCGCTACGCTCGCGAAATCTTGTAAATCTCGTAAATAGGTTGCGCCATATTGGTGCGTAAGCAAATAATTTACAAGATTTACGAGATTTCTGCCGCGAAGCGGCAAGGAGCCTAAAGATATACAGATATGCGTAGAGTATTATTGGTGGCATTGCTACTGCTTGCGGGCGTCGCCGCGCAAGGCCAGCGGACGGAGAAGACCCGCCTGCTGCTCATCATGGACTGCTCCAACTCCATGTGGGACCACTGGCAGAGCAACTCCAAGATCAAGGTGACGCAGCAGGTGCTGCTGTCGTTCCTCGACAGCATCTCGCGTCAGCACGACGTCGACGTGGCGCTGCGCGTCTTCGGCCATCTCAACAAAGACCAGTTCGGCACGCGCCTCGAGGTACCCTTCGGCAGCGACAACATCTACCAGCTGCAGAGCAAGATCAAGACCCTCGTGCCGCAGGGCGGCTGCACGGCCGCTGCGGCGCTGACGGACGCTTTGTCTGACTTCCCTGCCACGGGCTCCAGCCGCAACCTGATACTCATCATCACCGATGGCATGGACGACTGCGACGCCGAGATATGCGACGTGGCACGCCAGGTGCAGCTCAGCGGTGTGGTGGTGCAGACCTTCGTGCTCGGCATCGGCGGCGGCGCCTTCAGCCACGCCTCGTGCGCCGGCAGCGTCTTCCCCGTGGTCAACGAGGAGGAGTTTTCCAAGACGCTCTACGACATCTTCCGCCTCAGCGGCCACAAGGCCAAGGTGGTGCTGAATATGGTCGACGCCACTGGCGAGCTCTACGAGACGGAGCACCCCGTGGCCTTCTACGACCACCGCACCGGCGTCATACGCCACAGCACCATCTACAGCGTGGACAGCAAACTACAGCCCGATACGCTGCTGATGGATCCGCTGGTGACCTACGACATGGCCGTCTTCACCCATCCGCCGCTGCGTCGCGAGGCCATGCAGTTCAGCATCGACCGCCCGAACAATGTCGACATCACCGTCAGCGAAGGCACCCTCAAGGTGCAGTACAGCGGCCAGCGCCCCCAGTGGCAGCAGACCAATGTCGATGTGATAGTGCGGCGTGCCGGCAGCGGCGAGCGTGTGGCGGCGCAGGAGGTCGGCGAGACCGGCCAGTACCTCGCCGGACGCTATGATGTGGAGGTGCAGACCCTGCCCGTCACCACACTGCGTGGCGTCGAGGTGCGCGGCAACGCCGCCACCGAGCTCTCGGTGCCTATGCCCGGCATGCTGGTGCTCAGCAAGCCCAAAGGCATCACCACCGGCGCCATCTTTAGATTAAGAGACGGTCAGGTGGAGTTCGCCACCGACCTCAACCCCAGCACCGCCGGCGAGCGCCTACTGCTCCAACCCGGCCAGTACGAGCTCGTCCTCCACCCCCAGAACACTACCAAATACGACAAAGTCCAAACCCGAAGATTTGTGATTGAAAGTTCACAGACCACAAAGATACAGTTCTAGTATGAAGAAAGCAATCTCTTTCAGAAATATCTTATGGATGTTTGCCATTGCTGGGGCGCAGGTGCTGTTGTTTATAGTATTGGTATCACTTGTCCAGATAGTTTTCCCTCCGCTTCATTGGGGGGTACCGGAAGGAATTGGCTTGTGGCTGTTCACGTTGGTCTTCATCGTGTTTGCTTTTGTGAATGCTGTGTTAATAGAAAAGAATTTACATTGGTGGATACCGATAGTTGTTGCCACCATATTCTGCATATCTTTTATTCTATATAACAAAGAATTTCTTTCATTCTATCCCTATCGGTTTGTGGTATTCTTGTTCTGTGCACTATTATCTTTTATATTCCCGTTTGGAATCAAGTCCTTTATTCAAAAACAAATTCATACATAATAATCAACAACAATAACTATGACCGACAGGGACTTTATACGACAGGATAATAACTATAGGACGTTGAAGGCGTTCCAGAAAGCGGAGTGCGTCTACGACGTTACCTATTATTTTGCCAATAAGTTCCTGCAGAAGGGCGACCGTACCATCGACCAGATGGTGCAGGCTGCGCGGAGCGGCAAGCAGAACCTCGCGGAGGGTAACATCGACGGGGTAACCTCCAAAGAAATGGAAATAAAACTCACCAACGTTAACCGCGCCTCGCTACACGAGTTGTTGCTGGACTATGAGGACTACCTGCGGGTGCGCGGCTTGGAGCAGTGGCCATACAATGACCCGCGCTGTGTGCAGACGCGCGACTTCTGCAAACAGCACTTGGATTCAGCGGTGTACCGCGAGAAGATAAAAGACCGCTCGGACGAGACCATCGCCAATATCGCCATCACGCTGATACACCAGTGCGACGTGCTGATAAAAGGGCTGATAGAATGGCAGAAGAAGAACTTCCTCGAGAACGGAGGGATAAAAGAAGAGATGTACAGGGCGAGGAAGGCCTACAGAGATAATAATGGGTTTAATGGGCAGAATGGGTCTAATGGGCAAAATAAATATTAGGCGTCAGCCGCCCATTAAACCCATTAAGCCCATTAACCCCATAAAAACAGAAAACAAACAAAAAAAACAACAATAACAATGACCCACTACGAAAAACAATCAAGCAAAGAGTTGCGTGCCGGCATGGGCGAAGGCCTTGTCGAGGCTGGCCGCAAGAACGAGAATGTCGTCGCCCTGAGCGCCGATGTGAAAGGCAGCGTCAAGATGGACGGCTTCGCCAAAGAGTTCCCCGAGCGCTTCATCCAGTGCGGCATCGCCGAGGCCAATATGGTCGGCATCGCCGCCGGACTGAGCCTCTGCGGCAAGGTGCCCTTCATCGGGGGCTTCGCCGAGTTCGTCACCGGCCGCGTCTACGACCAGATCCGCCAGGTCGTATGCTACTCGAACAAGAACGTCAAGATCTGCGGCTCGCACGCCGGCATCTCGCTCGGCGAGGACGGCGCCACGCACCAGACCATGGAGGACATCGCCCTCATGAAGGTGCTGCCCAACATGACCGTCCTCGTGCCCGCCGACTTCAACCAGGCCAAGGCCGCCACGCTGGCCGCCGCCGAGCACGTCGGGCCCGTCTACCTGCGCCTCGGCCGCTCCAAGATGCCCTGCTTCCTGCCGGAAGGTGAGAAGTTTGAAATTGGCAAGGCCCAACTGCTGAGCGAGGGTAAGGACGTGACCCTCTTCGCCTGCGGCCACCTTGTGTGGGAAGCCCTGCAGGCTGCCGAGATGCTCGAGAAGGTCGGCATCAGCTGCGAAGTCATCAACATCCACACCATCAAGCCGCTCGACGTGGAGGCCATCGTGGCCAGCGCCAAGAAGACCGGCGCCGTCGTCACCTGCGAGGAACACCTCTTCAACGGCGGCCTCGGCGACAGCGTGGCCCAGACCCTCGCCCTCCACTGCCCCACGCCCATGGAGTACGTGGCTGTGGACGACAAGTTCGGCGAGAGCGGCACGCCCGACGAGATGCTCACCAACTACCACCTCCGCGCCGCCGACATCATCGAGAAGGTGCACGCCGTGCTGAAACGCAAATAAATCTGTAAATCAAGGCTCCTTGCCCTACGGGCAGAAATCTAGTAAATCTTGTAAATTATTTTCTGACGCACCTCATGTCGCGCAAGCGTAAATTTACAAGATTTACAAGATTTCGCTCGCCGCAGGCGAGCAGGAGAACATAGAAGATTAACAGAAAAAGACAACAACGATGGATAACCCCTTCCCCGAATATCAGCATTTCTGCCAGAGCTGCGGCATGCCCCTCACCGACGAGGTCACGAGCGACAACCCCGACTACTGCAAGTATTGCTTCGCCGATGGCCACTTCACGCAGGACTGCACCATGGAGCAGATGATAGACTTCTGCGTCCAGTTCGTCGACGAGTTCAACAAGAACACGGGTATGAACCTCACCGCCGATGAATACCGCGAGCAGCTCCGCCAGTACTTCCCCCAGCTCAAACGCTGGCAAAAATAGTAAAATTAAAAGAAATCTCCTAAAGGAGAAATGATAGTAAACAGGTAATCGTAAAGGCTATTAAAAGAAAACGCCTGCGGCGTAACTGCTCCATAGGAGTTTTCTCTTAATAGCCTTTTTTTGATTAGCCCAATTTATACTCCGTAGGAGTTTCCTTTTAATAGTAGCAACACACGATGAAGAAAATATTATTATTCGCGGTACTCCTTGCCCTTGCTTCTACACTCGAGGCGCAAATAGACACATTCTTTGTCCATTCGGTTCGTCATCATGGTGTGGAAATCTACAAGGACGCAAAGAAATGGTCCGACGATGCAGATGAATGGCCAGCGAAGTTTGTCATAGAGGATGATTCCACATTCCGTTTCGCCCAGTTTGAATACAGAAAGATAAGATTGAAAGACAAACCGACGGAGTGGTTAGTGATGGATGGCTGTGGAGATATTGGGCATGACTATGTTTATGAGGTTGCGCGGGATGGCAAAAGAATGGAACTGGAGATTAGCAAATATGATAATGAAGAGGGGATGTGTTGTCGTACCTATAGTGTGGATGAGTACACGTTTGTGGTGTGCCCCAATCCTCCGAAAGACGAACCCATATACGACGATAGTATGGTATTCACCGTGGTGCAGGACGATCCGACGTTTCCGGGAGGCATGGAAGCTATGCTCAAATACATTGCGGAAAACATTAAATATCCTCTTGGTGCAGGGTGCGAGCGGGGATATGTGTATGTGCAGTTTATCGTTGAGAGAGACGGCACTATTACAGACGCCCATGTACTGAAAGACCGTTGTGGGAACTGTGGAGAAGAGGCTCTGCGTGTGGTCAACTCCATGCCCAGATGGATTCCTGGAAAGCAAAGAGGAAAACCCGTCAGGGTACGTTTTAATTTACCGGTTCTTATTGAACGGAAAAAATAAGGGAAACATAATGCATATAGCAGTCTTTGCGGCTCGTCGGTGCCGCATAACAAGGAAATCGTCGAGGCCGCCTCGTCTCAACAAAACCTCGCCGAGAAATTGATGCATAACTAATACTGGTGCGTTAACTTTTTAAATATCTTTGTAATATATTGATAATTTAATAATTATAGAGTTCTTTGACAAAATTGATTTGAAATTCTTCCGTTT
>CACYIK010000018.1:0-38311 GCA_902774395.1 uncultured Bacteroidota bacterium
GCGCAACACATAATTACAAGCGAATTACGCTAAATTGCCTACGGCAGGCAAGCCGCAGCAGAGCGAGCGGCATTTGCGTAATTAGCCTTAAATTGACTTGTGTAAGCAGAAATTCGTTAAATTAGAAAAATTCGCCGTTAAAAAGAAAGATATGACGTTGATAGCCGACAGCGGGAGCACGAAGACTACGTGGATGGAGGTGGAGTCTGGTAACAAGATAGTTACCGAGGGTCTGAACCCCCATTTCACCACCGATGAGGCGTTCCTCGCCGCCTGCCAGACAGTGAGAAATAAATTTTCAATTTGCAATTTTCAATTTTCAATTTATTTCTACGGTGCCGGCTGCGGTCTCGTTTCCCAGCGCCAGCGTGTGGCCTCATTGCTGTTTAAAGCCTTTGGAACAAGCGATATACATGTGGAGACCGACATGCTGGGAGCCTGCCGCGCCACCGCCGGCGACCAGCCTGCCATGGTGGGCATCCTCGGCACGGGGAGCAACGCCTGCCTCTACGACGGAGTGCGCATTGTCCACCAACCCACCAGCACAGGTTATATTCTCGGTGACGAGGGCTCTGCCAACCATGTGGGTCGCCTCTTGCTGGCAGGATATCTCAGCCATAGAATGCCTTCTTCTGTAAGACGCATGTTCCATGATACTTATCACATGAACGAGGCGCAACTGATGGATGCCGTCTACCATCAACCACAACCCAACCGGTTTCTGGCCTCGCTTGCCCCTTTTGCTGTGCAGCATATTGATGAGGAGTATTGTTATGACATGATTGTTGAATCGCTTGCCCAGTGGTACTTCTCTGTGCTGGTTTACATGAGACGTCCTGCCTCGAGACTGTTTCATGCGAAAAGGTGTGAGAACACGATACATGTTGTCGGTGGGTTTGCCAAAGTTATAGAATCGCAATTACAGGTCCTTTTCGAAGACCCTAAACCGTTTCCCCTGCACCTTGGTACTGTCGTTGCCGACCCCATCGATGGCCTCCGCGAGTACCACTGCGCTGCCATGTAGTGATAGTTAAGGGTCGGAATACGACATTCCCAATCAGCGACTTCTTACGGGACGGATAGCGTATCCCGAAATGCGGCCTGTTCCCGTTTCAATACCACCGCCATTGCATGGCGCGATAGTATAGAAATAGGCACTGGCCGGGAGTTCTTTGTTGAGCGAACTCGACCAGTAAAAGCCATTACTTCCATTGGAGCCATCCCAGTCATCGTAGCGATAGCCGACAGCGGGCAGGAAGATTGAGTTTTCGTTTCTTCCGTAGAACATATAGCCCCTTTTTCCGTGAAAGCTGATCCACTGTGCCAAACAGTTATCGAGCAGTTCCTGCCATTCCTCTTTTGTGGGTATTCTGGCCCCATTGCCCCAAAGGGTAATGGCCACATCGTCGCAGTCCTCCAGGGTGGTCAGGGTGTCGGTATAACCTTCGTATCCATAATAATCGCTGCTGCAATATTTTGTCAGCGCATCAAAATCGCCATTACTATAGATGTATGTATCCCAGCTGTACATGGCTTTGGTTGACGTCTCGCCCCATGCGTAGTAGCCACCGTTTTCTTCCGGTGCATTGGCCCCCACATTGCATGTGGCCCACAGCACCCCGCTCGGCAACCCTAGGTCGACCCATTCGATGACCGGCATGGAATCGACTGTAGGCGTCTGATTCTCTTCGCTTGAGGTGTCTTTACCGCACCCTATCACCAATAAAGAGAATACAACCAGTAATATGGTTACCTTTTCTCCGCATTGCACGCCGTCGGTCGCCAGGGCACGAAGGCCATGTTTCACCTGCTTCCAACGAAGCAAATCATTGTAATTTCTACGTTTCATAAATGTCCGTTTTGTGCGTTTATAATTTTTTTTCTAAACTGAGCCTTTTGGGAGTTCCTACTATATAAGACGCGGAAGTACCGTTTTTGGCTCACATTTTTAACAATTGGACGAGGCAAAGGACAGTTGTCTCCACATAGGAGGCACATAGGAGGATTGTAGAAGGGAGCCCCTCCCTATCACCTCTCCCCGATGGGCGAAAAAAACAAAAAATATTGCCGACGGCACAATATTGTCGGCGGGACGGCGTTATTTTTTCTTAAGTTATAACAAATCGAAATACTGAACAATGGATTTGACAAACATCTTAGTGATTTCCGGCAAGCCGGATCTGAGTGAACTGGTGTCGCAGACCAAGGGCGGCGCTATCGTGAAGAACCTCGTTTCGGGACAGAAGTACCCCGTCTTCAAGAACGACCGTATCAGCTCGCTGGGCGAGATACGTCTCTTCACCGACAGCGACGAGCGTCCCCTGGAGGACGTGATGCAGGCCATATACAAGCATCTCGACGGCAAAGCCACTGCTTTCGACCCCAAGAAGGCCGACAGCAAGGAGATGTTCGACCTGCTGGGTGCCGTGCTGCCCGACTACGACCGTGAGCGCGTCCACGCCTCCGACGTGAAGAAGCTCTTCTCGTGGTACAACATCCTGCTCGCCGCTGGAAAGATTACCTTCGACGATCCGGAGGAGGAGAAGAAAGAAGAGAATGCGTAAATGTGGGAATGTGTAAATGCGTGAGTGATGCTTGCGCAAGCCACTAACACATTAACGAATTAACACATTAACACAATCACAATGGTTTACACTGACAAAGACAAACAGTATAAGCGCTATACGGTGACGTCGGCGCTGCCTTATGCCAACGGTCCGGTGCATATCGGCCACCTGGCAGGTGTCTATGTGCCTGCCGACGTTTATGCGCGTTATCTGCGTGCCCAGGGCGAGCAGGTGATGTTCATCGGCGGCTCGGACGAGCATGGCGTGCCCATCACCATCAAGGCCCGCAAGGAAGGCGTCACGCCGCAGGACATCGTGGACCGCTACCACAAGATCATCAAGGACAGCTTCGCCGAGTTGGGCATCTCTTTCGATATCTACAGCCGTACCAGCAGCAAGGAGCACCACGAGACCGCCGCGGCCTACTTTAAAAAGCTCTATGAGGAGGGCAAGTTCGTCGAAAAAGTGTCGCAGCAGTACTACGACGAGGAGGCTGGCTGCTTCCTGGCCGACCGCTACATCACCGGCACCTGCCCCCACTGTGGCAACGAGCGCGCCTATGGTGACCAGTGCGAAGCCTGTGGTACCTCCCTCAACGCCACCGACCTCATCAATCCCAAGAGCGCCCTCAGCGGCTCGAAGCCCGTCCTCAAGGAGACCAAGCACTGGTTCCTACCCCTGGACCAGGACGAGCCGTGGCTGCGTGAGTGGATTCTCGAGAGCCACAAGGGCGACTGGAAGACCAATGTCTATGGTCAGTGCAAGTCGTGGATTGACGCGGGCTTGCAGCCCCGCGCCGTCACGCGCGACCTCGACTGGGGTGTCAAGGTGCCCGTCGAGGGTGCCGACGGCAAAGTGCTGTATGTGTGGTTCGACGCCCCCATCGGATACATTAGCTTCACCAAGCAGCTCAAGGGCGACGACTGGGAGAAATGGTGGAAAGAGAAGGACACCAAGCTGGTGCACTTCATCGGCAAAGACAACATCGTCTTCCACTGCATCATCTTCCCCTCGATGCTCCACGCCGACGGCAGCTATATCCTGCCCGCCAACGTGCCTGCCAACGAGTTCCTCAACCTCGAAGGCGACAAGATCAGCACCTCGCGCAACTGGGCCGTCTGGCTGCACGAGTACCTGCAGGAGTTCCCCGGCAAGCAGGACGTGCTGCGTTACACCCTCTGCAGCAACGCTCCCGAGACCAAGGACAACGACTTCACTTGGAAGGATTTCCAACTGAAGAATAACAGCGAGCTGGTAGCTATCCTCGGCAACTTCGTCAACCGTACCCTCGTGCTGATGCACAAGTTCTATGGTGGGTGCGTGCCCGCACAGGGCAATTTATCCGAACAGGACGAAGAGGTCATCCGTGAGTTGGCTACTTTCCCCGAGCGTATCGGCCGCAGCATCGAGACCTACCGCTTCCGCGAGGCCCTCAGCGAGATGATGAACCTGGCCCGTCTGGGCAACAAATACCTCACCGACACGGAGCCGTGGAAACTCATCAAGACCGACCCCGAGCGTACCGCCACGGTGATGAACCTCTCGCTGCAGATCTGCGCCAACCTCGCCGTCCTCTGTGCCCCCTTCCTGCCCTTCACGGCCGACAAGATGCACCGCATGATGAATCTGCAGGCCTTGGGTTGGAAAGACGCCGGCCGTGCCGACATCCTGATGGAAGGCCACACCATCGAGAAGCCCGAGCTGCTCTTCGAGCAGATCAGCGACGAGACCATCCAGGCTCAGGTCGACAAGCTGCAGGCCACCAAGGCCCAGAACGAACTCAACGCCTGGAAGCCCGCTGCGGTGAAAGAGAATGTCACCATCGACGACTTCGGCAAGATGGATATACGCGTGGGTACCATATTAGAATGCCAGAAGGTGCCGAAAGCCGACAAGCTCCTCCAGTTCAAGATTGAGGACGGCATGGGCACCCGCACCATCGTCAGCGGTATCGCCAAGTACTACCCCGAGCCTGAGAAGCTCGTCGGCATGCAGGTGTGCTTCATCGCCAACTTCCCGCCGCGCAAACTCAAGGGCGTCGAGAGCCAGGGTATGATACTCAGTGCCGAGGACAAAGATGGTCGTTTAGTGCTAGTTACACCCAGCCAGAAGGTCACCGAGGGATGCTCCATCGGATAGCCTCAGGGAAAAATATGTGAAGACCGGGGAAATTTCCCCGGTTTTTTTGTCTATTTTTGCATCCGAAAAGGAACGCGAAAGTGTGTTCCACCGAAACAGAAAAAACAAACAAGAAAGGAGTAAAGATATGAAAACTTCAAGAATCTTAACCGTAGCGATGATAGGCTTGGCGCTGAGCTTCGCGCCCGCGCTGGCCCAGAGAGGCGGCGGTGGCCGCAGCGGTGGCGGACACAGCTCGTCGGTGAGCCGTTCGTCGAGCCCCAGTAGCAGCAGCCGCAGCTCGTTCAGCGGCTCCAGCAGTCGCAGCAGCAGTAGTTACAGCGCTCCCAGTCGCAGCAGCAGTAGTTACAGCGCTCCCAGTCGTAGCAGCAGCTCAAGCAGCAGTCGCAGCTACAGTGCTCCTAGCCGCAGTTATAGCGCTCCGAGCCGTAGCAGTTCAACCAGCAGCCGCAGCTACAGTGCCCCCTCGCGCAGCACGAGCAGCAGCTACAGCAGCCCGAGTCGCAGCAGCCACAGTGCTGCTCCTGCCCGCAGCACGGGAGTGAGCCGTGACAGCTATAACAGTGGCGTCAGCCGCAGCAGCGGAGTCTCCCGTGGCACGGGAGTGCGCCCGGCCCCGGGTTCCGACCGTGGCGGTGCCGTCAGAGGTGGTGCCCCTGCACGTCCCAGTGCCGGCCCCGGTAGTGGCCCCGCGGTGCAACGCGGCGGCAGCCCGACGGTTGCCGGCGTCAGCGGCCGTCCCACGGGTCATCCTTCGGGTCGTAGCGCCGGCTATGCACGCCCCGGCCATCCCGGTCCGATGCCTCCCAGCCACCGTCCGATACGCCCTGCCCCCTACTTCCACCATCCTTGGCACGGCTATAGGGTCCACTGCCACCCCGTCTTCTGGGATCCCCTGCCCCTGCGTCACCTCTACTGGCCCGGCTTCTGGCTCTACTGCAACAGCTACTGGTATGACTACCATGTGACCGACGTCGTCGTGGTCCGCCGGTACGTCCAGGATACCTACAATGTCGACATGGTCACCTACGGCATCAGCGGCGACATCATGTATGCCATCGTCCGCGACGGCGGCGACACCTACCTGCAGGTCTACGACAACGAAGACCACCTGCTGGCCGAGCAGAAGATTCACAAGAAATACTGCAACATGGTTATCGACGCCGAGAGTGGCGGATGCTGGATCAGCAAGAAGGGCGACAAGGATCCCCTGCTCTTCCTCTGGATTCCCGAAGAAGCCAAGCTGCTCATCTACGAGGCCGACTAAAAGCGTATGAGAAGGCCTTTGAGGGCGCCCGCGGATGCGGGCGCCCTCCTTTTTTGTCCCCGCCCTCTCCATCCTACTTAACATAACCTTAAAAATGGGGCTTGATTTTCAGACCTTTAAGCCTCTAGGTCTTACTCCCCTCTTACTCCCCTCTTACTCTGCTCTTACTTTGGTATTGGTTTAGTGAGAGTTATGCAGGGGTTGAGGAAGTGTATATTTTGTAATATACTATGTATGAGGAGATAAAAATATAACAAAAAAGGCACCGTCTTGAAAGACAGTGCCTTATCTATAGGTTTTTTGTTTGTCTGCTATTGCAGTTTGGCCAGGGCCTCTTTGATGCGGCGGAGGGCTTCGCGGAGGAGGTCCTCGCTGGTGGCGTAGGAGAGGCGGATGCAGCTGTCGTCGCCGAAGGCGGAGCCCATGACGGTGGCCACGTTGGCCTCGTTGAGGAGGTAGAAGGCCATGTCGGTGGAGTTCTCAATCTTCTTGCCGTTGAACGATTTGCCATAGTAGCTGCTCACATCGGGGAAGAAGTAGAAGGCGCCCTGCGGGAGACGGACCTTGAGGCCGGGGATGTCGCAGAGGAGCTGGTAGACCATGTCGCGGCGCATCTGGAAGATGTTGCGCATGTCGATGATGTCCTTGCTGGTCTTGGGGTCCATGAGCATGGCGCAGACGGTAGCTTTCTGGGCGATGGAGCAGGTGGCGCTGGTCACCTGGCCCTGGAGCTTGTTGGCGGCCTTGGCGATGACCGTGGGGGCGGCGATGAAGCCGATACGCCAGCCGGTCATGGCGAAGCCCTTGGCGACACCGTTGACGGTGATGACGCGCTCCTTGACCTCGGGGAACTGGGCTATCGACTCGTGTTTGCCCACGAAGTTGATGTGCTCGTAGATCTCGTCGGCCATGACGAAGAGGTTCTCATGCTTGGCGACGACCTCGGCGATACCCTTCAGCTCCTCTTTGGTGTAGAGCATACCGGTGGGGTTGCTGGGGGAGGAGAACATGATGAGTTTGGTGCGGGGGGTGATGGCGGCTTCGAGCTGCTCGGGGGTGACCTTGAAGTCGTTCTCGAGCTTGGTCTTCACGAAGACGCACTTACCCTCGGCGAGGCGGACGAACTCCTTGTAGGAGACCCAGAAGGGGGTGGGGATGATGACCTCGTCTCCGGGGTTGATGAGGCACTGCACGACCTGGAAGAGGCTCTGCTTGGCGCCGGTGCTGACGACAATCTGCTCGGGCTTGTACTCGAGGCCGTTGTCGCGCTTCAGCTTGGTGCAGATAGCTTCCTTGAGGTCGGCATAGCCGGGCACCGGGGGATAGTGGGTGAAGTTTTCGTCGATAGCTTTCTTGGCGGCTTCCTTCACCACCTCGGGGGTGTTGAAGTCGGGCTCGCCGATGGAGAGGCTGATGACGTCTTTGCCCTGGGCTTTGAGCTCGCGGGCTTTGGCAGTCATGGCGAGAGTCTCGCTCTCAGCCATATTGAGGATGCGGTTGGATAAGATTTCCATGATATTGTGGGTTTTAAAGGTTTAAAAGATCGCTTCGCTTGAAAGATTAAAAGTTTAAAAGGTCGCTTCGCTTAAAAGATTAAAAGTTTAAAAGGTCGCTTCGCTTGAAAGATTAAAAGTTTAAAAGGTCGCTTTGCTTAAAAGATTAAAAGTTTAAAAGGTCGCTTCGCTTGAAAGATTAAAAGTTTAAAAGAAAGGTCGCTTTGCTTGAAAGATTAAAAGTTTAAAAGATCGCTTTGCTTGAAAGATTAAAAGTTGTCGTCCCTTTTTATCTTTTTATCTTTTCCTCTTTTTATCTTTCCCTCTTTTCATCTTTTCATCTTTTCATCTTTTTTGCGGAAGGTGAAGAAGTTGTTCGCTAGGAAGTTCCACACCATCACGATGGCTGTGGCGATGACTTTGGCCACCCAGAAGTCCCAGTCGAGCGTGGTGTCGAAGAAGCGTGGGACGATGCTGATGTCTTTCAGCAGGAAAACAACGAGGGAGTTGATGCCCAGTCCGATGAGGGAGACGAAGAAGAACTTGGCATATTCGACGCCGACCTCTTTGGAGGTGCTTTTCCACGTCCATACGCGGTTGAGGAAGTAATTGCTTGTGGCGGCGACAGTGAAACCGATGGCGTTAGCCAGCAGTTCGGGTACGCCGAAGATGCCTTTGCAAAGCGCTGTCAGGCCAAAATCGATAACGGCACCGCTGGCACCGACGAGACCGAACTTGACGAACTTGACTATGAGGTTCTTGAGTTCCATTTATTTGGTGACGGGTTGGCCGTTGCGATAGCCGGTGATGCGCACTTTTTGCCTTTTGTCGTAGCTCTTGGGACGGCTGATGCGCGGGGCGGGTTTTTTCTTGCGCGGCAAGTAGTGGATATCACCGCTCTCGTTGACCTCGAGGCCGTAGACCTGGCGGGTGGCGAGGTTGCACTTGATGTGCCAGAAGTGGCCGCATCCGCCGGCAGTGAGCAGCACGTCGGAGGCCAGCTTCTCATCGGTGAGGTTGTCGTCCCACAGGGCGTTGAGCCAGATGATATGGTCGCCGCGGTTGTTGGTGAAGCCCACATATTGGCGGCGGTAGAGGCGCGTATGCTCGTCGATGATGGGGCATTGGCCTTCCTGGTTGACATGGTCGCGGTTGACGTAGGCCAGTTTTTTCTGTATCAGGTATTCGGCGTCGGCAATTTCCTCGTCGGTGGGGGTGAAACGGCCGTCCTGGTTCTCGACGGTGAAGTCGACCTCCACATCCTGGTGGAAAGCCCACCCGTGGTAGTTGTTGCCCCACACCTCTGCCACCTTCCATTTCTCCACCGCTTCAACGTATTCCTGAGCGTTGGCGACAGTGGCAATCAGCATGATTACAAGGGCTATAAGTGGTTTCTTCATCTTCCTTTTAGTTGTTATTTTTCAAGTGCAAAAGTACTCATATTTCGGCACCCGTGCAAATTTTTTTTTATATATTACAAAAATATAGTATTTTTGCATTTTGAAATTATTAACGCAACAACAAGTAAAATAGTATATATCATGAACAAATTTGTCACAGTAAAAGAGGCCGCCGACAAGATTCACGACGGCATGACCGTTATGGTCGGAGGTTTTCTCGGCGTGGGTAACCCCATCGCCCTTATCGATGAACTCGTGGCCCGCAACGTAAAGGACCTCACCATTATCTGCAATGACACCGCCTATCCCGAGGTGGGTGTTGGCAAGCTCATCACCAACCATCAGGTGAAGGAACTCATCGCCACCCATATCGGAACCAACAACAACACCATCGACCAGATGAATGCTGGCACGCTGAAGGTGACGTTGCAGCCGCAGGGCACCCTCGCCGAGCAGATCCGCGCCGCCGGCGCCGGCCTGGGTGGTGTGCTGACCCAGACGGGTCTCGGCACCGTGGTCGAGAACGGCAAGCAGAAGGTGACCGTCGACGGCAAGGAGTACCTCCTTGAGAAACCCGTCCATGCCGACGTCGCCATCATCGGCGCCAACATCGCCGACGAGGAAGGCAACCTGGTCTACAAGGGCACCAGCCAGAACTTCTGCCCCATGATGGCCACCGCCGCCGACACCGTCATCGTCGAGCCGCAGGAGATTGTCAAGACCGGCAGCATCGCTCCCGAAAACGTCAAGACCCCCGGTATCTTTGTCGATTACATCATCAAAGGATGAAAAGTTAAAAAGATTAAAAGATAAAAAGTTCTTGCGACGTATGGCCTACTTCGAGGAACTCAGTATCTGGCAACAGTCCAAAGAACTGACAAAGGAAATATACGAAATGATGCAAAATAGTAGAGACTGGGGCTTACGGGATCAAATCCAAAGGGCTTCGGTCTCTATTATGAACAATATTGCGGAAGGCAGTGAAAGTGGTTCTGCACCATCGTATATCCGGTTTCTCAATATTGCAAAAGGAAGTAGTGCAGAAGTACGCAGCATGCTTTATCTCTGTGGAGAATTTGGATATTGCAGCATGGAACAGCAACAACGGCTGTTCGATTTATGCAGAATGATATCTGCTGGTATCAACAATCTTATTCGGTTTCTGCAGGAAAATCAGCAAAAATAATCTTTTAATCTTTAAATCTTTAAATCTTTAAAACTTTTAATCTTAAAGAAATATGGCAGTTACATCTATGCTTCGCGTCCGCATGAGCGCCAAGGACGCCCACTACGGTGGAAATCTCGTGGACGGCGCCCACATGGTTCATCTCTTTGGCGACGTGGCCACCGAGCTTCTCATCAAGCAGGACGGCGACGAAGGTCTCTTCTGCGCCTACGACATGGTGGAGTTCAAGGCTCCTGTCTATGCCGGCGACTACATCGAGGCTTACGGTGAAATCACCCACGTGGGTAACACCAGCCGCAAGATGAAATTCGAGGCCTACAAGGTCATCCGTACCCTTCCCGAGATCAGCGCCAGCGCCGCCGAGGTGCTCGAGGAGCGCATCCTCGTGGCCCGTGCCACCGGCACCTGTGTCACCCCCATGGATTGCCAGCGCTACAACAAGCCCGTGGCCAAGAAGGCTGCTGCCCAAAAGCCCGCCGCCAAGAAACCGGCTGCCAAGAAGGCTGCTGCTCCCAAGGCTGTTGCCGCTCCCGCCAAGAAGGCTGTTGCTGCTCCCAAGGCTGCTCCCGCCAAAAAGGCCGCTCCGGTGAAGAAAGCCGCCGCCCCCAAGGCTGCTCCCAAGAAAAAAGCTGCTGTGAAGAAAGCCGCCAAATAAGCTGCTTCTCCTGCATTAACAAAGAAAGCCCCGCCATCCGGCGGGGCTTTTCTTGTTGTGGGGCAAGCCCATCGTCATTTGACGATGAGCTTGCGGATGGCGGTGTTCTGCTCGCCAGTGATGCGGACGAAGTAGGCACCCTGGGCGAAGCCACTGACATCGATAGTGAGTTTTCCACTCTCCACTCTCCACTCTCCACTCACACGTCCGTTCATGTCGACCACCGACACCGTGGCCTGGCCTTCGATGCCTGTGAGGGTCACCGTGGCGCTGGCGGGGTTCGGGAAGAGGGTGATGTGGCTGCCATACACGTCGTCGATGCCCACCTCAGTGGTGGTGAACATGATGGCGTTGCCCCATTCGCTCTCATGGGTGTCGTCGCAGACGGCCTTCACCTTGACGGTGTAGGCGGTGGTGGCAGTAAGGCCGGTGAGGGTGTAGGGGTTGGTGGTGACGTTGTTCACCAAGGTACCGTTGACCTCGAGGCGCCAGGCGGTCTCGGTGCTGCCGGCGGTCCAGCTGAGGACGGCGCTGTTGTCGGTGATGTCGCTAACCGTCAAAGCGGTGGGGGCGTGGCAGGGCGTCACAGGGGCACCGTAGTGGGTGTTGATCTGGCGTGTCACGCTGGCTGACGAGCTGTCGGTAGCTGAGCAGAGGGCCACAACATACATATCGTAGACGGTGTCGGTGACGAGGCCTGTCAGCGAGGTGCTGTTGGTGGCCACGTTCTGGCGTGTCCATGCGGTGGTGCCGCGGAGACGGTAGTAGAAGTTGTAGTTGGAGGCTGTGCCGCTCCAGGTCACGTCGGCGGTGGTCTCAGAGGTCATCGTAGCCTGCAGCTCGGTGGGACGCGGGCAGAAGGCGGTACCGGTGCAGCGCACATAGAGCTCGTAGCCGGTGTGGCAGCGGGTGCCGGAGGAGATGAAGGTGATGGTCAGCGCACCGGTAGTGGAAGTGGCGAGGTTGGTGTTGAGCAGGGTGTCGCGACCTCCGATGGTGTTGTAGGTGTAGAGCACGGTGCCGCCGGTGCCCACGCCATCGTAGATGGTCAGCGTGGCCATGTCGTCGCCGAAGCCGAACTTGCCGCCGAAGACTTTCAGCTGGTTGCCGGCATCAGCGCTGCGGATGACGAGGGTGGAGTTGCTGCCTGCCAGGTAGCCGGCGACGGGGCCGCCGTTGTCATAGACCACGAAGCCGCAGCCCACGACGGTGTCGGCCACGGTGTTGTTTCTCATGATGACGGTGCCGGCACCGAACTCACATTTCATCCAGCTGCTCTGTTCGCTGCCGCAGTTGGCGCGAACGAAGAAGTTGTAGATGCCGCCGCCCTGGATGGCACCGACGGGGATGTCGTAGGTGGTGTCGTAGACGGTGGTGAAGTTAGAGGCCGGCATGTTCGCCAAAGCATCGATGTCGACGGTGACGGTGTCGACATAGACCTGCCACTGAGTTTCATCGCCTACTGGATGCCAGGTGAAGTTGGTGGCTTCGGGGTCGATGAGGTTGTGTCCGACGATGTTGTCGACGGGGTAGCAGCTAGGCAGCACCTCGATGTTGATGTTGTCGATGAGTGCCCATTCGCTCCAGCTGCGATACTGTGCGAAGGCCACACGGGAGGCATTGCCAGGGACGTTGTAGTTGGGGAAGTAGATGGTCTTGCGGACAGGTTGGTTGCGCGAGAAGTTGGGGTCCTGCAGGGTGTCGAGCCAGGCTATCAGGGTGCCGCCGGCATCGGCCACACCGATGAGGAGACCGTCGCCTTCGGCGATGGTGCCGACCTTGACGTCGAACTCAATCTTCAGCTTGGCGATTTCGCCGTCCAGTTCGGGCAGCACGGCATAGTTGGCGGGGCCTGTCAGATAGGTGTTATAGGTATCTGTGCCACGGAAGAAGCAGCCGCCGTCCCAGTGGGTGATGCCGTTGGGGTCGGCATACGACCAGCAGGGAGGCATCACGTCCTGGGCGTAGGACTCGAAGTCCTCGCTATAGGGCACGGGCTGCGGGGCGCAGGGCGTGGTGAAGGCGACGGCGTTGGTCCACAGGGTGTCGTTGCCGCAGATGGTACCCACGCGAGCCTCATAGACTGTCGAAGCAGCAAGGTTACTGAGGGTTGCTATGGTGGCGGTGACGACATCGGGGGTACTCCAGGTGCCGTTGGCGGTGCGGTACTCGACGGCGAAGCTGCCGATGGTGCCGCTGTAGCTCCAGCTGAGGTCGGCACCATTGGACACGGCGTTGGCCGTCAGGTTAGTGGGATACATGCAGCCGTCGTTCTGGCGGATGTTGATGTCGTCAACATAGATGGCATACATGGAGTTGTAGTTGCGGAAGGCGACATAGTAGCTGCTGTCGTGAGGCAGCGTGGCGGTGTTGAACTCGAGGTGTACATGGTTGCTGCCTGTGCCGTTGCTGGTTGCCAGCGGGGTGAAGGTGTTGGCATTGGTGATGTCGGTCATCACGCCGGCTTCGAGAATGCCGCCGGAGTGGTAGGCCCAGAAGCCTACATAGATGCTGTCGCCGGCGAGGGGCACCAGGCTGGTGGCGATCATGCTGTTGCTAGACACGGTCAGCGACTTGCTGCCGGTGTGGGGAGTGGCGGCCGCTACAGCGGGGCTGCCGCTGATGACGTTCCAGCACGAGGGGGCGATACCGGTGGCATCTGCCTCGAAGCTCTCGACGAAGGGCAGTACCATCTGGCCACAGGTGGTCTTGGCGGTGATGGTGCGGGCTGCCGAGGTGTCGACACCCGAGACGCAGACGGCGCGGACACTGAAGGTGTAGGCGGTGTTGGGGGTG
Organism: uncultured Bacteroidota bacterium; assembly: GCA_902774395.1. Classification (GTDB taxonomy): domain Bacteria; phylum Bacteroidota; class Bacteroidia; order Bacteroidales; family P3; genus Colimorpha. Next base: position 13,504 of record CACYIK010000018.1, read on the forward strand.
AGGCCTGTGACGGTCTCGCTGCCGTTAAAGCCGTTGGTGTAGGCTTCGCCGTTGAAGGAGATGAGGTATTCTGCCACATTGGGATTCTCGGTCCAGGCGAAGGTAATCTCGTTGCTGTCGAGGGCAATGGCGCGGACGCCGGTGGGAGTCAGACAGCTGGGGCAGGCGTTGGCGACGGTGGTCAGGCTGTCGAGGCCTGCGGCCGAGTTGCAGGAGTAAATCTCTGTGCCGGCGCCGTCATAGATGGTGAAGGCGCAATCGGAAGCCCAAGAAGTATAGTCTCCGTTTGCCCAACGGAAGGTGACAGGCATACCCGAGCATACGTTGACGCTGTCGACACCCGAGGTGGCGTAGCTAGTGAGACTAGAGTATTTGACCAGCTGGCCATTCTGGTAAGTGGCAACGCGGCCGCCAGCGGATGCACCCCAGCTATAGATGTCATGGTCGACCATGGAGATGACGATGTCGCACGAGCCGTTGAGGCAGTCGGTGGTGAAGGTAGTGGAGACCCATTCCGAGGTGTCGCCGTTACAGTCGGTGGCCACACTGACGGTGTAGGTGGTGCGGGCGTCGAGGGTGGAGAGGGTGTAGGATATGTCGGAGACCGAGATGGCATCGTTGGTGTCGACCTTCAGGTAAAAGTCGGTCGCCCCTTCGGGAGCCGTCCAATGGAGGGTGGCGCCGGAAGCCGTGATGTCGTCGGCATAGAGGGCTGACACCGGCATGCAGGAGGGCGGCAGCATAAAGTTGATGTCATCAATATAGAGATAGTACCGGTCGTTGGAGGTGCACTGGATGGCCACATACTTGGTGCCGGCGGGATAGATGGCCGAGAAGGTCTGATAGCTGGTGGTGGCAGAGATTTCATTGCCCCAAGTGAAAGAGGCGGGGACGTTATTGGTAGTGGAGTAGCCCACTTTAAAGGTTTCGGGAAATGAGGTAGAGTATTCTTTGTATTGGAATTCCACTTTCACGCCGTTGTCGGTGTTGCTGAGTTCGGGCGAGATGAGGTACTGGGGAGGGTTAGCGGACCAATGGAAGGAGAAGCAGGCGTCGCCGGTGGCAGCGCTGCCAGTGGTGCGGCCGGTTTCACTTTCGCAGTTAACTTTCTGCCAGCAGGCGAGGGCGCTGGCATCCTCGAAGCCCTCGCTGAAGGGTATCGGGGTGGCGCCGCAGGCGGTGCGGAAACTGGCGGTGACGGCTTCGGCATCCTCGCTGCCGCAGTTGGCCACCACGCTGAAGTAGTAGAGGGTGTTGGCGGCCAGATCGTCGAACACATAGAAGGTGTCGGAAGCGGTGACCTCGGTGGTGTCGCTGGTGGCGGTCCAGTAGTTCACGGTGTAGCTGACGTTGTTGTTGACATTGTCGAGCCAGGTGAGGACGATGGTATCGGCGGTGATGGTGGCGGCAGCGATGTCGCTCACGCGCAGGCACGAAGGAATCTCGCTGATATAGACATCGTCGATGCTGCCACGGTTATAAGAGCTGTAGCCGTTGTTGGTGCTGTAGTACATCCAGGCAACCCAATAGGTGGCGGCAGGGTCGAGGTTGGCGGTGTTGAACTCGCGCTCCTCATAGACATTGTTGAAGTTGTGGTATCCCACGCTGTCGAGGGCGATGAAGGTCGACATATCGGAGGTGTCGGTCATCACACCGGCCTTGATCCACTTGGTCTCGTTATAGGAGGAAGACCACTGCATGTAGGCTTGGTAGCGCACATAGATGTTGTTGCCTGTGGTGGGAACGGCCGAGGGAGTGCAGAAGAGGGTGGTGTCGTTGATGGCCAGCAGGAACATCGACTGGGGAGCGCTGTGGTGGAACTGGGCGTTGACGCTGGGGTCGGTGCCGTGGGCACGCAGGCGGTGCCAGCAGGGAGGCCAGTAGCCGTTGGCGTAGCTGTCGAAGTTGTCGGAGAAGGGCAGCGTGATGGGACCGCACTCGGTGCGGAAGCTGAAGATATTGGAGGGCTCGCTGCCGCAGTCGGCCACCACGAAGAGTTTGTACACCGTGTTGGCATCGAGGTCGCTGAGGACGACAGAGGTGTCACTGGCGTTGGCGGTAAGGGTATCGGTGGTGCCTTCCTTCCAGTAGCTGACGGTGTAGGTAGTGCCGGTGTTGGCGTGGTCGACCCAAGAAAGGGTGGCACTGATGCTGTCCACAGATTCCAAGGCGATGCCGTTCACACGGGAGCAAGCGGGGATTTCGGTGATGGTGATGTCGTCGACGGCACCTAGGGCGTAGCCCGCACCGACGAACAGCCAGGCGATGTAGTACGAGTCGGAGGCGTTGAGGGTAGCGGTGTTGAACTCGCGTTCCTCAAAGGTGTTGTTGAAGTTGTAGCCACCGACGCTGTCGAGCATCACGAAGGTCGACATGTCGTTGTAGTTGGTCATCACACCGGCTTTGATATAGGCGCTGGCGGTGTTGATGAAGGCTTTATATCTCACGAAGATATCGTCGCCGGACAGGGGCACTGCCGAGGGGGAGACGAAGAGGTTGGTGTCGCCGCTAATCTGGAGGAACATGTACATCGAGCCGTTGAGGCCGCTGATTTCGGTGTTCACCGAGGGGTCGCCGCCGTGGGCTTTGACGCGATGCCAGCACGGGGGGAAGGCGCCGTAACTGTAGTTGGCGAAGTCCTCGAAGAAGGGCAGGCTGATGGTGCCGCATTCGGTGCGCACATTGATGCTCGCAATGGAGGAGCTGTCGTCAGTGGTGCAGACGGCCTGCACACGGGGGACGTAGGCTGTATTGGCGGTGAGGTCGGTGAAGGTGAAGAAGGTATCGGTGACGTTGTCGTTCACCAGCGAGTCGCCGAGGTAGACGATAAACTGGCTGGCGCCGCTGCGCGGTGTCCACGAGAAGGTGATCTCGTCGGTGGTGGGAGTGGCTACCAGTGCCGTCGGCGGGATGCAGGAGGGACAGGGCGTGGCGATGGTGCAGAGGGTATCTCCGCTGCCGCCGCTATAGACGGTCACGCCGCCGCCGTCGAGGATGGTGATGGTGGCATAGCTGTCATAGAAGGAATAGGAAGCACCGGAGTATTTGACGACGATGGGGCTGGTGCCGCAGACCTCGACAGGACCGCTAGTGCTGTAGGCTCCTACCAGTTCATTGTCTTGCCAGAGCTGTATTTTGGCGCCGTTGGACCAAGGGGACCAATAGGAATTAGAAGCTCCGAGTTGCAGCGTCAAGTCGCAGGCCGAGCCGCCGCAGGCGGTGCGGAAGCTACCCTCGAGGGATGTCGAAGCGTCTTCGGCCGTGCAGACGGCCTTGACGGAAAAGTGGTAGTTTGTGTTGGCGTCAAGGCCACTGAAGGTGTAGGAAGTGGTAGTGGAGGTGACGGTGGTGGTGTCGCCGCCGTTTTTCCAGTAGTCGATGCTGTAGGAGGCACCGGTGTTCTCAGCATCGGTCCAGCCGAGGATAAGTCCGTCGCTGGTGACACCGCTGGCGGTGAGGTTGGTAACAGGTAAGCAGGTGGGAGGAGCTCCAATGACGATATCGTCGATACCTACACCGTAGCCGTAGTGGGTATTCATTTCGAAGGCAATCTGATAGGTGGCGTTGGTATTGGGAAGGAGGATGGTCTCCTCGGTCCAAGTGCTGTAAGCGGAAGTATAGGTCTCGAGCACAGTCCAGTCGCCAGTCTCCGAGGTGCGGTATTTGACAATTAGTTCATCCACATCGCTACCCCAGGCACGTTGCACGTGCCAGAAGGTGAGCTGGCCGGTACTCAGAGCACTGAGGTCGAGTAGGGGAGTGATAAGAGTTTTGTCGCCACTATATGAATCGATGGTGATCATTACGTTGTAGGTTCCGGTATGGGCACCTGTAGCGGTGCTGTAGTCGCCCGTAGCGACAGACCAGCTGTAACTGCTAGAAGAACCAGTCTGTGTCCAGCAACTGGGCATACTACCGCTTTCGAATCCTTCGGTGAAGGGGGTCGACGAGGTGACAACGACCGCTTGTGAGCAGTCGGTACCTTGTGCCATGGCTAGCGACGGCACGAAGAGCAGTGCCGCTAGAGCCACTAAGTTGATAAACTTTCTCATAAGGTTATTTTTTGGTTAATATATAATGTTATTATATGGTTTCCTTTTAATTAAAGGAAATCGAGGCAAAGTTACAAAAAAAAAACGGAACTGCCAAATTTATTTTAGCAGGAATGGGCTTCTTTGAAGCGGCGGTTGGCTAGGCAGAGGGCGTCGTCGGCGTTGATGCCGTGGCGGCGACCCCAGTCGACGAGAGAGAAGAGCAGTTCTCCGAATTGCTCTTCAGAGGTGAGAGGTGAGAGGTGAAAGGTGAGAGGTTCTTGCTCGGCGTCAGCTATCTCACCTTTCACCTTTCCACTTTCACCTTCCACCTTTTCCTGCATCCTGACGGCTTTGACGAGCGATGGCAGCGAGTCGGGGACGCCTTCGAGGACGTTCTTGCGGCCTTCGCGCATCTTGAGCTGCTCCCAGTCTTCGCCGTGATAGTTCTCTTTGTCGTAGATGAAGGGATGGCGCGCGATGAGCTTGTCGCAGATGGCGTTGTACACGTCGGCGGTAGTGAAGAGCCCCTCCTCCTCGGCAATCTTGCAGTAGAAGAGGATGTGCATGGCAAGGTCGCCGAGCTCCTTCTTGAGGTCGTTAAGGACTTTAGGGTCCTTAGAGTCCTTAAGGTCGTTAAGGGCAATCACCGCTTCGCTGAGTTCGTGGACCTCCTCGATGGTGAGGTAGCGGAGGCTTTTCATGGTCTGCTTGCGGTCCCAGGGGCACTCTTTGCGCAGGGTGTCCAAGATGTCGGAGAGGCGCTGGAAGGCGTCAGATGCGCTGCACTTGTTCGATTCCATCGACGGCCTGGAGTTTTTCGATAAGACTGTTGAGTTTCTCCACGTCGTTGACGTAGAGCATGATGATGCCGCGTACGACGCCCTCGGAGGTCTCGAGGGTGATGGCGCGCATGTTGAGGTCGAGCTCGGAGGAGATGTGGTGTGTAATCTCCTGGAGGAGGCCCTTGCGGTCGATGGCGGTGAGGGAGATACCTGTCAGCAGGGAGAGCTGCTCGCCGGGGCGCCATTTGGCGCGGACGATGTGGTTCTCGTGGTTGGCCATCTCGCGCATGGCTTCTTTGCAGTTGGTGCGGTGCACCATGATGCGGTCGTCCTGGACGATGCCCACCACCTGGTCGCCCTGGACGGGCTTGCAGCAGGGGGCTGTCTCGGTGGGCAGGTTCTCGTACTCCTTGTCGAGGAGGAAGGGGGTGGAGAGCTGCTTGTATTTGTCGAGGAAGATGAGGTTGGGCTCGGGACGTGCTTTGCCGAAACATTCGGCCACCTGGTGCTCGGTGACGGTGCCCACGGCGATGTCGTAGAGGACATCGATGTCGGAGGGGTTGCCAAGGAAGCGTTTGAGCTGTCCCCAGTTCTGGGGGGTGTCCCTGAGGTTCAGGTTCTTGTAGTATTCTTTCAGCTTGCGGCGGCCTTCGGCCGATTGCTCTTTCTTGTGGGAGCGGAGGTAGTCCTTGATGGCGTCCTTGGCATGCGAGGTCTGGCATTCGTTGAGCCACTCGTCGCTAGGCAAGGTGTTGGCGGTGGTGAGGATCTGCACCTGGTCGCCAGTATGGAGGCGTTCGTTGCGGCTGACGACGCGGGCGTTGACCTTGGCGCCGATGCAGTGGTGGCCGAGGTCGGTGTGGATGGCATAGGCGAAGTCGAGCACGGTGCTGCGCGAGGGCAGCGTGACGGTGCGTCCGCGGGGGGTGAAGATGTATATCTCCTTGGTATAGAGGGCTTCCTTGAACTCCTCGACGAGGTCGAGAGCACTTTTGTCGCTCTGCTCGAGCGAGGTGCGTATCTGCTGTAGCCACTCCTCGACGGGGTTGCCTTCGATGTTCTCATCGGGGTGTGCCTCCTTGTAGAGGAAGTGGGCAGCCATACCCTTCTCGGCGATGTTGTCCATGCGCTCGGTACGTATCTGTATCTCCACCCAGGTGCCGATGGGCGTCATGACGGTGGTCTGCAGGCTCTCGTAGCCGTTGTTCTTGGGGTGGGTGATCCAGTCGCGGAAGCGTGTGGGGTTGGGGTCGAATTTTTGCGAGATGAGGGCGTAGACGCGGAAGCACTCCTCGCGCTCCTTCTCGCGCGGCACGTCGTTGAGGATGATGCGCATGGCGTAGAGGTCGAAGATTTCCTCGAAGGAGACGTGCTTGTTCTCTATCTTCTTCCAGCAGCTGTAGACCGACTTGACGCGGGTCTTGATGGAATAGTGGAGACCTTCGGCGTCGAGCATCTGGCGCACGGGGTCGACGAGGCATTCATGGAGTTGGGCCCCTTTGCTGGCTGTGGCGGCGATTTTGGCCTCAATCTCTTCGTATTTCTCCGGGTTGGTGTAGCGCATGACGAGCTCCTCGAGCTCGGTCTTGATGTTGTAAAGTCCCAAGCGGTGGGCCAGGGGGATGTAGAGGTAGGAGGTCTCGGAGGCGATGATGAGCTTCTTGGTGTCTTTCATCGAGCCGAGGGTGCGCATGTTGTGCAGACGGTCGCAGAGCTTGAGGAAGATGACGTAGGCGTCGTTGCACATGGAGAGCAGTATCTTGCGGTAGTTCTCTGCCTGTTTGCTCTCCGACTGCTGGAGGAGCATGACGTCCTCGATCTTGGTGACGCCGTCGACGATGGTGGCCACGCGGTCGCCGAAGACCATGCGTATCTCGTCGAGGGTGATATCGGTGTCCTCGACGACGTCGTGCAGCAGTGCTGCGATAACGGCTGTGGGGCCGAGGCCCACCTCCTTGACGGCGATGAGTGCCACGGCCAGGGGGTGGAAGATATAGGGTTCACCGCTCTTGCGGCGGGTGCCGGCATGGGCTTTCTTGGCCATCTGGAAGGCACGCAGGATATCGGCCTCCTCCTCGGGGGAGAGGGTCTTCAGCGCCCGGCAGGCTCCGATGAGCTCTTTATAGCGTGCCTGGATATCGCGCTTCTCGCGTGCTTCGTCGATGACGTACATTTTGGTAACGGTTAATGATTAACGGTTAATGGTTAACGTTAGTCTTCGGCGGCCTGTTTTTCCTTGAGGGCGGTGCGAATCTTGCCTTCGAGTTCGTCGGTGAGCTCGGGGTTGTCGCGCAGCAGCTGCTTGAGGGCTTCACGTCCTTGGGCCAGCTTGCTCTCGCCGTAGCTGAACCACGAGCCGCTCTTGTGGATGATGTCGAGGTCGACGCCGAGGTCGATAATCTCGCCCAACTTGGAGATGCCCTCGCCGAACATGAGGTCGAACTCGCACTGGCGGAAAGGAGGAGCCACTTTGTTCTTCACCACACGCACCTTGACGCGGTTGCCGATATTCTGGTCGCCGTCCTTGATGGCCTGGGTGCGACGGATGTCGATACGCACGGAGGCGTAGAACTTCAGGGCGTTACCACCGGTGGTGGTCTCGGGGTTGCCGAACATCACGCCAATCTTTTCACGCAGCTGGTTGATGAAGATGCAGCAGCAGTTGGTCTTGCTGATGGTGGCGGTGAGCTTGCGCATGGCCTGGCTCATGAGGCGTGCTTGGAGGCCCACCTTGCTGTCGCCCATATCGCCGTCGATTTCGGCTTTGGGGGTCAGGGCGGCCACGGAGTCGATGACGATGATGTCGATGGCACCGGAACGGATGAGGTTGTCGGCAATCTCGAGGGCCTGCTCGCCGTTGTCGGGCTGCGAGACCAGCAGGTTGTTGATGTCGACACCCAGTTTCTTGGCGTAGAAGCTGTCGAAGGCATGCTCAGCGTCGATGAAGGCGGCGATGCCTCCGTTTTTCTGGCATTCGGCGATGGCATGGATGGCCAGGGTGGTCTTACCGGAGCTCTCGGGACCGTAGATTTCGATGACACGGCCACGGGGGAAGCCGCCGACGCCCAGGGCCATATCGAGGCTGATGCTGCCGGTGGAGATGACGTCAAGTTGCTCGTCGGGACGGTCGCCCAGCTTCATGATGGAGCCTTTGCCGTAGCTCTTCTCTATCTTGTCGAGGGTGCTCTGGAGGATTTTCAGTTTTTCCAATTTCTGGGCATCTGCTTCGTTCACTTCTTTTGCCATAATGTTCAAGTATTTAGTTGTTTTATTTTTATTGTTTCAATAGGTGCAAATATACGTATTTTTTTTCAATCTGCCAATCTTTTTTCTCAACGACTTGATTTGGAGAGATTTTCTTTCAGCTCGCGGACACGGAGGGCGGACTGGTAGATGCGGTCGGTAGTGACGGCACCTTCGGCGATGAGTTGGTAGATGGTGAACACTACCTTGGGGACGATGCCGGGGTCGTAGTCCTTGCCGTTGTTGCTGAGGCAGAGGAGGTCGGCACCGGCGTCGAGGGCCATGCGGATGGTCTGCTCGAAGGTGTATTGGTCGGCGATGGCGCCCATGGCGAGGTCGTCGGTGACGATGACACCGTTGAAGTACAGGCTGTCACGCAGGTAGGAGGTGATGCGTGGCGAGAGGGAGGCGGGTAGCCCCGAGGGGTCCATCTGGCGGTTGATGACATGGGCCGTCATCACCATATCGAGTTTCAACCCTGCGAGTTCTCTATAGGGGTAGAGTTCATAACGCTGCCAGGTCTCGGTGACGTCGACGAGGCCCTTGTGGGTGTCGCCCTTGGCACTGCCATGGCCGGGGAAGTGCTTCAGGCAGCTGGCCACGCCTTTCGCACGCTGCTCGTCCATCCAGATGGCGCAGCAGCCCGTCACCGACAGGGTGTCGGTCGAGAAGGAACGTTCCAGCTTGCCGATGATGGGGCAGGAGGGGTTGACATTGACGTCGGCCACAGGGGCGAAGTTGAGGTTGATGCCGAGGTCGTGCAGCATCTCGGCGGTGAGTCGAGCATAACGGCGTACGGTGTCGAGACCTCCCATAGCACATCGCTGAGGAGACAGAATGGTGGGGAAGCCGTATTTGGGGCTGAGTCTCGACACACGGCCACCCTCTTGGTCGATGCCGATGAGGAGGTTCGGGGAGAGGGCGCGCAGCTGTGAGCAGAGGTTCTTCACCTGCTGGGCACTCTTGATGTTGCGGCCTCGGGTGCCTGTGGGGGCGTCGTAGTCGAAGAGGATGACGCTACCGACATGGTATTTCTTGATGTCGCTCCAGATATGGTTGGTGCTGTCAATCTCGGTGCCGCGGAATCCCACCAGCAGCATCTCGCCGATGGCCTCTTCGAGGGTAATTTGATTGTTCGGAGTGTCCTGACTATTCTGAATAATCTGATGATTCGGAACACTCTGAACACTCTGAATATTCGGATTACTTTGGCCACAAGCCAGCAAGCCCAGAAAAGCGGTAACAGTAAATAATGTTTTCAATTTTCAACTATTATCTATTAACTATTATCTATTAACTCTCAAAGGGTATCCGGTGCATGATGCTGCGGCCGAGGGTAATCTCGTCGGCATATTCGAGGCTGTCGCCCACGGCGACGCCACGGGCCAGCGTGGTGACCTTCACTCCCAGGGGTTGCAGCAACTTATTGATATAATAGTTCGTGGTGTCGCCCTCCATGGTGGTGGGAAGGGCGAGGATGACCTCCTCGACGGGTGCGGGGTCGCCGCTCTCGACACGGCGGATAAGCGACGCTATCTCGAGGTCGTGGACGCCGATGCCGTCGATGGGCGAGATGACGCCGCCCAGCACATGGTAGAGACCTCTGTACTGCTGCGTGTTCTCCACGGCCATCACATCCTGCACGTTCTCCACGACACAGATGATGCCTTTCTGCCTTTTTTCGGAAGAGCAGATGGGGCAGACCTCCGTATCGCTGACATTGTGGCAGTGGCGGCAGTGGTGCAGGTGGGTCTTCAGGCGTGTCAAGGACTCGCTGAGGTCGCGCACCTTGTTCTCCTCCTCATTCATGAGGAACAGCGCATAGCGCAACGCCGACCGTTTGCCCACACCGGGCAGACTCGCCAGTTGCTCCACAGCCTCCTCCAGTATCTTCGACGGTAAATTCATCTATCGTCCTTTCACTCCCTTTCACTCCTTCTCACTCCCTTATACTAAATTCATGCTCTTCTTGATGCTCTCGATTTTGCCGTCGAGGGCGGTATTGGTCTTGTCGAAGCAGTCCTTGCAGCACAACTCGCCCTTGACGCTGAAGTAGAACTTGATCTTGGGCTCGGTGCCGCTGGGACGCACGGTGATCTTGTTGCCTTTGTCGGTGAAGAACTGCAGCACGTTGCTCTTCGGCAGGTTGATCTTGGTGACCTTGCCGCTGACGAGGTCTTTGCTTTCGAGCACCTGGTAGTCCTTGAGGCAGATCACTTTCTCGCCGTCGATCTCCGCCGGCGGGTTGCTGCGGTAGTCGCGCATCATCTGCTGGATCTCCTCGGCGCCGCTCTTGCCCTTGCGTACCACGCTGACGAGGCCTTCCTTATAGAAGCCGTACTCCTTGTAGATGTCGACGAGGACGTCGAAGAAGGTCTTGCCGTTCTCGCGGGCCCAGGCGGCAATCTCGGCAATCATCGAGCAGGCGGCCACGGCGTCTTTGTCACGCACGAAGTCGCCAATCATATAGCCGTAGCTCTCTTCGCCGCCGGCGATGAAGGTCTCGATGCCCTCGAGCTCGAGAATCTTCGAGCCGATGAACTTGAAGCCCGTCAGCACGTCGTAAATCTTGATGCCGGCACGTGTGGCGATTTCGGCGGGCAGCTCGCTGGTGACGATGGTCTTCACCATGAACTCGTTGCCGGTGAGCATCTTCTTCTCCTGCCACTGCTTGACGATATAGTAGAACAGGACGCTCATGGTCTGGTTTCCGTTGAGGAGCATCCATTCGCCGTCGGGACGCTTCACGGCGACACCCACGCGGTCGGCGTCGGGGTCGGAGGCGAAGACGATGTCGGCGTCAATCTTCTTGGCCAGGTCGACGGCCATGCTCATGGCCGCTTTCTCCTCGGGGTTGGGGCTCGGCGTGGTGGGGAAGTTGCCGTCGGGGATGGCCTGTGCCTCGACGATGTTGACATTGGTGAAGCCCAGCTGTTTCAGCATGCGGGGGATGAGGGTGATGCCGGTGCCGTGCAGCGGGGTATAGACAATCTTCACATCGTGGTGTTTCTTGATCAACTCGGGGTTGAGCGAGTTCTGCTCCACGCGCTGGAGGTACACCTTGTCGACATCCTCTCCGATGATGGTGATGTTCTTTTCGCCACCGGTCATCTTGACGTCGGCGACGCTCTTGATTTTCAGCACCTCCTCGATGACGGCCTCGTCGTGGGGAGCCGTCAGCTGGCAGCCGTCGCTCCAATAGGCCTTGTAGCCGTTGTACTCTTTGGGGTTGTGGCTGGCGGTGACCATGACACCGGTGTGGCACTTGAAGTGGCGCACGGCGAAGCTCAGCTCCGGCGTGGGACGCATGCCGTCGAAGAGGTATACCTTATAGCCGTTGGCGGCAAGCACCGAAGCGGTGATCTCAGCAAACTCGCGGCTGTGGTTGCGGCTGTCGTGACTCACCGCGGCCCGCAACTCGAAGTCTTGTTGACTTGAACTCTTGTTGACTTTTTTCACATAGTTCGCCAATCCCTGGGTGGCCATGGCCACGGTGTATTTGTTCATGCGGTTGGTGCCCACGCCCATGATGCCGCGCAAGCCGCCGGTACCGAACTCCAGGTGGCGGTAGAAGCTCTCGTTGAGTTCGTTGGGGTTGTTCTCCGCCATGTCGCGGATGGCCTGCTTGGTGGCCTCGTCGTATGCTCCGTCGAGCCAGGATTGTGCGTTGATCTTGGCACTCTCGTCGATGTTAAGTTTGCTGATTTCCATAGTGTTGTTGTTTGTGATTTTAATGATAACAGAAAAAAGGTGTTTTTATTGTGCGAAGGGACTTATTTCCTATTTTTGCAAAAAAAATTTGCACGGTTTGAAAAATGTTTGTAATTTTGCAAAAAATAATCAAGACAAAAACCTTATTATTAACCAAAATTTAGAATTTATGAAGAAAGTAATGCTCGCTGTCAGCGCTTGCGCTTGCCTGTTTGCCTTTACCGCTTGCGGTGGTCCCGCCTCCGAGGCCAAAGCCGCCCTCCAGAAGGGTTGCGAATGCGAAAAAATGTCCAAGGAAGAGAACGTCGACTCCGAGAAGCTGCAGAAATGCATGGAAGAGTTCTACGAGACCGTCAAGACCATCAACGACAAGTACAAAGACGATACAGCCGCTATGGCCGAGCTCGAGAAGGTGGCCATGGAATTCAAATGCGAAGAATAAGCCGCTTTTGTTGACACAACAATGGATAAAGGCCGCCCCGCAAGGCGGCCTTTATGATAAGGAAAAGAGATGACTGTCGACGAGGCCATAGAACGGTTCCACACCTACATCGCCACCGAGCGCCGCATGGCGGCGGGGACGGTGCAGAACTATATCGGCGACCTGCGCGATTTCGCCGACTGGCTGGCATGCCAGCAGGTCACCACGCTCGACGAGGTGACGGCTCGCGAGGTGCGCGAGTGGCAGATGGAACACATGGATCGTGGCGAGGCTGCCGGCACCGTCAAACGGCGCCTGTCGTCGCTGAGCAGCTGGTTCCGTTTCCTGCGTCGCCGCGGATTCCTCGAGGCCGACATCATGGCCAAGGTATCGGCTCCCAAGCAGCCCAAACGCTTGCCGGTGTTCTTCAAGGAGAGCGAGACGGAGCGCCTCTACAGCGAGGGGCTCTTCGCCACCGACTTCATGGGACAACGCGACAAGCTGATGCTGCGCATGCTCTATGAGACGGGTATGCGCCGCTCCGAGCTGGCAGGACTGAAGGTGTCGTCGGTCGATTTTTCTTCCATGACCATCAAAGTGCTGGGAAAGAGGAATAAAGAGCGCCTGATACCGATAGAAAATGAATTGGCACACAATATTAAAGATTATCTTGCGTTAAAGGAGCAGGAAATGGGCGAAAGCGAGTGGCTTTTCGTCGGCCGCAAGGGCAGGCAGATCACCCCTGCCGATGTCTACCAGACGGTGCGGAAATACATGACCGCGCTCTCCAATGCCGACCGCATCAGTCCACATGTGTTCCGCCACAGCTTCGCCACCCATATCCTGAACGAGGGAGGCAGCATCGAGGCCATCAGGGAGCTGCTGGGACATGCCGACCTGGCCACCACGGAGGTCTACACCCATGTGACCCGCGAACACCTGAAAGAGGTCTACAAGCACGCCCACCCGAGGAGCAGAAAAAAATGAACAATGAGGAGATATCAGAAGATAACGGAAGATATGCCGCTTTTCAGCGGCGAAGATAGGGGACAATACTCAAAACCATTGTCTTTTATCTCCTCCTATCTCCCTCTATCTCCCTCTATCTCCATGTCAAATAAAACCTATTAATCTAAAAAAGGAGGATATTATGAACACTACCATCAATTCGGTGAAATTCAAAGCCGACGAGAAGCTCGAGAAGTTTATCAACGAAAAGGTCGCCAAGCTGGATCGCATGATTGACAATGCTATCAAGTGCGAGGTGATTCTCAAGGTTGACAAGCCCGAGAGCGATAATAACAAGATTGCCGAAATCCGTATCTTTGTCCCCGGCAAGGATCTCTTTGTGACCAAGCAGGCCGACACCTTCGAGCAGGCTGTCGCCGACGGTGTCGACACCCTCAAGATACAGATTGAGAAATACAAAAACGCCTAAGCGTCCTACCTATTTAGGATATACAGGGAGCGGGCTTGCCCATTGGGCAAGCCCGCTCCCTTTTTTTTATCTGACGAGCAGCACCGTGCCTCTCTCCTCATGGCGTCCGCCAGTACTCGCCGTGTAGCGGAGAATCCACACATAGGCGCCCATGGGACAGCGGTCGCCGTTGATGCTGATGCCGTTCCATCCTTCGTTGATGTCGGTGGAGCGGTACACCAAGGTGCCGAAGCGGTTGTAGATGGATATCTCTGCCTCCAGGATGCCCTTTCCCACGATACGGAAGATGTTGTTCTCATCGGCGTCGGGGAGGAAGGTGTTGGGGGCGTCGACGACATTATAGAGGCGCGGCACGCATACCGAGGCGCTGTCTTCGCAGTGGCCGTCGGTGACCAACAGCATCACGCACATGGTGTCGATGCCTTCGGGCATGACGACATGCAGGTAGCGTCCGTCTTCATCTTGCAATTCCCCGTTGAGATACCAGGCGCGTTCAAGGAAGTCTCGGCCCACATCCATGGCGTCGAACTCGTTGGCCGGCGCCACCAGCGCCAGGGGGCTCACCCTCAACTTCGCCTTGGGCAGCGTGGCGGGCTTGATGGTGACGCTGTCGCGTGCCGGACAATGCGGCTCCTCCGCATAGTCGGCATAGAGGATGTATCGGATGGTGCTGTCGGGATGGACCACGAGGATGCTGTCGTGGGCATGTTCCTGGAGGGTGGAGTCGACGGGGCAGGACGACCACAGCAGGTAGGGCACGTCGCTGTGGGCCCGTATCTCGTAGTCGAGGGTCTGGCAGTCATAGTCGCTGCTGATGGAGAGGGTGGGCAGGTCCAGACGGGTGAGGTCGATGGCCAGCACGCTGTCGCAGTTTTCTATGGTGCGCAGCGTGTCGGCATGGCGTCCGCCCTCCGTGATGAGGTGGCTCCGCCAGGGGTATTGGCTGCCTTGGCAGAAGGTGTCTACCTCCACCTCCAGCGTGGAGTAGTGCACGGTGAGCAGGAGGGTCACCACGCTGTCGCAGCCGCGGGGTGTGGAGAGGGTGTCCACCGCCCCGGCGGTGTCGGTGCGGTAGGTGTGGCCGTCAATCCATACCAGCGAGTCACACACCACACGTTCGTCGTCGCGGAACACGCGCGGCACTATCTCCAGGTGCATGGTCACCATGCTGTCGCACCCGAAAGCGGTGCTGTCGACATGCAGGTAGTCGCCCGTGGTGGTGAGCACGGTGTCGAAGAAGGGCAGCTGGCTGTCGTGGCACAGGGTGTCGTAGTGGTGGAGGTAATAGGAGGGCATGAGCTGCAGACGGAGGGTCATGAGGCTGTCGCATCCTTCGCCGGTGGTCAGGTGGCGCATGCGGCCGATGATGCCGTCGCTCTGGTCGATGACTATCGTGGTGTCAATCCAGCGGTAGCTGCTGTCGGTGTTGCACACCGAGTCGCTATAGTGCAGGTCGTAGGTGGGGAAGACCAACAGGGTGTGGCGCAGGGTGTCGAGGCAGCCGTTGGTGTCCACGGTATAGCAGGTCACCGTGGTGTCCCTGGTGGGTGCCACCTGCCGTGGGCCGGTGCCACCGCCGCTCCAGTGGTAGGAGGTGGCGTGGCGCACGTAGAGCCCGTCAGGAGCGTCGTTGTCGCAGCGTTGCGAGGGGGCCTCGATGGTGGCGTCGGGGTAGAGGCGTCGCACACGGATGGTGCGCTGCAGGGTGTCGATACACTGGTCATCGGCGATGCCGGCGATGAGGGTGATGTCGATATCGGCGGTGTCCGTCAGGTGCATCGTCACCGCCGAGGCGGTGGAGGTGCTGCCGTCGGGCAGCAGCCACAGCCGGCTCTCACAGCCCTCGCCGGTGCCTACGGGGGTGACACCGTCGCTCGAGATGGTGCTTCGGTCGGTCATCACCAGGTCGAACTCGCAGTTGGCCACGGTGACCAGCGTGTCGATGATGGCCAGCGGGAAGCGGGCGCCAGCGAAGGCGCTCATGGTGAAGTTACACGACGGCTTGTCGATGAACGACAGCTGGCAGTAGTAGGTGGTGCTGTTGTCCGAGGCCACCCAGATGCTCGACGCGGTGGAGAAGGTGGTGGTGTCGTGGTTGCTGTACCAGCGGTAGCGGAAGCCCGAGGGCACGGTGAAGCGGTTGTCGGGCACATAGCTGCAGCCCTCGGTCTGCATGCGCTTGGTGGCGCATTCGAGGGTGAAGTAGGCATAGCCGTAGTGCGACCCTTCGCCGCAGTCGTTGGTGGTCAGACGGATGAAGATGGTCTGTCCCGAGTAGGCCGTGAGGTCGATGCCCACGGTGGTCCAGTCTTTCCACAGCACCTCGTTGGCAGCCTGGTTCCATCCTCCTTCGTCCGTGCTCCCTATCAGTGAGGGGTTGGCGATGAAGTCGGCCAAGCCGCAGGAGTCGATGAGGTCACCCGCCGAGTTGAGTATCTGCAGGCGGAAGCGGGGCTGCAGGTCGGGCGAGTGCTCGGGGTCTTGCAGCACGGCGGCATAGCGCAGCACCAGGAGGTTGAATATCGTGGTGTCCACGGTCATGCCGTAGGTGATGTTCTCCGCCTGTGGCTGGCCGTTGTTGCCGGTGAGCCAGTTGCCCAGACGCACCGAGGCCATCTTGCCTTCGGGCACCGTGCGCAGCAGTCCGCCGGTGCGGGCGTCACGCTCCGTGGTGTCGAAGTGGATGGTGTGGCGCGAAGCGGCATTCAGGAAGCCCAGGTCCACCACGCCGGTGTTCTCCGACGGGTTGCTGTAGGTGCCGTATTTGCAGCTCACATAGGGGGCATAGAGGTCGGTATAGTCGATGCAGCCTTCGCCGCCCTGGGGCGTGAAGGTCATGAAGGTGTCTTTGATGGCGGGACGGCAGGGCGTGTTGTCACAGCTGCCGCTGACGTAGAAGGCGTGGTTGGTCAGCCCTTCCAGACTGTCGATGCGCAAGGGCGGCTGGTGGGCCGTCACCACCCTGCCGGTGCCGGGGGTGAAGCCCATGGGGCCGTATTCGACGGTGACGGTGGGCGTCCCCTGCTGCTCCCATCCTATCGTCACATGGTCGTTCTCCTCCTCCTCGAGCCTGAAGTCGAAGGCGGCGCAGTCGCTCACCGACAGGTGGCTCACCTCTAGACTTCCCCTGAAGCGCAGGGCCAGGAAGTGGCCGTGGCCGAAGTAGTTACTCAGCGTGTAGAAGCGCGTGGTGAGGGCGCTGCCGTTATAGTGGAGGGCGGTCAGCGAGTCGAAGGAGGAGATGTCGCCGGCATCGCTCATCACGCCCAGCGTCACCTCGCTGCCGCCGCTCAGACGGGCGGTGAGCATGAGGTTCAGCCGCAGCAGGCTGTCGACGGTGAACTGCGGCAGCACCAGCAATGTCTCGCCGGTCGGGAGGGCTAGCGAGTGCCAGGCCTCGGGGAGCGTGGTGTCGAAGCTGACGCAGTAGGGGAGCTCCTGCGGCTCGGCGAGGGTCTTGAAGGTGGTGGGCGTCTGGCAGGCCACCGCCAGCGAGTCACACTTGGCGACAATCTGGTAGGTGGTGTCCGACAGCAGCTGCAGCGTCAGCGGGGGCTCTGTGGCCCTGACGATGACGCTGGCGTCGACATTCGCCAGGTGGTATTCGAAGAAGAAGGGACCGCTGACTTCGGTGGCATCCCATTCGAGCACCGTGGTGCCGCCGCCGGGCTGTCCCACGGCGATGCTGCCGGGCAGAGCGCAGCGGTTGAGTTGCAGGCTCCTCACACGGGCGGTGCCGCTGCCGCTGAGGACGAAGGAAGGACGTCCTTCGTGGGTGGTCTGCATGCGCATCCGTTGCCAGCTACCCGTGCCGGCGGGCACGGTGTCGCCGCAGAAGGTCAGCGTGGCGCTAGCTCCAGAGAGCATCACCTCCATGTCGGCCACCAGTGTGCCGGCAGCCATTTGCGGCAGGCGCAGCACGTTCTCGCCCGGCAGGGCGTTGAGCACGAGGGCGCTGTTCTCCACCCGTGCCATGCTGTCGAGGGCGTCGCCTTCGACGGTCCAGCCTAGGGGCAGCCCTTCGGCGAAGGTGACGCAGTAGGGCATGGCGACGGCCGTCGAGGTGTGCCACTGCTGCGGTGCCAGACAGGGCAGCAGCGAGTCGCCCGCCAGGGGGTAGAAGTCATAGACGGTGGTGTCTTCCAGTGTGCTGAGTGTCAGACTCCCGTCGATGGTGACCAGTGTTCCCTGCTCCGGCGTGAAGCCTGTAAGGCCATAGAGTGCTTTGCCGTGGCCGCTGAGGGTCACGCTGTTGTCGTCGTTCAGCCGCGCGGTGACCCACGGGCTGTCGGTCGCGGCGATGGCTGTCGCCCTCACGGCGCCGCCAGTGCTCATCAGGCCTACGAAACGGCCGTGGCCCGTGTAGTCCGACAAGGTGAGGTGCAGCTGGCGCCGCGTGCCGGCGGGAGCCGTCAGGGTGTCGACACCCGTGAAGTGATCCCATCCGCCGTCGGTCTCCATGACACCCGCCACCACGGTGCCGCCGTCCTCGAGGGTGACGTATAGGTGCAGGCGGCTGACGCTGTCGATGTTCAGTTCGGGGAGCTGCAGCCGTTGGAAGAGGGTGTCGCCGAGGCAGTAGGGCAGGGGGGCTTCGGCGGGCATCGTCACCTGGTCGGGAGGCAGGCAGGTGGCCGAGAGGGCGTCCTCACGGCTGTAGAGCCAGTAGGTCTCCTCGGGTTGCAGGCCGCCGAGTTCGTAGTGTATGCTGTCGAGGTGGCGCAGGGTGCCAGTGCCCTGCACAAAGCCGGCAGGGCCGTATTCTATGTAGCTGTCGCCGTTGTTGTCGAGCACCAGGGTGCGGGCGCTGCTGACGCTGATATGGGGGCTGAGGGCACGTGTCACCGCCAGGGTGTCGACCTCCATGGTGGCCTCCTGGCCTATGGAGAAGCAGGCGATGGCCAGACGGCGCCCTGCCGGCAGGGTCAGCGTGCTGCGGTAGCGGTGCCACAGGGTGTCGTCGCCGCCCATGGCGGTGTCGAGGGCCACGAAGGTGTTGGGGTCGGCATTGGAGGCGATATGTCCCAGCGCCAGACGGCCGTTGGTGCCGCCGCGCAGGCTCATGCTCAGCTGCAGCAGGCCGTCGCCGTCGAGCGGGGGCAGCACGGCGATGCTGCGGTGCGTGGCGCCGCTGTGGCCTTTCAGCAGCAGGTGGCCATTGTCGATGGCGGGGCTGCCGCTATAGGTGCGTCCCATGGTCCAGCCGGTGGGCAGACTCATGGGCGGCGCACTGGCGAAGTCTTCGCAGTAGGGGATGACGGTGGCGTTGCTCGACGACAGCCGCAGGGGGGTGCAGCTCCAGCGCTCGCCGCAGAATGCCTTGAGATAGATGTCGTAGTTGGTGCCTGCCACGGCGTTGGCCAGCACATAGGGCGACGCCGTCACGGTGTCTCTCTGTCCGTCGCCGGGGGTGAAGCCCTGGGGGCCGTATTCCAGGGCCACCTGTGTGGGGCTGTGCAGGGGCTCCCACTCCACGGTGTCGCCTCCGCGCAGGACGAGGGCGCCGAAGCCGCAGGACGACAGGCTCAGGTCGTCGAGGTAGACGGTGCAGCTGTCGGCGGCCTCCAGCCGCAGGGCCGCCGTGCGGCCGCTGCCGCTATAAGCCGACAGGTCGCTCCACAGGCGCTGCCACTCGCCGGCACGTGCCAGATGCAGCGTGTCGACGACGGTGAGCGAGTTCGCTGAGTCGGGGTTCTCCAAGATGCCCAGCAGCAGGGCTCCGTCGGCCAGGGCGGCATCGTCGGTGGCGAAGAGGTAGAGGGTGGCGACGAGCGACGAGATATCCCCGATGGGCGGCATCACCACGGTGGTGCCGTTGGGAATCAGCAGACTGTGGCCTCCATTGTGGTAGTTGCGGTCGCTGACCTTCGCCAGGCCGTTCAGACGGCGCCAGTTGGAGGGGAAGGTGCCGCTGGTGTGGCTCTCGAAGTCTTGACAATAGGGCACAGAGGTGGTGCTGGGGCGCGAGTTGAAGTTGGTGGAGTAGACGGTATCATTGTAGGCACGTCCCGAGGTGCCGCTACCCGGAGAAAGGACGGCACCGCGGCTGCCGCAGTCGCAGAGGCTCTTCAGCGTCAGCTGGTAGGGACTGTTGGTGGTCAGGCTGTCGATGGTGGCTGGCGAGGTGTGGAAGGTGTCGACCACATGCGACAGGGAGCTCGAAAGCCTTGCTGTCATGCCGTCGATGCCGTCGCCGCTCCATTCGAAGGTCAGCGACGAGGTGTCGATGTGCGAGACCCTCACCCCGTTGGCGATGCAGTGGTGTACGCAGATGTCGTCGATGAAGAGGCGCGTCTCGTTGTTGTTGCCGCCCACCAGCATCAGGGCTATCTGCTCGTGCAGGGTGCCGAGGTCCACCTGGTGGTGGCGCCACACCTCGGTCTCGTTGAAGCGCAGGGTGTCGGTGGCGTGGAAGGAGGAGATGTCGGTGATGTCGTCGAGTCGTCCCACCAGGAGCATGGCTCCTTGGGGGTTCAGTGTGGCGTTGGTCCAGAAGAGCAGGGTGAGGTGCTCCGACGCGCTGGTGAAGTCGGGCAGCATGGCCACGGTATGCTTCGTGGCGGTGGCCGAGAAGCGCATCGACTTGGCGGGCGAGTGGTTGCGCTCGCTGCTCACCAGCGGGTACTCGCCATAGTCCGAGAGGCGGCGCCAGCTGGCGGGGAAGTCGTTGAGGTTGTTGAAGTCCTCGCAGATGGGAGGCTCCTGCGCCGCGGCTGCCGTCAGCAGGTGGAGGGTCTGCCAGTGACAGCTGGCGCCGTCGCTCAGGGGGCGCAGGTGCAGCGCATAGTGGGTGCCGGCCTCGAGGCCGGTGAGGGTCACGCTGTCGAGGGCGTGGAACGTCGTGCCGCTGCCCTCGGCGAAGTCGGCCGTCGACGACGCCACGGCCTTATATTCCAGCGCCACGCTGTCGCTGTGTACCAGCGACCAGGCCACATGCGCCGAGGTCTGGCGCAGGGTGTTCACCGTGGTCGTCGTCACGGCGTTGGCGTGGACTGCCAGCAGGTCGATATACCAGGTGTTGCTGCTGCGCAGCGTCAGCAGCTGTCCTTCGGGGGGTGCCACGGCAACCATGTAGCGCTTCCAGGCTCCCGTCCCCGTGAGGGTGTCGGTGGGGGTGAAGGGGGCAAAAGGAGTGTGCGTCAGCCCCACCTCCAGACGGCCGCTGCCGTAGCCATAGAATTCCAGTATCAGGCTGTCGCCCGTGGCCATGGAGATGCGTGGCAGCGCCACCACCGTGCCCGCCGTCAGGCGCAGGGAGCGGCTGCCCTGGTAGGCGGTGCCGTGGCCGCCGGCAGTGCCGCTGCCGCAGACCCATCCTTGTGGGAGGCCTGTGCCGATGCCTTCAAACGACACGCAGTAGGGCACCTCGACCGCCTGCCCGAAGGGGAGGGCACCATGGCGGTCGTAGGAGCAGGGCACATCGCCGCAGGCGGGGGCGACGACGAGGTCGTATTCTATCGAGGGGGTGAGTCCTGTGAGGGTGAAGGGGTTGGCGGTGGCCGTCACCGTGGTGCCGCTGCCGGAGGCGAAGCCCCGCGGCCCGTACTCCACCGTCACGGCATTGGCCAGGGGCGTCAGGGTGTCCCATGCCACCGTCACCGAGCTGTCGGCGAGGTAGGAGAGCTGCACGCTGTCGATGAGGCAGCGCGCCACGCGCAGGTCGTCGACAGTCACCGTGCCGTCGCCCAGCGCCAAGAGAGCCAGGTAGAGGCCGCTGCCGCTATAAGGGCTGAAGTCCACGACGTGGCGTTGCCAGCTGCTGCCGCAGACGAGGGTGTCCAGGGGAACGAAACTTTCGGCTTCGAGGGCGTAGTCCATGACGCCTGCCACGAGGCGGCAGCCCGCCGTGCCCTGCAGGCGCAGGGCCATGGTCACGTCGCTGGCGGCGACGCCATGCAGCGGCGGCAACACCGCCAAGCAGCTGTCGCCGGCAGCGGGATGCAGCGTCAGCTTGCCGCCACCCACGGTGGGGACAGAGGCCAGGGGCGTCTGCCAGCCCGCGGGGAGGGCGCTGCCCGCGAAGGGCTCATAGAGCGAGGGGACGAGCTCCGTGGCGTCGAGGGTGGTGACGCTCACCTCCTGCATGACGCTGTCGGTGCAGCCCACGCTGACGGTGTAGTGCGTCAGGGGCTGTAGGCCCGTGAGCGTCAGGGGCGACGTCACGTTGTCCAAACGCTGCCCGTTGTATTCCAGTGCGATGGCGCCGGAGCCATAGCGCTCCCACGTCACCGTCATCGAGTGACTCGTCAGGTGGCTCACCTCCGGCACCGTGGTGCCGCAGCTGCCTATGCGCAGGTCGTCGATGAAGCACTCGCAGACCTCCACTTGCAGCGACCGCTGCAGGCGGAAAGCCAGGCGTGTGCCGGCGCTGCCGTCGGCAGGCAGCGCCACCACCATCTCCTGCCACTGGCCCGGACGGGCGGCATGCAGGGTGTCCAGCGGCACGAAATGGCGCGTGTAGCGGTTGGTATCGTCACACATGCCCACCTCCACGCGCGTAGCCGTCGAGGTGGAGAAAAAGCGGAACTTCAGGTATACCTCGTTCGTCGACTCCAGCGCCAGCTCGGGCGAGATGGCCATGCTATAGTGTCCCTGCAGCGTGCCGGAGTAGAGGTAGAGCGAGCGGGAGCCGTTGAAGTGGCGCGAGGCATCGAGGTGGGGCATAGCCCCCATGTCGTAGTTGCCTGTCGAGCACCAGCAGGGCGGCATGGCCGCCGTGCCGTAGCTGTCGAAGCCCTCGGCCAGCGGCAGCCCCAGCGCCGTGCAAGGCGCCGGCTGCGCCGCAGCCCCCACGGCCACGGCCAGCAACAGACAAGTTATTATATAACGCACGATGCGCATTACAATGAAAAGTAACGCGCATCGTGCAATTTTATTGTGTATCTCCTAGCTTTTCCTAGGAAAGCCTAGAAATGCCTAGGAATGCCTAGGAATGCCTAGGTCCACCTAGGAGAGCCTAGAATCTCCTAGCCTTTCCTAGGTTCTCCTAGAAGCTCCTAGGTTATCCTAGGAAAGCCTAGGAGAGCCTAGGAATGCCTAGGAATGCCTAGTTTCACCTAGTTTCTCCTAGCTTAAAAGTTTTCATTTTTCATTTTTCAACTTTCATTTTTCACTTTAGCCCAGTCTCTTGAACTGGCAAGTGAAGTGGCGCATCAGCTCGGCCTCCCAGGTGATCTCCAGACCGCGTTTGATGGTGTCGCGGCGGTCGTAGACATTCTTCAGGGCGGCGGCGATGACGTCCATGTGGTTGTTGGTGTAGACGCGGCGCGGGATGCAGAGGCGCACGAAGTCGTTGCCACCGAAGCGGTTCTCGCGGGTCACGGGGTCGCGGTCGGCCAGCACGTAGCCAATCTCGCAGGCGCGGATACCGGCCTCGAGGTAGAGCTCGCAGGTCAGCGTCTGGGCGGGGAACTCCTCCTTCGGGATGTTGGTGAGCACCTTGTCGGCGTCGACGAAGATGGCGTGGCCACCGGCGGGACGCTGGTAGGGGATGCCGTACTCGTCGAGTTTCTGGGCCAGGTAGTGGACCTGTTTGATGCGGGTCTCAACCATCTCGAACTCAAGGTTCTCCTTCAGACCCACGGCCAAGGCGTCCATATCGCGGCCGTTCATACCGCCATAGGTCAGGAAGCCCTCGAAGGGGATGCAGAACATCTTGGCACCTTCGTACCAGTCCTGCTTGTTGGTGGCGATGAAGCCGCCCATGTTCACCAGACCGTCCTTCTTGGCGCTCATGGTCATGCTGTCGGCATAGCCGAACATCTCCTTGCAGATCTCGGCGAGGGTCTTGTTCTCGTAGCCTTTCTCGCGGGTCTTGATGAAGTAGGCGTTCTCGATGAAGCGGGCGCTGTCGATGTTCACGGGCACACCGTACTTGTGGCAGAGTTCGCAGGTCTCGCGGATGTTCTGCATCGAAACGGGCTGGCCGCCGACGGTGTTGTTGGTCACGGTGAGCACCATGAAGGGCACATTGCCCTGGTTCTCTTTCAGTATCTTCTCAAGCTTCTCCAGGTCGACGTTGCCTTTGAAGGGCACCTCAAGCTGGGTGTCGTAGGCCTCCTTGACGGTGACGTCGATGGCGAAAGCCTTGCGGCTCTCGATGTGACCCTTGGTGGTGTCGAAATGGGCGTTGCCGGGGATGATCATGCCGGGCTTCACCAGGTAGCTGAACAGCACGTTCTCGGCGGCGCGGCCCTGGTGGGTGGGGATGACGTAGTTGAAACCGGTGATCTCGGTGATGGTGTCCTTCATGTGGAAGAAGGAGCGGGCACCGCCGTAGCTCTCGTCGCCCATCATCATGGCGGCCCACTGGCGGTCGCTCATGGCGCCGGTGCCGGAGTCGGTCAGGAGGTCGATGTAGACGTAGTCGCTCTTCAGCATGAACACATTCTGGTGGGCCTCGTTGAGCCACTTCTCACGCTGCTCGCGAGTGCTTTTCTTGATGGGTTCTACCATCTTGATTTTCCAAGCTTCTGCAAAGGGAAGTTCCATAATTTTATATTTTTTAATTGTTAATATGTTAAAAATTCATAAATATGCAAAAGAGAAGCCATTTTTGGCCTTTTTTTCGAATCAAGAAAGAGAATTTACATCGAAATTCTTAATTCTTAATTCTTAATTTTTAATTAAAACAAACGTCTCTCTTCTTGATATTTAAGAAGAGCTTATGGAGAGTCATATGAGGATTGTATGCGGTCATATCACGGCTGCAAATATACAATTTTTTTTTAATCTCAATCTTTTTAAAGACAACACAGAGATATTTTTTAAGACAACATAGGCTCTTCTTTTTAAAAGACAACAAAGACAACAAAAACAACATGTTCTACAGATTTGATCTCCGGCAGATTTAAAAGATTTTTGCTACCGGCTACCTGATCTTTCTTTTTCTCCTGCTTGCTGCGCTTCGCGAGATCTTGTTGATCTTGTAGATTTTCCGCTTGCGCGGCTACCGGCTATCTGCTACTCGCTACATGCTCTTTTTCTCAATCAAAACTAAAAAAACTATCAAAATTTTTCTCCTTCAATTCCTAATTCATAAATCCTAATTCATCACTCATCATTCATCACTCATCACTTTTTTTTCTCCTGCTCGGCCTCCGGCCTCACGAAATCTATAAATCTAGTAAATTATTCGCTTCGCGGATTACCTCTCAACTCATAAATAATAAATCATAAT
>CACYIK010000018.1:38348-56234 GCA_902774395.1 uncultured Bacteroidota bacterium
CGGATTACCTCTCAACTCATAAATAATAAATCATAATTCATAAATCATAATTCCTCATTCATCATTCATCATTCATCACTCATCATTCATCACTCATCATTCATCACTCCCATCATTCCCTCCCGGCTCCCCGCTAATTCTTAATTCTTAATTCTTAATTCTTAATTTTTAATTCCTCACTCCTCACTCCTCACTCATCACTCCTATCTTCTCTACCTCTTCTCTACCCCTTCTCTACCTTTTCTCTACCTTTCCATACCCTTTTTGTAGACAAAATGTAGAGTAAATATAGCGATGATGTAAAATAATTTTATAGGCATGTGCAAGGCATGAGTAAGCAGGGAGTGAGGAATGAGAAGTGAGAGGGAAGTGAGAGGGGAGTGAGAGGGACAAATGATAGCTGCGCAACGTGTTGTTTTTTGTTGTTTTTGTTGTCTTTGTTGTTTTTTAGCATGTAGCCGGTAGCAGGCAGTGATGAATGTTGAATGATGAGTGATGAGTTGAGAGACAAGCCGCGAAGCGGAATAATTTATAAGATTTATAGATTTCGCGAGAGAAGCGAGCAGGAGAAAGAAAGTGATGAATGAGGAGCGAAAGGGGAGTGAAGGGGGAGTGAGGGGGACAAATGAATGGGTGCCGCATCAAAAACAATCTGCATGTGGCAGATTGTAAGTTGTCTTTGTTGTCTTTGTTGTCTTTTAAAAATAAAAAAAACTTTGTTGTCTTTTAAAAAAAAACCTTTTGTTGTCTTTTAAAAATCAGAGCCTGAGTTGTTTTTTGAAAAAAATGTCGCGGGAAAATAAATAAATTCGTTGTTTTTCTTTATATATCAAGAAAATTGTGTATATTTGCATCAACGACCACAATGGCCAGACATCCGCAAGTGTTTGAGCGATTGTGTGTTGGCGTTTATATAATAAGGCTTTTTAGAATGATATTTAAAAATTTATATATCTTTTTTCACGTACCCGCGCGCTCGCTGGCGAACTTTTTTCTGCTGACGGCGATGCTTTCGACTGGGACGGTTTGGGGCCAGACGGAAATCGACGAATTGAGCGATATTGAGAATGCCGACGGCCACTATGTCATCACACAGAACATCTCTGGCGGCACCGCCGGCGTCACCACCTTCAACGGCACGCTCGAAGCCGCCATCGATCCCACCACCCACATGCCCTACCGTATCTCTGGCCTCACGGCGCCCCTCTTCGAGACCCTCACCGGCACCGTGCGCAACCTGGTGCTCGACAATGTCAACATCAGCGGTCACACTGGCAACACCGGCGCCATTGCCGGCACCGCCAACGGCTCGGCCCGCATCTACAATGTGGGCATCCTCTCCGGCTCGGTGGGCGGCAGCAATGATGTCGGCGGCCTGGTGGGTTTCCTCGACGGCAACGCCCGCGTCGTCAACTGCTACTCCTATGCCGACATCACCGGCGGCGATACTGTGGCTGGAATTGTCGGCTACAACAAAGTGTCCACTACCGCCGCTACCGTAAACACAGGCACCATGGTGATGAACTGCATGTTCTACGGCGACATCACCGGTGGCAACAAAAAATCGCCCGTATTTGGCGGCAACAATATCGCCAACCTGCAAGGTGGCTTGAACACCTTCAACTATTATGCTTACGACCAATTGCCTACCAGTCATCTCACTTCGGGCATGTACAACAGTACCCTTGCTACCGAGGGAAAATATTTGACTCGCCATGAGTTCTACCGGCTGCTGCTCAACAGCAACAAGAAGCTGGCGGCCTTCTACGCTTCAACGACCACTACCACCGTCGCCCCCGGTGATATGTTGAAATGGGTGCTCGAGACCGCCGACCGTACTAATAATAACCCCAAGCCCTACCCCATACTGAAAGCACAAAACTACTACCCATCCATCATCAACCCTGACTTCACTAATGCTCCTGACAGTTCTTCCGTAGGCCGTAACCATGGTGGCAAGCTGGGAAAGACACTGAGTGTTACCATCAGCAGCGCACAGACCACCGGCGGCCAGACCAAGCCCGATGGGGCCTCCATCACGACCTCGAGCCTGACGCTGGTGCGTACCGACAAGGACTTCGACCACTTCAACTACAACTACGACAAGGTGCAACTGCCCTACTACAACGACGTAGGTGAGGGCAATTATACGGGCAACAAGGTGGTGACGGGCTGGAAGATAATATCCATGTCGCCCACCCCTACTTCCGACCCTTATACCGCTTCCAACTACCCCACTTCGGGCATCACCGACTACCCCAACCACAACTATGCCGACCGTAAGAGCGTAAACAAAGACCTCTACTCTGTCAGTAAGCGCGTCTTCTCGCAGGGCGCTTACTTCGACGTGCCCTACGGCGTCACCTCCATCACCATCGAACCTTACTGGGGTAATGCGATATACGTTGCCGACCAGTATTACGACGTGGTGTACAAGAATGACTATTCTGGAAAACAAGGGGTAAGCGCAACAGGTACCCAAGTTGACAATAATACTAAATTCAACAACCAAAGCGTAAAGACTAGTATTACCGGCCTTGGTGCAGGAACAACGGTCTATGACAACGCGGTCGTTCTGGTAGGAAACTTCCACTTGGACGGTGTGCCGTCAAATGGTACGACCCCCTTCACCATGATGTCGGTGGACATGGACAATGACCATGAACCCGACCATAGTCTGATATACCACCACAAAAAGCGTTTGAATATTTGTCCGATTCGTTTTGATTTTCTTGATGTTATTGGTACGGCGCAGGCGCAAAAGCCTAATGGTGCGAGCCTCATCTGCAATTTCACCATATGCAAGACCAGAGGATGGTTTGAGGTTACCAATACCGCATTAATTTACTCTTCTCAGTTTGAATACGAAAATTTGGGCAATGGCGACAACAATAACAATGCCAGTAAAGCAGATGCTCCACTTATCTTGCTCGGCGGTGTCTTCGACCAGTTTGTGTCTACTCAGAATAGTAATGTTAATGGAAAGGTTTACTATATCCACGTCGGTGGCAACGTGTGGATCAAGGAATTCGGCATGGGTACCCATAGTGATGGTAAACAATCGACACCCCATGTGCCAGTGTCTGTGACGGGAGGCGAGTTCCCTGGATTCTACCTCACGGGAACCTACAATTCAAACGCTGAGGAAAGGACAGACAATGCCGAATGCTACATCAGCGGTGGCTATTTCCATGAAGCAGCGGGAGCATCGCAGGAAGCTATCAAAGGCAATGTGCGGTGGCAGATCTACAATGCCGACATCGACAACTTTTACGGTGGCGGCACCAACGATGCCAAACCCATTCGAGGTAATGTCACTGTTGACATCTACAACAGTCACGTGACCACCTACTGCGGTGGTCCCAAGTTCGGCAATATGCAAGAAGGGAAAAAGGTTACTACCAATGCCGAAGGATGTGTTTTTGGAGAGTTTTTCGGCGCCGGCTACGGCGGATTGTCCTATGTAAGAAAGAAGTATTTCGATGCTACTTCCTATGATTGGAATAATCTCCAAAAATACTACTACTGGTTGACAAGTCCTAACTCTCACCAGAACGAGCGGGGCAAATACTATGATGGAACGACGACCGATGCTGTCGATTCCCGATACGGCAAGAAAGGCCCTGGTGTGGCCACCGACTTCGATTACGAGTTCTTCGTCTGGAGTACCGGCCAAACGGGTGCCCGCTTCTATATCAAGTTCGCCTCTTTCTCGTTAGCGCAGTGCAACGATGTGGAGTCAAAACTGAAAGGATGCACCATCGAGAACAACTTCTACGGCGGCGGCAGCTTGGGTAAGGTAGTGGGTGATGTAACTTCTGAGCTTGACGGCTGCACGGTAAAAGGGAATGTGTTTGGAGCCGGCTTCTCTGCAAGGGTACCTACGCTTGAGGTTAGAAATGCTGGATTTACACAAAATCCCAAATTCAATAGTGAGTCGGGTATGTTTGAACCTGGCGTGTTTTCTGGAACCACCACATTCAATTGGAAAAATGGAAGCTTTCCAGCAAACGGTAAGGCCGATCCTGCGTTTGCGGAAGGGAATGTCACAACCGACATCAACCTCGAGAAGACCAACCTCGGCTCTGTCTCCGGCACCGTCACCCTTACCATCAAGGGTGACAGCGAGATAGGTACTCAGGGCGATGCCACCACAGGTAACGTCTATGGCGGCGGCGACGAGAGCACGGTCAACAACGCCACCCCTGCCAACGCCACCACCTCGGTCATCCTCAACGGCAGCGTCTCCGGCGCCACCACAGTAACGGTTGGGAGCGGAGAGTGAGGAATGAGGAATTAAGAATTAAAAATTAAGAATTAAAAATTAAGAATTAGCGGGGAGGGAATGATGGGAGTGATGAATGTTGAATGAGGAATTAGGAATTAAGAATTAAGAATTAAGAATTAAAAATTAAAAATTAAGAATTAACCGAGGCTGACCCCCGCGCAAGCGGCAAATCTACCAGATCTACGAGATCTCGCGAAGATTAATTTACTAGATTTATAGATTTCGTGAGGCCGGAGGTCGAGCAGGAGAATAAAGATTAACCGAGACAGACCCCCGCGCAAGCGGAAAATCTACAAGATCAACAAGATCTCGCGCAGCAGGAGAATAAAGATCAGGAGAAAAGAAAAGAGATATACAGAACCCAACAGACCAATGAATAAACCAAAACAAGATATGACCCGAAAAACCCGAATGTGGTTGCACATGACAGCGATGCTGGCGTCCCTGCTGTTTCCCATGACAGCGCAGGCTACGGACATCACTTCGTTGGCCAGCATCGGCGCCACAGGCGACTATGTCATCACGGCGGACATCGATGCCAGCGGCTTCAACGCCTCCATTGCCGAGTTCAGCGGCACGCTGGAGGCAGCCATCAACCCCACTACTCACATGCCTTATCGCATCAAGAACCTCTCCGTCCCCCTCTTCACCACCCTTAGCGGCACCGTGAAGAACCTGCTGATAGAGAATGTCACCATCAGTCAGAGTGGCATAGTGGGTGCCGTGGCTTGCACCGCCAACGGCTCGGCACGCATCTACAACGTCGGCATCCTCTCCGGCTCGGTGGGCGGCACAGGCAATGTAGGTGGACTTGTAGGCTTCCTGGACGGCACCGCCCGTGTGGTCAACTGCTACTCCTACGCCACCATCACCAGCGGCACCAACGTCGGCGGCATCGTGGGTTACAACAACCAGACGACCTCCGCCGCCAACAACAATCAAAAGACCATGGTCTTCGCCTGTATGTTCTATGGCGACATCACAGGTGGCTCTACCAAATCTCCCGTTTATGGTGGTACAATCATCAGCAACGCGGGTACCAACACCACCAGCGGTGTGAGCAACTTCAATTATTTCCGCCTCGAAGCCCCCTATGTGCAACCGACGGGTATCACCTACAACTGCGCCCTGGGCGCCGAGGACCGTTTCTTGAAGCGCTTCGAGTTCTTCCGCCACCTCCTCAACAGCCACCGCGAACTCGCGGGCTGGTGGGTCACAGGCACCTACAGCAAGAGCGGTATGATGAAATGGGTGCTCGACAAGAGCATAGCCCCTTATCCCATACTCAAGGAGGAGGGCAAATATTCTTCCGTGGTGAACTACCACCCCGACAGCACTTACCACCCCACGACAGGTGCCAAAATAGCACGCTCGAGTGTTACCACTCGTAACCAAGGCGGCACGCTGGGCACCCTCACGGTGAATATCCAGATGGGCGACGGTGCGGTGTTCACCCGACCCACGGGAGCCGCGATCACCACCAGTCAGCTCACCCTCAACATCACCGATAAGGACACCGCCAACTTCAACTACAACTACTACAAGGTGCAGCTGCCCTACTACAACGAGGTGGGTACCAAGAACTACAACGGCAACCGAGTGGTGACGGGTTGGAAGATTGTCAGCATCACCGGCGGCACGCCCGGCACCTTCACCACATCCGACAGCTGGGGTGGATACAACTTCGCCGACCGCCATTGTACCAACAAGGACCTCTTCTCCGTCAGCGGTCGCATCTTCAACCAAGGCGCCTACTGGGATGTACCCGAAGGGGTGACGGCCATCACCATCGAGCCCTACTGGGCCAGATGCGTCTACCTGGCCGACCAAAACGCCGACAAGATTTACAAATCTGATATGTCGGCCGGGTATGATGTGTCCAACGTAGGTGGCGGACAGATATATACCAACGGCAACAGCTATCCCATTGCAGGAGAGAACCAAGTGGTGTACACCTCTATGGGCAATGCTATCGCAAGTTCGGGTTCGGCTCTTTTTGCAGGGGTGGATGCGAATAGTCACTCCGTTTATGACTATGCTGTGGTGCTTGTGGGCAATTATCACCATTATTACGTAAAAGCCGCAATGGAAGCAAGTAAGAGCAAACCCTACACGATTACCTCCATCGACCTTGATGGCGACAATGAGCCAGACTACTCCTATATCCTGCGCTTCAATGACCGTGCCGAATGCCACCCATTGAGAGTCGATTTCATCAATATCCCCGGCCTTGGTATGGCCCAGAAGTCCACAGGCGGCACGGGCTCCTACAACTTCGGTATCCTGATTCCCAAAGGATGGTATGAAAGTACCAATACCTCGCTCTTGCGGTTCACCCAGTTCGAGTATGAGCATGGAAGCAAAGCCACGACCGATGCGCTTATTGTACATGGCGGCGTCATGGAGCAGTGGGTGAGCAATAACCAGAAAGGCACCTCCAACAAGATTCCCTATATCCATGTGGGAAGCAATGTGTGGTTCAAGGAGTTCCATACGGGCTGCCACCAGGATAAACAAATAGCCACCAAGCACTCGCCCATCTCGGTGACCGGCGGCGACTACGACGAGTTCTACCTTACCGGCCTCTACCGCGGCGATGTGGCCAACAAAGAAGACAATGCCGAATGCTACATCAACGGTGGCCGCTTCGGCACCGTCTGCGGTGCCGCCATGGAAGGCATCGGCAAAGCCAATGGCGCCAACAACACCGGCAACATCAACTGGCTGATACAGAACGCCGACATTCACGAGTTCTACGCCGGCGGTCTCAATGCCGCCAAACCGGTGACGGGCAACCTCACCACCACCATCGTCGACAGCCATGTGGACATCTTCTGCGGCGGCCCCAAGTTCGGCGATATGAGCAGCGGCAAGACCGTCACCACCACAGCCACCGGCTGCACCTTCGGCACCTTCTTCGGCGCCGGCTACGGTGGCAACTCCTACAGCCGCCGCGCCCCTACCAACCAGAATAACAAAATCAATATCGACTGGAACAAGTGGGTGCGAGGTGAATACAAGCGGGTCTATGAAAGTGACTATGGCGGCGTCTCTACACAAATCAACTACCAGTTCATCCCCATGTCGAGCAATGTGGACAATGTGTGCCGACTCTTTGTGGAGTATGTAAAGTTCTCCCTCGCTACCACGCGCAACGTCAGTTCGACACTGACCAACTGCACTGTCACCGATAACTTCTACGGCGGCGGCCGACTCGGCAAGGTCGACGGCAACGTCACCTCCATCCTCGACGGCTGCACCGTGCGTGGCAATGTCTTCGGTGCTGGCTACTCCGCCTTGCTGCCCACTGTCGAGGTCGACAGCATCGGCTTCCGCACAGAACCTTACTACTACGAGAGCCTCGGTACCTACCGCACCGCCGTCAAAGGCCGCACCACTACTTATTCCTGGGTACATGGAAACTCCATCAGCATCGACAATACCAACCATATCCTCTACACTACAGAAAACCTTGAGAAGACCAACCTCGGCTCTGTCTCCGGCACCGTCACCCTCACCATCCAGGGTGACAGTGAGATAGGCACTCAGGGCGATGCCACCACAGGTAACGTCTATGGCGGCGGCGACGAGAGCACGGTCAACAACGCCACCCCTGCCAACGCCACCACCTCGGTCATCCTCGTCTCCGGCGCCACCACAGTAACGATAGGGAGCGGAGAGTGAGGAATAAAAAATTAAAAATTAAGAATTAAGAATTAAGAATTAAGAATTAGCGGGGAGAAAGAAAGTGATGAGTGATGAATGATGAGTGATGAATGAGGAATTAAAAATTAAAAATTAAGAATTAAGAATTAAGAATTAGTTGGGAGCGGGGAGTGAATGATGGGAGTGAGGAGTGAGGAATTAAGAATTAAGAATTAAAAATTAAAAATTAGTTGGGAGTGATGAATTATGATTTATGAATTATGATTTAAGAGTTGAGAGACAATCCGCGTAGCGGGAAAATTTATAAGATTTATAGATTTCGCGAGAGAAGCGAGCAGGAGAAAAGAAAATGATGAATGATGAGTGATGAATTAGGAATTATGATTTATGAATTATGATTTAAGAGTTGAGAGGTAATCCGCGAAGCGGAAAAATTTACAAGATTTACCAGATTTCGCGCAGCAGGAGAATAAAGATTAACCGAGACAGACCCCCGCGCAAGCGGCAAATCTACCAGATCTACGAGATCTCGCGAAGCAGGGAAAAATAACCGAGACAGGTCACCGCCGAAGGCGGAATTAATTTACTGAATGATGAGTGATGAATGATGAGTGATGAATTAGGAATTGAAGGAGAAAAAGTTCTGATAGTTCTTTTAGTTCTGATTGAGAAAAAGAAAAATCTACAAGATCAACAAGATCTCGCGCAGCAGGAGAATAAAGATTAAAAGAGACAGAGATCTCGCGCAGCAGGAGAAAAAGAAAAGAGATTAACAGAAAACCCACATATAGAACAAAACACAACAAGATATGAACCGAAAAACAAGAAGAATGGCTTTTGTGCTGGCGATGCTGCTGGGCGGCATGTCAGCGCAAGGGCAGGTGAGAGTCGACGGCGACGTCTACGGCGGCGGCAACCTGGCCGACGTAGGTACCGATGCCTCCGATTCCACCAGGGTATATATCCTCTCCGGCACCGTGACGGGTAGCGTCTACGGCGGCGGCCGCGGCCAAGCCAGCCCCCTCGTCGAACCCCTCGTCAAAGGCGGCGTACATGTCTATATCGGACAGAACGTGGAGGGCACGAGCAACGTCATCGGCAGCGCCACCATCGAAGGCAATGTCTTCGGCTGCAACAATATCGCAGGCACGCCCCGCAACAACGTGAGGGTCGATGTCTGGCAGACCGCCCACACTTCCGGAACTCCCAACAACCTGGTGGGCACCTTCGCCGACTTCGGAACGTTCAAGACCACTGTCTCTCCCAGTAATTCAGACTGGCACAAAAACACTGCTTTCGCCATCCAGGCGGTCTATGGCGGCGGTAACGAGGCGGCCTACGTGCCGGCGGTGACCAACCGTTACTCCACCACCGTCTTTATCCACAACTGCGAAAACACCGTCAAGATGGTCTACGGCGGCGGCCGCGCTGCCGACGTAGGTAGCGTGTCGGGCTCCGACACCATCAAGGCCGGTGTCAATGTCACCATCGAGGGTGGCCGCATCGACACCCTCTTCGGCGGCGGCGACGGTCATACCCTCACCAACCCCTCGGCCCCGTGGAATGAAAGTACCAATCCTTACCGCGCAGCTAACATCTACGGCAACGCCACCTCCACCATCGAGGGTGGCTACTTCACCGCTGCTTTCGCTGGCTCCAACACCGCGGGTGACATCCTTGGCGGTATCAAGCGTCTCACCGTCTTGAAGACCGGTCCTTGTAGCGACGGCGCTGGTAACGACGATCAGGAAGAATACATCATCTCGCTCTTCGGCGGCTCCAACGAGGCTGAGACCCACGGCAACGTGGAACTCACCGTGGGATGCGGCGTGGATGATATCGACGAACTCTACGGCGGCTCCAACAAGGCCGAAATCATCGACGGCAACGTCACCCTCAACGTCTATGGCGGCAACTACACCAATGTCTTCGGCGGTTCGAAGGGCGTGAAAGAGGAGGGCACCGAGGGACAGCAAGGCTATGTGGTACCTGTCGCTGCCAATATCGACGGCAACGTCACCCTCAACCTCTACGGCGGCACCATGGAGAATGCCTTTGGTGGTTCCAACCACAATGGCAACATCACGGGCATCATCACCGTCAATGTCTTCGACCTTGAGCACGCATGTAAACTCGACGTCACTAATATCTATGGTGGTGGCAACGAGACGCCCTACACGCCCAACAAAGTCACCGTCAGCGGAGAGCAGGTCAATCCCACTTCGCCCCGCGTCAATATCATCCATGTGGCAGCAAAGAATACAATCCCTGGCATCAGGGGCAGCGTCTATGGCGGCGCCAAGGGTAGCTTCGCTACCGTGGAGTCCAATCCCAGGGTGGTCATCGGCGCGGGGGCCAACCGCACGCCGGGTGGCGACACCCTGTCGAACCTGACCAGCTATCCCCATCCCTATGTCGCCGAAAATGTCTACGGCGGAGGTGACGCAGCCAATGTCACCGGCAATACCACCGTGCAGTTCGCGCTGGCTAGCAGCCACGCCACCGACGTCTTCGGCGGCGGCAACGTGGCTACCGTCTCGGGTCTCGCCACGGTCGACGTCATCAACGGCACCGCCACCCGCTTCTTCGGCGGCGGCAACCAAGCCAATGTGGGCAGCACCGCCGTGCGTATGACCGGCGGCACGGTTTCTGAAGTCTTCGGCGGCGGCAACAATGTCTCCACCGGCGGCGTCACCGGCGCGGTGTCGGTCTATGTCAACATCGCAGCCGCGACCACAAGCACCATCACCGGCGGCCTCTATGGCGGCTGCAATACCAACGGCACCGTGGGCGGTGCCATCACCGTCGAGATCAATGGAGGCACCATCGGCACCAACGATGCCAACTACAAAGACGGTGTCTACGGCGGCGGCTACGGTGCTAGCACCGCCACCTCCGACGATGTCACCGTCACCATCGGCTCCTCGAGCACGGCCAACGAGCCCGTCATCTACGGCGACGTCTACGCTGGCTCGGCTCAGGGCAATATCAACGCCACCAACAAGCACACCGTGGTCACCCTCAACAAGGGCACCATCCATGGCGACCTCTATGGCGGCGGCCTCGGCGACCTCTCATCTCTTGGCGAAGGCCATGCAGACCATGCGGCTCTGGTCAATGGAGCCGTCCAGGTGAATGTCAACGGCGGCACGGTGGAGAATGTCTTCGGCTGCAACAACGTCAACGGCGCTCCCCAGAGCACCGTGGCGGTGGATGTCGCGGCTGGCACCGTCAACCACGATGTCTACGGCGGTGGCAACAATGCCGCCTATACCGGCAGCCCCGTGGTGACCATCAAGGGCACCGGCGTCGTCAGCGGCAATGTCTTCGGCGGCGGCTACGGCGCCACGGCCACCGTCACCGGCAACCCCGCGGTCTACCTCCGCCAGGGTGCCTCCATCACCGGCAACGTCTACGGCGGCGGCAACAACGGCGCCGTCAACGGCAGCTCCTCAGTAACAATCCAAGACGAATGAGGAATGAGGAATGAGGAGTGAGGAGTGATGAATGATGAGTGATGAGTGAAAGGGGAGTGAGAGAGGAGTGAAAGGGGAGTGAGAGGGACAAATGAAATACCGTCGAAAGACGGGGAAATTTATAAGATTTATAGATTTCGCGAGAGAAGCGAGCAGGAGAAAAGAAAATGATGAGTGATGAATGAGGAATTAAGAATTAAGAATTAAAAATTAAAAATTAAGAATTAACCGAGGCTGACCCCCGCGCAAGCGGCAAATCTACCAGATCTACGAGATCTCGCGAAGTACTAGATTTATAGATTTCGTGAGCGAAGCGAGCAGGAGAAAAGAAAAAGAGATTAACCGAGACAGACCCCCGCGCAAGCGGAAAAATCTACAAGATCAACAAGATCTCGCGAAGCGCAGCGAAGCAGGAGAATAAAGCGAAGCAGGAGAATAAAGCAAGCAGGAAAATAAAGGAAAAAGATTTACAGAAAAAGCAATGAATAAATCTATACAGGATATGAACCGAAACAAATGGCTGACGCGACTGGTTTGCGTGGCTCTGATTTCAATTCTCAACGTTCATTTGTCAGTGGCTTCAGCCCAGGAACCTTATAGGGCGGCGAAGACAAATGTCACCGTGGGTGGCAATATCTTCGGCGGCGGCAACAATGCCACTGTGTCGGGCAACAGCGCTGTGCTCATCAACCAGACGAATGCCCAGGTGGGTGTCCGCAACGAGAGCGGCAAGCTTGTGATAAACACCGGCAGTGTCTACGGCGGTGGCGCTTTGGCCAACGTGGGTACCGACAACTCCAACACCACCACGGTGACCCTCACCAACGGTACTGTCCAGGGTTCTGTCTATGGCGGCGGCCTCGGCGACCTCTCAACTCTCGGCGACGGCCACACCAATGTGGCGGCACTCGTCAACGGCAATGTGACGGTGACCGTCAACGGCGGCATAGCCGACAGCATTTTCGGCTGCAACAACCTCAACGGTGCTCCGCAGAACAACGTCCAGGTGAACATCGAGAGCGGTAACGCCAACTATGTCTTCGGCGGCGGCAACGTGGCTGCCTACACTGGCACCCCCGACGTGAACGTCAGCGGTGGACAGGTCTATGTCGTCTATGGTGGCGGCAACGAGGCCGGAACCGGCGGCACCGACGTCGCTCTCTCCGGCACCGCCATGGTGGTCAGGGGTATCTATGGTGGCTGCAACACCACGGGTACTGTGACGGGTAACTCCAGCGTCTCACTCACTGGCGGACAGGTGGGCACCTCGACAACCAACAGGGCCCACGGTATCTTCGGCGGCGGCTACGGTCAGACGACCGAAGTCGGCGGAAGTGTTTTGGTGACCCTCGACAGCGTTATCGTAAACGCAGCAGTGCAGAAACCCCTCATCTACGGTAATATCTATGGCGGTTCAGCCCTCGGCAGTGTCAACACCAGTCGCCTCAATGATAAATTAGTCAATCTCGATAACAAGACTACGACGGTCAATGTGATGGCTGGTAGCATCTATGGCGAAGTCTACGGCGGTGGCCTGGGTGATACGGCAATCTCGGGCGAGGGCCACAGCAATGTGGCTGCCCTCGTCCACGGCGTGGTGACGGTCAATATCGGCCGTGAAAACAGCGGCACCTACGAAGGCTCCGCACTGATTCGTGGCTCCGTTTACGGCTGCAACAACGTCAACGGCTCGCCCCAGGACGATGTTCATCTGAACATCTACAAGACCTGGATGCGTACAACGGATGCCGCGAGCGACTTGACAATCAACCGAACCTATGCCCTCGACAGTGTCTTCGGCGGTGGCCACAACGCCCACTACCTGCCGGAAAAAAATACTGCAACTTCGGGTAAGAAAATCTATACCCATGTCTATGGTTGTGACAACACCATCAAAGAGGTGTTCGGTGGTGGCAATGCTGCCGATGCCGTGGGTGTGAACACCGTCATCGAAGGTGGTCGATACAAAGAGGTCTTCGGCGGCGGTAACGGTGTTATCAAAGCCTCTAACATTGGTCAAGGCAAGGTCTACCTTGCATTCAAGTCGGGCCACGTGGGCGTTATCTTCGGCGCCTGTAACCGCCAGGGTACTGTCTATGGTGGCGACGCTAATATCACCATCGTAGAAGGTGGTGGCGATTGCGGCGATGTGGTGGTCGACTACCACTTCTGTGGTGGTAACTACACCGACGTCATTGCCGAAATCAACCAGACGATGACCTGCGCCGCTAACGATAAATATCTGGGTCTTTACGGCGGCTGCCGTCTGGGTACCGTCTATGGCAACGTGACCCTCACCATCGAGGGCGGCACCTTCGACGAAGTCTACGGCGGCTCCTTGGGCGCCGGCGACTACGCGGCCAACATCAGAAAATACCCCACAGAAGCACAGGTGCGAGCCGACCTCGCATCAGACCATCCTAGGTTCTCACAGGCCGACCTTGACTTTATAGTGGCCAATCCACATCTGCAAGGCACCGGCGGCAATATCACGGTGATTCTGAAGGGAGGTAAGATAGGTAGAGTCTTTGGTGGCTGCGACCAGAACGGTAATGTGGAAGGTAATATCATCATCATCATCGACTCCACCGCACAGGAACATGAAAGATGCGCGCTGGATGTCGACTATGTCTATGGCGGCTGCAACTTGTCCGCCTACCGTCCAATCGACTCCACCGCCACCACGCCTATCATCAGCTTGGTGAAAGGCCATGTGAACCACGACGTCTTCGGCGGCGGCCGTGGCACCTCGGAAGACGACCCCTCCAACCGTATCTATGCAATCAACGCAGGTCTTGTCACCTCCAACCCCAAGATTCTGATGGGTGTCGACCAGAAAATCGACGTCTCGACTTGGACTACGAATCATATTACTAATCCTGTGGTAGAAACGATACCGTGGACGGCTGTCGATGCGGCTACCGATAAGAAATTCTGGGTCAAAGGTAATATCTACGGCGGCGGCGAGATGGCCCGTGTGGGTGTGTATAGCACCGATCAGGGCAACCTCATTTGCAACGCCAACACCGGCAAGACCACCGTCGAGATTGCCGCCGGTAGGGTAGGCCCCCGTGTCCTCAAGATGCCCATGGACAGCGGTATGGTGTTCGGCGCAGGTAAGGGCTTTGCAGGCGACCCCGCCACCAATGCCAATATCCCTCTCCTCAACTATGTCAACAATACCGAGGTCATCATCGGCAAGGCCGACCACTCCAGCGGCCCCCTTATCAAGGGTTCCGTCTACGGCGGCAGCCAAAATGGCCACGTGCTCACCAACACCCACGTCATCATTCAGGGCGGCCAGATAGGTTGCGGCTGGGACCTCACAGGCGTTAAGACCGACGCCCAGCGCGACCTCAACCGTGCCTACAACTCCACCGAGTGGGACTACTCCCAAACCACCAGTCTCCACGAGTGCAACAGCTGGACCTACGCCTCGCCGTGGGCTCCCTACGATATGTATGCCAGCACTGAGTTAGGTCATGAGACGGAGTACCCCGACGGTAGCAGCACCGCGGGCGGACGCCGCGTGGGCTCCGACGGCCACACCTTCTATGGCAATGTCTTCGGCGGCGGCTCGGGTTACTTCCCCTATGCCGCGGGCAAATGGCTCGAGTCGGCAGGTGTCGTCTACGGCAACACGGTTGTCGACGTCACCGGTGGTCATATCCTCACCAGCCTCTACGGCGGCAACGAGCAGACCGACGTGAAGGGCAACTGCACCGTGAACTTCAGCGGCGGCACCCTGGGTGTGCCCCGTACCCTTGCACAAATCGACGCCCACCCCGTCACCTGCTACCTCTTCGGTGCCGGTAAGGGCGACCAGCGTACCCTCTTCAACACCTGGACCAATGTCTCCAGCGTCACGGTGAACATCACCGGCGGCTGGATCTACGGTTCCATCTTCGGCGGCGGCGAGGACGGCCACGTCACCGGCAACGTGACGATGACCGTCAGCGGCAATGAGGTCGACGGTTCCACCAAGACCAACGCCCATGCCATCGCAGGTACAGCCACCAAGATTGGTACCCTCGGCACCTCCTACGTCGACGGCAACGTCTTCGGTGGCGGCCGCGGATTCTCCGGCGAAGCCCTCACGGCAGGTGTCGTGGCGGGTAATATCAACGTCACCATCTCCGGCGGTACCATGCTCGGCTCCATCTACGGCGGCGGCCGTCTGGCCTCTGTGGGCACCTACCTCGTGCCTCCCAAGGTCCCTGGCACCCAAACCGACAACCCCAACTACGGTAAGATGCAGCCCGGAGCCGAACACGGTAATATCACCGTCACCATCTCCGGCGGCACCATCGGCAACGATGCCGAGTATGTCTATATCGCCCCTGATGCCACCAACGAGACGGTTACATCGGCCAAGGCCAATATCCCCAAGACCGAGTTCTTCACCTCGGGTACCTATGTGAACCGTCTGCGCCACACCAAGTCCATGGGACGTATCGTGGCCCTGGACGGCAGCACCATCAACTACCTGTGGCCTACCATGGGCCGTGCCAAATCGACCACGCTGACCATCAGCGGCGGCACCATCAAGAGTAATGTCTATGGTGGCGGCGAGATGGGCTCGGTGGCCAACAATACCGCCATTAGCATCACCGGCGGCACCATCGGTACTGCCGTCGGCACCATCGGTAGCGGTGGCTACTATTTCGGTTCCGTCTACGGCGGCGGCTACGGCAGCGACAATACAACCGCCACAGCCAACGACTCCACCCAGGCGCGTAGCGACGACGAACTGGGTTGGACGGCCAATATCCTGGCAGGTCGTGTCTATGGCAGTACCCAGATCGACATCACCGCCGGCACCATCCGTGGCGACGTCTACGGCGGCGGCGAGATGGCCTCCGTGGGCTACGAGACCCCGGGCGACAACGGCAACACCACTGTCAATATCGGCGCTATCGACAAGGACAATGACGAACTCAGTGGCAGCGCCACCATCCTCGGCAATGTCTATGGCGCCAACAATATCGCGGGTACGCCTCACGGCAATGCCAATGTGAATATCTACTCCACCAGCCGCTCCGAAAAACAGGCGGCATCTTACACCGCGAACGACCGTCAGTATGCCCTGGCCAATGTCTTTGGCGGCGGCCACGAGGCCAACTATGCGCCTGAAAACGGCTTGGTGTCTTCCGCTAAGCGCGCCACCGTCCATGTCTACGGATGCGACAACACCATCGAAGACCTCTTCGGTGGCGGCGACGCTGCTGCGGCCCATGGTGTGGTCACCGTGGTCGACGGCGGACGCTTTGCCCGTGTCTTCGGCGGCGGTAACGGTGAGGTGGCGGCAGCCGACATCGGTGCCGGCGGCACCAACCTCACCGTCAATAGCGGCCGCATCGACTCGCTCTTCGGCGGTTCCAACATCCTCGGCTCCATCAACGGACCCCTCAACACCACCCTCACCCACGATAACTCCTCTTGCCCCGAGGTTATCGGCGTCTTCTTCGCCGGCTCCAACCGCGCCGCCATCGTCGGCAGCCTGGAGACCGACATCCAGTGCGGTGTGGCTTCCATCGACAAGATTTATGGCGGCTGCAACATGGCCACCATCACCGGCAGTACCACCCTCAACGTCTATGGCGGCACCTTCACCGAAGTCTACGGCGGCTCCAAGGGCGTGCGACAGGTAGGCTCCCAGGGTGACCCAGGCTATGTGGCTCCGGTCGACGCCGCCATTAGCGGCGACGTAACCCTTAATATCTATGGCGGCACCATCGGCAGCGCCTTTGGCGGCAGCGACGCCAAGGGTAATGTCGGCGGCACCATCACCGTCAACGTTGAGGAAAGCGGCACCTGCGCCCTCGACCTCACCAACGTCTACGGCGGCGGCAACCAGGCAGAATACACACCCACTAGCTCCCCGGCCAACTCGCCCCTGGTGAATATCAAGCACCTCACGAACTCCCCAGATAACTTCATCAAAGGTAACGTCTTCGGCGGCGGCTTGGGTGCTACTGCCATGGTTACCTCCAGCCCCATGGTGACCATCGGCGACGATGACCCCGACCACTATGCCCGACTGATAGTCTCCGACGCCACCAAGGGTATGGTCTTCGGCGGCGGTTCCTTGGCTCCTGTCACGGGTAACCCCGTGGTCATCATGAAGAACGCCCATAGCCGGGTCAACTGGCTGGCTGGCGGCGGCGACCAAGCCGATGTCACGGGCAGCACCTCCGTGACCATCAACAATGGTACCGTCAACCACGACGTCTACGGCGGTGGCGCTTTGTCCCATGTCAGCGCCAACACCAGCGTTACCCTCAATGGTGGCACCGTCAATGAGAGTCTCTACGGCGGCGCCCGTGGACGCAGAAACGGCTTCAATGACGCCACAGATGATGTCGAGGCCAACATCGGCGGCAATGTGACGGTGACGGTCAACGGCGGCACGGTCACCCATGATATCTTCGGTTGCAACAACCTCAATGGCGCTCC
>CACYIK010000019.1 GCA_902774395.1 uncultured Bacteroidota bacterium
CCATTCCGAACAGAGAAGTTAAGCCTCACATCGCCGATGATACTGCACTTGTTTGTGGAAAAGTAGGTCGCCGCCAATTTTTTATAAGGGAACCGATAAAGGTTCCCTTTTTTTTTGTTTTGCCCTTATACAATTAATATTATATAGTCCGCGTTATTAGGGTGCTGTATCAAACGGCTGTGTGGCGTCTGTGTTTGCAGGACGCCACTTCTATACATTCATTGAGAAGTAGAAACTGACGATATGACCTATAGCAAGGACAATCTAACAATAGAAATTTCTGAGCATGGCGCAGAGTTGACGAGCCTCCGCTGCGGCGGACGCGAATACCTCTGGTATGGTGACGCTGCCTATTGGAACCGCCATTCGCCGGTGCTTTTCCCCGTGGTGGGGAAGCCGTACAACAACGAGCTGCATATCGACGGCAAGGTCTACCCGATGAAGCAGCACGGCTTTGCACGCGACAGTGAGTTCGTCGTTTGTCCCCCTCTCTCCCTTACCAGCAGGGAGGGTATGGATGGCGCAATGGTGTGCATGAGAATGATTGACACTTCAAGACAGGAGGTTTATCCCTACCGATTCGGTCTTGAGGTGACGTATGCTATCCATGGGAATACGCTGACTGTGAGTTGGCTGGTGCAGAACCTCGACGAGCGCAAGATGTATTACCAAATCGGTGCACATCCTGCCTTCCTGCTACCCGACTACGACCCGGAGGATGAAATTCATGGTTATGTGCGTTTCTACGATAATTATCGCAGTGACAACCATGCCGTGAGTCCCATTCTTGTCTCGGCGCTCGAGGATGGCAACCGTGTGGCGCTGCCGGAGCCTAAGCGTTTGCCGCATGAGATGCCCGTCACCGCCGACACTTTCGCCCACGATGCCTTGATGATAGAAAACGGTAACAAGCAGGAGGTCTCCACGGCCACCCTCTGCGACAAGCAAGGACGGCCTGTGGTCACCGTCGACTGCTTCGATGCCGACGCCTATGGCATCTGGGCCCCCCACAAACCCGGCTGTCCCTTTGTCTGCCTCGAGCCGTGGCAGGGTATCTGTGACCAGAAGGGTTTCTCTGGAGACATCAGTCAGCGCAGCATCATACGCTGCATCAATCCCGGCGACCACGGCCATTTTGTATATACAATTACTGTGGAGGACGTTGGCTTATAGCTTATGCCCGCCCTCATAGTTGTTTTGTCGTAATTACGTTATTTCGTTATAACGAGAAAATCTTTATTATAACGTAACTCTGGTGATACCCGGAAAAGAGTCTCTTATCGTGTCGGGGGCACGCGCTTGAAGGTGACGGGTTGGTCGTGGATGGGGAAGAATATCTGCGGGCTGCAGCCGGCCGCAAGGGTGACTTCGTTGATCCAGAGGCCTCCACGCAGGTCGATGACCTCCAATTTGGGGTTGCCGCTCAGGTCGATGGTCTCGTTGGGGGTGTTACCGATGGAGAGGTGCGTGAGGTTGGGGAAGTATTTCAGGAAGTCGTAGTTGCTGATGATG
This sequence comes from uncultured Bacteroidota bacterium, assembly GCA_902774395.1. Classification (GTDB taxonomy): domain Bacteria; phylum Bacteroidota; class Bacteroidia; order Bacteroidales; family P3; genus Colimorpha. The sequence goes on from CACYIK010000019.1 coordinate 1,513, forward strand.
TTCTTCCGTCCGCCATAGTCGAGTCCCAGCGCGGTGGCTTTCTCGGCTTCGGCATAGCTCACCATCTGGTCCCCATTGAGGTCGCATTTGGTGAAGCATCTGGAGAAAACATTGTCGTCGGTAATCTTGATGAACACCGTGTCTTTCTGTGCGTTTTGCGCCCATGTGGCCAGCGAGGCGAAGCCAAGGGCCAGAAAAAGGATTGTCCGTTTCATGATGGGTTGTTTTGGAATGGTTGTCAATCGTCGTAGTCAACTTGTCCGGTGCCGTTGCATTCGGGGCAGCGCCACTCCGTGTAGCCTCTGCCACCGCAGGTGGAGCAGGCTACATGGCCCTCGGCGCCACAACTGGGACAGGCAATTATCTTGGTTCCTTCGCATTTGCTGCAGGTGACATAGCCCGTGCCGTTGCAGTTGGAGCACTCGTCATCGCCGCGGTATCCGCGTCCTGCGCACCAGTTGCACTGGAAGCTGCCGCCGCCCTGGCAATAGGTGCAGCGAATCTCTTTGTTGCCATAGCAAAGGTTGCATTGGCGGTAGCCGTTGTCACAGAACTGGCATTCTGAGCGTATTGTGCCGTCGCCCGAGCAGCGGCGACAGGTGTCGCCTACCGTGCTGAACGCCACCAAAAAGAGGATGGCGAGAGAAAATGCTGTAAGCTTTAAGGTTTTGTTTTTCATAGCTTTATGTTTTTAAATGATTTGAAAACGTTGCATCTATGCAACTGCAAATATACATTTTTTTTTATTGCGGAAGTTTTTTTTCTTGCTTTTTATTGAAATAAACCATACCTTTGCACTAACGACGGTGAATTGCGCAATTTGTGCAAGATGCTGTCTGTGAAATTATTGTGTAAACAAAAATATTGTTATTATGGCAAAGATACGTAAACTCATCAGCAAATCCGGCTACGACTGGAAGTACAGTGTTGTCGGTGGTGTCACCCGCGTCAACATCGAGTCTGGTTCCGACATCGCTCACCTCGACGAGCTCGACCAGAAACTCTGGACCGTCCTCAGCTGCCCCGTCAAGGGCCTTGAGTTCGACGAGAAAACACTCTCTATGATGGATGCCGACAAAGACGGCCGTATCCGTGTCGGCGAGGTCGTCGCTGCCGCCCAGTGGCTCAAGAAAGTGCTGAGCGACATGGATTACCTTGTAGAGGGCAATGACAGCATCGAATTCTCCCAGGTGAAGAAAGACACCGACGAGGGCAACCAGGTCATCGAGTCGGCCAAGCTCATCCTCTCACAGCTCGGCCTCGACAAAGAGGGTATCTCGCTGGCTGACGTCAACGATTATATGGCCATCTACGAGGAGAAGTGCAAGAATGAATACACAGCCGCCAATGCCGAGCCTTTCACGCCTCCTTATGGTGAGAAGAGTGACGACGCCGAGGCTGCCGTCGCCGCCATCCGTGCCAAGGTGGCCGACTTCTTCATGCGCTGCAAACTCGTCCAGTTCGACGAGGAGGCTTCGCCCGTGCTCGACGTCCAGGTGGAGAAGATTGCCACCATCAGCGCCAACAACCTCAGCGACAGTGTCGCCGAGATAGCCACCTACCCCTTGGCCCGTCCCGTCAAGGAGGCCCTCCTGCCCCTCAACGGCGGCATCAACCCCGCCTGGCAGGCCGCCTTCGCCACGCTGAAAGAACTCGTCCTCGATGTCGACTTCCCCGGCAAGGAGAGTATCTCCGAAGCCGAGTGGAACACTATCCTCGCCAAGGTCGACGCCTACACCGCATGGAAAGCCGCCGGTGAGACCGCCATGAACGAGGCTGTGGCCGAGCAGGTCAAAGCCCATGCCGACGCCATCGAGCCCGTGGAGAAACTCCTGCGACTCTGCCGCGATTTCTTCCGCCTTCTGCACAACTTCGTTGTCTTTAAGGATTTCTATCGCCGCGACGACAATATCCAGGCTGTCTTCCAGGCCGGTAAGCTCTATATCGACCAGCGCTGCTGCGAGCTCTGCATCAAGGTCGACGATATGCCCAAGACCATCGCCTCCGCCGGCAAGAGCGGCATGTATCTCCTCCTGTGCCATTGCGTCAGCAAGGTGAAAGGCAAGGAAATGGATATCGCCGCAGCCCTCACCGATGGCGACGTCAACGACCTCCACGAGGGCAAGAACGCCATCTTCTACGACCGTTCGGGTCAGGACTGGGATGTCACCGTCACCAAGATCATCGACAACCCCATCTCCATCCGTCAGGCTTTCTGGAGCCCCTACCGCAAGTTCGTCAACTGGGTCACCGAGAAGATAGCCAAGAGCGCCGCCGAGAAGGAAAGCAAGCAGTTCGAGGAGATGACCGCTAAGGCCGATGCCGGCACCACCGAATTCCAGGCCAAGCTGGCCGCCGAGAAGGAGGGCAAGACCGAGAGTCCCTCCGAGGCCAAGGCCAACGAGAAGAAAGCGCAGATGTTCGACATCGCCAAGTTTGCCGGTATCTTTGCCGCCATAGGCTTGGCTTTGGGCTACATCGGTAGCTTCTTCGTCGACCTCGGTGGCTTCGTCGCTGGCAAGTGGTACAACATCCTCTTGCTCATCGGCTTCATCGTCGTCGTCATCAGCGGTCCCTCCATGCTCCTCGCCTGGCTCAAGCTCCGCAAGCGCAACCTCGGCCCCGTCCTCAACGCCAACGGCTGGGCCATCAACAGCAACGTCAAGGTCAACACCACCTTTGGCGCCACCCTTACCTCTACGGCCAAGTATCCCAAACTCGTCATGACCGATCCCTTCGCCGACAAGAAGATGGCCTGGTGGAAGAAATGCCTCATCTGGCTCGTTATCCTCGCCGCACTCTTCGTTGTCGGCTTCAAGCTGACACAGCACTACTGGCCCTGGGAGTGCAAGACTGCCGAACCCGCCGCCACGGAGGTCTGCGACAGCGTGGCTGCTCCGGCCGACGAACCTGCCGTCGAGGCCCCTGTCGCTGAAGAAACACCTGCCGAGTGATTCTGGTAACGGCGAATGATGCGTAAAATAATATTGGTCGTAGTGATGATGGTGTCTTCTGCCGTTGCGGCGCAGGAGGCCTTCACCATCGCCTGGTGGAACGTTGAGAACTTCTTCGACACCCGCGACGACCCCGCCACTTCCGATGACGAGTTCACCCCCGACAGTGAGCGCCATTGGTCGACTCAGCGCTTCAACGCCAAACGCGATGGCATCTACAAGACCCTCCTCATGATAGACTGCCCCGACGTGGTGGGTCTCGCCGAGGTGGAGAACGCCTTTGTGCTGCGTGAGCTATGCTTCGGCACACCCCTCAGCAAGGCGGGCTACAACTTCGTGCACTACGACTCTCCCGACCGACGGGGCATCGACTGCGCGCTCCTCTACCGCAAGGAGCGCTTCCGTGTCACCGCCAGCCGTGCTGTCAGCCTCTCCGACAGTGCCGCAAACTATTTCACCCGTGACATCCTGCTGGTGGAAGGCGTCACCCCTGTCGGCGACACCCTATGTCTGTTGGTCAACCACTGGCCCTCGAAACTTGGCGGCGACGAGGCTGAAGCGCGCCGCATGGCCGCCGCCACCACGCTGCGCCGCCTCATGGACTCCCTCTCGCTGGCCCATCCTGCCGCCGCCGTCGTCGCCATGGGCGACTTCAACAGCACCGCCGACGAGCCTCCCATCGCCGAGGGAATGGGCTTCGGCGACCTCTGCCGCAACGCCGACGGCATACAGAACCTTGACTGCGACCTGCCCCGCGACGCCGGAAGCCACAAATACCAAGGCGAGTGGCGATACATCGACGCCCTCTTCCTCAAGACCGACCGCCATTGGAGCGTCATGGAGACGCAGCTGCTGCAGCTGCCACACCTCCTCGTCCAGGAACGCGGAAAACTGGGCCTGCGGCCCAAGCGCACCTACCTCGGCATACGCTACGAGGGAGGCCTCAGCGACCACCTGCCGCTGCTATTGAAACTCAAACACTACACCCAACAATGAGCAACCTGATAGAACACCTCTACCTGAAAGCCCTCGTCTCGTCGCCACGCTGGCGTCATATCGTCGACAGCGACCTGCGCCGTGCCGTCGAGCTCTTCTGGCGTTACAAAATGCCTACCCCTCTCGACCTCGACCACCCCGTGACGCTCAACGAGAAGATACAGTGGCTCAAGCTGCATGGTCCCGCCGACCTATGGAGCATGTTGTCTGACAAGGTGCGGATGAAGGAGATGCTGGCGGAGCAAGGCCTCGAACAGTACCTTCCGCAGACCTACGGTAGCTGGAACCGCTCCGCGGACATCGATCTGGAGACATTGCCCGACAGCTTCGTGCTGAAGTGCACGCACGACTGCGGCTCCGCCATCGTGGTGAAGGACAAACGGCAGCTGACCGACAAAGAGCTGCGCCGTCTCGACTGTGCCCTCCGCCGCCCTTTCGGCTACCGCACCGTCGAACCCCACTACCTGCGCATCCCGCGGCTCATCATGGCTGAGGAGCTCATCGGCACTCCCGAATATTTCGCCTCGCACCTCTCGCTCACCGACTATAAGTTCTGGTGCTTCGACGGCCATGCCGAGGTATGCCTCGTCTGTACCGACCGCCGCATCAGCCACCGCAAAGCCGTCAAGGAGCTCTACTCCGTGCGTCCTTGGAGACCTCTGCCCGAGGGACTGGCGCATCCGCCCACGCCGTGGGTCGACCTCGAACAGCCGGCCAACTGGGACGAGATGGTGGCCCTCGCCGAGCGTCTCTCCGTGGGACACCCACAGGTGCGCGTCGACCTCTACAATGTCGACGGCCGCATCTACATCGGCGAGCTCACCTTCACCGCCTCCAGTGGCATCATGTGCTCCCTCAGCGACGACATGCAGCGCCGGCTGGGAGGAATGGTTAAGTTGCCATGAGCCATTTTTTTTCGTTGTGTAATTTCATCTTTTTTTTGTACATTTGCACGTCGATTGATTGAAGATAAATTATATATATATGTATAGAACAAATACTTGCGGCGAGCTCCGCCTCGCCAATGTGGGACAGACAGTAACCCTCGCCGGCTGGGTGCAGCGCTCGCGCGACCTCGGCGGCATGACTTTTATCGATCTGCGTGACCGCTACGGCATCACGCAGCTGGCCTTCAATATGGAGACCAATGCGCCGCTCTGCGAGCAGGCTCGCAAGCTCGGCAGAGAGTATGTCATCCAGGTGACTGGCAAGGTTATCGAGCGCAGCTCGAAGAACACCAAGATTCCCACGGGTGAAATCGAGATCGAGGTGGCCGAGCTGACCATCCTCAACGAGGCCAAGGTGCCGCCCTTCACCATCGAGGACCAGAGCGACGGCGGCGACGACCTCCGCATGAAGTACCGCTACCTCGACATCCGCCGCAACCCCGTCAAGAATAACCTCATTATGCGCCATCGCATGGCTATGCTGGTGCGCAACTACCTCTCCGACCGCGACTTTTTGGAGATAGAGACCCCCATGCTCATCAAGAGCACCCCTGAGGGCGCCCGCGACTTCGTCGTGCCCAGCCGCATGAACCCCGGTGAGTTCTACGCCCTGCCGCAGAGTCCGCAGCAGTACAAGCAACTGCTCATGGTGGCCGGCATGGACCGCTACTTCCAGATCGTGCGCTGCTTCCGCGACGAGGACCTCCGCGCCGACCGTCAGCCCGAGTTCACGCAGATCGACTGCGAGATGAGCTTCGCACATCAGGAGGACGTGCTCAATATGTTCGAAGGCCTCGCCAAACACCTCTTCAAAGAGATGAAGGGCATCGAATTCGACAAATTCCCCCGCATGACCTGGCACGACGCCATGCGCCTCTACGGCTCCGACAAGCCCGATATCCGCTTCGGCATGGAGTTCCAGGAGGTCACCGATGTGGTCAAAGGCCACGGCTTCGGCCTCTTCGACGGCAGCGAGCTGGTGGTGGGCATCGTGGCCCCCGGCTGCGCCGAATACACGCGCAAGCAACTCGACGCGCTGACCGACTTCGTGAAGCGTCCGCAGGTGGGCGCCGGCGGCATGGTGTACATCAAATACAACGCCGACGGCAGCTTCAAGAGCAGTGTGGACAAGTTCTACAATGCCGACGCCCTCAAGGCCATCGCCGACAAGATGGGTGCCAAGCCCGGCGACCTGATGCTCATCCTCTGCGGCCCTGCCATGAAGACCCGCGTGCAGCTCTGTGCCCTGCGCCTCGAGATGGGCAGTCAGCTCGGCCTGCGCGACCCGCAGAAGTTCGCACCCCTCTGGGTTATCGACTTCCCCCTGCTCGAGTGGGACGACGAGACGCAGCGCTACTACGCCATGCACCACCCCTTCACGGCTCCCAAGCCCGAGGACGAGCCGCTGCTCGACGACCCCAGCCGCTGGGGCGACATCCGCGCCAATGCCTACGACATCGTCATGAATGGCTGCGAGGTGGGTGGCGGCAGCATCCGTATCCACGACCGCACCTTGCAGAATAAGATGTTCCACACCCTCGGCTTCACCGACGAGAGCGCCGCCGCGCAGTTCGGCTTCCTGATGGATGCCTTCACCTATGGTGCGCCGCCACACGCCGGTCTCGCCTTCGGCTTCGACCGCCTCTGCTCCATCTTCGCCGGCGCCGACAGCATCCGCGACTTCATCGCCTTCCCGAAGAACAACTCCGGCCGCGACGTCATGAGCCAGTCGCCCTCGCCCATCAGTCAGGAGCAGTTGGATGAGCTGTGCATAGAGGTAAGAAGTAAGAACTAAGAGCTAAGAACTTTAGACAATCTTAGGATCACCTAGGAACTCCTAGGTTATCCTAGGCAATTCTAGAAAAACTAGATGATAAAGGCACTTATAAATTCTATGCGTCTTCGCACGCTGCCTCTGTCGTTGGCGGGGGTGGTGTGCGGAGGTGTTATGGGGTATGCCGCCCCCGCATGTCGGCCTTGGACGCACCTGTTTCTGGTGCTCACCACAGTGTCGCTGCAGGTGCTCACCAACCTCAGCAATGAGTTGGGCGACCACTTGAGCGGTGTGGACGGCGAGGGTAGGGAAGGCCCCAACTACAGCATGACCGATGGAGGCCTGACGGTCAGACAGATGTGGGGCGCCATCAATGGTATGGTGGTGGCTTGCTGCGTCTTCGGCCTGCTGATGGTGCTGCTGTCGGGATGCCCGTGGTGGGTGCTCCTGTTGGGTGCCGCCGCCATCTGGGCCGCTACGCACTATACCCTCGGCAAGAAACCGTACGGCTATATCGGCCTCGGCGACCTTTTTGTCTTCATTTTCTTTGGTCTGGTGAGCGTGCTGGGTAGCTATTTCGTCATCGCCCACACCCTTCCGTTCAAGATATGGCTATGGGCACCGGCCGTGGGTGTCGGCCTGCTGAGCGTGGCGGTGCTGAATGTGAACAACATCCGCGACATGCAGAGCGACGAAGGTATCCGCAAGACCATCCCGTTGCGTATCGGTGCTATCCCCGCCAAGATATACCAGACGTTGTTGGTGGTGTTTGGCGTGGCGTGCTTCATGTGGAACGAGGAGCACCTGGCATTCTGTGCAATCACCATTCCCTTCTTTGTGTGGCATATTATCGGCGTGTGGCGTCGCAATGGTAAACGGCTCGACCCGATGTTGCCTCTGTTGGTCATCAGTACCTTTGTCTTGGCACTGATTTACGGCGAGGTGTACCAGATAGAAGCCACCTGTCCTTATCCCATCTGGTAGTATGGCCTACGACTTCGACACGATAGCGCGCGGCTACGACCGCATGAACCACTTGATGACCCTCGGCCTTGACCGCCGCTGGCGTCGTCGTGCGACGAAGGAAGTGGTCTGTGGCCAGTGGCCGGCGGCCAGCGTGCTGGATGTCGCTTGTGGCACGGGCGACATGGTGTGTAACCTCGTTCAGCGCGGCTGTACCGTCACGGGTGTGGACCTCTCGGAAGAGATGCTCGCTATCGCACGTCGAAAGACGGCGTTGGCCAGCTTCCAGTTGGCCGACGCGGAGCACCTGCCGTTCCCCGATGGTAGCTTCGATGCGGTGACTTGTGCCTTCGGCGTGCGCAACTTCGTGCATCTGGAGAAAGGTCTCGGCGAGATGCTGCGGGTGCTGAAGCCCGGCGGCCGCATGGTGATTCTCGAGCTCGCCACCCCCGACAACAAACTCCTACGCCCTTTCTATAATTTTTACACGAAACATATCATCCCCTGGCTCGGCAGCCGCATCGCCGGCAACCGCGACGCCTACACCTACCTCCCCGACAGCATCACCCGCTTCCCCAAAGGCGACGCCTTCCTCGATATCATTCAACATTCAACATTCAGCATTCAACATTCGTGCCATCGTCGCCTCACCTTCGGCGTATGTCGCTTATATACAATAAACAAAAGGGCCGCCGAGTGAGCGACCCCTATTGTTATTAATCCTAAAACACTGATGCAAAAGTACGACCGTTTTGGAGACTGGACAATAACCATAAATAGTGATTTTATTAATAACCTGAAAACTAATCTTGTATGAAGAAATTCTTGTTCTTAGTGACGCTTGCTGCCACGCTGACCTGCCAGGCTCAGAACGTGGAGAAGCTGCAGAAGAAGGTCGCCGCCGGCGACGTGAAGGCTATGCTCGAGCTGGCCGACTACTACCAGGCGGGCTATGGTGTGCCTGTCGACACCGCCAAGGCCCTCGAACTCTACCGTCAGGCCGACGCCCTGGGCTCGGCCGAAGCCAAGGGCCACCTGGGCCGCATGGCACTCTACTATGGCCCACTGGGCCACGACAGCGTGGAATGCTACCGCCTCTCCATGGCTTCTGCCAATGCCGGTTCGCCTTATGGCGTCTACCGTCTCGCTGTTTGCTACCTCGACGGCATCGGCGTCAAACGCGACTACGACCAGTGTCACGCCCTCTTGGAGCAGGCCATGAAGATGGGCTGCCCCGAGGCCTACTCGCTGGTGGGACGCGGCTATCTCTTCGGGCAGAGCGGCTATGCCCGCGACATCGAGAAGGCTTACCCCTATCTGAAGAAGTCCTCCGTCGGCTGCTGCGGAAGCAAGTATAACCTGATGGCACAGTATTACTGGGTGAAAGGCGATGTTAAAGAGGCTGTCAAGTGGCTGGAGAAAGGCCGCAAAGAGGGAAACATGCAGGCCGTGGCCGGCTACGCCAGATATATGGAATATGGCATGGGGATGCCTGCCGACGAGCGCGGCGCCTTGGCCGAATATCGCCGACTGAAAGAGAAGTTTCATGATGATAACGACTACAAGATGATGGAGGCCAATCTGCTGGCTTCGGCAAGAGACACCACGTTGCGCGACTACTCGACGGCCCTTCTGCTCTATGAGGAGATCGGCGACGAACCCTTTGCCTCCAACTATGACGCCATCGGCCTTTCCTATATCAACGGCACCATGACGCCCGTCGACAGCACCATGGCTTACCACTACTGGCGGCGTGGAGCCCGCAAGAACGATGTCTATTCTATGGTGCACCTCTCTCAGTACTATCTCTCCATCGACCGTAACGACAGCGCCGAATTCTACCTTCGTAAGGCTTGCGAATGGGAGTCGGAAGATGCCGCCTACATCCTTGCCAGCTATTACCTCGGCGTGGATAGCGTCTTGGACAGCGTCCTTGGAATGCAATATCTGCAGAAGGCCGCCGACTGGGGAAGTGATCAGGCACGTGTGGCCATCGGCCAGGTATACCTCGGCAACGGCGAGTACGACAAGGCCATGGAGTGCTACGACAAGGCTATCTCCAATGCCTACTATGACGCCTACCTCTACAAGGCCGAGTTGTCGCTCTTGGATGGAGGCCAGAAGAGCTATCTGAAGCTCTTGGAGAAAGGTGGCAAGATGGGCTCTTCCCTTTGCTATGGTGTCTTGGGAGAATTCTATGAGAACAATCAGGACTACAAGAAAGCCCTCAAATTCTATGAACTTTCCGCCTCTCCGCAGGCCGACTATCGCATTGCACGTATCTACCTCAGCGGCGTCATCGACACCACCGAGGCCACCCTGCAGAAAGGCCACCGCCTGATGCAGCGCTCGGCCTATGCCGGCAACCGCGACGGCATGTACTGGCTTGGCTACGACTACCAGCAGGGTGTCGGCTGCCGCCAGAACCTCGACAGCTCCTTCTACTATTTTAATGCCCTCGCCGAGCAGAACGACGGCATGGCTCTCATGCAGCTGGCCATCGCCTACGAGCATGGCCGTGGCGTGGAGGCCGACACCGCCCTGGCGATGGACTACTACCTCCGTGCCGGACAGAACGGCGTCAGCGACGGCTACGCCTACCTTGGCGACTTCTACCGTAACGGCACCACCACTGTCGTGCCCGACTCGGCCAAGGCCTTTGAGTATTATATGCTGGCTACCACGATTCCCGACGGCAACACCGCCGGCCTCTACTATGTGGGCGATAGCTACCTCCGTGGCATCGGCGTGTCGAAAGACACCGCCGCCGCCTTGCCCTATTTCCGTCAGGCTGCCGCCCAGGGCTCCTACCGCTCCATGGCGATCCTCGGCGATTACTTCGAGAGCGGTTGGGGTGGTCTGCAGACGAATGGCGACTCCGCTCTCCACTACTACTATCTGGCCTCGCAGGGCAACGACCCCCGCGGCGACTTCAAGATCGGTGCCTTCCTCTACGACAACGAGAACTATGAGATGGCCCTGCAGTATTTTACCTCTGCGGCCCACAACGGCGACATCGACGCCTATGTCTCTTATGCACAGGCTATGCTGGCCGGTAACGGCATGGAGGCCAATCCCGCGCAGGCCTGCGATATGCTCGAACAGCTGGCGCCGGTAGCCACTGACGGCCGTCCGCAGCTGCTGCTCGCCATAGCGCATCTGAAGGGCTACGGCCGTCAGGTCGACAACGACTTGGTTCTTAGCTACCTCGACAGCGCCATCGTCCGTGGCAATACCAATGCCATGATGCTCCTGGCTTCTATGTATGAAGATGGCGAAGTGGTGTCGCGCGACACCGTGCGCAGCGTTGAATACTACCAGATGGCTGTCGCCCACGGCTCCATCAGGGCTACGCTGCACCTCGCCTCCATGTATCTTGAGGGCAACGGTGCTCCCAAAGATGCCAAACGTGCCGCCGAACTCTATCAGTCTGCTGCCGACCGTGGCAGCCTCGAGGGCCTTTGCCGCCTCGGCCTCTGCTATGAGGAGGGCGAAGGCGTCATCCTCAACTCGCGCAAGGCCTACAACCTGTATATGCAGGCCGCCGACCGCGGCTCCTCCTTCGGCATGTTCCTTGTCGCCATGTGCTACGCCGAAGGCGTCTATGTCAAGGAAGACATGGAGCAGGCAGCCCAGTGGTTCCTCAAGGGTGCCGAGGCTGGCAGCGTGCGTTGCTGCTATTTCATCGGCAAGATGTACGCTACGGGCGAGGGCGTGAAGAAAAACAAGAAGGAAGCCAAGAAGTGGCTCACCATCGCTGCCCAAAACGGCATCGACGCCGCAGAACAGATCCTGCGGGAGCTGTAGAGAGTGAAATGAAAAAGGGAGGTTCCATACGGGACCTCCCTTTTTTTGTTTCACCTGTTTGCTTATTCCTCAGCGTTCTTTTCGATGGCAAGCTTGCCTCTGTAGTATCCGCATTCGGGACAAACGTGGTGGTACATGACTTGTGCGCCGCAATTGCTGCAAGTTGTCAGCTGAGCGCTCTCCAACGCATCGTGCGTTCTTCTCTTGGCCGTTCTGGTCTGCGAGAATCTGTGTTTTGGATGTGGCATATTATTACTTTTTTAATTTATTATTTCTAAAACAATTTCTCACTCCTCACTCATCACTCCTCATTCATCACTCATCACTCATCACTCATCATTCATCACTCCTCATTCATCACTCATCACTCCTCATTCATCACTTTCTTCAGCGCTTCCCATCGGGGGTCGATCTCCTCTGTCTTCTCTTCTTCCTCTTTGTCGGTGATGAACCGTGTCACCTCCGGGTCGCATTCTCCTTCGGGGTGGATGTGCTGCATCGGGATACGCACTGCTGCGTATTCATACAGCCATTGGGCCAGGTCAATCTCAAACGCCTTCTCGGGCAGCACCACGACATCCTCGTCGTCGCACACTTCAGTGTCGCTGAAGCGCACGCAGAGGTGCTCTTCGCCTTCCACCGGGACTGTCAGGTCGCCAAGGCAGCGGTCACACATCGTCGTCAGCTCCCCTTTCAGCAAAAAGGTGAACATCAGAAGGTGCTCTTTTCGCTCCATCTTGACGTCAATTTTGACGTTTCCATCCCGGATTTCGTCGTTTTTCCACCGCTCAAAGAACTCTCCATTTAACGTAAAGCAGAAGGTGTAATTGCCTGGCTTTAAACCGCTAAACTGTATTTTGGTGTCATCGTTCTGGCTCATTTTCACACTCCTATTGAGTTTGCAAAAATACGAAGATTTTTTATACTGACAAAAAAAACTTTATTTTTTACAAAATATTTTGCCATTTCTACATACTTTCGTATCTTTGCATCTTCAAATTTGGTGAATGGAATTACTCTTTGGCATAATATGTGGCGCGCTGATGTCTCTGATTTTCAGTTTCGGCCCTGCGTTCTTTTCTCTCATCCAGCATAGCATTCACCATGGCTTCCGCAAGGCAATATCTTTTTCTTTGGGCATCAGCTTGAGCGATATAGTCATCGTGCTGCTCATGCTCACCGTCCTTTCCAACTACAACCTCGACGACCTCTTCTCCCACGACTGGGTGCGCATCCCCATCCTGATTGTCGGTGCCATCACCACGGCGGTCTTCGCCGTGCTGACCTACCGCAGCAGGGTGAAGACCAATGTCTCCACCGACGGCCACCTGAAGTTCATCACCGAGCATGCCACACGCCGCTGGAAGCTTACCCTCTCGGGCTTCCTGCTCAATATCCTCAATCCCATTATCTGGCTCTACTGGATCACCCTTGTGACCTTCTTCTCGGCCAGCTTCGAGCTTTCGGTCGCCGACCGTTACCTCTTCTTCTCTGGCCTGATGCTGGCGGTCTTCGGCACCGACGTGCTCAAATGCCGTCTCGCCGCCATGCTCCAGCATTGGTTCACGGCGCGTATCATGAATGTGTTCAACAAGGTGACGGGATATATCTTGGTGGCCTTCTCGGTCTACCTGGTGGTCTCTATCTTCATCCCGTGGAAGAGCGATTCCGTGCAGCGGGTCATGGAGAACGTCAACAGTGCTGTGCGCCACGAGTCGTCGCAAGCCGACCAGGCTGCAGACACCTGCGTGGTGTTCGATACCGTGACTCCCGCCACGGCAGACACTGTTACCGATACATTACTTTGATGCTCTTGCCTCCCGGTAGGGTCACCACATAGACTCCGTGGCACGGCAGTGCCACGAAGCCGTCGCGGCATCTGGCAATCTGACGTCCCAGCAAGTCGCTGACGCGGCAGCCTTCCTGCCCGCTGTTGGCTATCGTGATGCCGCCGGCCACCGTCGTGACGGTCGGCAGGGGGGCGTCGGCGATCTCTACGCCGGCCTGGCTGCATTTCTCCACGATGGTCTGCGCATTCCAGTTGGGGGCGCTGCGGTAGGTGTCGCCGCTTTGGCAGGGCACGAGGACGGTGAAGGTACCCACGTCGGTGAAGGCGTTGCTCTCCAGTGCCGGCGGCACGGCGCCGAGTAGCTCGAGGGTGTCCAGCGAGGAGCAGCCGTTGAAGGCCTGCTCGCCGATGAAGCGTACCGTTGCCGGCAGGGTGACGCGCTCGACGGTGCTGCAGGTATAGAGGGCCATATTGCCCACGCCGAGGGTGCCCTCGGGCAGCACCACGGCGCTGCCGACGCTGCTGGGCGCCGAGGCTATCAGGTAGGCCCCAATGAAGAGCAGTCCCTCGTCGGTGATGTTGTCGTTGTTGCCGAAATAGGCGGTGCCGGTGAAGGCATAGGAGCCCAGGACGGTGAGCGTCGAGGGCAGGCTGATGCTCTCCAGTGCGGAGCATTGCGCGAAGGCCAGACGGCCGATGCGCGTCACCCCTTCGGGGACCACGATGGCGGTGATGCCGGTGCAGCCCTGGAAGGCGCGCTCGTCGATGGCCACGACGCTATAGGTAGTGCTGTTGTTCTCTACCGTGGCCGGCAGCGTCAGGGCTCCCGAGGGGGGCGTATAGCTGTCCCAGTCGGGGTTGACGACCTTGACGGTGTTGGTGCCGGCGATGATGGTGAAGTAGACCTTCTGGCCGGCGGCTACCTCTACCCTAAAATCGAATGCCCTCGCCGTGGTGGCGGCGAGGAGCATTACGATGATGATGATTTTTCTGGTCATAAGATACGTTATTACGTAAAGGACGTTATAACGGTCAGATCTCCACGCCGCGGGCGGCGAAGAGCAGCTCCATCATGCGGATGGCCGAGGTGCTGACGGGTGTACCGGGGCCGAAGACGGCGGCGACGCCGGCGTCGAAGAGGAACTGGTAGTCCTGCGGCGGGATGACGCCGCCGGCGACGACCATGATGTCCTCGCGGCCCAGCTTCTTGAGCTCCTCGATGACCTGCGGCAGCAGGGTCTTGTGACCTGCCGCCAGCGAGCTGGCACCGAAGATGTGCACGTCGTTCTCCACGGCCTGCTTGGCGGCCTCGGCGGGAGTCTGGAACAGCGGACCCATGTCGACGTCGAAGCCCATGTCGGCATAACCCGTGGCGACAACCTTGGCGCCGCGGTCGTGGCCGTCCTGGCCCATCTTGGCCACCATCACGCGCGGACGGCGTCCTTCCATCTTGGCAAATTTATCGGTGAGTTCCTGGGCGCGCTTGAAGGCGTCGCTCTCTTTGGTCTGACTGCTGTACACGTTGCTGATGAGGTTGATTTTGGCTTTGTAACGTCCGTAGACTTTCTCCAGGGCATAGCTGATCTCGCCCAGCGAGGCGCGCTTGCGGGCGGCGTCGATGGAGAGCTCCAGCAGGTTGCCCTCGCCGGTGCGGGCGCACTCCGTGAGGCGGTCCAGTGCGGCCTCCACGGCGGCATTGTCGCGCTCGGCGCGCAGCTTGTGCAGACGCTCGATCTGGGCGTTGCGCACGGCGGTGTTGTCGATCTCGAGGGTCTCGATGGGATCCTCGTGGTCCAGACGGTATTTGTTGATACCTACGATGGTGTCGATGTTCGAGTCGATACGGCTCTGCTTGCGGGCCGAGGCCTCCTCGATGCGCATCTTGGGCACGCCGCTCTCGATGGCCTTGGCCATGCCGCCCAGCTTCTCCACTTCCTGGATGTGGGCCCAGGCTTTGTGGGCGATCTCGTGGGTGAGGGTCTCGATGTAGTAGGAGCCAGCCCACGGGTCGACGACACGGCAGATATTGGTCTCCTCCTGGAGGTAGATCTGCGTGTTACGGGCGATACGGGCGCTGAAGTCCGTAGGCAGTGCGATGGCCTCGTCGAGGGCGTTGGTGTGCAGCGACTGGGTGTGACCCAGGGCGGCGCCCATGGCCTCGATGCAGGTACGGGCAACGTTGTTGAAGGGGTCCTGCTCCGTGAGGCTCCAGCCCGAGGTCTGGCTGTGCGTACGCAGGGCCAGCGACTTGGGATTCTTCGGGTTGAACTGGTTCACGATCTTGGCCCACAGCATACGGGCGGCACGCATCTTGGCAATCTCCATGAAGTGGTTCATGCCCACGCCCCAGAAGAACGACAGACGCGGCGCGAAGTCGTCGACGCTCATGCCGGCCTGCACACCTGCACGCAGGTACTCAAGGCCGTCGGCCAGCGTATAGGCCAGCTCGATGTCGGCGGTGGCACCAGCCTCCTGCATGTGGTAGCCGGAGATGGAGATGCTGTTGAACTTAGGCATGTGCTTCGAGGTGTACTCGAAGATGTCGGCGATAATCTTCATCGACGGCAGGGGAGGATAGATATAGGTGTTACGCACCATGAACTCCTTCAGGATGTCGTTCTGGATGGTGCCCTGCAGCTGTTCCTGCGGCACACCCTGCTCCTCGGCGGCGATGATATAGAACGAGAGGATGGGCAGCACGGCGCCGTTCATGGTCATGGAGACGGACATCTTGCCCAGGTCAATCTGGTCGAACAGAATCTTCATGTCGAGGATGCTGTCGATGGCCACACCGGCCTTACCGACGTCGCCCACCACGCGCTCGTGGTCCGAGTCGTAGCCACGGTGCGTGGCCAGGTCGAAGGCGCAAGACAGACCCTTCTGTCCGGCGGCGATGTTGCGACGGTAGAAGGCGTTACTCTCCTCGGCGGTGGAGAAACCGGCATACTGACGGATGGTCCACGGACGCATCACATACATCGTCGAGTAAGGTCCGCGCAGGAAGGGCGCGATACCGGCGGCATAGTTCAGGTGCTCCATGCCCTCGAGGTCTTTCTTGCCGTAGGCGGGCTTCACGTCAATCTGCTCCGGCGTCTTCCAGTTCTTCTCGATATGGTTCTCTTTTTCCCATTTCTCGAACGTCTCGCGGCCGTTTTCCACGGCGCGAATGTCGACTTTTGAAAAATCAGGTCTCATTATCAGTACTTTATTGTTTAATCAATCATTAACATTAAAGTGCAAATATAATAAAAAAAATAATTCTAATAAAAAATTATTTTCGCCGCGCCGTAGTCGCCTCCTGCCGTCAGGTGCCGTTCCGGGCGTTGTGGCCCACCCGCAGGCTCCCGACGGAGTCCTCGGGCATGGCGGATTCGTTGGCAGCTACAAGGGCTTCCGACCTGTCGCCACGCTCCCCCTCCGCAAGGGTCTCCGGAAGGGGTAGGGGAGAGGCTGTTGTGCCCTGTGAATCCTCGGAGAGGAGGCCATAGGCCGTCGACGAGCAGCGGCCGTGCTCGTCCTGCACGAAGGCATAGAGGTGTAAGTCGCTGCTGCCCACCAGATAGTCCGGCAGCAGCACGTCGATGCGCTTGGCGCGGCGGTAGACGGCATTCGTCAGGTATCCGCGACCGCTCGCCGCATCGTAAATCCACAGGTACACACTGTCATACCCGTCCGCCGCCCGATGCTCCGGATTCTTGTCGAAATAGACAGTCAACTCATCACTCATCACTCCACACTCCACACTGGTTATCGCCACCGGCGCCACAGGTCCCGCGCTGACCTGCAGCCGCGCCCAGTCCACCTCAAGTGTTGCGGCATTGCTCGGGTCGTCATTTCCCGTCACTCCCTCCTGAGGGGGAGTACCCCGCAGGGGGGAGGGGGTGGTAGAAGAAGAGAATGCCTCCTGGTTCATCTTCACGAAGAGGTTCTGCGCCGTCATGCCCATCTGGCGGGCCACGGCGGTGAGGCCCGCGGTGACGGCCCACCGCATGCGTGCCGCCAGCTGCACCTCTTGCTTGAAGAGGGCGCGATGTGCCTGCTGTGCCTCGCTGCGCGGGTTGTGCACCTGGCGGGCCCGTGCCCTGAGGCACCACACGCCGTTCCATTGATATCCCACTGCCGGCCCCAGCCTCCCGTTGAAGCCGCCAAGAAATCCGTTTGATAATTTTGCCATAGCCGTTAAAGAATTAAAAATTAAAAATTAAGAATTAAGAATTTTCGAGATGGGTTATAGAAAGGTTATAGGTTAGTGGTTATAGGTTATAGACGTTACGCAGTCAATGTGATGCGGCAGCCTCTCTATAACCAATAACCTATAACCAATAACCTTTCAAAAAAAACTATAACCAATAACCTTTAAATAACCTATAACCAATAACCTTTAAAAAAATCTATAACCGATAACCTATAACCAATAACCTTTCACGAACACATATAATATAATCCCAAAACGGTAACATGTCAAGTACTTTTGTCTTTTTTAACTAAGATTTAACAAAGAGAGGGGTAAGAGCGGAGTAAGAGTTGAGTAAGAGTTGGTGGCTTGGGAAGTCTGATTCACAGTGTGGTATGATTCCTGTCCCAGACCGCTGCGCCCCAGACTTCCATCTGGGGTTACTGAGAGTTGCTCCCTTCGGGAGCTATGGAGGATGGACGCTGTCGTGTCGCCCCAGACTGCCGTCTGGGGTTACTGAGAGGTGCTCCCTTCGGGAGCTGGTGGAGAGTGGTGTGAGACTCTTTGGGGAGGCTGGGCCGTGCCGGAGGCACGGTCTTTCAGTAACCCCAGACGGCAGTCTGGGGAGTAAGACATACAATCTCCTCCCAGCTCCCGAAGGGAGCGCCCCATACAATATAATCCCACTTATCTCGTTATACCAGCATGAGTTATACGCAACTTCTTTATCACGCAGTCATCCGCACTCACCGCAGTGAGCGCACCATCACCGAGGACCATGAGCGAGAGCTCTATGCCTATATCCATGGTATGTGTAAGAATCGCGATGTCGTCCTTTATCGCATAGGCGGCATGCCAGACCATGTCCACCTTTTGGTTGGCCTACCAGCGACACTGCCTATAGCGAAGTTTATACAAGAGGTTAAGTCAGTGACCAGCGTCTGGCTCAAGAAAAATCCCAACTTTCCATATTTTGACCATTGGTCGGGCGAGTATGCCGCCTTCACCTATGCCATGCGCGACAAGGATATGATTGTTAACTACATCAAAAACCAGAAGGAACATCATCGGACTGTGAGTTTCGAGGAGGAGTATCGACAGTTTATTCTTGAGAGCGGTGGGACTATAGATGAGAGGTTTTTTCTGAGGGATTGATGGGGCGCTCCCTTCGGGAGCTGGTGGATGAGGCGGAGATATATCGTGATGCCCCAGATCGGCGTGCCCCAGACTGCCGTCTGGGGTTTGCTCCACGTTGGTCGCAAGCCGTGCCCCATGGGGCAGGCAGACTGAGAGGTGCTCCCTTCGGGAGCTGTTGGATGAGACGGAGATATGTCGTGATGCCCCAGATCGGCGTGCCCCAGACTGCCGTCTGGGGTTACTGAGAGTTGCTCCCTCCGGGAGCTGCATGGAGAGGGGTGAGGTTCTTAGGGGAGGCTGGGCCGTGCCGGAGGCACGGTCTTTCAGTAACCCCAGACGGAAGTCTGGGGAGTAAGACATGCAACCTCCTCTCAGCTCCCGAAGGGAGCGCCCAGTACTATCGAGGGACGCTCCCTTCGGGAGATTGTGGAGAGATGGTTGGCGTGTCTGGAGGGTGGCCTCCGGGTTAGGAGAGGCGGGAGTGCAGGGTGTCTATGCGGCGGCGTACGAGGAGGCCGCCGCTGGCGATGACGCCGAGGGTCACGACGACCCATAGCCACAGGCGTCCCTTCTCCTGCGGGGCGTCGACTTCGGCGAAGGGGTCCTCGCTGCTGAGATATTTGCCGTCGGCTATCAGCTGCAGGGCATATTCGAGCATCACGTCGGTCTCGCCATCGGCGCCCATGGTGATCTCGTTGTAGGTGAGCGGCAGCTCATAGTCGGGCAGCAGTCCGCGGCCCCAGGGGGTGCGGGCGCACACCGTGGTGTCGAAGACCACCTTGACCATGGGTATCTCGATGGTGCGCTGCGTGTTGGGCAGGCAGATGAGGGCCATCTCCATGGCCGTGATGTAATGGTAGGCCGAGCCGGTCTCGCGCCCCACGCTGACGCCGCGCCGGTTGCGCACCAGCACGGAGGGGAAGATGGTGGCGCACGACATCGAGTTGCCGTTGGTGAGCACATACACCCGTCCGGTGTACTGGTGGTTGCTGTCGGGCATGATGCAGATGCTTGCCTTTGTGGAGTCGAAGCAGTAGTAGCCCGGCTTGCCTTCCTGCTGTATGTAGTCGGAGAAGAGCACCTCGTCTTTCGTGTGGTTCTCGCTGTAGCGCAGGCTTTCGAAGGGTCCCTGCTTCTTCACGAAGAGGTGGCCGCCGCGCTGGCGGTTCAGCGGCTGTTGGGCGAAGCATGCCAGCAGGCGGTTCATCACCTCGGGCTCGCCGCCGGCGTTGTTGCGCAGGTCGATTATCATGTTGGCCGACGTGCACTGCCCTATCCAGTCGAGGACCTTTTCCAGCTGCATGTCGCCGATGTCGAAGGTGCGGATGGAGAGGTAGGCCGTGGAGTCGTTGAGCTGGCGTATGGCGTAGGTGCTGTCAGGGGTCTCCATCCAGTTGAGACATCTCCATTGGCGTATCTTGCCGGCGGGAGTGCCGGTGGAATGGAACACGACGGGGATCTTCCCGAAGGGGACGTCGATTTCTTCGCCATCGGCAAAGACGACATGGCTCTTGCTGTTGGCGGTGGCGTTGGCACTGATGAGTGTCGAGCGAGAGCTCGGCAGCACGTTCTCCTCTTCCAGGTGGCTCTTCACGTCGAGGTCGTAGAGGCCTATGTATTGGTGGGTCTGACGGGCGTAGTCGCGTGCCGGCATGCCGTCGATGCTCTGCACCACACGCCCCAGGTATTTCTCATATTTCTCGTATCCTTTGCTGGTCATCAGCACCCGCAGGGTGTCGTCGCACCACAGGTAGAACAGTACGGGGCTGTAGAGGTCGGCCATCTTTATGTCGAACTTGTCGGGCAGCAGGTCCAGGTGGCTGTCGTGGAGGAGGCTTCGGAAGCGGAAGAGGGGCTCGAGCATGAGGCGTGGCAACGGCTTCGTCACCGACTGGCGCAGGGCTTCCATCGTGTCGTGGAAGGCTTTGTCGCTCATCCTGTCGTTCAGCGACGGGTAGAGCTCCAGCACCGCCTGCTCCAGCACCGTCAGGTCCTCGCGCATCTTCTCCACGGAGACGGGGTCTTCGCGCTCCGCGATGTTGAGGTGGAACCTGCTTTCCAGCCCGAAGGGCGACAGGGGGTCGTCGGACACGGTGCTGGGCAAGGAGACGCTGACGAGCAGCGACGGCTTGGGGATGCCCCGGTACGACCAGGCCAGCCGTCCCAGGGTGTCGCCTGCCGCTATCTTCTGCCCTTCGCGGAAGCGATAGTCTCCGCGTAATCCGCTGATGGAGACATGGCGTCCGTCGGCGATGCGGAGGGTTACATAGCCCGACAAATACTGGAGGGAGATGTTGTCGGAAGGCTTTATCTGCCGGAGGTTCTCGTCCCAGGACTGCCGAGGGTCGGTATGGTAGCCGATGGAACTCGTCAGGGTGGGACGATAGTCGATGCCGACACCGGTGATGGTGCCGTCGATGGGACAGAGCACCGCGTCGCCTTCCCGGCCTCCGATAAAGAGGTCGCAGCAGTTGAATTCTTTCCCGATATGGGAATTGGGCGGGCTGATGATGTTCTCGCCTGCCTTGTGGCCTGCCATGGGCCACAGCCATGATTGTGCGAATGCACTCGTCGGCGCCAGCAATAGGGCTGCCAACATTGCTCGTTGTAAAAACATAGGGCTTACAAGGTTTTGATTTCGAGTGCAAAAATACATATTTTTTTTATATTATTTGTTAAAATAAATTATTTTTTTTGCTGAGGGACGCTCCCTCCGGGAGCTGCATGGATGTGATGGTGGCGTGGTGCCCCAGACTGGCGAGCCCCAGACTGGCGAGCCCCAGACTGGCGAGCCCCAGACTGTCATCTGGGGTTACTGAGAGTTGCTCCCTTCGGGAGCTGGTGGTACGGGTAGGATGGCGTTCGCCCCAGACTGGCGAGCCCCAGACTGCCGTCTGGGGTTACTGAGAGGTGCTCCCTCCGGGAGCTGGTGGAGAGGGGTGAGGCTCTTAGGGGAGGCTGGGCCGTGCCGGAGGCACGGTTTTTCAGTAACCCCAGACGGAAGTCTGGGGATAGAAGATACACCACCTCCTCCCCAGGCTCCCGGAGGGAGCCACCATCACTGTGGAGAGGCGCTCTCTCCGGGAGCTGGTGGTACGGGTAGGGTGGCGTTCGCCCCAGACTGGCGAGCCCCAGACTGGCGAGCCCCAGACTGCCGTCTGGGGTTTGCTCCACGTTGGTCGCAAGACGTGCCCCATGGGGCAGGCAGATTGAGAGTTGCTCCCTCCGGGAGCTGATGGATGAGGCGGAGATATATCGTGATGCCCCAGACTCCCATCTGGGGTTACTGAGAGTTGCTCCCTTCGGGAGCTGGTGGATGGATTGGAGATATGTTGTGGTGCCCCAGATTGTCATCTGGGGTTACTGAGAGTTGCTCCCTTCGGGAGCTGGTGGAGAGGGGTGAGACTCTTTGGGGAGGCTGGGCCGTGCCGGAGGCACGGTTTTTCAGTAACCCCAGACGGAAGTCTGGGGATAGAAGATACACCACCTCCTCCCCAGGCTCCCAGAGGGAGCCACCAGCACTGTAGAGAGGCGCTCCCTTCGGGAGCTGCATGGATGTGATGGTGGCGTGGTTCCCCAGACTGGCGTGCCCCAGATTGGCGTGCCCCAGACTGCCGTCTGGGGTTTGCTCCACGTTGGTCGCAAGCCGTGCCCCATGGGGCAGGCAGACTGAGAGTTGCTCCCTCCGGGAGCTGGTGGATGAGGCGGAGATATATCGTGATGCCCCAGACTCCCATCTGGGGTTACTGAGAGGTGCTCCCTTCGGGAGCTGGTGGATGGATTGGAGATATGTTGTGGTGCCCCAGATTGTCATCTGGGGTTACTGAGAGTTGCTCCCTCCGGGAGCTATGGAGGATGGACGCTGTCGTGTCGCCCCAGACTGCCGTCTGGGGTTACTGAGAGTTGCTCCCTCCGGGAGCTGGTGGAGAGTGGTGAGGCTCTTAGGGGAGGCAGGGCCGTGCCGGAGGCACGGTCTTTCAGTAACCCCAGACGGAAGTCTGGGGATAGAAGATACACCACCTCCTCCCCAGGCTCCCGGAGGGAGCCACCAGCACAGTGGAGAGGCGCTCCCTCCGGGAGCTGGTGGTACGGGTAGGATGGCGTTCGCCCCAGACTGGCGTGCCCCAGACTGCCGTCTGGGGTTTGCTCCACGTTGGTCGGTGCCCCATGGGGCAGGCAGACTGAGAGCGGCTCCCTTCGGGAGCTGATTTTGTCGTTTAAAGAATAAAATTTATATCATTTACAAAAAAAGTTGTATCTTTGCATTTTAAATCAAGAGTATAAACCAATTAAACATTTGAAACATGAAAAAGATTTTCTCTCTCCTGATGGTTGCCTTCATGGCGACGATGGTTGTCTCCTGCGACAAGGACGACAATAAAGAAGATAGCAATACCCTTTCCGACAATACCCTCGTCTACGACGGCAAAGTCTACAGCGGCGAGAGCGGCGTCCAGTTCCTGAACGGCAGCCTGCAGTATGCGCTGTACAACCATTCGGCGAACGGTTTCGAGCTCTCCGGAAATATCGAGAGCAGCGCCTACAACCGCACTTTCGACCTCACGCAGCACCACGAGGACTTCATGTTCACCGTGCATATCAACGTGGGTGAGTCCCTCGACCTGAAGTTCCAGAACTATCCGCAGAATTTCTGGTGCTTCCTCAACGGCGAGAGCCTCGAGAATACCTCGTGCTTCCGTAGCGGCACCGCCACGGTGACCGTGGCCAACGGCCAGCTGACGGTGGTCGTGGAGGGTGTGCTCATCAACGGTAAGGAGCTGAAGTATAAGGTCGTCGCTCCCAAGACGCCTTCGGGCGACACGCCCGAGGTGACCGCCAACGGCCTCGTCATCGGCAACCAGCAGTATCAGCTGCACCCCTCCCTCAGCATCACCAACGAGGGCTACTACCTCTTTGACGCCCACGACCCCAATGGTGCCTACGATATCATCGCCGACATCCCCTCGACGCTGATGAATCAGACCATCGACCTGACACAGCTCTCAGGTGTCGACCGTTTCTATATCAACTTCCAGTCGACCAACCTCTCCTATGCCCTCCAGACCGGCGGCCAGCCCATCAACGCCATCAATGACGAGTCCGTCAGCGCCGTCTTCTCCGAGGGCACCATGGAGTTCACCAAGGAGAATGGCGTGCTCGTCTGCAAGGTCAGCGGCACCCTCACCAATGGCGTCTTCGTGGGCTTCATGATGAATGTCCCGGAGTCGGATGTCGAAGCCATGGACTATCAGATCGTTCTCGACGGACAGGCCTTCGAGGCCGAGGCCCTTGCCTGGTATCGCAGCGATGCTGGCCTGCCCTATGAGGTCAGGCTTATGGGCCAAGGCGATGGCGCCATCAGCATGAAAGTGGAGTTCGAGCCCGCCGCCTTCAACCACGACATCAGCCTCACCACCACTACTACTGCATATAAATACAGAGTCGCGGTCTCTTTCCCCGACACCACGGCTACGCAGGATGCCTTCGACGGCACGGTGGAGAGCTCCTACTGGGTGATCTCGTCGCAGACGGAGGTCCCGCTGACGGGCTGCCTCTTCACCCGTGGCACCCTGAGTGTCGACGAGGACGAGTACAACATAGGCTTCAGCCTCAGCGGCACCCTCGCCAACGGCCACTCCGTGAGTGGCCAGGTGCGCCTCAGCAAGACGGAATTCCAGGATCCCAACATCAGAAAACGATAGATTAGAAAAAAAGTTGTATCTTTGCAGATTCGAAAAGTGAGAATAAATAAAAAGATATATAGTATATGAACGTGAACATTAAGCAATTAGGAAATGTTCAGGTCGACGCTCCCTGCTCGATAATCGATCTTATCCTGAAGGTGAAGCCCGAAGAGCTGAACAACTACTGCGCTGCCAAGATCGACGGCAACGTGGTGGATCTGAGAGATGTCGTCGATAATGACTGCGAGATAGAGTTGCTTGACAAGACTGCTCCCGAGTCGCTGGCCATCCTCCGCCACACCACCGCACATATCATGGCCGAGGCCGTGAAGCACCTCTTCCCCGAGGCCAAGATCACCATCGGCCCCGCCACCGACAAAGGTTTCTTCTACGACTTCGACTTCCGCCCCTTCAACCGCGAGGACCTCGAC
The DNA here is from genome assembly GCA_902774395.1 of uncultured Bacteroidota bacterium. Lineage (GTDB taxonomy): Bacteria > Bacteroidota > Bacteroidia > Bacteroidales > P3 > Colimorpha. The sequence goes on from CACYIK010000019.1 coordinate 26,169, forward strand.
GCCATCGAGAAGGAGATGAAGTCCATCATCAAGAAAGCCACCCGCCTGGAGCGCAAGATTGTGTCGCGCGACGAGGCCCGCAAGATTTTCGAGGAGAAGAACGAGCCCTATAAGCTCGAGCTGCTCGACGCCATCGCCCCCGATGCCCGCATCACCATCTACAGCCAGGACGACTTCGTCGACCTCTGCTCGGGTCCCCACCTGCTCAACACCCGCCTCATCAAGGGCTTCAAACTGATTGCCAACTCTAACACCTACTGGCGTGGCGACCGCAACGGCAAGTCGCTGACGCGCATCTTCGGTGTGGCCTTCTTCAGCAAGGAGGACCTCGAGGCCCACATGGAATACCTGGAGAATATCAAGAACCGCGACCACAACAAGCTGGGTCGTGAGTTGGAACTTTTCACCACCGTCGACGTCATCGGACAGGGTTTGCCGCTGTTGCTCCCCAAGGGCGCCAAGATTGTGCAAACCATGCAGCGCTGGATCGAGGACCTGGAGGACAACGAGTGGGGCTATATCCGCACCAAGACCCCGTTCATGGCCAAGAAGGACCTCTACGAGATCTCGGGCCACTGGCAGCACTACCGCGACGGCATGTTCGTCATCGGCGACCCCGAGGATCCCGAGGTGCTTGCCCTGCGCCCCATGACCTGCCCGTTCCAGTATTTCGTCTACAAGGCCTCTCCCAAGTCGTACCGCGACCTGCCCAAGCGCTACAGCGAGACCTCGACGCTCTTCCGCAACGAGGACAGCGGTGAGATGCACGGCCTGACGCGCGTGCGCCAGTTCACCATCTCGGAGGGCCACCTCATCGTGCGCCCCGACCAGATGGTGGAGGAGTTCAAGAAGTGCCTCGCCTTGGCTAAATACTGCCTGACGACCCTCGGTCTGCAGGACGACGTGACCTACCACCTCTCGAAGTGGGATCCCGCCAACACCAAGAAATACATCGGCACCGCCGAGGATTGGGAGGCCAGCCAGCAGCACATCCGCGACATCCTCAACGAGCTGAACATCCCCTTCGTCGAGGACGACGACGAGGCCGCCTTCTACGGCCCCAAGGTGGACATCAACGCTTCGAACGTCTACGGCAAGGAGGACACCATGATCACCATCCAGTGGGACGCCCTGCTGGCTCCGCGCTACGACATGTTCTACATCGACCAGAACGGCAACAAGGTACGCCCCTACGTCATCCATCGCACCAGCATCGGATGCTACGAGCGCACCCTCGCCTGGCTGGTGGAGAAATACGAGGGTGCCTTCCCCACTTGGCTCTGCCCCGAGCAGGTGCGCGTGCTCCCCATCTCGGAGAAGTTCATGGACTATGCCAACGCCGTCAACAAAGAGTTGGTCAAGCTCGGTATCCGTTCGTCGGTCGACGAGCGTGCTGAGAAGATTGGCTACAAGCTGCGTGACCTGCGCCTGCAGCGCATCCCGTACGCCCTTATCGTGGGTCAGAAAGAGCAGGATGAGCAGTTCGTCTCGGTGTGGAACCGCAAGGCTGGTGACAAAGGCCAGTTCAAGCTCGCCGACTTCATCGCCGAAATCAAAGAGGACATCGACACCAAAGCCCTCTCACCGAAAGCATAAGTATTTATAACATAAAGCGGCGCCGCCTGCAATCCTGCAGGCGGCGCCGCTGTTTTATTAGCTGATAATATCAAATTATCGCTCTTTGATGTATAATTCACCGGTACCAATATCAATCAGGGTCGAATCCTTTACGACAAATTTCTTCCCCTGCATCATTATTGGATAACAATCTTTAAGATAACACTTATATTTCCTTCCACACTGCAATTCTATATTCTCGTTTTCCTCTTCAGTTACTCCTAGCATCAATTGCCGTGTGAAGTTCACCCTTTCTTGGCACGGGATGCACAAACGTCCTTCAGAAGTTGGCTGGATAAAACTATCTTTTCCATCAATATATGCAAAATCATCGGTCGTTTCCCCTGTCTGAAGAGAGTAAATAGTAATTAAGATTGAATCCTCATAAGCAAAATCGCCCATGTCCACGATATAATCTTCAACCTTGTTCTGGATGAATGTGGTTAGAATGAGGGTGTCTTCTTTTTGATACCATCTGCCTTTATTATAGTGACATAATTCGCCGAGTAGTATATGACTATCTTCACTGTAGGTAAAATTCCCTGTTGGGGAAAAAGTTATTCTTTTATATTCGTTGCTATTCGTGTTGTTGACATATAAAAAAGATATGGCATCATGTCCAAATTCATACTTGTCATGTTTCTTATCAAAGAATTCAGCCAGCTGGACAGAATCAACAGGATCCGTGCTTTCTATCTCAAAAAAAACATGCCGCCCATCCAGAATATTAACTCGTATATCTTGCCCTGCAATTGATACATCCCAAGGATAGGTACGCTCAAATCTTTTGTCTAGTTCGCTAGATTCACCGTATGAGTACATGTGAATTTGAGCAAATACCATATAACAGGAATCCATTTTCACAAAATATGTATTGTCATTCACACCGGGTATTGTCCGTCGACCGACATTTGGAGTATGTTTGCAATAAAATTCTACTGCCTTTATTTTCTCCATATCACTCCGTTCATAACATCTAATCGCATTAGAGCTTATCCTATCTACCAATATCAGTCCGTCGATGTCTTCGTCACTTTCTTGAAGAAAACAACAAGAATCTTTAGGAAAATAGTAAATCCCGTCTTGGTTGAAAACAACCAATCCGTTGGAAAAACATTCCATAGTAACTGTGGGTACTAAATCCCGATAGGAGCCACAAGCTCCGCAAAGTAATAATAAAAATATAAGTGCTTCTTTTTTCATGGTTTACTGAATTGTAGGTGCAGGATAAGTGTAATTAATTATTTGTACGATTTCTTTCTCTCCATGTTTTGATAATGCTGTCACAGATTTGGTATTGCTCTTCATCTTGCATATTAGGGTCAAAACCTCCTCTATATAAACTCTTCAAGATAAACACGGATTCCAGTTTGTCATGATTGTTATAGGATTTCCAGCAATACGACACCATTTTCTTTTTATCAGAATCAGAAAGGTGACGGTCTCTCTCGTAGAGCAAATAATAACCTTCAGCTGCATAATG
>CACYIK010000020.1 GCA_902774395.1 uncultured Bacteroidota bacterium
TTAATCGCTGCAAGTTTCTCTTCCAAACTTAATCTGTGCTTCATGTGAACCTTTAAGTTGTGTCCAACTTTCAGGGTTCACTTCAGCACCTGTCCCATCCGGTTTACCCCTTCGGTTTTATGTGCTGGTCGGGTCAATTATTATTTTGATCTCAGGTTTCTTAATCCAGAATATCATTGTATATATTTTGCATATTTTGTCATAGCATCATGATAGCGCTGATACTGTAATGTATCTTTCATGCTTTCTGACAATTCTCCGCTATATATTTCCTCAAGAGTATACGCTGCAGTAAACTTTCCCATATGAGAAGAGTCAATAGACGGGTCTGATTCAATTATCTTCGAGAAATGTTCTACAAAATGAAGAAGTGACTTGTCAGCTGGAATCTTCCCTTCACGCATCTCCTGCAGGATGAACGTTGAACAATTAAGCCCCGCCATGGCATTGTTATCCCTGATGGCAAAAATATAGCAATACAATATGTAGTCTCTGGAAGACAACCACTTTAGATTTTGATTACAATTCATGTATGCGCTGTCACTTCCGCTCAATACCATAACATCCATTTCATTGAGTACATCTTTCCCTTTGTTGACCTGTTGAATAGAATCAACCAAATCGACATTTCTCTGCCAATATTTTTGCCATTGAAATATCGAATAGCAAGATAACCCTATTGTACCGACTAATAACAAGGCATAAATTACTTTAATATTTGGGGTTTTCATGATGAATTCTTTTTATGGTAGAGCTAATGATTCCATCTATTCTTTTCGCCAATATTTTGCAAAAATCTGCCGGATAAAACTATATAATTCCGCATAAGCAAACGGGAAGTATGCCACAGAGTTATGAATATAAGTTTCTTCCTTTACATCGCCGCCACTAAAGGCAACAACAGTCATACCATCGCCGTAACCATGAATGATTGCAGACGTGTCATAGATGGGAGGATTATCAAGAATTATTTTTATTCGACTGAATAAATGATCAATCGTATCATGACTATGAGTTTGATATATCAGTACATTTTCAGAAAGACGAAGAGGTGTGTGCTCCGTTTTGAACAAAGAGAGGGTGTGTCTGTCTGACATAAGGTGAATCTCCAACGGTCCCTCTCCCAATGAAGTGAAAGTGACATGTATACTGTCTATTGACTGAGCCATGCAATTGTTTCTTAGCCCAAAGCCTCCCCATGGTAAAATGACTAAAAGGACTACTATTAATAGTTTATTATTCATTGGAAAAAGAAATTAAACATTGTTTCCTCCCATTTTTTAAATTCACGAATCCAATTGGGATAGGGGACTTGTACCTGTCCCATCTCCTTATGGGGTGTTTCCCCGATAAAAACGAAGGGGGTAAACCCGCATGGTTTTCGTGCGGTTTACCCCTTTGGTTTTATGTGCTGGATGGCTCAATTAGTTGGTGCTTTCTTTTTTGGTTGAATAGATTTGATAATAGAATCTGACAATTGACTATAATAATTGAATTTTTCCATGTCTGGAAGGATACCATATAATCCTTCTTTGTAGATTTCTCTTAGTTTGCGTGCCGCCGAGAAGGATAGGACATCTGGTTTCGACTTTGCTGCCATCTCTAAAAATTCTATGACTTTTGCTCCCAAGGTGGAGTCAACACTTATTTTCATAAAATCGATTTGCTGTGTAAAGTCAAATGCCGCAAGTGTATCCCGATATACTTCGGCCATGATAAAGGCATACATCAACCTTTCTCGTTGCATGTCGCAGGATTTTTGCTCATCATAGTCGGAATGCATCCAATATTCACGGTACTTTCGATATTCTAGATGATCTCCTTTGATGATGTCATAATCCCATTTGGGAATACACATAGAGTCATCGTTGGATGTGCCGTATCGCATATCGCTTTTTACCTTCACGGATACTGGAGTTTCGAAGTCAATAACCTGTTGCGCCGAGCTGCAAGTGGCGATTGCTAACAAAATGGACGTTAGCAATAAACAAAGATGATGCTGTTTCATGTTGCTGGTCATATAAATATAACGCCTATACATGGATTTGTAGTATGTATAGGCGTTATGTTTTTGTCAGGTGCTAGGCAATATTATTTTTGTTTATTCACTCCGTTCCATGATGTAGCGGAAGTCCCAGTCGATGCTAGTGCTATACGGTGCCAGCACCAGCTTGTCATTGGTGAGCTCTTTCACCACGAATACTCGTCCGCCAAAACAACCGGCATCGCCTTTAATCTCCAGCAACTGCTTCCCTTCTTTCTCCGAGAGAGTATAGCTATACCACACTGCCACGCAGTCTATCCGGGAGTCGGATATCCACACCTTGTCGTCTGTGAACTCCATGCAGAGACGACCTTCCGGGAGGTACTCCTGGCCTCCGATGGTGATTTCGTACGATTGGGCCGTACTGGTCCATTTGCCGATAAAGGCTTCGCTGTCATAGTTGTCTTTGCCGCAGGCGGCGAACATTGTTGCGCCCAATACGAGGGCGGCGAGGGTTTTGATGGTTTTGTGTAACATTGTTTTGTTTTTTTAAGGTTTTTGTTTTCCAGACTTTCGTCTGGGGTTATTGATGGCGCGTCTCTCCGAGGGCCCCCAGACTGGCATCTGGGGTTATCGAGAAGAAGTCTCTCCGAGACTTTGTCTTCCGGTGCCCCCAGACTTGCATCTGGGGTTATTGATGACGCGTCTCTCCGAGACCCCCCAGACTTGCATCTGGGGTTATCGAGAAGAAGTCTCTCCGAGACTTTGTTTTCCGATGCCCCAGACTGGCATCTGGGGTTATTGATGGCGCGTCTCTCCGAGGGCCCCCAGACTTGCATCTGGGGTTATCGAAAACACGTCTCTCCGAGACTTTATTGTATTATGTTATCATTATCATTGTCATTATCATTTGGCTTTAACTTCTTTAACTTCTTAACTTCTTTAACTACTTATTTTCTTAGCTTCTCTAACTACTTAGTGGTCATCAGCCGCAGTTCCTCGGGGATGAGGTTTGGGGTTATTGTTGTTCGGATTGCAGCCAGTGCTGCAGGGTCTTGCATTCTTGCAGGAAGGTGTCACGGCTCACGACGGTGTGTTTGTACTTGCGATAGAGTTGTTGCAGGGTGGTGTTGACAGCCGCCATGTCCTCGAGGGTCAGGCGGTAGGGGGCGGCATGGTAGATGGCGATGGACTCGTCCTGCGACTCCACGCTGTGGATGTCGGCGAGAGGCAAATGTTTTTCGGCCATCTCCATCGTCGCCTTATAGTATTCCAGCTGCTCCTCGTAGCCCCGTCCGCGGCTTTTGAGGTATTGCAGTTTGATGTACTCATTCAGGCTTTCGCCGAGGGCGTAGTCGCGATATTCGAAGAAGATGCCGTCGCCCCACCATTGGTGCGCCACCTCGTGGGGGATCCACGAGAAGTCGGGTATCATCGTGTAAACATCATAGAAATAATGTCCGAGGATTATCATATCGCGCAGCGACTGGCACATCACAAACTGCGGGTCGCCAATCTCCACGATGTTCATGGGCTTTGACGACAGGGGATCGCCGAAGAAGGAGCTGTAGAAATTGTAGGAGTCGATGAATTCGTTGTAATAGGCGTCGGGGTACTGTGTGGTGTCGCTTGCCAGGCGGTAGAAATGGAAGGGACGCGTGGGTGTGTCGAACTCTTTGCAAGCGTATTGGTCCTTCGGCAAGAGGACGAGGTGGATGTCGAAGGAGGGTGTTGTTTCGCTCCCGCCGATGATATAGTAGTCGTCGGCCTTGATGTGCACCTGTGCCGTCAGCAGCTCTCCATTTTTATGTGGATACCAGTCGCCCTCGCGGCGCAGCACGATGGCACCATCGGCCGTGCGGTAGTCGGCAAGCGGCAGGGAGTAGGTGGTGTCGACCTTGATGGGTTGTCCCGAAGAGGTTGTGTCGGGGATGAGATAAAACCCCGACACCTGCAGCGTGTCGCCCTCGATGCGGAGGTTGAGGTTGTATTGTCTGTGGTCGACAAGCAACTGTTGCAGTTCCTCGGGGGTGAAGCTGCGGAAGAGGTATTTGTAGCCGATTTCCAGCGGGATATCAGGCAGCACTCCGCGTGGGCCGTTGGTGCCGAAGTAGCGGTTCTGTTTGTCGGAGCAGTAGAACGTCAGACCGGAGTTGGGCAGTTTGCGCTGGTTGAGACGGATGTAGGTGGTGGTGAGGCCGCCGGTCTCCTCGCCGATGAGGGTTCCGAGGCGGTATTGCTTGACGAGGTTGACCATGACAATGGAGGCGGAGTAGGTGAAATGCGACTGGATAAAGTACAACCGTCCGCTATATTGCGGCTCCTCAGGCTGGAAAGTCTTGATGTAGCGGTCTTCGACAAGCTCTGCGGTGCCGTTGTAGGTGGTAGCAAAGTCGAACAGCACCGCCGAATCGGGCATCGCCGCGATGTGTTGCAAGAATCGGTAGCAGAACATGTCGTTGCCGCCTTGGTTCTGCGAGAGGTCGACAAAGAGGTGTCGGATGCCGAGGAGGTTGACGGAATCGATGAAGGCACTCACCTCCGTGTCGAACTGCTCCAGTCGCTCGTCGGGACGGCATTTGTTGAGTTCCAGCAGCGCGATGCCTTGCTGGGGGAAAATATAGAAGTGCCACGGAATGTCTCGTTGGCCCACTCCACCGATATTGCTCTTGTCGCCGATATCCACAAGCCAGTGGTAGAGTGTCCGTCTGTCAAGTGTGACACGTTGCTCTCCTGTAGCGCTGCGATAGCGTATCTCCATCTCACGGCTGCAGCCGTAGAATGCCCTATAATACCAGTGCAGATACTGCAGGCCCAAGCTGTTGGTGAGAGCCTCACTCTCATGGCTGACATAGGGCAACATATTATTTATAATCTCCGTTGACGGATGTCCCTCAAACGCAACAATCTCGGCTCCCCGCAGGCTGTCGGGCATACCCTCGTAGTCGCTGAAGAAAAGCTTCCCTTCTCGGTACTGGACCACGCTGTATGGCGGGAAAGCCATCACGCTCATAGTGATTTGCTTCGACGGCGGCAACTCCGGCCAGCCCAACATCGTGTGTCCGTCGAAGTACTGGTTCCACCGGGCGATGATGCGCCAGAAGTCGAGCTGCGTCATCGGGTGGTCGAGCTGCGCCAGCGTCTGTTGCTTCAGCTCGTTGTAGCGCTCCTCGCCGAGCGACCACGTCGGGTTCGGGTGGACGCGCTCGTACTGCTCCATCATATAAGCAAAATCCTCCCGCATCTGTGCCGCAGTGAGTGTGTCCTGCGCCGAAGCAATGCTCATCAATAACACGAGGAATAGCAATGTGATTGTTTTCTTCATGCTTTTATTTCCTTTCGTATCTATCTTGCTGACGGCAGTCAAAATGATGGTTTAAAAACGATATTTCCAGCCAAGGGTGAGTGTGGCGGGCAGGAAGTTCAGGTCGTCCACCTCGGTGTCAAGACCGGTGATGTGGGCTTTGCCAACCTGTCCGACGCTGATGATATACTGAACATACAGACCGATGTCTCTCCCGTTCTTCCCATGCCAGAAATTGATGGTCAGCGGCACTGCGAAATTCGCTGTGGAGAACGAATTGACGTAGTCGGTACCGCCGCGCGAGCTGGATAGGAAGATGTCGCTGATGCAGACGCCAAAGCCCGCCGTGGGTTCGAGGGTGTAGTTCTTGCCGAGGTCGAAACGGTAGCCGAGGTCGATGTGGTAAAGATTGTCTTGCTTTTTGACGAGCTGGTTCTTTACAGAGAAGATATTGTTAGCCATTCCGTTGAGGTGCATGCCGAGTGTGAATCGGCGGTACTCCATGCCGAGACCAACGCCGATTTGCGCTGCCGCGCTGTAGGCGCTGCGGTAGTCGAGCGTTGGGTGATAGGTCTGCATGTGGTCGGTAAATCCATTGCTTCCGTCGAGGAAGCTTATACCGAGGTTGAATTCAATCCAAGGATTAATCTTCTGTCTCACTGTCTCGTTTTCTTGGGCTGAGGCTGTTCCGACTAGCATCGCGCCCAGGATTAGTACAGTGAGGGATTTGGTGATGTTGTGTGTCATATTGAATGTGTTTTTGATGATGGAAGATTACCGTGAAAAGAGGTCTGTTTGCTATGGCAGGCGGACGGCGCGGATGGTGAAGCCGCAGCAGCGGAAGAAGTTGTCGCTAATTTCTTTTCCGTTCTCCGAGAAGGCAAAAAGGTATGGGCCGAACGATACGTCGGGGACGAGTGATGATGACCAGTAGTAGCCGGTGTTATCGTAGCAGTGTGGCTTGCATTCGGCGGCGGGCAGGAAAATTGCGTTGCCTTCATGGTTTTGATGTGATTGTTGTTGGTCTTGATTTTGTTGTTTCATCCGGTCTGTTTTACCGCGCATAGGTGAGTAGAACACTTCCAAGTGTTCTTCTTCAGCTAGGGGTTGTTTCTATACAATCCGCCCATATCGACAGTGCCGAATTCTATATACCACAGCCGTTTGTCGCCAGGAGTGAACACAGGGGTGATGTTGTTACCGTATTTCTTGTCGATAGTGTCGCAAGGGACCCCCAGCGCATAATATAGTCCATCCGTCATATAGTGTGCATCGAACGACATTCGTTCTTCGTCGGGCAATGTACTGCTGCTTCCGTCGGCAAAGACAAACTGATCCAGATAGGCGTAGAAGTCGTCGCAGACGGTGTTGCTGTCAATGGTTAACGGCTTTCCATCGCCGATTTGGAGGGTTAGTTTGGCTGCTGATTTGCGGAAATCTACAAAAGCGAGCTGGACGCTGTCGCCTTTGCGGAAATAACTGATGCCGGAGTAGTACATCATAGGGATAGATGCGTTGGTGTTATTGCACTTTGCAATACATCCACTGTCGGAATATTGTTCGGGTTCCCCCATCTTGGCAATCAGTTCATCGTAGGTCCCCATTACAATTATTTCATCTGACGAAAAGTCGGCGATGGAGAGGTAGCCTTTGTGACCGTTCTCGTTCTGTTGCCTGCTTTTGCAGGCGGTCATAGCGGCAAGGGCTACCATCGCTGCGCATAGCATCAGGGTTTTGATTTTGCTGTACATGATAATGTTTTTAGTAAACTTTAGTATTTATTAAAAGTGGGAAATAGCCGACGGAATGTGCAATGATGTTCTCCGCCTCACCAATGGAAACCTTGAAAGAGAACTTGCCATCGAAGTCGGTAACATCTTTCTCTTTGTTGATGACATAGGTGCTACCGTCTTTGGTGACGGTGAAAAAGAATACGTAGGGCATCAACTCCTCTGTTTCTGAATCAAATACCTCGCCTTGCAACAAGACACTGTCGTTTGTTGCCATTTCAGCCTTGATTGAAATGCCAATAGGGATAACACCCAACTCAAAACCACCGACAAAGACGCTGTCCTTATAGCTATATTGCAAGGTTTCCCATGAGACCTCCACCTCGTGGGGGACATAAGCGAGGTCGACAACAGTAAAAGGCATTCCACACACTGCAGTCGGCTTTGCGCTTTTGCAGGCGGTTATGATGGCGAAAACGAAAAGTGTCGCGCAAAGCACTAATGCTTTCTTCATGGTTTTAGTTATTAAGAGTTTTCACTAAAAGTAACGTCGCAATGCGGTTTTTATTACTTGAAGGGCGGTGAAAAATGACGTTTTCGTGTTATTATTATTGTCTGGAGATGTCCGGCAGTTTTAGCAGTCTTACGGTGTGTGTCTTGCCGCTGGCGGTGGTAAGGGTGAGGAGAATTGCTTGATTGCTTGATTGTTTGAATGTTTGAGTGGCGGAAAGGTCGAGGCTGTAGATTTGATTGCTTGATTGCGTTAATGTGTTATTGCTTGAATGACCTTGCGGGACGAGGCGCACCTGCTCGCGGCGGCCTGTGAGGTCGGTGAGCCAGGCGGTCTCCGCAAGGGCCTCGGGACTCGTGATTGTCACTTTGCCGTGGGTCGGGTTGGGGTAAACGTTGATGGGTTGATAGCTTGATACGTTGTCTATGCCGAGGGGTCCAGTGTGGGGGCTTGTCAGTGCTCGTATCATCCACGTGGCCCAGACACCGACGCTGTCGAGGGTGTGCCATCCATCCTGATTGTAGAACCAGCAACCGTCGGAATTGCCGCTGTAGATGGAGCGGCCATGTCGACTCCAATCGAATCCCCGACTGCTTTTTGTCTCGAAAATAATCCACAGGTCGGCGGTGGTGTCGATGACGACGGTTCTGTTAATGACGAGTTTTAACCATCCTTTAGGTCCACTGGGGATAGTGTGAATGTGTTGGTAGAGAGGAACACGTCCGTTGGGAAGATCTCCACTGTATATTTTCAAACTCACAGTATCTTCTACCATGGGATATTTTGTGTAGAATTGCACCGCGTCGATTTTGCGCTTACCGTGCAGACTGCTGGCGGGGATGCGTATGCCCCACCGGGTGACGGTGGCTGTGCTCCAATAGTCCCACGTCGGTTTTTCAATGGAGGTGCAATGATAGAGCGTGTCCATGCCGAGGCGGCAGAAACGGGCGGTGTCGGAAAGACTTGCTGTGGCAGGGAGGTAATGGGGGTTTTCGTGGCTGCCACTGCTCCAGCCGACAAAACGATAGCCTTCCTCGGCGTGGGCCGTGAGGATGACGCTATCGGCGTAGGCATATTGCCCACTACCGGTACAATATCCGGCGATGGTGTCGGCAGTAAAGGCTTGAATGTTGACGGTGTCGCTTTCCTCGGTATTGGGGCGGATGCCGATGACGGCTCTATGCCACGCGAGGAAGGCGATATTGTCAGTGAGACAGATGGAGTCGACGGCATAAAAGCCATCGTATCGCCCGCTCCATCCGAAGTTGAAGTGCAGGTAGTGATTCCCGTCGTACCCGTCAACTACAATGGCGTGGGAGCCCAAGGCATAAACCTCTGTTGCTACATACAGTATGGGGCGGCCGGCGTCGAGTTCAGCCAGCATCATGTCCATCCACTCCCCATCACTGAAGTCCGAACGGTCTACGCCTTGCAACAAGGGATGATAGCGGAAATGGGTTCTCAGGGCTTGGCCGGCCGTTCGGGATGAGGCATCCCAATTCGACCAATCAGAGGCTCCACTCTCCATAGCGGAATAGTACATGTTTACTGCCACACCACAGTCGTACATCAGGCGTGACACAGCATATATCTCAGCATCGCTACTTAGCGTATCCAGCACGTCGGGCATCTGGCTCCACTGGTAGTACACGGTATCAAAATTTTCCGATAACCTCCCGATAGGACGCATTTCATTTGTGTAACAGTCATACTCATACTGTCCCCATCCTCTGATGGGCCATTGCCAGTAGTGCATAATCTGCGCCATCGCCGTCGCCACGCAACCTGTGACACACTGGGGATAAGGATCTGTCCAGTTGGAGTCGAGCGGACACAGTGTATTGTAAGGATAGGACTGTCCCCATCGGGCCGTCACCATCGGAGCAACGCCACCATCTTTGGGACTGGGGTCCGTACCAGTAGGGTTCATTTTCCATGACGGGTGTTGTGGAAGGTTGTTCTGCCGCGCATACTCCACCACGTCAGAATAGGCTTGAAGAAGCGCCTGCACATGCGGCGGAATGTCGTCTGCCGGGAAGGACGACTCGGTGGAGTAGGCAAGGACCTGCCTCACCGCATCGTCGGCAGGCAGCAGCACATATCCTTTCTCTCCAGCATACAGATAAAGGTTGCCCGAAAAGTTCTTGGGGGTGATATCGTTCACCACTGACTTCATTCCCTTTGAAGAGAGGAAAGTTGAGGCGGTAGTTCTTGCCAACAGAGAGTCGACCTCTCTGGCCTGAGACGACAGAGACAGAGCTGTCGCAATGATGAGAGCAAAATACTTTTTCATTTTTTTTATCCTTTTGCAGTTACGCCTTATAGACAGACTGCCCCCTTGTTTTGGCTCAAGACATGGGTGGTTTTTAGGATAATTTAACTTTATGGGGCATGCGTAATAAATGTCGGTTTATGAATTAATAACATATAGTAAAAATATTTTTGTCAGAATAATAAAAAGTTGTATCTTTGCAGTTCGATTCTGTAGTGAAGAATTATTATAAAAACAAGAAAGCCAAATAGTTGATAAACTAAAATAGGAGAACCAAGTTATAGCAACACCCTTCAACCCCAATGGGTTCCGCGGACCGCAGAGAGGCCGCGGCCCGGTCAAGAAAGAACCTGACCACCTGATTAACGAGCGCATCGATGTTCCCATGGTGCGTGTGGTTGGCGACGGCATGGAGCCCGCCATCATGAACACCAAAGAGGCTTTGCGTCGCGCCTACGACCAGGGTCTCGACCTGGTGATGATTTCGCCCACCGCCAATCCGCCGGTCTGCAAGATCATCGAGTACCAGAAGTTCCTTTACGAGCAGAAGAAACGTGAGAAGGAGCGCAAGGCCAACTCGAGCAAGGTCGTCATCAAGGAGATTCGTCTGAGTCCGCAGACCGACGACCACGATTTTGAGTTCAAACTCAACCACGCCATCCGCTTCCTCAAGGATGGTAACAAAGTGAAGGTCGACGTCTTCTTCCGTGGCCGTTCCATCGTCTACAAGGAGCAGGGTGAGCAGCAGTTGCTGAAGTTTGCCGAGGCTTTGTTGGAGTACGGCAAACCCGAGCAGATGCCGCGCCTCGAGGGCAAGAGGATGCTGATGATTATCGCACCGAAGAAATAAAGGTTAAAGGTTATAGTTTATAGGTTATAGACGCTACGCTGTTCTCGATAACCAATAACCGCTAACCAATAACCATTGAGAGAAACCAAGTATATCAATAAAGTATAACTTTTAAAAAAAACAGTAAAGTAATGCCTACAATGAAGACCAAGTCCGCTGCCAAGAAGCGTTTCACCTTCACCGGCACCGGCAAAATCAAACGCAAGCATGCTTACCACAGTCACATCCTGACCAAAAAGGAGACGACCCAGAAACGTAACCTCGACCACACCGCTCTGGTGAGCCGTGACGACGAGAAGCGTGTCAAGAGAATGCTGCTTGCTTAAGGGATGAGAAGATAAAAAGTTGAAAAGATAAAAAGTTGCTAGACCTTTAAATCTTATAAACCTTTAGTCTTTTAACCTTAAGAAACGGAGTTATTAACCATTATTTAGAGCAGACAAGCGCAGAGGTTATAAAAATTCTGAAGAATTGCCTCACTGCCGCCTAAATGAAAAAACAATTAAAAATCTATGCCAAGATCAGTCAATGCTGTGGCTTCCAGAGCCCGCAGAAAGAAAATCCTCAACCGCACCAAAGGTTATTGGGGCAGAGGTAAAAACGTATGGACCGTCGCCAAGAACAAGTGGGAGAAAGGTCAGACCTACGCCTACCGCGACAGAAAGAACAAGAAGCGCGAGTTCCGTGCCCTGTGGATCAACCGTATCAATGCCGGTTGCCGCATCAACGGTATCTCGTACTCCGTATTTATGGGCAACCTTCACAAATCGGGCATCGAGCTGAACCGCAAGGTTCTTGCCGACCTCGCTATGAACAATCCCGAGGCTTTTGCCGCCGTGGTGAAGATGGTAAAATAAGTATTAACCTGTAAAAAGTCTATTTGTCATGGGAAAAACTGAAATAATGCAATTTGTAGAGAATTTGGTCGAGCGCAAGGAGTTCCCCGAATTCAAGGCTGGCGATACCATCACTGTCCATTACAAGATCAAAGAAGGAAACAAAGAGAGAATCCAGAACTTCCAGGGCGTTGTCCTGCAGCGCAGTGGAAGCGGAGCTACTGAGACCTTTACTGTCCGCAAGATCGCTAACGGCGTCGGAGTGGAGCGCATCTTCCCCTTCGCTAGCCCGTTCATCGAGCAGATCGACGTCAACAAGCACGGCGTTGTGCGCCGCGCCCGTATCTTCTATCTGCGCGACCTCACCGGTAAGAAAGCCCGTATCAAGGAGAAAAAAATCCGCGTCAAGGAATAAATCCTTCGTTAGGAGTCCTTGTGATATACTTGGAAAAAGGGGCATCGGCAACGATGCCTCTTTTTTTTATTTGTGTATGTCAAAAATATTTTGTACTTTTGCATCATGAACCGCAGAATGCATAGCCGAACCTGCGACCATATTATGGAAAAAATACAGCGTGTCAATACCTTATAAACGTTTATGTGATGAGCAAGAAGATTCTATTTGTATGTCATGGAAACATCTGCCGCAGTCCGATGGCGGAGTTCGTTCTGAAGAAGATGGCGCGTACCGCGGGCCTCGAGGAGGCGTTCGAGATTGCCTCGGCCGCCACGAGTGTCGAGGAGATAGGCAACCCCGTCTATCCCATGGCGCGCCAAGAGTTGGCGAAGCACGGCATCGGCTGTCCCGGCAAGACGGCCCGTCAGATCACGCCGGAGGACTATCGCCACTACGATGTCATTGTGGGTATGGACAAGGCTAATCTGCGCGACATGATGGCGGTGTTCGGGGGCGACCCCGACAACAAGCTGTCGCTGCTGCTCGACCATACGCCCGAGAGTGATGTCAAGCATCACAACCGCGACGTGGTGGATCCGTGGTATACACGCAAGTTCAACATCGCGTGGGACGACATCTATACGGGCTGCACGGCACTTTTCGAGAAGATGAAGGCACAGCTGCCGGAAGACAAGGAAGAGTAAGCCGTGGTTGATTTCGAGACAGCGGAGGCCATGGGCATCTCGCGGCAGGCGTTCGACGAGGTGCTTGACATTATCGGCCGTCAACCCACCATCGACGAGTTGTCGACGTTGCTTGCCATGTGGGAGAGCAATGGCAAGCAGCAGAGCCTCTATGGCTGGCTGCGGGGACAGCATCATGTGGTGGAACGCAACGACTACCTCTATGAGGGCAATGCGGACAACAAGACCATCCGCGAACCGCGGGTGAAGGAATGCCTAGGCATAGCCCACGACCTATGTAATAATTATCAATTTTCAATTCTCAATTCTCAATTTACCACGGGCCTGCTCCTCTATATGGTGGGGAATGTGAGTGGGGAGTTCGCGGGGTCGGAGTATGCGCGGCGGTGCCTGCATCTGGTCGACGAGCCCATGGCCATGGGTGGCCATGAGGAGGACTGCGAATACATAGAGATGATTCTCGGGGCTTTGGCCGCGGGACAGATGATAGACTGCCATGCGCCGGTAGGGCAGGGGGGACTCTTCTGCTCGCTGCTGCGGTTCACCGCACCGTTGGGCTATGACATCCTGGTGCCGCGCGAGGTGAGACTCGACGCTTTCCTCTTCGGTGAGGAGGCTGGCCGCTATCTGGTGGCGTTGCCCGAGACGGGCGACGACGCCTTCCTGCTGAAGATGGACGAGGCACGCCTCAACTGCTGCTTCCTTGGCCGCACGACGAAGAACCGCGTCATGGTCGATGGCTTTGACTTCGGCCTGGTCAGTCAGTATTGCGGGTAGGCTCGACAGTGGAGCGGATGGTGCGAAGAATAATGATGTTGTAGACCACCACGAGGATTGCCGCCAAGGCTACGGCGGTAGCGACGATGGGTATGACGGAGCCCTCGATATGGAACATGGTGGACAGGATGTCTACATAGAATCCCCTTAAAAGTATTGCCACAATGATGGCCACGGCGATGTCGGCCAAGGTGATGAGGCTGACGGTCTGCTGGTAGAACCGCGCTATGCGGCGTGGCGAATAGCCGATGCTGTAGAGGTTGACGAAGAGGTCGCGGTTGCGCTGCACGATGAGGTTGAGGCTCATGATGATGAATGCTACGGAGAGCAGGATGATGATGAGGGCTACGATGATGACGAAGAGGATGGCCAGTCGGAAGAAGAAGACCATCTTGCTGTTCTCCAGTTCGTCCTGCTTGATGTTGTAGTTGTTCTGCTCGATGAAGGCGGGGATGCGTTCGTCGGAGGCGTCGGCGAACTCGATGAGGATGCGCGAGGTGTTCCCTCCGTCGGCGGAGCCGAACTCGTTATTGGCCCACAGGAGGAAGGCCTCGGGGGCGAGGATGGTGTTGATCTTCCCGGAGAAGCCAACGACATGGCTCTGGAAAGAGCGCTGGCGCCCCTTGCCGTAGAGGCTGATGGTGAAGTTGATCTGCTCGACGGCCCCTTGCGAGACGACGGGCAGCGC
This sequence comes from uncultured Bacteroidota bacterium, assembly GCA_902774395.1. Classification (GTDB taxonomy): domain Bacteria; phylum Bacteroidota; class Bacteroidia; order Bacteroidales; family P3; genus Colimorpha. The sequence continues at coordinate 14,054 of CACYIK010000020.1, forward strand.
CTGGCTCTCGGCGAAGCCGAAGTTGTAGAGGTTGAGGTAGTCTTCAGGGATGATGATGGGTATGAAGCCGGAGGTGGAGTCCCATGCCCACTCGTTGCTCTCGACATCGATATAGGGGTCGGGGATGCTTTCGAAGAAAAGGTCGGTGCGGATGGTCTGCTGGCCGAAGCTGATGGAGGCGGTGGACTGGAACGAGGAACTGTTGAAGCGTGCCACGTTCTTGACAAAGGGTTGCTCCAGGATGGAGGCTATCTCGTCGTCGGTGAAATAGATGCCCTGTTTGTTGAGGGTGTTGAGCGTGCTGACGGTCTTGGAGACGGTGACGGCGTGGTTGCGGAAGATGTCGGTCTGCTGGGTGAGTACCGGCTTGATGTCGGAGTACAGCTGGACAGAGAGCATCACGATGGTGACACCCACGAGGAGGGTAGCGGCATAGCCTGCAATCTGTGCCGGGATGAGGGTCTTTCGTTGTAGACGACGGAGCATGGTCTATAGGTTAAGGGTGGTGTCGAAATGGAAGTAGTCGATGGGGTCGAGGGCGGTGACGATGAGGCTTGCTTGTTGGGCGTCGACTTCGCGCATCACCATGTCGGCCACGGCCTGTGAGGTCTCGCGGTCGAGGTGGCTGAAGGGCTCGTCCATGAGGAGGAACTCGAAGGGTTGGCAGAGGGCACGCACGGCAGCCACACGCTGGCGTTGGCCGAGGGAGAGGGTGCGCAGCGGCTGGTTCTTCTTGCCGGCAGGCAGCACGCTGTCGAGCATGGCCTCCATCTCGTCGTCGGACTTGTGGCCGGTGAGGCTGTTCTTAATTTGCACGTTCTCGAGGGCTGTGAGTTCGGGGAAGAGGGCGAGGTCCTGGAAGAGGTAGCTGAGTTTGCGCAGGCGCAGGTCGAAAGGCGAGGCGACGGGTTCACCGTAGGTGATGGTCCCGTCGTAGTTGAGGTTGCTGCCGTAGATGAAGTTGAGCAGCGAGGTCTTTCCGTGACCGGAACGGGCGCAGATCATATATTTCTTGCCGTGTTCAAAAAGGACACGGGGCTGCAGGTATATGTCGGAGCCGGCTACTTCCGACTCCGACATATATCGCGGCTTGAGGTTTTGAAGCTCTATCTGCAAAGCAAAGGATGTTTATAGGCTGTTGGCAGCGAGCTGGTCGATGGTCTGGATAGCGTAGGCCAGGCTGTTGGCGGTGGTGTTGGTGAGGTGGAGTTTGAGGTGGCCTTCGTTGTTGTCCACGGTGTAGTACTCGGCATAGTCGAGCATGGCCAGGATCATGGCACTGACAGCGTCGGGCTGGATGCCGAGGCTATTGAGCATGCTCTCGGGATAGTCCTGATACTTGAGGTCGATATACATGTAGTTGCCCTTCTTGGCGTTGTCGGCGATGGCGCTCATGCCGTTGCCGAAGCCACCTTTCTGGGCAGCGCTGATGACGTTGGCATCGGAAGAGATGACGAGAACGTCGCTGCCGAGGTAGACCTTGACGGGAGAGTCGGGGATGCCGTTGGCGATGCCCATGTTGTCGAGCATCGCGGCCACGAGGTCGTGGTTGGTGATGTCGCAGGCGACGGCGAAGAGGGGCGTGTCGCCAGCCGCACCGTAGAAGCTGGCGACGAAGCTGCCGCCGAAGGCGTTGACGATTTCTTCAACGGTGCCGAAATCGGTGTCTTCTTTAGTGAGTTCTTTGAGGGTGGGAACTTTGCTGAAATAGTTGAACAGCTCTTTGGTGTTGATGCCGAAGGTGATGGCAGCGAGGGTCTGCTCGGGCATGTAGTTGACCAGCTTGTCGTTGAACTTCTGGTTGATGAGTTTCTTCAGGTTCTCGGGAGTTCCGATATTGCCCTGCTTGATGTCGATGGCACCGTTCTCGAAGGAGATGGTGTAGTAGATGGCGGACTTCATCAGGGCTTCGGCGTCCTCTTTGGGGAAGATGTAGTGCATCATTGCGGCGGACTGGGCACCACCGGAAAGTTTGAGGATGCTCTCGTAGTTGGCGAAGAAGTTGATGTCCTGACGGAGATCTTTGTATTTGGTGAAGTTCTCGTCGGCGAGCATGCTGTTGTCCTCGTCGAGGTCGAAGATCTTGGCGGCATAGGCTTTGAGGGCGTCGGTGTTGTTCACATTGTCGACATCGATGACGAAGACGAGGGTGTTCTCGTCGTAGACGGCGATGCAGTCTTTGTCGAGGAGGAGGACCTGGCGGCCACCATCTTTCTCACTCTTGATGTTGTTGTCCTTGGTGAGAGTGGCAATGAAGTTCTCGAAGGTCTTCTGGTCCTTGAGGGCGGCGACGAGGGCGCCCATGTCTTTGCCGTCCTCGCCCTTGCTCCTGAAGAAGTCGATATTGCGCTCCATGTCGATACCGCAGGAGGAGGGGTCTTTGATAATCTCTCCGAAGAGGTTGTCGATCTCGGGGGCGGCACCCTGGAGGAAGGTGCGGAGGAGCTGGACGCTGTTGAGCTGGTCGGCATTGGCCAGTTCGCCTTTCTGCCACATGGAGCCCACATTGATGTCGGCTACGAAATAGGCGTCCTTGGGGATGAAGGCGCCTTCGCTGTTCTTGCTCGACGAGCAGGCGGTCATCATGACGGCTGCCATCAGCACGGGCAGCACAAGTGTAAGATAACGTTTGATGGTTTTCATTTTTTTGTTTTTTTTGGTTTTTCTGATTTGATTAACTTAATAATAACGAGGTGCGGGTATTATTATTGTATACGCGTGCGAATCTTTTTATTAAGGAAATAATTTGCGGGTGTCGGAAAAAAGTAGTATTTTTGCCGTTTCAAAAAAATGTGACTGATGGCCAAGAAGACTGATACTGAATCTCCGCTGATGAAACAGCATGCCGAGTTGAAGAAGAAATTCCCCGACGCGATGCTTCTGTTCCGGGTGGGTGACTTCTACGAGACATTCGGCGACGATGCCCGCAAGGCGTCGCAGGTGCTGGGCATCACGCTGACGCGCAAGATGGCCGGTGGCGGCGAGTACACCGACTTGGCGGGCATCCCGTATCATGCCATCGAGCAGTATCTGCCTCGTCTGGTGCGTGCCGGCATGAGGGTGGCCATCTGTGAGCAGTTGGAAGACCCGAAGACCGCCAAGGGCTTGGTAAAGCGCGGCATCACCGAACTGGTGACCCCCGGCGTGTCGTACAACGACATGGTGCTCGAGGTGAAGGAGAATAACTTCCTTTGTGGCCTGCATCTGACAGACAAGATTCACGGCATCAGCTTCCTGGATGTCTCTACGGGAGAGTTCTATGTGGCGGAGGGCGACCTCGGCTATATCGACAAGCTGCTGTCGAGCTTCAAACCTTCCGAAGTGGTGGTGCAACGCAAGAAGCTGCGCTGGTTCCAGGAACATTTTTCGGAGAAATTCTATACCAACACCTTCGACGACTGGGTCTTTGCGCCCGACTTCGCGCATGAGCTGCTGCTGAAGCAGTTCGGCACGGCGTCGCTCAAGGGCTTCGGTGTCGAGGGGCTGGAGATGGGTGTCATCGCCGCCGGCGCGGTGCTCTACTACCTGCAGGACACGCAACATGACCGTACGCAGAACATCACACGGCTGAGCCGTCTCGAGCAGGACCGCTATGTGTGGCTTGACCGGTTCACGGTACGCAACCTCGAGTTGGTCTCGTCGCCCAACGACAACGCCCGCACCTTGCTGGATGTCGTCGACCAGACGCTGACGCCCATGGGTTCGCGCCTGCTGCGGCGTTGGATACTGATGCCGCTGAAGGAGATTGCCGCCATCGAGGAGCGTCTCGGCGTGGTGGACAGCCTGCTGCGCGACGGCGAGCTGAGGGAGAAGCTGCAGCGGGAGGTGAAAGAGATTGGTGACTTGGAACGCCTCATCACCAAGGCCGCCGTGGGACGTATCAATCCCCGCGAGATACTGCAGCTGCGGCGTGCGCTGATGGCTGTGGATGAGGTGAAGCACATCTGCTCCGCCACCCAAGGGCCGTTGACGGCGTTCGCCGACAAGCTGAACCCCTGCACCACGCTGGCGGAGCGTATCGGCCGCGAGGTGAAGGAAGAGCCGCCGGCGAAGGTGGAGAAAGGCGGCGTGATTGCCGACGGCGTGAACGCGGAACTCGACGAGCTCCGCTCGATGGCCGGCTCGGGCAAGGACTACCTGATGGGCTTGCAGCAACGCGAGAGCGAAGCCACAGGCATCCCGTCACTCAAAATAGGATTCAATAACGTCTTCGGATACTACTTCGAGGTGTACAACACCCACAGGGACAAGGTGCCGGCGGAATGGACACGCCGCCAGACGCTTACCAATGCCGAACGCTATATCACTCCCGAGCTCAAGGAGTATGAAGATAAGATTCTGGGTGCCGAAGAACGTATACTGGCGCTTGAACAACAGATTTTCACACAGCTGACGGCTGCGGTGACAGAGTATGTGCAGCCTATCCAATACGACGCACAGCTCATCGCCCATATCGACTGTCTGCAGGGCTTCGCCGAGGTGGCGTTGACTGGCGGCTACTGCCGTCCCGAACTTACCGAGGACAACAAACTGCAGATTCTCGAAGGGCGTCACCCGGTCATCGAGACCCAGATGCCTCCCGGAGAGCAGTATGTGAGCAATGACGTGCTGCTGGACCATGACAGCAATCAGATCATGATCATCACCGGCCCGAACATGAGTGGTAAGTCGGCCCTGCTGCGCCAGACAGCCCTTATCGTGCTGATGGCCCAGATGGGCTCTTACTGTCCTGCCAAGAGGGCCACCGTGGGCATCGTGGACAAGGTCTTCACGCGTGTGGGTGCCAGCGACAATATCTCGAGCGGCGAGAGTACTTTTATGGTGGAGATGAACGAGACTGCAAGCATCCTCAACAATGTCAGCGACCGAAGTCTGGTGCTGCTCGATGAGATAGGCCGTGGCACCTCCACCTACGACGGCATCTCCATCGCATGGGCCATCACGGAATACCTTCACAACAACAAGCGTGCGCGGCCAATGGTGATGTTCGCCACCCACTATCATGAACTCATCGAGATGGAGGAGCAGTTCGAGCGCATCCACAACTATCATGTCAGTGTCAAGGAGATTGATGGCCGAGTCATCTTCCTGCGCAAGCTGGTGCCTGGCGGCAGCGAGCATAGCTTCGGTATTCATGTGGCGCGACTGGCGGGTATGCCCCCCCAGGTGCTCAACCGAGCTAGCACCATGCTGCAGATGCTCGAAGAGAAAAATGCCAACGCCACTTCGATGGACAAGAAAGGGGCAAAAAATGAAAAAAAGAGTCCCCAGAAGGATGTTTTGCAGGGCTGTCAGCTCAGTTTTATCCAGTTGGACGACCCGACTCTGCTAGAAATTAAGGATAGGATATTAGGTATTGATATAGATACACTTACGCCGATAGAAGCACTGTTGAAACTGAACGAAATTAAAAAAATTGTAACGAAAAATTAAAAAATATTTTGCCAGTTTCAAAAATGTTTGTACTTTTGCACCCGCTTTCGACAAGAAAAAGTACATTGAAACGTTGAAAAACGCGATGCGGAAATAGCTCAGTTGGTAGAGCACGACCTTGCCAAGGTCGGGGTCGCGAGTTCGAGTCTCGTTTTCCGCTCAGGTCTCCTAAATCAGAGATAACGGCTCTGGTGGTGGAATGGTAGACACGAGGGACTTAAAATCCCTTGCCCGCAAGGGCGTGTGGGTTCAAGTCCCACCCGGAGTACCAAAAACGCGAAAAGCGATGAACGCGGAAATAGCTCAGTTGGTAGAGCACGACCTTGCCAAGGTCGGGGTCGCGAGTTCGAGTCTCGTTTTCCGCTCAAAAAAAGAGAGAAATTTGAAATGCTGCAGCAGCGGCAAAGCCCATGTCCAAAAAGATGCCTCCGAGGAGGCCGATGCACGTTGCTGAAACACAAGCGAGAATAATGTCTTGGTAGCTCAGCTGGTAGAGCAATTGACTCTTAATCAATGGGTCCAGGGTTCGAATCCCTGCCAGGACACTTATCGCGGGGTGTAGCGCAGTTGGCTAGCGCGCCACGTTCGGGACGTGGAGGCCGGAAGTTCGAGTCTTCTCACCCCGACACCAAGCCTCGCCTTTGCGAACAAAAACCCGCAACCGCCGCCACTTTAGCTCAGTTGGTAGAGCAACGCATTCGTAATGCGTAGGTCTGCGGTTCGAGTCCGCAAAGTGGCTCAAAACGAAAAAGACAGGACATGTGCCTGTCTTTTTTTTATTGTAACAATTCAAATTAACTAACAAAAAAACAAACACAGTAATGGTAAAACAGTACGAAACCGTTTTCATTGCAACTCCCGTTTTGTCTGAAGAACAGATGAAGGAAACGGTCAAGAAGTACATCGACCTCCTCACCAGCAAGGGCGCCGAGATCGTGTACGAGAACAACTGGGGCATGCGCAAGCTCGCCTATCCTATCCGTAAGAAGACCACCGGCTTCTACTATCTCATTGAGTTCCGCGCCGAGGGTAGCGTCATCAACGACCTCGAGGTCGCCTACAAGCGCGACGAGCGTCTGCTCCGCTTCCTCACCGTCAGCCTCGACAAGCACGCCGTGGCTTACAATGAGAAAAAGCGCGCCAAAAAGGCCGAAGCTCCTGCAACCGAAGCTCCCGCCGAAGCCTAATTGTCTAACCCAGTAAAGAAAAAAGAAATGGCTAACGAAACTGAAATCAAATATTTGACCCCTATCGCTGTGGAGACCCAGCGTAAGAAATACTGCCGCTTCAAAAAGCTCGGCATCAAATATATCGACTATAAGGATGCCGACTTCCTGCTGAAGTTCGTCAACGAGCAGGGCAAGATCCTGCCCCGTCGCATCACCGGCACCTCGAACAAGTACCAGAAGAAAGTGTCGCAGGCTATCAAGCGCGCCCGTCACATCGCCCTGATGCCCTACGTCGCCGATTGTCTCAAATAATAATAAGGAGGAAGAATAGATGGAAATCATACTGAAACAGGATGTGGCCAACCTCGGCTACAAGGACGAAATCGTCAACGTGAAAAACGGCTATGCCAACAACTATCTTCTTCCGATGGGCTGGGCTATCATCGCCACCCCCGTCAACAAGAAGATTCATGCCGAGAACCTGCGCCAGCGCGCCCATAAGGAAGAGGCTCTCCGCAAGAACGCCGAGACCCAGCAGGCTGCCCTCAACGGCAAGACCGTGAAGATCATCGCCAAGGTTGGTGAGAACGGCCAGCTCTTCGGTGGCATCAACAACATCATGGTTGCCGAGGCCCTCAAGGAACAGCACAACTACGACATCGACCGCAAGCAGATCACCGTCGAGGCCATCAAGACCGTCGGCAACTACACTGCCAAAGTCAACGTCTACAAGGAGATCAAGGCTGAACTCAACATCGAGGTCGTCGCCGAATAATAAGACATCCTTGTCAACCCCTGCGACCCGCACCAATTGGTGCGGGTCGCTTCTTTTTGGCATGCTTTTTGCAAGAATCTTTCGTAACATGAGACAAAATAAGTGTTTTTAGGAAAAATAATTTCCCCCATATCGGATAAAAGATGTATCTTTGCACCGCGAAAAAAAGAAAAAAAACAATAATAATTATAAAAATGAAAAGGTTAATTTCCTCATTGCTAGTTGTGTCTATGCTCTTTGGCGCAACTTCCGCCAAGGCAGGCAACGTCACCGTGGAGCAGGCAAAATCCGTCGCCGCTCATTTCATGGGCAGCCGTATGGGTATCGACAAGTTGACTCCCGACCAGCTCACGCTGGTGTACCAGATTGACAATCCCGACATGAATATCCCCGCCGCCTATTTCTTTAATCTGGAAAGCTGTGGCTGGGTGGTTATCGCCGGCACCACCGTCATCGATCCTATCGTGGCCTACAACGATGAGGGTTCCCTCGTGGTCGACCAGCTTCCCGCCAACATGCTTTACTGGATGGAAGGTTATGCAGGCATGATCTCCGACATCCAGAAGGCCGACGCTGAGAACAACTATTCCGACCATGCCATGTGGACGGCTTTGTCTTCATCTAATGTCAAGGGCACCAGAGGTGATCAGGTGATTCTTATGAACGAGAGATGGGACCAGGGCGATGAGCGTAACCCTACCTACAACCTCTATTGCCCCAAGGTGGGCAACCGCTGGTCGATGGTGGGCTGCGTGGCTACCGCACTGGCTCAGATCTGCCACTACTACAAATACCCCGTCCGTCCTACAGGCTCCCACTTCTACTGGTGGGAGGGCGATGGTGGCAGCACTCGCCTCGCACTCAACTACGATACGATGTACTTCGACTATACCCTGATGCCCAACCGTGTGACTTCCACGAGTCAACCTGCCAAGATTCGTGAGGTTGCCAAACTGAGCTATGCCCTTGGTGTGGCTATCAACATGAACTATCACCCCGATGGTAGCGGAGCCCATTCTGATGATGTTCCTGAGGCTATGGAGTCCTACTTCAAATACCAGCGCTCCAACTTGATAAGTCGCAGCAATACCTATAATTTCGTGGAGCGCATCCGCGGCGCTGTTGAGGAGAGACACCCGGTCTACATGAGCGCCACGTCGACTACTGGTTCTGGTGCCGATGCCGCTGGCCATGCTTTCATCGTCGCCGGTTATGAGACGGGCGATGCCGCCGGTTCGGAGTACAACTACTATTACTTCAACTGGGGCTGGGATGGCGCTGGCAACGGCTTCTACAACCTCGGTGAGAACGATATGCCCATCGCCCAGCAGTATGGTGGCTACAACTTCATCCGCAATCAGCGCGCCATCGTGAACCTCCTTCCCCCCGCCGATACGCTGGGTATCTGCTCTGTGGATCCCACCGTGCTGGGACATGCCTATCCCAATCCTGCCGCCTTCTCGGTGAAGGTGCCTTACAGCACCCAGACGGCTGCCGACCTGATGGTCTACAGCATCGACGGCAAGATGGTGGAGTCGGTCCGCGTCCAGCCGGGCGACGGCGAGGTCGTGGTGCGTGTCGACGCCCTTCCCAAAGGTGTCTACATCTACCGCCTCAACAGCCAGAGTGGCAAGTTCGTCGTGCAATAAACGACTAGAAAATACTAAGCGGGCTGGCACCTTCCGATGCCAGCCCGCTTCTTTTTTATTCCGTTGCTGCTATTTTATCGGCAGCGTGATGATGAAGGTCGAGCCCTTGCCCAGTTCGCTCTCGAGGGAGATATGGCCGTGGTGTAGCCTCACTACCTCGGCCACATAGTTCAGGCCGATGCCGAAGCCTTTGACGTTGTGCACATTGCCGGTAGAGACACGGTAGAACTTCTCGAAGACATGCTTCTGGTCTTCTTTCGAGATACCGATGCCCTGGTCGGCAATCTTGAGCACCAGGTGACCGGGTGTCGTCGCCGTGGTGACGGTGATGTGAGGGGCCTCGGTGGAGTACTTGATGGCATTGTCGATGAGGTTGTAGACGAGGTTGGTGAGGTGCAACTCGTCGGCCTCGATGACGGGCGGTGCGGCCTGCAGGTCGGTCTCTATGGTGCCGCCACGGTTCGTCAGCGTCAGGCGGAAACTCTTCGACACTTTGTCGATAATCTGGTGCACGTCGACCTCCTTGGGATTGATGCGGAAGTTCTTTTTCGACATCTTGGCGCTCTGTAGGATGGTCTCCACCAGCACGCGCATGCGCTGGTTCTCGTCGTTGATGATGCCCACAAAGTTGTGCCGCGACTCGTTGTCTTGCGAGATGCTCTCGTCCTGCAGCATCTCGCAGGCCAGCCCGATGGTGGCCAGGGGAGTCTTGATTTCGTGGGTCATGTTGCTGATGAACTCGTTCTTCATCTGGTCGAGCTTGTGCTGGTTGGAAATGGTGCGTAGCGAGATGAAGAAGAGGACGATGATAATCAGGACAAGAAAGAGGCTCATGTAACCCAGCAGACCCGAGTTGCGCTGCAGGAAGAGCTGGGCGCTCGGGAAGTCGAGGATGATGAAGAGCTGACTGTTCGTCAGCATGTCCGAGGGCTGGAAGCCGTAGCGGTAGGGCGACTCCTCGAGCTCTGCCTCATGGCGCGAGTCGGAGCTGTAGAGGAATGAGTGCTGCGACTCGTCGTAGAGACCCACGACGGGGTGTATGTCGATGCCGTTGAGCAACAGCGCGTCAGAGATGAGCTGGTCGAGTTCCTGGAAGCGCACGGGGATGGTGGCGCCGTCAGACGACTCGCCTTTCAGCTGGCCGATGACATCGTCCATGGCGTGGCTCACGCCGATATTGAACATGTTGTCGTTGATGGAGACGGTGCGCCGCGTCTGGAAAAACTGGATGACCACCAGGAAGACTGCGGCGAAGGCAAAGCCGGATATGATAAAGACACGAATCCAACGTTTCATAAAGATGATTCTATATATATTATATGGTTCGTCCGACGGAAGGTCGGCTTGTTAAAGTGGTTAGTTTTAGTAAAATAACGCATGTTGAAAAAAAATATTTTCCCCTAGGGGATGGAAATGGCATTTTTTTAGTATTTTTGCATTTTTCAAACCAAACAATATGTCTACAAAGTATATTTTCGTCACAGGCGGAGTCGCCTCGTCATTAGGAAAAGGAATCATCGCCGCTTCGCTGGCACGTCTGCTCAAGGCCCGCGGCTATTCTGTCACCAACCAAAAACTCGACCCCTACATCAACATCGACCCGGGGACGCTGAACCCCTACGAGCACGGCGAGTGCTTCGTCACCGAGGACGGCGCCGAGACCGACCTCGACCTGGGTCACTACGAGCGTTTCACCGGCGTGCCCACCTCGCAGGCCAACAATGTCACCACCGGCCGTATCTACAAGAATGTCATCGAGAAAGAGCGCCGCGGCGACTTCCTTGGCAAGACCGTCCAGGTCATCCCCCATATCACCAACGAAATCAAGGATCGCATCACCGCCCTCGGCCATACCGGCAACTATGAGTTCGTTATCACCGAAATCGGCGGCACTGTCGGCGACATAGAGTCCTACCCCTTCATCGAGGCCGTGCGTCAGCTCAAGTGGGCCCTCGGCCGCAGCTGCATCGTCATCCACCTCACCTATATTCCCTATATCGCCGCCGCCGGCGAGCTGAAGACCAAGCCCACGCAGCACAGCGTCAAGGCTCTCCAGCAGCAGGGTGTGCAGCCCGACATCATCGTCTGCCGCACCGAGAAGCCTCTCACGCGCAGCGTGAAAGACAAGATCGGTCTCTTCTGCAATATCGACGGCGACAGCGTCATCGAGGACGGCGACGTGGCCAGCATCTACGACGTGCCCATCAAGATGCGCGACGAGAAACTTGACATACAGGTGCTCCGCAAGCTCGACGTGCCCGTGAAGAAGGAACTCGACCTGCAGAACTGGGAGGCTTTCCTCTACAAGCTCCACAACCCCATCAAGGAGGTCAACGTGGGCCTCGTGGGCAAGTACGTGCAGCTGCAGGATGCCTACAAGTCCATCACCGAGGCTTTTATCCATGCCGGCGCCGAGCTGCGTTGCAAGGTGAAGGTGAAATATGTCAACAGTGAGGAGCTGACTCCCGAGAACGTGCAGGAACGCCTCGCCGGCCTCACTGGCATCCTCGTGGCTCCCGGCTTCGGCAACCGCGGCATCGAGGGCAAGATCCTCGCCGTGCAGTATGCCCGCGAGAACAAGATACCCTTCTTCGGCATCTGCCTCGGCATGCAGTGCGCCGTGGTCGAGTTTGCCCGCAACGTGCTGGGATACAAGGATGCCCATAGCGTCGAGATAGCCCCTACCACCACGCATCCCGTCATCGACATGATGGAGGAGCAGAAGAACATCAGCAACATGGGCGGCACCATGCGTCTCGGCGCCTATCCCTGCAAGCTGGTCAAAGGTAGCAAGGTGTACGACATCTACGGCAAGGAGGACATCAGCGAGCGTCATCGCCACCGCTACGAGTTCAACAACGCCTACCTCGAGGAGTTCAAGGCCGCGGGCATGGTGCCTGCCGGCGTCAACCCCGACAGTGGCCTCGTCGAGATTGTCGAGATCCCCTCGCATCCCTACTTCGTGGGCTCGCAGTTCCACCCCGAGTACAAATCCACCGCCATGCATCCCCACCCGCTCTTTGTGGCCTTCGTGGAGGCGGCGCTGAAGTATAAAAGTTAAAAGTTAAAAAGGTTCGCTTCGCTTAAAAGGTTAAAAGGGTTCGCTTCGCTTAAAAGATAAAAAGGTTCGCTTCGCTTAAAAGGTTAAAAGGGTTCGCTTCGCTTAAAAGATAAAAAGGTTCGCTTCGCTTAAAAAGTTAAAAAGGTTCGCTTCGCTTAAAAGATAAAAAGGTTCGCTTCGCTTAAAAGGTTAAAAGGGTTCGCTTCGCTTAAAAGGTTAGAACCTGTCACCTCTTAAACCCTTTTAACCTTTCAAACCCCTTAAACCTTTCAAACCCCTTAAACCTTTAAACCTTTCAAACCTCTAAAACCTTTAAACCTTTCAAACCTCTTAAACCTCTTAAACCTTTCAAACCCCTTAAACCTTTAAACCTTTCACCCCCCTTAAACCTCTTAAACCTTTCAAACCTCTTAAACCTTTCAAACCCCTTAAACCTTTAAACCTTTAAACCTTTCAAACCTCTTAAACAAATGAAGATAGGAGTCATCATAGCCATGGACATTGAGTATCGCCAGATGCGCGATGCCATAGGAGGCGACACGGGTCGCCTGGGTAACAACGAGATCATTTTGTGGCAGTGCGGCATCGGCAAGGTCAATGCCGCCGTGGGCACCGTGCGCCTCATCCAGGAGCACCACCCCGACGCCATCCTCAGCACCGGCCTCGCCGGTGGCATCGACCCGCAGATGCAGGTGATGGATGTGCTGGCTGCCACGCAGTGCGTCTACCACGACGTGGACTGCGGCAGCGGCCTCGGATGTACGCGCGGCCAGGTGCAGGGGCTCCCCGAGCGCTTCGACGCCGACCAGCGCCTCCTGGACCACGCCATAGAAACCCAAAAACTCATCACTCATCACTCATCACTCATCACTGGATTAATCTGCACCGGCGACCAGTTCATCACCGACCGTGAGCGGCAGAACGAAATCAAGCGCAACTTCGTCGACGGCCTGGCCTGCGACATGGAGAGCGCCGCCATCGCACAGACCTGCTACCTGATGAAGGTGCCCTTCCTCAGCCTCCGCGTCATCAGCGACACCCCCGGCCGCACCGACAACCACCAGCAGCAGTGGGAGGACTTCCTCGCCAGCATGTGCGACCGCTCGTTCCACTTTGTGAAGAGTTATTTAGAAAGTCTTTAAAGTTAAAAAGGTTCGCTTCGCTTAAAAGGTTAAAGAGGTTCGCTTCGCTTAAAAGGTTAAAGAGGTTCGCTTCGCTTAAAAGGTTAAAGAGGTTCGCTTCGCTTAAAAAGTTAAAAAGGTTCGCTTCGCTTAAAAGATAAAAAGGTTCGCTTCGCTTAAAAAAAAAGGTTCGCTTCGCTTAAAAGGTTAAAAAGGTTCGCTTCGCTTAAAAGGTTAGAACCTGTCACCTCTTAAACCCTTTTAACCTTTCAAACCCCTTAAACCTTTCAACCCCCTTAAACCTTTCAACCCCCTTAAACCTTTCAACCCCCTTAAACCTTTCAACCCCCTTAAACCTCTTAAACCCTTTTAACCTTTAAACCTCTTAAACCCTTTTAACCTTTCAAACCACTTAAACCCTTTTAACCTTTCAAACCTCTTAAACCCTTTTAACCTTTTAAACCTCTTAAACCCTTTTAACCTTTTAAACCTCTTAAACCCTTTTAACCTTTAAACCTCTTAAACCCTTTTAACCTTTCAAACCTCTTAAACCCTTTAGATTATGGAAGTAATACAGAGTTTCACCATCGACCACACCCACCTGAAGCCCGGCATCTATGTGTCGCGCATCGACAAGGGTTTTACTACGTATGATTTGCGCATCACCGAGCCCAACCGCGAGCCTGCCGTGGCTCCCGCGGCCATGCATAGCCTCGAGCACTTGATGGCTACCTGGTTCCGCAACTCGGAGGCCAAAGACGACGTGGTATATGTCGGCCCCATGGGCTGTCTCACGGGTATGTATGTCATCATGACCGGCAACTACAGTGTCGAGGACATGCGCCGCCTCACCATCGAGTGTCTCGAGTGGATACTCACCCAGACCGAGGTGCCCGCCACCACCCCCGAGACCTGCGGCAACTGCCGTCTCCACGACCTGCCCATGTGCCTTTGGGAGAGCCGCCGCTATCTCGACCGTCTGAAGAACGATTTCCACTGCGAGTACACCAAGCTCCAGGTGACCCTCGCCGACGGCAAAGTCTTCGCCGACGCATAAGCGTTAGAAAAAGGCTGTCAAATAGCCCTTTCCAACGATTCATAAATGATACAATAACGTTCGTTTAACGATTAGAAAACGTTATACGAACGTTAAACGAACGTTATACTGACGTTTAAAATGCTAAGTGTGTAGCGTTTATGAGGGTTAAAAATATAGGGGGCCTTCCATCAGGAAGGCCCCCTGTTTTGTAGGTTTGTCAACTATGGTTTAGAAGTGATAGTTGAAGCCGATGGTGAAGAGGTTCAGGTAGTTGTTCACAGTCTGGCTGTCGAAGCTGATGCCGGCGGTGAAGTTGTGGATGTCCATGCCCTTGGTGTTGACCATGTACCAGCTAAGTTCGGCAATGTTAAGATAGAAATCCATGGAGAATTTGTCGGAGAACTTGTAGTTCATGCCGGGAACAACGCTGATGCCGAGAGAGGTGGCATCGTCGCCATTCTTCACAGAACTAGTCTCATTGCCGTTGACATAGGTGTAAGTGGTGGTCTCGGGGCTCATGCCAAACCAGCATTTGGCTTCAGCAAAGAGGCTCCAATTTTTCCACTCACCGAAGTTGTAGCGAGCGTAGGGGGCAATGCCGAACTGGAGGTTGGCGGTCGACATGTAGGAGTCGCTGGCTCCGCCATATCTGCGGGTGTAGTCGTAACCAACGAGGATGGTGGCACCAATCTGCCAGTTGTCGTTCAGCTGATAGCCGATCTTGGGACCGAAGGCGAAGCTAGTGGTGGCGGTGCTGCCAATAGTGTAGTTGTCATCGTGGTTACCCTGATGGTTGAAACCGATCTGGCCTCCAATAACCCACTGGGCGTTGGCGGTGAATGCGAATGCTGCGAGAGCAACGGTCAATAAAAGCTTTTTCATAATGTGTTATTTTTTTTGGTTAAACAAAAAGTTTTAGTTCAATTTTGGGTCAACATTAAGTTATTTTTTCTTAACTTTGATGATGCAAAAGTACAAACTTTTTTTGATTTGACAAATTTTTTTTTGTCTAAAGCGGAATTTTTTCCGCGGAAACGGCCGTTTGAGGGGGTTGGGAAAGGGTGTGAAAAAGGGTATAAATGATATAAAGCAAGAGGGGAATCCCAGACAGGATTCCCCAACTTGCTATCAAAACCATGAAAACTTTATTACTTGTGCAGCATTGTGCCTTAGCAATTTCAGTTGCAAAAATACAACATTTTTTAATAATAGAAGGGTGTATTTTTGCCGAAACGGAAAAAAATGGTTCCGAAATGTTAGAAATAGAGGTCTCGTTCGCCGTCGCCAATCTTGCAAAGATTGCCTTCGACACGTCTCTTAAGTTCCTCTTTTGAAAAAGTTTGCGTCAATTCCTTGAGCAGGCGCAGACCTTTCTCCTTGGTGGCGGGGGAGGCGTAGTCTTCGAGGTACTCGCGGAAGGTGAACATGGCGTTGGGCTTGCAATATTCCTTGATGAGACCGGGCTTGGCGAGGTCCATGAAGTCGGCACCCACGCGGCCTTTGCGGTAGCAGCCGGTGCAGAAGGAGGGGATGTAGCCTCCGTCGATCATCATGCTGATGACCTCGTCGAGCGAGCGGTGGTCGCCGAGGGTGAACTGGGCGCCGGTGTCGCCGGTCTTCTCGTAGGGTTTGGCCTCGTTGCTTTTGTTGTCCTCTTCGTAGCCGCCGGGGTTGGTCTCGGAGGCGGCGCTGATCTGGCTCACGCCGTATTTGACGAGTTTGTCGCGCATCTCGGGACGCTCGCGGGTGCTGATGATGATGCCGGTATAGGGCATGGCGATGCGGATGATGGCGATGATCTTCATGAAGTCCTTGTCGGAGACGGGGTGGGGGATATTCTCAGGCAGCGAGAAGGGGGTGCCTTCGGCGGGCTCGATGCGGGGGAAGCTGACGGTGTGGGGGCCGCAGCCGTAGTCCTCCTCGAGGTGGCGGGCATGCTCCATCATGGCGAGGATCTCGAAGCGGTAGTCGACGAGTCCGAAGAGCACGCCGATGCCCACGTCGTTGATGCCGCCTTCCTGGGCGCGGTCCATGCAGGTGAGGCGCCAGAGGTAGTCGGCCTTGGGGGTGCCGGCGGGGTGGAACTTGGCATACTCGATGGGGTCGTAGGTCTCCTGGAAGCAGACATAGGTGCCTATTTTCTCAGCCTTGAGTTTGGCATAGTCTTCGACGGACATGGGGGCCAGCTCGACGTTGATGCGGCGGATGGTGCTGCCTTTCTCGTCCTTGGCGGCATAGGTGCGGCGGATGGCCTCGACCATGTAGTTGGCGTCGTTGCGGGGGCTCTCGCCGCAGATGAGCAGGGCGCGCTTGTGGCCCATGCGCAGCAGCTGAAGGGTCTCGGCCTCGATCTCGTCGAGGGTGAGGACCTTGCGCTTCAGCGCTTTATTGTCCTTGCGGAAGCCGCAGTAGACGCAGTTGTTGACGCAGGCGTTGCCGGTGTAGATGGGTGCGAAGAGCACCAGGCGGCGGCCGTAAATCTCGTCTTTGCAGTATTCGGCGGTATCGAGGATTTTCTGGATACCGGCCTCGTCTTCGACGCTGAGGAGTTTGGCTACATCCTCGAGGTTAAGACCCTTGAGCTTGCGGGCCTTGTTGAGGATGTCGTTCAACTGGCTCTCGCTGGGGGCGTTGTCCTCCAGCATGCCGTAGAGCTTGTCGCGGTCGATGAAATTCTGATGTTTCATTGTGGGTATTGTTTTGGGATTAATTTTTTTTCTCTTTTTTCTAGGCTCTCCTAGGCTTTCCTAGGCATGCCTAGGTGCTCCTAGGTTTTCCTAGGAGGCTAAAGCGGTCTTGCTGGTGATGCCGGGCAGGCGGCCGAGGGGGCCGGTGAGGGCGTTGATCTGGTTCATGCTGCCTTCGACGATAAGCGACATCACGGCCACAGGACGGTCGTGGAAAGGCAAACCTTGCCGGCACAATATGATATCGGCATGGTCAGAGAGAATCTGATTGACGGAAGGAGCCGCTTCGCGGTCGCGAATGAGTATGGTTATTGTTCCTATTCTCTTCTCCATCAGGTGTTAGGCTTTTGGATTAGACATCGGTTTAACGAGGCAAAGATACAAAATGTTTTTTACCTGGCAAAATAATTTCTCTTTATTTTTGGCCAGTTCAAATAATCTTCGTACTTTTGCATTTCGAAAAAATAGCAAAAATAGATGAAGAAGATAGTATTTTTTCTCGCCGCGATGGCTTTCTTTACTGCCGCAAATGCTCAGTTTGTACTCGGTGTCCAGGGTGGATACTACTATCAAAAGAACAGTCTCTCGACGTCTGACGACTATACTACGTCGACCGATATGGTGGGTTGCCTGCAGCTTGGCTACAAGGTGACGCCCGAGCTCTATGTGGGCGTGATGGGTGGCTATATCAGCGCCAGCTTCGACACCATGGTGGCCACGCCGCACCAGTATTTCTATCCTTCGGTGGGTATGAATATCGATGTGAAGGACCACATGAAGAGTGCTTCGCGTTCGGGCTGGATGGTGGCACCTCAGGTGAAATACGAGTTCCTCCGCTATGGCAATATGCGCTTCAACCTGCTGCTGCAGGGTCAGCTGCGGATGCTCGGCGCCGTGAACTTCAAGGAGAGCTACACCTCCATCACCTATCCCAACCCCAACGAGTATCGCGAGGAGGAGCCTTATGATAACGGCATCTCTTATACCGGCATCGGTGTGAGCCTGCGCCCGACGCTCATCTATGAGTTCTCTGAGCATCTGAGTGCCGAGTTGGTGCTCGACCTGCTGTCGGTGGGCTTCATCAGCGAGAGCGAGACCTTCCCCGAGGTGACGACCGGCGGCACCACGGTGCCTGAGTGGTCGGCCAAGCGTTCCATCTTCTATGCCGGCGTCAACTCGCTGAACGAGAGCCTGCGCTGGGAGAATACCATGCTGAAGCTCGGATTCAACTATACTTTCTAGTGGTTAATTAGTTAAAGCACATGAAGCGTATCGTACTTTTCGCTGTGGCGTTGGCTTTTGGGTTGACGGTGTCGGCCCAGACCTTCAGCGGCACGATGAAGATTGACGGGGAGACATTGCGGAATGTCTCGGTGAAGTTCGACGAGAAGTCGGACTCGACAGGCAACATGGCCTCGGTGATGATTCGTCGCGTGTTGACGGATGTGATGAAGACCCACAAGATTGACCTGGTGATTCCCAATATCGAGATTACCGTCACCCCGCAGCGTCAGGTGCTGGTGTGCTACAACGTCATCCCGCAGAGCGACGGTGCCGAGGTGCGCGATTACCTGATTCGCGAGTTCCACGGTGCCGTGACGTCCGATGTGCTGAGTTTCTGGTGTGTCCTCGGCGAGAGACGGATTGTCTACAACGGCGTGCTTGACAAAGTGAAGCCGTAAATTAATGATACAATAAATATAAAAGGGCTGGCACCGATGAGGAGCCAGCCCTTTTTAGTTGTTGCGGCAGATGCTCATTTCTTCTTCAGCAGTATTCTCTTATTTTTGAAGCTCTGCCAGAGGACTGCGATGGAGCGGAAGTCGCTGTACTCGTCGACGGGGATGAGGCTCTTCTCGATGGCGAGACGGCGCACGACGCGGAGCTTGTTGCCTTTCTGGCTGACGCTGATCTCGATGCTGCCGATGCCTTCAACCGCCTTTTTCTCGCTGATGGCGTTACCTACCATGACGACACCCTTGGGGAGGAGGTAGGTGATGTCGCAGTTGATGTCGCAGGCCGGAGCGACAAAGGGAGTGGTGCGCTCATTGGTGAGCGTGGGCAACATGAATCCGATGTCATCGCCGTCGGCGGAGACAAGGAGGGAGTAGAAGCCCTCGGCAACGCTGTCGAGCGTAGGCTCCTGGGTGTCGGTGAGGTCCACTTTCGTGACCTCGTCGATGGCTTCGCCGTTGATCTCGATGGGGGCTTTGCTGCGCACGCTGAGGCGGTACTCGACGGTGTCGATCATGACGCCCACCATGTCGTTGTTTTCACCGATGACACGGGCACGGTAGTTGAGTTGGTTGAGGGTGGCGGCGAGGAGCACGGCTTTGTCGATGGCGGTGCCGCAGCCGGTCTTCCACACCTCGGCGGGGGTGGCGTGGCGATAGCCCAGGTGCGAGGGATGGATGTCGTTGAGGTGGATGTTGTCGACGAAGAAGTCGCGCACGGTGGTGACGTTCTTGCGGGGGTCGTTGCTGTTGAGCAGCGAGCTGACGGCCATCTCGGCACCGCCGAAGCTCTCGTTGGTGAAGGCGGGCGTATGCTCGGGGAGGGCGTTGTAGATGCGCAGGGTGGGGATGATGTCGGCAGGCATGGAAGGCTCGCTGGGTGCCTGCGGCATGTTGGTGAATGAGAAATGGAGTTTGCGGGGCTTACTTGCATCGCCTTGGGTGACGGATTCTCTTCTAGTTATGCCGCCGGGACGATACTGGTTGCCGAGAATGTCATAGTTCACCTCCATCTCGGTGGGGTAGTTCACCACCACTTCGAAGTTCTCTACCGGGCATTCGCGCTGCAGGGGGAGTGTCTCGTGAAGGAGGTTATAGTTGCGGTGGATGGTGTAGTCGACCACGATGATGCATCCCAGCTCCATGCCCGTATGTACCATGGCGAGTTCGCGGAAGTGGTTGAAGCGGCCACAATCGGCGCACTCGGAGGGCAGCTGGTAGACGAAGGCGTTCTGCGGCATCTCGACACGGCTGCCGTCGAGACGGCGTGTGTAGACCTCGTTGATGGTAAGCTCCTCGAGGTCGGGGTTGTAGACTACGAAGGTCTCGCCCTTGTCGGCATAGGCCGTGAGGGCACTGTTGCGCAGGATCTGCACCTCGTGGCGGTAGTGGTAGTCGCTGGTGCCGTCGGCGTTGAGAGTCCACTCATGCAGGATGGTCTTGTAGACGGCGTCGGGCTGCTGGGCGTGGGAAATTGAAAATTGAAAGGAGAAAAGAGCGACGATTATCAGGGAGTGAAAGGGAGTGAAAGGGAGTGAGATGGAGTGAAAAGACAAATGTGTTTTCATAACTATTATCTATTATCTGTTAACTATTAACTATTTGGTCAGAATGACGGGAGTCTGGGCAACCTGCTTCTGGGCGCCTGCTGCGGCGCGGAAGACGGGCCAGTCTTCGGCTTCGTAGACACGTTTGCTGAAGACGGCCTGCTCGCCGAAGGAGAGGATGTTGCCGTTGAGCTGGAAGCCACAGCCGAAGCTGGCCACGGGGTTGGCCACGCCGTCGACCATGGGGTAGTGGAGTTTGGAGGGGGCGAAGGGGAGCGTGACGGTCTCGCGGATGTCGACCAGTCGCGAGCAGCGGTCGGCGAAGGGCTGAGTGCGAGTCTCGGGGGCGAGGTTGAAGCGCAGGTGACCCATGGCGAAGCCGTAGAAGCGGCGTGCCGAGAGGGGGATGAAGGAAACGACGTCCTTGTCGACGGTGGCGTAGTGGGGGATGCGGTAGCGGTAGGTGATGGAGACGGGGTGGTCGAGGTAGGTGTCGGGGTCGGTATATTCGATGTCGAGAATCTCGGCGTTAGGGGCGATGGCGAGCATCTGGTACTCGAGGTTGGTGCGCCATTCGCTCTGACGGTCGCGGAAGAGGTGGCGCACGGTGGCGTCGCTCTGTCCTTCGGCGGTGACGGTGATGGTGCCGGAGAGGGTGCCGTCTTCGTCGATGGCGCTCTCGCCGAGGATGCGGATATAGTGGTTCTCGGCGGGCGAGATGGGAGTCTCCATGAGGTCGCAGCCTTCGGCGGTGCCAATGAGGTAGCCCTGCTGCTGCTCTGCGCTGCTCCAGAGCTCACGCACGTTGGGGACCCATGTGGGGTCGAGCATCTCGAAGCGGCCGTTGCGGAGCTGCACGGCGCAGACGCTGTGGTTGAACTGGTCGGCGGGGATGCGGTCGATGCGCTCGCCAGCCATGGTCATGGCGGCATAGGCCTTGAAGCCTGCGGCACGGAGGAATCCGATAAGGGTGGAGGCCTTGTCCTTGCACACGCCGCAGCGGTCGGTGAAGTTCATCTCCTGGTTGTGGAGGGTGAAGCCTTCGCCGGGGCCCATGGAGATGCCCGCATAGCGGATATTGTCGGCCACCCAGTGGGTCAGGCGGCTGATGCTGTCCATCTCGTCTTTGGCACCGACGAGAAGCTCGTTGACTTTCTTCTGCACCTCGGGGGTGGCCTTGAACGAGCCATAGTCCTCGTTCACGCCGAAGAACCAGCGGCTTTTGGCCTGCCAGTCGGGGCTGGTGGAGAGGAGGAGCTTGCACTGGATGTCGTTGTTGGCCAAGGCGCGGGCTTCGCGTTTCAACGGCAGTATGTCTTCCTTGTTGGAGAAGGTGTAGAGGCTGCGGCCCGACTCGTCGGCAGCTTCGCGCTTGACGTCGAGTTCGCCGTTATAGACCTTGTACTGCAGCGTCTTGCTGTCGAGGATATTGAGTTGGTAGACCTTGTTCTTCACGGGCTGCTTGCTCCAGAAGGGGACGATGTCGTAGAAATGGCCACGCATGGGGGGCACATAGCGGTCGTCGTTGTCGGGCAGTGACGCAAACACTCCATTAAGTGATGAGTGATTAGTGTTGAGTGATGAATTGTCACCTAAAAGGGCGTAGGTGTAGCCTTTCTTGTAGGTCCATATTTCCAGTTTGTCGCCGGAGTCGAGGTGGCCTATCTCGACCATCTTTTGGCTGGCGCCCCAGTAGATCATGCGGGCGGGAGCCACATAGTCGTAGACGGGGATATTGTTCTCGCGGCCGGGCCAGAGGAGGGTGTCGGTCTTGCCGGTGCGGGCACGGTGGACGAGGACACGCTCGATGGCGCAGTAGGCCGACAGGGGGTCGTAGTCCACCTTATAGGTGCTGAACTGGGAGCATCCCTTGAAGGAATACATGTGGATGCATTTGTGCGTGAGCACATGGCTGAGGCCAGACTCCTCCATGTAGACGCCGGTGGAGTCGAAGAGGGTGACGAAGTCGCTGCCAGCGTATTTGCCCGGAAGGGCTTTGTCCTGTGCGGCAGCAAAAGAGGCCGTAGCCGCTAACAGCGTGAGGAATACGAATGTCTTTTTCATATATTGAATATCCTGTTTTGAAATGCAAAAATACGAATATTATTATAATTGGATGACTTATTTTTAAAAAAAGATGTTTTCTTCTTGTCAGTTGATTCTTGTCATGTGGTATCCCATGCGGTGGAGCTGTATGGCGGCGCCGAAGAGGTACAGCTGGCGCAGGCTGGCGACGTATGCCTCGAAGGCTTCCTTGGTGCCCGGCTCTATCTGCTCGCGTAGCAGGTCGTAGTGTACGCGGGTGGCGCACTCGCTGACCAGCACCTCGGTATCGTCGGAGGCCTTCCCTTTCAGCATCAGTACGTCCTCGCGGATGTATTCGTCCAGGGCGTCGTAGCCGCGTTTGTCGCGCATGTAGAGGTAGAGGTCTTCTATCTGGGAGTAGATGTTCCACTCGTCGTCCCAGAGTTTGGCTACCGCCATTCCGATATACATCATCCAGCCGAGGCTGGCCACGGGATAGTCGCGGAACTCGCGGGCCCCGTCGGGGATATAGGAATTGCCTATCGACTCCCATTTCTCCATCACATCAGGGCAATCCGGCAGCATCTCGTCGACTTCTTTCATGCCGAGGAGGTACTGGTGGAGACTTTTATGTATCGTATCTTCAAACTTGTCTGCCATAAGAGCGTGTGGTATTTCAATGTGCAAAGATACACATTCTTTTCGGAACGGCCAAAAAATCTTTGCCGGATATCTCTACGAGGGTGAAAAGAAATAAAAAAAGACGCCCTGTTTTGGGGCGTCTTTGTTGTCCTACCTGGATTCGAACCAAGACAAGCTGATCCAGAGTCAGATGTGCTACCGTTACACCATAGGACAATCGGTTTTTTCTCTCGAAAGCGGGTGCAAAAGTACTAACTTTTTCTGAACTGACAAAACTTTTTTTTAGCTGAGAATTGAGAATTGAGAATTGAGGATTAATAATCAGTGTTTTGCATGATAAAAAAATCTCAATTTTCAATTCTCAATTTTCAATTTCCAAGGGCGTCTCCCGTCTCGCTGGAGCCTTCTTTTGCGTTTTTCTCGAGTTCGAGTTTACCGAAACGCAGTGTGATGCCGGCGGAGATGTAGCGGCTGTTGAGCATCTTGTTGGTGCTGTTGCTGAGGTAATAGGGGTTGGTGTTCTCGCTACCGAACCCGTAGCGGGCGCCCCAGTTGAAGAGGTCTTGAATGTTGATGAAGACCGACAGTTTGCGTTTGAAGAAGTCGCTACGGGCACCGATGTTGAACCAGTAGCGGGCCTTCTGTTCGCTCATGAGGCTGATGGTGGGCGAGCTGTAGTTGAGCGACATGGTGATTTGGTACTGGTCGAAGACTTTGGCCCAGGCATTGATGCGGACGCTCCACGACCACTTGTCGCGCTCGTCGATTTGGTGGGTGAGCACGCTGCCGTCCTGACGGTCGTATTCCATACGGTAGCCATAGTCATAGAGGTTGGCATAGAGGCGCACGTTGAAGAAGCCGCTGGGACGGTAGGTCATGTTGAGGCTCGTGCCGTAGCGCCACGAAGTACCCATGTTGTAGGGGATGGAGTAGGAGACGACACGTTCGAGCAGGTCGTCGTATTCGGCATCGGTGAGTGAACTTATCTCGTTGGTGCTCCAGCGGCCGTAGCCCTCGATACCGATATTGCCGAAGGTCTCGAAGTATTTCTGCCAGCCGGCCTCCATTGAGTGGGTGTAGCTGGGTTTGAGGCCGTTGCGGTTGCCGGTGCGGTAGCTGTCCTCGCCATAGATGCGGAAGCGCGTCAGTTTCTCCTCGCCCGGATGGGACATGCGCATGGAGTAGTTGAGCTTGAAGTTGTGCATGTCTTCGGTGCGGTAGGTGAGGTGGATGGAGGGACGGAAGCTGTGGGTGAAGAACGAGCTGTCGTTGGCGAAGGGTGCGCCGTCGCTGTACAGCTGGTCGGAGATGTAGCTATAGTAGGTGTGTCCCAGTTCGTAGCCCAGACCGGTGCTGAGGGTGAAGCCGCCCCAGCGGTGGGTCCAGTTGACGTCGGCGTTGATGCCCCACTCCTTGCCGTCGAAATGGTAGGTGCGCAGGGTGTCGACAAGGGTGCCGTCATGGTCGTTATAGCGCTGGTAGTCGTTGTCGGTGCGCTGGTAGTCGGCACGCAGACCATAGCTCAGCTCGCCATCCTTGGAGTAGGGACGGTTGTAGCGTGCGTCGAAGTTGATGCCGTAGTTGTAGTTGCGCATCATCAGGTAGCGGTCCTCATTGGAGGCTTTGGGAGTCAAGGTGTAGAGGGTGTAGTTGCGGTTGTAGTATTCGTCGCTGGCGTTGTGCGCGAAGCGTCCGTTGACGCTCAGGCGCAGGTTGTGACCTTCGTTGTCGAACTTCTTCGTCCAGTCGGCACCGAGGTGGCCGAAGCCTGAGGGCGCCGTGGTGGTGTCGGTGATGCGGTAGGCGATGGTGTCGAGGGACGAGAAGTAGAACTGATTGGTAGCGCGGTCGGAGTAACTTGTGTTGTAGTTCAGGACGCCGCCACCGTCGATGGAGAGGTCGCTGGTGGAGTCAATCTCGTAGTTGATGTTCATGAAGATGTTGCCGCTGTAGCCGCGGCTGCCGCTCTTCGAAGTGTCTGTTTGGTAGAGCGTGGTATCGTATCCGTCGCCTGCGGCGTTGTCTTTGCGGCGCATCGACCAGCCTTCGCTCTCGTTGTCGCGGTAGGAGTAACGGCCGCTGGCGAAGACGTTGATGCTCAGTTTTTCTTTAGCCCACATGTAGCTGAACCACGGCGAGACGAAAGGCTGGTTCGAGCCGTTGACGCCGAAGGAGATGAACTGGTTGCTTTTGATGTGTGCCGAGGTGATGATGTTGATGACCGCCTCGGCGTCGGTGGCGTACTTGGCCGAGGGGTTGGTGATGGTCTCGATACGTGCCAAGGCGTTGGCCGGAAGGGTCTGCAGGTAGGTCTTGAGGTTCTCCTCGGTGAGCTTCGACGGCTTGTCGTTGATCCATATTTCCACGCTGGAGACGCCGCGCAGCGTCACGTTGCCCTCCACGTCGACTTCCACGCCCGGGGCGTTCTGCAGAGCGTCCTCGGTGGTACCCGTCTGGATGCTCGGGTCCTCGCTGACGTTATAGATGAGCTTCTCGCCGTCCATGGCATAGAGGGGTTTCTCGGCGGTAATCTCGACGGCGTCGAGGGTGGTGGCGCCGGCTTTGAGGCGTATGGTGCCGAGGGCGGTGTTGTTCACCACATTGAAGGGTATCATCTTGTTCTGGTAGCCTATGGCCGAGATACGCAGCAGGTAGGCACCCTGCGGGATGTCCTTGAGCTCGAAGAGTCCGTCGAAGTCGGTGGCGGCGCCCTTGACGAACGAACTGTCGGCCGAGTCAAGGACGGCGACATTGACAAACGAAAGGAACTCGCCGCTCACGGAGTCGCGCAGCGAACCCACGACCTTGAAGGTGTCGCCTTCCTTCACTTTCTTTTTCTGCTTCACTTTGCTAGCTTTCTTACTGTCGGCCTGGTTGTTCCAGTCCTGGCCGGGCATTGGCGGACGGCCTTTAGAACGCTGTCCCGAAGGCGGACGGCCGCCGGGGAAACCGCCTGGGCCACCAGGCTGTGCCTCGCAAAGGGGAGTGGCCAGCATGGCCATCAACAGAAGAATGAAGGCTCTGGAAAACAGTTTTTTATTCATGGGTGTATATTAATTATTTACAAGTGAATGTACTCTTTAGTATCGTTCACTTGAAAAAAATTGCACTAAATGGAATGTATTTTTTTGATTTCCTACAATCCTGCGCTCTTGATCACGATGGCGATGTTGTTGGCGAAGAGTTTTAGAGCAATGGCCAACAGGATGACACCGAAGAATTTGCGCAGCACATAGACCACCTCATCGCCGAGCCATCTCTGCAACTTCTTGAGCAGGCGGATGACAAAATAATCGATGACGATGTTCAGTAGGAGACCTATGAGAATGTTCACCGTGGCATACTCGGCGCGGAGTGACAGCAGGGCGGTGATGGCGCCGGGACCCGCAATGAGGGGGAAGGCTACGGGGACAATGCTTGCGCCCGAGCCGGTGCTCTCGTTCTTGATAAACTCGCGTCCCATCACCATTTCCAAAGCCAGCAGGAAAAGCACGAAGGCTCCCGCCACGGCGAACGAGTGGATGTCGATGCCGAAGAGGTTTAGCAACGCCTCGCCGGTGAAGAAGAACACAAGGAAGAGCCCCAGCGCCACGCTGGTGGCCTGGAAAGCCTTGATGTGCTTTCCGCTGTCCTCCATGCTGATGAAGATGGGAATGGAACCCGTGATGTCGATGATGGCGTACATCACAATGAAGACACTTATTATCTCAACGAAACTGATCTGGCTAAGGAACTCTATCATAATGAATATGTTGTGTATATATATGTATTTTTTTATCGGATGCAAAGATACGAAATATTTTTAAATTTTGTAGATGACAGAGAAACGTTACGTCATTGTAAAAAAAGACAAAGGTAAGTTTGTATGGAAATTTTTTTGTATCTTTGCAGTTTGTTATTTTATGATAGACTATAGGAAGTATATATTATCCAACGGGTTGACGCTGCTGACGCATGAGGCGTGGGATACGCCGCTGGCGACGGTGAATGTGATGTACAATGTCGGTGCCCGCGACGAGGATCCGCAACGGACTGGCTTTGCGCACCTCTTCGAGCATCTGATGTTCGGCGGCACAGAGCGGGTGCCCGACTTCGACGCCGTGGTGTCGTCGCTGGGTGGCGAGAGCAATGCCTTCACCAACAACGATATCACCAACTACTATATCACCCTGCCTGTGGCGGGACTGCCGACGGCGCTGATGCTCGAGGCCGACCGCATGGGGGGGCTGAGCCTGACACCGAAGGCATTGGAAGTGCAGCAGAAGGTGGTCACCGAGGAGTACAACCAGCGCTATATGAACCAGCCCTACGGCGATGTGTGGCTGCTGCTGAGGCCGTTGTGCTACAAGAAGTACCCCTACCGCTGGGCCACCATAGGCGCTGACATACGCCATGTGAGCGAGGCTACGCTGGAGGATGTGAAGGCATTCCACGAACGTTACTACCGTGCCGACAACGCGATACTTGCCGTGGCGGCACCTATGAAGCACGAAGAGATGGTGGCGATGGTGGAACGAGAGTGGAGAGTGGAGAGTGAAGAGTGGAGAACGGAGAGTGGAGAGAGGAGAGAGGAGAGATGTTTTGCGCGGGAA
The DNA here is from genome assembly GCA_902774395.1 of uncultured Bacteroidota bacterium. Taxonomy (GTDB): domain Bacteria; phylum Bacteroidota; class Bacteroidia; order Bacteroidales; family P3; genus Colimorpha. The sequence continues at coordinate 41,527 of CACYIK010000020.1, forward strand.
CGGATGTATCCTGTGGAGGAGGAGCAGCGTGAGGCGCGGCGACAGGAAGTGCGCCGCGAGGTACCGGCGGATGCCGTCTATCTGGCGTGGCCCATGTGCGACCACTTCGGCGACGACTTCCGCGCCTGCGATCTGCTGAGCGACCTGCTGGGTACAGGCCATTCGAGCCGCATATACAACAATATCGTCCGCGAGGGCCGTCTGGTGACAGAGGCCGATGCCTATATCACTGGCGACGCCGGTCCGGGCTTGCTGGTGCTGAGTGCCAAGGTGAAGGCGGGCGTCGACCCCGACGAGGTGGCAGAGGCACTGCGTCGCGAAGCCTACAAGCTGACGGAAGAACGGGTGGATGACTACGAGCTGGAGAAGGTGAAGAACCGCTATGAGAGCACGTTTGTCTACTCGCAGTACAAGGCCGCCGACCGTGCGTTGGCGCTGTGTCAGTACACCTGGCTGGGCGACACGGAGAGGGCCAACCGCGACGCCGAGGACTATCGTCGTGTGACGGCCGAACAGATGCAGCAGGCGGCAAGACACCTGTTCTGTCCAGAGAGAGAGAATGTGCTGATAGTGAGGAAGGGTGGGGAGTGATGAATGATGAGTGATGAATGAGGAACGATGAATGAAAATTATAAACGCAATAGGCGATGAAGCAGAAAGATCCTATCGTGGAGATGTTCCGGTCGGTGACCCGATGGTTCAAGAATACGGACATGAGAAGTCCTGCGGCACATGTGCTTGGCATCATAGGCGCGGTGATGCACAAGGTGCTGTTCGACTGGCTCATGCCCAAACGCTACCGTAACCTCTCACGCAGGGAGATATTTGAGATTATCTTCAAGAGCGACACGCCGGCGGGCAAGAAGTTCGACGTGTGGCTGCTGGTGCTGATAGTGCTCAATATCGTTCTGCTCATCCTCGACAGTCTGCTGGGGTCGACCGACACGATGACGTCGGTTGCCCACAAGTCACTGTCTTTTTGGGTGATGAAGGCTGCGGAGTGGGGCTTTACCTTGATATTCACCTTTGAGTACTACCTGCGCATCTACTGCCTCAAGCATCCGAGAAAGTATGTCTTCTCGTTTTGGGGTATCATCGACTTCCTCTCCATCTTCCCCGCCTACCTGAGCCTGTTTATCCCTGCCACGCAGGCCCTGACGGTGTTGCGACTGCTGAGGGTGATGCGTATCTTTCGCATCTTCCGTCTTGAGCGCTTCCAGATAGAGGCCTTCCATCTGCTCAGCGCTTTGCGCAATAGCGCTATAAAGATATTGATTTTTATGATGTTCATCCTGGTGGCCGCCGTTATTTTGGGTACCATCATGTATGCTATCGAGAGTGAGCGCAATCCCGCCTTTAAAAGCATTCCCACGGGTATCTACTGGGCGGTGGTGACCATCACCACGGTGGGATATGGCGATGTGGTGCCGATGACCACGGCCGGCCGGTTCCTTTCGGTGATAGTGATGATGCTCGGTTACTCCATCATTGCCGTGCCCACGGGTATCGTGGCGGGTGAGACCATCAAGGAATACCGGATGCCCGGCAACCGCCGCCGCACTGCCGCACAGCGCGACTATGACGAGGAGAACGATGCTATAAAAAACTGAAGATGGAGAACGGAGGACTGAGATTCAAGTATCTATTGACGTGTTCGTTTTGCGTCAGCTTCTTTTTGACTCTTTTTTATTCCAATACTATTGTTGCTCAGACGGTGAGTGGCACGGTGACCGACGCGCGTACGGGCGAGACTCTGATAGGTGCCACTATCCTGGAGACCACCAGTGGCAAGGGTACGGTGACCAACGCCCATGGGCGCTACACGCTGACGCCCGGCGTGACGACGGCAGAGCTTCGTGTGAGCTACATAGGCTATACCCCACAGCAGTTCACCGTGGGGATGAGACGAGACACGGCGCTCAACGTCAGACTTGAGCCGTCGGTAAACCTGGAGGAGGTGACCATCACCGCCGACCGGGTGCAGCGCCACGAGGTGAGCCAGATGAGTGCCATAGAGATTCCCGTGGAGCAGATCAAGATGGTGCCCGTCATCTTCGGTGAGGCCGACATCCTGAAGGCCATCCAGCTGCTGCCGGGAGTGCAGAGCGGTGGCGAGGGCCAGAGTGGCCTCTATGTGCGTGGCGGTGGCCCCGACGAGAACCTCTTCCTGCTCGATGGCATACCGCTCTACAATGTCAACCACCTCGGCGGCTTCTTCAGCGCCTTCAACAGCAACGCTTTGAAGAATGTGACGCTCTACAAGGGGTCGTTCCCGGCACGGTTCTCGGGCCGCATCTCGAGTGTGCTCGACATCACCACCAACAACGGTAACGACAAGGAGTGGCATGGTACGGCGTCGGTGGGCCTCATCGCTGCCAATGTCAGCGTGGAAGGTCCCATCGTCAAGGAGCGCACCACCCTCAGCGCGTCGCTGCGCCGCACCTACTTCGACATACTGATGCAGCCTCTCATCATGATGGCGGCGGCCGAGACCGGCGGCGATATGAATGCAGGCTACTATTTCTACGACCTCAACGCCAAGCTGACGCACAAGTTCAACGACAGGAGCCGTCTCTACGCCTCGTTCTATATGGGCGACGACGCGCTGTATGCGAAGATAAGTGAGGGCGGCGGATTCTACAATAAGGAATACATGAAGATACACTACGGCTGGGGTAACATGTCGGCTGCCCTGCGGTGGAACTACGAGCTCACTCCGCAACTGTTCATGAATGTCACGGGAGCCTATACGCGTTATCGCAACCTGCTGAGTGTGGGTGGCGAGATGGAAGAACAGTTGTATGACGGCACGCTGGACCGCGAGGAGATGGAGATGAGCTACAACTCCGGCATACAGGATTTCACGGCGCGTGCCGACTTCGACTACACTCCGCGTCCCGAGCACAATATACGCTTCGGCGGTGTGGTGACCCACCATTTGTTCAGTCCTGAGGTGGCGGGCTTCAAGATGCGGTCGGAGGAGTCCGGCACGGTGCTGGAGAATATCGACACTACGCTGGGCGAGAGTAAGGTGAGGGCCGAGGAGATGACCCTCTATGTCGAGGATGACTGGAGTATTACCGACGTGCTTAAGGTCAACGCCGGTGTGGCGCTGGCGGGCTTTGCCGTCGAGGGAGCCTTCTACCCCTCGGTACAGCCGCGCCTGAGCGGACGTCTGATGCTGAGCGACGACCTATCGCTCAAGGCCGGCTATGCCTACATGACGCAATACCTGCATCTGCTGAGCACCAGCAACGTAAGCCTGCCCACCGACCTGTGGGTGCCTGTGACACGGCGCATCCCGCCGATGAACAGCCATCAGATGGCGCTGGGCGCCTTCTACAACCGCTGGGACATCGACTTCTCGGCCGAGGTGTACTACAAATGGATGAACAACCTGATGGAATACCTGCCTGGCAGCACGTTCTTCGGCAACAGTACGGGTTGGGAGGACAAGGTGTGTCTGGGACAAGGTCGCGCCTACGGATTGGAGCTGCTGGCACAGAAGACGGTGGGAAAAGTCACCGGCTGGGTGGGCTATACGCTGAGTCGCACGCTGCGGCAGTTCGACATGCTGAATGACGGCAAGGAGTTCCCCGCCAAGTATGACCGCATCCATGACCTGAGCATCACACTGCAGTATAAGCACAGCGACAATTTTGACATCGCTGTCACCTGGGTTTATGCCACGGGGAACACGGCGACGCTGGCCCTGCATCAGTTTGAAGGACAAGAGGAAAGTGCCCAATGGACGTCGGACGGCCTCGCGACCAGCAGCTACGGCTATGTGGAGAGCCGCAACAACTTCCGCATGCCGTCCTATCATAGGATGGATGTCAGCCTGAACTTCCACAAACAAAAGAAGCACGGTGTGCGTACATGGAACATCAGCGTGTACAACCTCTACAACCGGCAGAATCCTTTCCTGGTCTACCGCGGCTACCGTCACGGCAGTCCGGTGCTGAAACAGCTGTCGCTCTTTCCGATACTCCCGTCGGTGGCATACATCTATAAATTCTGAACGCTATGAAAAGACTTGTAATAATCATGACGGCAGCATTGCTGCTGGGAGGCTGCGAGAAAGTGCTGGAGGTGGACTTCGACGACGTGACGCCACAGGTGGTGGTGATGTCGTCTGTGCATCCCGACACTACGGTGAATGTCAGGCTCACCTACAGCCGGTTTATCCTCGACGACAGCCCGTTCCGCACTGTCGACGACGCGATGTTGTCGCTCGAAGTCAACGGCGTGGATGTACATGCCGCGCAGAGCTGCAACTCGGGCGACTATGTGTTGGACTACCGTCCGCAGGAGGGCGACAGGCTAAAGCTGCGGGTGAAGGTGCCGGGATATGACGAGGTGACGGCCACGACCGAGGTGCCTCGGGCGGCGGTGGTGACGAATGTTCGGGGCACAGCCCTCGCCAGCGGCGATGGAGAGAACCGCTATTCTGTGCGTTTCATCCTCGACGACCCGTCAGGCGAGCAGAACTACTACTTCGTGCGCCTCTACAAGAAGTCGTTCTATTATAGTTACTATCAGTATTTCAATTGCAACGACTACATGCTCACCGACGGGGTGGACGTGATGACGATGCTCGAGGGTGACTTCGACAACCAGAGCAGTTCGCTGCTGGCTTTCCCGGACGACAACATCAACGGGACAAGCCACGAAGTGGAGCTGACGATGACCGCGGAGGTTCCTCTTGACAGTTTTTACGTCGAGGTGACGTCGATGTCGCGCGACCGCTATCTCTACGAGCTTTCGGCTAAACTATATGATAATGGCGATACGTTCGACGAACTCTTCTCTGAGCCTGTGCAGATACACTGCAATGTCGACGGCGGCATAGGCATCTTCGCCGCCTGTACCCGTAAATTGTTTCCCATAACGACAGCAAAATGACGAAAGTGCTTATATCTGACCGCACCCACGAGGTGTTGGAACAGCGCCTGCGCGAGGCAGGCATGGAAGTTAGCGTGGAGCCCGACCATAGCTACGAAAGTTTGGCGCAGGCCGCACAGGGCTGTGACGGCTTGGTGGTGAGGAGCAAGGTGAATATCGACAGCGCTTTCATCGAACGTGTGCCCTCGCTGAAGTGCATTGGACGTGTAGGCGCCGGCATGGAGACCATCGATGTGGACTATGCCGAGGCGCATGGCGTTCGTTGCCTCAATTCGCCCGAAGGCAACCGCGACGCGGTGGGAGAGCATGCCGTGGGGTTGCTGCTGGCACTGCTGAATAATATCGCCCGCGCCGACGCCGAGGTGCGACGGGGACTGTGGCAGCGCGAGGCCAACCGCGGCTACGAGTTGGGACCTTTGACGGTCGGAATCATCGGCTTCGGCAATATGGGACAGTCGTTCGCAAAGAGATTGGCGGGCTTTGACTGTCGGATTGTTGTCTATGACAAGTATAAGGACTTTAGGGACCTTAAGGACCTTAAGGTCGTTAAGGATTTGGCAGAGCTTCAGCGTGAGGCCGATGTGGTGAGCTTCCATGTGCCGCTGACTGACGAGACTCGTCACTACCTTGATGCCGATTTCATTGAGGCTATGGCCAAGCCGTTCTTCTTGGTGAATACCGCCCGCGGGGCCGTGGTGGATACCGAGGCGCTGGTGGCGGGACTGGAGAGCGGAAAGGTGAGAGGCGCGGCGCTGGATGTGCTGGAATACGAGAACATGCAGGCCGACGGGCTGGGAGACGTACCTTTGTCGATGCAATACCTGATGCGGTCGCCGCGCACGGTGCTCACACCACATGTGGCCGGCTGGACCGTGGAGTCGAAGTATAAACTGGCTGCCGTTTTGGCGGATAAAATTATTGAGGTGCTGAAATGATTATTGTAAAGAATAGCATTGTGAGCGACGACGTGGCCGACTGCCGTTTCTGCTGCGACCTGAGTGTGTGCAAGGGTGCCTGCTGCGTCGATGGCGACAGCGGCGCTCCGCTGCTGGAAGAGGAGGTTGCGAAGCTTGAGGCCGTACTCCCCGAGGTGCTGCCGCTGATGACTGACGAAGGGCGTATCGCGGTAGAGGAACAAGGAGTGGCGGTGCGCGACAAGGATGGAGACCTGGGCACTCCACTTATCGACGGTGGCGCTTGCGCCTTCATCACCCCCGGTCCCGACGGATGTTCCTTCTGCGCCCTGCAGGGATACTACAAGCCAGTTTCCTGTCACCTCTACCCGATACGTGTCGAGGACTATGGCGAATTCCAAGCGGTGAACTACCACCGGTGGAACATCTGCCGCTGCGCCAAGGACAAGGGCGAGCCTTTGTATGTGTATCTGAAAGAGCCGCTTATCCGCCGCTTCGGACAGGAATGGTATGACGAACTGCTGGAACAGATAGAGATCAGAGAAAGCGACCTGCAACACAATAAACGATAATTGTACTCGTTATCTGCTATATGACAATGAATAAGAAACAACAGACATGGTTGGCCATCGGCTTGGTGGCCGCCATACTTATCATAGACCAGATCATCAAGATTATGGTCAAAACCACTATGGTCGTCGGAGAAGATATTCCGGTTTTGGGCGACTGGTTCCATCTGCATTTCATCGAGAACGAGGGCTTTGCCTTCGGCATGGCGCTCGGCGGATTCGTGGGGAAGATACTGCTCTCGCTCTTCCGTATCGTGGCGTCGGGACTTATTGTTTGGTATATTATCAAGTTGATTAAACGCGGCGTCCGTACCTCGTATCTTACCTGTCTCGCGCTTATCCTTGCCGGCGCCGTGGGTAACCTTATCGACAGCTGCTGCTACGGACTCATCTTTGATGACCCTTACTATGAGGTGGCGGCATTGTTCCCGCCCGAAGGGGGCTATGCACCCTTCCTCCATGGGAAAGTGGTGGATATGTTCTATTTCCCGCTGTTTGAACTCGACTGGCCGTCATGGATACCTGTCATCGGCGGCAAGCATTTTGAATTCTTCAGCGCCATCTTCAATTTTGCCGACGCAGCCATCACAATTGGTGTAATTTGGCTGATTGTCGAGCTCGTTTTCTTCCAAAAGAAGGAGGAAAAGCCTGCCGATGAAGAAAAAAATATTGAAGCAGAAGTGGCTGAAAATGAATCGAAAATTGAGGGTTGAAGATTGAGAATTGAAAAAATATTTTGTCAGTTCCCAAAATCTTCGTACTTTTGCATTCGATTTCGAGAGTGAAATCTTTGATGGCGTCGTAGCTCAGTTGGTAGAGCGAAGGACTGAAAATCCTTGCGTCACTGGTTCAAATCCAGTCGATGCCACACCGAAAGGGAGACTCAAGCGAGTCTCCCTTTTTTGTTTGTACAATAATTTATGTTGCACAGCGTTATTAAGGTATGACACGGATACTTGTAGTTGACGACGAGGAAGACCTGCGCGAGATACTGCGGTTTAACCTGGAGGCCGAGGGCTTCGAGGTGGAGACAGCAGCCTCAGCCGAGGAGGCACTGGACCTCATCGCTCATCACTCATCACTCATCACTCTGATTTTGTTGGACGTGATGATGGACCGCATGTCGGGCTTCGAGATGGCGCAGCGGATGCGTGAGGAGGGGGACAATACGCCGATTATCTTCCTCACTGCACGCGATGCCCATGACGACCAGCTGCAAGGGTTCGGCGTGGGAGCCGACGACTATATCACCAAGCCCTTCTCGTTCGACACCGTGCTGGCACGGGTGAGGGCGGTGCTTCGTCGGAGTAATCAGAATATTCAGAGTAATCATAATATTCCGAGTACTCTGACAAAAAGGGAACATCTTATCCTTGACCTCTTCCGGCAGCAGCCGGGCAAGTTCTTCTCTCGCGAGGAGATTCTGGCGACGGTGTGGCCGGACGATACGCTGGTGGGGGAGCGCTCGGTGGACGTGCATATCGCCCGTCTCCGCAAGAAACTCGGCAGTGAGGGACAACGGATTGTGAACAAAACAGGGTTTGGATATGGACTGGTCTGACGTGATATTATTGATACTGGTGGTCACCATCTTGGTGCTCTACATACGTCTGTTGCTGAAGAACAAGCGCCTGAAGCAGATGGCCGACGAGGCCAACCGGCTGCGGCTCGAAGCCTCGGAGGCCGAGCGGCGCAACCGGCAGCTGAAGCAGGAGATGACCTCCAATATCGCCCACGAGCTGAAGACGCCCGTGAGTTCTATCCGCGGATATCTGGAGATATTGCTCAGCGATAAACCCGTGGATGACGAGCGGCGCCGCTATTTTCTCGACCGCTGCTTCCGTCAGACGCTGCGACTCTCGGACCTGATACAGGATGTCTCCATCATCAACAAGCTGGAGGAGAGCGCCGACCTCTTCCCTCGGACGGAGGAGGATGCCACCGAGGTGGCCAAGGAGGCCATCGGCGACCTCGCCGACAAAGCCGTTGCTGCTGGCATCACCATTCAGAACAACCTGCCAGCCATGCCGCTGGACGGCAACCACGAGTTGCTCTACTGCATCTTCCGCAACCTTGTGGAGAACAGCATCGCCTATGCCGGCGAGGGCGTCGGTATCGTGTTGGAGGCCTACAAGGAAAGTCCCGACTATTATTTCATCCATTATTACGACACCGGCAAGGGAGTGGCTGACGAGTATCTCTCGCGCCTCTTCGACCGCTTCGTGCGCATCGACGAGGGTCGCTCGCGTCAGAACGGTGGCACGGGCCTCGGCCTCAGCATCGTCAAGCACTCTGTACTCTTCCACGGAGGCGAGATTTACGCCAAAAATAGAGCCGAGGGTGGCCTTGAATATTTCTTCTCACTGAAAAAACAATAAACAATGCATACAACACCGATACAGATTCGATTCAACGACGTGGATCAGATGGGTCACGTCAACAACGCCGTCATCATGGAGTACCTCGACTTGGGAAAGGATGCCTTCTTCTCGGGGCACGGCCTGTCTCCCACCAAGAGTGACTTCACCGTCATGGTGGTGCACTACGACGTCGACTTCAAGGCGCAGATCCATTACCACGACCGTATCCAGGTGGAGACAGAAATCGAGAAACTCGGCAATAAGAGTCTGACCATGATGCAGCGTGTTGTCAATACCGAAACCAACGTCGTCTGCGTAGAGTGCCGCACCGTTATGGCCGGCTACCGCCGCAGCACCACCAGCTCCGATGTCATCCCGCCGGAGGTGCGGGAGTGGCTGATGCGGTGAAAAAAGATTTGCCCAGTTTAAATAATAGTCGTATTTTTGCAACGAGAAAAATAAATAGAAATATGTAAAAAATAGAAAAAAAGCATTTTAATACATTGAGCTGACGCTCTTGTTTCCTCTACGGTAAAGTCTGGTAAACGATACTAAATACGGAAATAAGTTAGCGAAAAGTTTGCACCTTGGTGCAGATTCTTTCCCACTTATTTGTATTTAGGGTATTACCAGACACCTCCGTAGAAAGTAAGTGGATAAACAGAAGGGATTTGCGCCTTTCTTTTTACCCCTTGTTCAAACGACGGCTTCCGACTCAGTGGTAGGGAGCCGAAATTGTTTAATTATTATTACTGGTGCGTTAAAATTTGAACATTATTAAGTTTTTAAAATAAAGTTAGTTCTTTGACATTTTGATTTGAATTTTGGCAGCGTACTTTCTCAT
>CACYIK010000021.1 GCA_902774395.1 uncultured Bacteroidota bacterium
GGTGATTCCATATCGGACGGCCAGGGCAGACTGCACACGGCGCAAGGCGGCATTGCCAAGACGACGATCGAAATACAGCACCTCGGAAACCTTGATGTTCCCATCACCGACAGACAAGCTGACGTTGGAGGAAGGCATGTCGGGAGAGGACTGACGCAAAGTGTGAATCACTGGCCTGTGGTCAGACTCCCTGGCATAGCGAATGGCTGTACTGCCGGACAAAATGCGTTCGGTTGTCAGCCCTTGAACAATGCTGTCGGCAAAAGCAAGTTGCCACACGGAGGCTTCAGTATCCACGACAGGCTTGTAGACCACAACAATGGTGTAGTCTTCGGCATAAGGGATGCTGTCGAAATGAAGCGGTGTGGTTGTTGCCGGATGGAAGTTCATCACGGAATTGGCCGATGGACAAGTCCAATGGAATGCCGGACTTGGAAACTCCTGATTGGTCTGACCCCTCACGATGTTGGAGGATAGGTGAAGAATCGCAAGCACTGAAAAGAGCGCTACTGAAATAAATTGTTTCTTCATGGTTTGTATTAGTTAATATTGAATCTCTTTGGCGTTTTCATCAACGTTTCTATATATAACAATAACATTCTTGTCGCAACACCGCACAACAACAACTATCGCCTGATGCACGGCGCATGCACAATTCCACAAAAAATGCCTTGTGCCGTTCAATCAGACCATAGAAATGCTCATATTTCTGCCGGTCATTTATTGTCATTCCGAAACGTTTCCTCTATAAAATAGGATTTTTTTGACCCAAAAATCTACAAGGGCCTGAAAAAAAGTCGAAATTTAACATTATTTAACACCATGTAGACTCAACCCACAAACGCAATACGCTGCTAAAAAGCTATTTTTTCTCACCCAAAGTAAAATATTTCCCCACAACGAACGTTATAGAAAAGTAAAAAGTAAAAAGTAAAAAGTAAAAAGTAAAAAGTAAAAACTAAAAACCAAAAACTAAAAAGACTAAACACTAAACACTAAACACTAAACACTAAACACTTTCAATTCAACCCCTTAAACCTTTCAAACCTCTTAAACCCTTTAAACCTCTTAAACCTCTTAAACCCCTTAAACCCCTTAAACCTTTTAATCTTTTAATCTTTTAATCTTTTAATCTTTTTAACTTTTTAACCCTTCAAACCTCTTAAACTTAATGAAAAACCTAGTCTTTCTTGTCCTTTCTTGTCTTCTGGTCACCGCGTGCAGTGAGGATGAGGACTTCGTTCCGCCGGCATTCCTCCATATCGACGCCGTCGAGATAGTGCCCCCCTCCTCGAACGCCATCACCCTCGACCCCGGCTTCTACACCTCCGAGGTCACCGCCGTCTACGCCGTGGCCCACTACCCCGACGCAAGGAACCTCGACACGCTGGGTCTCTTCCACCTGCCCTTCACCGTCCCCGTGCTCCACTCGGGCGACGTCGACTACCTAGAACTCTACCCCGCCGTCAAGCAGAGCGGCGTCTCGGGCTCCCTCCCCTACTACACCTTCTACAAGCCCATACGCCTGAAGAACCTCACGCTGACCACGGGCGACACGCTGCGCCTCGGCACCCTCTCCACCACCTACGGCATCACCCTCTCTGACGTGCTGATGTACGAGTTCTTCGAACCCACCGAGGGCAGCCTCCTCTTCGACTCCGTCGACTGGGTGAAGCACGACCCCTCGGGCGCCTGCACGGGTGAGGGCTACGCCACGGTCCACGTGCCCGACTCCATGCTCTACGTACCCTTCGCCATCAAACGCGACTTCTACGTCTCCGACCCCTCACGCATCGTCTACCTCGAGCTCGACACCCGCTCGACACTGCCCTTCGAGGTATACATGCACTCCTACTATACCACCGGCGGCAGCATCGACATGCAGCGCGTCATGGTGGTCAACCCCTCCGATCACTGGCAGCACATGTACATCAACCTGGGCCGCACCTGGAGCTGGTTCAACCATAACCCGCAGTTCCAAATCTCCTTCGCAGCACTGAACTACGACGGCGTAGAAGGCGACATACGCATCGACAACGTCAAACTCATCACCACCGCAAACGTTTTATAATGCAGAAAAAACAAACCCTGAAATACATCCTTTGCGACTACCTCGCAGCCCTGCTGTCGTGGGGCGCCCTCTTCACGTTCCGCAAAGTCGTCCTCGAAGCCCAATTTTCAACTTTCAATTTTCAATTTTCAATTTTATCTGACAGCAACTTCTGGCTGGGCCTCCTGCTCATCCCCCTGGGATGGCTCTCGCTCTACACCATCCAGGGCACCTACCGCAATACCCTCCGCAAGGCCCGCCTGCCGGAGCTCCTCGACACCGCCCTGGCCACACTCATCGGCTCCGTGGTGCTCTTCTTCCTCCTGCTCATCGACGACCAGGTGGGACCCCTCCGCAACCACTACCTGGCCTTCCTCTTCCTCCTGGCGGTACACTTCCTCCTGACCTACCTGCCGCGTCTGCTCCTGACCTCGCAGACGGTGCGCCGCGTACACTCACGCGAGATAGGCTTCCCGACGCTGATGATAGGCTCCGGCAGCAAAGCCCTCCACACCTACCTCGACATCGAGAACCAGGAGACCTACTCCGGCAACCTCTTCGTGGGATACATCATGGTTAATGATAATTCATCATTCATCACTCATCATTCATCACTCATCACTCATAATTCATCATTCATCACTCATCACTCATCATTAGAAAACGTCATGCCCTGTCTGGGCTCGCTGGCCGACCTGCGGACGCTGGTGGAGAAACACCATATCGAGGAGGTCATCATCGCCCTCGAAGAGGACCAGAAAGACCATATCGGCGACATCCTGCGCACCCTCAACACCTCGGGCGACCTCATCATCAAGCTCACGCCCGACACACGCGACCTCGTCATCGGCTCCGTCAAGCAGGACTCCATCTTCCACTCCCCCTTCATCGTCATCAACAACCGCCTGATGCCCGAATGGGCCTACTCCGTCAAGCGGTTGGGCGACATCTTCCTCTCGCTGCTGGCCATGGTGCTCCTCTCGCCCGTCTACCTCGTCACCGCCATCATCGTGAAATGCACCTCGCCGGGACCCGTCTTCTACGCCCAGGAGCGCATAGGCTACCACGGCCGCGCCTTCCGCATGCACAAGTTCCGCTCGATGTATGTTGACGCCGAACAGTCGGGCCCCGCCCTCTCGAAAGACGACGACCCCCGCATCACGCCCTTCGGACGCTTCATGCGCAAGGTGCGCCTGGACGAGATACCCCAGTTCTGGAACGTGCTCCGCGGCACCATGTCCATCGTCGGTCCCCGCCCCGAGCGTCAGTTCTACATCGACCAGATAGTGAAACGCGCCCCGGAGTACATGCTCCTGCAGCGCGTCAAGCCCGGCATCACCTCCTGGGGCCAGGTGAAATACGGCTATGCCTCCACGGTCGACGAGATGGTCGAGCGTCTCCGCTACGACCTCCTCTACCTGGACAACATGTCCATCACCACCGACCTGAAGATCATGGTCTACACGGCCAAGATCATCCTCCAAGGCCGCGGGAAATAGCCATCAAGTCCTCTTTCAATACTTCTCTTCCAGCCAGCGGGAAAGAAAAACATCGTTTAAGCTATATAGGATTTTACCCTCAACAACAGTTTCATCAAGCAGATTCTTCTCAATCAACGATGCAACCGATCGATTTACCGAAGAAGGGTTACCAAGACCATATTTACGAAGGACGGTCGCAAAACAAGTCCTTTGACTTGTAAGCCCAGAAAACAAACGGATTATCCATAGCTGACGATTATTTTTACACTGCAAATATACAACTTATTTACAATTTCACAAAATGTGTAACGCAAAATGTAAAAACAATTCATCATTCATCACTCATCACTCATCATTCATCATTCATCACTCATCACTCATCACCCACCACTCATCACTCATCACTCATCACCCATCACTCATCACTCATCACTCCTCACTCCTCACTCTTCTATCTCAATCAGGACTCTCAGAACTTATTTCTCCGACAGATTGTAAAAGATTTTAAAAGAATTCCTAATTCATCACTAAACACTAAACACTTAACACTAAACACTAAACACTTAACACTCCTCACTCCTCACTCTTCTATCTCAATCAGAACTCTCAGAACCTATTTCTCCGGCAGATTTTAAAAGATTTTAAAAGAATTCCTAATTCATCACTAAACACTTAACACTTAACACTTAACACTAAACACTAAACACTCCTCATTCATCACTCCTCACTCCTCACTCTTCTATCTCAATCAGAACTCTCAGAACTCTCAGAGCTTATTTCTCCAACAGATTGTAAAAGATTTTAAAAGAATTCCTAATTCATCACTAAACACTAAACACTTAACACTAAACACTGAACACTGAACACTCATCACTCCTCACTCATCACTCTTCTATCTCAATCAGAACTATCAGAACTATCAGAACTTATTTCTCCGACAGATTGTAAAAGATTTTAAAAGAATTCCTAATTCATCACTAAACACTAAACACTTAACACTAAACACTTAACACTAAACACTAAACACTCCTCACTCTTCACTCCTCACTCATCACTCATCACTCATCACTCTTCTATCTCAATCAGAACTCTCAGAACTTATTTCTCCGACAGATTGTAAAAGATTTTAAAAGAATTCCTAATTCATCACTAAACACTAAACACTTAACACTAAACACTAAACACTCCTCACTCCTCACTCATCACTCATCACTCATCACTCATCACTCAAATTAGTACCCTAGAATCTTAAGCATCGACTTGTAGCTCTGCTCTTTGGCGAAGAGCTTGGTGCTGTATTCGCCGTTCTCGTCCTTGTCGATGATGACATGCTTCGGTGCGGGGATGAGGCAGTGCTGGATGCCGCCGTAGCCGCCGATACTCTCCTGATAGGCGCCGGTGTGGAAGAATCCGATATACAGCGGCTCGTCCTTCTGCAACTTGGGGAGAAAGATGGCGTTGGCATGCGAGTCGGCATTGTAGTAGTCCTCCGAGTCGCACGTCAGACCGCCGAGGAACACCCGCTGGTACTCGCAGTCCCAGTGGTTGATGGGCAGCATGATGAAACGCTGGTTGATGCCCCAGGTGTCGGGCAGCGTGGTGATGAAGCTCGAGTCAATCATATACCACAGCTCACGGTCGTTCTGCTGCTTCTGGTCCAATATACTATATAATGTAGCGCCACTCTCGCCGACAGTGAAAGAGCCGAACTCGGTGAAGATGTTGGGCTCCTCGACGCCGCGCTGCGTGCAGATGTTCTTTATCTGCGCCAGGATTTCCTCGGCCATGTACTCGTAGTCGTAGGTCGCCGCCAGCGACACCTTCGAGGGGAAGCCGCCGCCGATATTCAGCGAGTCGAGCTCGGGACAGATGCGCTTGAGGTCGCAGTAGACGTTGACACACTTGGCCAGCTCGTTCCAATAGTAGGCCGTGTCGCGGATGCCGGTATTGATGAAGAAGTGCAGCATCTTGAAGCGGAAGCGCGGATTGGCCTTGATCTGCTCCTCGTAGAACGACACGATGTCGTTGTAGCGGATGCCCAGACGCGAGGTGTAGAAGTCGAACTTGGGCTCCTCCTCCGAAGCGATGCGGATACCCAAAAACATCTGCTGGTCGCCAGCCTGACCGCCTTCACTTTCCGACAGCACAGCATTCAGGCAGTCGAACTCGTTCTTGTTGTCGAGCACGGGAATGACATTATGGAACCCTGCATTGAACAAGTCAACGATATTCTGCACATACTGTTCCTTCTTGAAGCCATTGCATACGACCACTTTCTCCTTGTCTATCAATCCCTGTTCATGTAATTCCTGGATAAGGTTGATATCAAAAGCCGACGACGTCTCGAGGTTGATGTCGTTCTTCAACGCCTCCTCGAGCACAAAGGCGAAGTGGCTGCTCTTGGTGCAATAGCAGTAGTTGTACGTGCCGCGGTAGTCGGTCTTGGCGATAGCCACATTGAATAGACGCTTGGCACGCTGTATCTGCGAACTGATTTTCGGCAGGTAGGTAATCTTCAACGGAGTGCCGTACTGCTTGATAATTTCCATCAAGGGAATATCATGGAAATAAAGCTCACCATCCTCGGTTCTGAACTCATCTTGAGGAAAATCGAAGGTTTGGTCAATCAGATCGTAATACTTGTTTTTCATTCTAAATTGATTAAATTCAATTATTTTTACAAATCCGACTCACTCGGATTCATCTGCAAAGATACAACTAAATCACTTACATTGTTCAAAAATTTTCAAAAATATTGCATTATTTTTAAAAATTATTCACAAAGCACTAAAAACCAGTACCATACAGGAACTCATGCTACATAACTGCCTGATACTCCGTATCAACACCGTACCAACACCGTATCAACACCGTACCAACTCCTACCACAGTCGGAGATGATACGGTGTTGATACGGTTTTCATACGTCTTTTTTACAACGAAAAAAGGTGGGGCGTGCCGGTCAACCGGCACGCCCCACCTGGGAGTCAACATCCGAATCCGAGAGATTCGGACGGAAGTCTATTTAATCGTTATAGGCGTCGTGGAGTTCTATCTCATATATCATAGGCGCATAGGGAGGAATACCGCCGGTACCCTTCTCGCCGAAGGCAAGTTGATAGGGGAAGTAGAAGCGGTAGACGCTGCCGGCGTTCATCACCTGGAAGGCTTCGATGAGGCCGGGGAACATCGGCGAGCCGACGACATGGATGATGGGTTCGCGCTTCCCGTAGGTCTGGTCGTAGGGCTCTCCGCTGAACATGAAGTAGCTGCGATAGTCGAAGCGTATGCGCTGGTTGAGTTTGGCGAGGGGTCCCTTGCCGGGGCGCAGCTGCTGGTAGTAGAATCCGGCAGGATGTTTCTTGACGTCGGGGTTGGCGCGGACGAGGGTGTCGAAGTAGGCCTGCTGCTGCGCGTTGACCCGCTCGCTGGTCTCCGCCGCCTGACGCTGTGCGTCGCGGGAATACATGAACATGATATAATCGACGGCCTGGCGGGCTTCGTCGTCGCTGAGGGGCTGCTCGCCACCGGCGAGGGTATAGGCCACAGAGCGGAGCACGAGGTTGGCATCGAGGGTGGCGAAATAGCCTTTCTGGAGGGAGGCTGCGATATTCTGGCCGTAGGCCCAGGAGAGCGAGTCGGTCTGGTTCTTGAGGACGGGCTTGCCGGCGTCGAGGGCCACACCCTTGAGGTTGTCGGCGTTGTTCTGGGCGCAGGCAGTGACGAGGAGGCAGGAGAGGACGAGGATGACGATTTTCTGTTTCATAGAGTTTACTTTATAACGATTTTCTTGGTGGCGACAGCGTCAGCAGTGTGGACGCGGAGGAGGTAGAGGCCGGAAGCCAGCGTGCTGACGTCGAGCGTCTGAGCAGCCGAGTGGCTGAGCACGAGGCGTCCCTGGGCGTCGAAGAGTTCAATCATGCTGCCCTGGGGAAGGCCGTCGATGGTGAGGTGGTCGGTGGCGGGGTTGGGATAGACCTGGAGCGAGGCGTTGAGGCTGTTGTCGATGCCAAGGGTGGAGCAGCTGACGAAGCAGGGGCGGTAACCCTGGAGGGTGATGGCGACGGTGGCGTCGCGTGCGGCATCGGCCGTGCTGACGGGGAAGGAAACGGTGCCGTCGGTGGCGAAGGCGGCGCCGAGGAGGGTGCCGTCGGCGGCCACAAGGGCGACATAGGCGTTGGGGAGGGTATGGACTTCAACAGAGGCCATCCCTTGGGTGAAGAAGACATAGGGGTTGAGAGTCTGGGCGGTACCCATCCAAGGAAGGAGCGAGGGATCACCCATCAGCTCGTAAATCTCCCAGTAGTACTGCTTCTGGGCAGAAGAAGAGGAGGAGGAGTTGACGGAGAAGTTGCCGAAGTAGACTATGGAGCCCATGGTGGCAGCCTGGATGGCGAAGTCTTCACCGTGGGTGTGGAAGAGGCGGTCGTAGATGCCGAGGTGGGCGGAGGAATACAGCGGAGAGGTGCGGTGGTTGATGTCGTTGCGAATGCCGACAGACCAGTAGAAGTCCTCGGTCCAGTAGGTGGAGTTGGTGCCGCCGATATAGGCCACGGCGCCGGCGTTATTGCCCTTACGGAGCAGGGCCTCGCCGAAGCACTCGGGCTTGTTGAATTTATTGGAAAGGCAGCAGTTGCCAATCATGATGGAGGGTTTCCCGTTGTTGGTCATGGAGGAGACATTGGAGACCTTGAAGGTGGGCTGATGCCAGCGGTCCCAGTCGCCGTGGGCAGTGTAGTTGATCCAGCCGACACCGGTGTTATAGATACCGAGGAGGGTGCTGGTGGCGTTGTTGGCGCTGCAGTAGCCGGTGACGGTGACACCCGTGGGGGCGTAGTTGGTGTCGTTCTTGTAGAGGGTGATGTCGTTGTAGCCGTTGGCGCCATTGATATAGTTATAGGCAATGTAGTCGACGGTGGGGTCGCAGTAGATCCAGGCCTGGTCGATGGACCAACCCGAGGTGGAGTGGGAGGCGTTGTCTTCGCCCGAGATGAGGGCGGCGCGGCCGAGGTAGGAGTCGTCCTCAAAGTTATACTGCTCATAGAGGAGGGTCTTCTCGACGATGGCGGCGAGGACGCTGGTGCTGGTGGCAGAGAAGCGGCCCTGGTAGCAGTCGGGCAGGATGTCGCCATCGGTCCAGGTGGCGAAGTAGAGGTCGGTGATGTGGTCGTTGTCGGGGTCGCTGGACCAGTAGCCAGCGTCGGGCAGCTTGGAGTCGAAGGCGGGCAGCTGGTTGTGGTCGCCGACGAGGAGTAGGAAGGTGGGAGCGGGAGCCTCAGGCGTGGCATTGTTGTAAAGTCCAGCGAGGTGGCTAGCCAAGGCGGTGTTGGTGCTGATGCCGAGGTCCTGGTAGTAGAGCAGGTCGACCATCATGCCCTGACGGCGCTTCCAAGCGGCGAACTGCTCGATGGCATCGCCACGGAGGGCATTGGGCACGGCGATGACCATGCGGATGGGTGCAGAGACCGACTTGGCGTCGGCATAGAGGCTGTTGAGGGTGGTGCCCACCGAGAAGGCAGGGCTGTGGTAGCGCTGGTAGTGGTCGAGGGAGCGGTCGACATCGGCATTGACATATTCGACAGTGACGTCGGCCGAGCGGCAGACGACGACGGTGTTGGTGACGGGGTTGACCTGCACGGGGCTGAAGCGCAGCAGCGCCAGACGGCGGTCACGAGCGACACCCATCACTTCGACGCTGGCCAGCGGCAGGCCATAGAAGGCGTCGGTGGCGTAGAGGTCGTCATTGAACAGTATCTTATGCTTCGTGGTATCGGACTTGGAGCGGCTGGGCTGAAGGGGAACGACGACGACGTACTTGGAGAACTGGATGGTGTCGTAGACGGCATTGGCGACGGTGACGCGGATGTCGTCGCAGAAGGGTATCTCGATGACATCGTTGCGGACGGGCAGCGTCGGGGCACCCACCTCGCCACCTGAGGTGTAACCCGGCAGGGTGAGGAGGTTGTAGATGCCGTTGTCGGAGACGAGGTGCCGCTCGAGGTCGCCAGTCTTGTAGGAGACCTGGAGGCGGCCGAAGTCATCGGAAACGACGGTCTGCGCCTGGCAAGGCGACTGATGGAAAGCGAAAGGTGAAAGCAGTGCTGCTATCAAAACTATCTTCTTCATATTGATTGTATTTTTTATTTTCTGCCTATATATAATATTATGTACGCGCGCGAGGGAATTTATTACACCAGGTGGAACATTTTTTCTATCGCGGGACAGGGCGCCTCGATGGTGATGGGGAGATGTGTGACCGGATGCTCGAAGGAGATGCGGCGTGCGTGGAGGGAGATGGAGCCGTCGTCGTTGCTGCGCGGGGCGCCATACTTGAGGTCGCCCTTGATGGGGCAGCCGATATTGGCGAGCTGGCAGCGTATCTGATGGTGACGGCCGGTGTGGAGGTTGACGTCGAGGAGGTGGTAGCCGCCGTCGGAGACGGCAATCTCCTTGTATTCGAGGCGCGCCAGCTTGGCGTTGGGACGCGCCACGGAGAAGACATAGCTCTTGTTGCGCTCCTCGTTCTTGACGAGCCAGTTCTCGAGGGCGCCGACGGGCTGGGGCGGCGCGTTCTTGACGACAGCCCAGTAGTGCTTCTCGAACTCGCGGGTGCGCACCTTCTCCACCATGCGGCTGAGGGCCTTGGAAGTCTTGGCCAGCAGGACGACGCCCGAGACCGGACGGTCGAGGCGGTGGATGACACCGCAGAAGACGTTGCCGGGCTTGCCGTCGCGCTCCTTAAGGAAGTCCTTGACGAGGTCGGCAAGAGAGGGGTCACCCGTCTTATCACCCTGGGTGATCTGTCCCGGGGTCTTGTTGATGGCGATGAGGTGGTTGTCCTCGTATAATATCTGATCGGCGATCATTTCAGTGTTTAGTGTTCAGTGTTCAGTGTTCAGTGTTTAGTGTTCAGTGTTTAGTGTTTAGTGTTTAGTGTTCAGTGTTTAGTGTTTAGTGTTTAGTGTTTAGTGTTCAGTGTTTAGTGTTTAGTGTTCAGTGTTTAGTGTTCAGTGTTCAGTGTTTAGTGTTTAGTGTTCAGTGTTCAGTGTTTAGTGTTTAGTGTTTAGTGTTTAGTGTTTAGTGTTCAGTGTTTAGTTAGACGATTTCGGCGATGGGGCTGATGGCGTTCTTGACGCGGTCCTGAAGGCCGACATTGATGGGGAAGTCGAGGGGCAGGAAGAGGTCGACACGGGAGCCGAAGCGTATGAAGCCAAGCTCCTGGTTCTGCTTCACGCGCTCGCCCTCTTTGGAGTAGCACACGATGCGGCGTGCCATCACCCCCGCCACCTGGCGGATGAGGATGCGCTTGCCGTTGTCGAGCAGGAGGCCCACCTCGGTACGTTCGTTGAGGTCGCTGCTCTTGGGATAGGAGGCCACAAAGTAGTTGCCGCGGCGGAACTTGACATACTCGACGAGGCCGTCGCAGGGGTAGCGGTTGACATGGACGTCGGTGCCGCTCATGAAGATGGAGACCTGTATGCAGTCGTCCTTGATATAGTGCTTCTCATAGACCTGCTCGATGGTGACGATGGTGCCGTCGGCAGGCGAGATGATCTCGGAAGGGCTCTCGGTGAAGATGCGCCGCGGAATACGGAAGAAGGCCGTCACCAAGACGAAGAGCACCGTCAGGCCGGCGACAAAGAGGTAATGTACAACGTTCCAGTCGCGCACTAAGAAGAGCATGAGGGCGACAATGAGGAACGAGAGTCCAAAGGTGATAAAGATGATTTTCTTTCCTTCGCGGTGTATTTTCATGATTCAGAGGAGGCGTTGGTTTATTGGAAATAGGCGACGAGGGTGATGTAGGCGTAGACGAACGGCATGATGATGAGGAGGCTGTCGAAGCGGTCGAGGAAGCCGCCGTGGCCGGGCATGATGCTGCCGCTGTCCTTGACGTCGACGGAGCGTTTGAGCATGCTCTCGACGAGGTCGCCGAGGGTGTCGACGACGCTGCAGATGAGGCCCAGGACGAGCCACTGGTAGCGACCGATGCCGGGCTGGATGACGGGACCAAGGAAGAAGGCCAGCAGCAGCGTGACCAGCACGCCGAAGGCCGTGCCCTCCCAGGTCTTGCCGGGGGAGTGGCGCTGCCACATCTTGTGGCGCCCGAAGAGGGAGCCTCCAATGTAAGCGGCGGAGTCGTTGACCCACACCATCAGGATGACCATGAGCAGCAGACGTGTGCCCACCTCGGGGATGAGCATGAGCATCAGACTCAGCGGCCAGCCGATATAGAAGAAGGGCACCAGGCTGTAGGCTGCCTCACGGAAGGGCTGCTCGCTGCGGCCCCAGAGCTGGATGATGGCCGCGAGGGCGAAGAGCATGGGCATCACGGCGATGAGGACGAGCATGAGGCTGAAGCCCGCCACCATGTTGAGCATGGGCAGGAAGCCCTGTATCAGCACGATAGCCACGGCGAGGGAATAGCCCAGCACCTTGCAGGGCGTCGAGCCCTGCCGGCCCACCATGCGGAAGAACTCATAGGTGCAGCCCACGGTGACGAAGACCAGGAAGGCCGTGAAGATGAGCATACCAGCCTTGACATCTTTCAGCAGCCATCCGCTGAGGAGGGTGCCGAGGAAGAGCAGCACATAGACTGCCGCGCTGGCGGTGCGAATCCAGAAGGTTTTCATTGTTCAGAGGAGTTTTCTGTGTTTTCGGTACTTTCCGGAATTTCCGGGATTTCCGGACTATCCGGATTTTCCGGAATTTCCGGGTTCTCCGATGTCTCCGGCGTTTCAGGCGTCTCCGGGGTATCCCAGGGACGGGGACCGTAGATACGTTCGAGGTCTTCGCGGAAGAGCACCTCCTTGTCGTAGAGCTGGGCGGCCAGCTGGTCGAGCTGGTCGCGGTGGCTGAGGAGCAGCTCCTTGGCCTTGCTGTAGGCCTCCTCGACCATGCGGCGCACCTCGCGGTCGATGGCCTCGGCGGTCTTCTCGCTGAAGGGCTTGGCGAAGGCATACTCGCTCTGTCCCGTGGAGTCGTAGAAACTGACATTGCCCACCTCGGGACTCATGCCGTAGTAGGTCACGAGGGCCTGGGCCATCTTGGTGGCACGCTCGATGTCGTTGAGGGCGCCCGTGGAGATGCGGCCGAAGGCTATCTCCTCGGAGGCGCGGCCGGCCATGAGGGAGGTCATCTCGTCGAACATCTGCTCGTAGGTGGTGATCTGGCGCTCCTCGGGGAGGTACCAGGCGGCACCGAGGGCTTTGCCTCGCGGCACGATGGTGACCTTCACCAAGGGGTTGGCCCAGCGCAGCAGCCAGGAGACCGAGGCGTGACCACTCTCGTGGTAGGCGATGGTGTGCTTCTCCTGGTCGGAGAGCACCTTGGTGCGCTTCTCGAGGCCGCCGACGATACGGTCGACAGCGTCGAGGAAGTCCTGCTTCTCAATCTGCTTCTTATTCTTGCGGGCGGCACAGAGGGCTGCCTCGTTGCACACGTTGGCGATGTCGGCCCCGCTGAAGCCGGGGGTCTGCTTGGCCAGGAAGTCGCGGTCGACGAAGCCCTCGGAGTCCTTGTCGACATTGAGCTTGAGGTTCTTCATGTGGACGGCGAAGATGGCCTTGCGTTCCTCGAGGTCGGGCAGCTCGACATATATCTGGCGGTCGAAACGACCGGCACGCATCAACGCCTTGTCCAGCACGTCGGCGCGGTTGGTAGCGGCGAGGACGATGACATTGGTGGTGGAGGAGAAGCCATCCATCTCGGTGAGGAGCTGGTTGAGGGTGTTCTCGCGCTCGTCGTTGCCGCCGGCGAAGCCGCCCTTGCCACGGGCACGACCCACGGCGTCGATCTCGTCGATGAAGACGATGCAAGGGCTCTTCTTCTTGGCATCCTCGAAGAGGCCGCGGACACGGCTGGCGCCGACGCCGACGAACATCTCGACGAAGTCGGAGCCGCTCATGGAGAAGAACGGCACGCCGGCCTCGCCGGCTACGGCCTTGGCGAGGAGGGTCTTGCCGGTACCCGGAGGGCCTACCAGCAGCACACCCTTGGGAATCTTGCCACCCAGCTCGGTGTAGTGCTTGGGGTTCTTGAGGAAGTCGACGACCTCCATCACCTCCTCCTTGGCACCCGCCAGGCCCGCGACATCCTTGAAGGTGACGTTGACCTGCTTGGTGGCGTCATACTCCTTGGCACGGCTGCGGCCGACACCGAAGAGGCCTCCGATGCCGCCACCGCTTTCGCCACCCATCTGCTTGCGGCCCCAGAAACTCATGATCCAGAAGAAGAGGATAATCATCAGCAGCGGGCCGAACCAGACGAACAGATCCTTCAGGGCGTTGCTGTGGGTCTCGCTCTCGAAGCTGATGGGGTCGCCGGTACGCTCGCGGATGGGGTCGAGCATGTGGTCGAAGTGCTCGAGCGAGCCGATATTGTAGGTGTAGACACCCAGGGCGGCCTCGCCGCCGGTCACCGACTTGCTCTTCAACTCGCCATACTCCGTCGGCTTGCTCTTGACGGCCTCGGGCTTGATCTTGATCTCTGCGACATCGTTGTTGATGACGGTGATGGTCTCGTAGTCGTGGGCCTCGAGAATCTTCTCCAGGCGCTCCCACTTGATGGGGTGCTTCGCCGAGTTGCCATCGCCGAACATGCCGAACAACAACGCCGCCATGATGACAATGTAGACAATATAAATCCAACGGGCCGTCTTGGGCTTCTGACCCCGCGGCGCATTGTTGGACATCTTATTCTGTTGCTGTTTCGCCATTCACTTTAAACTTTAAACCTTAAATCTTCACCTCCTCGCCGTCGCTCCACAGTTCGTCGAGACGGAAGAAGGCGCGCTTGTCCTTCTGGAAGATATGTACCACGACGTCGAAGTAGTCCATCAGAATCCACTCGGCGTTGTTGTAGCCTTCAATCTTGTGGGGGTTGAGGCCGGTGGCCTTCTTCACCGTCTCGAAGACGGCGTCGCTGAGGGCGCTGACATGCGACGGCACGTTGCCCGTGGCGATGACGAAGTACTCGGCAGGTGCCCCATGCACCTTCCTCAAATCGAGGACACGGATGTCCTCACCTTTCTTAGTGTCGAGGGCCTGCGCCACCAGACGCGCCAGCACCTCGGATTCTCTTTCTTTATTATTCATTCTAAATGTTTAGTTCTTACTTCTTAGTTCTTAGCTCTCAGTTCTTAATCACTTCCGCCGAGAGGGTACGCTGACCGTCGGTCTCGACAATCTCCACACGCACATACTCCTCTGGCAGCAGCTCTTCTATCTTCTCCGTCCACTCGGTGAAGCAGTAGCATCCGCTGTAGAAATACTCCTCGTAGCCGATGTCGTAAGCCTCGGCGAGGTTCTTGAGGCGGTAGAAGTCGAAGTGGTAGACAGGCTCACTTTTAGTGAGGAGTGATGAGTGAGGAGTGAGGAGGGGGCGGCTGTACTCATTGACGATGGCGAAGGTCGGGCTGCAGACGTTGTCCTCGACACCCAGGGCGGCACAGAGCTCCTTGATGAGCGTGGTCTTCCCTACCCCCATCTTGCCAAAGAAGGCGAAGAAGCGCTCCTCGGGGAAAGCCCCCAACAACTCCTTTGCCACCTGCGGCAGTTGTTCTATATTGCTAATCTTAACGTTAATCATTAACCATTAATCATTAACCATTACCCTCTCAGTCTGTCTGCTGCACGCACCAGTGCCTCG
This sequence comes from uncultured Bacteroidota bacterium, assembly GCA_902774395.1. Classification (GTDB taxonomy): domain Bacteria; phylum Bacteroidota; class Bacteroidia; order Bacteroidales; family P3; genus Colimorpha. The sequence continues at coordinate 15,181 of CACYIK010000021.1, forward strand.
TCTCTGCGGATGGCACGCTGTGCCAGGAAGAGGAACACCAGCGACGCCAGGGGAAGGAAGGCGCTGACGCCCCACGACACATGCGACTCAGTCTGGGTAAACATCAGCATCAATGGGTCGGAATAGGCATCCACCGCCCAGAAGAAGAGCAGGAAAGCATAGACTACGTTCAGCAGGAATGCCACGGAGACCATGCGCATCTGCAGGGTACGGCGCTTGTAGAGGAAGATGCTCAGCAGCGTCAGAGCCATCACTACGCAGACCATCGTGACCAACGGCCACATCGAGGGGGCCTGCTCGCCCTGGTAATACTGCACCACCGGCTCGCCGGCAGCGAGGGCCTTGCTGAAATCGGGGCCGTCCTTGGGCAGCAGGTCGAGCTGGGCAACCACCTTCTGGCTCTCGGTGAAATCAATGGTATAACTGGCCACGGGGAACAGGAAGCAGAGTCCCAGACACACCACGGCCAAAAACATCCATAAAGATTGAATTCTCTGAATCATTTGTTAGTTTTAGGTTTTTAAGTTTTACGTTTTAGGGATTATGTGGTTTAATTTTTATTGGGTAAGCAGGCGTCCCGCCTGCATTTCAATTCTCAATTTTCAATTCTCAATTTTCAACTCCCCCATCTCGCGGCCCTTGTCGACCACCACGCCGCCACGGACGAAGAGGTATCCGGGGTTGCCGCGCAGGATGGTCTTGATGGCCGTGGCATCGGTGAGGTAGTACTCCACATCCGTCATACTGTGGTCGATGAGCCATCCGGGAATACAGTCGGGGTCGGACGACAGCACCACTGCCGAGAAACCCTTCTCCATGGCCATATCGACAGCCTTCCGCATATCGGCGGCAGCCTGCTCGTCGACGGCATCCAGGTCGTAGACGGTGATGATCAGCGTCCCTTCCTCGGAGGTGAGCATCTCGACGGCATGGTCGGCATTCTCATGGTCCATCATCGAGAAGCCGTCGGCCTTCACCTCGAAGGGCGGCACATGCCACATGGTGTCGTAACGCCACGTCATGGTGTCGCGGCTGTAGGCGTTCCACGCCGTGTCCCACTCGCCGGTCTTGTAGCGCAACTCCTGCGGCTCGCCGGTCTGCTTGTTGACATAGCGTATCACATTCAGTTCCTCCTGCTCCGTCACCACCTTGTTGCCGACCTTCCAGGGACGGAAGTCGATGACGGGCTCGTGCTTGATATTGTAGACACAGAAGACCACCATGGCCACCAGGGCAAGGACCACCACGATGAGGTCGCGCTCCATACGGCGCTGCTTGCGGTGGTTGCGGGTCAGGAAGATGACCACCGTGAAGACGTCGAGCACGACATTCTTCCAGAAGGTCTCCCAGTTGGAGAGCTTGATGGCGTCGCCGAAACAGCCGCAGTCCTTCACCAAGTCGGTCATGGCGTCGTAGAACGTCGAGCAGGTGAAGAAGAGCATCATGGCCGACAGCAGCCAGGCCGACAGCACACGGAAGGCGTTGGTGATGAGCATCACACCCACCAGGAATTCGGCGCATATCAGCGCCACGGCGAGGAATCCCGCCAGCGGCAGTGCCCACTCGAAACTGGAGCCGAAGAGCTCCCAACTTGTCATATAGTCCTCCACCTTGAACATCGTCCCCATGGGGTCGACACCCTTGACGAACGACGAGAAGAGGAACACCAAGCCCACAATCCAGCGCGACACGACATTCAGCGTGTTGCTCAACTTAGTCTCTTTTATTTCAATCTTTTTCATCTTTCATTAAACAGTTTGACGTTGATACGTTAATACGTTTGACGTTCATCATTCATCACTCATCACTCCTCATTCATCACTCATCACTCCTCACTCATCACTCATCACTCATCACTCCTCATTCATCACTCCTCATTTTCCTCCGTCAGGCGGACCAGGCAGAAGAGCGAGTAGTTGATGATATCCATGTAGCCGCCCTCGACGCCTTCGCTGACGAGGGTCTTTCCGTCATTGTCCTCGATCTGCTTGATGCGCAGCAGCTTCATCAGGATGAGGTCGACCATCGAGCTGATGCGCATCTGGCGCCAGGCCTCGCCATAGTCGTGATTCTTGTCCATCATCAGGTCCAGCACCTGCTTCGTCTGCTCGTCGTAGAGCGCCATAGCCTTCTCCAACGGCAGCTCCAACAGTGCCTTGCACTCCTCTGCGCTCCCTTGCACTCCCTTGCACTCCAGCTTTTGCTGTATCAGCGCCATCACGGCATAGTTGACCATGGCGACGAACTCGCCGCGCACGTCGTCACCCACACGGTTCTCGCCACTCTCTTGTATGCTGCGGATACGGTTGGCCTTGATAAAAATCTGGTCCGTCAGCGACGGCAGACGCAAGATGCGCCACGAGGTGCCATAGTCGCGCGTCTTCTTCTCAAAGAGCGCACGGCAGGCCGCCACCTCGGCTTCCATCTCGCTACGGGTATCTCTATTTACTGTATTTTTAACCATAATTTATCTAAAACGACGACCCTATCTTTTTATTGTATAAAATATAAAAAAAATATTTCCACACAATATTGGCCGTCCTGATGCGTTATTAGTCATTATGAACTTTACACCCTTTTCCATCACTGTCCACGGCAAGCTCGTCAACTTCGACCGTCCCGCCGTCATGGGCATCCTCAACATCACCCCCGACTCGTTCTACGACGGTGGCCGCCACACCACCCCCGACGCCTTCCTGGCACACGCCCGCCAGCTCCTGGTCGACGGCGCCGACATCATCGACATCGGAGCCTCCTCCTCGCGTCCCGGAGCACAGCTGATACCCCCCGACGAAGAGGCGCGGCGCCTCGTCGAGGCCGTCACCCTCATCCGCAAGGAGCACCCCGACGCCATCCTCTCCGTCGACACCTGCTACTCCCTCCCCGCCAGCAAGGCCATCGAGGCTGGAGCCGACATCATCAACGACATCTCGGGAGGCATGTTCGACGACCAGATGTTCACGACGGTGGCCGCACTGCAAGTGCCCTATATCCTCATGCACAACAGAGCATTGCCCTCTGAGATGCAGCAACATACAGGCTACGACGACATCGTCGACGACCTGACGAAATATTTCTCCTCCAAGCTCGACACCCTCTACCGCCTCGGCGTCAAAGACATCTGGATTGACCCGGGCTTCGGCTTCGCCAAGAGCGTCGAGGAAAACTACGAGCTGCTGCACCGCCTCGACGAACTCACCACGCTCTTCCGCGAACCCCTGCTCACCGCCCTCAGCCGCAAGAGCATGATATACAAACCTCTCGGCATCACGCCCGACGACGCCCTCGACGGCACCATAGCCCTCGACGCCGTGGCACTGGAAAAAGGCAGCCGCCTGCTCCGCGTCCACGACCCCAAACCCGCCATCCAAAGCATCCGTCTTCTCTGTAACCACTAAAGTAAAAGGTAAAAAGTAAAAACTAAAAAGTAAAAACCAAAAACTAAAAAAACTAAAAAGACTAAACACTACCCACTAAACACTGAACACTAAACACTGAACACTAAACACTGAACACTAAACACTAAACACTAAACACTGAACACTAAACACTCATCACTCATCATTCATCACTCATCACTAAAAAAAACCCATGATTCCGCTCGAAATTCTCGGTCTGCCGACCGTTTCCATTGTTGACATCATCGACGTCGTGCTCGTCGCTGCCCTCGCCTATTACATCTACCGTATCGTCAAGGGCACCAATGTCATCCTCATCTTCTGGGCACTCATCATTCTGCTCATCCTGTGGCGTGCCGCCGACATGCTGGGCATGCGCCTCCTCGGCGCCCTACTCTCTTCGGTCACCAGCGTCGGTCTCATAGCCCTCATCGTCATCTTCCAGCCCGAGATACGACGCTTCCTGCTCTTCATCGGCACCAAGACCCAGCTCGACGAGTCGCTCTTCCACCGCCTGAAATTCTGGAAACACAATATGCAGTCGTCCGCCAACTCCGTCAACTACGAGGCCTACATCAACGCCTGCATGCACATGTCGCAGTCGAAGACCGGCGCCCTCATCGTCTTCAAACGCCACAACGAGGTGCAGGAACTCATCGACACCGGCGAACGTATCGACGCCACGGCCTCGTCAGCCCTCATCGAGGCCCTCTTCTTCAAGAATTCGCCCCTCCACGACGGCGCCGTCATCGCCCGCGGCAACAGCATCCTCGCCGCCCGCTGCATCCTGCCCGTCACCTCGCGACTCGACATCGACCCCAACCTCGGCCTGCGCCACCGCTCCGCCATCGGCGTCACCGAACAACTCGACGTCCTCTCTGTCATCGTCAGCGAGGAAACCGGAGCCATCTCCTATGCCCTCGGAGGCAAAATTCACCACGACATCTCGCCCGTAGAACTGCGCCAAGCACTGGAGAAATACCAATGCTAAGCGCTCGGGCACAGGATGTTATAATAATTATTTTCATATATATAAATTATTTAGTACCTTTGCACCCTCTAAGAGGGTACCGCAAGGCCTTTTTCGCACCCTTCGGATGTTAAAAAAGGTTAAATATTTTGCAGGTATCAAAAATAGAGCTACTTTTGCAGTGTACTAATGAACTAATACAGTAGTATCACTGACACCGAATCGCCTGAAAGACAAAAACATAAATAAAAACATCAACAACAAAAAAACAGTTCACAAATGAAAAAAAGCACAATTTTCATGCTGTTGTTCGCCTTTTTAGGCAGCATGGCAATGGCTCAGCTCCCCGGTACGGGTGCGGCCAAGGAAAAGAAGAGCGACCTCAGCGCCCAGGTGCCCCTGGACAAGAAGATTCGCTACGGCAAACTTGACAACGGATTCACCTACTACATCCGTAGCAACAAGAAGCCGGAGAACATGATCCAGTTCCGTCTGGCCACCAACGCCGGTTCCATCATGGAGCGCGACGACCAGCAGGGTCTCGCCCACTTCTGTGAGCACATGGCCTTCAACGGCATCAAGGGTTATCCCCACAACGAGATGATCGACAAGCTGCAGCAGAACGGTGTCGAGTTTGGACGCGACATCAACGCCTACACCAGCTTCGACCAGACCGTCTACTATGTCAACATGCCCGCCGACAACGCCGAGATGGTGAAGATGGGTATCGAGATCCTCGACGGCTGGGCCGGCAACATCCTCTTCGACCAGAAAGAGATCGAGGAAGAGCGCGGCGTCATCCACGAGGAGTGGCGCGGTGGCGTGGGCCACGGCGACCGTATCCGCAAGAAAACCTGGCCCATCATGCTCAAGGGCTCCCTCTATGCCGACCGTCTCCCCATCGGTAAGGAAGAGGTCATCATGAACTTCAAACGCCAGAGCATCGTTGACTTCTTCAACGACTGGTACCGTCCCGACCTGCAGGCCATCATCATCGTTGGCGACATGGACAACTTCGAGTATGCCGGCAAGAAAGGTGCCGCCGCCATGGAGCAGAAAGTGAAAGACACCTTCAGCAGCCACAAGTTCCTCGGCAAGGAGAAACTGCCCCGCAAGAGCTATTCCATCCCCGACAACAAAGAACCCCTCGTCGCTATCGCTACCGACAAGGAGGCCACCAGCACCGACCTCACCTTCTTCTGGAAACACAAGAAGACCCCCAACGGCACCGTCGGCGCCTACCGTCAGAGCCTCGTGCGCAACCTCATCAGCCGCATGATTGACGAGCGCTTCAGCGACATCTGCGAGAAACCCACCGCCCCCATGATGTATGCCGGTGGCGGCTACAGCGGATTCCTCGGCCGCGAGATCGACGTCTTCGCCCTCAGCGCTGCCCCCAAGGAGAACCGCATCAACGAGACCGCCGAGCTCCTGCTCAAGGTCATGAAACAGATTGAAGACCACGGCTTCCTCGAGGTCGAACTCGAGCGCCAGAAAGAGGACATGCTCGCCTGGTACACCAAACAGGCCAAGGAGGAGAACAAAATCCAGACCAACAGCCTCGCCGACGAGTACACCAACCACTACCTCGACAACGAGCCCTGCCCCGGCATCCGCCAGGAATGGAAATACGCCAAGGAGTTCCTCCCCGAGATCACCCTCGAAGAGGTCAACGCCCTCGTCAAGACCTGGATCACCGACGAGAACATGATTTTCTACCTCACCGCCCCTGAGAAAGAAGGTGTCAAAGTCACCACCGAGAAAGAGGCCCTCGACATCATCAAGAACGCCAAGAAAGTCACCACCGAGCCGTGGGTCGACAACTTCAACAGCAAGCCCCTCTTCAACGAGGAAATCGCCAAAGTCACCCCCATCCAGACCGCCAGCAACAGCACCCTCGGCTACACCGAGTACATGTGCCCCAACGGTGTCCGCTTCGTGGTGAAGAAGACCGAACTCAAGGCCGACGAAATCCAGATTAGCTCCTTCTCCTTCGGCGGCACCTCGCTCTATGGCGACGCCGACGCCTACCAGGCCGAGAACGCCGACAGCTATGTCGACGCCGGTGGTATCGCTGATTTCAGCGCCACCCAGCTCTCCAAGAAACTCAAAGGCAAAGTGCTCAGCATCAGCCCCTACATCTCTGGCAACACCCAGGGTTTCCAGGGCAGCTGCTCGCCCAAAGACCTCGAGACCGTCCTCCAGCTCGTCAACCTCTACTACACCGCTCCCCGCAAAGACCAGGAAGCCTACGAGCGCGAGATTGAGAACACCGTCCAGCAGGTGAAATACGTCCTCGACAACCCCCAGGTGGCCTTCCTCGAGAAATACTACAAGACCGCCTACCCCAACGACAAGCGTCAGGTCATCTTCCCCTCCGAGGAGAAAGTGCGCAGCCTGAACCTCGACCGTATGTTCGAGATCTACAAGGAGCGCTTCGCCTTCGCCAACAACCAGACCTTCTTCTTCGTGGGTAACGTCAGCGACAGCAATATCGCCATGATCGCCAACTACCTCAACCACCTGCCCACCATCCAGGCCGTCACCAAGGACTACAGCATCGACCGCAGCCCGAAGTTCGCCAAGGGTATCCAGCACGCCGAGGCCGTCAAGGGCATCGAGAAGCAGGGTATGCTCATCATCACCGGCCAGATGGATGTCCCCAACGAGGAACTTGACCCGCAGACCCGCTTCGCCCTCCAGGAGTTCGGCGACGCCCTCAGCATCACCACCCTCGAGATCATCCGCGAGAAGAACGGCGACGCCTACAGCCCCAGCGCCGGCGTCAACTTCAGCCTCTCCCTCACTGGCACCGGTAAGGTCAGCTGGCAGTTCTACATCGGCTGCGACCCCGAGAAAGCCAAGAAGATTGAGAAAGACTGCATCAACATCCTCAAGCAGTACATGAAGAAAGGCTGCGACCAGAAGACCCTCAGCAAGGTCCAGGAGCAGATGTGCGTCCAGCACGGCAAGAGCGTCCAGAACAACGGTTACTGGATGGGCCAGCTCCAGGGCAGCTACATGTACAACGAGAGCCGCGACTACAACGTGAGCGACTACGACCAGATGGTCAAGTCCGTCACTCCCGAGGACATCAAGGCCCTTGCCAACAAGTACATCAACCTCAACAACTACGTTGCCGTGACGCTCCGTCCCGAGGACGGCGCCGTCGGAACCGCCGATTGATGTCTGATATTCCAAAAGTAGAGACGCGCCCCAGCGCGTCTCTACTTTTTTTAATTTAATAAGGAATCAATTAACTCCATTAATTCCATTAACTCCATTAATTCAATTTATTCCATTAATTCAAATCCCATGCGAAATCCCGAGACCACCAAACACGACTACGGCCACGGCCTACTCATCGCCGGCGCCTACGGGCGCATGGGCTGCGCCATCCTGGCCGCCAAAGCGGCACTGCGGAGCGGCTGCGGGCTGGTGAGCGTGCACCTGCCACAGCGCTGCGTCAACCCCATGCAGGCCGCCTTCCCCGAAGCCATGGTCTCCATCGACCCCAGCGAAACCCTTTTCACCACTCCCCCACCCCACCTCGACCACTACTCCGCCATCGCCATAGGCCCCGGCCTCGGCACCGCCCCCGAAACCGCCCAAGCCCTCCTTAGCATCCTCTCCAAAGAAAGACATCATTCATCATTCAACATTCCTCATTCATCATTCCCCATCCCCCTCATCTTGGACGCCGACGCCCTAAACATCCTAGCCAAAGAAATTCAACATTCATCATTCAACATTCAACATTCCATCCTCACCCCCCACGCTCGCGAGTACCACCGCCTCTTCGGCGACGCCGACCCCGCCGAGATGGCCGCCAAGCACAACGTCATCATCGTCAAGAAAGCCCACCACACCCACGTCTATGCCCCCGACGGCCGTGTGTATGAGAACCTTACAGGTAACGCAGGCATGGCCACCGCCGGCAGCGGAGACGTACTGACAGGCATCCTCCTAGGCATCATCTCACAGAAACACAGCGACTTATTCGAATCTACCTGTCTCGCGGTGAGAATACATGGCCAAATTGGCGACAATCTAGTGAAAAAACAGTCCGAATCGAGCCTTATTGCGAGTGATATGGTGGAAGAACTGAAAAATATATCAATCGAATAGACAATAAGTTAACATCACAAATAAAAAATATTTCAAAAATTATTTGGTCGGTTCGCAAAAAGGTTGTATCTTTGCACCCGATTTGAAAAGGAGAGAGGGAGACGAAAATTTCAATTTTCAATTCTCATTTTTCAATTCAAGAGATTCCTCCTTAGCTCAGTTGGTTAGAGCACCTGACTGTTAATCAGGGGGTCGAAGGTTCAAGTCCTTCAGGGGGAGCAAAAAGAGCGCTGACAATTCAGCGCTCTTTTTTTTTGCCACGTCCAAAATTATTCGTATTTTTGCACCCGCAATAAAACACCGTCACCACAGTGAAACGCACAAGTAAGACTCTCATCCTTGCACACCTCTTTGTCTTGCTGGCCGTCCTGGCCGGCAGCTGCCGCAAGGAGGCCGACTATATGCCCTTCCCGGGCGAGAATAGCAAGCTGGCCTACGACACCTACACCGGCCAGTTCCAGTACCTGTGGAAGTGCATGAGCACGGGCTATGTCTTCTGGGACGTCGACACCGTCGACTGGGACGCCGCCTACGACCGCTACCTGCCGCGCTTCGAGGCCCTCGACCGCAAGTACGAAGACAGCGGCTACGTGCGCACCGCCGAGCTCGAGAGCCTCTACCTCGGCCTCGTGGGCCACATGCGCGACCACCACATGTCCTTCATGGTGCGAAACCTCCACCCCGCCCCCTCCGACGGCATCTCCTATTTTTCCATCAGCCCGGGACTCCTGGAGGTGCAGAGCCGCGACTACTACATCGAAAGCCGTGGCAGCGCCCAGGCCGGCATGAAGGCTTTTCTTGCAGGCATCGAAGGCCAGTATTCCGTTGCCGAGCACCTGAGCGCCGACGCCTTTGTCGCGGAACTCGGCCGCACCATCCACTATGAATACTGCCTCTTCACCCTCTCCGACGGCCGCCAAGTGCCGTACCTCTGGTCTACCAATGCCGCCCTCACCCCCGTGATGCGCGACATGGTGGGCACCCCCGCACAGCTGCTCATCGACCGCTGGCTGACGGTGGCCTGCACGACGCCCCGCACCCAGCTGGCGGGCATCCTGCTCGACACCCGCGCCAATGGCGGCGGATACCAGGACGACCTCGACTACCTCGCGGGGTCCTTCCTCAACGAGCGCACCGAAATCTTCAAGACCCGCTACAAGGAAGGCCCCGGACGCCTCGAATACTCCGTCTGGTGCCCCTACTACCAAGACCCCAACGCCACCTACCACCGCGACATCACTGCCGAGGACATCCCCTACGTGGTGCTGGTGGACGTCAACTCGGTGAGCATGGCGGAGATCGAGCCTATGGTCCTCAAGACCCTCTTCCCGACGGCCTACGTCATCGGCGAGCGCACCTACGGCGGCACCGGCCCGCTGCAGTACGACGCCGAAGAGCTGAATTTCGGCGGCCCCTTCGGCAACTCGAGCGAATACCACCACTATGTCTACACCTCGACCTTCGAAGCCCTGATGTATGGCAAGGTCCGCGAAGGCGAGGGCATCGTACCCGACCAGGAGGTGCTACGCAAAGACGCCCCGTCCCACAGTTTCAAACCCCAGCTCGACGCCGCCCTCAACTACATACAGAGCTACTGATACAGCACAACTTATAGAAACGGCGAATTTAACTTATTCAACGAATTATCCTAGATTAGTCAAATTCGATTAATTAGCCGTTAAAAAGATATCTTAAGCAGATCAATGAAAACCATCCTCATAGTACTAGGTATCGCCATCGGCGCCTTCGCGCTGCTGATGGCCGCATTGGGCCTCAAGATGCTCCTGCACAAAGAGAAAGAATTCAAGCGTCCCTGCGCCAACCGCGACCCCAAGACCGGCCGCTGCGCCAACTGCACCTGCGGAAAGAGCCGGCAGCGGGCAGTTTGAAAATTTCCATGTAATTAGTCATGAATTTTTCATGAATTAATTAATGGTTAATTCGCAATAATTCGTGTTAAAATCATAATGCGACAAACCAGCTCAGTGCGTGTTGCACTGAGCAAGTTGTCTGCGTTGTCTCTGTTGTTGTTAAAACAAAAAAGGGTTGTCTCAAAAAAAAAACAACACAGACAACTTAGACAACATACTGTCAAGCATGTTGTTTTTGTTGTTTATGTTGTCTTTAAGAAAAGAGCGTCCCTCCGGGACGCTGAGGTGGGGGGGGCTCTGAATCCCCAGACTTGCGTCTGGGGTTTGCTCCACGTTGGTCGCAAGCCGTACCCCAAGGGGCAGGCAGACTGAGACCGCGTCCCTGCGGGACGCTAAGAGGTGGGTAAGGGGGGGGCTCTGAATCCCCAGACTTGCGTCTGGGGTTATTAATAGAGTGCTCCCTCCGGGAGCTATAGGATACACTCATCATTCATCATTCATCACTCCTACCCGCTACTCATAAATCATAATTCTTTTTGTCTTTCTTGTTTTTCTTGTCTTTTAATAAAAAAAACTTGTTGTCTTGAGGTCTCAGAGTCTCCTCACTCAGCACTAAACTCTTTGATGCGCTGCTCCTCGCTTCGCTTGCAGACGAGCAAGCGGTCGCCTTTGGCAGAGACAATGTATCCGTCAAGTCCCTGAAGGACAACTTTCCCAGCCTCCTCGGCATGCACCACGCAGTTCTTGCACTCGTAGAGGTGCACCTTGCCGACGGCGCCGTTGTTCGCGCTGTCTTTCTGCAGCTTGTCGTGCAGCGACGCCCAGTTGCCGAGATCGCTCCAGCCGAAGTCGGCGGGATGGGTGTACACCCTGCCGTCGGCAGCGGCAGGCTCCATGACGGCATAGTCGATAGATATCTTCTCGCACTGCGGGAAGACCTCCTGCACGTCGGCAGCCGTCTTCATGCGTTCCATATCGCTGGCGATGTTTGGCTTATAAGTCTTTATAGCCTCCGTGATGGTTTTCACGTTCCATACAAAGATGCCGGCATTCCACAGATAATTCCCAGCCTCGAGATACCTCTCAGCCGTCGCTAAATCAGGCTTCTCCTTGAACGCCGCCACACGGCAGATTTCCTGATTGCTTGATTGCTTGATTGCTTGAGTATCCACTTCCACATAGCCATAACCTGTCTCGGGACGCGACGGCTTGATGCCGATGGTTACGATGGCGTCACTCTTCTCTGTGAATGCCAGCGCGTTGCCTATCACACGACGGAACTCCTCGGGGTTCATCACCACGGCGTCGGCGGGCGTCACCACCACGTTGGCCTCGGGGTCCTCGGCTTTGATGCGCCAGCAGGCCCAGGCGATGCAGGGCGCTGTGTTGCGCGCCGCAGGCTCGGCAAGAATATGGTTCTCAGGCATCTCCGGCAGCTGCTTCTTCACGATGTCCACATAGGCGGCATTCGTTACCACCCAGAAGTTCTCCATCGGACAGAGCCCCTTGAAACGGTCCACGGTGAGCTGTATCAGCGTGCGGCCGCAACCCAGGATGTCGATAAACTGTTTCGGGAACTCGGGGGTGCTCAGCGGCCAGAAACGGCTCCCGATGCCACCGGCCATGATCACAATATGATTGTTCATTGTTTTCTGCTTAATTGATTGATTTCTTGGATAAAAAATACATTCTCATAACGCCGAATCCTTCCTTTTATTGTGCCACAATTTTAACATTTCATAACTCCCACACAATCAACACCATCTCCGTACCAACTCCGTATCAAGTCCGACTCAACTCCGACCCAACTCCGACTACGGTCGGAGATGATAGGGTGTTGGTAGGTTGATGGCACGGTGATGACACTGGGATGGCCGAGGGAGGTGTGAAGAAAATGTTAATTACTATTTTATGGATATTAATATAATTATCGTAACTTTGCAGCATGATTGAAGCTACTAACGAGAAGATTTTTTCACTGGAAGAGATTGATTATGCGCGCTTTTGGGGCGCCAACGATAAGATGCTCGACTTCGTGCGAATGCTGTTTCCCAAGCTGAAGCTCGTCGTCCGCGGCGAGATGCTGAAAGCCATCGGCAGCGACGAGGACATCGCCTGGTTCGACGGCAAGCTGCAGGCCATGCTGACCTACTACAACAAGTTCGGCCGCATCAACGAGAACGCCATCATGCAGATCATGGAGAGTGGTGGCGGCAGCCCCGAGGCCGAGATGAGCGACGAGGTACTGGTGCACGGCCGTAACGGCCTGCTTATCAAGGCCCGCACCCCCAACCAGCAGCGTCTGGTACGCTCGGTATATGAGCACGACATGGTCTTCGCCATTGGCCCCGCAGGTACCGGCAAGACATATACCGCCGTGGCTATGGCCGTGAGAGCACTGAAGAATAAGGAGATACGGCGTATCATCCTGACACGTCCCGCCGTCGAGGCTGGCGAGAACCTGGGATTCCTGCCGGGTGACCTGCGTGACAAACTCGACCCCTACTTGCAGCCCCTCTACGACGCCCTGCGCGACATGATACCGCAGCAGAAGTTGCTGAGTTACTGGGAGGACAACACCATCGAGATAGCACCGCTGGCTTTCATGCGCGGCCGCACGCTGGACAACGCCTTCGTCATCCTCGACGAAGCGCAGAATGCCACCTCGGCGCAGCTCAAGATGTTCCTCACCCGCATGGGTCGCAACGCCAAGTTCGTCATCACCGGCGACCTCACGCAGGTCGACCTGCCGCGCCACCAGCAGAGCGGCCTGCTGCAGGCCGTGAACATCCTCAAGGATGTCAAAGGCATCGAGATCATACAGTTGGACAACAGCGACGTCATCCGTCACCGCCTCGTCACCGACATCATCAGAGCGTATGATAAATTGAAAATTGAGAATAAAGAGAATTAGGAATTAGGAGTGATGGGGGAGTGAAAGGGGAGTGAAGGAGGAGTGAGAGGGACAAATGAAAGGCTGACGCAGTACCGCCGTAGGCGAAATTTACAAGATTTACAAGATCTCGCGAAGCGAAGCGAGCAGGAGAATAAAAAGAGACATCAAGACATCGAGACATCGAGACATCAAGAAAGTTCTGATAGTTCTTTTAGTTTTGATTGAGAAGAAAAAAAGAAAATCTACAATATCTACGAGATCTCGTGAGCGCGGAGCGCGAACAGGAGAATAAAGAGAATGATGAGTGATGAATGATGAATGATGAATGATGAGTGATGAATGATGAGTGATGAATGATGAATGATGAGTGATGAGTGAGGAATGAGGAATTAAGAATTAAAAATTAAGAATTAAGAATTAAGAATTAAGAATTAGGAATTAGGAATTAGGAATTAACCGAGACAGGTCACCGCCGATAGGCGGAAATAATTTATAAGATTTATAGATTTCGTGAGGCCGGAGGCCGAGCAGGAGAACTTAGAAAATTAAAAATTAACCGAGACAGAAACCGCGTAGCGGGAAAATCTACCAGATCTACAAGATCTCGCGAAGCAGGAGAACAGAAAAAAAGATGATCACATACCCGAATTGCAAGATAAACCTAGGCCTCCACGTGGTGGGCAAGCGGCCTGACGGCTACCACGACCTGGAGACCATCTTCCTCCCCGTCCACGACCTCCGCGACGAGTTGGAGATATTGCCGCTAAACACCCCCCTCAGTCAACCGCAAGCGGCTGACAGCTCCCCTAGCTTAGAGGAGCAGCCCCAAAGCACCATGGTACAGGATGGCATCGTGCTGGACAATGCGCCGGAGGACAACCTCTGCATGAAGGCCTGGAGGCTGCTGCACGAGGAGTTCGGCATCCCCGCCGTGAGCATCCGGCTGAAGAAGAATATCCCCTTCGGCGCCGGCCTCGGCGGCGGCAGCAGCGACGCCGCCTTCACGCTGAAGATGCTCAACGAGATGTTCTCCTTGGGACTGAGCGTCAGCAACCTGGAGCAGCGTGCGGCACGCCTCGGCGCCGACTGCGCCTTCTTCATCCAGAACCGCCCCGCCTACGCCACTGGCATCGGCGACATCCTCGAACCCCTGGAAATTGAAAATTCAAAATTGAAAATTGAAATAGAGATACCGGAAAACGAGCATGTGAGCACTAAGGAGGCTTATTCTGGCCTTTCACCTTTCACCTCTCACCTTTCACCTCGTCCAGATCTACGCGAGGCGGTGAAGCGTCCCATCGGCGAGTGGAGAAATCTCATCGCCAACGACTTCGAGGCCTCGGTCTTCCCTGCCCACCCCGCCATCGCCGCCCTCAAAGAGGAGATGTACCGCCGCGGTGCCCTCTACGCCTCCATGACCGGCAGCGGCGCCGCCGTCTTCGGCATCTTCGCCGTGTAAAGAAAAAAATTACACAGCAGGAGAAAAATCACCACTTTTAGTTATCGATATTTTTTTATTTATTTGTATTTTTGCCAGTGCATTTGCCACTTGGCAAATACGTTAATTAACTTAATATCAAACCAAAAACAAACAAAAATCACAATGAAAAGAAGCAAAATTCTTTTAGCAGCGGTGCTTTCTCTCCTCACCTTCACCGCCATTTCATGCAGCGAAGACGACAACGAGTACGCAAAAGAGGTCGCCGGCAGCTATGACGGAACCCTCGTCATGTCCGTTTCCGGTACCGACTACGGCACCTTCGACATGGTGGTGAATGTCGAGTCGACATCCGACGACCAGGTCACCCTGACCATCCCCGCTTTCGGCGAGGGCCACATGGCCTTGCCCGAGTTCTCCGTCACCAATGTCAGCGTCGACAAAGACGGCAGCACCTACACCCTGAAGAAAGACCAGTTCACCTTCACCGTGGACGAGGTCCCCTACAGAGGTTCCCTCAACGGCACCGTGAAGGACGGCAAGCTGACCTTCGCCAGCGCTGTCACCCCCGGCGCCATGCCGATGTCCGTAGACCTCAACTTCACCACCAAGTAATCCTAAACGCTCTCAGTGAAACTGAAGCAGCTAATACTACTTCCAGCATTGCTGGCATTGGTTTCATGCGATGGACTTTTTGGCGGGCTCTATGACGAGCCCGCCGAAAATCCTTTTGGTTTCGTGCAGCGTGACGACGACGGCCGTGGCGGCACCCTCCGCATCGATGCCACCAGCTACACCCGCTGGACCTATATCGACCTCCAGCACCGTCACATCGACACCGCCAATATCACCCTCGGGCAGGAGGCCCCTCTCGAGTGGGACTTCGCCATCCACCACTACGACGTGAAGACCCACGACGGCACTGCCGCCGAGAGCCCCTTCGACAACGTCGACATGGCCATGGAACTCGAAGGACTGGTCTTCGTTGCCGATGCCGACAGCCAGGTGGTAATCGACATGTCGACCATGATGGAAGGCTATCTGGGATATACGCCGTCGCCCGTCAACCCGGTACTCTCGCGCTGGCTCGACGTCGACCTCTCCACCATGCCACCCATCTACACCCCTTCCAACAAAGTCTATCTTCTCCGTCTCTCCGACGGCACACTTGTAGCGCTGCAGTTCACCTCCTACATGGACGAGTCGCTCCTCAAAGGCATCGTCACCCTGCGCTACCGAATCATCAACGACCAGACATGAAACACACCCTGCTGGCCTTACTGACCCTCCTCTCCGCCCTCTCCCTGCCGGCACAGAACACCACAGCCGACACGCTCCAGGCTAAGTCGCGGCTGCTCAACATGGTAGTCGTCACCGCCACGCGCACGCCGAAACTCATCATGGAGGTGCCGGTGGTCACACGGGTCATCACCGAGCAGGACATCAAAGCCGCCGACGCCTCCTCCGTGCAGGAGCTCCTGCAAACCGAGCTGCCAGGCATCGAGTTCTCCTACGCCATGAACCAGCAGGTAAGCCTCAACATGCAGGGCTTCGGCGGCAATTCCGTACTGTTCCTTGTCGACGGCGAACGGCTGGCAGGAGAGACCCTCGACAATATCGACTATTCGCGCCTCAGCCTCGATGCCGTGCAGCGGATTGAGATCATCAAAGGCGCCGCCTCGTCACTCTATGGCTCCAATGCCGTGGGTGGCGTCGTCAATATCATCACACACACCCCCGAGAAGCCCTGGAGCCTCAACCTTGGTGCACGCACCTCGTCGCTCGGCGAAGGGCACTACAACGGCACCCTCGGAATCGCCAACGGACGGTGGAACAGCCTCTCCGAGCTGCAATTCAAGCATGCCGATGCCGTCCACCTGGCCGACACCGGCGACCTGCGCACCATCTTCGCCCACCGTTCTTTCAATGCCAAAGAGAAGGTCCGCTTCAAAGCCTCCGACCGACTCGTTTTCACCGGCCGGGCCGGCTATTTCTTCCGCCAACGCGAGAAGTCTTCGGAAGCCAGCGACCGCTACCGCGATTTCTCCGCCGGCATCAAAGGAGACCTCGACCTCGGAACGGAAAGCGACCTGATGATGTCCTACGCCTTTGACCAATATGACAAAAGCGACTACGCCACAGCCTCGGGCCTCGATGTGCGCAACTACAGCAACGTCCAGCACACCTTCCGCTCGCTCTTCAACCACTCGTTCCTCACCCCCTCAGACACCTCCGCCGTCCTCGGCACACTCACCCTCGGGGGCGACGTCATGCGCGACTACCTCATGTCGTACCAGTTCACCGACGGCAGCCACACCCAGTATACCGCCGACGCCTTCGCCCAGTGGGACTGGCAACCCTCCTCACGCCTCAACATCGTCGCCGCACTGCGCTACGACTATTACTCCGAGGCATCGGCCTCGCACCTCTCCCCCAAGATCAACCTCCTGTACAAATTCTCCGAGACGAATCTCCGCGCCAGCTACGCCAATGGCTTCCGCGCCCCCACGCTCAAAGAGATGTACATGAATTTCGACATGGCCAATATCTTCATCATCTACGGCAACCCCGACCTGCGCCCCGAGATGAGCGACAACCTCAACGCCTCTGTCGAATGGAGCCACAGCCACTACAACCTCACCTGCATGGCATTCCTCAACCATGTCAGCAACCGCATCACCACCTTCTGGAACCAGGAGCGGAACGGCATGCTGTATTCCAACATGAGACCCCTCAACATCACAGGCCTCGACCTCTCCGCCTCGGCCCGCTGGGACAATGGCCTCGGGGTGCGCCTGTCCTATATCTTCAGCCACGAAAGCCTCACCGACGGCGGCATGCGAGCCTCTTCCACCCGCCCCCACAGCGCCACACTGCACATCGACTACGCACGCCAATGGAGCTGGGGACGCACCACACTGGCCCTCAACGGGAGGGTCCTCTCGGCAGTCACCTGCGACGAATACACCTCCTATAGCAACCCCACACAGACGGAAGAAATCACCTACCCCGGATACACCCTTTGGCGTTTCACCCTCGGCCATCACTTCGATGGCGGATGGGCTCTCGCTGTCACCGTGGACAACCTCTTCGACTACCGTCCCGACTACTATTACAGCAATTCCCCCGCCACCATCGGACGCACCCTGTCAGTGGGTCTCTCTCTCGACGTCGACCAATGTTTCGGCGACGGAAAAGAAAAATAAATTTGGTCATATCAAATTATTTTTGTATTTTTGCAAAATTATTAGATATAAACCATAATGAAGAAAAAAAACAATAAAGAGGTGCTGACGTCTGTTGCCGCCGAACCTGCGACCGCATTCAAACGGCTTGACCCCGTAACACATGCCCCAGTCCGTCCCACGAAACGGGGAATACCTGCCGACTGCATGACAGTTGATGAGTATTTTGATGGACTTATTGCAGAAATCCACAAGGAGTATGCGCGACTACGAGGTGATTTTCAGTAATGCTGCGCTGATTGACTATACAGCTATCAGCAAATACCTTCCTTCCGTTTTATCCGAAACAGGGGCAACGAAATATGTCCAAGCCATGCGGGAAGAAATAAAAAGTATCGGTATTTATGCCGATTGCTTCCAGCGTAGCAGTTCCAAACTGGTACTAACCATTCACCCTCAAGCGCGTCGCATGGTTTCACACAACAAACGTTGGATTTATGTGTTCCATATCGACGGCAAATTCGCAATTGTAGACCGAATTCTTCCATCAAAGAATATCAAACATTAATAATCAAAAACAACAACAATATGGTAGACTACAAGAAAATCGGTCTCGTGAACACTCGCGAGATGTTCAAGAAAGCAGTGAGCGGCGGCTATGCTATCCCCGCCTTCAACTTCAATAACATGGAGCAGATGCAGGCCATCATCCAGGCCGCCGTGGAGACCAAGAGCCCCGTCATCCTGCAGGTCAGCAAGGGTGCCCGCGACTATGCCAACCCCACCCTGCTGCGCTATATGGCCGAGGGTGCCGTGGAGTATGCCAAGGAACTCGGCTGCCCCAACCCCCAGATTGTGCTGCACCTCGACCACGGCGACAGCTTCGAGACCTGCAAGAGCTGCATCGACATGGGCTTCAGCTCGGTGATGTACGACGGCAGCGCCCTGCCCTATGAGGAGAACATCAAGATCTCGCGCCAGGTGGTGGAATATGCCCACCAGCACGACGTCACCGTCGAGTGCGAGCTCGGCGTGCTGGCCGGCGTCGAGGACGAGGTAGCCTCCGAAGTGAGCCACTACACCAAGCCCGAGGAGGTCATCGACTTCGCCACCCGCACGGGCTGCGACTCCCTGGCCATCAGCATCGGCACCAGCCACGGCGCCTATAAGTTCAAACCCGAGCAGTGCACCGTCGACCCCCAGACGGGCCGTCTGCTGCCTCCTCCCCTGGCCTTCGACGTCCTCGAAGCCATCGAGAAGAAGCTTCCCGGCTTCCCCATCGTGCTCCACGGCTCCAGCTCCGTGCCGCAGGACGAGGTGGACACCATCAACGCCAACGGTGGCGCCCTGAAGGCCGCCGTGGGCATCCCCGAGGAGCAGCTGCGCAAGGCCGCCAAGAGCGCCGTCTGCAAGATTAACATCGACAGCGACAGCCGTCTGGCCATGACCGCCGCCATCCGCAAACACCTGGCCGAGCACCCCGACCACTTCGACCCGCGCCAGTACCTCAAGCCCGCCCGCGAGAGCATGAAGAAGATGTACATCCACAAGATCGTCAACGTCCTCGGCTCCAACGACAAGCTCTAATTTTTTAGCGGGTAGCGGCTTGCCCGCTACCCGCTAAAAAATTATAAAGTAAAAACTAAAAACTATCCACTAACCACTCATCACTCATCACTCATCATTCATCACTCATCACTCATCATTCATCACTCATCACTCATCATTCATCATTCATCACTCTTCTATCTCAATCAGTGGTATGCCTGCGAATACCTATTAAATCAATCAAATGTAATGAGCAACTAAAAGAACTATCAGAACTTTTTTCTCCGACAGATTTGAAAAGATTTTAAAAGAATTCCTAATTCCTAATTTCTAATTTTTAATTCTTAATTCTTAATTCTTAATTCCTCACTCATCACTCATCACTCATCACTCATCACTAAACACTTAACACTAAACACTAAACACTCCTCACTCATCACTCCTCACTCCTCACTCATCACTCCTCACTATCCACTCCTCAGCCACTTAAAGTAGAATGCTAAAAAAACTCTCACACATCATTCTCCTCCTGCTCTCCGTCCTGGTGATAGGATGCGGGGGCGACGGAGAGAAACGCGCCAAGGCCTCTCAGTCAGCGGACACGCTCAACACGGCAGAGGCAGCCATGCGCGTGTACGACGAAAACCCCGAACTGGCGTTGGAAATCATCGACTCGGGGGTGGCCGTCGGCAATATCGAAGAAGACCTCGCCACCTTTTTGCGGGCCAAAGTCTACACCCAGTCGACCTCCATGCAGGAGCCGGACACAGCACGTCAGATGCTCGAGTCGTTGTTGAAGAAGCCCTATGTTACAGAGAGCCCTAGCAACCACGAGATGGTGCTCGACCTGCTCATCACCGTGTCGCGTCTGCGCGACGACAACGTGCAATACATGCGATGGGCGACAGAGAAAGTGGACCTGTGCCGCCAGCAAAACCTTGAGACCGAGGCACTACGCACGGAAGCCGAGATCGGTCTGCTACTCACGCAGATGGGCGAAGAGGAGAAAGGCCTCGCCAAACTCGACGGCATCATCGCCACACTTATCGGCCAGCGCCATTTCGACGAAGCCGACGCCTGCATCATCGCCCTCAAGCGCAAGATTAACGCCCTCTACAGCCTCAAGCGTCCCGCCGAGGCTATCCCCCTGGCACAACGCATCATAGCAAAAACCGAAGACTACCGCGAGCACTATGCCGACTATGCCGACGGCTCCTACCGCATGCCTGGCAGCAAAGAGGATGTCGACGACTACTGCAACTTCTACTCCGCTCAGGCTCACGGCTATCTGGCCCGCTCCTACGCCGAAATGGCTAATAAGCAGTTAGCAGCTAGCGGACAGCAGGTAACAGGTAGCAATCCGAATGCTCAGAGCTACCAGCTACCGGCTAAAAAATACCTCGACTCCGCACGGTACCACTTGGCGCTGTACGAGAAGAGCAGCTACGGCCAGTCGGAGGACGGACAGGTTGCCATAGCCCCAACACTCGGATTGTTAGGCGACTACGACCGTATGCTCACCATCTTCGACAGTCTGGAGAAAGAGCTTGGCGACGACACGCTGACCTCCCAATACGCCATCATCCTCAAGGGTCGTGCACGGGCGGCCTCCGCACGAGGCGACTACCGCGCCGCCAACGGCTACTGGAAGCGCTTCAGTGCACTGAACGACCGACTTAACACCCAGTTGCTCAAGGGCAGAGCCTACGAGTATGCCACACGCTACCACCTGCAGGAAGAACAGCTCAAGGCAGAAAACGAACGCCAGAATGCGGAGACCAACAGAAGGGCCTCCCTGGCATACCTCGTCCTGGCCATGGTGATACTCGCACTGTGTATCTGGCTGGCGCTCAGCCGCGTCTCCGCCGGACGCAGGAACAAACTGCTGGTGTCGCAGATCGCCGAAGCCGTGGAATACAAAAACATCGTGGAGACACAAAAGGCCGAAGAGTCAAAAGAACCCCAATGGGAGAACGAACCAGCTGATTTAGAGTTGCCAAAGGCCGAAAACAACTGTTTCAGGGGAATGACCGACGACGAGATCCACGAGTTCCTCTGTATGGCCATCCGCAACGAAAAGCTCTTCACCGACCCGAACTTCAGCAGACAGACACTCACCGAGTTGTACGGCATCAACGACCACCATATCGGTGCCATCTTCTCCAACGGCAACGGTCTCAACGACTACATCCGCGAGATACGCGTCGAATATGCCTGCTGGCTGTTCAACAACAAGCCCGAGATGACCATCAGCGAGGTCGCCGTGGCCTGCGGCTTCTCCAGCCTGCCGGTCTTCAGTCGCGAGTTCAAACGCAAACTCGAAGTCACCCCTTCCTACTACCGCAGCCAGTTATAACGAAGTGCAAACTATTGGTAACTAGCCACTAACAAAATAGCCTACAATTTTAACAAAAAAACCAAACCCCTGACAATCAACAACTAATTGTTCATAACCCTAAAAAGAGGTCCTCGAGACCTCTTTTTTTTGTTTTTTTAGGGTGAAAATGTCATTTTTGCGGATTTACACATTTGACAAATCGTGAAAAAAATTTGACAATTCGTGAAAAAAATTTGACAATTCGTGAAAAAATAGCACTTTTATTTGATAATTCGTGAAAATCGCTTAACAATTCGTCTAACCTCTTGCGCGTTCAAAAAATAATATTTAAATTTGCAACAAAAATAAAAGAACACCATCATGAGACAAGAGAAAAAAAACGACCGGTTGTACATCATCGAGGACCACACCGACATGAGCGAAGGCTATTTGAAGCACATGAAAGGATTTGGCGCCATACCCAAGAAAAGCCGCCTGCTGGCGGTGGCCTTCGGCTACGATGGTAGATTGCGCATTAGCAACGCTATAGGCTATATGAGGACCTTCCGCGACGTGAAGACGCCGGATGAACTGTCGGCGATGAACGAGGAGGGCGGATTCAGCCTTATCGCCGTGTACTATGTCATTGAGAATCTAGACAATAAAGAGCTCCCCGAGTTTATCGAGCGAATCAAAAAGATGCTGCTCCCCGACGGCAAGATTATGGTGGTGATCAACCTCCGCCGGGGGAAGAAGGCTTTAGACGACTTGTCAAAAGAGTGCAAACATCAAGGTCTCAAGGAGATAACCACTGTTTTATGGAAGTCTGAGCCCCTAAATTACTGGGATCACGCCGATCCAGGTAAACCCTTGACAACGTGGCAGGAAAGATTTTTGTCTTTGCGCCGCCGCATAGCCAAGACCGCCTCGATTTTACTCTCCCCGGAGGGGTGAGGAGTGGTTAGTGGTTAGTGAGGAGTGAGGAATTAAGAATTAAGAATTAAGAATTAGGAATGAGGAATTAAGAATTAAGAATTAAGAATTAAGAATTAGGAATGAGGAATTATGATTTATGATTTATGAATTATGAATTATGAGTAGCCGGTAGCCGCGCAGCGGAATAATTTACCAGATTTACAAGATTTCGCGCAGCAGGAGAATAAAGATTAACCGAGACGAGCCCGCCGTAGGCGGAAATAATTTATAAGATTTATAGATTTCGTGAGCGCAGCGAGCAGGAGAAAAGAAAAATGAAAATTAACCGAGACCGCCCCCCGCGCAAGCGGCAAATCTACAAGATCAACAAGATCTCGCGAAGCGAAGCGAGCAGGAGAAAAGAAAAATGAAAATTAACCGAGACGAGACCCCCGCGCAAGCGGCAAATCTACCAGATCTACAAGATCTCGCGGAGCAGGAGAACAAGAATGATAGGGATATACTTGCGTTTCTCGATAGATTTCCTTTACCTCATCGCTATATCAACTCTACAAAAAATGTAGAGAAAGGGTAGAGAAAAGGTAGAGAAGAGGTAGAGAAGAGGTAGAGAAGAAAGCAAGGAGGAGTGAGGAATTAAAAATTAAGAATTAAGAATTAAGAATTAAGAATTAGGAATTATGATTTATGAATTATGAATTATGAGTAGCCGGTAGCCGCGCAGCGGAATAATTTACCAGATTTACAAGATTTCGCCGAAGGCAGGAGAATAAAGATCAACCGAGACGTGCCCCCCGCGCAAGCGGCAAAATCTACAAGATCAACGAGATCTCGCGAAGCGCAGCGAGCAGGAGAATAAGAATAATGATGAGTGAGGAGTGAGGAATTCTTTTTAAATCTTTTAAAATCTGCCGGAGAAAAAGTTCTGATAGTTCTGATTGAGATAAAAGTTCTGATAGTTCTGATAGTTCTGATTGAGAAAAAAGTTCTGAGAGTTCTGATAGTTCTGATTGAGAAAAAAGTTCTGAGAGTTCTGATAGTTCTGATTGAGATAAAAGTTCTGAGAGTTCTGATTGAGATAAAATTGAGATAAAAGAGATTCATTTAATAATAAATATAATGTATAATATAAAAAGTTAGTGTTATGTTAAAACGATTACTTAAGACAATGGTGGCCGTGCTGGCGATAGCGGCGGCGGCTGCCGGCCCCGTGAGGGGACAGACAACCTACAACGTGACGTTCGGCGGGTTCGCCGAGCCGGCCGTGAACACTACGGTCAGCGTGGCTTCGCTGCCACAGACCATTAATTTTTATCCCTTTGCGGTGATTAGCAACGGTAGCGAATTCATCAGCGCAAACGTCACCAGCGGCGGCGACGGCAAGGTGAGCGTCAACGCCGGCTGGAACCAAATGTCCATCACCGTCAGCGGTACCTTCGAGGGCACGGCGACTATCCATGTCGTGTGTAGTGATTCTCAAGAGAATCCCGTCAGCTGCGACATCACCGTCGCCTGCACTCTTCCTCCCGTGCCCATCACCGTCCGCATGGCCGAGGGCACCGAGGATGCTGCCAACTGGAGCATCGCTTCCGGCGACGCCTCTGTGCAGGGCACCCAGGTGCTGGGGAATGTGATGTCGGGCTCGCAGGTGACCGCCACCTACAACGGCACCACCAAGAAGGTGAAGAGCGTGAAGGCTGTGAAGTATGTGGCGCCGGCAGCTACGGTGGCTATCGCCCCGACGGCTACGGAGGCTTATATCGCAGCCAACTCGACTTCGGCGCTTGTCACCGCCGGTGCGGCCAACGGCGGCACGATGATGTATGCCGTGACCACCACCAACGCGCAGCCGGCTTCGACCGCCGACTTCAGCGCCACGCGTCCCACGGCCCAGGGCCGCGCGGCCGGCACCTACTATGTGTGGTTCTACGCCAAGGCCGACGCCAACCATAGCGACAGCGAGATTGCCGGCCCCGTCCCCGTGACCCTGGCGGTTATGACCACCGTCACCTGGAACAGCACGAACGTGTTCAATGGTGGCCACTGGCAAGATGAGCTTGATGAAAATCACACGACTCCCCTCACTTATGAAGGCATTACGATTTCGTTAAGCGTAACGGATGGCAGCTTTTTTAAAGCTTACATCGACTATAACCAAACAGGATTACTCGTATGTTATGGAGATGATGGCGACGACACGTTCACCTTCACGGCTCCGCAAGGCAAGAAGTTCTGCAAGATCGAGATAATCGATAATGTGGGTGTTTCCTTTGATGAATACGGCGACTGGACAGAAGGTGTGAATAATAACATCGTGTGGAGCGGCACGGCTGCAAACGCGGTGACGCTGGGTTCTGTCTATATAGCCGCTGGTAACCTCACCAGCATCGTCTTCAAGCTGATTGACGACTAGTAGCCTCGCGGCGAAAATGAAAGGAGTTAAAATGGAAGTTAAAACTTTGAAAGGAGTTAAAATGGAAGTTAAAGGTGGAGTTAAAATGGAAGTTAAAAAGGACAATAGTGCGGCTGGCGCAGCGTCGGCATCGCATTTGTCCACTTTAACTCCTTTAACTCCCAATTGCACTCCCACTTTAACTCCCAAAAACCAATTTAACTCCCGCTTTAACTCCCGATTAAAAGAAACAACAAATTAAAAACATATATATATTATGAAACATTTAAGAAAAAGTTTCTTGACGCTCCTGGCGCTGACGCTCTTCGGCGGCGCGGGAGCCTGGGCGCAAGGCCCGACGCAAGTCACCGAATTCACCACTGACCTCATTGCCAGCTGGCAGACCGACGACAGCCCTGTCACTTTGGCCGACCTGCAGGCCTTGGGCTTCGTGGCAGTGGACGAAAACACGGCCAGGGCATGGACGGGCGCTCCCCAGGGCGACTATGCCATGCTGATGTATGGTTTTAATGAGGGTAATGGCAGTCTCAATTACATGTTGTTCGATCATGGAAATGCGGGTGAACCGGGTCAGGGTGGCATCTCTAAAGGCGGTTTCTACGACATGATTGCGAACGGCGTAAAGTGGTTCTACACTGGCAGCCCCGCCATCGAGCTGACGAAGGCGGGCGCGAACCAGTGGACGCTGGGGCAGGCGCCGGACTATGACCTGGAGCTGCAGGTGGAGTACTACGAGGCCCATGCGCTGCGTCGACAAGACCGCCGCCATCGACCACGACTCGCTGATGATCACCGAGACGGACAGCGTGACCCTCGTGCCCGCCGGCAACCCCCGCCGCGTGAAGAGCGTGACGCTCGAGGAGGAAGGCCCGGCTGTGCAGACCATCACCGTGGCCGGCGTCCAGCTCAACTACGTCGAGGGCGAGAACTGGGTGCAGACTGCCCAGCGCAACCCCGGCGTGATAGAGATAGAAAGTAATTATGTAAATAGACCGAATGGTTATTTTTTAGTGACCAGCTCTCCGGTTTCTCCAACCTCCACATACGACCCCTCGCTGAACTACTGGTGGGAGGAATGGTAACCCCCCCGCGGATTTAAAGCTCAAAAGAACGAAAAGAACAAAAAGAAAAAGTTCTGATAGTTTTGATAGTTCCTCACTGTATCAAATATCATTTTTATCGGTGTTCGATTCCCCTTCGGGGTTCTGATTGAGAAATAGAGAAAGAGTTCTGATAGTTCTGATAGTTCTGATTGAGATAAAAAAAAGCTCAAAAGAACGAAAAGAACAAAAAGAAAAAAGTTCTGATAGTTCTTTCAGTTCTGATTGAGATAAAAAGAGTTCTTTGACATACTGGGACAAAAACGAAGAAAAGTTTTTGCCGTTTGCAGAAAATGATGTATCTTTGCAGCACAATAAAAAGATACAATCATGTGTACTGTAAGCGTCAATATCAATGAGAACCAGCTCCGTAGCATCGACCCGATGCTCACCGACCACGGCGCCATTTCACGCTGGGTCCAGCGGCTGGTAGACAGCAACATGCAGCGCCTGATGGCCGAGCGCACCTCGCCGATAGCCTACTCCACCGAGCAGGCCCGCAGCCTGGTGACCGACCGGCTCAACCGCCTCGAGAACGGCCAGGCCGAGACCGTCGGCCACGACGAGGTGAAACGTCACATGGAAGCACTGCTCTCATGAGGACGCTGCGCTGGCTCCGCGAAGCCGAAGACGAACTGGCGGCCCTGCTGCAAGACGTCCGCGAACGCCACGGTGTCGACACCGCCCGCAAGGTGAACGCCGACCTGATGGAACGCATCGACCCGCTCGATGTGATGCCCGACCTCGGCACCCTCGACACCACGCTCCACCACGACGGCAAGCCCGTCAGGGTACTGCACTCCAGGCACACGCGCATCGTCTACCATGCCACCGACACCGAGGTGACCATCCTCCTGCTGTGGGACAACCGCCGCAACGAGGACGACATGCAAGGCCTGCTCTCGGAACGGTAGCTCCTCAAAGGAATCTTTTCTTCGCCGCGCACCCCATCAGGTGGCGGCTTTTCATTTGTTCCAGAAACAAGATTTATAGATCTTGCGAGGCCGAAAGGCCGAGCAGGAGAATAAGAATAATGATGAGTGAGGAGTGAGGAATTAAGAATTAAGAATTAAGAATTAAGAATTAAGAATTAGGAATTAGGAATTCTTTTTAAATCTTTTAAAATCTGTCGGAGAAATAAGTTCTGATAGTTCTGATGGTTCTGATTGAGAAGAAGAAAATCTACAAGATCAACAAGATCTTGCGAGGCCGAAAGGCCGAGCAGGAGAAAACAAACAAGATTAACAGAAATCAAAAAACAATAACAAAATGAAGACATTTACAAAACACATCCTGCTCCTGGCGCTGATGCTCTTCGGCGTGGCAGGAGCCGCGTGGGCCTCCCGCGCCCTGGCCTTCAACTCCCTCGTGCAGGGCGACACCCTGGCACCGGGCTTCGAGCTGACCGGCATCTCCGTGTCCGATAACCTTCATTTCGACGGAGGCCGCTACTCATTTAACGGCACGCCACAAGCAGATGCGGTCGCGGCTACTATAGGCACTGCCAACAGCTTGAGCTACACCGACGGCAACATCATCCTGACTTACGGCGCAGCCACATTCACCTTGGCCCCCATGGTGGACATGACCACCGCCGGCAACGCCTGGGTGGTGACCGATGTCTATTCCAACACGAATGGCTCCGAGATCCACATCTCCGGTATCTCCATCGACCTCGCCCCCGACCCCACCGTCCCTGCCCTTGACGAGCTGACCGGCAACTGGAACTTCCTCATGCCGGGCAGCAACAAGGTCGTCAAGGCCGTGCTCTACGACAGCATCGTCCTCGGACCGCATGTCGAACTCTTCAACGCCGAGCCGGCCTTCGCCGCCGGCGACATCTACACCCGTGGCGACTCCACCATCTACTACTACGACACCCTCCACAGACCCTCCTTCCAACTCCGCGCCGACGAGCAAGCCGACGGCAAGTACTTCGGCTTCTGGGCCGACCTCGACCCGACCGACCCCCAGTACACCGACCGCACATACCGCTACGTCAGCCCCGGCTACACCTGCGGCCAGCGCTACACGGCAGCCTACCCCAATAACTACACTCTCTCCCTCGCCAAAGAGGGCTACGGCACCGTTAAGCTCGACGGCGTGGGCGTTGACACCGTCTACACCATCACCTTCGAACAATCAGGCATCTCCGGAGACAGCAGGTCTTTTACCATCCCCGCCAGCCGCTTTCCCTACGACACCACCTTCAACTATAATGCCAATATCGTGTCTGTCGATGCATACGACCAAATGCACGAAAGCGTGAGCATGATCCCCCAAAGCTCCAATACGGTCACTGTCCGCATCAGCGGTCCCTTCAAATACGGCGGCTATTATGAGTGCGAACTTGAAGGGGGAGCTTCCGACAATTGGACCATCTCCTGCACGGCCACTGGCACCCAACCCAAGATGCCCTACGGCATCAGCGATAACGGCGACGGCACCTACAGCGTCATGGAAGGCCTGACCGTCAACGTCACCGCCACGCCCGACCTGCGGCTACTCCTTCGTGATGCCCAGCAGCAGCAAAGACCTCCTGGCCGTCTTCAACGACAAGCCCACCCTCACCCTCGCCCAGACCGACGGCGGCACCCTCGAGGCCATCGTGCCCCAGGGCGGAGCCATCGTTGAGAACATCACCGCCGATATGGTTTCCAACGGCTGGGAGGGTAATTTCAACACCAGAGTCACCTTGGCCGACCTGCAGGCTTATGGCTTCATGGCCGTCGACGAAACCGCAGCCGCAGCCTGGACGGGCGCTCCCGCACAAGGCCTTGCCTTTCTGATCTATGGCTTTACGACGGAGGGTAAGGTGAAATTATTGGAATTCTACGACGGAACTACTTCTGGAGCTCCGACTGTTGCGTTCTATAACCGTGGATATGTTTACAACAACCGTGATATTTTCTACTTCGCCACCGGCGCCGGCACCGCCAACGTCATCGCTTCCAGCACTCCTAATACATATTATATAGACTACGGCACCGATGTGACCGTTGAGGCTATACCCGCCGAGTACTACCACCTGGGCCATTGGGCCAACCAGGCTGGCACCGAGGTGGCCTCGGTCACCCCGCTGACCGTCACCGTGACCTCCGACACCACCCTCATGGCTGTCTTCGAGCGTAACATGCGCATCCTCCACGGCGTGCCCGAAGGCTGGACCGTGATGGCCGACAGCGTGACCGTCGCCGTGAGCGCCGACTCCGCCGTCGTCCCCGCCGGCAGCCAAATCATGATGATCCCGCCCGTGCCGGTGAAACCCACCGTCAAGAGTTTCGAGGTCGAGAAATACCTCCATCCCAATGAGGTACCCCTCACCCTGGAGGCCCTCACCGACGGCACCATCAAGGTGACCGAACCGAAGGCTGGCATGCGTTATGCGGTCAACGGCGGCGACAAGACCGGCATGTCCGGCACCACGCAAATCGACGTCACCGCGGGCGACAAGGTGGCCTTCTACGGCAACGGCACCACCATCGCAAGCTATGACGGCACCATGATTGCCGGCGGCACCGCCGAGGTGAAGGTCTACGGCAACATCATGAGCCTCGTGGACGAGGAGAACTTCGCCACCGCCACCACGCTGACCGAAACTTACACCTTCCGTCAGTTGTTCTATGAAAACTACAAGCTGAAAGACGCGAGCGGCCTGCTGCTGCCCGCCACCACGCTGACCGAGCGCTGCTACGAGCAAATGTTCACAAGCGATACCATCCTGACCGCGGCACCCGCGCTGCCCGCCACCACGCTGGCCCCATACTGCTACCAAAGTATGTTCAACTTTTGCTACGCCCTGACCACAGCTCCCGCGCTGCCCGCCACCACGATGGAGTCGAATTGCTACAACCAAATGTTCTATTACTGCACCGGCCTGACCACGGCCCCCGCGCTGCCCGCCACCACGCTGGCCGAAGAATGCTACAGCTACATGTTCTATAACTGCACCGGCCTGACCACGGCCCCCGCACTGCCCGCCACCACGCTGGCTAACTACTGCTACTACTACATGTTCGCGGGCTGCACCGGCCTCACCACGGCCCCCGCGCTGCCCGCCACCACGCTGGCTGACTACTGCTACTACTACATGTTCGCGAACGACACCAACCTGACCACGGCACCCTCCATCCTGCCCGCCACCACGCTGGCCAGTCGCTGCTACCAACGCATGTTCCATGGCTGCATCAGACTGACCACGGCACCCAAGCTGCCCGCCACCACGCTGGCTAACTACTGCTACAACTACATGTTCGCGGGCTGCACCAGCCTCACCACGGCCCCCGAGCTGCCCGCCACCACACTGGTCTCCAACTGCTATGCTTACATGTTCCAGAACTGTTCCAATCTGAGGTCCGTGACCTGTATGGCTACTTCTGGCATCAACTCCAACAATAGCACCGTCAAATGGCTCTCGAACACCGCCGCCACCGGTATCTTTGTCGCTAACAACGCAGCCGAATGGCCCAACAACGCCAGCGGCATCCCTGAAGGCTGGAACCGTACCACTACTATCAGCTTTGCCACTGCAAGCGACTGTGGCAAGATTGTGTGCTCCGCAGGCCATCTGCACGATGCGGGCAGCCAACTTCCCGAAGGATGCACCGTTGTGGGCATCATGGCCAAGGTGAATACTGATGGTCACGGCTTGATTTTGGGCATCCTGGAGGGTCGTCTGGAAGATGCCTATCACCCCATCGACCTTTTTTATCCCACCGTCAACTACGGTGGCACCACGCTGAAGAGACTGCCGGGCTATATGCTCGAAAATCTGCCGAATTGCGCCACGCTGGGCAACATCCCCACGTCGAACTGGTGCGTGGCATCGATGGACGACTACAAGGCCATGTTCGTGAACCTCGGCTCGCAGTCAGCCGAACAGTCTTATGACGACAACGTGAATGCCACGATCATTGCTGCCGGCGGCAAAGCCATAACCGACGGTAGTGAGTATCAAGAGTGGGGCTTCTGGTGTACTTCGAAGTACGATGATCGCCACGGCTGGTTCTTCAAGAAGAATTCATGGAGTTACGCAGATTGGGAAGAGGATAATACGATTTATTCCAGGTATCTCCTCCCGGTACTCGCTTTCTAACATCCTTTGTGCTCACTATATTTATATTTGAATAATGAATAAAAACATATATATTATGAATAAAATCAAGCACACATTACTTTTGGCGCTCGCCCTGCTGCTATCCGTAGGGACCTGGGCGCAGGAGGTGACCCAGGACGAGAACCTCAACTGGAACTTCAAGATGCCCGACTACGATGCACTGGCCAAGGTGACCTACAAGGCGCTGCCCGGCCTCGCCTGGGTCAGCGGCAACGACACCCTCAACAACACCACTACTACTGAACTCTACCGCGGCTTCGACTCGGCCTTCTTCGCCGGCCTCCAGCTGCAGATGAACTCCGCCTTCGCAGCCCACTTCGGCGGCGACGTGACTCACTTGGACATCCCCACCACGTGGGCTGGCCAGGAAACTCTCATTACACCTTCCGACCTCCCCGGCTTCCAGCCCATGACCGAGGCCGAGGCAAAAGCCTGGACCGGCGTTCCCGCCACGGGCAATGGCAGGCTGCTTTACGCCTATAATGCAGATAATTCCAAATGGACGTATCTTTTATATGAAAGTGGTTCCATTGACAATTACCCCTCTACTTATACATTGCAACGGGGTGATGTGTATGACTTACACATCAGCTACGGCCCCGAATACTACTACACCACCGCCGGCAGCGCCACCCTGCGCTACGGCAGCAGTGACCCGAGCGTCGTGACCATCGACGCCAACGGCCACGCCCAG
This sequence comes from uncultured Bacteroidota bacterium, assembly GCA_902774395.1. Classification (GTDB taxonomy): domain Bacteria; phylum Bacteroidota; class Bacteroidia; order Bacteroidales; family P3; genus Colimorpha. Next base: position 47,188 of record CACYIK010000021.1, read on the forward strand.
GCCGTAGGCGCCGGCACAGCCACCCTCTACGCAGTCTTCGACGGCGACGACGACTACCAGTACGACTCCGCCTTCTTCACCGTCACCATCGCCGAGCCCGCCACCCTGACCCTCGCGGCCCAGGGCTACGGCATGGGCACCGTGAGCGCCCTGCTGGGCAACACTATGGCGATAACCGAGATCCCGAGCAGCAATGCTGCAGAATGGGCAAATTCGCCTATTTACTTAGGTCCGAGTGACATGCCTGGCTTCGAAAGCATCCCCGAAGAGGATGCCATGGCATGGACCGGCGTGCCGAGCGAAGGTATAGCCAAACTGCTATACAGATACGATCATGGCGAAATCTATATGTGTGTATGGGAGAATGGCGCATATAACGGTATAGAAACTCTCTATAGCGAAAAGCCCGATTATGCAGCTATGCTTAACGCGGGCCAGCGTCTCTTCTACTCCACCGGCATGACGGCCGGCAGCGACAGCATCGTCGCCACCGCCACCGAAGGCCAGTACCTTGTCATCCCCGGCGCCACGGTGCAGGTTGTGGCCACCGCCGTTGACGGCGCCCACGTCAGCGCCTGGAGCCCCATCAACAAGGCTGTCACCAACCTCCTCAGCGACACCGCCACCTTCACCGTGGGCGAGACCATGACCCTCACCGCCACCTTCGTCCAGAACCCCGTGCTGACCCTCGCCAGCAACAACAGCGAGTGGGGCACCGTGACCCTCGACGGCGTGACCCCCGGCGCGACGACCTACAACATCATCATCAGCGAAAATCCCTACCCCGATGTCACCTACACCAACGTCTCCTTCCCCTTCCATGCCACGGTCTTCATCCACGAAGGCCTCGAGTCGGTGGAGGCTGGAGAACAAACTCCTTTGATCGCCGTTAAAAATGGCGACAACGCCGACATCACCATCAACGGGCCCTACGGTGGAACGATTGAGTACTCGTACAACAACCATGAAGGCGCGGGCGTCAAAGCCATCTTCTGCGATGCCGTTGAGGGCTTACCCATTATGCCCGAAGGCGTGACCTACGCTGGCTCCAACACCTACCTCGTCCTGCCCGGCACCACGGTCAACGTCACCGCCACGCCCGACTCGGCGCACTACCTGAAGAACTTCGTCGGTGGCGCTGACACCAACAGCAACGTCGCTGTCAACAACACCTTCACCGTCACCGCCGACACCACCCTCTCCGCTACCTTCAACGCCAAGCCCGTCCTCACCCTCGCCGCCAGCGACACCTCCTGGGGTAAGGTGACGGTTAATGACGCTGTCTCGATTCAGCAAGTCACTACTGCCATAGCCGACGGTTGGGGGGGTGACTATACACCCGTCACGGCCGACCATCTGCCCGGATTCCAGCCTGTAGCGGCTGAGCAGGTGATAGCATGGCTTCAGACCATTGACAGTACTAACTATATGGTCTTCTACTATGATTTCGATGAAAGTGGAAACGTCAAATTCGTCAGATACGATGGTGGAGTAGTGCCTCCTACAATTGAAACCGATCAGTTTTCTCCAATGCTTGATGATATCTATCAAGACCTACCTGTTGTCTACTATACCACTGGCGCCCCCGGCGTCACCAAGCTGACCGACAGTACCTACCGTGTCGACTACGGCACCGAGGTCACTGTCATCGCCGACGCCACGGAGCTGCACCATGTGGCCAACTGGGAAGACCAGAACGGCGACAGCCTGCAGACCGCTGCCTACAGCGCCTACTACATCACCGAGCCCGAGCCGCTCTTCCCCGACAGCTCGAGTGTGACCTTCACCATGACCACCGACACCGTGGCCCGCGCCATGTTCGGCCTCAACTACCGCCACCTGACCTTCTCGCACAATGCCGGCGGCACCATGGAGTTCATCGTCGAGCAGGACAGCATGTCCTTCACCGGCATCAGCCGGAAGGTCGTCAGCAACGAGGGCATCAAGATTGCCGCCGACAGCGCTGACGCCGAGGGTATGTTCCTCAAGGCCGGCGTGAGCAGCATCGTGCTCACCGCCAAGGACGCCACCATCACCCAGGTGGACTTCCACGTCACCAACGGTACCAACCTGGTGAGCACCATCAGCACCGACGCCGAGGGAGACACCATCACCACCACCGACAACAACGAATACGGCTCGATCCAGGGTCTGAGCACCGACACCCTGGTCATCAGCAGCTCGGCGACCCACGACCTGCAGATCGACCAGTTCATCGTGCACTACGGCCGTGCCCTGCCGAACGGCGTGGCTCATGGCCCCAACGACAGCACCTACTATG
>CACYIK010000022.1 GCA_902774395.1 uncultured Bacteroidota bacterium
CAGATAAAATAATATCTAATTGACGACATCAGCACATAAAACCGCCCTCATAAACCACACACAACCCCTGCGGTTCCACCCGTCAAATTTCACCGGCAAGGAACGCGACGAGGAAACGGGGTATGGGTACTTCGGCGCGAGGTATATGGACCATGAGTTGATGACCATGTGGCTCAGCGTCGACCCGATGGCGGACAAGTATCCATCTATATCACCTTATGCGTATTGTGCTTGGAATCCGGTGAAGTTGGTGGACCCGGATGGGCAAGAGTGTGCAGATCCTCCGTTTAAAGATAACCAAATAAAAACGCTCATCTTTTTTGAAGGACACAATGCTGTTGTCCGACAAAGCGACGGCTCTTCCTTGTCATATGATTTGAGTGATTTGAATCAAATGAAGTCTTTTGTCTCTACCACAAATGAAATCCTATCTTCACAAGGAACTATTATGGGTATCATGGGACTAGCTGGAGAAAACTGCAAGGCAACATTTAGGCTAACCAATAGTAAGGGACAAATCGACTTAAGAATATACGGGAATGGATGGGCAGGAAACCAATATGTCTCCCCTAAGGCGATATCCAAAATTGCAAGCCGTTTCTCTTATGCTAGCAATGTGCTGGCGGGGCTAACGACATTTTGTTCGTTTTGGGAAGCTAGTGTTACAGAGAACCCATTGGAGAAAACAGAGAAAATCGTAGATGGGACGATGGGGATTGTCTCAATTGTTGGAGGACCGTATGGCGCTGCTGCAAGTTTGTATTATTTTCTTGTATTAAAAAACTATGATATCATATCTGAGAGTATTAAAGAAGATGCTATTGAACGGGCGGATATGATTCAACGAGGATACCCGGCTCTACGTCTAGGAATTAAATAAGTAGCAATATGTTGTGTTTTTTTGACTACCTTTTTTATCGCCTTGCAACATCTAACTATTACAAAAAAGTTGCACATCAATATGCATATGTGTATGCGTATGGATTTACATCTTTATGCGAAGGCTTTAATGTACTGACTATAATAAAACTATTCTCACATTTCACAGGATTAGAAATAACGACTAGATTTATACTTTTGGTTTGTTGTATTCCGTTGTTGGTTTTTAACAGTTTTCGACTTGATGAAAGAAGGTATGTGCTATTGTGTGAGATGTACAAGGAAGAATCCGACAGGAGACTCAATGGCATTAAGGTTATTGTATATGTATCCTTGACATGGATTCTATTTTTTTATACAATGTTTTTTGTCGGCTAAGGTTGTTAATTTGATGAGATGATGAGACAGGGAACTGGCACCTGCCTCAACAACTAATTGACCCAACCAGCACATAAAACCGAAGGGGTAAACCGCACGAAAATCATGCGGATTACCCCTTTGTTTTCATCAGGAAAGGACCCCGTAAATGGTAGCCATTGTACGCCTGCCGAGAGCGATGAGGCAACACCTATGAATCAAATAAATGTAGTTTTTTTGTATCCAAATTACTAAGGAATAGTGTTCATGCCTTGTAGATGCGCATCAGGCATTGGCGGCAGTCGAAGTCGAGGCGGAAGCGGCGGTCGTTGTTTCTTAAGATCAGGGTGTCGGTGGGTTTGATGTCGATCTGCGGCTTGCCATCGTTTTTCCCTTGCAGGCAGCAGCCTAGCTCGTAGCGCAGACAGTATTTGGTGGTCATCAAGGCTTTGCCATCATAGTCTTCGGTCTGCTCCAATCCTCGTTCTACAGTGTTTACTCCATGGCGTTTATAGAAGGCTTCTGCCTTGTCGTTGATGACATTGGCGCGATAGTCAAGCTTAGCGGAGAGAATGCTTGATTGAAGGATTGCATGATTGCTTGAGTTGGTGCGGGGGGTGTCGGCGGGACGGTGGTGGGCGATGCGCAGCGCGACGAGCTGTTCCACGGCTTCGCGGCGCAGCTGGTTGAGGGTGCCGGCGGGCAGGAAATAGCGTCCCTGGGTCTCGTCGACGACGGCAGTGGCCACGAAGGGGGTGTTGCCCAGCTTGCTGAGTTGTTTGACGATAGGATTGCTTGATTGCCTTTTCGCTAGATTTGTTTTTTTCTTCAAGGTGCTCAAGGCCGCTCCCTTGCGGTCGGGCAGGATTGCTTTTTCGCTAGATTTGTTTTTTTCTTCAAGGTGCTCAAGGCCGCTCCCTTGCGGTCGGGCAGGATTGCTTGAGTTGTTGCGGGCCTCTTGGTGTTCGGCGGCGACGCTGTGGGTCACGCTGAGACCCTCCTCGTCGGTGAGCTGCAGCGCGAAGCCGTCGGGGGTGGCGCGGAAGAGCATCTCCACGCCGATCTTGCGCTCGGCACTCTTGCCCTGCAGCAGTTTCTCGAACTGCTGATCCTGGTTGCGCCAGAGGGCTGTACCTACCTTGATATCAGGCATCTGGTTGGGGATGACGGTGCGTCCCTGGACGCCGTTGACGAGGAAGCCCTGCAGGCGGCCGTCGGCATCGTAGTAGCAGAGTCCGTCGCCATTGGCGAAGGGCTCCGTGCCGCTGATAGTAAGACTGTTGCGTCTGATGTCGGTCACCTTGCCGATGTACTTGCCGAGGGACTTCGGGGTGGCGAAGTTGGCCATGGGCTGACGCCCGCGGAGGAAGTAGTCGGTATAGCCGCGGTTGAAGGTGCGGTCGGGGTCGGGGGTGAAGTGGTAAGTGATGAGTGATGAATGATGAGTGATGAGTGATGAGTGGGGAGTGATGAGTGATGAGTGATGAGTGGGGAGTGATGAGTGGGGAGTGATGAGTGATGAGTGATGAGTGGGGAGTGATGAGTGGGGAGTGATGAGTGATGAGTGATGAGTGATGAGTGATGAATGATGAGTGATGAATGAGGAATTCAATATGTTGTCGAGCAGTTGGCGGTAGTAGGCGGTGATGTTTTTCACATAGCTGAGGTCTTTCAGGCGTCCTTCTATCTTGAACGACGTGATGCCGGCAGATATCATGTTCTCAAGCTGTTGGCTGGCGTTGAAGTCGCGGAGCGACAGCAGGTGTTTTTCTTTGATGAGCAGGCGGCCATCGCCGTTGTAGAGGTCGTAGGTGCTGCGGCAGGGCTGCGAGCAGCATCCGCGGTTGCCGCTGCGGTTGTTGAGGTACTGGCTCATATAGCACTGGCCGCTGTAGCTGACGCAGAGGGCGCCGTGGACGAAGGCTTCGAGGTCGAGGTGGGTGGCCTGCCGGATCTCGCGCATCTGCTCCAGGGAGGTCTCGCGGGCTAGCACGACACGTTTAAACCCTACTGATTCCAAGAATTTTATGCGCTCCACGGAGGCGTTGTGGCACTGGGTGCTGGCATGCAGCTCGATGGGTGGCAGGTCGCACTCCAGCAGTCCGAGGTCTTGGATGAGCAGGGCGTCGACGCCGATGTTGTAGAGCTGGTGGATGAGTTTTACGGCAGGGTCGATCTCGTTGTCGAAGAGCAGGGTGTTGACGGTCACAAAGACCTTGGAACCATAGAGATGGGCGTAGTTTACCAGGGCCTCGATATCCTCGAGGGTGTTGGTGGCGGCGGCACGGGCGCCGTAGGCGGGGGCGCCGATATAGAGGGCGTCGGCGCCGTGGTTGATGGCCTCGCGGCCGAAGTCCAGATTCTTGGCAGGGGAGAGCAGTTCCAGTTTCATGCAATAAATAACGTATCAGCACGTTATTTATTGCATGAGTACTAATAGCAAGATACTGTATGGCGGTCTGCGGACCCTGAGTCGCGAACTGGATAAAGAGGACTGGCAGGGGGCAAGGTATACTATTTTACTGGATGAAAACACGTTCCAGCATTGTCTGCCGTTGCTCATCTCGCAGGTGGGAGCGTTGCAGGAGGCCGAGTTTATCGAGGTGCCTGTGGGTGAGGAGTGCAAGAGTCTGGAGGTGGCGGCGCAGGTGTGGCAGACGCTGATGGAGGGTGAGGCCGACCGCCAGAGTGTGATTGTCAACCTCGGCGGTGGCTGTGTCTGTGACCTCGGAGGTTTTGTCGCCGCCGGCTATAAGCGCGGCATCCGCTATATCCATGTGCCAACGACCTTGTTGTCGATGGTTGACGCCGCCATCGGTGGCAAGACAGCCATCAACTTCGGCGGTGTGAAGAACAGCATCGGCCATTTCTATCCGTCGTCCTTGACGGTCATAGACCCCGCCTTTTTAAAAACCCTTCCGCAAGAAGAAATGCTTAATGGCCAGATGGAGATGGTGAAGACCGCCGCCGTCACCGACCCTGAGCTGTTCCATCAGATGCTTTCCACTCTCCACTTTCCACTCTCCACTATTAAAGATATTGCCCGCATCAAGGCCCATGTAGTGAAAGCCGACCCCTACGACCATAGTATCAGAAAAATACTCAATTTCGGCCATACCTTCGGCCATGCCATCGAGGTCTACCGCGGCTTGCCCCATGGCCTTGCCGTCGGCATCGGCATGAAAGCTGCCATGTACCTCTCGGTGAAGAAGACTGGTCTCCCGGAGGAGATATACAACGCATACTCCCAGTGGCTTAAGGAGCAACTATTATCTATAAACTCTCAACTATTATCTTTCAATCTCAAGGAGATTGAACAGATGCTCCCCCTGATGCGTCAGGACAAGAAGAATGCCTCTGGCACCGTCCGTTGTGTCCTGTTGCAGGACCTTGGTGCTGCCATGATAGATGTGGAAGTCTCCGACAACGAGATTCGAGACGCTTTTCTGCGCCTTGATGTTACTCAATCCAAGTGAGACGCCCTGACACCACGGTCCATTCGCCGTTCTGTTTTTCCATGTACACTTCGCCCCCTTCGTAGATGAAGCGGAAGTTGACTATGGCACGCTGCATGCGGGCATCAATGATTATACTGTTAGCTTTTGGGTAGGTCTCGTACTGCCAGTAGCCACCCCAGTGGCCGTAGAAGATTTTGGCGGCCTGCTGGATGAAATCCATCCGCTGACGACTCTCCTCCTTGGCGTAGGCTGTCTGCATGATACTTTCCTCTCCTAGGTCGACATGCTGGTCGCCCAGGAACTTGTCCAGCAGTTTCTTGTAATCATCAGTTAGATAGACGACTTTCTTGCCGGGAAAACTCACAGAGGGACGGAAGTCGATTTTCATGTCCATCTTTTCGGTGGGGATTTTTTCCCAAGTATTGTCAAGCCACCAGCTATCGAAAAACGACAGAGACATGCGGCCTATCTCGAGTTCTCTTTTCAGGTATTTTATCCATCCTTTGCGAGTGCTGTCGTCCGGATAGGTCTCGTTGATGCGGTCGGTGTAGTAGGCTTCCATCTCGTCGGGCTTGAACGGGAGGGTGTCGGCTATGTAAATACTATATAACTGGTTCTGTACAATAAAATAAGGGAAGTCTTTATATGAGACACCAAACTCGTTGCCGCCACAGCCTATCTTGTCCAATTGCAGTGGCTGATAGAAAGCGGCGAAGATTTTGTGTGCCTCGGCCACCCGGTTGTTGGGAGCTTCGCTCTCGTTGGAAGAGATGTCCTCCGACCAGTGGTCGAAGAACTCATAAAGTTGCTCTTTTGACTGTTTTTGGTAGGCTTCCTCCAGCAGGGTGGCTTCGGCTTCGACGGCTTGGCGGGTCCAGAGGCGGAGGAATTTCTCTACTTTCTGGCGGCTGTAGCCCTTGCCCTCTTCGAGTGACTCCGACTCTTGGGTGTGGATGGGCTTGCCTTCGCTGTCGAGGATGACGAAGGCGGGGTAGCCGAAGCGGCCGGGGTTACCGAGGAAGCGCATGGCTTTCAGGTTCTTGTTGCCCTTGGAGTAGTTGACGTGGATGTAGACGAAGTTCTCCTCTATGAGGGGAGCTATGACGCTGTCTTTCTTGGCGAAGTCGGCAAAGCGCAGGCACCAGGGGCACCAGTTGCCGCCCACCTGGCAGAGCACATAGCGGCCACTCTTCTGTGCCAGTTCGGTGGCCTCCAGGATTTGCTGCATGGCGTCGAGGCTTTCGTCATACACCTTCACCTGAGCCTGTCCGCTGAATGCGACGCCAAGCGCAAGAGTAAGAAGCAGAAAAAGTTTTTTCATGGTATTGTTTTATTTGCAAGGGACGATAAGTTGTTCGGTGGTGCGGGAGCGCTGTTCGAGGAGTATGGGGCGGTTGGCGACGATGCTGTCGATGACCTCCTGGGTGTAGTAGCGGATGGTGATGAGCTGCAGGTCCTCGTTGTAACGCACACGGAACATGCTCTTCAACTCCTCGATGAGGGGTTTTACCAGCTGGGGGTTGTTGTCGATGCAGATGGAGAAGCTCAGGGCCGAGTTCTGCATCAGGTTCACGCGGATGCCTATCTTGCTGAGGATACCGAAGATGACCTGTAGGTTGTCCTCGGCGATGAAGGAGTAGTCGCGAGGCAGGATGGAAAGCAGTATCTGGTTGTTTTTAAAGATGTAAAGGGGTGTTTCGGGGACAAGGGTGCGGTAGTCGCCGATGGAAGAGCCTTCGGCCTCGGGGGTGATGAAGGAGCGGATGTAGAGAGGAATGCCCTTGTTTTGAATGGGTTTCACCGTCTTGGGATGGATGACGGAGGCACCATAGTAGGCCAGCTCGATGGCTTCGTTGTAGGGTATCTGGGAAATCTTGACGGTGTCGTGGAAGAACTTGGGGTCGGCGTTGAGGAAGCCGGGGACGTCTTTCCAGATGGTGACGCTCTCGGCGTTCAGGCAATAGGCGAGGATGGCAGCGGAGTAGTCGGAACCCTCGCGACCAAGGGTGGTAGTGGAGAGTGGAGAGTGGGTGCCGCCGATGAAGCCTTGGGTCAGGATTACCCTGCAGGAATTCTTAATCTTCTTCACAGGATTATCTTTATTCTTCAAGGTGTTCAGTTCCTCTTCGAGGTGTAATTTTAAATTCTTAATTTCTTGTTCGGTGGCTTTCCAGTCGATGCGACCTTCGCGGAAGTGGTCGTCGGTTTTGATTATCTCGCGGGCGTCTTGCCATAAGGTGTTTATTCCAAGGTGGTTGAGGTACTCGGCGATGATGGTGGTGGAGATGAGCTCGCCGAAGGAGACCACCTGGTCGTAGCAATAGTTATAGTTGGAGTGATTGGGTGACTGAGTGGCTGAGTGGCTGAGTGCGGTGATGGTTTGGTCGAGTTGGTGGAGGAGGGATTGTATCTTGTTGACGATGGTTTCGTCGTTTGGTATCAGTGACTTGGCGATGTCGAGATGGTAGTCTTCGAGCTGTTGCCATAATGATGAATGCTGAGTGCTGAGTGATGAATCTGTGGGTACGAGTTTCTCCAGCAGGTTGGTGGTCTTGCCCATGGCGGAGACTACCACCACCAAGGGCTCTTTCTCCAGATGCGTTTGCACTATCTGCGCCATATTGCGCACAGCGTCGGCGCTGTTGACCGATGCTCCTCCGAATTTAAATACCTTCATTTGGCTTAACTACTTCTGCCTGCTAGCAGGCTTTGAGCACATTTATTAATTTTATATAGCGAAAAACTACTGTCTACTTAACTACTAAATTATGCGAGTTCCCGTTCCATATCGCGCCGCGAGTCTTTGGCTTTGATGGTCTCGCGTTTGTCGTAGTGATGCTTACCCTTTGCCAGGGCGATGGTCATCTTGGCGTAGCCGCGGGGGTCTACATAGAGCAGCACGGGGACGATGGTGTAGCCGCGCTCCTTGATTTTGTTCTGCAGTTTGCGTAGCTCGCGGCGGGTGAGCAGCAGTTTACGGTCGCGCTTGGCTTGATGTCCCCAGTAGCTGCCGAACTTGTATTCCGAGATATGCATATCGCGGACAAACAGCTCGTTGCCCACGAACGTGCACCAGGCGTCGCTGAGGTTGGCCTTGCCTTCGCGGATGCTCTTGATCTCGCTGCCCATCAGCACCAGACCCGCGTGGTACTCGTCCATCAGGAAGTATTCGTAAGCTGCCCGTTTGTTTTTGATTTCTATGATATTCTTCTCTTCCATGTCAGTGGCTATAACGCGGAGTGTGTGGTTTTATTGTGTGTAGTGGTCGCTGATGCTCTCGAGGACTGCGAGGGTCTCTTCCAGCGAGGGGGTGGCGACGAGGGCGAGGCGGAAGGGCTTGAAGTTGTAAAGTCCCTTGAAATAAGCGCCATAGTGTTTGCGCATCTCGAAGATGGCGGTGCGTTCTCCTTTGAACCTAACGGCGGCCAGCAGGTGGCGGCGGCAGACGTCGACACGTTCCTGCACCGTGATTTCTCTTTCCGGCTCTCCTCGGAGGGCACGCTGGCACTGCTCAAAGATCCAGGGGTTGCCGATGGCGCCACGGCCGATAAGGACGCCGTCGACGCCGTAACGATTCTTGTATTCAACGACTTGCGCTGCGGTGGTGATGTCGCCGTTGCCGAGGATGGGGATGGTCATGCGAGGGTTGTTCTTCACGGCGCCAATCATCGTCCAATCGGCCACGCCGCTATACATCTGAGTCTTAGTGCGTCCGTGGATGCTGAGGGCAGTAATGCCCGTGTCCTGCAGTGCCTCGCAGAAATCCGTAATCATCATGGAATCATTGCTGTAGCCTAGACGGGTCTTCACTGTCACCGGCAGGTGGGCGTGTTTCACCATGGAGGCGGTGATTCTAAGCATCTTAGGTATATCCTGCAGGATGCCAGAGCCGGCCCCTTTGCCTGCCACCTTGCGTACCGGGCAGCCCCAGTTGATGTCGATGAAGTCGGGTTGGGCCTGTTCCACCACGTCGAGGCATCGGAGGAGTTCGTCTTCGTCGGCTCCAAATATCTGAATGCCAATGGGCCGTTGCTCTTCGGTGAAGCGCATCTTGCGGAAACTCTTCTCGGCGTCGCGGTTCAGGGCCTCGCTGGCGATGAACTCGGTGATGAGCAGGTCGGCCCCCATCTCCTTGCAGAGTTGGCGGAAGGGGAGGTCGGTGATGTCGTCCATCGGCGAGAGCCCTATAATGGGGGAGTGAGAGGGAGTGAATGGGAGTGAGAGGGAGTGAGAGGACGATACCGTGTGAGGTGAAAGTTTTTCGCTAATTTGATTTATTTCAGCGGTGCTCAAGGCCATTGCCTTCGGCAAGGCAGGAGAGGTGAACTGAGGTCGGCGACCTTGTGGAGCCAAAGGTGAAAGGTTCATAGATTATTCGTCATCAAGGGGTTCGTTGTAAAGGGTTTGTATCATGTCGTCGTCGAAATAGACTTGCTCGTCGGGATGCTCGGCAGCGCGGCGGATGGCGGCATTGAGACCCGTGAGGGCGGCGAAGGGTGCAAACTGGCTGGCGCGTCCTTCCATGCTCATGTGCGGGTGTTGTGTCGACACATGGTGCGGCAGGTTGATTATATCTTCGTAATCATTCATTTTTGTATTCACTATTTCTCTATAACCCATTCTCCATAACCTATAACCCATAACCCATAACCTTTTACGCCTTATGTCCTCCTATCTGTGCGTTGCGGTCGCGGGCGGTGGCACCCTCTTCGAGGTCCATGCCTTTGAAGATGGCGTTTTTGTTGAACTTCCGTTTGATAGAGAGCACTGCCTCCTGCATGCGACGTTCCTTGTCGAGGGCCGACTGCTCGGCCTCACGCTGGCGAGCTTGGGCCTCGTAGTCGGTGAACATGTTGAGCTGTTCTGTTGTGGTGGTGGGCACTTTCTCTTCATCGACCACTTGGTTGACGGTGATGGTAAGCCGTCGTACCAGTAGCCGTGGGTTCACCGCCTGGTCGAAGAGCTGCATGGCTGTCTCGGTGATGATGCGTGCCGACGAGGTGGGGTGGGGGAGGAGAGCCCCGCCGTGAGCGGGTTTGGGAGCTGGACGACCATAGTAGTCGTTGACAACCTCTCCTTTGTAACTGTTCTGTTTCAAGCTCGCTGCGTCATAGTTGACGAAGATGCCCACCTGGTGTGCCACCAGCCGGAGGCTTACGAGTTTGAGGGCCATGGCGTCGGCCATCTCGCGCATCACGATGCGTGCTTTCTCAAAGGTATAGGGCTCGGAGAGCACCTGTCCCGAGCTGAAGGAGTTGCTCTTGGGACGGTAGGCCTTGATGGCCTCGATGGTGCAGGGCTCCCAGCCCCAGGCGTGGTCGATGAGCAGTTCGGCATTGACGCCAAAGAGCTTATACAGCAGCCCTTCCTTCGTCAGCGAGCAGCGTGCCACGTCGCCCATGGTTTTCATGCCGCAGGCCTCGAGTTTGCGGGCGATGCCGCGTCCCACGCGCCAGAAGTCGGTCAGCGGCTGGTGGTCCCACAGCTGGCGGCGGTAGCTCATCTCGTCGAGTTCGGCGATACGCACGCCGTCCTTGTCGGCAGGGATGTGCTTGGCCACGATGTCCATGGCCACCTTGCAGAGGTAGAGGTTGGGGCCGATGCCGGCGGTGGCGGTGATGCCCGTCTCGCGTAGCACGTGGCCTATCATGCGCCGCGCCAGCTCGTGGGCCGTAATCTTGTAGGTCCCCAGATAGTTGGTGACATCCATGAATACTTCGTCGACCGAATAGACGTGTATGTCTTCGGGTGCCACATATTTCATGTAGATGCTGTAGATGCGGGCGCTGTAGTCTATATAGTAAGCCATGCGTGGCGGCGCCACATGGTAGGTGACCGCCAGTTCGGGGTTGGCCTTCAGCTCGTTGTCGTCTGCCGACTCGCCGGTGAACTGCCAGTAGGGTGCCAGTTTGCGTCGTTCGTTGTTCACCTGGCGCACGCGCTGCACCACCTCGAACAGGCGTGCCCGTCCTCCGATGCCGTACTGCTTCAACGAGGGCGTCACCGCCAGGCAGATGGTCTTCTCCGTACGGCTGGCGTCGGCCACCACCAGGTTGGTGGTCAGAGGGTCCATGCCCCGCTCGACACACTCCACCGAGGCGTAGAACGACTTGAGGTCGATGGCGATATATGTGCGCTCCTTGTCCATGAAACTATAAAAAGAGAACGCCAAAGATATTGAAATATTGTGAATTTTGTTTATATTTGCATTCGGAAAAGAGACGAGATTTATGGACAAAGAACTGACTATTAGGTATCAGGAATTTGATTCGCTGGCAGAACTTGCTGCCGGGGACCGAGAGTTGCTGCAGCGCGCCGTGGAGGCCACGGAAGGGTCGTATGCACCCTATTCGGGTTTTCATGTGGGTGCGGCGCTACGTCTGGCGGACGGCACTGTCGTTGTGGGCAGCAACCAGGAGAATATGGCCTATCCGTCGGGCTTGTGTGCGGAACGCACGGCTGTCTTCGCCGCCTCGGCACAACGGCCCGACTGCCGTGACTATAGGGCGCTGGCCATCGTGGGGCGTGATGCCGAGGGACGGCTCTGTGAGGCGTCGCCCTGTGGCGCCTGCCGCCAGGTGCTGTCGGAGTACGAGCAGCGTCAAGGCTCCCCCCTGCGGGTGCTCTGCTATCTTGATGGCGGAGGGGTGAGGGTGTTCCCAAGCGTGGCCAGCCTGTTGCCGTTCTCGTTTGTTCTCTGAACGGAGAAAAATGAGAAAATGGCGAAGCCGTCCACGTGAAATTGGGGCGAAAGACAAGAGATGAGTGGCGAAATTTGAGAATCGTTTATTGCTGATTCCATGTATTTTATGGTAATCAAAAAGCCGCTAGGGCAAAAAAAATTTTTCCACACGCATTTTTCTTTGTAATTTTGCACACTTCTTTTAAAGAAAAATAATAAAATAATAATAAACCAAAACAGCACTTCGTGCACTAAAAAACAAACTAAACAAAATGGGAATTATCGGTAGTATCAGAAAACATTCGTGGATTGCCGTCGCACTTGTCGGCGTTGCCATTGTGGCTTTCATTTTCCAGGATTTGTCTAAGAACAAAACCGGCATGACAGATGTGGGTAAGGTTAATGGTAAGGCGCTGACCATTCAGCACTTCAATAACCTTGTCGATCAGGAGAAAGACAACTATGCGTTGATGAACCAGACCCGCGACATCCCCAATGAAGTCGAGCGTCAGTTCCGCGAGAGAGTGTGGCAGAAATACCTGTACGAGACCGTCTTCGGCGAGCAGACCAGCAAGCTGGGTATGCAGGTGTCGGCCGAGGAGATGAACGACATGTACACCGGTCTCTTCATTCACCCCAACCTGAGCCAGAATCCTCAGTTTGTCGACCCCGCCACGGGTCAGTACAACCGTCAGCTGATGGCTCGTCTCATCAACGAGTATGGCAAATGGGATACCGTGCAGCGCATGCAGTGGAATGAACTGAAGAAAGAGAACAAGGACAGCCGTATGCAGCGCAAGTATGGTAACCTCCTGCTTGGTGGCTTCTATATGCCCAAAGCCCTCTCGAACCGTATCTCCGAGTTCAGCGCCGAGGTGGCCGACGCCCGTTTCGTGGCCCTGCCCTTCAGCCTTGTGAACGACAGCGAGGTGACGTTGAAGGAAGAGGACTACAAGAAATACTATGAGGATCACAAAGCCGAGTTCCGCATCCCCGAGGAGTACCGCGAACTTGAGTATGTGGCCTATCCCGTCAATCCCACTCCCGCCGACCTGGCCGAGATCGAGAAAGAGGTCATGAAGGTGTGGGCCGACTTCCAGACCACCGCCAGCGATGAGATTCCTTTCTTCGTGGGTGCTGAGTCGATGCGTCCTTATGACTCGAACTATGTCAAGGCCTCCACATTCACCGCTCCCCTCGACGAGCAGGTGGCCGCTGCCGCTCCCGGCACTTTCATCGAGCCCGCCATCATCGGCAACGACTGGACGATGGGCAAGGTGCTGTCGTCGGCCGTGCGTCCCGACAGCGTGCGCATCAGCGCCATCTTCGTCTTCAACAACAAAATCAACGAGCCGCGTATCACCACCCGCAGCGACGAGCAGGCACGTCACCTGGCCGACAGTGTGCTCGCCCTGGTGAAAGGCAACCACATGCCCTTCGAGGCTGCTGTCGAGCAGTTCTCCGACGACCCGCAGAAGGCCAACAACCATGGCGATATGGAATGGATGCTCGACGGCACGTTCGGCTTCATCGACAAGGAGCTCGTGAACACCCCCGTGGGCGACTGCTTCCTGGCCACCCGTCCCGACAGCATCGGCTACATGATTGTCAAGGTTACCGACCGTACCCCCGCCGTCAAGAAATACCGCGTGGCTCTCATCACGCGTCCCATCGAGCCCTCGCAGGCCACCCGTGAGGCTGTCTACAACGAGGCTCATAAGCTGGCTTCGCAGTACCGCGACGTGAAATCCCTCGAGGAGGGTGCCCGCAAGGCCAACCTCTCGCTCAGAAACGCCCAGGTGCGTAACATGGACGACCGCATCGCCGGTATCACCGACGTGCGCGAGATCGTGCAGTGGGCCTACAACGACAACACCGTTGCCGGCAACCTCGCCGACAAGGTCTACGAGAAGGACAACCTCTACATCGTCGTCGGACTGAAGGAGATCTACAAGAAAGGCTATGCCACGCTGGACCAGGTGCGTCCGATGATTGAGCAGCAGGTGCGTCTCGACAAGAAAGCCGAGTTGCTGATGGCCCGTGCCGAAGAGGCTGTCAAGGCCGCCAAGGACATCAACTCCATCGCCCTCAAGCTCAACACCACCGTCGATACCGTCAGCGGCATCTCCATCAATGACAACCACCTGGGTCAGTATCCCATGGAGGTCAAGGTGCAGGCTGTCATCGCCGCCACCAAGAAACCCGGTTTGCTGAAGCCCATCAAGGGTGCCAGCGCCGTCTTCGTGGTGAACATCGATGGCAAGCAGAAAGCCGAGGGCTTTGACCCCGAGCTCGCCCGTCGTCAGATGCAGATGCGCTATGCCAACAAAGGCCGTCAGATCTTCGACGTGCTGATGATGAACTCCGAGATCGAGGACTACCGCGCCAAGATTTTCTAGTCTGGCAGACGAACAATAAAATGGTGGAAAGTGGAGGAATCTGCGTGATGCAAGGTTTTCCACTTTCCACTTTTTCCAATTAATAAATATGAAGATAAGAGAATGGTGGTATAGGCTGAAGAGCCAGCAGGTGACCGACGTCATCAAGCACAAGCATCGCTTCGTGGTGATGGACACCGACACCTTCAAGGAGAAGTTCTCCTTCCAGTTGTCGGGCATCAACCTGTTCGTCACCGTGGGCATCTCGGTCATCGTGCTCATCGTGCTGACCTCCGTTCTCATAGCCTTCACACCTTTGCGTGAGTGGATTCCCGGCTATTCGAACCCCCGCATGGAGGAGATGACGATGGAGAATGTCCGACGGCTCGACTCCCTGGAGACACACCTCTCCGAGCAGGAATGGATGATCAGCACGCTGCAGGCGGTGCTGAACGACGAGGTGCCGAATGAGGACTTCGCCGCCGTGCGACGCGACAGCACGGCCACGCTGGCCAGTGCCATGGCGGTCTACCGCCGCTCGATGGAGGACAGCCTGATGCGTGTCGAGGTAGATCGCGAAGACAACCGCTATCAGCTGCGTAGCGCCACGCCGTCGGCGGCTGAGACGACACCGGCTATCTCGCACCTCTTCTTCACCCCCCTGAAAGGTGCCGTCATCCGTCCTTTCGACCCCTCGCACCATCATGCGGGCATCGACATCGAGGGGACGCCCAACCAGGTGGTCTACGCCGCCTATGGTGGCACGGTGGTCTCTGACCACTTCACCGCCGAGGCGGGCTATGTCGTCACCGTGCAGCATCCGGGCAACGTCATCACCGTCTACCGCAACAACAGCGTGTGCCTGAAACACCAGGGCGACGTTGTGCGTGCCGGCGAGCCCCTGGCCTATGTGGGCAGCACCGCTACGGCTGGCAAGGACTACCATCTCCACTTCGAGCTCTGGATCAACGGCTCGCCGGTGAACCCAGAGGAGTATATTTCATTTAGATAGAGGGACGAAAAAGCGTAAAGGAGACAGGAGATCAATGAATAAAGACATCATCAAACGAATCGCCATATTAGGGTCGACAGGGTCGATAGGGACGCAGGCGCTGAATGTCATCCGCCGTCACCGCGACCGCTTCGCTGTCGAGGTCTTGTGCGCCGGCAGCAATGCCGACCTCCTGGTGCAGCAAGCCCTAGAGTTCAATCCCAACGCCGTAGCCATCGCCGACGAGACGAAGTACCAAGCCGTCAAGGAGGCCCTGGAGCCTAAAGGGATAAAGGTCTTCTCCGGAGCCTCGTCGATGGTCGACCTCATGGAGATGGACACCGTCGACATGGTGCTGGCCTCCATCGTAGGTTTCGCCGGCCTGCGGCCCACGCTGCGTGCTCTCGAGCGCGGAAAGGCTGTGGCCTTGGCCAACAAGGAGACCCTTGTCGTGGCCGGCAGCATCGTCACCGCCGCTGCCCGCCGCCACCGCGCACCCCTCCTGCCTGTCGATAGCGAGCACTCGGCCATCTTCCAGTGTCTGGTAGGTGAGGGGAGTGCCGTCGACAAGATACTCCTCACCGCCAGTGGCGGCCCCTTCCGTGGCCGCAGCCGTGAGGAGCTGGCTACCGTCACCCTTGAGCAGGCCCTCCGCCACCCCAACTGGAGCATGGGCCGCAAGGTGACCATCGACAGCGCGACGCTGATGAACAAAGGCCTCGAGGTTATCGAAGCCCAGTGGCTCTTCGGTGTCGACGTCGACAATATCGAGGTGCTGGTACACCCCCAGTCGGTGGTGCACTCGATGGTGCAGTTCGCCGATGGCAGCATCAAAGCCCAGCTGGGCATCCCCACCATGGAGACCCCCATCCAGTATGCGTTCTCCTTCCCCGAGCGCATCGAGAGTCACCTGCCGCGACTCGACTTCGCGCAGTATCCCACCCTCACCTTCGAGAAACCCGACCGTGCGACCTTCCGCTGCCTCGACCTGGCCTACAGCGCCATCCACCGTGGCGGCAATATGCCGTGTGTGATGAACGCCGCCAACGAGGTGGCGGTACAGCAGTTTATCGAAGGGAAGATAGGCTTCCTCGATATCGCCGACCGTGTCGAGACGGCCATGCAGTCAGCCCCCTTCATCCCCGACCCCACCCTCGACGACCTTTTTGAAACAGATAATGAAATAAGAAAAAATTGATGGTAGTTAAAGAAGTTAAAGGAAGTTAAAGTAGTTAAAGACAAATGCGCAAGATGATACTATTGTCCTTTAACTACCAGCGCGCAGCGCGATAACTACTTTTAACTACCTCTAACTACCCAAAAAAGAAAATAATGAACTGGATAGCACTTTTACTCAGCCTGACGCTTTTGGTGGCCACCCATGAACTGGGCCACCTCTTCTTCGCCAAACTCTTCCATACGCGCGTGCGCAGGTACTACATCTTCTTCAACTGGAAGTTCTCCATCCTCAAGGCCAAGAAGTTCGACGGCAAGTGGCACTTCCTGTGGTTCAACGCCACCACCCCCGACAGTTGGGACGAGAAGAATCTGCGTTCCGAGGACCAGAACAACACCCTGTGGGGTCTTGGCTGGATACCGCTGGGCGGCTATTGTGACATCGCCGGCATGATCGACGAGACCAAGGATGCGAAAGACCTCGAAGCCGAGCCGCAGCCGTGGGAATACCGCACCAAGCCTGCCTGGCAGCGCCTCTGCATCATCTCGGGCGGCGTCCTCGTCAACTTCGTCTCCGCCCTGTTGCTCTATGCCCTCATCCTCTTCAACTGGGGCAAGGACGAGCTGCCGCTGCGCAACGCCACCTATGGCTACCACTACCATGAGGTGCTGCAGCAAGAGGGCTTCCACGATGGCGACATCGTCTACGCTATCGATGGCCGTGAGTGCTTACGCTTCGACAGCGCCATCAGCAACCTGGTCCTTGGCGACCCGCAGACGGTCACCGTGCTTCGCGGCGACTCGCTCGTCGACCTCCACATGAGTGGCCACATCCGCGAGAACATCAGCCGTGGCCAGGCCAAATATGCCATGGAGCCGCAGGTGCCCTTCGTCATCAAGGACTTCGCCAGTGGCTCGGCGGCCCTCAAGGCCGGCCTGCAGAAGGGCGACAGCGTGGTGTGCGTCGCCGGCGACAGCGCCATCTACCACCACCAGGTGGTGGCGGCCCTCAAGGCCCATGCTGGCCAGTCGGTCGAGGTGGTCTACTACCGTGACGGCCGCCAGGGCCGTCTGATGCTCGACGTGCCGTCCAACGGCCGCATGGGCGTTTATAACAAATCGGGCGAAGACTATTTCCGCTATACCCATGTCGACTACGGCTTCTTCGAGTCGTTCCCTGCGGGCATCAGCCACGGCTGGGAGACCCTCTCCACCTATGTGTCGTCGCTCAAGATGCTCTTCGAGCCCGGCGGTGTGCAGAATCTCGGTGGCTTCGGCGCTATGGCGAGCCTCTTCCCCAACGAGTGGAACTGGCAGTCGTTCTGGATGCTTACGGCCCTCCTGGCGATCATCCTGGCCTTCATGAACATCATCCCCATCCCGGGTCTCGACGGCGGACACATCCTCTTCACCCTCTGGGAGATTGTCACCCGCAGGAAACCCTCCGACAAGTTCCTCTCCGTGGCGCAGAACATCGGCATGTTCCTCCTGCTGGCGCTGATGGTCCTCGCCAACGGCAACGACATCTGGCGCTGGCTGTCACAATACTTCTAATATGAAAGGGTTGAAAAGGGTCGCTTCGCTTAAAAGGTTAAAAAGGGTCTCTCCAACGACCTGTCACCTTTTAAACCATTAACCCCCTTAAACCTTTTAAACCTTTAATCATGAAGAAAATCGACCGTCTCATACTCCGTTCCTTCATCGGACCATTGGCACTCACCTTCACCCTCTCGGTGCTGGTGCTGCTGATGCAGTTCGTGTGGAAGTATGTCGACGATCTGGTGGGCAAAGGTCTCGAGTTCAGCGTCATCGCCGAGCTCTTGCTCTACGCCTCCGCCACCTTCGTGCCCATGGCGCTGCCCATCGCTGTGCTCTTCGCTTCCATCATGACGATGGGCAACTTCGGCGAGAAATACGAGCTCGTGGCCATGAAAGCCGGCGGCATCTCCGTGCGCCGCGCCATGACACCCATGGCCTTTGTGGCGCTGCTGCTCACGGGCGTGGCCTTCTATTTCGGCAACAACGTCATGCCTACGGCCATGCTCAAGTACCGCTCCACGCTCTACGATATCACGCGCAAGAAACCCGCCGTCAACATCCGTGCCGGCGAGTACTACACCGACCTCGACGGCTATGTGATACGTGTCGGCGAGAAGCGCGACGATGGCCGCGACCTCAGGGATGTGGTCATCTACGACCACTCGCGTGGTTCGCGCGAGGTCAATGTCGTCGTCGCCAAGCACGGCACCATGCAGCTCTCGGCCGACGGCAACAACCTGCGCTTCACCCTCTATGACGGCTATTCCTACTCCGAGCTCAGCAACGGCGAGAACTTCTCGCGGCGCCCCTTCACCACCATAGGCTTCGGCGAGCAGTCCATCAACATCGATATCTCGTCTTTCGCCTTCAACCGCTCCGACGACGAGAGTTTCAAGGGTAGCTACCAGATGAAGAACGTCGCTCAGCTCGACACCTCCATCGACGGCTTGCAGCGGGCGCTCGACAAGCGCATCGCTGAATACCGCGAGAGCATCCTTCTGGGCTTCCGTGGCTGGCAGCAGTATCTCGGTGCCGACTCCCTGCCGCGGGCAGACAAAGCCTTTGACCTCGGCAAGCGCATCTCCGCCCTGCCGTCGCGCGAGCGCGACAGGGTCTACCTCCATGCACGCAATATGGCCGTCGGTGCCGCGCAGGATGCCAAGATGCATGCCGAGATTTTCGAGGCCGACCGCGAGTTCATCAACCGCCACTACATCGAGTTGCACCGCAAGTTCACCCTCTCGGTGGCCTGTCTGCTGCTCTTCCTCATCGGTGCCCCCTTCGGCTCCATAGTCCGCAAGGGCGGCTTGGGCCTCCCCTTGGTGGCCTCCGTGGGCTTCTTCGTCCTTTATTATGTCGTCGGCATGATTGCCGAGAAAGCCGTCCGTGAGTCTGCCCTGGGTCCCGAGGGTATGTGGCTCTCCTCGTTGGTGATGCTGCCCATAGGCATCGTCCTCACCCTCCAGGCCACCACCGACTCGTCGTTCTTCGATGGCTCCTCCTGGCGTAAATTCTTCCAACGCCTCTTCCGCCGCTCCTCCAAATAACCATCGTAGGGAATAGTTTTCCCCCCCTCTGTCTTTCCGGTCGGACTGCATAAAGAATGCAGCTCCTTGAGCCATGATTGTCGCTGAAAAATTAAGATGCAGTCAATCATTGCTATAGGTTGAATGAGCGAGCTTTGTTAATGTTAAATACCGTAGGTGGGTGTGAGAAATTGACCTCCTCAAGCGTAATATATAAAAGGGTGATTTATAAAAATAAATGCCAACGGGAGGTTTGTTATCGGGAGAAATGTTAAATTTAACAAATCTGGATAAAAACAATATTTCGTGTAGGATATTATGTATTAGAATGTTTTTACTTTTCCCCGAAAAATAAATGTTAAAAATGCACCCCGTTTTGTCACAAAAACGGGGAAAGTCGGTAATATATATATGTAAATCTTTTTCGCCGCCAAGCGATGAGTGAGGATTGTCATATAAAAGATGTCTCTTTGTTCAAAGAGTTTCTCGTCCGCCACGAGCGCATGCTCCGTTGGCAGTGCCTGAAGTGTGCCTATGGCGATCCCGACCGTGCTGACGATTATTTCCAGGATGTTGTGCTGTCGCTGTGGAGGTATCTCCCCGCGCTACCTCTCGAATTGCCGCCGAAAGAGGAGCGCACCTATGTAAAACGGGCTGCGCGTCTGGCGCTTTCCAAGTGCAGGCGAAAGAGACGCCCCGACCTCCGGCGGCTGCAGGTGGAGCTGGCGGACACGCTTGATTCTCGCAGGAGGGAAGGGGAGGAGTTTCTAAACACCCTTTCCGGGAGCCTGCCCGAGAAATATGGGGAGGTGGTGAGACTCTACCGGACGGGCTTTAATACGTCCGAGATTGCGCAGATTCTCGGCATCGGGGAGGAAGTTGTGAGACAGCGGATTCACCGTGCCACTGTCAAGATGCGCGAGATGTATGAGAAGGAATGTAGAACGATAAAACATATTCACCATGGACAACGAAGAGATGATATTGCAGATGCTTGAGGAATCGCATCGCCGCGGCCGTGCCTCTGTCGAGGAGGTGGCGGACTTGGCGGGGATGCTTGGCGGCGGCTGGCGCCGCCGGGCCAACCGTGTGGCGAATGCGCTAGGACTCGTCGTGGTGGCCCTGTCCGCCGTCATGGCGGTGGCGTGGACGCCGGAGCCTGAATACGGCTCGCATGTGAGCTCTGCGGAGGTGTCCACCCCCGCTGCCGACTGCGCGGCCTTGCGACAAATGATTGAACGATAATGAAGAGACGCCTGCTCATAGTCCTGTTGCTGTCGGCTGTCGCCATGGGGTCCGTTGTGGCCTGGCGGTGGTGGCCGCGGCTGTTCCCTTCAGGCGAGGTCAGCGAGCTCTGTCGCCGCTATGAGGGCGATAGCCATGTCTATGCCGCCGATGTGCGAGGCTTCAGGGTCGACGACACGCTGAGGCTCGACGCCACCATCGTCCGTGCTTTGGATACGGCAGGCTGGGAGAGGATGAAAAAGGATTTTGACATAGTGGACATGCCCGACGAGGTGCTGGAGATAATGGAGAGGACGGGCCAGTCCGTCACCGTCAGGGCTACTCCCAAAGACCATATCGGAGCACCTTGCGATACCGTGGACATCAGCAACAACTATGTCATAGCCAAGGACTATCGGAAACACACCATAGGCGTTTTCTATACCCGTAGCGAAGAAGAGATTAACAGAATAGTAAGGTATAATATTAACTTAAACACAAGAAAGAATGAAGAAAAAATTAAGAATTGCAGCCTGTTTGGCGTTGCTGGGAACAATGGCGGTAAGCTGCCAGAAAGAGGATTTTGACAATTGCCGTGTGTCCACGGAGGAGAATGCTGCCGTGTACACGGTGACCTATGTTGTCGACGGTATTGAAAGTACGGTGACATTGGTCGGGGAGACTGCGTGGTCGGATTTTCTGAACCGGATGCTTGCTTTGTCAGAGGAAGGACATTCCGTTGCATTTAGACTGAACACGGGACTGCGGCAGGGGTTGGCCAAGGAGAAGGTTACCTTCACCACCACTGACCACGATGCGGCCTATGAATGGGCGGAGCAGAAAGTAAAGGAAGGGTATGAAGTCTATGTCTACTTCGACGACAATACCAAAGTCTACACCTGCATCGCCATTAGATAATTTGGGAACAGGTACAATAAAATTAATTGTTTAACGTTATAAAAATGACAACACTATGAAAAACTCTTTGACAAAATTCAGGTTTATGTCACGGACACTTGCCGTGATGTTGCTTTTCTCCGCATCCATCCCGGCTTTCGGGCAGGAAATGATACGAGAAGTGCAAATGACATATGCGAATGATACTTCGATTATTCGTGAAGTGTCAGAAAACGCCTCTTTGATTTACCGCCAAGATGGTTTTTATGCATGTTTTATATTGCATACAAACAATAATATCAGTACGCCGCTTATTAAGTTGGAGGACTTTGAGGTGAATGATTTTGAGGTGGTGGGCAATCAAGTATATTTCTGTGGATGCAATCATAGTGAGGCGGGGAAAAAGGCAGCATTCGGTTTTTTTAGTCTTTATTCGTTTCCTTCCTACGCCACCACCACATACTTCTTCTTTGACCGGTGCAAGGAGATGCGCAAGATTGATGTCTATGAGACGGAGTATCAGATGCAGTGGGCGACACATCTTGTCATGACGGGAACCACCGACGGCTCGCGCTCGGATGTTTTGCTTGACGTTAACATTAGTATACCCTTTGGATATAATTGCACCGCATATATGTCGGCGGATAAAAACGAGAACATCGATGATGTGGCGGTGACCAACAACAAGGTTTTCGCCTCGGTTCGAAGGGAAGAATATGGTTTTCCGGTAATTGAGTTTTGGCGGTTTGATAAACCGACAACGCCATCTCCGGGGTTGTTCATCTTCTCTTCTGGAGTCAACAGATTCCGTATGACCAGTCCCGTCGCCGAGACACCTGTTTTTCTGGAACACACCACGGGAGACCAATTTGCTGCCGTGAGCAAAGTTTCCAGTTTCCCCCGTATGGCCATGATGAAGCCTAATGTGACGAATAATATCTGCAATATTGTGGAGATATTCGGTGACACCAACTGGACGCTCTATCCCATGGATATTAAATACAACAGACAGGGCTTGGTTTATGACATCCTCGCCCGCGAGTATTTCAAAATCGACCCCAAGTATAATCCTCTGATGCAGATTTACCATATCTCGCAGGATGTAATAAATAACACTGTTCCCTATGGATTGGGGACAAGATATCCCCAAAACCATGTGTGGTCCATCGATCCGAAAAATAATTCCCACCAGTATCAATTTATTGCGTCAGGGAAATATGATTTCAAACTAAGATTCTATCAATATTACTATTACCAATGGAATGGGTGCCCGGATTACTTCGAATATTCGTTTGATACAGGAGAAAGGAAAATGGTTCTGGATGATAGCCCATTGTCACCGATATATACTTATATTTTGAAAAGAAATGATTTGACCCCCATAATCGATACTAAAGATTTTATTGATGTCTGTCGAGAACAAAAAGTACCATCCAAATAATAATCGTTATGAAAAAGAGTATCATTTTCTTGGCATTTGCCGCCCTGTTGTGCGGCGGGGTGCAGGCGCAGGACACTTTGAGGAAGTTCTCGGCGCCGCTAGACAATTACTTCTACAACAACTGGATTGACACAACAAAATGGATTCTGCATAGTTATGCATCAAGCACGGATGTTCTCGCCAGGCGTTTTATTACCGAGGATACCCTTCGGGTCTATGGTATTGCAGCCATGATGACGTGCCCCGACTCGTTCTCGTTTTATCTGAACACGGTATATCCGGACCTACAGTCGTATCTGAACGATAGATATCCCGAAGACCCCAGCTTTCTCAACTGCAGGGAATCTCTGATGCTGTACCAGTACCATGGACCCGACTCGACGGCGGAGATGCGTCAGGTGGGGGAGCTGCTGCCGATACATTTTCTGGATACGGCGGTGAGTTACTGGTTGATGTCGCCCGATTTCATTCGCGAGGACTCAATGCCCAAACCCGTCTATGAGCGTTATTATGACGAGCCGCAGATTGTGTTCGACACATTTTATGCTGGCTTTACGCAGACCCAGTGTGAGCTCAAAGGTGCCGGGCGGTATATTCAGGTGCGACCAGGTTTTGATTGTTTTCGATTTTCATTCTTTGATCCCACGGAAGGGATAGGGGGGACAAACTATCCGGTTTGTCATGCAAGACTGCTTCCGCGAAGACACTTTGACCCCGTTACGGGAGCTCTTGTATATGAGGATGATTTGGAATGGGAATTTCATTGTTATCGGCCTGAGGGTTTTGGCGATTTGTTCATCTTCCCCATCCTGACGCCTAAGCCCAGTGGCGGCGACAGCAACGTGGCCGTGCAGGGGTCGGACATGATGGATCGCTATGTGGCTGTGCAGCCCAACCCGGCGCACGGGCGCGCCACGGTGGTCTCCAGCTTCGGCATGACGGCCGTCGAGGTCTACGACACGCAGGGACGCCTGCTGCAGACCCTCCCCGCCGAGGGCCTCAAGGCCGACCTCGACGTCAGCTCCTGGCCCCGCGCCACCTACCTCCTCCGCATCCGCACCCCCATGGGCACCGTCACCCGCAAGCTCCTGGTGCAGTAGCCACCCGTGCCGCACCTGTCGGCAAAGCCCCCGCCTCCGATTCCGGAGGCGGGGGCTTTCTTTGTGCTGGCCCTGTGCCGGAAGGTGGATATTTCATTTTTTTTTCTGTTTCGCGAAAAATATGTAAATTTGCAGCATTAATCCAGTATGAAAAATATGAAAGAGATACACGATTTCAAGGTTTTAGAGCGTCGGCAGCTGGGCAGCCGCTACTTCTCCCTGGTGTTGGAACACGGTGGGAAGATGCAGCCCGTGGCACCGGGACAGTTTGTCGAGGTGCAGGTGGAGGGAGAACGTGCGGTGATGCTGCGACGTCCCATCTCGGTACACGACGTCGACGAGGCCCGCGGCACCATGACCCTTCTTATCCAGATAGTCGGCAACGGCACCCGCAAGCTCGCCGAACTCGGGGTGGGGGACAAGTTGAATATGGTCTACCCCCTTGGTCACGGCTTTACCATCCCTCTTTCCACTCTCCACTCTCCACTCTCCGCTCTTCTGGTGGGCGGTGGAGCGGGTATCGCGCCGCTGCTGCATCTCTCCAAGGTGTTGAAAGCAAAGGGTGTTAGCTGTACCATCCTGCTGGGAGGCCGCACCGCCGAGCTCATCCCCGTGCGCGAGGAGTTCGAGCCCTACGGGCGCCTCTGCATCGCCACCGACGACGGCTCGATGGGGCACAAGGGTCTGGTGGTGGAACATCCCGCCTTCTCAGAGTCCTATGACATGATCTACACCTGTGGCCCCACGCCGATGATGAAGGCCGTGGCCCGCAGTGCTGCCCAGCGTGGCATCCGCTGCGAGGTGAGCCTGGAGAACATGATGGCCTGTGGCGTGGGTGCCTGCCTCTGCTGCGTGACCGATACCGACCAAGGCCACCGCTGCGTCTGCAAGGACGGCCCCGTGTTCGACATCAGCACGATGCGTAAATGGTATGAAAATGCGTAAATGCGTAAATGTGTAAATGCGTAAGTGATGCTTGCGCAAGCCACTAACACATTAACGAAATAACACATTAACACATTAGAGATATGTTAGCAGTTAAAGTTCATAATCTCAGTTTGAAGAATCCGGTGATGACGGCCAGCGGCACCTTCGGTTACGGCGAGGAGTTCGCCGACTTCGTAGACCTGGAGCGTCTGGGTGGCTTCATCGTCAAGGGCACCACGGGCTCTCACCGCGAGGGCAACCCCTATCCCCGCATGGCGGAGACCCCTTCGGGCATGCTCAACGCCGTGGGTCTGCAGAACGGCGGCGTGGAGAAGTTCTGCAAAGAGGTGTATCATAGAATCAAGCATTTAGACACCAATATCATCGTCAACGTCAGCGGCTCGAGCATCGAGGAATACTGCGACGTGGCGTCGCAGATCGACGAGCTGGAGAAGATTCCCGCCATCGAGCTTAACATCTCGTGCCCCAACGTCAAGAAGGGTGGCATGGGCTTCGGCACCAACCCCGAGATGGCGGCACAGGTGGTCTCGGAGGTGCGCAAAGTATATCATAAGACGCTGATAGTAAAGCTTACACCCAATGTCACCAGTGTCGTTGACATCGCCAAGGCCGTGGAGGATGCCGGCGCCGACAGCGTGAGTCTCATCAACACCATGCTCGGCATGGCCGTGGATGTGGAACGGCAGCGTCCCTACCTCAGCA
The DNA here is from genome assembly GCA_902774395.1 of uncultured Bacteroidota bacterium. Taxonomy (GTDB): domain Bacteria; phylum Bacteroidota; class Bacteroidia; order Bacteroidales; family P3; genus Colimorpha. The sequence goes on from CACYIK010000022.1 coordinate 25,299, forward strand.
CCATCACCGGCGGCCTCAGCGGTCCCGCCGTGAAGCCCGTGGCGGTGCGCATGGTGTGGCAGGTGGCTCATGCTGTGAAGATTCCCGTCATCGGACTGGGTGGCATCGCCTCGGCGGCCGACGCCCTGGAGTTCCTCATGGTGGGTGCCAAAGCCATCCAGGTGGGCACGGCCAACTTCATCGATCCTGCGATTACCATGAAGATCGTCGATGGCCTCGAGGACTACTGCAAACGCCATGGAATCAAGGATATCAACGAGATTATCGGAATAATCTAGGGAACGGCGAATTATACAAATTAAACTAATGGCTGCGCAACACATAATTACAAGCGAATTACGCTAAATTGCCTACGGCAGGCAAGCCGCAGCAGAGCGAGCGGCATT
>CACYIK010000023.1 GCA_902774395.1 uncultured Bacteroidota bacterium
GGCTCCGTTTTTAACGGAGACGGAGGGGTGTGTCTCCGTTTCAGTATTTTCTATCGGTCCATGGCCGATGTAGAGGGTTTGCGACCAGCGGCCGGCGGCATCCTGCACCATGCCCCACACCTGCACCTCGCGGCCGGCGAAGCTCTCGGGCAGCACCACGGCGAGGCGCTGCTCGCGGCGGTAGACCGGCGCCGAGAAGAAACCGCGCTCAATCTCAGGGCAGTAGACATATATATACACGCGATCGTAGTTGTCGGCCCGCACATGCAGCGGGTTGCGCTCGAAGGGCACGACGAGCGTCGTCCCGTCCGCCACCTCCGGTGCCCCGAAAGCCACCGGCGCCACCGGCCCCTCACTCAGCACCAACCGCTCCCAATCCACGGCCAGCGTAGTCTGCTGCTCCCCTAAGCTAGGGGAGCTGTCACGAAGTGACTGAGGGGTCTGTTCGGCCTTTCCCGTCTCCCCCTCCTGAGGGGGAGTACCCCGTAGGGGGGAGGGGGTGGTAATAGTGCCAAACGCCTCCTGATTCCTCATAACAAAATAGTTACACGGCGTCATGCCGTGCTCCATGGAGACGAGGTCGAGGGTCTCGCGCAGCACCCAGTTGAGGCGTCCGGCGAGCTGCACCTGCTGTTTGAAGAGCATGCGGTGCTCCTGCTGTGCCGCAGTACGCGGGTTGCGAGGGTGACTCGAGAAGGTGCGCACCACCCATTTGCCACGCCACTGGTATCCCACCGTCGGCCCCATCCTCCCCTGGAACCCGCCCAGGTATCCGTCACGTATAATAGCCATATCTATAAGGTTTTAAGTTACTATAACAATATATTATCCACTTATCATAACGTTATTTTCTCCTATATATTGCCTACCCAAGAAACTTTAATTAAAGACAGCATAAAGGGTATATAATGAGTAATGTAAGAGATGATATTATGAAGACCTGAAAATAAACCGGTTACAAAGGGCGAAAAATGGAGGATTTTTTTGTTTTGTGGGACAATTTTTCGGGGAGGGAGGGCGTTAATATAAGGAATAAGAAAAGAGACCATTATGCTACGCGAAGAGACTGTTTTTGGACCCATATTCAGCCGGCGGCTCGGTAGCTCGCTGGGCATCAACCTGCTGCCTGAGAAGGGCAAGATATGCAATTTCGACTGCATCTATTGCGAGTGCGGCTGGAACCGCGACGGCCGCAACGACACCGTGCTGCCCACGGCCGAGAAGGTGCGCACCGACCTTGAGCGCAAGCTCAAGGAAATTGAAAATTCAAAATTGCACCTCGAAGAGGAACTGAACACCTTGAAGAATAAAGATAATCCTGTGAAGAAAATTGAAAATTCGGCTGACGCAGGCAATAATTCTCTATTAACAAAGGTCGACAGCATCACTTTTAGCGGCGACGGCGAGCCGACACTGAATCCCGAGTTCCCACAGATTATCGACGACACACTTCGCCTGCGCGACAAGTACTACCCTTCGGCCAAGGTCAGCGTGCTGAGCAACGCCACACGCGTGCATATCCCTGAGGTCTTCGAGGCGTTGTGCAAGGTGGACAACCCCATCATGAAGATTGACGCTCCCACCAACGAGCTCATCGCCCTCATCAACCAGCCTGCTCCGGGCTACGACATCGCCCGTGTCATCGAGGCGCTGAAGCAGTTCAAAGGCAACTTCGTGCTGCAGACCTGCATGCTGCGTGGCAACGGCTTTGACTCGTCGCGTCGCGAAGTGGTGGAGCCGATGATGGATATCGTGCGGCTGCTGAAGCCGCGCGAGTGGATGGTCTACACCATCGACCGCGCCACCCCGATGCAGGGTCTTGAAAAATTCCTCCCCCATGAAATGAAAGCCCTCGTACAACCAGTGATTGACGAAGGCTTCAAGGTTCAGATTAAAGGTGCGATAGAGGACTAGAGGCTCTCGATGGCGGCTTTCAGCACGGGGATGAAGGCATGGATGTCGTCCTCGTCGATGGCGCCGAGGGAGCAGAGGCGGAAGGTGTTGGTGGTGCTGATCTTGCCAGGATAGATGGTGAATCCGCGCTCATAGCAGTAGTCGTGCACTTTCTCGAAGTTCCAGTTGGGCATGTCGGGGTAGAGTACCGAGACGACGAGACCCGACTGTAGCTCGTCACGGATGGCTTCCTTGAGGCCGAGGCTGGCGATACCCTCCTTGATGGCTTTGTTGACACGCAGGTGGCGGGCCCACTTGGCCTCCTCGCCTTCGGCGAAGTACTCCTTGAGGCCCTGGATGGCGGCGTAGATGGTCTGCACGGGGGGCGTGAAGTGCATCTCGCCGGTCTTCTCGAAGTTCTCATATTGCATATAGAGGTTGCAATAGTAGGAGCGCGTGGGATAGTCTTTGGAAGCCTTGACGATGTCGGTCTTGCCGATGATGAACGAGAGACCCGACATAGCCATGATGCCCTTCTGGGCGGAGGCCATGCAGAAGTCCACGTTGTCGCGCTGCACGTCGATGGGAATCATGGCCAGCGACGAGGTGGTGTCGAAGACCGAGATGGCGCCGTACTTGTGGGCCAGGGCACCGATTTCGCGGATGGGGTTGAGAACACCCGTGCCGGTCTCGTGGTGGGTGGTGTAGACGAGGGCGACGTCGGGGTTCTCCTGGAGAGTTTTCTCCACGAGGGCGAGGTCGGGACGCTCGAAGACACTGCTCTTGAGGTCGATATGCGGCAGGTGGTAGTACTGGCACACCTCGACGGCACGCGACGAGTAGGCGCCGTTGTTGACGATGAGGGCCTTTTTGCCCTCGGGGAGGAGGGAGTTGAGGCAGATGTCGATGTTGATGGTGCCGGAGCCGGTGAAGAGCACGGAGGTGTAGTCTTTGGGGTCGGCATGGACAATCTTCAGCAGGTCGGCGCGGAGGCCGTGCATGAGGCCGGCGAACTCTTTCTCGCGCGGGCAGATGTCGGGCACCACCTGGGCCATTTTCACGGTGTCGGTCGTCGTGGCGGGACCGGGATTTAGCAGGACGTTACGTTTGATGGTCATAATTTGAAAGGTTATAGGTTATAGGTTATTGGTTATAGAGGCTTGCGCAGGTTAAAAGGTTAAAGGTTATGGGTTATAGGTTATTGGTTATAGAGGCTTGCGCAGGTTAAAAGGTTAAAGGTTATGGGTTGTTGGTTATAGAGGCTTGCGCAGGTTAAAAGGTTAAAGGTTATGGGTTGTTGGTTATAGAGAGGTTATAGGGGGGCTGACCTTGGATTTGTTATCAAAATAATTCTTTAATCCAGAAAGCATTTTTGCCACATCAACAAACTGCAACCGGATTTCATCAATATCTTCTTGTGTCAAATATCCTAAATCTTGTGCAATTTGTAATTGACTAAATGCTTCCATCAAGGACCCATATGCTATTTCAATGAAATGCGACTTCTCTTTAAAAGAGGCACGTCCACTACCCTCGGCAATATTTGATGTTACAGAAGATGAAGAACGTCTAATCTAGTCTCCCAACGCATAAATCTCGTACTTGGGAAATCTATGCTGCAAGCGATAAATATCCCTTACCAGTAGCCTTGCCGACTTGTAGACTTCTAATTCTTCAAATGAGAACTTCTTATCTTCCATAAATCGATTGCGTCAGCGTCTATAACCTATAACCACTAACCAATAACCATTACTTACGAAGGAACGCCATGAGGGCTTCTTTGTTCTGGATGGGGGTGGTGGTGGGGCGGCCGAGGTCGGCGCGGTTGCCTTTGTGGACCTTCACCTCGACCATCACAGGACCTTCCTGATTGTTAATCTTGGCGAGCTGGCCTTTGAGGGCTTCAATGCTGTCGACGCTGTAGGCGGCTTTGTAGCCTACGGCGCGGGCGACGGCGGGGAGGTCGATCTTGAGTCCTACGGTGGGCTGACCACCCACGGAGTCGTGGGCACCGTTGTTGAAGACCACATGGATGTAGTTCTTCGGGGCCTTCTCGGCGACGATGGCCATGGAGCCCATGTGCATGATGGTGGCGCCATCGCCGTCGAAGCACCAAACACGACGGTCGTGCTTCTCGAGGGCGATGCCGAGGGCTATCTGTGAGGCGTGGCCCATGGAGCCGACGGTGAGGAAGTCGCGCTCGTGGCCCTGTCCCTTGGCGGCACGGTACTCGAAGAGCTCGCGGCTGATCATGCCGGTGGTGGAGACCACGACGTCTTTCTCGCCCATGGCGGCAGCGACGGTCTGGATGGCCTCTTCGCGAGACATCGGATAATCGTTCTTCTCGACGTTCTGGAGCTTATAGCTGTCGAAGGTATCTTTCTCGATGACTAGGGCGAAGACCTCGCCGGTGGACTTCATGGCGCTGACGGCCTTGGAGATCTGCTTCTCGGCCTTGTCCTCTTCCTTGCTGAGCACCTCGTAGTTGATGCCCATGGTGTTGAGGAGACCAGTGGTTACCTTGCCCTGCTTGACATGCTGGGGTTCGTCGTGGACGCCGGGGCGGCCGCGCCAACCGATGAGCAGCAGTACGGGGATATTGTAGACCTCCTTGTCGGTGAGCGAGGCGAGGGGGTTGATGATATTGCCCTCGCCGGAGTTCTGCATGTAGACCACGCCGATCTTGCCGGTGGCGAGGTGGTAGCCCGCGGCCAGGCCGACGGCGGCACCTTCGTTGGCGGTGATGATGTTATGGCTGGCGTCGACATTGTCTGCAATGTAGGCGCAGATGTTCTTCAGCAGGCTGTCGGGCACACCGGCGTAGAAGTCGATGTCGTTCTCTTTCAGCTTCTCGATAAAGAATTTGGGACTGATCATATCTTTTAATGGTTATAGGTTATAGGTTATTGGTTATGGAGGGCTGACGCGTCATATTGTCGGTATTTCGACTGCGTAGCGTCTATAACCCATAACCAATAACCAATAACCTTTTAATTATTTTTTCTTCGTACCGGGAATGAGGTTGAGGATCTCCTTGATGGGCATGCAGTAGTCGGCGGAGGCTTCCTGGCAGCGGTGATGCTCGAGGATGCTCTCGGCGCACTTCACCATGGCGGGGTAGGCGCTGCGGAGCATGTGGTTGGCATAGATGACGATGTTGATGCCCCAGTCGGCGAGTTCCTCTTCGGTGAACTGGGCGTAGGTGGTGGGGACGGCCACGATGGGGGTGTGGCTGTCTTTCTCGCGGAAGCGCTGGCAGAACTCCTTGATGTCCATGCCGTCCTTGTTCTTGGAGTGGATCATGATGCCGTCGGCGCCAGCCTCGACATAGGCGAAGGCGCGTTCGAGGGCGTCCTCGACGGGCTTGCCGGCGATGAGGCTCTCGATGCGGGCGATGATCATGAAGTCGCGGGTGACCTGTGCCTCCTTGCCGGAGCGGATCTTGTGGCAGAAGCCCTCGATGGTGTCCTGCGTCTGGACGGCGTCGGTGCCGAAGAGGGAGTTCTGCTTCAGACCCACCTTGTCCTCGATGATGACGGCGGAGACGCCGAGACGCTCGAGGGTGCGGACGGTGAAGACGAAGTGTTCGACCTTTCCGCCGGTGTCGCCGTCGTAGATGACGGGTTTGGTGGTAACCTCGAGGGAGTCGTTGAGGTCGTGGAGACGGGTGGTGAGGTCGACAGCCTCGATGTCGGGCTTACCCTTGGAGGTGCTGTCGGTGAGCGAGGAGGCCCACATGCCGTCGAACTCGCGGGTGGCGTCGCCTTCCTGGAACTTGGTATGCTCGATGATGAGGCCGGTGAGGCCGCAGTGGCTCTCCATGATGCGGACGATGGGCTTGGCGGTGATGAGGCGGCGCAGGCTCTTCATGCGGGCCTGGGGCGTGGTGCCCAGCGACTCGATCTCGGAGGCGAGACCCGAGGAGGTGATGCCCTTGGTGTAGGGAATCTCGATGACCTTGCCACCGAGTTTCTCCATGGTGGCGAAGACTTCGTCGCGGAGGTATTTGTCGGGACCTTCCAGCCAGTCGTCGCCGTGGATGATGTAGTCGGGCTTATACTTCAGCAGGTTGGGCACGTAGCTCCATTCGTCCTGGGGGACGACCTCGCTGACGCCGTTGATGGAACGGACGACGGTCTCGCGCTGCTCATAGGTGAGGTAGGGCAGGCGTTTGTGGGTGGCTATTGCCTTGTCGGTGAAGAGGCCGATGACCACGTCACCATATTTGGCACCCTCGTTGATGATGTTGATGAGACCGGGGTGCATGATGTCGGCAATCATGCCGAGATAGACTTTCTTGTTTGCCATATTGATTGTATTGTTTGATTGCTTGATTGTTTGTTTCTTGTTGTTTTCCCCCACCCCTGCCCCTCCCTCAAGGGAGGGGGCAGAAGGAGTGGATTAAATCAGGATATGTTCTTCTGCGTATTTCAGGTCGTCGTCGTCGTCGATTTCGTACCACTGGAGACCGTCCACCTTCATGACATGCATGGGGGTGACACGCTGCGAGACGTCGAGGAGCATGAATTCGTAGCCCAGCTTGGGTTTCTCGTCGACAATCTTCTCGTACTCGGAGCAGAGAATCTTGTAGAAGTGGTTGCTGACCTTGTGGATGCCCACGAGTTCGCCCGAGGGCTCGATGTCGGCGGCATTGGTGGAGCAGTTGACCAGTTCGGCATGGTCGTTCATCTGCACATAGTACTGGTCCTGGAACTTCGTCACGGGAGTGATGAGCATAGCGGAGTCGAAGGGACAGGTCTTGAGCGACTCGATGGCGGCCTTCTCGTAGACGAGGTCGGACTCGAGGAGCACGAAATCATTGTCGGCGATGGCCTCACGGCAGTTCCAGAGGGTGTACATGCTATTGGTCTCGGCGTAGCGGGGGCTGAAGACGCACTCGACGAAGGGGTGGTACTTCTTTGCCAGCTCCTCGTAGTATTCCTTGTGATAGCCGGTGCCGATGATGATGCGGCGGATGCCGCAGAGGAGGAGGGTGCGGATGGAACGTTCCACCATGGGGACGCCGTTGAAGGGGATGAAGCCCTTGGGCATCACCTTGGTCTTGTCGCCGAAGCGGGTACCCATACCCGCGGCCATGATAACAGCTGTCTTCATTTTTACTTTTTGGTTTATTTTCATTAGGGCGAGACCTGTCACAATCCAGAATATCTCCCTGACACGGCAGAAGACGCCGATGCAGAGGAGCACCTCGCCACCCATAATTCCGAGCAGGGCGAGGCCGATGGCGATGCCGCCCTCCTGGCCACCCAGCTGCATGGGCAAGAAGCCCAGCAGGTTGGAAGTGATGGTCATCACGGTGAGGACCACCACCGACTGGAGGTAGAGCATGCCAAGGTTATCGCAACCGGCACCGGCAAGCTGGAGCATGAAGAATATCTCGAGGCTCTGGACCATGCGCGAGAGGAACTCGACGGCCAAGCTGCCGTAGAAGGTGCGCTTGTCCTGCTGGTTGAGCATGCGTATCTGTTCGTCGATGTTAAAGAAGGTATGTCCATGGCGGCGCAGCAGGCGTATGGCCAGCTTGCCAAGGCCGGGGATGCGTCCCATGAACTTCACAGCCTTGAACACCAAGCCGTGCCTGTAGCCCAGCGAGGCGGCATAGACACCGAAGCCGATGATGACGGTGGTGATGACCGTCATGATGGCGACACCCGTAGTCCACTCGGCACGTCCCGTCAGCGCCAGCACCACGAAGATGGCGATGCCGACGAGCCAGAAGATGAAATGCGCCAGGATGTGAGTCATCACATAGAGGATGACCGACGAGGTGGCGCGCTGGTTGCCGATGTCCTTCGAAAGTTCCATGATGCGGTAGGGCTCGCCGCCCAGACCCGCCACGGGGGTGGTATAGTTGAGTGCATAGCCCGAGATGGTGAGCTTGTAGGTGCGCCATACGCCGATGTGGTGATGCTTCTGCTTCACATTGTTGGTGATCATGCCCCAGGAGACGGCATTCATGGCGTAGATGACGAGCCAGATACCAAGGATGGGTATCAGCCAGTAGCCGGCGTCGCAGATACGGTGCCAGAGGTCGGTGAAGCTCATGTCGAACGAGAAGAACATCACCACCACCGTCACCACGCCGATGACAAAGAACAGGTTGGTTACCCTTTGTTTAGTCCACTTCCACTTCTTCATGCAGCACTAGTTAAGAGATTGGGCAATGCGTTTGCAGAACGCTTCGTGACGATGGATGGCATAGCACTCGATGAGGCTGATGACAATAATCTCGAAGAGGAAATAGAGCACCGGTATGTCGAGCAGGCAGAAGATGACGAGGAAGAGGGTGCGGAAGTTGAAGACCAGCATGAAGTTGAAAGGCATCACCTTGCGGCTCTCGCGGTGGATTTCCTCGCGGATGTCGGCAGGGGTGTTGTTGGCGTCGCCGAATTTCTCTTTCAGGCGAGCCATGAGGTTCTGGAACTGCGGGGTGCGACGTTCCTGCTGCTTGGTATAGGTGATGTAGGTCTTCTGGATGAGACGCTCTATCCACGACGTCTCGGGACCCATCTGGTCGTAGATTTCCTGCTGTTTGACGGAGTTGTCGAGTTCGGCGCCCTTCTCACCTTTGAGGAAGAAGAGGTGCACCTGGATGTAGTAGTCGGCCGTGCGCTGCTGTCCGGCGAGGCAGATGATGCCCGAGATGGCGGCGAGGGCGAAAGCCACGAGGGCGGCGATGAGCGAGGCGCTCTCGCTGTCGGCGATGCCCAGCCAGCCAAACTCGAGGTCGTGGTGGTTATAGAAACGATAGATGAGGGCGGCATAGATGGGGATGTACCAGGCGTAGCCGGCGGCGCCGTCGAGGATGCGACCCAGCTTGCTCTTCTTGCCCGTCATGCGGGCCAGTTGGCCGTCGGTGCAGTCATAAACATAAGCCCAGAAGAGCAGCAGGATGCCAATGACATTGAGCCAAAGGCCCTCGCACTGCTCATAATGGTAGCTTCCGTGGGCAAAGAAAAAGCAACTCGCCGCACCGATAATCATGGAGATGACTGTGACAGTATTGGGATGCATGCCTATCTTGGCAAAGAGTTTGGCCCAGAGGTAGCCCATCGGACGTACCACATGGTAGTCGAACCAATCTTCGGTCTCGGAAGATTTCAGTGTAGAGGAGATACTTTCTTTCATGCGTACTATAATAATATAAATTTTGTTAATCGTTCCCTAATAGACGTTTACGTCCAACTCCCTATTATGGGGAGATGTGCAAAGATACAAAATAAAATCAATCCCACAAAACTTTTTTTCTAACAGCCCGTTGGCGGACGATACAATAAACTGGCGAAAACGGCGTTATCCCATTGACATGAAGCAAATAGCACCATTAAGAAAGGGCGACAGCGTGGCCATGGCCGCCACCGCCCGTAAGGTGAGTCCAGAGGAGATGGCTCCGGCCATCGAAAGACTGCGTTCGTGGGGACTCAACGTAATAGTCCCAGAAGGTCTCTACGACGCTGACAACCAGTTCGCAGGAAGCGACAGTCACCGTGCAAAACTCTTTCAAAAACTCCTCGACGACGATAGCATCCGCGCCATCCTCTGCTGCCGTGGCGGATACGGCACCGTACGCATCATCGACAGGCTCGATTTCATCCACTTCGCCGAGCATCCGAAATGGATTGTGGGCTACAGCGACGTCACCGTGCTCCACAGCCATATCCACACCACCCTCGGGATTCCTACCCTGCACGCCACCATGCCCATCAACTTTGGTCGTGAGGAGAGTTCCGCCACCCGTAGCCTGCATGATGCATTGTTCGGGGAACGGACTGACATCGAATGGGATGGCGGCATACTGTGCCGTCCGGGGATTGCCGAAGGCATCGTTGTCGGAGGCAACTTGTCCATCCTCTACAGTCTCTGTGGGTCACCGTCGGCCCTCGACACACATGGGAAAATACTCCTCATCGAGGACCTCGACGAATACCTCTACCACATTGACCGCATGATGTTCAACCTCAAGCGCAACGGCATGCTCGAGGGACTCGCGGCCCTCGTCGTCGGAGGAATGACCGACATGCACGACAACAGCGTCCCCTTCGGACGGAAAGCAGAGGAAATCGTCATGGAAGCAGTGGCAGAATACTCTTACCCCGTAGTCTTCAATGCTCCATTCGGGCATCTGGGTGACAATAACTTAGCTCTACCACTGGGAACAAAAATGCACCTCGACGGCACCGATTCAAAAAAAATTCGTATCTTTGCATTTTAAATGCTACTGATTCATGTACCGAAACTGACCAATCGGCTAGGCTACACCCTCAACGTGGTATTCCACCACCTGCTGCATGCCGATTACAGCATCACCACTGACGAGCAGTACTATCTGCACTACGGGGATGCCAAACTCAGTTATGGTCCGAAAAGACTGGATGACAGTCTCTTCATCAAGTGCCACCCGCTGTTGTTCGAGACCTCTATTGAGGAGCAGGAAGCCGGTGCCGAATGTCGCGACGGGCAATGGATTCTCTTCCCCGTCTACGGACGCAACATAGACTTCGACTTCGACCCGCTGGCGGCCACCTTTTTCATGGTGACACGCTACGAAGAATACCTGCCGCACCGCGAGGATATCCACGGCCGTTTCCTGCCCGAAGAAAGCCTGGCGGCACAAGCGGGATTTCTCGAGGAACCCGTGGTGGACCAGTGGGCTCGGATGATAGCAGGAAAGATACAAGAACGCTATCCCGAATACAGCCTACCCGGACAAAGCTACCGCTTCGTACAGACCGTGGATATCGATGCCGCTTGGAGCTACCTTCACAAAGGACTCTTCCGCTCCGTGGTGGGCATGTTGCGCGACCTTATCTCACGGCGCGACCCCGCAGAGGTGGCCCGCAGGATACGTGTGCTAGCACATCGCGAAACCGACCCATTCGACACATTCGAATACATCCTGGAGCAATACCGCAAAGTACCCGAATCGGCATTGTTCTTCTTCGTGTTGCTCGCCGACTACGGCGACTACGACAAGCCCGCCTCCTACCTTAACCCCCACTTCAGACAACTCATACAACACCTCGACGACTACGCCAAGATCGGTATCCATCCAGGCTACAACACCTTGGAACTGCCCCTCAAAGCCGCCGCCGAAATCAAACGCCTCGAGGACATTATCCACCGTCCCATCGTATACAACAGATTCCACTTCCTAAGACTTAAACTGCCGAGGTCCTACAGGATACTGCAGCATGCTGCCATGCGATGCGACTACTCCATGGGCTATCCCGACACGGTGGGTTTCCGCGCCGGCATCAGTGGCTCCTACCCGTTCTACGACCTCGAACGCGACCACGAGACAGAACTGCTCATCCAGCCGTTCTCCATCATGGACACCACCCTACAGAAATACATGAGACTCAGCCCGGAAGAAGGGCTACAGACTTACCGGCGCATCATCGACGCCGTCCGCGCCGTCGACGGCACCTTCTGCTGCATCATCCACAACCAGAACCTCTCGGAGGTGGACGGATGGGAAGGATGGCGCAACACTTATGAGCAAATGCTCGAATACGCAAGATAAACACCAAGAACACAATCATTCAAGATATGATCAACTACAAAGAGAAACTGTCATCGGTGAAGGCCTTCGTCTTCGATTTCGACGGTGTGATGACCGACGGAAACGTGTGGACCTACGCCGACGGCGAGACCGTGCGCTGCGGCAACATCAAGGACGGCTTCGCCATACAGTATGCCGTGAAAAAAGGCTATATTGTAGCCGTCATCTCTGGCGCCACGTCGATGAGTATCGACAACAGGATGCATGCGCTGGGGGTGACACAATGCTATACCGGATGCGGCGACAAGATAAAGACATTCAATGAGTTTCTTGCCAAGAATGGCCTCCGCGAGGAAGAGGTGCTCTGTATGGGCGACGATATTCCCGACTACCCCATCCTTCAGCGCGCCGGTGTGTCAGCCTGCCCGTCGGATGCCGCGGTGGAGATCAAAGAGACCGTGGACTATATCTCGCACTTCCCCGGCGGTCGCGGCTGTGTGCGCGACGTTATCGAGCAGGTGCTACGCCTGCACAACCAATGGTTTCACCAAGATGCAGTAGTATGGTAAACTTAAGGAAAGCAAGGCGTTTTTTCGCCTTGACCGCATTGCTTCTGTGTGCTGCGATATCAGCCTCGGCACAGAGCTACAATGTTAACGACACCGTGACGGAGTACCCCATGAAGGGTACCTTCTACCACAACAAGTTCGAAGGACGCAAAACCGCCTCGGGAGAGATTTTCAACCAGAACCTCTTCACCGCTGCCCACAAGAAAATCAAAATGGGCACGTTGGTTCTGGTAACAAACAAAAACACTGGACTTTCCGTTATCGTAAAAATCAACGACCGCTGCCCCAAAAAGAGCGTAATGGATATGACTCGCCGAGCCGCCCATGCCATCGGCATCAGGGGCTCCCAGCCAGTGATTGTACGCATCCTGCCCGACGGCTACGAGAAGCGATGGGCCGCTCAGGACAAGATGTTTGACTCGGTACCCTCGCGGCTGAGCAATAACCCGCCCGAAAGCGCCAGCGACAAGCAGGACAAAACATCCGAGAAGAAGCAAGATAAACCAAAGGAGACAAAGAAACCGAAGAAAGATTCGACAGAGAAGGCCGAACTCAAAAGCAATTCCCTTGGGATGGATCGGTACAACATCCAACTGGGCTCTGCGCGGTCACACGGCGAAGCCTTCGAGATGGTTGAACTTCTGCCCAGTCCCTACCAGGAAAAAGCCATCATGGACACCACCGGAGGAGAGATTCTCGTCACGCTGGAAGTGAATCTGACCAAGTCGAAAGCACGGGAACTAAACCGCGCATTGAAGCACAACTTTCCCGATGCACGGATAACCCCGTCGGAATGAAAATCGGAATGAAAAAAAGAAAAAAAAATAATTTTTTTGTCTGAATTAAATAATTATTATTATCTTTGCACAATCAATTCCACCCCAACCCAGGGGGCCGGAATTATCACTAACGAACTAATAAAACGATAAAACACAGGCCGTTGTGGCGACACAAAAAAGACAGGGAACAAGACATTGGGCGTCGAAAATAGTGCCATTTTTGCTTTTTGTGGCACTGTTTTCCCCTGCATGTACTGCTCAAAATGAAGGTCAGTACACCCACTTCATGTTCAATCGTCTCAGCTACAACCCCGCTTATGCCGGCAGCTCGGGAGCCATCTCGTTCACCCTGCTTTACAACAACCAATGGCTCGGCCTCAACCTCCAATCGCCGCTGCCCAATGTAGACCCCGGCAAGACCCCCACGAACTACCTCTTCTCGTTCGATATGCCCATTTCGTGGCTCCATGGCGGCATCGGCCTGCTATTCAACTCGCAGTCCATCGGTTACCACAACAATACCACTATCGACATCGACTATGCCTTCCGCCTCTACTGGGGTCCCGGCAACTTGTCGGCCGCCGTCGAGGCTAATCTCTACAGTTTCGGCTTCAACACAGAGAACCTCTATGGCTGCACTGATTTGACAGGAGATCCAAGCAACCCCACCTCGGGTGGAGGAGACCCTGCCGTCAACGGAGAGAATGTCTCCGATTTCATGGTTGACTTCTCGACAGGTCTCTACTATCAGGTTCCCGGCGAATGGTACGCCAGCCTGTCGGTAAAGAACCTGCTGGGCTCCAAGAGCGAAAAACTGAGCTACCAGAACGCCCGAACCCTCTACCTCATGGGCGGTTACGAATACACCTTCCCCTACAACCCCTCCATCAAATTCAAACCGTCGGTACTCATCAAGTCGGCCGACTTCTCTGTCTATCAGGCCGAAGTGGCGATGTTGCTGGACTACGAGAATGCTTTCTGGGGAGGCGTGGGCTATCGTCTGCGCGACGCCTTTACCTTCATGGCCGGCATCAACTGGAAATGGGCCAAGATTGGTGTGGCCTACGACCTCACCGCCTCTAAGTTGGGTGTCTACAAATCGGGTCGAAGCCACGGCACCATCGAGATTTTCCTCAACGGAAGCTTCCGTATCGTCAAGGAGAAAGAGAAGCCCACAGTGTCACGTAATACCCGTTATCTGTTGTAGAAATATTTTTATGGTACAATATAAAAAGTGAAACAAATTATCGAAAAAATCGTTTAGTATAAAATAAAATCATTGACAATATGAAGAAGTTGTTTTTCATCCTTACCGCCACGACCGCACTCCTTTGGAGCTGCAAGTCGGCCAACAACGGAGAGTTGGTAGGCGTCAACGACCGCCCCTATTTCGAGGACATCGATCTCAAGGGCATGGTATTTATCAATCAGGGCAATTACACGATGGGCGCCGGCGTACAGAACGTCACGTATGGCAAAACGCCTCAGCCGCGCAACATGCAGATCAGCTCGTTCTTCATGGACGAGACCGAGATCACGAACAACGAATATCGTCAGTTTGTGAGCGCCGTGGCAGACTCCATCGCTCGTAACATCCTCGGCAATGTCGCCGGCAGAAACGAGTACCTCATCATGGACAACAAGTATGGCCAGCCACTCGACAACCCGATGCTCAACTACAAAAAGAAAATCGACTACAATAACGCCGACATCCATCAGGATTTGGCCGACAATGGTTTCTATATCACCGACATCTACCACCGCGAGATCATCGATGTGTCGAAGTTGAACTATGAATACTTCTACATCGACTACAGTGACGTGTCGAGAAAAGAGAACAACGTGTCCACCTCCAACGAGTACCGCGGCACCTCTTTCGCCGTGCGTCCCAAAGGTCTGGGCGACAGCCGCAACAAACAGATTCAGCGCGAATTCATCAACATCTATCCCGACACCCTGTGCTGGGTGCACGACTATGCCTATAGCTGGAACGAGGACTACTCGCGCAGCTATTTCTCCTCGCCGGCCTTCGACAACTACCCTGTGGTGGGTGTCAGCTGGCGTCAGGCCCGTGCCTTCTGCGTGTGGCGTTCCAACATGCTGAACAACTATCTTGAAGGCATCAACTATTCCAAGGTCAACGACTTCCGTCTCCCCACCGAGAGCGAATGGGAGTATGCCGCCCGCGGCGGTATCTCTGGCGAGTCCTACCCCTGGGGTGGTCCCTATGTGCGTAACCCGAACGGATGCTTCCTCGCCAACTACGAGCCCCTCAAAGGTGCCTATGACGACGACGGTGGCGTGAGAACGCTGATGGTGGGCCACTATGCCCCGAACGACTTCGGTCTGTACGACATGGCCGGCAACGTCAGCGAGTGGTGCCTCGACGCCTACAACGAGTCGACCTACATCATTGCTAACGCCATCACCCCCTACTACAACTACGACGCCAAAGACGACGACCCGCTGAATAAGAAGCGCAAAGTGATTCGCGGCGGCAGCTGGAAAGACCAGAAATACTTCATCCAGGTCCAGACCCGCGACTTCGAGTTCATGGATACCGCCAAGTGCTACATCGGTTTCCGCTGCGTGCAGCCCTACCTGGGCCGCGTGAAAGGCGACAATCTCCGTACCGCCTCCAACGTCGCACGCTAAACAACTTCTCAGCAGCATAAAAGCACAGAATAAAAATAACACATAATAGCAAACACATTAAAACCAATTGAATTATGAGTTTTCTTAGCAATCTCGTCCGCAGTAAAGGTTACAAAACCTTCATGGCATATCTGTATGGTTGGGGCGCAGCCGTCGTTATTGTCGGAGCCCTGTTCAAAATCATGCACTGGCCCGGTGCAAATGAAATGCTTATCGCCGGTATGAGCACCGAAGGCGTTATCTTCTTCCTCTCGGCCTTCGAGCCGCCTCACAAAGAGTGGGACTGGAGCCTGGTATATCCCGAGTTGGCCGGTATGGTCGACGAGGCTGCCCTCGACCAGGGCAAGGTGGAATATGACGAGGACGGTAACCCCATCGAGAAGACTGCCGTCAGCGCCGATCCTCTCACCGCTAAGCTCGATAAGATGCTCGAAGATGCACATATCAGCCCCGAGCTCATCGACCGCCTCGGCCAGGGCATGCAGAACCTTGCCGACAGTGCCAACTCGATGAACAACATGGCCAATGTCACCGCCGCCACCGACAAATTCGTCAGCAACATGGACGGCGTCGCCAACCAGGCCGGCCGCCTGCTCGAGAGCATGCAGGGTGCCCCTGAGGC
Source organism: uncultured Bacteroidota bacterium (assembly GCA_902774395.1). Classification (GTDB taxonomy): domain Bacteria; phylum Bacteroidota; class Bacteroidia; order Bacteroidales; family P3; genus Colimorpha. The sequence goes on from CACYIK010000023.1 coordinate 16,042, forward strand.
CATCTCCACCCTCTCCACCATCTATCAGGAGACCGCCCAGTCGCTCAACGGCGAGGTGTCCTATGTTGAGGAGATGAAGAAGATGTCCGCTAGCCTCAGCAGCATCAACGCCATGTACGAGATGCAGATTAACAATGCCTCCACGCAGATGAACATCAACAAGGAGTTCGAGGAGAAGATGGGCACCATGCTGGCCAACTTCACCGACTCTGCCGACGGCATCGTGAAATACAAAGAACAAGTTGACGCCCTTACCCGTAAGGTTGCCGAGTTGAACAACGTCTACGGCAACATGCTGGCTGCTATGCAGACCAGACTCTAATACGAATTAAGAGTTAAGAATTAGGAACTTAGAATTGAAACTTTTTAACTTTTAGACTATGGGTGCAACAAACTGTCCGGAAACTCCGCGACAAAAGATGATTACGATGATGTACCTCGTGTACACCGCCATGTTGGCTCTGAACGTCTCCGCCGAGGTCGTCAACGGCTTCAAGAGCGTGGGTACGGCCATGCAGGAGTCCAACAAGAACATCGCGGTCAAACTCGAGGACACCTATAACAACTTCGAACAGGCCCTCAAGAACAGTCCTGAGAAAGTGCGCGAGATGTACGACCGCGCACAAGAAGTGAAAAAACTCTCCAACGAAATTACTGCTTATATCGATAGCATCGAGTGCGACTATATCGGTACGAAAGTGGCCAGCGCCGTCAGCTACGAAGACCCTGCCACAGGCAAGAAGTGGGAACTCCCCCTGCGTGACGAGTCCGGCAAAGCCATTCAGGAAAACATCCGCCAAGTACTCGACAGCCTGGGCTTCGCATGGTTCACCGACAAACAGCTCGAAGACAACCACGGCCCCGCCCAGTACTTCATTGGCCCCGATGTGAAGAGCCCCGACCCCAACCTCGCTGCTATCCAGATTAAGAACAAGGTCCTTGACTTCCGCAATAAAGTCAACGAAGCCCTCGGCGAGGACTCCTCTCACGTGAACCTCACTGCCCTCGCTATGGCCGACGGCTACAACAAAGAGGGTGAGTTGGTGCCTTGGGAGGTGCTCAACTTCAACGAGGTGATTACTGGTGCCGCACTGGTGACGCTGACCCGTCTGAAGACCGAGATGATGAACGCCGAGTTCGATGCCGTCAACATGCTCTACAAGAAAGTGAGCAAGGGCGACATGACGTTCAGTAACATCACGCTGATTTCCCGTCCGAAAGCTACCTATATCCTCAAGGGCGGCACCTATGAGACGCGCATCAACGTCGCCGCCTACGACGCCAAGCAGACCTTCACCGCCACCGTCGGCGGTCAGACCCTTAATAGTAACGACAGCGGCGCCGTGGTCTACCGCACCGTCTGTAACACCGTCGGTAATCACTCCATCCTGGCCACCGCCATGGTGAAATCACCTGACGGCGAGCCCGTGCAGGTGCAGGTGAAAGACGAGTACTTTGTCGCTGAGCCCTCGGGTGTCGTTCAGCTCGAGAAGATGATGGTTGTCTACTCTGGTTTGGAGAATCCCATCAGTGTCTCCGCCCCCGGTATTGACGCCCGAAAGATTACTGCCACCACCGATGGCGGCGGCACATTCAAGCCCGGTGCCAAACCCGGCGAATACATCCTTGTGCCCAACGGCTCGAAGAAGGAGATCAACATCACCCTGACCGGCAACATCGACAAGCGTCAGATGCCGCTGGGTACCACCAAGGTCCGCGTAAAGACCATCCCCGCTCCTATCATCAAGGTTGGTGGTTACGAGAAGGGTGGTACTGTTTCGAAGAAGACCTTCACCGAAGGCATGAAGGTGGCTCCCTACAGAGCTCCCGGCTTCGACTTCGAAATCCCCAAGGGTTCCATGAAGGTTAGAAAGCTCGAGGTCTATATCTCGAACAACCCCTATATCGTCGACGGCGACAAACTCAACGCCGCTATGATTTCTGCAATCAGGAAGGCCACGAAGGGCGATATGTTCGCCATCACCGCCACCGTTCTGATGCCCGACGGCAAGGAACAGACTGCAGACTGGATGGTAAAACTTAAATAAATATAGAAATGAAAAAGATTCTGTTTAGCATTTTCGCTATCGCGGCTCTCAGCCTCACCGCCAATGCCCAGAACATTCTTGATGCTCAGGGCGGCGACGACAGTCAGCCCAACCCGAACCACTTCTACATGCACACCAACAAGAACACGGAGAAAGAGCCGATGAAATATCCCTCCATCCGTGAGAATGATGTCATCTGGGAGACGGTTATCTGGCGCGAAATCGACATGAAAGAGAAGTTCAACCAGTTCATGTACTTCCCCACCGACGACACTAAGAGTGCCCAGGGTCGCGTGAGCTTGGTGAGCCTGCTCTACAAAGCCGCCAAAGACGGCAAGTTCGAAGTCTATGACAACGACGACATGACCGAAGCCCTCGCTTGGGAAGACGCCCTGAGAAAAGTGGCCAGCCAGGAGGTGATGAAGGTCCCCACCGGCGAACTTGACGAGGACGACAACGAAATCATGAAAGACTCCACCGTCTTCTCCGAGGATTTCGATGCCTCCACCGCCAATAAAATCAAGCTGAAAGAGTACTGGTACATCGACAAACAGGACACTCGCCAGAAGGTCAGAATCGTCGGCCTCGCCTTTGTCTTCGACAAGACCACCTACCAGGCCGGTCAGGAAGTCATCGTCCCCAACAGCGAGTCCTTCTGGATTCCGATGAATGACTACAATGTCCGCAAGGTGCTGGTCAATGCCGATGCTTTCGACGAGAACAACGATGTCATCGAGAACTCCTATGACAACGTCTTCGTGCAGCGCTACTTCGACAGCTACATCACCCGCGAGTCGAACGTCTACAACCGTAAGATTTCCGACTACCTCACCGGTGAAGACGCCCTGATGGAGTCTCAGCGCATCGAAGACAACATCTTCGACATCGAGTCCGATATGTGGGAATACTAAACAAAAAGAATCATACGACATAAGCTGTCGGCGAATTGAGCGTATAGAGCGAATAAAGCTGTGAGGCACTTCGCATCATCCGCTCAATTCGCCGACAAATCTTTTTCACCAATGAGGAAATTACTGACCCTGACAGTCTTGTCGCTCAGCCTGGCGCTCTCCGCCATGGCTCAGCCCGGCAATTTCCTCAACAGCCAACCCCTGGGCGACCGCCCGGCCATCCCTTACCCTTACCTGCGCGATGTCGACGTCCTATGGTCCACCACTCTCTGGAAGAACATCAACAGTGCCGAACTCTTCAACCAGTTCTTCTACTTTCCCGACGACGAGGAGAACAATTTCGGCAAGAAAAGTCTGGCCTACATCATCTGGGATGCCGTGGTGGCCAACGAGATACCCATCTATGAAGACGAGGAACTGCTGATACCTATCGACAACGACCTCTTCGTCCGCAACTACACACGTGCCGACACCATCCAGCTCGAGATAGAATACGACGAGGATGACGAGGAGCACTACGAGACCATCATCCGTCCACGCTTCTTCGAGGGATCGGAGATCTACAACTACTCCCTCAAGGAGGTATGGTTCATCGGCAAACAAGACACCCGCCAGGATTCACGCCGCATCGCGCTGGCACCTCTCAAGGAGCGGGTCATCACCATGGGCAAGACCATCGAAATCAACCAAGGCATCGTGCCCCTCTTCTGGATACCCCTGCAGCACCCCGCCGTCAGGGCTCTTCTGGCACGCTATACGGCCTATATCGACCCCGTCAACATCGTTGGTCAGCCCTCCTGGGACTGGGTCTTCGTCAACCAGTACTACAGCGCCTACATCACCCGCGAGTCGAACGTCTACAACCGCAGCATCAGCAAATACCTCACCGGCGAGGATGCCCTGCTGGAATCCGACCGCATCGAAGACAAAATCTTCGACATCGAAAACGATATGTGGGAATACTAGTCGGGAAGTAAGAACTAAGAGCTAAGAGATATGGTTGGCGGTATAGTTTCGCCAACGCTCGATGCACTGCTGCATGTCGTCGGGCAACGGGCTCTCGAAGTGCATGTGTTTCTTCGTCGTGGGGTGCTCGAAGCCTAGCACACGGGCGTGCAACGCCTGCCGTGGACAGACCGCGAAACAATTCTCCACAAACTGCTTGTATTTCGAGAAGGTAGTACCCTTCAGGATAGCATCGCCGCCATAGGCGACATCGCTGAACAGCGGATGTCCTATATGACGCATGTGGGCGCGTATCTGGTGCGTGCGGCCAGTCTCCAGCACACACTCCACCAGCGTCACATATCCGAAGCGTTCCATCACGCTCCAGTGCGTCACGGCATGCTTGCCTTTCTGCTCCTCCTCCGGCACACCCTCCTCGTGAGGGTAGACACACATCACCCGTCGGTCCTGCGGCGAACGCCCCAGGTTACCTACGATGGTGCCGCTGTCCTCATCAAAGTCACCCCACACCAACGCATTGTACTTGCGCTCTATGGTGTGATAGAAGAACTGACGGGCCAGTACCGCCTGTGCCTCCTCGTTCTTGGCCACCAGCAGCAGACCCGATGTGTCCTTGTCGATACGGTGGACGAGATAGGGCGCTAGCCCCTCCTGATTGCCATACTTATTCTGAAAATAATATAGCAGTCCGTTGACCAACGTCCCGGTCCAGTTACCCACACCGGGATGTACCACCAGGCCGGGCTGCTTGTCGACCACAAGCACATCGTCGTCCTCATAGACAATCTTGAAATCGACAGGCTCGGGAATCAGCTCGAACTCATGCGGCGGTTCAGGCAGCAGCACCGTGATGACATCCAGTGGCTTGACCCTGTAGTTGGCCTTCACTGCGCGGTCATTCACCCTCACACAGTCTGCCTTTGTGGCCGCCTGTATCTTGGTGCGCGACACCCCCTGGAGGTGCATCTGCAAGTACTTGTCAATGCGTAGCATCTCCTGTCCACGGTCTACCACGATACGGTGATGCTCATAGAGTTCCTGCTGCTGTTCTTCCAGTTCGAGTTCTTCGTCTACCATCAGTGTCTGATTATTATTTTCCTTACTACGACCTCACCCTGCCGCGTCACACAACGCACGATATAGATACCGGAGGATATGTCGGCAACTGAGAATTGCAGCTTATGGGAGGAAAGTATCTTCTTGCCTAGCATGTCGTACAGCTCCACCTGCGAGCCTTCGGGCAGACCCTTGACCGACACGTAGTCGCTGGCAGGATTGGGGTAGATGTCAATGCCTGTTTCTGTATTTACGATATCGTCAATGCCCACTGTGGCGGCGGCGCCAAAGCAAGGACGCAGCATCAGCGAGCCGCTGAGGATACTCTGTTGCCACATGTTGCTGGTAAGGTAGTAGATACGCTCCGCAGTGTTAAAGCTACGGTCGAAACCCAAGTTGATGTAATTACTGCTCCCCTGCTCGAAACCAACGAAGACGCTGCCATCCATCACTACCGGCGACTCCAACACATAACGGTGGAAGTCGTTCAAACCGTCGAACTCGGGATAACGCCTGTGCTCGTCACTATAGAGCGCCTGCCCCGGCTGCCCGTCATCCTCCGCCCACACCATCAGTCTGAACGGCACATGCTCGTTCTCTCCGTTGGCCGTGCGGTTGAAATAGAGGTCTACCGCCGTGAGCGTGTCTTGCACATTCAGGTCGAAGCGGTAGGCCAGATAGACATGGCTGGCCGTCGACGTAAGGCCGTAGCCGTTCTCAGCGGTGCCATCGTCATAAGCGTAGTAGTTGTCGAACACCTGACGGAAGCATACCGTGTCGTTGGCGCCATAATCGTCACCTCCCACACCCTCGCGCACCGCATGCGTCACCGTATAGGTGGCGGGGCTGTCGCTCTCCGGGAAGGCAAAATCCACCGCAGGCCTGGCATGGGCAGCGGCGGTCTGATAACTCCCGTCGGGCAGGAACGCCGGAGCGTTCTCATAACCTCCGTCATAGGTATGCAGCACCGTGCCCTGGTCGTCCGTCACCGTGAAAGAATAACGTGTCGCCAAGTCTGAATTGAAGAGGTTGGTGATGGTGACGGCGAGGCTGTCGGCCATGTCGGTGCTTCTATACTGTCGCGCCGGCATCGAACGGTAAACCGTCAACAGACTGGGAGCCGCCGTCACAAAAGCCACGTCGCGGAACACAGGCTCCATCGACGCCGTACGGTCCCGGTCGAGATAAACATAATCCAGATGCCAGTAGTCGCAATTGCCCGACAGGCCGGGTTTGGCTACCGTGGGCAGGCTGCAGTAGTTCCTGAAGCGGAAAGCGAAAGTGCTGTCGAAATAACTGCTGTCGGTAAGCGTCAGCGCCACATATTGCCAGTCGCGCCCCGTGGTTTCCACCAGCGTGTCTACCGCCACGCCGCCACGCGACCACACCGTCACCCACGCGCTGTCGCTAGCGCGGTAGAATTCCAAGAACAGCGAGTCGCTGGGATCAGGGCAGTCGCCCACACGCTCCCACAGGTTGCCGCGACCACCGCCGGGGAGGTAGTAGAAACTCAGCACCACAGAGTCCGCCACCGTCAAGCCGTCGAGCCTCACAGGCTGCGAACAGAGGGTATCTGCGGGGAAGATTGCCGTCGAAGCGCCATAATAGAGGTTTCCCGTAGCGTCGATGGCGTCAAGGGTGGCGACACCCACCGTCGGGGGCAGCAGGCCGCCGCCATCGGAGAGCGTGGCGCCCGACGAGCGCCAACGCAGCGTCGCCGGCACCTCGGCAGGGGTGGCGAAATCGTCATAAAAAGGTAGCGTCACCGCCGACACTGCCGACTTCGACGCTCTGCCATGCCTCACACCTGTCTGCAGCGGCAGGAGGACCTCCTGCGCGGCCGCACCCAAGGGCAGCAACAGCAGCAACACACAAAACACACGTCTTACCATGCCTCTATACCATCCAGTTCATCGGGCGAGGGGAAACCGTCTTCCTCGCCGTTAGGATCGATAATCTTGCTGGAATCGACCTTGAAGTCGGAGACCATCTTCGACACCTCGTCGGCGTTGGCATCGATATACCACAGCTCCACCTGGGTGCCGAAGGGATACTGGCTCACACCCGTATAGTCGGGCTCCTGCCTGTACACCACGGCCTTCTCCTTGTTCTTCACGCCGTTGAAGTGCTCAGGACCCACATTGAGCGAGGCCGTCACGATGTCGCGACGCGCCTTGTCGGCGGTCTTGCCGATGACGAACGGCACCTTGTTGGTGCTCTCGCCCTCTCCACGTCCCACCACCAGGTCGATGACCGATCCGCGGGCTATCTTCTGTCCGGCATAGGCTGTGCGGCCCTTGCAGCTCTGCTCTTTCACATTGTTCTTGAAGGGATCGTCGACAAAAGTGAGACGACCCACGGTGAGGCCGTTGTTATAAATCTCTGAGACAGCCTGGCGCACCGACAGACCCGTCAACTCGGGCATCGGCACATCCTCGGCGCTATACGACGTCACGCTCACGTACACCTTGCGGCCACTCTTCACCATGATGCCGCCCTTGGGGTCCTGCGTGATGATGATGCCGCCGGGCACACCTTTCTGGTAGATGGAGTCGAGCACCACAAACTCCAAGTCCAGGTCGTTCGCGGCCTCCGCCTCGGCAATGGTCTTACCCTCCACCACAGGCATCTCATACTCCTCTCCCTGACGGGCATAAATCTTGATAAACAAGAAGATGAAGAACAGTGCCACCAACGACACCGCTATCATCACCAACAGGTGTGCCACCCAGGGATAACTCCTCAGAAAGCTTTTAATCTTCTCCATAAAACAATAACGATATATTAGGATAACGCAATGTCGAAAAAATTATTGCACCAGCGAGCCAAGAAGCGTTGCCGCCGTGCAGCTGTCCACCCTGACCCTCCTGTAGGTGCCCGGCACCGCGTCGCGACGGTCAAAGACGATGACCTTGTTCTGGCTGTTGCGGCCGAAGAGCTGCTCCTTCGAGCGGTGGCTCTCGCCCTCCACCAGCACCTCATACTCCTTGCCCACCTCCTTGCGGTTGTTCTCCAGCGCTATCTCGCCCTGCAAGGCGATAATCTCGTTCAGGCGGCGCGTCTTCTCCTCCTCAGCGATGTCGTCGGCCAGGTGCTTCCAGGCGTAGGTACCCTCGCGCAGCGAATACTTGAACATATAGGCATAGTCGTAGCGCACCTTGCGGAAGAGCCTCAGCGTGGCCTCGTGGTCCTCGAGGGTCTCCGTGGAGAACCCCGCGATGACATCCGTGGTGATGGAGCAGTCGGGCAGGTAGCGGCGGATGGCCGCCACACGGTCCAGGTACCACTCCACAGTGTATTTGCGGTTCATCAGCTTCAGCATACGGTCGCTGCCGCTCTGCACCGGCAGGTGGATGCAGCGGCAGATATTCGGGTACTTCGCCATTACCTCCAGCAGCTTGTCGCTAAGGTCCTTGGGGTGCGACGTGGCGAATCTCACCCGCAGCTGCGGGTCAACCTCTGCCACCCTCGCCATCAGCTCCGGAAAGCCAACAGTATTGTCTTGTACTCCTTGTTCTCCCTGCACTCCCCATGAGTATGAGTTCACATTCTGCCCCAGCAGCGTCACCTCGCGGTAGCCCTGTTCGAAGAGCGTGCGGGCCTCACGCACGATGGTCTCGGGGTCGCGCGACCGCTCGCGGCCGCGGGTGTAGGGCACCACGCAGTAGGCGCAGTAGTTCTGGCAGCCGCGCATAATGCTGATATAGGCCGAGATTCCGTTGCCGCCCAGACGCACGGGCTCAATCTCGGCATAGGTCTCGGTGGTGCTGAGCTCCACCGCCGCCAGACACTCTCCACTCTGCCTGCGCACTTGTGCCAGCATCTCCGGCAGACGCCGGTAGGCGTCGGGGCCGCAGACGAAGCTCACGTTGTCCTCCTCGGCCATCAGGCGGCTCTGCAGACGCTCGGCCATGCAGCCCAGCACACCGATGCGCATACCCTTATGACGGCCCTGCAGCGCACGCAGCTCGCGCACGCGGTGACGCACGCGCTGCTCCGCGTTATCGCGGATGGCGCAGGTGTTGATAAGCACAAAATCGGCCTCCTCAATCTCGTCGCACAGACCGTATCCGGCCTTCGTCAGGATAGCCGCTATCACCTCACTGTCAGCGAAATTCATCTGACAGCCATAAGTCTCAATAAAAACTTTCTCCATCTCTCGTTAAAAAAATCAAACTGCAAAAATACAAAAGTCACACGACATAGCCAAAAATATTTATTTCATTGAGCCAATTATACAGAATTCCTATATTTTTCAATTATTACTGGTGCGTTAAAATTTGAACATTATTAAGTTTTTAAAATAAAGTTAGTTCTTTGACATTTTGATTTGAATTTTGGCAGCGTACTTTCTCA
>CACYIK010000024.1 GCA_902774395.1 uncultured Bacteroidota bacterium
ATGGCCGCACCCTCGGCAACGACACGGTGCTGAGCTTCTACCTCGTGCTCCCCGCCCTCGGCGACCGCAGCGTCACCACCGAATACAAGCTTGAGATGGATGTGGTGTCGAACCAGGGCCACTGCAAAAAGAACTTCACCGTCAAGACCCGCCGTGCAGGCATCACCTACATGCGCGCCATGGGCATCACCGATTGGTCGGCTGATGGCGCCGGTTCCCCAGGCCTCGTGGGCTGTGGTTCGGCCACGCGCCCCTTCAAGATTTATAGCGTCGAGGACCTCCAGTACCTCCGCAACTGCTACAACAATCCCGACGGAGAGGGCAAGCGCTACATCAACAATATGCTCATCACTCCCAACACCTATATCCGCATCATGCGCTCCGACCTCGTGCTGAATGTCGACAACTGGACTTCGTCGATAAATAACTTCGAAGGCCACATCACCGCCGTCTCGGCACAGTCGACGCCGGGCATCACCAACAACAGCTCCTGGCCTATCTTCGAGAGCATCAAGACCACCGGCTACGTGGAGAACCTCACCGTCAAGAGCAACGCCCATTACGGCAGCACCGGTGTCGGCAAGAGCCCCTTCTGCCGTAGCAACAGCGGACATATCAATAACTGTGTCGTCAGCACCCCTGCCAGCGGCGACACCATCGTCTCGCAGAACGACGGGGTGGCCGGCATCTGCGTCACCAACAGCGGCACCATCGACGGCTGCCGCTGCCAGGCCAGGATGAGGACCGAAAACGGCCATGCCATCGCCGGCATCTGCCTCACCAATAACGGCACCATCGTCGACTGCCAGGCTACGGCACCGATGAACGTGACGACCGCCGCCGACGCCCTCACACGCGTCGCCGGCATCTGCTACCTGAACAACAGCACCGTGAGCCGCTGCTATTACAACGCCAATATCGCCTCCTCCATCGCCAACTGGGGTGCCATTGTCTACGACAACAAGGGCACCGTGCAGCACTGCTATTTCGGCGGCGGCAACCTCACCTCCACGGGCGTTGTGGCCGGTATTGTCCACAACAACAGAGGCAATAATGCCAAGATAGAGAACTGCCGCATCAACGGCCACATCGCTGGCCTCTGCGCCGGCGGCATCGTCGACTCGCTCATTGGCGGCCAGATCATCAACTGCTATGCCGACAACAGCTACGCACAGGTGGAGCTCTCCAGCGTCTCGGGTACCCGCATCGCCGGCGGCCTGGTGGCCATCATGACGGGCGGCAGCATAGAGAACAGCTACGCCCATAACGTCAGCCTGATACACTACGATCCCACCGTCGACCTCAAGGGCGGCATCGTGGGCAAGATTACTGGCGGCAGCATCAATAACTGCTACTCCTATGTCACCTCCTCGGGCGACAAGTTCTACGGCGTCAGCACCGGCACCCCCTCCTACAGCCGTTGCTACCTTGTCAACGGCGGCGCCCAGGGAGGCGTCACCATCGTGACTACCGCCAATGCCGCTGCCACCTCCGGCGAGAACGCCCTCGTCACCCGCCTCAACGCCGACGGCAAGCCCTCCGGCGGCTACACCTGGACCCACGGCACCACCGCCCCGATACTGCAAACGCCCTAGGCGCTCCTAGGTGCTCCTAGGCTATCCTAGGCAATCCTAGGCTATCCTAGGCTATCCTAGGCAATCCTAGGTTTTCCTAGGCGATCCTAGGAGGGCCTAGAAAAAAAAGAAAACAAAAACAAGAATCATTAACCTAAAAAACAACATATCATGGAATACAACACCAAGGGAAAGATATTGAAGGCTCCCGTAGTGTGGAAAGACCTCTTCATCTATCGGAAGAGCGACGCCATCTACCAGCTGACGGTGGAGTTCTGCCACCGCTTTCTCCCCTCCCATGGTGACCGCACAGTAGACCAGATGGTACAGGCCGCACGCAGCGGCAAACAGAATATCGTGGAGGGCAGCGAAGATGGCCAGACCAGCTCCGAGATGGAGATCAAGCTGCTCAACGTGGCCCGTGGCAGCCTGCAGGAGCTGCGCTCCGACTACCGCGACTACCTCAACACCCGCCACCTGGCATTATGGCCTGCTGATAGCGACCGGCAGCAGCGCCTGCGCGATTTCTGCCACTCGCACAACGACTATGCCGACTATGCCCCTTTGGTGTCCAAGATGGATGACGAGGAGATGGCCAACCTGCTGCTTACGCTCTGTCACCAGACCGACAAGATGATGTGTACCTATATCGAGAAGTTGGAGCAGCGTTTCGTGACCGAAGGAGGTATCAAGGAGCGTATGCACGCCGCCCGTACCGGCTACCGCCAGGAGGCCGACGCCCGCCTGCGTGCCCTGGAAGCAGAAAACCAACAACTGAAGAAAAGAATCGCAGAACTAGAAAAACTCCTAGGAGAAACTAGGCACTCCTAGGAAACCCTAGGAAAACCTAGGATCACCTAGGCCTGCCTAGGATAGCCTAGGAAAGCCTAGGAGTGCCTAGGATAGCCTAGGAGTGCCTAGGATAGCCTAGGATAGCCTAAGCGGTCCTAGAAAAGCCTAATCGCTCCTAGAAAGCCTAGAAAAGAAAGAAAAGACATGGACAAAAAACTATACTATTCTATTGGCGAGGTGGCGGCGATGCTCGATGTGGCACCGTCGGTGTTGCGCTTCTGGGAGACGGAGTTCGACTGCATCCGTCCCACCAAGAACCGCCGCGGCAGCCGCAGTTACACGGAGCATGATATCGAGATGCTGCGCCGTATCCATTACCTCACGCGCGAGTGTGGTTACACCCTCGAGGGCGCCCGCGAGCAGATGCGCCAGCGGCCCGTCGAAGACCCCAAGATGGAGGTCGTCAAAAATCTTCAGGAAGTCAGAGATTTCTTGGTGTCTCTGAAAGAGACACTTTAAAGGCTAGGCGGTCCTAGGTGGCCTAGGCTTTCCTAGGCGCTCCTAGGCGCTCCTAGGCATGCCTAGGATAGCTAAGCGGTCCTAGGTTAGCCTAAGCGGTCCTAGGTTTTCCTAGGCAATCCTAAGCGGTCCTAGGCGCTCCTAGGCTATCTTAAATAATACCCGGTGTTCTCCTGGTAGTTCTGCCGTTTTTCGTATTTGACGTCCTTGAGGGCGTCGGCTTTGATGTTGATCTGGAAGAACCAGCTCTGGTAGTAGCCGAAGGGCACCCAGCTGAAGCGCATCTCCCAGCAGTGCAGGTCGCGGTAGACGTCGACGGTGGTGTACGACATGCCGTGGTTGACGAAGTCGTAGCCCGTGCTGGCGGCGATGCGCCAGTTCTTGGTGAGGCTGACGTTGGCCGAGAGGCTGATGCTCTGCGTGGTCTCGTGCTCTAGGTGCATCTCGCGCGCCACGAAGCGGTTGACGTAGTTGAGGTTATAGCTGAGGCTGATGTTCCACGGCACCGAGAAGTCGTAGTAGCCGCCGGTCATGAGCACGGGGTTGTAGTTGTAGGGCGTCTGCAGGATGGCCGTGGCGGGGCGTCCGCCGCTGCGCTGGTCGCTGCCGCCGGAGAAGGTGTTGTTGTTGAGGCTCAGCGACAGCTGGGTGCTCCAGGTGGAGTTCTCGGTGCGGAAGAGGCGCCGCTCCTTGTTCCACATCAGCTCGTTGTGGATGTTGCCCAGCGTGTCGATGACATAGGGGCTGAAGGAGCCGCTGTAGTTGATGACCACGTTGCGGAAGAGGGTGGTGCGGCCGCTGACGGTGAGGGCCGAGAGGTTGAGCGAGTCTTTGGCGAGGTCGTAGCCCATGGAGAGCGTGAGGTTCTCTATCAGCGGTATCTTCTTCACCTCGGCGGTGGTGTCGAAGGGGTTCTGCCATTTGACCTCGAGGTTGTTGCTTATGGAGAGGCGTACGGCGCCGCTGCGGCCGTCGGGCGGGCCGCCGTAGAGGCTCTGCTCGAAGATGGAGTAGCGGTGGACATAGCCCGTGGTGTCGGTATACTGGCGCCACCAGCCTAGGCTCGCGGCCCCGAAGTCGGGGTGGTAGCTGAAGGAGAGCGTCGGGTTGATGACGTGGCGCAGGGCCTTCAGCGGGCCGCCCTTGAACTGGAACATGCCGTAGACGCGTGTGGAGAGCGACGAGGAGACGCTGAAGTCGCGGTTGGCGCGGAAGCCCCTCACGGTGTCGATGGTCACGGCACCCGTGCTGTTGTCGTAGCTCTTGTTGATGGTGTTCCAGTGCCACCGCTCGTTGTAGTTGACGCTGGTGGTCCAGTTGAAGAACTTGAGGACCTTGACGCTCAGCGACAGGGGGATGGAGTGGCTCACTCCGTACTGCATACGGTCGAGGGTGGTCTGCTTGAAGAGGTCGGTGTCCTGTGCCGTGATGTTGTTCTCCGCGTTGAGGACATAGGAGAGCGAGAGGTTCTCGTACCAGCGGTAGCCACCCACGGGGTCGCTGCGCCGCAGCGGGTAGACGGTGATGGAGGAGAGCGAGAGGGAGGGCAGCTTGATGTTCATCACGCCGGTCTGCACGTTGTAGCTCTCGCGTGCCGACGCCGAGAGGTTGAAGTAGGAGCCCAGCTTGGTGCTGAAGTTGATGGACGACGTGGTGGTGGAGTTGAAGTAGTCGTCGCGGTTGAGGGTGGTGCGGTTGTAGTTGCGGCTCTGCAGGTTGACGTCGGCCGAGAAGCGCGAGTAGGGGTTGGCCTTGGCGTCCTGTTCGTGGCGCCAGACGAACTTGAAGTCGCTGTATTGGCTGAAGGTGGTGCTGTCGCCGCGGATGCCCTGGTAGGTGATGCCGTAGCGGACGTCGAAGGCGCCTTTGTACTTATAGCGTTTGAAGTAGTTGCTGCGTGCCTCGAGGGCCCACGAGCCGTTGGTGTAGAGGTCGCCCAGCAGCGAGAGGTCCCAGTTGTCGCCCAGGGCGAAGTAGTAGCCGCCGTCCTTGAGGTAGTAGCCGCGGTAGTTCATCCATCCGTAAGAGGGGAAGAGCACGCCCGACTGGCGGCTCTTGGTGATGGGGAAGAAGGCGAAGGGCAGCGCGATGGGTGTGGGCACGTCCTCGATGCTGAGCCATGCTGGTCCCGTGACGATCTTGTCGCCCGCGATGAGCTTGCTCTTGGTGAAGTTGATGGCGAAGTGGGGGTGGGCGTAGTTGCAGGTGGTGTAGCTGCCACCGCTGAGGTACATCACACTGTCGTTGAGTTTCTTGACTTTCTGGCCGTGGAGGAATCCCTCGCCCTCCTGGGTGATGACGCCGTGGATGATGCCTTTCTTGTTGTCGTAGTTGAAGGTGATGCTGTCGGCGTGGTATTCGGTGCCGTCCTGCTTGAAGAAGGGACGTCCGACGGTGTGGCCGGCGCTGTCGAGGGTGCCGTTGGCATGGAGGGTGTGGTGGTCGAAGTCCACGTCGATGCGGTCGGCCTTGAGGAGCAGGCTGTCGTAGTCTATGGTGCCGTCGCTGTAGAGGAAGGCGCGGCGGCTCTTGAGGTCCATGGCCACCGAGTCGCGGGCGTTGTATTTGATGATGTGGTCCACGCCGTCGCGCGCCACGGGCGCCAGGGTGTCGATGTCGCTCTGCGCCATGAGAGGTAAGGGGAGGAGGAAGAGCAGGAGAAGAATTGAAAATTTGCTCCACTGCGGTCGCAGGCCGTGTCTCCTTTGGAGCCAGGCAGGAAAATTGCACCTCGAAGAGGAACTGTGGTATGCCTGCCGAACTTGATGAGGCAACACCTTGAAGAATAAAGATAATCCTGTGAAGAAAATTGAAAATTGAGAATTGTCCTTAAAGTCCTTAAAGTCCCTAAAGTCCCTAAGGTCCCTAAAGTCCTTAAGGACCTTAGAGACCTTAAAGTCCCCTTTTTTTGCTATGTTTTTCTCTCTTTTCAACCCGCTCCTAAAACATTATTTTTTCATTCAAAAAAATCTTCTTATCTTTGCATTTTCGATTTGCAAAGATAGAACTATTTATGCAAATGAAAAAATATAAAAATATCGAACTGAATATGAGACGCTTATTGACCTTCTTTCTTGCCCTGACCCTCTTTGCGACGCCCTCTTTTTCGCAAAAAAAAGAGTCCTATCGCGTGCGCACAGTGGTCATAGACCCCGGTCACGGCGGTGCCAAACCTGGCGCCAGGGGCGGACGCATCATGGAAAAGGACCTGGTTCTCTCCATCGCCAAGAAGTTCGGCAAGCTCGTCGCCGACAACTACCCCGACGTGAAGGTCATCTACACCCGCACCACCGATGTCGACATCTCGCTGGCCGAGCGCGCCCATATCGCCAACCGCAACAAGGCCGACCTCTTCATCTCCATCCATGCCAACTCGCACCCCACCGCCACGCCCACGGGCGTGGAGACCTTCGTCATGGGTCTCTCCGAGAGCCGTGCCAACCTCGAGGTGGCCAAGAAGGAGAACGCCGACATACTCCTCGAGTCCGACTACAAGAAGAACGAGGCCTACAAGGGCTTCGACCCCAACTCGCCCGAGAGCTACGTCATGCTCGCCATGTTCCAGAACGCCTACCTCGACAAGAGCCTCAACTTCGCACAGGCCATACAGAACCAGTACAAGCAGAACATCAAGACCATCAACCGCGGCGTCAAGCAGGCCGAGCTCTTCGTGCTCTATAAGACCACCTGCCCCTCGGTACTCACCGAGGTGGGCTTCATCAGCAACCCCGCCGAGGAGGCCTTCATGATCAGCGACGAGGGCCAGGCCAAGATCGCCATCAGCCTCTTCAACGCCTTCATGAACTACAAGGCCACCGAGGAGGGCACCAACCGCATCGCCAATCCCAAGATCGACATCCCCGGAGCCCCCAAGAGCGCCAAGGTGCAGCCTGAGCCCGAGCCCAAGCCCGTCGTCGAGGAGACGCCCGCCGTCGCCGAGGTCAAGAAACCCGCTCCCGAGGAGAAGAAACCCGTCATGACTGTCGAGGAAAAGCCCGAGCCCAAGCCCGAACCCGTGAAGGTCGAAGCCCCCAAGCCCGAACCTAAACCAGAACCCAAACCAGAACCCAAACCAGAACCCATAGCTCAGAATACTCAGAGTAATCAGAATACTCAGAATAATCAGAATCCTCAGCCCACTCCGACCACTCCGACCCCTGCCGCCCCTGCCGCCCCCACCGCCCTCGAGGCCCCGCGCAACACCGCCGCTGCCAACGAGACGGTGTTCTTCACCGTGCAGTTCCTCACCTCCATCAACGAGCTGGCCAAGGACGACGCAGAGTTCAAGGGCATAAAGGATGTCATGGTGGCACGCAACGGCAACCTCTACTGCTACTCGGTGGGCCGTTACGCCACCTTCGCCGACGCCTCTGAATACTGCAGCAAGGTGCAGCAGCAGACTTCCTTCAAGGATGCCTGGGTGGTGCGCCGTCAGGCCAATGCCGTGTCGCCGGTAGGCACGCAGGCCACGCCGAACCGCCGTGTCGTGCAGACCGCCCCGGAACCCGCCCCCGCGGCACAGCAGCCCGCTAAGCCCGCCAAGGAAGACAAGGCCGTGCGCGGCATCTTCTACCGCGTACAGTACTGCACCTCGCACACCATCTTCAAGGCTGGCGACAGCGAGATGCACGGCATCCGCGACTTCACCTATGTGAGGTCCGGCAACGTCTACATCTACATGGCCGGCAAATACAACACCGTGGCCGACGCCAAGAAGCGCTGTGCCACCATCAAGAAGACCACCCCCTTCAAGGACGCCTTCGTGGTAGGATATAAGAACGGGAAGAGGTTTATCGTGGAGTAGTGAGGAGTGATGAATGGGGGAGTGAAAGGGGAGTGAAGGAGGAGTGAGAAGGGAGTGAGAGGGACAAATGAAGTGCTGACGCAGTACCGCCGTAGGCGAAATAATTTATAAGATTTATAGATTTCGTGAAGCGAAGCGAGCAGGAGAAGAAAGAAGCAGGATCCCCGACCAGCCGTAGGCAATAATCTACAAGATCAACAAGATCTCGCGAAGCGAAGCGAGCAGGAGAAAGAAAGTGATGAATGAGGAATGATGAGTGATGAATTAGGAATTGAAGGAGAAAAGTTTTGATAGTTTTGATTGAGATTTAAAAGCAGATAGCTGGTAGCAAGGAATGAGGAATTAGGAATTAGAAATTAGGAATTGAGAGGCAAGCCGCGAAGCGAATAATTTACAAGATTTACCAGATTTCGCGAAGCAGGAGAATAAAGATTAACCGAGACAGACCCCCGCGCAAGCGGCAAATCTACAAGATCAACAAGATCTCGCGAAGCAGGAGAATAACGAAGCAGGAGAAAAAGAAAAGACAAATGATAGAAATCAAAGATATCACCAAGACTTTCGGGCAGCAGTACGCCCTCGACCATGTGTCGTTCAGCGTCGCCAAGGGCGAGATTGTGGGACTGCTGGGCCCCAACGGCGCCGGCAAGTCGACGCTCATGAAGATCATCACCTGCTTCATCCCGCCCACCGAGGGCGAGGTCAGCGTCTGCGGCCACAGCATCTACGACGAGGCCCTCGAGGTGCGTCGCCACATAGGCTACCTCCCCGAGCTCAACCCCCTCTATCCCGACATGTATGTGCGCGAGTACCTGCGCTTCGCCGCCGGCCTCGGCGGTGTCAAGGACCGCGTCCGCCGTGCCGACGAGATGATAGAGCTCACGGGTCTCACCCCCGAAGCCCACAAGAAGATAGGACAGCTCTCCAAGGGCTACCGCCAGCGTGTGGGCCTCGCCCAGGCCCTCATCCACGACCCCGAGGTGCTCATCCTCGACGAGCCCACCACGGGTCTCGACCCCAACCAGCTAGAGTTCATACGCTCGCTCATCCGCACCTCCGGCAAGGAGAAGGTGGTGCTCCTCTCCACGCATATCATGCAGGAGGTCGAGGCCATGTGCACGCGCGCCGTCATCATCAACCACGGCCGCATCGTCGCCGACGAGAGCATGAACGACCTCAACGCCAAGAAACTGACAGAACAGTTCCATAAATTGACAGAATAACCTAGGAAACCCTAGGAACGCCTAGGCAATCCTAGGAATGCCTGGGAACCCTAAAAAAAATACCACCCATGACAAGAAAAGAGCTTATCGACCTCATCAAGGAGAGGAAATCCTTCCTCTGCGTAGGCCTCGACACCGACCCCGCCAAGATGCCCGAGCATCTGCGCGACGCCAAAGACGGCGTCTTCCGCTTCAACCGCGCCATCATCGACGCCACCATCGACCGCTGTGTGGCCTACAAGCCCAACCTGGCCTTCTACGAGGCCCTCGGCCTCGAGGGCTTGCGCCAGCTCAAGCTCACCATGGACTACCTCCACCAGCTCAAGAAGCCCGTCTTCACCATCGCCGACGCCAAGCGCGGCGACATCGGCAACACCAGCGAGCGCTACGCCAAGGCCTTCCTCGACCCCAAGGGCGACTTCAACTTCGACGCCCTCACCATAGCTCCCTACATGGGTGCCGACAGCGTGCAGCCTTTCACCGTCTACGACGGCAAATGGGTCATCCTCCTCGCCCTCACCTCCAACAAGGGCGCCTTCGACTTCCAACTGCTTAATACTAGTGATGAACGAGGAATCACTCAACACTCATCATTAAAACTCTACCAAAGAGTTTTAGAGACCTCCAAGCAGTGGGGCAACGAGGAGAACATGATGTATGTCGTCGGAGCCACCAAGGCCGAGATGCTCGGTGAGGTGCGCCGCATCGTCCCCAACAGCTTCCTGCTGGTGCCCGGCGTGGGTGCCCAGGGCGGCAGCCTCGAAGAGGTTTGCAAGCACGGCCTGAACAAGGACTGCGGACTGCTCGTCAACTCGTCGCGCGGCATCATCTATGCCTCCAACGGCATGGACTTCGCCGAGCGCGCCGCCGAGGAAGCCACCAAGCTCCAACAGCAGATGGCCCAAGTGATGTGATGGGAATGAGGAGTGAGGAATGAGGAGTGATGAGTGATGAGTGATGAGTGAGGAGTGAGGAGTGATGAATGATGAGTGATGAATGATGAGTGATGAATGGGGAGTGATGGGGGAGTGATAGGGGAGTGAATGGGGAGTGAAAGAGACAAATGAATGGCTGCCGCACTACCGCCGACAGGCGGAAATAATTTATAAGATTTATAGATTTCGTGAGCGCGTAGCGCGAGCAGGAGAAAAAGAAAGTGATGAGTGAGGAATGATGAGTGATGAATTCTTTTAAAATCTTTTAAAATCTGAAGGAGAAAAGAAAAAGTTCTGATAGTTCTTTTAGTTCTGATTGAGATATAAAGAAGACATCGAGACTTCGAGACATCAAGTTCTTTTAAAATCTTTTAAAATCTGAAGGAGAAAAAGAAAATCTACAAGATCAACAAGATCTCGCGAAGCAGGAGTTCAGACCTGCCGTTAGGCGAAAATTTACAAGATTTACAAGATTTCGCAAGCGCGAAGCGCGAGCAGGAGAAGAAAGAAGCAGGAGATAAGAAAGATGACGAAACCGAGGACATTACTGAAGATACTTTTGGTGCTGAGCTATATAGGCTCGGGCCTGGGGCTGCTGGGCAGCCTTTTCGTCGTGGCCTTCCGGCCGCTCTACGAGCAGATGCTCGCCCTCGACCCCGAACAGATGCCCCAGATGGTCAAGGTCTCCAAGATCGCCATCGAGCGCGCCCTGGCGCTGCCGCAGGCCTTCTACCTGGCCTCCATGGCACTCTATGCCCTCTCGCTCACCGGCGTCACCCTCATGTGGAAGCTCCGCTATGCGGGCTTCCACTGCTACACCATAGCGCAGCTTCTGCTGTTGCTCGTGCCGCTGGTCTTCTTCGGCAAGGGCGCCCTCTCGCTGGGCGAGGTGATGTTCACCGCCCTGTTCGTCTTCTACTACTGGCGTCTGATGAAATACTTCGAGAACCTCCCCGACGAAGAACCCGCCGCTCCCGGGAGGGAGGAATGATGAGTGATGAGTGATGAATGATGAGTGATGAATGATGAGTGATGAGTGAGGAGTGGGGAGTGACGGGGGAGGAATGAGGAGTGATGAGTGAGAGGGGAGTGATGGGGGAGTGAGAAGGGAGTGAGAGGGGAGTGAAAGGGACAAATGAAGTGCTGACGCGGAACCGCCGTAGGCGAAAATTTACAAGATTTACTAGATTTCGCGAAGCGAAGCGAGCAGGAGAACTAAGAGAATTAAGAATTAACAGAGACAGCCCCCCGCGCAAGCGGAAAATCTACAAGATCAACGAGATCTCGCGCAGCAGGAGAATCAGAGAAGACGTCAAGTTTTCGGATTATTTTCGGATTATTTCGGTTAGAGTTTATGGAGATATACTTGCTTATCTCCATATATTTCTTTTACCTCATCGCTACATCAACTCTACTAAAAGGTAGAGAAAGGGTAGAGAAAAGGTAGAGAAGAGGTAGAGAAGAGGTAGAGAAGAGAGCAAGGAGTGATGAATGATGAGGGAGGAGTGAGGAGTGAGGAGTGAGAAGGGAGTGATGGGGGAGTGATGGGGAAGTGAAGGGGGAGTGAAAGGGACAAATGAATGGCTGCCGCACTACCGCCGACAGGCGGAATAATTTATAAGATTTATAGATTTCGTGAGCGAAGCGAGCAGGAGAAAAATAAGCAGGAGCACTGACCTGCCGTAGGCAATAATCTACAAGATCAACAAGATCTCGCGAAGCGCAGCGAGCAGGAGAAAAAGAAAGTGATGAGTGATGAATGATGAGTGATGAGTGATGGGGGAGTGAAAGGGGAGTGAAGGAGGAGTGAAGGGGGAGTGAGAGAGACAAATGAAGGGCTGCCGCGCTACCGCCGACAGGCGGAAATAATTTATAAGATTTATAGATTTCGTGAGCGAAGCGAGCAGGAGAATAAGAATAATGATGAGTGATGAATGATGAGTGATGAATTCTTTTCAAATCTTTTAAAATCTGCCGGAGAAAAAAAGTTCTGATAGTTTTGATAGTTTTGATTGAGAAAAAAATCTACAAGATCTACGAGATCTCGCGGAGCAGGAGAAAAGAGCAGGAGAAGAGGGAGAAAAATGTTAAAAAATGAGATTTATTTGCATTTTTCCGAAATTGTTCCTAAGTTTGCAGTTGACTAAAGATAATGTATTTTTGGGGTAATATACGTGTATTTTATTGGGTATAAGTAGGATAACATAATCAATCAATATATTATTTATTCATTAAAAACTCAACATTATGAAAAAACACCTACTACTTGTGTTCGCTCTGGCGCTATTGGTGCCGTGGGCGACAAGTGCGCAGCAGACGCTGACGTTCCCTTACACCTGTGGTTTTGAGACGGCCGACGACGCCAGTGACTGGGTCCTGGTGAACGGTGACCTGACAAACCGCTGGGTGATTGACACGGCTGTCAACAACACGACAGGCGGTGCCAAAGCCCTGTACATCTCGAACGACACTGGTCGCACTGCCGCTTACACGGTCAACAGTGCCACTGTTGTCTATGCTTATCGCGAGGTCTATCTGGAGCCTGGCGAGTACACCATCTCGTATGACTGGCAGTGCTATGGAGAAGGTAATTATGACTTCATCATTGCTGCTGTTGTACCGTCGACGGTGACACTGACGGCTGCCACGGCGCTGCCCACAGGTATCACCTACTCGTCCATGACCGCTGAGGGCTGGCAGAACATTGGCTCTTCGGGTATAAAGTTGAACCTCTCTTCCACCTGGTCTACCCAGAACTCTTCCTTTACCATTACCAGAGCCGGTACCTACCGTATCGTCTTCCTCTGGCGTAACGACACTTCTGGTGGTACTATGCCTAGTGGCTGCGTCGACAATGTGGTGCTTGATAAGCAGCCTTGTTCGCGTCCTACTGACATCCTTGTCAAGGATATTACTTTTGAATCGGCCACCATTTGCTGGACCGACATCAACCCCAATGGGAGCACGGTCAACCTGTATTACAGCACCGACCCCAACTTCTCCATCGATACCCTCACTCCGGTGACGGTTGCCGACACAGCGGTGACCCTCTCCAACCTGCAACCCCTGACCACCTACTATTTCCTCCTCAAGTCTGACTGTGGCAGCAACGTGCTTTCCGCCGCCACCGACAAGTATAGCTTCGCCACCCTGCGCAACTGCGGTGTGGGCAATGGAAGCCTCATCGGTACCATCGGTACTGGCACCTCTACCTCTTATTATCAGACGGCTTACAACTATAATAGTGCGTCATATACCTATGGCCATTCCGCCAGTATCTATACGAAAGAGGAGATGGTGGCTATGGGTCTTGAGTTCCCCGGCCTCATCCATGGCATCAAGCTGCGTGCCGGCGCCACCGCCTGCGTTACCCCGATGCGTATCTATATCGGCAAGACGGCCCTCTCGGAGTTCAGCGCTGCGGGCGACACCGCGGGCCTCTCGGCCATGACCCTGGTCTTCGACGACACCATCCGCACCACCGCCCAGGAATGGGTCGACATTCCCTTCAATACCCCCTTCGCCTACAACCCCGACTCCAACCTGGTGATTTACTACTACCGTCCGGGCCGTCCGAGTGCCAGCGGTAACTTCTACTACACCTCCACCTCGTCTTCCTACCGCTCGTTCTACGGTTACAAGAGTAGTGCTCCCACCGCAACCTCCAAGCTCAACTTCACTAGGACCTACTACCGTAACAATATCATTTTCGATATCTGCTACGAGATCCCGAACTGCATCCGTCCCACCGATGTGAGACATACGGCTACGGCCCGTTCTCTCAGCCTCACCTGGACGGGCTGCGACGCGGCCACCGAGTATCTGGTGACCTACAGCGCCGTCGGTAGCGACCGTGTCACCACCATCAGCGCTCCCGCTGCCAGCACCGTTATTGAGAACCTGACGCCGGGCACCACCTATGATATCACCGTCCGCAGTGTCTGCGGCGAGGATACGACCTATGCCGAGAGCCACACCGCCACCACCGAGTGCGTCGTGCTGTCGGAGGGCGACCTGCCGTGGAGAATGGACTTCGAGAATGCCGCCACGGGCACTATTTCGACGCCCACCTTTGTGAACTGCCTGACGCGCCACAACAGCACCTCTTCGCTCTATCCCATAGTGGGAAGCACGGCTTCCTACTGCCACAGCGGTGTGCGTGGCCTCTACTGGTTCTGCCCGACGACGGCGGGTGCCTATCAGGTCGTGGCTCTGCCCGAGGTGGACACCACCGAGTATCCGATGAACACGCTGCAGCTGCGTTTCTGGGCCAAGGCCACAAGCAACAGCTACAACCCCACGCTCCAGGTGGGTGTGATGACCCATCCCGACAGCCTCAACAGCTTCCAGCTGGTGCAGACCATCAATGTGGGAAGCAGCGCTAATTATAAAGAATATACGGCGCTCCTCGACACCTTTGCCGGTCACGGCAATGTGCTGGCTATTCGCGGTGTTGGGGGTACGTCTTGGTATGCTAATCTCGACGACATCGTCATCGAGGAGATTCCCAGCTGTCCGCCCATTGCCAACCTCAGCGCCACGCCCTCTGTGGGTGCTGCGATGCTGACATGGAGCTATGCCCCCGGCTATGGTGATCCCGAAGGCTATGTGGTGAGCTATGACACCATCGGCGGCGACAATCCCGTCGAGTTGGACGTCACTGATCCTATGGTCGTCCTCACCGGCCTTGACGCCGGCACCACCTATAAGGCTTACGTCTATGCCGACTGTGGCGGCGACGGCATCGGCGTCATGGACAGCATTGAGTTCTCCACCGGCAACCTCGGATGCGCTGAGTTTGATTTCACTCAGTTGACCTCCGACACCGTCGGACAGGGTACAGTTACCAGCAGTGATTTCCCTTCCTATAGTTACTTTAAATATGGTCTCACCCAAGTGATTTACACTGCTGCGGAAATTGGCCATTCGGCTGGCATCACCGGTCTCTCCATTATGATGAGTTCTGTCGTGATGCAGCGTACATACGAAATTTACATGGGCCATACTTCCAGTGCTACATCCTCTACATTCCTTAACCCCACCGACCTGACCCTCGTCTACAACGGAGGCCCTGTCACATTGACTGCCAACGCTTGGACCACCTTTAACCTGACCACTCCGTTCAACTATAACGGTGCTGATAATTTGGTGGTATTCTTCCGCGATATTACTGGTTCGTATCAGTCGAGTCCCTACAATATGTGTAAGGGTACCAACGGCGCTAGTGGAAGTTCCTGTTATGCCCGTCAGGATACTGACCCATATACAGTGGGTGCCACTACCGGCGGTACTGCGAGCACCTTCCGCCCCAACATTATCTTCAACGCTGCCGGCTGCAGCCAGACTGCCTCTTGCGCTGCCCCGCAGGTGGAGGTGATGGATGTCACCTCCTCGTCGGTCACGCTGGCCTGGGCTCCCGGTGCCACGGAGACCGCTTGGGATATCGACTACCGCATCAGCGGTACCACGGAATGGACCAGTGCCGCCACCGAAGTCACCGACTACAGCTATATCCTCGACGAGCTGACGCCCGGCAAGGAGTATGAGTTCCGTGTGTCGTTCGAGTGCAGCGCTGACGATACCGTCTATGCCACCGTGGTCACGGCCAGCACCCCCTGCCTGCCTGTGTCGCTGCCCTACAGCGAGAACTTCGACTCCTACACCGGCACCAGCACCTCCAACTACGGTCTGCTGCCCAACTGCTGGGATTACACCATGACCAGCACCAGCTACGCGACCAGCACCTATTGGCCCCGTGTCTACTACAGCGCCACCTACTTCCCCAGTGGTACCCATGGCCTGTATCTCTACGGCGCCACCATCGTCACGCTGCCCGAGATGCCGACGAGCCTCGACAGCCTGCAGCTCACCCTCAGCGACTATGTCACCAGCGCTACCAGCCTGTATGTGGGTGTGATTGAGAATGACGAGTGGGTGCCTGTCGACACCGCGCGTCTCACCGCTTCGACGCACAACTTCGTCGAGATTAACCTCGACAGATACCACGGCAACAGCCGCACCATTGCCCTTCGCAACGCCACCACCACCTACAGCGCCCACTATATCGACAACATCGAGGTGGATTACATCCCCACTTGCCCGCATGTGGTCAACCTGGCTGTCGACACCGCCACGGAGAACAGCATCACCCTCAAGTGGAGAGCTGTTGGCGAGGAGACCGCTTGGTCGGTGGTCTGCGGCGACCGCTACTTTGTGGCCGACGACAGCACCTTTACTGTTGAGGGTCTGCAGCCCATGACGCCTTA
Source organism: uncultured Bacteroidota bacterium (assembly GCA_902774395.1). Lineage (GTDB taxonomy): Bacteria > Bacteroidota > Bacteroidia > Bacteroidales > P3 > Colimorpha. Next base: position 16,114 of record CACYIK010000024.1, read on the forward strand.
TACGTTCGAAGTGCGTGCCCTCTGCAGCTCCGACGATTCGAGCCGAGCCATGAGCATCGTGGGTCGCACTGCCTGCGCCTCCATCTCTGTGCTGCCCTTCACCGAGGACTTCAACAGCTATACCGTCAGCGGTACTAACACCTATCCTGACTGTTGGTATCGTGTGGCCGGTGGCAGTAACAACACCTACCCCTATTTGACGACTTCGAACGGACAGAGCTACCAGACTGCTGGCAATGCTGCCGTCATCACTCCTCAAATTACCGCCGTGCCCATCAACCAGTTGTATGTCACCTTCGACCTGCGTCAGGAGGGTACTAGCTCTGGCCCGATGTATTTCGGCTATGTTCTCGATCCCGACTCTATCCAGAATATGGTGGTGGTTGACACCATCACCCCCGCCACTACGGCGACCTACTACACCTTTGAGCACGACTTCCTGGGCGATACCTGCAGCCAGTATGGCTATCTGGTGTGGCGCCAGAATGGTGCTTCCAATTATTACTATTGGATTGACAATGTTATTGTGGAGCAGACCTCCACGTGCCCGAAACCTGTGGTCAACATTGCCGACGTAGACTACAACAGTGCCACTGTCACATGGTTCGACACCACGGGTGTGGGCTACAATGGTGGCAATATCTATTGGAACACGAGTGACGACTTTGCTACAGCTCAGGCTGCCACCGTCACCAGTGGCAACAGCTACACCATCACGGGCCTTGCTCCCGCAACGCACTACTATGTGTGGGTTGCCGGTAACTGCCCCGTTGAGCCTAGCCGCGCCATGAGAGTAGAGCTGACTACGCCCGCCGCCTGCGCTCCGGTGGAGAACTTGGCTCTCTCAGGTGTGGGCAACAACTCGTTTGGCATCAGCTGGAACGCTCCCACCGTGGGCACCGCCGCTACACGCTATGTGGTCTACCTGCGCCAGTGCACCAACACCCCGTACGACACGACGGAGCATTGGACTATGGACACCACTGCCAATACCCACTATCTGTTCAGCAACCTGCAGTCTGCCACGACCTATGCCTATGCTGTCCGTACCCTCTGCGACACCAACGAGGCTGAATATGACGGAGGCTATGTCACCACTACCATCTGCCAGATGGACACCGTGGGCGACTACAGCACCAACTACGCTGCACAGCCCATCTATGCCACGCAGACTTACGCTTACACCCAGCAGATCTATCTGGACAGCGAGCTCGAGGGTATCGACAGCATCAATTCCCTGTCGTTCTATCAGAGCGGCTATGCTTACAACGACCGCAACATCACGGTCTATCTGGGTTACACCAGCAAGAGTGAGTTTGCCAGCGGTACCGACTATGTGCCTATGGCTAACCTCACCCCGGTCTACAGCGGCAACCTTGGCGGCTTCGGTTGGGTGACCCTGAAGCTTGACAACACCTATGTGCGTCATGCCGACAGCAACCTCGTGGTGGCTATCGACGACAACACAGGTATGGCAGAGGGCGCCAGCTGCTACTGGGGCTGCACCAACTTCAGCTCCATCTACCGTGCCCTTCGTATCTACGGTGGCACTGATATCAATCCGACCTCGCCGTCGGGTTCCTCGGCAAGAGATTACTATCGCGCCTACATTGTCTTCGGCAACGCCGCCTGCGAAGCCTCGACCTGCCCCGAGCCTATCGTGATGCAGACCGCCAGCACCACCGACCGTGTTGACATCGCATGGAATGCCGTTGCCGGCACCACCTACACTGTCGAGTACCGTGCAATGGGTGCCACGACATGGACCACCGTCAATGCTGCCAACACCACGGGTGCCGACTCCATCACGGGTCTTGGCGCCGCCTTCTTGGGCGAAGTGAAGGTGAGCTACACCTGCAGTGGCGAGACCGTCAGCGGTGTGGCTACTATCAGCACCCTCTGCGGTGTGGCCTCGCTGCCTCTGAGAGAGAACTTCGAGAATCACCCCACGGGCAACTACAGCCGTGCCTGCTGGATTTCCGGCTCCACCTATCTTGGTACCACCAACCCGCTGCCTCGTGTCACCAGACTGACGGGCTCGGACGACAAGATTTGCCACTTCCGGGACGGTGCCTACCTGATTCTGCCGCAGGTCAACCTCCCGCTTGACACGCTGCAGATACGCTTCAAGCTCACCCAGGGCGACGACGATGCCCGACTGGTGCTGGGTCTGATGGCCGATGCCGACATGCCCATCTACAGCATGCTCCCGCTCGACACGCTGTGCCGTCACGACTACGACACGGTGCTCCACACGGTGGACATCACCTACCAGTTCGGCACTCTGCCCGCCGGCTACAGCAATGCCCGCATCGCCTTCTGGGATGCCTTCGGCAGCTACTCGTTCATCAACGACATCGTCGTTGAGATCCTGCCCAACTGTACGCCTGCTTCCGACATCACTGCCGTTGCCACCACCGACTCGGCTGTCGTCAGCTGGGCCACTCCCGGCGACAACGCCACCCGCTATGTGGTCGAGTACGGCCCGCGCTACTTCACCCTCGGCACTGGCCTGCGTGACACCGTGACCGGTTCTTCGGCCACCCTCACCAACCTGGCCCATAGCACCAGCTATGATGCCTATGTGTACAGCATTTGCGACAGCGACTTCGCCGTCTCCATTGCCAGCCAGGTGGTTCAGTTCACCACCGAGTGTGCCGCTTTCAGCACGCTGCCTTACACGCAGGACTTCGAGAACATCCTGGCTCCCGGTACCAGCTCGAACACCGCCCTGCCCAACTGCTGGGGCGCAGAAGCCAATGGTACGCAGCCGCATGTCATCTACTCCTCGACGCCTGCCCAGTATGGCTCGCCCGACCACTGCTTCACCTTCAGCAGCCTTGGCGTTGCCGCCCTGCCGGAGATGACTGCTCCGCTCAATACGCTGAAGGTCTCGTTCCGCGACTACAACACCAGCGCCAACTACGGCCTGATTATTGGTACCGTGGACAATATCGACAGCGGCTTTGCCGCCACCTTCGTGCCCTACGACACCATCGAGTTCACGGGTGGCACCGGCAATGTCTACAACGTCGTCAGCTACCTGAGCGACTACACTGGCACGGCCAACCGCATCGCCTTCCGCAACTACAGCAAGACGGGCGCCACCACGTCGACCCACTATATCGACGATGTGGTTGTTGATGTGCTGCCCACCTGTGTGCCGCCGCAGCATATCAAGATTGACTACCTGGTCGGCGACGAGGCTCACCTGTCGTGGAACCGCAGCGTGGCCTCCAGCTACACGGTGCTCTACAATATCCATGACAGCGCCACGGTCAACACCCTCAACACCGCCACCCGCAGCATCCAGCTCACCGGCCTCGTGCCCGAGACGCAGTATGATGTGAGAATCGTTGGCGAGGGTTGCACCGACACCGTCAGCTACAGCTTCACCACGCTGTGCGCCGCCGTGACCCTGCCTTATGTGGAGGACTTCGAAAGCCTCACCACCGGCACTGCCACCAGCAGCCTCACGGTGATGCCCGACTGCTGGAGCTACGAGCTTACCAACAGCAGCTACCAGACTGCCTCCTACTATCCTGGCGTCTACTACAGCAGCACCTATGCCAACAATGGCGACTACAGCCTGCGCCTCTATGGCGTCGGTAACTTTGCACTGCCGCCGATGCCCACCACGCTTGACAGCCTGCAAATGACCTTCTATCCCCACAAGGCTACGGCTAGCTATATGCTTGAGGTCGGTACGATGGAAGGCACCACCTTCGTGCCCTTCGACACGGTTAACTTCGCTGTCAGCGCCCACCCCGAGTACACGGTGAGATTCAGCAACTATACCGGCAACAGCCGTATCATTGCCTTCCGCAACAGCAATGGTACCACAGGATACTCGTACATCTACCTTGACGATATCACTGTGGAGTATATCCCGAGCTGCCCGAAGGTTGACAGCCTGAAGGTTATCGGTATGAGCAACAACAGTGTTGTCCTGAGCTGGGAGCCTGTGGGTGACGAGACTGAGTGGAGAGTCACCTTCAACGGTGGCGACACCATCGTCAATACCAACACGCCCACCATTACCGGTCTGTCCGCCAACGAAGAATATCTCTTCGTGGTGCGTCCGATTTGCGCAGTGGGAGACACTGGTCTGACACGTTCCGTCATTGCACACACCACCTGCAACCCCGTGAGCCTGCCTTATGTGGAGAACTTCGACAGCATCAGAACCGGCACCGCGAATGGTGCGGACTACTATGGTCTTGTTCCCAACTGCTGGGACTACATCATGACTGGTACTAGCACCTATCAGGCTGATTCTTATCAGCCCAGGGTGTACTACACCACTAGCTATGCCCATAGCGGCAACTACTGCCTGTACCTCAATGGTGTGGGTTACACGATGCTGCCGCCGATGCCCACCGACCTCGACAGCCTCGAGTTCACCTTCTGGGCTCGCGTCACATCGACCTCCTACGGTCTTGAAGTGGGTGTGATGGAAGGCACCACCTTCGTGCCTGTGGCTAACATCGCTCCCACCACGACGACTACGCAGTACCTCGTTGACTTTGCCAACTATACCGGTAACAGCCGCATCATCGCCTTCCGTAACTTCTACACTTCCAGCGCCACGACCTACTACTCCTATGTCTACATTGACGATATCGATGTGCACTATCTCCCCAGCTGCCCGCGTGTGCTGGATGTCCGCTCCACCGCTGCCAGCGTGAGCACGATCACCGTCGACTGGACTGACCAGACTACCGCCAGCGGGTGGCAGATAGAGTACGGTCCTGTGGGACATGCCATCGGTGCCGCCAACGCTCACAGTGTGATAGTCACGCAGCACCCCTACACGATCTCCGGTTTCGATACGCTGACCAACTATGACTTCTATGTGCGCCCGATTTGCACTGTCGGCGACACCGGTCGTTGGAGCAACAAGGCTACCCTCGGCACCGAGATGTGTAACGGAGCCATCTTCGTTAGCACCGGCGCTGCCACGGGTACGGGTTACGCTGCACCTGTCAACAACCTCTGGAAATACACTCTCAGTGAGTCCATCATTGACAGTGCCGAACTGGCAGGTATTGGCGACATCTCTTCCATTGCCTACAGCTACGCTTATGGCACGGCTATGACCAAGAAGACCAACGTCACCATTTGGCTGCAGCCTACTACCAAGAGTACCTTCAGCAGCACGTCTGACATGGTGCCCCTCAATGCTGCTACGGCGGTACGGGTGTACCACGGCAACCTCAACTGCGTGCAGGGATGGAACTACTTCGCACTTGACACCACCTATGTGTGGGACGGCCACAGCAACCTGCTGATCATTGTCGACGACAATAGCTTCCAGTATGATGGTAGTGCCTACATCTTCAATACCTCTAGCTGCACGGGTAGCAAGACTCTCGTCTATGCCAGCGATAGCGAGCACCCCAATCCCTCATCTCCTAGCAGTTTCGGCGGTACCAGCAAGAACCTCTATTCTTATCGTCCTACGATGAAGCTCGGCTCCTGCGGAGTTGGTCCTTGCGAACTGCCCAGCATCGACTCTGTCGCCACCACCGAGACCACGGTGACCGTTACCTTCTCGGGTCCTGCCAGCAACTATGAACTGGCCCTCGTTGAGGAGTGGAACGACTCTATCGCCGATGCGGTGACTCCCGTGACCGCCAGCGCTACCTACACCTTCGAAGGTCTGACTGAGGGTACCACCTACACGCTGGCTATCCGTTCGGTCTGCACCGCCACCAACCGTAGCGAGTGGCTGACCCAGGAAGTCACCACCGACGTGCATCCTTGCCTCGTTCCCACCAATGTGACGGTGAGCGGTATCACCTATAGCAGCGCCACCGTCGACTGGACTCCCGGCGAGGCTGGCCACAGCCGCTGGGCTGTGAGAATCACTGGTGAAGGCGGCTATGACCATACCGACACCGTGACGGCTCACCCCTACACCGTGAATGGCCTCACTGACGGTACTCAGTACTATGTCCAGGTGATGACCCTCTGCGCCCATGGCGAGAGCGACTTCACCACGGCAGTGCCCTTCACCACCACTGGCTGCCCGACCGTTACCGGTCTTGCCGCCGGCACTGTCACCGCCACCACCGCTGTCCTGAACTGGAACGCTGTGGAAGGCAGCACGGGCCGCTACGAGGTGAACTACGGTATGGCCGGCTTCCCGCAGGGCTCTGGCCAGATTACTACGGTCAACGGAGCCACCACAGTGACCCTTGAGGGTCTCGAGAGCGAGACAATGTACGACGCATACGTACGCGTGTACTGTGCCGAGGGCGTTGCTTCGAACTGGAGCACCAAGGTCACCTTCGAGACTTCGCGTGTCGGCATCAACGATGTTGACGGCAACGCCATCAACCTCTACCCGAACCCGGCCAGCACCACGGTGACCCTTACGGGCATCGAAGGCGCCGCCACGGTGACGGTGGTCGACATGAACGGCCGCGAGACTGGTAAGTGGAACGTTGAGAACGGAAAACTCACCATCGATGTC
>CACYIK010000025.1 GCA_902774395.1 uncultured Bacteroidota bacterium
TAAACCGAAAATAGAAGCGTTGCCACCGCTGGGACGGATCAGACCCATCAGAGTGCGGATGGTGGTGGACTTACCCGCACCGTTTGGGCCAATGAAGCCGAAAAACTCGCCCTCATTCACCGAGAAACTGAGGTCGTTGATCCCCCGATGGGTTCCATAGTGCTTGGTCAGCTGGTTTAAGACAATTGCTTGCTCCCTCATTTTTGATACTCCTCCTTATCCTTAATTCCGCAACACTATAATTTAACTTTATTTATAAGTTCCTGAGCAACAAAAAGTTGCTCAGGATTTTGCCATGTCAGATTTTTCACTTATCTTAGTGTTGCAATTCAATTTTCTGAATGCAAAGATACATACTATTTTCCAAATGGCAAAACTTTCTTTGAAAATAAATTGTAATTATTTGATAGAGAGAAATTAAAAATCGAAGGCAAAATGTGATTGCCCCCGATTTTCGTAGTGTTTTTTACAACAAATGTGCCAATTTAAATGTTAAGGCTATGGCTCGCCGAGGAAGGAGAAGATGATTTGGAGTTGTTTGGGGGAGAGGAGTTTGCGTTTGGGGGAGTAGGCGGTTCTGGAGAGTTCGGCCATCAATGGCTCATTGGTGTGGATTTCGCGGGCGAGGAGTTTTCCTGCGCTCTCCTTGCTGCGGTCGGGGAAGTAGGCCATAGCAAGGTCTTGCTTGAACATAAATTGAGACATAAAATAAAGGATTAAGTTAATAATTACATTGCCCGTAGGCAATGCGGAATTCAACATTAATCCTTTTGGCCTCAATGTTATATGTGATATATGGTTTCTGTTATGGCATATCTGGGGAGGGGATATGAAAGGGGCTGGCGTATGAATGTACATCAAACTTCTCACATGAAGAGAACGAAAGTAGCATTGCAGCGATTATTCATAGTTTTCGCACACGGAGCTGGCCTTTTTCATCGTACAGGAAACGGTGGTAGAAACATTCTACAAGGAGTGGAAACACAAAAAGGACAAAAAATGTGGCTGTGATAAGGCCGCCGATGATGACGATGGCAAGGGGGCGTTGGCTTTCGCTGCCTATGCCAGTGGAAAGGGCTGCAGGTAGAAGACCGAGGGTGGCCATCATGGCGGTCATAAGGATAGCTCGGATGCGGCCATGCATTGCCTCTTTTACTGCCTGTTCCAATGAACGATGGGTGCGCAATAGCGACCGTATGTCGGTGAGCATGATGACCCCATTTTGAATACATATGCCGAAAAGACAGATGAATCCTATACCTGCCGAAATGCTGAAATTGAACCCTGTTATCCACAGGATGAGCAGTCCTCCTACGGCAGCGGCAGGTACCCCGGTCAGCACCAAGGCAGCATCACGTCCATTGCCGAAGAGGAGATAGAGGATGAGGAAGATGAGCAGCAGACTTATAGGCACTACCTGCGTAAGGCGTCGACTTGCACGTTTCTGATTCTCAAAATCGCCGCTCCATTCAATGCGGTAGCCCTGCGGCAAGGGTACGGCCTTGCCAACGGCGACACGCACCTCGTCGACGGCGCTGCCCATGTCGCGGTCGCGCACCGAGAACTTGACAGCACAATACCGCTCGTGGTTCTCGCGGTAAACTATGAGTGGGCCGACGATGGTGCGGATGGTAGCCAGCTCGCTGATGGGCAGCATGCTTGCATCGCGTGCCGGTACCAGGATACGTCCGATTTGTTCAGGGGTGTTGCGATAGGCGCTGTCATAGCGCACGACCAGGTCGAACTTCCGTTCGTCCTCGTAGACCTGTGTGGCGGCTTTGCCACCTATGGCCATCTCTATGGTTCGCTGCACGGCATCCTTCTCTACGCCATAACGTGCCAAGCGGCTCTCGTCGATTTCAATACGCAATTCAGGCTGCCCAATATTGCGCAGCACTCCGAGGTCGGCAATGCCACGTATGGGCCGCATCACGCTGTCCACCATCAATGCCAACCGCTCGGCCTCATACAAGTCGGGTCCGAAGACCTTGGCCACAATGGCACCTTTCACACCGCTGACTGCCTCTTCGACGTTGTCGCTTATGGGTTGAGAGAAGTTGAAGTCGATGCCCGCGTGACGTTCCAGCGAGGCTTGCATATCGGCGACGAGCGACTCCTTGTCTCTGTGCCCACGCCACTCACGTTGAGGATGCAGCTTGACAAAGAGTTCGATATTATAAAAGCCTGTGGCGTCAGTGCCATCGTTGGGGCGACCCGTCTGGGTCATCACCTCGCTCACCTCGTCGAACTGTGCCACCTCGTTCCGCAGCCGGTTGGCCATCTTCACACTCTCGCTGAGCGAGATGCTCTGCGGCATGGTGGCGCGGATGTAGATGCTCCCCTCGTCCAGTTGGGGCAAGAACTCTGTACCCAGAAGAAAGAAGATGCCAAGTCCGCCCGCAATGACCACCACGCTGACGGGCACCACCACCCTGCTGTGACGGTGCAGCCAGGCAAAGACGCTGTCGCACACACGGTTCACCACCTCGAGGAAACGGTTGTGGTGCTCTTGCACATCTTTTTTCAGCAGCATCGACGACAGCACAGGAACCAGCGTCAGCGTGAAAACCAATGCTCCCAAAAGGGCAAAACTGAGTGTGAAAGCCAATGGCGAGAACATCTTTCCCTCCACTTTCTGGAAGGCAAAAATGGGCATCAGGGCGGTGATGATAATGAGTTTGGAGAAGGCCACCGAACGGGCTTTCTCGTTGGCCGTTGCCCGAATGGCACCGCCCTTGCTCCACCGTGCAAAGGCCTCGCGCCCCATTCGTCGCTGACGGTCGTCGAGCATCACGAAGATGCCCTCCACCATCACCACGGCACCGTCGATGATGATTCCGAAATCGATGGCACCCATCGACAGCAGATTGGCACTCATTCCGCATAGTCGCAGACAGATGAAGGCGAACAAAAGAGCCAGCGGGATGACGACGGAGACGATGACCGTGGTGCGCCAGTCGCGCATGAAAAGCAGCACCACGAGAGTCACCAGCAGTATGCCCTCCAGCACGTTGTGCAACACCGTTTTGATGGCTAGGTTTACAAGGTCTTCACGGTCGTAGAAAGGTTCGATGATCACATCGGCCGGCAACTCGTGCTGTATCTCGGCCATTTTCTCTTTCAGTGCGGCGATAACTTTCTCGCTGTTCTCACCCTTGCGCATCACCACAATGCCCTCTACCACATCATCTGCTTCGCCGCGCCCTACCTGTCCCAGCGGCGGTTTGTAGCTTTCGCTGACCGTGGCCACGTGGCGCACCAGTACCGGTACACCGCCGAGGTTCTTCACCACAATGTCGCCAATCTCCTCCACGTTGTTCAGCAACCCGATGCCACGCACGACGTAAGCCTCTCCGCCGCGCTCAATCACGTCGCCGCCTACGTTCACGTTGCTTCCGGCCAATGCCTCATAAAGTTCTATGGCCGAGATGCCATATTGTGTCAATCTCCCCAGGTCGGCACTCACCTCAAAGGTCCTCACCTTGCCGCCGAAACTCACTACGTCGGCCACACCGGGAACACTCCGCAGTCGTCGCTCGATTAACCAATCCTGAAGGGTTTTCAGCTCGCTCACCGTGAGGCTGTCGCTGCGCAGGGTGTAACGGTATATTTCACCGGTCGGGCCATAGAGCGGTTGCACTTCGGGGCTCACGCCGTCGGGCAGGTCGGCATCGGCCAGAAGGTTGTACACCTGCTGCCGTGCGAAGTCGGCATCGGCGTGGTCGTCGAAAAGCACCGTCACCACCGAGAGCCCGAAGAGCGTGGTGCTGCGGATGTCAGTCTTCTGCTGCACCGAGTTCATGGCTATCTCTATGGGGATGCTGACAAACTTCTCAATTTCTTCGGCCGAGCGGCCGGGCCATTGCGTGATGATGGTCACCTTAGTTTGCGTCACGTCGGGGAAAGCGTCGACAGGCGTCTGCCGGAAGCACACCACGCCAGCCACCACAGCCACCGCCGTGAGCATCAACACCAGCGTCCGCTGGCGCAACGAAGTGCTGATAATGCGGTCGATAAGGCTCATGGCTCAACGGTTATTGTAGTGAACATGCCGGGAAGGAGGTGGCGGTCGGAATTTCGGAGGACGATGCGGACTTTCATGGTTTTGCTGTCGGGGTCGAGAGCGGAATAGACCTTGTCGACGGTGCCGCGCCAGGTCTCGTCGGGATGAGCAAGGGTGGTGACGCTGACGGTGTCGCCTTCGCGCACACGGCTGATGTCGCTCTCGTAGACGTCGCCCATCACCCATACCTTGCTGATGTCGGCTACCTCGAGCATCAAGTCGCCGGCCTGGACATACTGCCCGCCTGTGACGGCTCGCCGCAACACTGTGCCACTCCGCGAGGTCTTGATGTCGCCCGTGGCCACGGCAGCTTGCTGTGTGAGGGCCGTCAAGGCTATTTCGCGGCGTTCCATCGCCTCGGTCAGCTCGCGCTCCGACACCAGGCCGTCGTTGTAGAGCGACGATTTCAGCTTCATCTCCCTGTCGGCAAGGTAGTACTCCGATTCGACCTGCCGCCGCTGGATATTGCGCTCGGCGGCTTCGCGTCCCACCAGCCGTGCTATCAGCGTTCCCGCGTTCACATCGTCGCCCACCTCCACGGCAAGTCCTTCCACCCTGCCGTCGACGGGCGCGACAATGCGCTCGGTGTGCGAGGGGTCGGCGACGATGGTGCCCGTAAGCGTGAGGGTGGTGCCGGAAGCGGGTGCTCCTGACTGTTTGGCAGAGGGCGATACCGCTTCGACAGCGGACGGTGCCGCATTCTCGGCATCCTGCCCGCCATTGCAGGCAACGAACAAAAAGGCTACGGCCAGTGAAAGTGCAGTTGTCGTTATCGTTTTCGTCATCGTTTTCGTTTTTTTATTGTCTGTCAACTATTCTATACACCTCGGTTCCAGCGGCGAGGTTGTAGTCGATGGCTGCCGTGAGGAGGGTTCCGCGCGAGGCCACCATCATCTCCTGCGCCTCGCGCCAGGCGGTGTAGATGTCTATCAGTTCGAGCAGCGAGATGTTGTGTGCAAGGTATTGCCGTTCCACACCCTCGATGTCCCACTCCGCGAGGCTATCGGATTCCGCCACCAGACGGCGGTATTGTGCCATGCGCCCTGCTGCGAGGGCCAGCTGCTGCCGCAGTTCGCGCTCGGCCACGGCGTGCATCGTCTGCCGCCGGTCGCGCTCCACCTCGGCGCTGCGGATAGCGCCGCGGTTGCGGTCGAAGAGGGGCAGGGTGACGCTTGCCCCCACGGCCCAGAAGTTGTGGCCTATGTTGCCGTTCTTGTCGTACTCCACGCCCACGCTCACCCGTGGCCATGCCAACGCTTTCTGTAGCCGAATTTCGGCATCGGCGGCTTCGCAGAGCGATGCGTGGTAGCGCAGCAGCGCCGACTGTTCCAAAATGCTGTCAGAGGGTGCCGACTCATCGTTCAGGTCAAGCTCCCCGATGCCGAACTCCGTCTCTTCCAGTCCCAGCATTACGGCCAATGCCGTTTTGCACTCGGCCACCGTAGCCTGGCGTTCCAACTGTTCCGAGAGCAGACCCAGGCGCAGGGTTTCCAGCCGTCGCACCTCCACCAGCGACACCGCCTGTGGATTGCGGCGGTAGGCATCGAGGATGCGCTCCACGCTCTCGAGTTCGCCCTCTATCAATGCCGCCCTGCGCTGCGCTGCCCACAGCTCGCACAGTTGCCGTTTCATCTGCATAGAGAGGCTGAAAACCGTCCAGTCGTAGTCGGCCTGCGAGGCCCGTAGTTCGGCATCGGAGCGGCCAATGCGGTGGCTGCGACCGATGGGCAACGGCTGGCTGACGCTGATGTCCACCTCGCCCTCGCTGCCGGGGTCGAGCCAGCGGCTGTTCAGGGGGTTATAGAGATTGTAGATACCGCTCACCTCGGGGTTCTCCCAGCGTCGTGCCTGCCGGGCGTTGGCTTCAGCCTCGGTGCAGGCGAGGCGTGCCAGACGGAGCTCGGCATTGCGCTCGGCAAGGAGCTGTTCGGCCTGAAGGACCGTGAGCGTGTCGATTTTCTCCGTTCGGACGCTGTCGGCGCCGCCGCCCGCCCCACCCACACCGCTGAAAGCCAGAAAAATAGTCAGAATTGCATTTTCCAAAATCATGCTGCAAAGATACCAACTATCCGTTTGTCAGCACATTAGAAACCTCACAGATAGGATTAGAAAACTGTAAGGAAGGGAGACCTGCTATTTTGAAAAGCGGATGGTGAAGATGGTGTTCTCTGAGGATGAGGTGACGGTGAGCTGGGCACCGTTGCGCTGGAGCAGGGTGTGGGCCAAGGCGAGGCCGATGCCGTGGCCGGGGATGCCGTCGGCGTTGGCGGCACGGTAGAAGGGGTCGAAGATGTGTTCCAGCTCCTCGGCGGGGATGGGGCTGCCGTGGTTGGTGACGGAGACGGTGGGATATTCGGCATGGATCACCACGGGGCTGCCGTCGCCGTATTTGACGGCGTTGCCGATAAGGTTGCTTATGGCGATATACAGCGCATCGGGGTCCATCTTCACGCGGAAGGAGCCGTGGATATAAAGCTTGTGGGGAGGCAACTCGTTCTGGAAGAACCATTCCGAAAGGTCGATGCTCTCTGCTTTCTGCGGACGGTTGCGTGCATCGTCGATTGCCAGCAGCTGTGTGATGATACCGTTGATGCGGTCGGCCTGTTTTGCGATGCGCATCAGTGCCGAGCGGTATTCTTCGGGACTGCGGTCGCGCAACAGGGTCACGTCGCACTCGCCACTGATGACGGCCAGTGGGTTGTTGATTTCGTGTTGCGCATTGTTGACAAACATTTTCTCGGTCTGATAATTCTGGTCGATGCGGTTGACCATGCGCGAGGCCCACAGGCGGCTGACGAGCCATAGCAGCAGCGAGGCACTGAGGATGAACACCACCAGCAGCAGACGCATGGTGTGGGCGATCTCGTCGCCGTAAGGGTTTCGGCTCAGCACCACGCTGGCGAAGGTGCCACTGTTGTCGTAGTAGAGCATGGCTGTGCCCACCTCACCCTCGTGGTCGAAGTGGACGACCTCGCCACGCTGCAACGCGGCAATCTGCGTGCTGTCGAGCAAGGCTGCGAGTGCAATGCCAATGCTGTCTTTGGGGACGAACAGTTCCTGCGAGGTAGGGATGGCATGTTGGCTGCGCTGCACGGCGTTGCTATACTTCACGGGATCGAGGTCATCTTGCCCATAACGCTTCATGGCCAGTACACGGGCCTTCTCCTCCAGGTAGTTGTAATACAGCGAGGAGATGTAATGCCGCGTGCCAAAATAGAACACTGCGCTCGACACAAGAACCAGCAGGATGGTAATGGTGCTGTAGGTGAGTGATATTTTGTGTCCGGGTTTCATCTGTCACCGAATTTGTAGCCTTGCCCGACAATGGTGTGAATGAGTTTCCGGTCGAATGGGTCGTCAATCTTGCTGCGGAGATAGCGGACATAGACATCCACGACGTTAGTCGATGTGTCGAAATCGCGGTCCCATACGTCGCGCAGCAGGTCGCCACGCGAAAGCACCTCGCCGTGGTGCAACATCAGGTAGTCCAACAGGCGATATTCTTTGATGCTGAGGTAAATGTGCTTTCCGTCGCGCGTGGCGCGATGGGAAACGGGGTCGAGATGCAGGTCGCCGTATGTGCGTGAGGATGCTGTGGGGTGTAAATCGCTCCGCCGCAACTGTGCTTCGATACGCGCCAGTAGCTCGGTGAATTTGAACGGCTTTACCATGTAGTCGTCGGCACCGGCGCGGAGACCCATCACAATGTCGTCGGTGGTACCCAGTGCGGTCAGCATGATGATGGGCAAGTCATATCCATACTCTTGCCGAAGGCGGCGACAGAGGTCGACTCCCGAAAGGCCAGGCATACGGATGTCGAGGATGGCGAGGTCGATTGTGCCGTCTTGCAGCTGCTGCCAGGCCTCGTCGCCGTCGGAGACTTGGAGGGTGTCATATCCGCAGTCGGCAAGTCCACGACACACGAAGTCGCGGATAGAAGCCTCGTCGTCGGCAATAAGAATCCGTTTCATTGCTATTCTATATATGCGGTCTGTGCTGCCAGCGGCGCGAGGCATCCTAATAGTAATATGGTGATAATGAGTATTCTCTTCATAAGATGACATCTGAAATTTTCAGCTGCAAAAATACGAATAGATTTTCGAACGCAAGATTATTTTCCTCTAATGCCCGAAAAAAAATGTTAATCAGAAACTTCTCCATTATCTTATATGATTCAAACCAGCAATTTGACAATACCTTTTGGATCGAGGCTCCCAGGCCAGACGGAAAAGAGAAACAGGGGTCGCTGTTACATGGCGACATTCGGAGCAATGGGAATGGATGAAATTTGTCGCGACTGAATCGCGACACACACTGGAACGGGAGCGGGGCTGAAGCCCCTGACACGGGACAACCCGTTGGGGCGGAGACAAGCGGCTGGGAACGGGACGAAGCTGCGGGGATGGCGGGCATTAAATGCCCGGGCAATGGACGAAGGGGAGAAACGGGGCTGACGCCCCGGGCACGGTGGCTTTTATAGGATGAATGGGCGATTTGGGCGGAATGGGTTATTTGATTGATTTTCAGGTGTTTTGGTGTAAAATAGACAAATGGCTGGTTTTGTGGGTGTTAGGGGCGTTTCAAAGAAGGCACATAGAAGGGACGTAGAAGGGAGAAAGAAGGGAGGGTATTCGAATTGAAAATGGGGCGAATGGGCGGGATGGGGTGAATGGGCATAATCTTATTGCCAAGATATGGCAACACACAGAACAAGAAAAAATGGCGTTATAATAATAAAAACAATAATTCCTATTGAAAAGAAAAATGGCGTTATCTTGAATGGCAAAAAGAAAGGGTGCCCGATGGGGACACCCTTTGCTGTTGATGATACGGGGCTGTAACGGGTTGCTACCGAATGGAAGCAATTTGCACCCGCGTGTCAATACTACATCTCCGAGAGTTTCTTGTAGCCTTCGTAGCGCAGCTTGGCATTGCGCTCGGTGGCGACGAAGAGTTCTTCGGCCTCCTGGGGGAAGGTCTTCATCAGCGAGTTGTAGCGCACCTCGCCCATGATGAAGTCGCGGAACTTGCTCCAGTCGGGCTCCTTGGAGTCGAGGTGGAAGCCGTTCTTGCCAGCGTCTTCCTCGGCGGGGTTGAAGTGCCAGAGGTGCCAGTAGCCGCACTCGACGGCTTTCTTCTCCTCGTTCTGCGTGCGACCCATACCGATCTTGATGCCGTGGTTGATGCAGGGCGCGTAGCAGATGATGAGCGACGGGCCGTGGTAGGCCTCGGCCTCCTTGATGACGTTGAAGTACTGGGCCTGGCTGGCTCCCATAGCCACCTGGGCGACATAGACGTAGCCGTAGCTCTTGGCAATCATGCCGAGGTCTTTCTTGCGAATCTTCTTGCCGCTGGTGGCGAACTTGGCGACGGCACCCGCGGGAGTGGCCTTGGAGCTCTGTCCGCCGGTGTTGGAGTACACCTCGGTGTCCACGACGACGACGTTCACATCCTCGCCGCTGGCCAGGACGTGGTCGAGACCGCCGAATCCGATGTCATAGCCCCAACCGTCACCGCCGAAGATCCACTGGCTCTTCTTGACGAGGCTGTGACGGAGTTCGAGGAGCTGCTTGCAGATGTCGCAGCCACACTTCTCCATCAGCGGGATAAGCTTGTCGGCGATTTCCTTGGTCTTGAGGGTATTCTCGCGGTTCTCGATCCACTCGGTGAAGAGGGCCTTGATTTCGGCGCTGCAGCAGTCGCAGGCGAGGCCTTCCTTCATGATGCGCTCCACGCGGTCGCCATACCGAGACCGAACTCAGCGTTGTCCTCAAACAGCGAGTTTGCCCAAGCGGGACCGAAGCCGCTGCGGTAGTTGCGGCAGTAAGGTGTGGCAGGAGCCGAGCCGCCGTAGATGGAGGAGCAGCCCGTGGCGTTGGCCACCATCATCTGCTCGCCGAAGAGCTGGGTGATGCACTTGAGGTACGGGGTCTCGCCGCAGCCGGCGCAGGCGCCGCTGAACTCGAACAGAGGCTGTGCGAACTGGCTGTTCTTGACGTTGGCCTTCTTGTCGATGAGGTTGTCCTTGTAGGTGACGCACTTCTGGGCGTAGTCCCAGTTGGCGGCCTCGTGGAGCTGGCTCTCGAAGGGTTTCATCACGAGGGCTTTCTCCTTGGCGGGGCATACGTCGGCGCAGTTGCCGCAGCCGGTGCAGTCCATAGCGCTGACCTGCATGCGGAAGTGCATACCGGCGAGCTCCTTGGGCATCTTCATATCGATGGCCTTCATCGACTCGGGGGCCTTCTTCATCTCCTCGTCGGTCATCACGCAGGGACGGATGGCGGCGTGGGGGCAGACCAGCGAGCACTGGTTGCACTGGATGCAGTTGGCGGGGTTCCACTCGGGGATGACGGTGGCCACGCCGCGCTTCTCGTAGGCGGTGGTGCCGGCGGGGAAGGTGCCGTCCTCGTAGCCGACGAATGCCGACACGGGCAGGTCGTTGCCGGTCTGAGCCACCATCGGGCGCATCACCTTGGCGATGAACTCGGGGTCGCCCTCGTGCTTCTCGACGGCGAAGTCGGTGCTGCAAGGCAGGTTGGCCCACTCGGCGGGGATGTCGATCTTGGTGATCTCACCACCGCGGTCGACGGCTGCGTAGTTCTTGTTGACCACGTCCTCACCCTTGCGGCCGTAGCTCTTGACGATGAATTTCTTCATCTGCTCGACGGCGAGGTCGTAAGGTATCACCTCGCTGATCTTGAAGAAGGCGCTCTGGAGGATGGTGTTGGTGCGGTTGCCGAGGCCGATTTCAGCGGCAATCTTGGTGGCGTCGATGATGTACATCGTGATGTGGTGCAGCGCCAGATACTTCTTCACGAAGTCGGGCAGCTGGGCCTTGGTCTCCTCGACGGTCCAGGGGCTGTTGTAGAGGAAGGTGCCGTTGTCCTTCAGGCCGCGCAGGCAGTCGTATTTGCGCAGGTAGCTGGGCACGTGGACGGCCACGAAGTCGGGCGTGCCGACCAGATAGGGAGCGGGCAGGGGGTTGTCGCCGAAGCGCAGGTGCGAGCAGGTGTAGCCGCCCGATTTCTTCGAGTCGTAGTCGAAGTAGGCCTGGCTGTATTTGTTGGTGTTGTCGCCGATAATCTTGATGCTGTTCTTGTTGGCACCCACGGTACCGTCAGCACCGAGGCCGTAGAAGCGGGCCTCGAAGGTGCCCTTGGGCAGGATGGAGATTTCGGGCAGGATGGGCAGCGAGCGGAAGGTCACGTCGTCGACGATGCCGATGGTGAACTGGTTCTTCTTCTCGCCCTCGGCGTTATTGAAGACGCTGATGATCTGTGCGGGAGTGGTGTCCTTGCTGGAGAGACCGTAGCGGCCACCGAGGATGGTGGGCTTGTAGGGGCAGTCCTTGAAAGCCTCGACGATGTCGAGATACAGTGGGTCGCCGTTGGCGCCGGGCTCCTTGGTGCGGTCGAGGACGGTGATGGTCTTCACGTGCTCCATCAGGCTCTTGGGCATGGCCTGCATCAGGTACTTCACGCTGAAGGGGCGATAGAGGTGGACGGTCACGCAGCCAGTCTTCTTGCCCTGGGCGTTGAGGTAGTCCACGACGGTCTTGATGGTCTCGGTCACCGAACCCATAGCCACGATGATGTTCTCGGCATCCTTGGCACCGTAGTAGGTGAAGGGGGCGTACTGGCGGCCGGTCAGCTTGCTGATCTCAGCCATATACTCGGCCACGATGTCGGGCAGAGCGTCATAGTACTTGTTCTGCAGCTCGCGGGTCTGGAAGTAGACGTCGCTGTTCTGGGCGGTACCGCGGGTCACGTTGTGCTCGGGGTTGAGGGCGTTCTCGCGGAAAGCCTTCAGGGCCTTCTGGTCCACCAGCGGACGCAGGTCTTCCATATCCCAAGC
>CACYIK010000026.1 GCA_902774395.1 uncultured Bacteroidota bacterium
GGGTTGAGCATGGTGACGATGCCGATGGAGTGCTCCACCAGCTGGCGGCAGCGCTCCTCGTTGGCGACGATGCCGTCGATGCAGAGGTTTCTCAGGGTGTCATAGCCGTTCTCCAACAGGTGGATGCTCTCGAAGAGCGTGTAGGCGATGACGGGCTCCATGACGTTGAGCTCCAGCTGGCCGTTGTCGCTGGCCAGCGAGATGGTCATGTCGTTGCCGATGACGCGGTAGCACACCTGGTTCATCACCTCGGGGATGACGGGGTTCACCTTGCCGGGCATGATGCTCGAACCGGGCTGGCGCTCGGGCAGGTGGATCTCGTTGAGACCGCAGCGGGGACCGCTGGAGAGGAGGCGCAGGTCGTTGCACATCTTGTTGGTCTTGATGGCCAGGCGCTTCATGGCGGCGCTGTAGGCAATCATGCAGGTGGTGGCGCTGGTGGCCTCGATGAGGTTGTCAGCCAGCGAGATGTTCCAGCCGGTGATCTTTCTCAGAGCCTTGATGCAGGCCTCGCTGTAGCCGGGGAGGAACTCGTCGGCCGTGGTGCGCAGGTTCTTGTATTCGCCACGCAGCGAGTCGGCGAAGGCGCCGAAGGTCTGACCGAGGGTCATGGGCACTGCATCCTGCAGCTGGGTACGACCCATCTTGATGACGTGGGCAAACTCCTTGCTCTTGGAATCCAGAGCGGCAATGATCTGCTCCAGGTGCGGCATGAACTCGAGGTGCTCGAGAGCCAGAGCCATGTGGATGGCGCAGGGATAGGCGTCATTGGTGCTCTGCGAAGCATTCACCACGTCGTTGGGCGAACAGTACTGGTACTCGCCGCGCTGGTGACCCATACGCTCGAGTGCCAGGTTGGCGATGACCTCGTTGGCAGCCATGTTAGTCGAGGTGCCGGCACCGCCCTGAATCATGTCGATGGGGAACTGGTCGTGGTACTTGCCCTCGATCAACTGGTCGCAGGCCCACATGATGGCCTCGCCCTGCTCCTTGGTAATCATCTCTACCTCAACATTGGCCATGGCGGCAGCCTTCTTGGTGATAGCCATACCACGGATGAAGTTGGGGTAGCTGCACAGCAGGTTACCACTGATGTGGAAGTTCTCTATGGCACGCGCTGTCTGCACGCCATATAAAGCCTCTTCGGGAACCTGTTTCTGACCCAGAAGGTCGCTCTCTGTGCGGAAATTCTGTTTTTTAGTCATTTTTAAATATAAATATTAATCCTTAAGCGTTGATTCTCTGTTACTAATAGTATATCACTCTTTCTTTGTGACGATGCAAATATACAACTTTTTCTTTAATTCACACTTTTTTTATCGATATTTTTTGTTAAAACATAAAAAAAAACCATACCACATAAAATACGATATGGTTTACCATTAATATATTAAACTAAAAGAATTATTCGTCGAGGGTCATCTGGTAGAGGCGGACGGAGCCGTCGATATCCTTCTCCTTGGCGGAGTTACCGTACTGGTCGACGTCGAAGACGTTCTTGGGAGAGCGCGTGATGCTCAGCGGACCGCCGACGCAGCCGCCGTCGCAAGCCATACCTTCGAAGAAGTTGGCGGTTTCCTTCTTGGCGCGGAGGAGGGCGAGGTGCTGGCGGCACTGGTCGATGCCGTTCATCACCACGGGTTTCACTCCGTCAATGCCGAGTTTTTCGGCCACGTGGGCAACGCCTTGGGCGATGCCGCCGCTCTTGGCGAAGATGCGGCCGTAGAACGAGGCATTGTCGAGGATGGTGTCTTCGCACTGTGTGGTGTCGATGCCGCGGGCGTCGAGGAAGGCCTGGAGCTCTTCAAAGCTCATGACGCTGTCGATCATTCCACCAGTCTTCTCGAGGGTATACTCGAACTTCTTGGCGGCGCAGGGGCCGATGAAGACCACCTTGGCGGTGGGGTCGCTGCGCTTGATGAGACGGGCGGTAGTAATCATGGGCGAGGGCGAGGTAGAGATAGCATCCTTGAATTCGGGGAAGTTGGTCTCGATAAAGCGCACGAAGGCGGGGCAGCATGACGTTGTCATGAATGCTTGATTGCTTGATTGTTTGATTGCTTGAGTATTTGTCGCGTCAGCACTCAAGCAATCAGGCATTGACACATTCAAGCAATCTTTCTTGTGCTGGAACTCGCGGGCTTCGGTGTAGAGGGTGATGTCGGCACCCAGGGCGGCTTCGACCACCTGATGGAAACCGAGACGTTTAATGGCGGTGACCACCTGTTCGATGCGTCCGAAGCGGCACTGGCCGACGATGGCGGGAGCAATGACGGCATAGACGCGGTATTTAGTGTTGTTCTCCGAACCTTTCAGTATGTCGATGATGTCAAGCACCAGAGAGCGGTCGGTGATGGCACCGAAGGGGCAGCTGACGACACAGGCGCCGCAAGAGATGCACTTGTCGTTGTCGATGACGGCCTTGTCGTCCTCCGGACGGATGGAGAGGGCCTTGGGTTTGCAGCTCTTGATGCAGGGACGTTTCTGCGCGATGATGGCACTGTAGGGACAGGCGGCGGCGCATTTACCGCATTCGATGCATTTCTCCTTGTCGATATGGCAGCGGTGGTTGACGATGGTGATGGCGCCCTTGGGGCAGACCTCCTTGCAAGAGTGCATCATACAGCCGCGGCAAGCCTCGGTGACCAGCATACCGGCGGCGGGACACTCGTCGCAGGCTGTCTCCATCACCTGCACAGGGTTGGGATTCGACTTGTCGCCACCCATGGCCATGTGGATGCGCTCCTGCACGATAGCGCGCTCCTTGTAGATGCAACAGTTAAGCTCCGACTTGGGACCCGGACTGATGATCTTGGGTATGTCGAGGTAGGCATCGTCGAGACCGCCCTCGTAAGCACGGCGGATAACCTCCTTGAGGACTTTGTACTTAATCCATTGTACGTTGGTATCGAAAAGTTTTTGCTCCATAATTAATCATAATTTACGGTTACCTGTTTGCCCATCTTGCGGAGGTTTTCAGCCAGATGCTCGACGAGCTTAAGCTTCATTGTGATATCAATATCAAGCCCTTGGTGGGCGGCGTTGACATTCTGTCCGACGAAAAAGACGACGTGTGTGGCCTCCTCGAAGATGATGTTGGCCAACAACGAGCCACCGTCTTTCTTGGCATACGTCTTGGGCGATAGATCCTTGACCGATACATACTTCTCCGACAGGGTGAGCAGGCGGCGCAGGGTGATGACACCCTCGGTGACGAGGTCGATGCCGTCGATGAACCCAATGGGGGGCACATCCTTGTCGGGGAAATCGAAGCTGGTCTTAAGCTTGCGGTCGAGACAACGGGCCACCACCTGCGAGGTGGTTCCGCCGCAGACAATGCGTTTGTCGGCACCCGTCATGAACTGCTGCACATACTCGGCGTCGCGTTCCTTGTCCACCGGCGGGCCGACCATGATATGCACCTCGCAACGGGGCGTCATGCGGATGGCGGCCACGGTGGTGTCGTCGCCGGGACGGTCGAGATAGAGGTCGTTGCAGGCCGATGCCAGCAGACAGGCGGCGGCGCGGGCCGACATGTGGGCGTCGATGCTGTGGTCAAGGTGCTCCATAATCTCTTTGCGCTGCCAGCCGAAATTGAGCATCTGTCCGATGCCTGCATGGATGGTGCCGTCGCTCATCACGAAGACCATATCGCCCTCGTCGAGTTCCAACTCGGTGACGAAAACCCGCTTGTCGAAAATATTCATCTCTGTGCGAGGAAAGTCGCAGGTGTGTCTGTGATGGTACCAGACAGCCTCGGGGTTGTCGAACTCAAAGAGGTGTCCCCTACCCTCGTTGTTGACGTGGATGATGGAGAAGGTGCTGTAGGCCACTCCACGTTCCTTGCAGACGGGGAGCGTCTGGATGATGGTCGAGACACAGTCCTCCATGTCAGCGCCACCGGCCACCATAGTGCAGAGAATCTTACTGGTGAGAGTGGAGAGGATATTGGCTTTCACACCACTACCCAATCCGTCGGCCAGCACGAGGGTGGTCCACTCGCCATCCGAGGTCATCTCCACATTATCGCCACAAAGCTCTTCGCCATAGTGGTTCAACGAGGTATATCCATATTCAACGCAAAGCTGTTTCATACTTTCGCTGTTTTCCAATCGACGGGGCGTCCATCGACACCGAGGTCACCCTGTCCGTCGGAGAGGGTCTTTTTCAGTTTCAACAGTGCCACCTTGGTTTCGGCAGTAGTCTCTCCCAGCAGCGAGGCAATCTCCTGTGCCACACGCATCTGCTTCATGATAAGCTCGTCTGTGGTGGCGAGGGTGTCGGTGCGCACCTTCTCCAGCTTCTTGTCGTAGCTCACCTGCTCCGAGATATCCTTCATCAGACCGAAGAGCAGGTTCTGCTCGCTGAGGAGGCTCACTGTGAGGCTCACATAGCGGCCCGTGGCGGCAATGCGCAGACATGGGTTCTCGGTGCGGCGTTTCTGCGAGTAGGCATTGTAGAACTCAATGGGAGGGAAACTCTCGGCCACCGGACGTCCATGGACACTCTCGGGGGTGCCGTCCAGACCCATCATCTTCATGGCAGAAGCGTTGATGTCGACGATATTCATGTCGGGGTCGACAATCATCACACCCTCGGGTGAGTTGTGCACGATATCAACTGCCAGACTCTCGGCACGTTTACGCATATAGGGCAGACAGATATCTATGTCGGCATAGCCGTTGACGACGGCCCAGGCTTTCTCACGGCAGCTGCGGTAGCCGCAAGCGCCGCAGTCGAGTTCGTCGGCTTTGGTGAACTTGCCGGTGCGGTGCATCACCTCCTCTATCTCCTTCTCGGTGGCGGGACGGCTCTTGGCCCTGAGGCGCGGATGAGCGTAGGCCAGGCTCACGCCGGCATCGGGAGCTGGGGTATGCTTGCGGGAGGACATCTCATGCTCTACATAGGCGTTGATGTCGGATTCGGCTTTCATCACGCCACCCTCCATCTCGATGGCGCAGGGGCCGTTGATACAGCCACCGGGGCAGACATTCATCTCGATGAAGGTATGGTCGAGCGCCTCGATGTTTTCCAGCACTTCGGCCAGACGATCGACACCGTCGACAGCCATATAACGGTAGCCTTCGGGCAACGCATCGAACGAGCGTATAATGCCCTGTGTGGCGGGATAGGCTTTGGCACGGTTGGCTCCGCAGTTATCGTCGGTGATGGACAGGCGATTGATTGTCGCCAAGTCGATGCCGTTCTCCTCGAAGAGCTGCAACAATTCCTCGAAGGTGAGCACAGCGTCGATGCCATGCTCGTCGGCCTCGCGCTTCTTGGCGATGCAGGGACCGATGAAGACAATCTTCAAATTAGGGTCACTCTTGCGCAGCATCTTGGCATGTGCCACCATGGGCGAGTCGACGGGGGCCAGATAAGGCAGCGCCTTGGGGTAGTACATCTGTATGAGACGGCAGGCAGCGGGACAGGCCGAGGTGATGAAGTTACGCATCTCTCCTGTGGCCAGCACGCGCTTGTACTCTTCGGTGACAGCCTGTGCGCCCACGGCGGTCTCTTCGGCAACGGCGAAGCCCAACTTGGCCAGCGCGATGCGAAGCACGGTAAAGTCCTCTTGCCCAAGGCTGCTGATGAACGACGGCGCCACCGTGGCGGCCACCTTTTCACCGCCCTTCAGCAGGGCACGGACGACATCAATCTCACTGTGCTCTATCTTGGCCTTCTGCGGACACACCTTGGTACAGTGGCCACAGAGGATACAATGCTCCTCGATAATCTGTGCATGGTGATCCTTGATGTTGATGGCTTTCACCGGACACTCACGCAGGCAACGGTAGCAGTCCTTGCATTGCACCGGCTTGAATTCCAAATATTCAGACATAGACCAATTCTCAATTTTCAATTCTCAATTTAGGAAACACCTCCTTGGCGAACAGTTCCTCGACATTGCCGGCGTTCACGCCATGCATGATGAAGCCCTCGGAAGTCAGCTCCACTTGCGGCCCCTTTTCGGCGGCCTCCATGCCTTCGCAGCTCACCGTCACGCCCTTAGCGCAGTGACCCAAACAGAAGCTGGCTTGCAGCTCCACGACATCCTCGACGTCGTATTTCTTCAACACGTCCTTAAATGCCTCGATGACATCGTATGACCCCTTCAGGTGGCACGAACTGCCTACACAAACCTTTATTGTCATATCTTTTCCTATTTTGTTTATAAAACAATCTTTGGTATTATCTGATTCTGTGCTCAATAC